>NZ_PCOY01000019.1 GCF_002979475.1 Microbacterium sp. MYb62 | reverse complement strand
CAGCCCTTGCCTCCCGCCCGTCCCCCCGTGCGAAAACGGAGACGAACGGTGTGCGCGCCGGCGCGCCCTCACCCGACACGCACTGCCGGTGACGGATCGTCTCCGTTTCGGCAGCACCCAGGATCCCTCCGGAAGCTCAGTCGAGGAAGATGTCGGGGAACAGGGCGTTGTCGGGAGTTCCCGGGATCGCGGCGTAGCCCGAGAAGTCGGTGACACCGTCGGCCTCGAGAACGTCCTCCACGATGAGCGTCTGTCCCGTGTACGTCGCGGCGGGCTTCAGGAGCACGGCGTAGGCGGCATCCGCGTAGATGTCGGGCGTGCGGCTCGCGGCCATGACCTTGTCGCCGCCGAGGAGGTTCTGCACGGCCGCGGTCGCGATCGTGGTGCGCGGCCACAGCGTGTTGGCGGCGATCCCGTCGCGGGCGAACTCCGCGGCCAGCCCGAGGGTGGCCATGGTCATGCCGAACTTCGCGAGCGTGTATCCGGTGTGGGCGCCGAGCCACTTCGGGGACGGGTTGAGGGGCGGCGAGAGCGAGAGGATGTGCGGGTTCTCGGCGTCCTTGAGGATCGGGACGGCCGCACGCGAGAGCATGAACGTGCCGCGCACGTTGACGTCCTGCATCAGGTCGTACTTCTTCGCCCCCAGGTCGAGCGAGCGCGAGAGGTCGATCACGCTGGCGTTGTTGATGACGATGTCGATGCCGCCGAACTCACCCTGCGTCTTCAAGACGGCTTCGGTGATGTCGTCGTCATCGCGCACGTCGCCGACGATCGGCAGCGCATTGCCGCCCGCGGCGCGGATCTCCTCGGCGGCGGTGTGGATCGTGCCCTCGAGCTTCGGATGCGGGGTGTCGGTCTTCGCGAGCATGGCGATGTTCGCGCCGTCGGCGGCGGCCCGCAGCGCGATCGCGAGGCCGATGCCGCGGCTGCCGCCCGACATCAGGATGGTCTTGCCTGCAAGGGACATGGGTTCTCCTGGGTTCTCAGCCGGAATGGCGGGTTATCTCGGGGCCATGCGGATGGCACCGTCGAGGCGGATGGTCTCCCCGTTGAGATAGCCGTTCTCGACGATCTGCTGCACGAGGGCGGCGTACTCGTCGGGTCGGCCCAGGCGCGACGGGAAGGGAACCTGCTGGCCGAGGGAATCCTGCGCCGCCTGCGGGAGGCCCATCAGCATCGGCGTCTCCATGATGCCGGGGGCGATCGTGCACACCCGGATGCCGTAGCGGGCGAGCTCGCGCGCCACCGGGAGGGTCATCGCGTGCACGCCGCCCTTGGAAGCGGAGTACGCGGGCTGGCCGATCTGGCCGTCGAATGCGGCGACGCTGGCGGTGTTGACGATGACGCCGCGCTCTTCGTCATGGGGCTCGTTCTTGGCGATCACGGCGGAAGCCTGCGAGATGACGTTGAACGTACCGACGAGGTTGATGCGGATCACGCGCTCGAAGTCGGAGAGCACGGCCGGATTGCCCTCACGGTCGAGCACCTTCGCGGGTGGCGCGATGCCCGCGCAGTTCACGACGACGCGCAGAGGGGCGGTCGACTGCGCGGCGGCGACGGCGGCCTGCACCTCGTCGGCGCTCGTGACGTCGGCGGCGACGAACAGTCCGCCGAGCTCGTCCGCGACCTCAGCGCCCTTCGACGATGCGAGGTCGATGATCGTGACGTGGGCGCCGGCGGCGACGAGTCGGCGCGCGGTGGCGAGTCCGAGGCCCGAGGCCCCACCGGTGATGAGTGCACCCTGTCCGCTGATCTGCATCTGATGTTCTCCTTCGAACGTCGTCGTGCGACATGCATTGATGGAACGCAGTATCAGCCTACGTGGTTCCTGGTTCCACCACGACTCTGAGCGACTGCGTCGAGACCGAGCCTAGTTCCCGTCTCCCGCTCGAAGGAACGCGATAAGTCGTGGGAGTAGGATCCGGAGAATGCGCCGCTCGCCCGGGATCCACCGATCCACGGCGCCTGTCGACCGGCCGATGATAATGCGCCTCATTACCACTGCGTGCCTGGCGCTCCTGCTCCTCTTCGCCTTCGCGGTGACCGCCCACGGCGATGCCGGGGAGAACGGAGCGGCTCCTTCACTCGCCGCCGCGTCCATCGAAGCGTTCGACGACGCCGTTGCCGCGGGCAACGCTGCCTCGGTGGACAACGCTGCCGCGGTGGATAGCGCTGCCGCGGTGGACCAGGACCAGACACCGGCCGCGCTTCCGGCCACCGGGACGAGCGCCCTCGCCGGTGCCGCACTCTGCATTCTCGGGGTGCTGTGCGGCCTCGCCGCGATGCTCCTGCTGTCGCGCGTGCTCCGGCGCCCAGGACAGCGCTCGACCCTCCGGGAGAAGCCGCACGCGCTGCCCTCAGCCCTGGCTGCCCCCATGCACCCCCGCGTGACCGCGATCTCCCTGATCCAGCTCGGCCTCTCCCGAACCTGATCGTCGGCGCGCCGTCATCAGGACGACGCCTTCCGCCGGCATCGCGCGGCTCCTCGGCTTCCTGCGTCGCGTGCGCACGCCCCGGCATCCGGATCGCGCCCGCTCCCACCGGGAATCACGCGACCCCTGCGTGACGGCATCCGACGCCACGCCCGTGCTCACCCCATCGAAGGAGACCCCATGAAACGCACATCGAACGACGGCGAACCGCTCGCTCCCGACAGGCCGGGACGGTGAGCCGGCCGGTCGGCACCACCTCTCGGCATCCGGTCCGCACGACGATCGCTGTGGCGGTTCTCAGTGCCCTGATCATGTTCATCGGTGCGGAGTCGGCAGCCGCTGGCGAGCAGCGCGGTGCCGTCGACGCCCCCGGAGTGGATCTTCGCTCATCGACTTCGACGCTGAGCCGCACGGCGACGCCCGCTCCCGCTCCGACCCCGACTCCCACTCCGACCTCTGCTCCCACTCCGACCCCGACCCCGACTCCCACCTCCCGCACCACGCATGAACAGCAGAACGGCGAACAGGGGGTGCAGCGCACCGATCTCGGCTTCCTCGGCGTCGCCTTCCTCTTCGGGATCGGTTTCCTCCTCGCTGCCGGCGCGCTCGGCGTTCTCCTCTCAGGGCGCGCGCGGCGTCGGCGCGACCGTGCGGAGGCCGCTGCAAGAGAAGAGGGTTCCGATGTTGCGTGAGAACAGCCCCCGGTATGGGATCGCCTTCGTCGTCGCCGGCATCGTCGTGCTCATCGACCAGGCGAGCAAGGCCGCCGCGATCGCAGGACTCAGCCGGACGGAGCGGATACCCCTCCTGGGCGACGCACTCGGTCTGCAGCTCGCCTTCAACCCCGGCGCGATCCTGTCGCTCGGGTCAGGGGCGACCTGGTTGCTGACCGTGGTGGGGGTGGGTGCGGTGGTGGCGCTGTTCGTCGCCGCGACCCGCGCCCGCACGAAGGGGCGGGCCTGGGGGCTCGGATTCATCCTCGGAGGCGCCATCGGGAACGTGCTGGACCGTCTGCTCGCACCTCCCGGATTCGGTCGTGGTCACGTCACCGACTTCCTCGCCTACGGGAACTGGTTCATCGGAAACCTCGCCGATGTCGCGCTCGCGATCGGGGGCGTCGTCCTCGTCGTCGGGCTCTGGATCGACCAGCGGGCGGCGGCGCGGACTGCGCAGACCATCGACCGGCCCGACGGCTCGCGGGAGGACGCGACCGGATGAACGACTGGATGCCCGATGCACCGCCGACCTTCTCGGACTTCCTCACACCGGCCTTCCTCACTCCGGCGGCGGGACCGTTCCCCCTCCTGCCCCTGGTCGCGGCAGTGCTGGCGGTCGCTTATCTGGCCGGGGCGATCCGGTTGTGGCGGCAGCACCGTCGGTGGCCCGTCTGGCGAACCGTCGTCTTCCTCCTGGGGTGCGTCGCGCTCGCGGCCACCACGGGCCTCGGAGTCGAGGTGTACGGCTATGCGCTGATGTCGGTGTTCATGTTCCAGCAGCTCACCCTCATGATCGCGATCCCGCCGCTGCTGGTGCTCGGCTCACCGGGAACGCTCCTCCTGCGCGCGGTGCCGCACCGCGGGGCGGGTGCCGTCGTCCTGCGTGCCGCCCACGCCGGCCTACGCAGCCGGATCGCCCGGTGGCTGCTGAGCCCGTGGATCGCGCTGCCGGTGTACCTGATCGCGTTCTACGGGCTGTACCTGGCCGGTCTCGCTGATCGGGTGCTCGCAGCACCCGGAGGCCACCTCGCCCTGGAGGTCGGGTTCCTCGTCGTCGGCATCCTCTTCGCGATCCCCGTGCTGAGCTCCGACCCGCTTCCGGTGCGCCTCGGCCACGGCGGGCGGGCCCTCGACGTCTTCGCGGAAGCCGCCCTGCACGCGTTCTTCGGCGTCTTCCTGATGATGGCGACCACCATGCTCGTCGACTACTTCGTCGCACCGACTCTGGCACTGGGGATGGATCCGCTCGAAGACCAGCAGCTGGCCGGTGGGCTGGCATGGTCATACGGCGAAGCCCCGACCCTGCTGATGCTCGTCTACGTCATGCATCGCTGGTTCCGTGACGACACGGCCCGCGCCGCCGCCGCCGATCGCTATGCGGATGCGCACGGCACGAGCGAGCTCGACGCGTACAACGCGTATCTGCGCAGCCTGCGTGACGAGAGCCGATGACGAACTTCACGGCGATCCCGTCGGGCAGGATGGACGGATGAGCATCCCCTCCGCCTCCCTCGACGTGCCGACGCGGGTTCGCGAACTCGCCGACGGTGCCGCACTCGTACCGGTCTGGCGCAACGGTCTCGGCGGGTTGACGTTCCGCACGGATGACGGCCGGTACATCAAGTGGGGTCCGCTCGACGACGAGGCGAACATGCGCGACGAGGCCGAGCGCATGCGCTGGGCGCGACAGTGGATCTCCGCGCCGGAGGTGCTCGAGCAGGGCCAGGATGACTCGCACGAGTGGCTCGTCACGGTCGCGATCGATGCGAGCAGCGCCGTCGACCCTCGCTGGGCCGAGCAGCCGGAGACCGCGGTGCGGGCGGTCGGGGCGGGCCTTCGAGCGCTGCACGATGCCCTGCCGGTGGCCGAGTGCCCGTGGGAGTGGAGCACGCAATGGCGGATCTCCCATGCTGCCGACCGCGGCACGATCGTGCCAGAGGAGCTGCTCCAGGCGCCACCAGTCGACCAGCTGGTGGTGTGCCACGGCGACGCGTGCATGCCGAACACGCTTCTCGACGACGAGGGGCGCCCGACCGCGTTCGTCGATCTCGCCGCTCTGGGCGTCGCCGACCGTTGGGCCGACATCGCGGTCGCCTCGATGAGCACGCTGTGGAACTTCGGCACCGGGTGGGAGGACACGCTCATCGAGGCTTACGGCGTCGAACCGGACCGCGAACGACTCGAGTACTACCGGAGACTCTGGAACGAGACGTGAGCGAGTCTCCCCCGTCTTCCGGTCGGCCTCCGGTTTTCGGCGCCGTCGTCGATGACATGACGCGGTGCGTGCACTACCGGGGTGCGACCGACATCATCGCGATCCGCTTCGCCTGCTGCGGCGACTACTACCCGTGTCATCTCTGCCACGAGGAGTCGGCGGGGCACCCGGCGGAACAGTGGGCGCCGGATCAGCACGACAGGGACGCGATCCTCTGCGGCGCGTGCGGGCACGAGCTCACGATCGCGGAGTACTTCACGGTGGCGGCCTGCCCCGCCTGCGCGGCACCGTTTAACGAGCGGTGTGCACTGCACAGAGACCGCTACTTCCAGCCGGACCCGGGCTAGCGCGAGTCAGCTCCAGACGAAGCGGAACGTCCCGAGGAGAACCGCGGCGGCGAGCGCGAGCGTCATGATCGCGATGCCCCCGATCAGCGCCACCGCATCCCGCGGGTGCAGCCGTGACGGCCGCGACCAGGTGCGGGGGATGCCGGAGCCGAAGCCGCGCGCCTCCATCGCGAGCGCCAACTTGGATCCGCGCCGCACGGCGAACACGAGCAGCACGAAGGCCATCGAGAAGAATCGCCGCAGCACACCCCGATCCCCCACACCGCGTGCACGACGGGCATGGCCCATGGTGCGCCAGTCGTCGAGGAACAGGCCCAGCATCCGCGTGCCGGCGAGGATGCCGAGCACGAAACGGCTCGGGAGCTTCGCGACCTGGGCCAGCGCGTCGGCGAGCTCGGTCGGATCGGTGCCGCCGAAGAGCAGGATCGTCGGCAGTCCGAGCGCGACGACGCGCAGGCTCACCGCGATCGCGAGCGTGATCGAGTCCTCGCTGATCGTCGCGAAGCCGAAGCTCCAGTAGACGCGTCCGGCAGGTTCCGCGTACAGCAGCATGCTCACGCCGGCGATCGGTGCGAAGATCGCGATCGGCAGCAGCCGCTTCAGCACGGTCGACAGACGCAACCCGGTCAACGGCAGGCAGAGCAGCTGCAGGACGATCGCGGCGAGCGCGCTCGTGACGTCGATGGACGCGAACAGCGGCACCGACAGCAGCACCGCCAGCAGCAGCTTCGTGACCGGGTTCACGCCGTCGAGCCACACCGGCCGCGTGGTCTCGGTCATCGTCACGACGCCGCCCCCAGCTCGATGCGGTGGCCGCCGAGGTGCCGGATCACGGCGTCGTCGTGCGTGACGGCGATGATCGACCGACCGCGCGCGATCTCGTCCTGCAGCAGGGCGACCAGCGAGATCCACCCGCGACGATCCTGCCCGAAGGTCGGTTCGTCGAGCACGATCACCTCTGGTGCCCCCGCCAGCACGGTCGCGACCGACAGCCGCCGCTTCTGTCCTCCGGAGAGCGTGAACGGGTTGGCGAGTGCGAGCGGGGCGAGGCCGAGACGCTCGAGCAGCTCGTCGACGACGGCATCCGTCTTCGCACGGTCCCAGCCGAGCGCCCGAGGGCCGACGGCGAGCTCGTCGCGCAGCGTCTGGGCGAGGAACTGATGCTCCGGCTCCTGGAACACCATGCCGATACGGGTCAGCAGCTCGCGCGAGGTCCAGCGGATGGGGCGCGTGCCCTTGCGACCCGCGAGTTCGGGCGCAGACCGCACCTCCCCTGCCTGCTCCGGGATGAGCCCGGCCAGGGTGAGCGCGAGCGTCGACTTGCCCGCCCCGTTCGGCCCCGTGATCACGGTCGCGTTCGCCCGCGGCACCCGCAGGTCGAGTCCCGCCTGCACCACGACGCCCGGCTCCCTCGCGACCGCGAGACCGGATGCGGTGAGGGCATCGGCGATCAGGACATCGGATGCCGCCACCTGTTCCCCCACGGGAAGGTCGATGCCGCGGTCGGGCACCCACACTCCGGCGTCGGCGAGCACGTCGCCGTGGGCGGCGAACACCTGATCCGGCGCGCCGTCGGCGAGCAGTCCTCCGTCGGCCGCGAGCACGATCACCCGCGTCATCAGATCGACCCAGATCGGCGTGCGATGTTCGACGACGATCAGCGTCGCACCGGTGGAAGCGACGGCGCGCTCCACGCTCGCGCGCACCTCCCGCACACCTTCGGGATCGAGGTTCGCGGTGGGCTCGTCGAGCAGCAGCAGTCCCGGGCGCATCGCGAGGACGCCGGCGAGCACCAGGCGCTGCTTCTGTCCGCCCGAGAGAGCCTTCGTGGGGCGGTGCAGCGGAACATCGAGGCCGACGGCATCCAGCGCCTCGGCGACGCGGCCGGGGATCTCGGACGCCGCGACACCCAGGTTCTCGCAGCCGAACGCCACATCGTCGCCGACCTTCGACAGCACGATCCCGGCATCGGGGTCCTGCAGGACGAGCCCCACCTGACCGTGGCGCGACTCGGGGGCGGCGCCATCGATGCGGAGCGACCCGGTCCGCTCCCCCTCGTCGTCGTCTCCGAGCACGCCGGCGAGGCCGGCGAGCAGTGTCGACTTCCCTGCGCCGGAGGCGCCGAGCAGCAGCACGCGTTCACCCGGTTCGATCGTGAAGGAGACGTCCGCGACGGCGGGACGCTTTCGACCGGCGTACCGCCAGCCCCAGCCCGCAGCCTGCACGCGGGCCGGGGAGGCGAAGGTCACGCTCAGACCTCGCGCACGTGCTCTCGCCCGACGGCGAAGCGGTTGAGCGCCCCGGTGACGGCGAGGGCGCGCACGAGCAGCCAGCCGACCACACCGGCCAGGATCGCTCCGGAGACGACCACGCTGACCAGGTAGATCGTGTTGAACTCGACGGACTTCAGGATGTTGGGCGAGCTGCCGTAGAACAACTCGAACACCCAGGCGGCGACCGCGGCTCCGACACCGGCGAGGGCGGCGACTCCGATCCCGAACCGACGGTAGAAGAACAGCGCGAAGATGATCTCCGCGCCGAGGCCCTGCACGATGCCGGACAGCACGGTCGAGATGCCCCACACGTTGCCGATCAGCATCGACACGATCGCGGCGACCAGCTCGACGACGAGCGCGGCACCCGGCTTGCGGATCACGAGACCGCCGACCACCCCGCCGAGCAGCCAGATGCCGACGGCGATGCCGCCGAGGCCGGGCGTCAGGGCATCAGCGGCGCCGAACCAGGCGTAGCCGATCGTGTTCCAGCCCCAGAACACGAGACCGATAGCGACGCCGAGGACGGCGGCGACGACGATGTCGACGACGCGCCAGCGCCAGATCGTCGTGCGGTGCAGGCCCTTCGCGGCGGCGGATGCCTGCTGCGCGGATGTGGACGTAGGCGTACTCATCTGAACTCCTCCCTGCGCTGGCATGACCCAGATCAGGTTCGACGGTCGAAGCGCGATTCGCTCCCTCTCAGCCCGGCTCGCCGGACTCCCGTGGTTGTGCTGAAGATCCTACCCGTTCGCGACACCCCGCGACGACGGGACCGTGCGCCGCAGAACGTGCCGGGGATTGGGTACCGTAAACGAGTGACCGCTTCCGATCCCGCCGACGAGAAGACGGGCGTCGGCGATTCCGACACCCCGTCGTCCGCCGTCCTTTCCGGACCTGCCGATGCCACCGCGGTCGGAGCGCTGCTGACCACCGCCCCGGTGCCGACGGCCGTCGAGGCGGCGGAACCCGGCTCCGCACCGGAATCGGGCACCGCACCGGAATCGGGCACCGCACCGGAGGCGCTGACGCCTCCGTTGACGAAACCGCCCTTCGTCCCGAAAGCGCGCCGGAACGCTGCCGACGCCGCCGACGCCACCGCCGACGCCACCGTCGCCGTCGCCACCGCCGCCGATCCGAAGCCGCTCGAGGACACTGCGGCGCCCCAATGGGCGGATGACGAGACGACGGCCACGGCGCTCACCTGGGTCGACACCGCGACCATCGCGACGCATTCTCCTCTGGCCACGCTCGACGACGCCCCGGAGACCGAGAAGACCGCCGGGCTGCTGCGTGACGCGCATCTGCGGCCGGCGTTCCTCCGTCCGGGGGTCCTGGTGCCGCTGGCCACGATCATCACCCTGGCCGCCGCATACGCCGGCACGACCCTGCTCTGGCCTCTGCACGAAGTGCCGCCGACGGTGCAGGTCGTCGAGGTGGAGACCACTCCGGCTCCGCCCGCGGCGGTCACGTGGCCGGCGCAGGGAAGCGGCGCCGTCGGCATCGCGGGGCTGAGCACGGTCGCCTCGATCCCCGATGCCGTGAGCATCGCGAGCATCACCAAGGTCGTGAGCAGCCTGATGGTGCTCGATCGGATGCCGCTCGCTCCGGGTGAGCAGGGTCCCGAGTTCGCCTTCACCCGCAGCGACAGCGTGGCGTACTGGGACTACCGTCGCAGCGACCAGTCGGCTCTCGACGTCCCGGTCGGCGGGGTTCTGACCGAGTACCAGCTGCTGCAGGGCACGCTCATGGGCTCGGCCAACAACTACATCGACCGGCTGGCCGCCGAGATCTGGGGTTCCGACCGCGAGTTCGCCAGGGCGGCCGAGGTCTGGCTGCGCGAACGCGGACTGACCGGCATCACCGTGGTGACTCCGTCCGGTTTCGATGAGGGCAACGTCGCCACCCCGGAAGCTCTCATCGCGCTCGCCGAGCGGGCGATGCAGAACCCGGTGTTCGCAGAGATCGTCGGCACGGTGTCCGTCGACCTCCCCGGTGCCGGCACCGTCGTGAACACGAACGGGATGCTCGCCGATCCCGGGGTGGTCGGCGTCAAGACCGGCACTCTCGTCGGCTGGAACCTGCTCGCCGCGAAGGACGTGACCATCGGCGAGACGACGGTGCATCTCTTCGCGACGGCGTTGAACCAGGACGGCAACGAGGAGCGACTCGCCCTCACCCGGTCGCTGTTCGCCGAGGCGGAGGACGCACTGCAGACGCAGGAACCGGCGGTCGCCGAGAGCACGGTCGTCGGCCGGGTCTCGACGCTGTGGGGCGACGACGTCGACATCATCACCGAGGCCGACGCCGATGTGGTGCTGTGGAACGGCGCACTCGCCACCGCCGCTGCGGACTTCGATCTGGGCGACGAGCGCGACAAGGACGGCGCTGTCGGCACGCTCACCACCACCGGCCCCCTCGACACCGCGACGACGCCGCTCGTCCTCGCGGACGACATCGAGGGGCCGAGTCCCTGGTGGCGACTGACCCATCCGTTCGAGCTGCTCGGCATCACCGCCGATCGTCCCTGATCCGCCGGAGCCGTATCGCATCCCTGGAAAGCTATGCGCGCGCGGCCGCAGCACGACGACGCCCCACCTCGGATGACCGGGGTGGGGCGTCGTGTGATGCGGATCAGGCGTGTTGCGGATCAGGGGCGACGGCTGCTGCCGTCCGCTCCGTCTTCGAGCAGTGCCTGAGCCGCGGCGACCTCCGCGGCCGGGACGTTCGCTCCGACCGAGGCACCGGCCACGGCGGCCGCCGCCTCCGATGAGGCGGCTTCGGAAGCGTCGGCCTCGCCCGAGACAACGACGGGCGTCGATCCGGTGAGCGCATCCTCGGCGTCGATGTCGGTCGCCGCCTGCTCGAACTGCGACTGGTACAGGCGCCAGTAGGCACCCTGCGCGGCGATCAGCTCGTCGTGCGTGCCCTTCTCCACGATGTCGCCGTGCTCCATCACCAGGATGAGGTCGGCGTCGCGGATGGTCGACAGGCGGTGCGCGATCACGAACGACGTGCGTCCTTCGCGGAGCGCGGCCATCGCGTGCTGCAGGAGCAGCTCGGTGCGGGTGTCGACCGCCGACGTGGCCTCATCGAGGATGAGGATCGAGGGCTGGGCGACGAACGCGCGGGCGATGGTGATGAGCTGACGCTCACCCGCCGACACGTTCGCGGCATCCTCGTCGAGCACCGTGTCGTAGCCCTCGGGGAGGGCGTGCACGAAGCGGTCGACGTACGTCGCCTTGGCGGCGGCGAGCACCTCTTCGTCGGTCGCCGTGGAGCGGCCGTACCGGATGTTCTCGCGGATGCTGCCGGCGAACAGCCACGGGTCCTGCAACACCATTCCGGTGCGCGACCGCAGCTCGTCGCGGGTCACCCCGGCGATGTCCTGGCCGTCGAGCATGATCCGTCCGCCGCTGAGCTCGTAGAAGCGCATGATCAGGTTGACCAGCGTCGTCTTGCCCGCACCGGTCGGACCGACGATCGCGACGGTCTGGCCCGGCTCGACGCGGAACGACAGATCCTTGATCAGCGGACGCTCCGGCGTGTACGAGAACGCGACGTTCTCGAACTCGATGACGCCCTTGCCCTCCACCAGCTCGGGAGCATCGGCGTCGTCCGCCTCCTGCTCGTCGGCGTCGAGCAGCTCGAACACCCGCTCGGCGGATGCCGTGCCGGACTGGACCACCGCAGCCATGCCACCCAGCTCGGACAGCGGCTGCGTGAACTGCTGCGAGTACTGGATGAACGCCTGCACGTCTCCGAGACGGAGCTGGCCGTTCGCGACCATCAGACCGCCGAGCACCGCGATGCCCACGTAGCTGAGGTTTCCGACGAACATCATCGCCGGCATGATGATGCCGGACAGGAACTGCGCCTTGAAGCTCGCCTGGAACAGCTCTTCGTTCTCGACCTGGAACTTGTCGAGCGCATCCTTCTCGCGTCCGAAGACCTTGACCAGCGCGTGACCGGAGAATGCCTCCTCGACACGGGCGTTCAGCCGTCCGACCTTGCGCCACTGCGTGCCGAAGGCCTTCTGCGAACGCGGTCCGATGATCCCGAAGATCACACCCATCAGCGGCAGCGTGATGAGGGCGACGAGGGCGAGCTGCCACGAGATCGAGAACATCATGACGAGCACGCCGATCACGGTGAGCACCGAGGTCAGCGCTCCGGAGAGCGACTGCTGCATCGTCTGCGTGATGTTGTCGATGTCGTTCGTGACGCGGGAGATCAGCTCACCGCGCTGCACCTTGTCGAAGTACGACAGGGGCAGACGGTTGATCTTCGCCTCGACCGACTCGCGCAGGCGCCACATGGTGCGCACCATGATCACGTTGATGACGTAACCCTGGATCCAGGTCAGGAAGGCCGCGGCCACATAGATCGCGAGGACCGCGGCGATGACCATCCGCAGGGCATCGAAGTCGACGCCCTGGCCGACCGTGAAGTCACCCAGCGCCCCGACCTGATTCGCGAAGTCGTCCTGACCGGCGCCGCGGAGCGCCTCGACCACGACGTCCTGCGGCGTGCCGTCGGGGAAGCCGGGGAAGTCGCCGTTCGGCTGACCGAGCTGGATGGAGATGAACCCCTTGTAGACGAGGTTCGTCGCCTCCGCGAGCACCTTGGGCGCCGCGACCGTCAGGACCACGCCGATCGCGCCGAGGATCGACACGAACACGAACCAGATGGCCGAGGGCTTCAGCAGCCCGATCATGCGCGCGAAGCTCGGCCCGAAGTTGTCGGCCTTGCCGGGCGCGACGCTGTCCCAGTCGCCGGAGTTCTGACGGGCCTGCTCCGCGAGCTCGGCCTCGTACTTCTCCTCGGCGGTCAGCTCGACCTCGGCCACGGGCGCTGCCGCCTTGCCGCGGCCGCGCTTGACCTTGGCCTGTTCTTTGTTCTGCTCGCTCATGCGTCCACCCCCAGCTGCGACTCGACGATCTCACGGTAGGTGTCGCTCGTCTCGAGGAGCTCCTCGTGCGTGCCGACGCCGACCATGGTGCCGCCCTCGAGGACGACGATGCGGTCGGCATCCGTGATGGTGGAGATGCGCTGCGCGACCACGATCTTCGTCACATGCGGAAGATCCCGCCACAACGCCTGGCGCAATCGCGCATCGGTCGTCAGGTCGAGAGCCGAGAACGAGTCGTCGAACACGAGGATCTGCGGCTGGTGCACAATCGCACGCGCGATCGCGAGACGCTGCCGCTGACCGCCCGAGACGTTCGTGCCACCCTGGGCGATACGGGACTCCAGGCCATCCGGCATCTCCTCGACGAAGTCGCGGCCCTGCGCGATCTCGAGCGCCTTCCAGAGCTCTTCGTCCGTGGCTTCCTCACGCCCGTAGCGCAGGTTCGATGCGACGGTGCCGGTGAAGAGGAACGGACGCTGCGGCACCAGGCCGATGCTGTCCCACAGCGACTCGACGTCGGCCTCGCGCACATCGGTGCCGCCCACGTGCACGGCACCACCCGAGACGTCGAAGAGCCGCGGGATGAGCGAGATCAGGGTCGTCTTGCCCGATCCGGTGGATCCGACGATCGCGACCGTCTCGCCCGGCTCCGCCGCGAAGCTGATGCCGGTGAGCACCGGGGAGTCGGCGCCCGGGTAGGTGAACTCGACGTCGTCGAGCGCCACGGATCCGGGGACCGGGAACGCGGTGACGCCGTCCTCCGGACGGATCAGCGTGGACTCGGAGTCGAGCACCTCGCCGATGCGCTCGGCCGAGACCGCGGCGCGCGGGATCATCATCGCCATGAAGCTCGCCATGATGACGCCGCCCATGATCTGGCCGATGTACTGCATGAAGGCGAAGAGCGTGCCGACCTGCACGGTGCCGTTGTTGACCTCGATGCCGCCGAACCAGATGACCGAGACGACGGTCACGTTGAGGATCAGCATGAACAGCGGGAACAGCAGGACGAACAGCGAGCCGACCTTGCGGCCGACCACCATGATGTCGGTGTTCGCACCGCGGAAGCGCTCCTCCTCGATGCGCTCGCGCACGAACGCCCGCACGACGCGGACGCCGGTGAGCTGCTCGCGCATGATGCGGTTGACGTTGTCGAGCTTGCCCTGGTAGCTGCGGAACAGCGGGACCATGCGCCCGATCACGAGCGCGGCGAGGATCAGCAGCAACGGCACCGAGACGGCGATCAGCCAGCTGAGGCCGACGTTGGTCTGCACGGCGAAGATGATGCCGCCGATGGCGAGCAGCGGCGCCGTGACGAGCATGGTGGCGCCCATCATGGCGAGCATCTGCACCTGCTGCACGTCGTTGGTGTTGCGGGTGATGAGCGAGCCGGCGCCGAACTGCGACACCTCGCGCTCGGAGAAGCCGCTCACCTTGCCGAAGACGTCGGCGCGGATGTCGCGGCCGGCGCCCATCGCGGCGCGTGCCGCGAAGTAGGTCGCGGTGACCGAGGCGATGATCTGCCCCAGCGACACGGCGAGCATGAACAGGCCGGTGCCCCAGATGTAGGCGGTGTCACCCCGGGCGACGCCCTTGTCGATGATGTCGGCGTTGAGGCGCGGGAGATAGAGGGTCGCTGCCACGCTGGCGAGCTGGAAGACCAGCACGGCGAGCAGGAGCCATCGATATCGAGAGAGATAGCGGACGAGGATTTTTCCCAGCACAGGCGGACTTTCTAGGAAGGATGAAGCGGCGGGTTTCTCGGCAGACGGATGCCGACCGACAACCGGCCACAAGACAGAGTGCCACGAAGCACCGACATTCGTATCCCCCTGACGGTGGACCTTCGCTGACAGCGAACCGGTTTCTCGTGCGATCAGCGGTTTCTGCACGCGGGCGAACAACAGGAGGACAGAACCGGCGGTCCATGTTGTGTTTACTCACTGATACAACTTGTGATAGACCTATGATACAAACAGAACGGACACCCCATGCCCGCGATCATCGCCTCCCCGCCCGCACCCGACCTCTGGTCAGGCGATCCCGCACAGCTGCTGGGCGCCGTCCTCTCGATGCCGTGGGTCTCGCTGATCCTCGCGGCGATCATCGCCGTCGGCATCGTCGCCTCTCCCCGTCGGCGTGCACGCCAGGAGAGCGGTGCGCGACTCCCCGCGACCGCGACCGGCGGAATCGTCGCCCGCTACGCGCCCGAGCATCGGATGCTCGGCATCTCCGCGATCGCCGTCATCGCCGTCTTCCTCGCCGAGAACCTGATCACCGGCTACGCCCTGAACCTCAACGGCGTCGTGTCCTGGTGGCGGTACGCGGCACCCGTGTTCACGGCGTCCATCGGCATCGGCGTCCTGCTGGTGCTCATCGCCACACGGGGCAGCTCCCGACCGGAGCGCCCGGCCCTCTCCTCCCGTCGCACCTGGCTGACCTTCAGTCCCCGCATCGGTTCCCTGGGCGCGGTCACCGCACTGCTCTCCCTCATCGCCACCTCGGTCGCCGCGGGCATGGCCTCCTCGCGCATCGGCGACGGCCCCTACGTCTACCTCGAGATCGGCGTCTCGAACGAGTCCATCGACCCGATCCGCCCCTGGTTCTACGGGTGGGCCTACGGCATCCCCGTCCTGATCTGCACCGCCGTCCTCGTGGCGGTGACCGCGGCCGCTCTGCACGCCAACGCGGCGCGCGCGTTCCTCCACCCCGAGATCGTGATCGCCGAGCAGCGCGAACGCCGCGACATCGCGAAGGGGGTCACGCGGATCGTGACCTCCGGCGCCCTGCTCGCCCTCGCGGGGGCGTGGCGCTTCATCGCCGAGGCCGGCACCCTCACCGGGCTGACCATCCAGAGCGACGGCGGCAGCGAGTCCTATGAGGTTTTCTGGCGATACGGGGAGATCGCCGCCATCGGCGGCTGGCTGGCGCCGGCCCTGGAGATCACGGCGTTCGTGCTGCTGCTCCTCGTGACGGCACAGTTGGGGTACGGCCCGCTCTCGGATGCTCCGGTCGAGAGCACGGCAGACGCGGAGGCCGCACGGTGAGCTCGAATCCGAAGCTGTCGCCCGCCGACGAGGCCAACCCGGCGCTCGACATCTACCGCCAGCTGCGCGGACTCATCGTCTCCGGGCAGCTCGGCGCGGGCGAGCGGCTGCCGACCGTCCGCCAGACGGCGAGCGATCTCGGGGTGGCCCCCGGCACCGCCGCCCGCGCCTACAAGATGCTCGAGGGGGAAGGTCTCGTGATCTCGCGCACAGCCGCAGGCACCAGGGTCGCCGAGTCGGCCGGCGTGCTCCCCGCATCCGTGATGCGGCGCATCCGCGAGCTCGTCGACGAGGCCGGGGCCGTCGGTGCCGATCCGGATGACGTCGTCGATGTGTTCCGGACGATCTGGCAGCCACGCCCGGACTCCGAGGCGGCGACCACCGCCGAAGACACGGACGAGGCCGAGGACTAGACCGAGGACGAGAAGACGATTCCGACGGATCAGGCCGACTGCGGGGCCACGCGGAGCCCGCTCACGACGATGGCGCGATTGATCGCGTTGTAGGCCACGCACAGCCACGAGAGCGCGGCGAACTCCTTCTCGGTGAAGACGGCCAGAGCACGCCGTCCGAGCTCTTCGGGGAGCGCCCCGGAGGGGATGTGGACGAACGCCTCGGCGGTCTCGAGGGCGACCCGCTCCCGTTCGCTGAACACCCCGCTCTCCCGCCAGGTCGCGAGCTGCAGGAGAGTGTCGGCTTCCACACCGGCGGCGATCGCGTCTTCCGAGTGCGCGCGGTTGCAGTACGCGCATCCGTTCAACTGCGACGTGTACACGGTCGTCAGCTCCTTCAACCTCTCATCGATGCCGTTGGCCGCGCACGCCTCGTCGACGGAGTCCGAGAAGGCGTCGAGTGCGCGGTAGATGTCCGGTTCCGCTTTGAGGAGATTCACTGTGAAAGACGTCATGACCCCGACGCTACGCAAGACCGGTCGCCGCCGTCCCGGAATACTCCTTACGAAGCGGTGACTTCCCCCGCCCCGCGCTTGACCCCGGAACAGCTCGCCTCAGAACAGCGGCGGCTGCGGCACGTACGCCCGGGCGGGGGCACCGGCGTCCGCGGACAGCTCCGCCAGCGTCGGCGGGTCCCATTTCGGGTTGCGATCCTTGTCGACGAGCTGCGCCCGGATGCCCTCGACCAGGTCGGGGTGCTCGTTGACGAACCACAGCACCCGTCGGTACTCGCCTTCGAGCGCGGCACGCAGTCCCGGCAGCTCGCGCGCCTCGCGCACGGCGTCGAGCGTGACGGTGAGGCCGGTCGGTGCGAGCCCCTCGAGGAGGTCGGCGGTGGCCGCGGCATCCGTGGTTCCCCGCGCGTGCAGGTGCTCGATGATCTCGCTCACGGTCGGCGCCGAGAACGCCTCGTCGATCCATTCCTTCGCCGCCGGCAGCTGCGTGGGCTCGGGTGTCTCGTCGAAGAGCAGCACGATCTCGCTGGGGCCGGTGGGGTCCGCGCGGAACGCGAGTGCCTCGCTGAGCGCGTCCAGACGGTCCGACGGCACGAAATGGTCGGCGAAGCCGAGGTATACGGCATCCGCTCCGCTCATGGCGGCGCCGGTCAGGCCGAAGTACTCGCCGAAGCGGCCGGGCGCCCGCCCGAGCAGCCAGGTGCCCCCGACGTCGGGGGTGAAGCCGATGCGGGTTTCGGGCATGGCGAGCTTCGAGCGCTCCGTCACGATGCGGATCGCCGCGTGACCGGCCAGACCGATGCCGCCGCCCATCGTGATGCCGTCGGCGAAGGCGACGATCGGCTTGGGATACTCCGCGATCATCGCGTTCAACGCGTACTCGGCCCGGAAGAACTCCGCCGTGCGTTCCGCCTGTCCTGCGACGATCTGCGCGTGCAGCACGCGCACGTCACCACCGGCGCACATGCCGCGGTCTCCCGCGCCGTCGATCAGCACGATCTGCACGTCGGTGTCGTCGCGCCAGGCGTCGAGCGTCTCGGTGAGGATCTGGATCATCTCCTCATCGAGGGCGTTGATCGCCTCCGGACGGTTGAGGGTGAGTCGCCCGAGCGCCCCTTCGGTGCGGACGAGGACACGGGACGCAGCCTGAGAATCGGTCACGCGTGCCAGGCTACCTCCTCTCCAAGGGCGGTATTCCGCGCGAAATGCGGGATCCGACAGGCTTTTCCGGCAGGATAGGGAGGAACTGTTCAAATGCGACGAGAGGTCACGGATGCCTGAAGGACAGGTGCTCGAGTTCACGCACGTGACGAAGCGCTTCAATGAGGTGACCGCTGTCTCGGACTTCTCCGCGCGCGTCGAGCCCGGCGCCGTCACCGCCTTCCTCGGCCCGAACGGAGCCGGCAAGACCACCACGCTGCGCATCCTGCTCGGCCAGGTGCGCGCCACATCCGGAACCGCGACGATCGGCGGCACGGCCTATGCCGAGCTCCGCCAGCCGCTGCGCACGATCGGTGCGGTTCTCGAAGAGACCGTCTACCGCCCCCGCCGTACGGCCGAACGCCAGCTGACCATCGCCGCGAAGGCGAACGGCATCCCGCTGGCCCGCGTGAGCGAGGTCCTCTCGCTGGTCGGCCTCGAGGGCGAGGGCGACTCGCGGATCGGCGGCTTCTCCCTCGGTATGCGCCAGCGGCTCAGCGTCGCACACGCACTCCTCGGCGACCCCGGCGCCCTCGTCTTCGACGAGCCCGCCAACGGACTCGACCCCGAGGGCATCCGCTGGATGCGACTGCTGATGCGTCGTCTCGCCGACGAAGGACGCACGGTGCTCGTGTCGTCGCACGTCCTCAGCGAGGTGGAGCAGGTTGCCGACAACGTGCTCGTCCTCTCGAAGGGGAAGCTGGTGCTGGCCAGCGGCATCGAGACGCTCGCCGACACGAAGGGCGGCTCCGTGATCGTGGATGCCGCGGATCGCGGTGCACTGACGGCGGCCCTGTCCGCTGCCGGCTTCGACATCGAGGTGCTGCGCTCCGGACTGACCGTGCGCGGCGGAGACGCCGGCACGGTCGGCGCGGTCGCCGCCGACGCCGGGATCGCCCTGAGCACGCTCGTGCAGCGCGGACCGACGCTGGAAGACGTCTTCATCGATCTGATGCGCGGAGGCCGGCTCCTGCCGAACGCCGATGTCGCGGCACCCCTCGTCGCACCGGCTCCGACCGGCCCCGACGCTGACGCAAACGCCGATGCAGATGCAGATGCGGACGTTCCTCCGGCACCTGCCGATTCCGTGGTCGCCATCCCGGTCGCGGCGGCCGCCGCCTGGGCTGCCGAGGCCGCCGCCACTCCTGCCGACGAGGCCGTGGGCGATGACCTCGCCTCCGCCGCCGCCGGTGCGGTGAACGAGGACTCGACGGACGAGGACTCGACGGACGAGGAATCGGTGTCGGTTGCCGACGAGGCACCTGCCGACGAGGCGAACGGCGCCGAGGCGTCGGCCGACGAGGCGAGTGCGGTCGACGCAGACGCGTCCGAGTCGGATGACGAGCAAGGCGACGACGCCCAGACCGAGGACGCCTCCGCCGACGCAGCGTCGACGGAGGGGGCTTCGCCCCAGTCCTTCGATGAGATCCTGTTCGGTTCCTCGGCGCCTGCCGCCGCCGCGACGACGCCGTTCGGTGCCGCCGATCCCGCATCCGCGGATTCAGCAGCGGAGTCGCCGGCACACGCCGCGTCAGGCGATGACGACCACAGCGGGGTCGAGATCTTCGCCGAGCTTGATGGGGCCCCCGATTCCGCCGACGAGGATGCCGACACGGCGAGCGACATGTCCGATGCCGAGGACGACCCCCGATCGGCAGCAGTGAGCTCGATGCTCGCCGCAGCCGCGCGTGCGTACTACGAGGACGAGCCGCGGGACTACCCGCTGCGTGCGGACGCCCGCGCCTCGCAGGGAGACGCCTCGGAAGACGGCACCACGGACGAAAGCACCACAGACGAAAGCACCACGGACGAAAGCACCACGGACGAAAGCACCACGGACGAAAGCACCTCGGACGAAGGCACCTCGGACGAAGGCGCCTCGGATGAAGGTACGCACTGGACGGTCGCATCCACCGGTGTCATCGACACCGTCTCGGTATCGGAGTCCGCGGATGACGCCGTCGAAGAGGTCGGTACCGACGAAACCGACACCGACGCCTCCGTGAACGACGAGACCAGCTCCGACGGAACGGGCATCGAGGAAGCCGGCACCGAGGAGCCTGCGGCCGACGAGCCTGCGGCCGAAGAGACCAGTACCGCCGAAACGAGCACCGACGAGCCTGCGAGCGACGATGACGCCGTGGGTACCGCGGACGGGGCGACGAACAACGAGACGACCGACGAGGACGCGACCGACGAGGACGCGACCGACGAGGACGCGACCGACGACGACGCGACCGATGCGGACACAGCCCCCGAGGGATCGACCGACGGTGAGAACCACGATCGTGACAGCGATGAGCACCTCGACGGTGACGCCGACACCGGCACGGATGGCGAGCCCTCCGAGGAAGAGCACCCGGGCGACGACCATCACGATGGCGAGAATCACCACGATGGCCAGAATCACCACGATGGCGACGACCATCACGATGGCCAGAATCACCACGGCTGAGCGGTTCCGCTGACGAGAACGCCCTCCGGACCTTCGGGTCGCGGAGGGCGTTCTGTGTCTGATGTCAGGCGGGCCGGGGGCGGATGACGGGCCGACGACTCCCCTTCGAGACGGGGGTCGGCGCGGTGGCCACGATCTCCTCGACGCTCGCCGGCTCGGACGACACGTCGAGTCGCAGCGCCTGAGTGAGCGCGAGCCCGTGCCGCGTGGTGAGGATGAGGCGACCGTACTGTTCATCGCCTTCGAGGTCGATCACGACACTCGGACGGCGTCGGCGGATCAGCACGAAGTCGAGGCTGCCGGCAGCCTTCCAGCTGCCGGCAGCGAGCACACCGGGAATGTGAGTCCCCGGGTTCGGCACGCCGCGGAGCCAGGTCCAGGCGTCTTCCGTCAGCTGGACCTTGGTGATGGTGTCGCGGGCGATCCGGAGGTTGTCCCTGTGGAAGGTGGCGGCACGTTCGATCGGCGAGAGCACGACCTCGAGTTGCGTCTGGTCCAGCAGCAACGTCACCATGCCACCCAGTCTGCCAGCGCCGCCCTGCCAGTTGTCTGGAAGTTGCTCACAGGAACGCAACGATCCCTTGTCGGTCGGCACCAGTCATCCGGATTCCCCTTTCGATATTCGAACATACGTACTATACTCGATTCATGGCATCCTCCACGAACCACCTCGAGCAGCGCGAGATGCTCCTCGACGCGTGGGTCGAGAAGAGGCGGGCGATCGCCGCGCTCGAGGCAGAAGCGTCAGCGCTCCTGGCTGATCGTCTGCACGTGCTCGACGACGACGTGCGCGAACTTCCGCAGCATCGTGAGGCCATCCATCGGTCGATGATCGCCGAGTACTCCGCCGCCGGGCGCGTGTCCAAGGGCAGCATCGAGTACGCCTTCGCCGACGCCCGCCTCCTCGAAGCCGAGCATCCGGCGGTACGGGACTCGTTCCACCGTGGATCCATCAGTGCCGCCCACGTCCGGGAGATCATCCGCGAGGGCATGGTCGTTCGCCTGGCGGTCCGCGAGGGGCGGGCAGCCCCGGACACCGTCTCGCTCTATGACGCAGCGGCGCTCGTCGTGGCCGAGCACGACTCCCCCGCGCGAACCCGCGCGATGGTGCGGCAGATCGCGTCCTCCCTCGCGAGTGAGACTGTCGTCGAGCGGCATCGGCGCGCGCGGGGTGAGCGCTCGGTGACCGTGCGCTCGCTCGACGACGGACTCGCTCTGCTGCAGGTGGTTCTGCCGGAGCATCTCGCCCACGCGATCCTCGACCGCCTGACCCGACTCGCGCAGCAGGTCATCGCCACGCGATCCGACCGGAGCCTCCCTGTCGACCACGAGCCGATGCTCTCCTCGGACGACCTCGACTCGGGCGATGATCCGGTCTTCCTCCAGGATCTGACCGCGGATGCCGTCTTCCGCGACGATCCTCTCCTCGACGACCACCACCTCGGCGATCCCCGATACGACGATCCACGATTCGGAGGGGTCAGCTTCGGAGAGGCCCCGCTCGACCCACACGTCATCTTCGGCGAGAGCGGTACCTACACGACCGACCCGTCGCGCGATGCCGGCCATGTTGCCGTCGACGACCGCGGAATCGATGAGGTTCGTACCGACCTGCTCAGTGACCTGCTTCTCGCCAGCGATCCGTCGGCCGCGAACGGCACCGGGCTCGAGGGCATCCAGGCCCGCATCCAGGTCACGATCGCGGCCGAGACCCTGCTCGGAGCCGACGGCCGGCCGGCGGAGCTCGACGGCGTCGGTCCGCTCCACCCCGACGTCGCCCGCGATCTCGCCGGACGGAACGGCGGATGGTCGCGCCTCTTCCTCGATGACCTCGGCATGGTGACCGCCACCGCCGCCTATGCTCCGACCGCGGCGATGCGTCGACATCTCCAGGCACGCGATCAACACTGTCGATTCCCTGGTTGCCGAACGCCCGTCCATCGGTGTCAGATCGATCACAACCACGATCATGCCCGGGGCGGACGAACATCGATCGACAATCTGAGCCACTTCTGCCGCGGACACCACGCACTGAAGCATCCCGACATCGCCGACCAGCATCGGTGGCGCGCTCGACAATTGGCTGGAGGCGACATCGAGTGGACCAGCCCGCTCGGTCGCGTCTACTCCGATGCGTCGCCGCGCCGCGTCATGTTCGTCTGAGCGCACAGTCCCGGCGACGTCGACCGGACCTCGTCTACGACCGGGCCTCGGCTACGGTCGTGCGGCTGCCGCCGCCTCCGCTGCGGCGGGGAGGGCATTCTCGATCTGCTGCAGCTCCGCGTCGCCGTGTGCGGCGGTGAGGAACCAGGCCTCGAAGACGCTCGGCGGAAGCGCGACGCCCTGCTCCCGCAGCGAGTGGAAGAACGGGGCATATCGGAACGACTCCTGCGCCTGCGCCTCGGCGTAGTTCTGAGGAGCCGACGCGCGGAAGGACGCGCTGAACAGGCTGCCCGCCGAGGCGACCGAATGCGTGACGCCTGCGGAGGAGAGCGCGGCATCGAGCGCCGCCGACACCCGGGCGGCAGCCGCATCCACGGTCGCGTACACCTCCGGCGTCGCCAGCCGCAGCGTCGCGAGACCCGCCGCGACCGACAGCGGGTTCCCGGAGAGCGTCCCTGCCTGGTACACCGGTCCGAGGGGAGCGAGCAGGTCCATGACCTCTGCGCGTCCGCCGAGCGCGGCCAGGGGCATTCCCCCGCCGACGACCTTGCCGAAGGTGAAGATGTCCGGCGAGTAGTCCTCGCCGGCTGCTGCCTGCAGGCCCCAGAAGCCCGCGGGGTGCACACGGAAACCGGTGAGCACCTCGTCCAGGATCATGAGGGCGCCATGGGCGTGTGCGGTCTCGGCGATGAGGCGGTTGAAGCCGGGGAGCGGGGCGACGACACCCATGTTCGCGGCGGAGGCTTCGACGATCACGGCGGCGATGCGGTCGCCGTGCTCGGCGAACACGGCGGCCAGCGCCTCCGGGTCGTTGTAGCCGATCACCAGGGTCTGTGCGGCGATCGGCGCCGGAACACCGGCGGAACCGGGAAGCGCCAGCGTCGCGACGCCCGAACCGGCCTCCGCGAGAAGGCCGTCCGAGTGACCGTGGTAGTGCCCGGCGAACTTCACGAGCAGATCGCGACCGGTGGCCCCGCGCGCGAGACGGATCGCCGTCATGGTCGCCTCGGTGCCGGTCGAGACCAGACGCACACGCTCGACCGGACGGATCGAGCCGAAACGCACACGGTCGGCGATGAGCGCGGCGAGCTCGACCTCGCCCTCGGTCGGAGCACCGAACGACAGCCCTCGGGATGCGGCCTCCTGCACGGCGGCGACGATCTCCGGGTGCGCATGGCCGAGCAGAGCCGGGCCCCAGGACGCGACGAGGTCGACATACTCCCGACCGGCGGCATCCGTCACGGTCGCGCCCTTCGCCGAGGCGAGGAATCGCGGCGTCCCACCGACCGAACCGTAGGCGCGCACCGGGGAGTTGACCCCGCCGGGGATCACCGCGCGAGCGGCGGAGAACAGGTCGTCATTGCGATCGGTCATGAAAAGCTCCTCACAGCGGCGAATGATCGCCGAGGGATCAGTCGCGCAACCAGCCGGCGGCCTCGGTCGCCCAGTAGGTCAGCACCGCGTCGGCGCCCGCACGGCGGATGGACAGCAGGGACTCGAGGACAGCGGCACGGCGATCGATCCAGCCGTTCGCACCGGCGGCCTCGATCATGGCGTACTCGCCCGACACCTGGTATGCCCAGACCGGAATACGCACGGTATCCCGCACCTCGCGCAGCACATCGAGGAAAGCCATAGCCGGCTTCACCATCACGATGTCCGCGCCCTCGGCTTCGTCGACCACAGCTTCGAGAACGCCTTCGCGCCGGTTGCCGGGGTCCAGCTGATACGTGCGGCGGTCGCCCGTCAGCTGCGAGTCGACAGCCTCGCGGAACGGTCCGTAGAAGGCGCTCGCGTACTTCGCCGCATAGGCGAGCAGAAGCGTGTCGGTGAAGCCCTCGGCATCCAGCGCGGCGCGGATGACCGCCACCTGGCCGTCCATCATCCCGGAAAGGCCCAGCAGCTGCGAGCCCGCGCGCGCCTGGGCGAGCGCCATCGAGGTGTACCGTTCGAGCGTCGCGTCATTGTCGACCGAGCCGTCGACCGCGAGCACGCCGCAGTGGCCGTGGTCGGTGAATTCGTCCAGGCACAGGTCGGTCTGCACCACGAGAGCATCCCCGACCTCGGAGGCCAGGGCCTCGGTGGCGATGTTCAGGATGCCCCGGGGATCGTCGGCCCCGGATCCACGAGCATCACGCACGGCCGGCACACCGAACAGCATCACGCCGCCGACACCGGCCTCCGCAGCGTCGACGGCTGCGGCGCGCAGCGAGTCGAGCGAGTGCTGCGCGACCCCGGGCATCGACCCGATCTCCACGGATTCCGCGATGCCTTCGCGGACGAACAGGGGCAGCACGAGCTGTCGGGGCTGCAGTGAGGTCTCGCGCACGAGATCGCGCACGGCTCGGGACTGACGCAGCCGCCTCAGCCGGACTTCGGGGAAGCTCACGGCGCGAACTCGTCGGCCGCGTGCGGGAGGGTGAAGTGCGAGACCGCGTCGATCAGCGCGTCGACGGTCTGACGGTCGGCGACGACCGACACGGGCAGACCCGCACGCTGAGCATCCTTCGCGGTGCGCGGTCCGATCGCGGCGAGCAGCGTCTCGTCGGGGATCTCCGGGAACTGCTCCCGCACCTGCTCGGCGACCGACCCGCTGGTGATGAGGATCGCGTTGATGCGACCGTTCTCGACGTCGCGGCGGATGCGTTCCGTCACGGGAACGCCGACCGTGCGGTAGGCGACGACGCTCGCGACATCGTGCCCGGCCTTGGAGAGCTGCTTGCTCAGGACCGGCTTCGCGATCTCGCTGCGCAGAGCCAGGATGCGACGCGGCTCGGTCTCCAGCGCGATCAGCTGCTGCGCCATCCCCTCCGCCGAGTTGTCCTGCTCGGGGACCAGAGCGACCTCGTAACCGACGGCCTGGAGAGCGGCGGCCGTCGTCTCACCCACGGCGGCGATCTTCGTCCCGCGCGGAACGACGGCGCGATGCGCGAAGAGCACGTCGACCGTCGTCGCGCTCGTGATCGTGAGCCAGTCGAAGGCTCCGGAGGCCAGTTCCTCCAGGGCGGCGTCGAGCGCCGCCTGGTCGGTCGTCGGAGCGAAGTTGATGAGGGGAGCCACCACGGGCACGGCGCCCTGGGCGCGGAGACTCGCGGCGACGCCATCGCCCCACGGCCCGCCACGGGGCACCAGAATGCGCCAGCCGTCCAGCGGTCGGTCCTGCTTGATTTCGGAAGTGGTCATGAGGATTGCTCTCGGGATACGAGGCCGGCCGCCCCTTGATCGAGCAGCCGACGGGCAACAGTGAACCCGAGCTCGCGCGCTGCGTGCATCGGGTCTGCACCATCGGCAGCATCCGCTCCATTGCCACTGCCGTTCCGACGAATATACTCCCCGTTCAGCTCCTCGGTGACGTCGAGGCCGATCCGGCGCCCTCCGTCGACCGCATAGACGACCGCCCTGACGCGCACGGAGGAGCCGTCGACCACGGCGTGCGCGGCCATCGGCGCCTGGCATCCGGCGTCCAGTCCTTCGAGGATCGCGCGCTCCACCGTGATGGCCAGACGGGTCTGCGCATCGTCGAGGCCGGCGAGCGCCGAGAGCAGCTCCTCCGGGGCGTCCGCCCGCGTCTCGACGGCGAGAGAGCCCTGTCCGGGCGCGGTCGGCCACTCGCCGAGGCCGAGCTCCTCACGCCGCAGCGGGGACTCCGCCCCCAGCCGGGAGAGACCCGCCGCCGCGAGGATCACGGCATCCAGCTCCCCGGAGACGACTCGTGCGAGACGGGAATCGACGTTGCCGCGGATGTCGACGACTTCGGCGCCCGGCGCGCGCCGGTGCACCTGCGCGATGCGGCGCGGCGAGCCGGTGCCGACCGTGCTGCCCGTGCGCAGTTCGTGCAGCGGGACGCCGTCGCGCGTCAGGACCACGTCGCGCGGATCTTCCCGCTTCGGGGTCGCCGCGATCACGAGTCCATCGGGGATGGCCGTCGGCAGATCCTTCAAAGAGTGCACGAGGAAGTCGCACTCCCCCGCGAAGAGCGCCTCGCGGAGCCGCGTGGCGAAGATGCCCTGGCCGCCGATCTCGGAGAGGGAGGCACGGTTGGTGTCGCCCTCGCTGGTGATGGGGACGAGCTCGACAGGACGCCCCGAGAGCTTCTCGAGGGCTGTGGCGACGTGGCCCGACTGCGCCTGCGCGAGCGCGCTGCGACGGGTACCCAGACGGATGGGGGTGCTCATGGCGCTTACTGGAGGACGTCCGCGATCTCGTCGAACCGGAGCCTGCGCCCGGTGTAGAAGGGCACCTCCTCCTTCACGTACAGGCGGGCATCGGTGTAGCGGAGGTCGCGCATCAGATCGACGAGGTCGGTGAGCTCATCGGCCTCGAGCGGAAGCAGCCACTCGTAGTCGCCGAGAGCGAACGAGGCGACGGTGTTGGCGAGCACGCCCGTGAAGGCAGCGCCCTTGCGTCCGTGATCGGCGAGCATCTTGCGACGCTCCTCCTCCGGGGCGAGATACCACTCCGGCGTGCGCACGAACGGGTACAGGCACAGCCAGTCCTTGGGCTCGACGCCGCGGAGGAAGCCCGGCACGTGCGCACGGTTGAACTCGGCATCGCGATGCACACCCATCACGTTCCACACCGGGAGGAGGGGGCGCAGCAGCTCGGTGCGACGAAGACGACGCAGCGCCTTCTGCAGCTCCTCGGCGGTCTCGCCGTGCAGCCAGACCATGAGGTCGGCTTCGGCCTTGAGGCCGGAGACGTCGTAGAAGCCGCGGACGGTGACGCCGGAGTCCTCGATGTAGGAGACGATCGTCTCGAGCTCGGTCGAGTCGTTCTCCGTCACGGGAACGTCGGGGTTTCGTCGCCAGACAGCCCAGAGGGTGAAGCCGGACGGGTTCTCATCGCGCTCTTCGGACATCATGACCCCAGTCTGCCTCGTTTGCGGAGGAGCCGCTAATCACCGACAGGGGCGGGCCAGGGGCATCCTGGAATGCTGCACCCCGGCTCCGGATCGCGGCGCCAGATCCCACTCAGCGCGAGATCCCGGCTCGACGTCAGATCTCAGCTCAGCGCGAGATCGCGCGCGCGATCGCCCAGACCGCGCCTCCCACGACCGCGGCGACGCCGACGGCAGCAGCGATCGCGCCGAGCGGATTGCGATCGGCGAACACCCGCGCCTTCGCCGCCGCACGCGTCGACGCCTTCTCGAGGCGACGAGGGACGTTCCCCTTGACCTCGATCGCCGCGAGGGCGGCCTTGAGCTCCGCGCGGGCCGAGGCGACGGGATCGACGATCCCTCCGGGGACGGCGGTGCGCGGCATCGACTCAGAGTTCGTCATCGCCGGCCTCCTTCACGAGTCGGATGTCCTCGGCGACGGCCTGCGCCGGGTTCTGGCGCGCGAGCACCTTGCGGAACTTCAGGATGCCGAGCAGTGCGAACAGCAGGACGGCCAGGATCAGGATGCCGAACACCGCGATCGCCGAGAGCCACACGGGCCACCACGAGGAGAGGCCGGCGATCGCGAAGACGAGGATCACGGGCACGGCCCAGAACAGGAAGAACAGCGCGACGAGGAACCACACGGAACCGATGCCGGCATCCTTCGAGGTGCGCGAGATCCACGCCTTCGCGGCGTCGATCTCGGCCTTGACCAGATTCGTGACGAGTTCCGGCAGATCCCCGAGGAGGGTCAGCAGGCTGTCGTCGGCACGATCTCGGTATCCGCGGGGCATGTCAGGCGCCGGACTTCTTGGGGGCGGACTTGGTGGCGGGCTTCTTGGCGGCCGGCTTCGACGTGGTCGACTTCGACGCGGTCGCCTTCGACGCCGAGGACTTCGACGCAGCCGACTTCGACGCGGAGGAGGACGACGACGCGGTCGCCTTCGCGGCCTCGACGGCCTCTTCGGTCGCCTCGGCGAGGTCTTCTGCCGCCTCACGGCCGGTGGCGATGGCGGAGTCGAGTCGCTGACCGGGAGTGCCGGAGCCGCTGACCGACTTCGCGACCTTCACGACACCGGTCCAGAGCGCTCCTGGCACGGCCGCGGCTTTATCGCCGACGAAGCCCTTGACCTTGGAGACCTGCTCCTGCACGGGATCGAGGTGCCACACCTTCAGCCACTGCGTCTTGATCTGCTCGTAGCGCTCACGCCCGGCACGGGTGCCGAGGACGTAGCCCACGCCGAGCCCGACGACGAGTCCGATCTTCCCCTTCATGGGGTCTCCTCACCTTGTTCCGGTTGTCCGGCCAGATTCGCCCGGTTGGGACCGACCACAGGCATCTGCTCCCCGCGACCAGGTACCCAGCGTAACCCCGTATGCCGATTTCGGCATCTATGGGTCAGAGGGTTGACACGGAGCGACCTCTCACTCCCACATCTCTCAGTCCCACAACAGCGCGCGCCGCAGACGATCGGCCTCGTCACGCGCATCCGGGATCACCTGCGCGAGCCCGGTGCCCGCGAGCCAGGCGCCGACCGCGGCCACCCCCGGCACCGCCTGGATCGCCGCACGCGCCGCGGTGCGGCGCTCTCCGGAGCCGATGACCGATGCCGGCTGCGACTGGACGAAGCGACCGCGATGCGAGGCGAGGACCGACTCGGGGGCGAGGGCGACGCCGAGCAGGGTCGAGGCCTCGACCCGCGCGAGATCGGCGGCCGCGTCGTCGCTCAGGTCCGCCGTGGCCGCCGGCTCTCCCTGGGCGCCGAACGACACCCGGACGATCTGCTTCTGCCCCGCGGCATCGCGCACCCAGGTCCACTTCGCCGTCGAGTGCGTGAGCGCCTTGGCCGTGTGGCTGCCCGGAACCGTGAGCACACCGGTGCCGCGCGGTGCCGCAGCCAGTTCGGGAGCGTCGAGGAGGAGCGTGACGATCTCGATCTCGGGCGATGCCGCGGCCTCCGTCTTCGCGAGCGCCGGGACGGCCGCCGCAAGGAGCATCCGCGCCGCGGACTCGGGGGTCGCGACGATGACGGCGTCGGCGGTGATCTCCTCCGTGATCGGCGGCGCGGTGTCGACCTCGGCTGCGTGCAGCTCGGCGACGAGCGCCTCAGCGGAGACATCGGCGGAGAAATCTGCAGGGACGTCGGCGGCGACATCAGCAGGGACGTCGACGGCGACATCGGCAGGGACGTCGGCGGCGACATCAGCAGGGACGTCGACGGCGACATCAGCAGGGACGTCGACCACCGCCTCGACGGACCAGTGCGCCCCCGTCTTGCGCACGGTGCGCACCTGCACGCCCGTGCGCACCTCGGCACCGAGGCGCACCAGGTCGGCGGCGAGCGCATCGACGAGTGTGCTCATGCCTCCGGAGAGCCCCTCGACGGCCGCACCGGGCGTCTTCGCCGCCGCGCGCGCTTCCGAGGCTTTCGCCGCCGCGTCATCGCGGAGGGTCTGCACCGCACCGGAGAGGGAGCCGACACGGGTGAGGGCGGCGTTGAGCCCGGGGGCGGCGACGTCGATGTCGACGTCGTCGGGGGATGCCGAGTACACGCCTGTCGTCACGGGCGCGACGAGGCGGTCGCGCACCTTCGCGCCCATCCGCGAGGCGACGAGCTTGCCGAGGCTGAGCTGGTGTCCGATCGTGAGCGGCGGACGCACGCGATCGAGGTAGGCACGCCAGACACCCGACCAGCCGATGATGCGACGGACGTCGTCCTGGAACGGATTGGCGGGGATCCCGAGGATGCCACCCGCCGGCAGAGGCGCGGCACCGACGCCCGGGATGCCGGCGAGCCAGGCACCACTGCCCTGCGGGACCACGATGCGATCGGCCAGATCGAGCTCTTCGACGAGCGCGCGCACGAGGCCGCCCCTGGTCGCATAGCTCTCGGCCCCGGCATCCACCACGACGCCGCCGAGCTCGACACGGCGGATCGCGCCGCCCAGGTCGTCCGTCGCCTCGAGGAGGGTGACGCGCATGCCGACCTTCGCGCACTCCCGTGCCGCGACGAGTCCGCCGATCCCGCCGCCGACGACGACGACGTGCTTTTCCGCCGCGCGGGCGGCGAGGTCGGATGGCTCGGCGACAGAGGGCTCGGCGGAAGACGGCTCAGTGGTCATGCCCTCAATTCTCGCACCGGGCCGGTTCCGGCCTCGACGGCGCGAGGGGGCGATCAGGCCTCGACGGGCTCGGCGGTGCCGCGTCCGCGCTTGCGGACCTCGCGCAGCACGATCTGCTCGGGACACACCGTCGAGAGGAAGTCCCCGACCGAGAGCGCGAGCCTTTCGCCGACGAGGGAGTAGAGGATGCGGTTGGCGTCGCGACGCTCGCTGATGAGGCCTGCCTGGCGGAGCACGCTCAGGTGGCGGGAGATGGTCGGGCCGCTCGCGGAGAACCGCGAGGCGATCTCCCCGGCCGCGAGCTCGCCGTCTTTGAGGTCCTGGAGAATCTGGCGTCGCGTCGGATGCGCGAGCGCTGCGAAGATGTCGGTCGCGCTGTCTGCCATGGTTGCAATATAGCACTTTCGCTAGATAGTCTTTAGCCGCGTAGCTAATGAGCGAAGGAGATGCACCATGAGGGTTGCGATCACGGGCGGCACGGGATTCGTCGGAAGGAATCTCGCAGAGCGTCTCGACGACACGGTCGTGATCTCCCGGCGCAGCGGCGTCGAGATCACAGACGTCGACGCATTGACCGCAGCCTTCGAGGGCTGCGACGCCGTCGCCCACTGCGCGGGCATCAACCGGGAGCTCGGCGAGCAGACCTTCCGCCGGGTGCACGTGGACGGCACGAAGGCTGTGGTGGAGGCCGCCCGCCGCGCAGGGGTGCAGCGCATCGTGTTGGTCAGCTTCCTCCGGGCGCGCCCCGACTGCGGGTCCGGCTATCACGAGTCGAAGTGGGAGGCGGAGGAGATCGTCCGCGCCTCCGGTATCGCGCACACGATCCTCAAGTCGGGCATGATCTACGGTCCCGGCGACCACATGGTCGACCACGTGACCAAGGCGGTCCGGACCCTGCCGCTGTTCTGGACCGTCGGCTACCGCGAGCGCACGGCTCGACCGGTGCCGGTGGATGACGCCGTCGACGTGCTCCTCGCGGCGCTCGAGGGGCGGATCGCGGAGCCGACGATCGCGGTCCTGGGAGCCGACGAGGTCACGCTCGGCGAGGCCATCCGTCGCATCGCGCGCGTCGCCGGACGTCGCCCCGCATTCCTCCCCGTGCCGACGTGGATGGTCCGGGTGCTCGCCCAGCTGACCGAGTGGACGATGGTGGTCCCGCTCGTCGCGAAGGCCCAGGCGCGGATGCTCGCCGAGGGCGTGAGCGAGGCGGTGCCGTTCGCACCAGAGGCTCCCCTCGGCATCCGCCCCTCGCGCCCGTTCGACGACCAGAGCATCCGCGATGCGCTCCCGGTCGGCCGCTTCACCCTCGACGACCTGCGGGTCACGCGTCGCCTGCGGCGGACGCGGGGCGCCTGAGCGTCAGACCGTGTGCGCCAGTTCGACGATGCGGGTGAGCTGGTCGGGATCGGTCTCCGGCGGAACGCCGTGGCCGAGATTCAGGATGTGGGCACGCGCCGCACGGCCGCGCTCGAGCACGTCGCGCACGTGCGCCTCCAGCACCGGCCACGGGGCGGAGAGCAGCGCCGGGTCGATGTTGCCCTGCACCGTGACATCGGGTCCGAGGATCGCGGCGGCTTCGTCGAGCGGCTGCCGCCAATCGACACCCACCCCGTCGGCCACACCGTCGAGGCGCATGTCGGCGAGGAAGGGTCCGGTCCCGACGCCGAAGTGGATGGTCGGGAGTCCGATTCCCGCAAGCGCCGCGTGCGAGTGCGGGGCGACGAATGTGCGGTAGTCGGCGGTGCTGAGAGACCCGGCCCAGCTGTCGAAGAGCTGCACGACGGATGCTCCGGCGTCGCGCTGCGTCTCCAGGAATCGGCGCGAGACTTGGGCGAGCCAGCCCGCGAGACGGTTCCACGACTCGGGGTCGGCGTGCATCATTCCCCTGGCGCGCAGGTGCTCCTTGGAGGGGCCGCCCTCGACGAGATAGGCCGCGAGCGTGAAGGGCGCGCCGGCGAAACCGATCAGCGGGGTGTCGCCGAGCTCCGCCGTGACGAGCCGAACGGCCTCGGCGATGGCCGTGCCGTCCAGGCCGTCCGGGTCGATCGCGGTGATGCGGTCGACGTCGGCCGCCGTGCGCACCGGGTTCGCGAAGACCGGGCCGCGACCGGGCTCGATCTCGACCTCGACGCCGGCCAGGCGCAACGGGATGACGATGTCGCTGAAGAAGACGGCCGCGTCGACCCCGTGGCGGCGCACCGGCTGCAGGGTGATCTCGGCGGCGAGGTCGGGGGTGAGGCAGGCGTCGAGCATCCGCGTCCCGACACGCAGATCGCGGTACTCGGGCAAGGACCGCCCGGCCTGCCGCATGAACCACACCGGAGCGTGGGCGGGACGGTCGCCGGCGAGGGCGCGCAGGAGCGGGGCGTCGGAGAGGGCCATGCCCCCATCCTCCCATCCGACCCTTATGGAGCCGCCGAGTTCGACCGCGCGAACCTCCGCCCGCAGCCGCTCCGGTACAATCGATCTGTGCTGCTGTGTGTGACGGCGAGTCACAAGACCGCCTCCTTCGAATTGCTCGAACGCCTGAGCCGCACCCCCGACGACGTCGCACCCACCATCGTGGGCCTGACGCCGTGCGTGCAGGGTGCGGTCGTCTTGGCGACGTGCAACCGTTTCGAGGCGTACGTGGAGATGGACGAACCGGTCACCGCCGCCGGCGCCATCGGCGTCGAAGCCGTGATCGAGGCGGTCGAGTCCGCGACCGGCATCCCCGCCGCCGACCTCGACGGTGCCTACACCGTGCACTCCGGGCGCCGCGTGGCCGAGCACCTCTTCTCCGTCGCCTCCGGCCTCGAATCCGTCGTCTCCGGTGAGGGCGAGATCGCCGGTCAGGTGCGCCGCGCTCTCACGTCCGCCCGCAAGGACGGCACCACCTCACCCGAGCTCGAGCGTCTCTTCCAGCGCGCCAGCCAGGCGCAGCGCAAGGTCAAGAACGTCACCGCCCTCGGTCGTGCCGGTCGCTCGCTCGTGCGTCTCGCGCTCGAGCTGGCCGACAGCCGCATCGCCGACTGGTCCGCCGAGCGCGTGCTGCTGGTGGGCACCGGCGCCTATGCCGCCGTCACCCTCGCCACGCTCCGCGAACGCGGCGCCGTGAACATCTCGGTGTATTCGCCCTCCGGCCGCGCCGAGGTCTTCGCCGCGAAGCACGGCATCCGTCCGATCACCGCCGACGAGTACGCCCGCACCGCCGCACGGTCGAGCCTGCTCATCACCTGCACGACGGCCACGGAGCCCGTGCTCGGCCCCGAGCACCTGCAGCTGCCGACCGGCCCCGCAGCCGCCGGCTGCCCCGTCGGTGCGCACAGCCAGCTCGTTGTCGACCTGGGCATGCCGCGCAACGTCGACCCCGCGGTCGCCGCGCTCGAGGGCGTGGCCCTGCTCGACCTCGAGACCATCCGCCTGCACGCCCCGCTCGAAGAGCTGCAGGCGACGGATGCCGCGCGCTCCGTCGTCCGCGAAGCTGCGGAGACCTTCCACGTGGTCGGCGCACGCCAGAGCGTCACCCCGTCGGTCGTGGCCTTCCGCTCGCACATCTTCGAGCTGCTGGAGCGCGAGATCGACCGTGCCCGCGCGCGGGGCGATGAGGACGGCAAGGTCGAACAGGCTCTGCGTCACCTCTCCGGCGTGCTGCTGCACACCCCGACCGTGCGGGCGCACGAGCTCGCCGCTGCCGGCCGTGCCGACGAGTTCACCGCCGCACTCGCCGCCCTGTACGGCATCGCGCCCGAGGCCGACGCCGACGGAGAAGAAGCCGGCAGAGCCCCGTCCATCGCGTAGCTGCCGAACGGAATCCCCGCTCGATCGCCGATCGGATCCTGCGCTACAGGCCGAATCGGCTACGCAGATGCGCGACGCGGTCGTCGATGACCGCCCCCATCGCCCGCTGCTCCGAGTCAGGAACGTCGTATCGGATCGCGACTCCTCTCCACTCCCCCACGGCCTCGACCACGCGTTGCACGCGCGCCTGCGCCTCTTCATCCTTGATACCCATGACTGCGGCGAGCTCGTGCAGACCCGCGGCCTCGTCGCTCGCACTCGTCGCTCCGGCGATGGAGGTGGCGCGTTCCTCAGCGAGATCGGGGTTCGGGTTGACGTCGAAGACGGGGCTCAGCCGCCACCCTCCCGGGACTTCGAGGAAGCCGTGGTTGCGAAGATGATCGTCTGTGTTGTGCAGTGCGATGCTCAGCACGACCCGGTCGAAGAGCTCCCTCCGATCGGAGCGAAGAGCTGCGGAGAAGTCTGCGAGATGCTCCGCGATGTCGATGTAGTCGCGGGAGACGCCATCCGTCTCCTCGAGCATCGTCATCGCGCTCGTGTACCCGATGCGCTCAGCGCCGGGCACGGTCCCCGAGCGATCGAACCGCGCGAGCAGCAGCACGTGGCGATCGCCCACCTTGACCAGCTGGCGACGCGGCACATCGATCCCCGCCACCTCGGCGAGGTCGAGCGACACGCATTCCCATGCCATGACATCTCTCTCATCCGATTGGTGGGGGAACTTCGCGATTCCCAGCGCACCATCAGCGAGTTGCACGGTGGCCTTGGGTCGTGCGCCACCGAGGGAAGCCGTACCAGCGGCGAGGAGCCTCTTGTAGGCGGCGACCTCTTCGCCATCGGCGGCGACCTCGTCGCTGGCGCGCAGGAGTGCGGGGAGGGCGACCAGTCGAGGCACATCGGTGTGTGGAGAGAGCATCACATCACTGCCGGGAAGGGAGTACCGCAGCCCACCCTGGCGGGTCTCATCGTTGACCCCCAGGAGGAAGTCGACGTCGTCGAAAGAGCGCACCGTTCGCCTCTCCTCGGTCGCGAGCTGCCGCTCCCTCCGGACGAGGAGGTTCCGCCCCCACCGATCCGGCGCACTATCACCGAATGCGCCGGGAAGGCGAGGGAGGTACTGGTTCCCGGAGAAGAGCGGCAGAGCCGGGTCGATCGGCAGGTTGCCCGCAGCGGCGAGGTAGGCCGTGTCATAGGTGAATGTGGTCGTGACGGTCCGGCGTTCCCGGGTGAAGTGCGCGGTGCCGGCCACGATCGTTTCGCCTCGACGACTCACGCGCACGACGACGTCGGTCATCGCACACGCTTTCGATGGATGAGATCGGCGCGTGCGCGCCCGAGGTCGGTGCGCAACGGGTCGACGCTCTCCACCAGAGAATCGAGGACACCCAACGCCCTGGCCACTTGCAGCACCGCTTCGAGACGAACACCCCCGTCGCCCCGCTCGAGATTGCGCAGGGTCGTGAGCGAGATCTCCGCCCGTTCGCAGACCTGCTGAGCAGTCAATCCCTGGACCATGCGCCAAGCCCGCAGGTGCTCACCGAACGTGCCCCTCTGCCGCGTGATGTTATACGCCACAATACCCCTCTCACTACTGCCAGTAGAGTAGCATTTACTTTGCTTAAATGGCCGAGAACTAGCATTAGCGCGAGATGAACCGTTTGATGACCTGTTGCTCTGCCTCCCCAGTGGCACACTGGAGGCATGGCCCTTCACATCACCGGAGACACCGCCGCCGACGAGCTGCTGACCGACAACCCGCTGGCCCTGCTGGTGGGGATGCTCCTCGACCAGCAGGTTCCGATGGAGACCGCGTTCGCCGGTCCTCTCAAGATCGAGCAGCGCACCGGAGCGACGGATGCCACGGCGATCGCTGGCATGGACCCTGACGAGTTCCTCGAGGCCTTCAAACAGACTCCGGCCGTGCACCGGTTCCCCGGGTCCATGGCGACGCGCGTGCAGACGCTGTGTCAGACCCTCGTCGACGACTGGGGCGGCGACGCCGCGGCCCTGTGGACCCAGGGCGCCCCCTCGGGGCCCGAGGTGCTGAAGCGGCTGAAGGCCCTCCCCGGGTTCGGCGAGCAGAAGGCGAAGATCTTCCTCGCGCTCCTCGGCAAGCAGTACGGCTTCACGGGAGAGGGCTGGCGCGAAGCATCCGCTCCGTACGGTGACGACGGCTCGTATCGCAGCGTCGCCGACATCGTCTCGCCCGATTCGCTCACGAAGGTGCGCGAGCACAAGAAGGCCATGAAGGCCGCGGCGAAGGCCCCGAAGTGAAGCCGACAGGGGACGACGTCGCGGGGCTCATCGCCCGCTCCTCCCCCGCCATCCGGCGCCGGGATGCCGAGACCCTGACCGCGCTCATGCAGGAGATCACCGGACGCGAGCCGCAGACGTGGGGCACGATCATCGGGTTCGGCTCGTGCCACTACCGCTACCCCACCGGCACCGAGGGCGACAGCGGGCTGCTCGGCTTCGCACCGCGCAAGGCCGCGACCACGATCTATCTGTTCGACGGCGTCGCCGAGCACACCGAGGCCCTGGCGAAGCTCGGCCCGCACACCACCGGCGTCGGCTGCCTCTACATCAAGGACCTCGATCAGATCGACCTCGACGTGCTGCGCGGCATCCTCGAGCGCTCGCTGGCCTGGGTCGAGGCGGGCGGCACCCCCGAGGTGCAGCTCACCGTCACGGGCTGACGCGCGACTCCCGTCTCCGCGAGCACACGCTCAGCGCAAGACCTCGACGAGCGCGACCCACGACACCACCACGGCCGAGACGATCGCGAGCAGGCAGCCCGCCGCCGCGAGGTAGAGCCCGGCCGGATGCCCGATCCCCACCAGCACACCCGCGGCGAGGTAGGCGAAGATCGGCAGGAAGCCGACCAGGTACTTGAGCGGTCGGGCACGGTCCTCGGGGCTCGGGTCGGTCGCGATGAGTCGCGTCGCATGCACCTGGAACACCGCGGCCAGCAACGTCGCGGCGACGGCCGCAGCGCCGAACCAGGGGCCGTCGATGCCGGGGATCAGTCCCAGCGCCGACACCGCGAGGGCCAGGAGCAGTGCGGCGATCCCGGCGAGGAGCCGCGCGGTCAGAGTGCGCGATTTGACGATCTCGGCGATGTTCACGCTCGCGGCGACGATCACGAGTCCGGCGAGCGCGGCCGTCGCTCCCGCCATCGCGACGTTGAACTCGCTCCACGACTCGAACATGCCGTCATGCTAGACCCACCCGCGCGACGGTCGCACGGGTGGGTCTGGATGAAGAACCAGGGCGAGGTGTCAAGACTGGGTGGCGAAGAACGCGCGGATGTCGTCGGCGAGCAGGTCGGGCCGCTCCAGAGCGGCGAAGTGCCCGCCCTCGTCGAAGCGGCTCCAGTGCACGATGTTCGAGTTGTCGCGCTCGGCGAAGACCCGGATCGTCTGGAAGTCGTCGGCGAAGACCGCGACCCCGGTCCGCGCGGCGTTGACCGGCGGCGCGGCATTCTCCGCCCCTTCGGCGGCGGCATCGGCCCTGGCGTTCTCCAGATAGCTGCGGCTCATTCCCGACGCCGCGTTCGCGAACCAGTTCACGCTGACCTCGAGCAGGATCTTCTCCAGTGGCACCAGAGAGGTGCCGTTGCCGAACGAGTTGAACAGCTCGCTGTAGGCGAGCAGCCCGACCGGGGAGTCGCTGATCCCGACGGACACGGTCTGCGGGCGCGAGGCGTTCATCGTGTTGTACCCGCCGACCGACTGGAACCACTGCATGTGCTCGAGGCCGGCGTAGTCCGCGGGTTCGAGCTTCTCGAACTCGGCGGGGTCGCCGGAGGGGAACGAGAACAGCTGCAGCACGTGGAGCCCGAGGAAGCCCTCCGGGTTCCGCAGTCCGAGCTCGCGGGCGACCATGGCACCGTTGTCCGAGCCGTGGATGCCGTAGCTGTCGTAGCCGAGGCCGCGCATGAGGCGGTCGTACGCCTCCGCGACCCGAGCGGTCGTCCACCCGGCCGAAGCCAGGGGTTGCGAGAAGCCGTAGCCCGGCGCATCCGGGATCACGACGTCGAACGCGTCTTCGGCACGGCCGCCGTGGGCCACCGGGTCGACGAGCCGGTCGATCACATCGAGGTAGTCGACGGAGGAGCCGGGATAGGTGTGGGCGAGCAGCAGCGGCGTCGCGCCCTCGTGAGCGGAGCGCACGTGGATGAAGTGGATCGTCTGGCCGTCGACCTCGGTGGTGAAGTGCGGGACGGCGTTGATCCGCTCCTGGGCGGCTGCCCAGTCGAAGTCGCGCCAGGCGGCGACTGCCTCGCGCAGGTAGGAGTTGGGGGTGCCGGCATCCCAGTCATCCGTCGGCGACGGCTGCGGAAGGCGGGTGCGGGCGAGGCGATCCTGGAGATCGGCGACCTCGGCGGCGGAGACCGAGACGGCGAAGGGGCTGAAGGTGAGCGTCGTGTTTTCCATATCTCGAAGGTATGAGGGCATTAGGTTGGATTCGTTCCTAATGGATGCATGACTTTCGAGGAGTTCCGATGGCCGATCCGACCGCTCGACTGCTCGCGCTGCTGGCCCTGCTGCAGACCGGTCCCGAGCGCTCCGGAACAGAGCTCGCCTCGAGGCTCGGCGTCTCATCCCGCACCGTGCGGCACGACGTCGAGCGACTGCGCGACCTCGGCTACCCGGTCGACGCCACGAGAGGCTCGGTCGGTGGATATCGTCTCGGCGCCGGTGGCAGGCTCCCGCCACTGCTGCTCGACGATGAGGAAGCCGTGGCGGTCACGGTCGGGCTCCGCGCCGCGGCCGGCATCGCCGGGATCGCGGAGTCGGGGGCCAGAGCACTGGCCAAGCTCGAACAGGTGCTGCCGTCGCACTTGCGCCCCACGGTCGACGCGCTCCGATCGAGCGTCGACCGGGCGCCGGAGAACAACGACACCGACGCCCCCGATCCCGAGGTCGACGCCGCATCGCTGCAGGCCATCGCGGGGGCGATCCGCAACGAGGAGTGGCTGCGCTTCGACTACGAGGGCGCGCCCGTGCTGGTCGAGCCGTACCGACTGCTCACCTGGGTGCGGCGCTGGTACCTCGTGGCGCGCGACCCGCAGACCGCGGAGTGGGGCACGTACCGGGTCGACTGGATGGAGCTGCGGATGCCGACGCATCGCCGCTTCGACCCGCAGCCGCTCCCGGGCGGCGACTACACGGCCTTCGCGATGAGGACCATCGCGGTGAGCGGCTGGATCGTGCACGCCCGGCTGCGCATCGATGCGCCTGCTGCGGCCGTGCTCGACCGGATCCACGCTGCGGTCGGGGTGGTCGAGCCGGTCGACGACCAGCACTGCATCCTGGTCACGGGCGCGGACAGCCTCGACACCGTCGCCGCGTACATCGGGATGCTGATGATGGACTTCACGGTCGAGAGCCCGCCCGAGCTGATCCCCCGCCTGCAGCTGCTCTCCGAGAGGTATGCGCGCGCGGTGGCGGGATCATGACAGACATGTTCCCGCCACGCGCATACGTGGAGCCAGACGACCTCAGTCCAGGCGGATGAACCGTCGGCGCTGCGCAGCAAGCATCATCCCTGCACCCACCATCAGCGCCAGAGCTCCGAACCCGGCGGCCGTCCACGCGATCGTCCCACCGGTGGCCGCAAGTCCCGGCGGAGGCGGGACGAAGTGCTGTGTGAAGCAGGCCGCGGAAGGATCGCAGGCACCGAGAGGATCGGTCGTGGTCACGACGTTCCGGAGCGCACGGTCGCCACCTTCCTTCACAGTGACGGAGTAGGTGATGGAGACCACCTGACCTCTGGCGAGGTCACCGCTCCAGACAAGAGAGTTCCCCGAGCGCGCGACCGTGCCGGAACTCGCGACCGCCGTGTCGTTCCATGTCGCATCGTCGAGCACACCGGAGAGGTCATCCGTGACGTCGGCCCCAGTGACCGGGCCGACACCGGTCTGGGTGACGGTGACGGTGTAGGTGATCCTCTGGCCGGTGCGGACGGTCTCCCCCGAGACCGGATCCGCGACCTTGGCGAACACGAACCCGCCGATCGTGTGCGTCGTGACGCAGGAGTCTTCGCACTTGTCGCTGGTGACGGCGTTGTCGAGGACCCCGTCGCCCTCTCCGGTCACCGTCACCGAGTAAGTGATCGTGACGACTTCGCCGACAGCCAGGTTCCCGGACCAGCTCAACGCCTCGGTCTCGGGGTCGAAGGAAAGCAGTCCGGAAGATGCCGTGGCATCGCCGTTGAACGTCGCATCGTCGAGGACTCGGGAGAGGTCATCGGAGAGGGCGCCCGTGACGGCCGCGCTCCCGAGTTGTCCGACCGTGATCGTGTAGGCGATGCGATCGCCGACCGCGACACTCGTCCCCGAAACCGGATCAGAGGACTTCGAGACCGAGTAGTCGCCGACGGGGTTCTCCGTCGTGCAGGATTCCGTGCACCCGGGGCTGGTCACGACGTTCGCCAGGGTGGAGTTGCCGTCGTTCGTCACCGTCACCGAGTAGGTGATCGTGATCGTGTCCCCACTGACCAGATCGCCGAGCCAGGTCAACTCGCCGCTGGCCGCGTCGAAGTCGACCGTTCCTCCCGAAGCCGTGGCGTCGCCGTTGAAGGTGGCATCATCCAGCACATCGGACAGATCGTCCAGGAAGTTCGCACCGGGGACGTCGGCGGTTCCGACGTGCTCGACGGTGACGGTGTAGGTGATCTCGTCGCCGATCGCGACGACGGAACCCGAAGACGGGTCGGATGTCTTCGTCACCGTGTAGTCGCCGACAGGGGTCGTCGTCGACGACGGAGGCGTCGTCACCGGCGGCTGAGTGGGCGGAGTACCTGTCGCGGTGGCGGTGTTGAGAACTTGACCGTTGTCCACGTCCGCCTGGGTGATCGTGTAGCGCGCGTCCGCCTCACACGTGACGCGCCCATCGGGCGTGAGCGAGTCGGGATCGCAGGTGACTCCGATACCCGCGGCGCCGAGGACGTCGTCGGCGACCGTGAGGTCGCTGAGATCGGTGTTGCCCGTGTTGTGGAGATCGAACGCCCAGAGAATCTGGTCGCCCAGGTCGTTGTAGCCGTTCCCATTCACGTCGAGCACGTCGACGACCCGCTTGACGAGCGTGAGCGCCGGAAGAAGTGCGAGGTTCACGAAATCGCAGCGAACGTCTGCAGCGTTCGAACCCGTAGGGAGCGTGACGTCGGCGACCCGCCCGGTTCCGGAGGACAACACGGCGCCGTCGGTGTTGTTCGTGCATGTCCACGACGTCTCGTAGTTCGCGAAGTCCGTCGTTCCGACTGCCCCCTCGGTCAGAGTGAACGTCGCACTGTCGAGTCCGAGCACCGGCCCGGCGGTCTCCCCCGGCAGGTCCTGCCGACCGGGCTCCGTCCCCTCGGTGATCCCGATGTACTCTCTCGGCAGAATCGGCGAGGTGACGTCGAGCCGGAACTGATCCGTCGGCAGATACCGCCCGTTCGGGAGGACCTTCTGCGCGTACACCAGATTGGGGTACGCACAGCTCGCGACGTCCACGAAGCCGATGCCGGTGTTCGACTGCGAGAGAGTGGCACCGTTCTCCGGGCGGACTCGGGTGATCGTGGAGCCGGCACCGATCGCGATAGAGCCGTCAGACACGACGGCGACCGAGTGGTACTGCCCCAGGTTGGGAGGGGTCGTGGTGATGACCTCGGCAGACAGGGCCGCCGTGCCGGCGACCGCAGGGATGGGACCGGGCACGCGCGCGAAGACGCCCGCTGCGGTCGCATCGGCATTGGAGACGGCGTACAGGTTCCCGACGGAGTCGAATGCCATGTCACCGTTGGCGGAGAGACCGGAGATGGTCGCGACCTGACCGATGAGGGTGTTGGTGCTGGTATCGAACGCGTACAGGGTCCAGATGACACCCGAGGTCGCGAAGTAATAGATCCCCGTGTCCGGGTTGATCGCGCCCGCCACGACGCCGGAGGTGTTCGGCAACCCCGGGTAGGCGTCCGTGGCTTCCGTGGTCGAATCGAACCTCAGCACCTGACCCGCGGTGCGGTCATACCCCCAGATGTAGCGCCCTCCGCCCTCGTCCAATGCGAGCGCATTGACCGTGTCACCGGCCGGAACCGTGAACTGACCGTTGGCGGTGGCAGCGCCGGTCGTCGGATCCACTCGGGAGATCGCACCGTCCGCCGTGACGACATACGTGGAACTCGTGCACTCGAATGCGGGAACCGCGGCCTGCGCCGGAGCGGCGGTCACGAAGGATGCGCCCACTCCGAGAACGCCGCCGAGGAGGGCAGCCGCCACACTCAGCGCCAGCCCCGCCCTCCAGCGACGCCCCCGGGACTCCGTGCCTGCGTTCCGTCGTTTGAACGTCATCGTCTTCCGATCTGGTCGCTGTCCCCGTGCGTAGGCGACAGCATACATAGCGTTCTCCGATTCGCGTCCTCGTACCCGATTCGCGTCCTCTTACCCGGCTGCCGGCTCCCCCCGGTCGAGGTGGAGGGTCTGTGCGCCGCGTCTGCGCGCCGCGTCGATCCAGTGCCGATCATGGGTGACGGTGACGACCGCGCCGGGGTGTGCTTCGATCGCCGCCTCCAGCTGCTCGATGAGTTCGGGCGCCAGATGGTTCGTGGGTTCGTCGAGGAGCAGCACGTCCCCCGGGTCTGCGAGCACGACGGCGAGGTCGAGACGGCGGCGCTGCCCCACCGAGAGCGCACGCACCTCTCGTGCGAGGTCGTCCTCGGCGAAGAGGCCGAAGCGCAGCAGGATCTCGGCGGCATCGTAGGGGTGCACCCCCGCCGAGTGTGCGAACGTCTCGGCGAGAGTACCCGGAACAGGAGGCGAGACCTCCTGCCGCAGCCACGAGACCCGCAGGCCGTCGCGCCAGAGCACCGCACCGGCATCGGGTCGACGTTCCTTCGCGAGGAGCCGCAGCAGCGTCGTCTTGCCCGCACCGTTGGCTCCGGTCACCAGCAGCCGCGTCCCCGGCGACAACGGCGGCACGACGATCTGCGTCGACGGGTCGTCGATGCGGATGCCTTCCAGCACGATCAACGGCCCCTCCACGTCGACGGCGTCTCCGTGCAGGTCGACCACGAGGCTCAGCGGCTCGGGTGCCGGCGGGCACGGGTCGGCATGGAGGCGCGCGAGCCGTTCCTTCGCCATCCGGATACGCCCCACGGCCCCGTGATCGCGACTGCGTGCACGGAAGGCACCGTGGCCGAACCCGTCGAGTTCGAGCTTGCGCGGGATCGCGTCGAGGCGGAACGCGTTGGCCGCGAGCAGGTTCTCCTGGCGCGCGATCTCGATCTTCCAGGCTTCGTGGCGTTCCGTCATCCGCTGACGTTCGACCGCACGCGCAACCAGGTACCCGTGATATCCGTCGCCGTAACGTCTCAGCGCGCCGCTCTCCACATGCACGATGTCGCGCGCGAACCGCTCGAGGAAGGCGCGGTCGTGCGTCACCACGACGAGAGCTCCGCGATGAGCCTGGATCCGCCCCTCCAACCAGGCGAGGGCACCCTCGTCGAGATCATTCGTCGGCTCGTCGAGCAGCAGCAGCTCAGCCTTCGAAGAGAGGGCAGCGGCGAGCGCGACGCGAGCGCGCTCGCCTCCGGACAGGGTGATGAACGGACGCTCACGGTCCAGCCCGCCGAGGCCGAGTCGTCCGAGGGCCGCGTCCACGCGTCGGTCGACGTCGTAGCCCTCGCGCGCTTCGAACTGCTCGAGCAGCGCGGTGAGGTGGTCGAGGATCACGGGTCGCTGGATCTCGTCCCCCTCGGCGAGCCCCTCGTAGGCGTCTTGGATCGCCCGTTCGAGCGTCCTCAGCTCGGCGAGGAACACGTCGAGGGCCTCCGACACGGTCGCGTCATCGGCCACTCGCGGGGCCTGCGCGGCGTGCGCGACCCCACCGGGGATCGAGACTCGGACGTTGCCGGCCGTCGGGGTGAGCAGTCCGGCGAGCAGGTCGAGCAGGGTGGACTTGCCGGCACCGTTGTCGCCGATGATCGCGAGTCGATCCCGGGAGCCGATGACGAGGTCGACGCGGTCGAGAACGACTCGATCGGCGAAGCGCACAGTGGCGGCGCGGAGTTCGCAGACCCGATAGGCCAGCGGTGGATGGGCGGGGACAGGGAGTACGGGGAACATGAGGTCTCCTCTCCGCGACGCGGTTGCGCAGCGGGGGACGGTGCATCCTCGGATGCGTGTCTGAAACGGACCTCGAGCACGACGGTCAGACGCCGTGCTCGCTCAGGACCCGCCGCGGAGAAGACTCGACGCGGCGTCCCGATCTATCGGATCAGAGTACCCACGGGCGGCGACGTTACCAGCCACCCTCCCCGAATGCAAGAGCCCCCTCCGGCCTGTACGCGGCCCTCAGGAGCGGATTCGCCGCGAGATCGCGGGGACCGCGAACACCAGCACGATCGCCAGGATGATGCCCCGGACGATCCAGAGACCCGGTGGCCAGACCACGTCGTAGCCGCCGGGGACACCGAGGAAGGCTGCGATGATCGCGCCCCACGATGCCCGGCCGCTGCTGTCGGTGTCGATCGACAGGCCTCCGACGACGCACAGCACCCCCAGAGCGAGCAGCACCAGCGACGGGATGATCGCGGTCGGCTTCGCCTCGCCGCGGAGGATCCTGCCGGTCACCTCGACCAGCATGACCGCGGGGAAGACGAAGAAGAACCAGACGAGCGCGCCGAGCAGTATCGCCAGGCAGATGAAGATCGGCACCCAGATCAGCATCCACGGGCCGTCATCCCCGATGAAGTAGTCGGGGTCACGCAGGATCGCCACGATGAAGGCGGCGAGCGTCCCGAGCGGGAGCACGACGAGTACCCACCAGAACACGGCACCGCCCACCCGCTCCTTGCCCCGCACGCGCGTCATCACGATCTGGATGATGACGGCGGCGGCGAGCGCAGGCACGCCGAACATCGCGATGAGCGGGGCGATGCCGTCGTTCTCGCGGAGATCGAGCATCGTCAGGATCATCCAGACGATCGCGAGCGCTCCGATGACGATCGCGGCGACCGGCCGCACCGGGGAGCCCGGCCGGTCCCGCGTGCCGTCTCCCCCCGGCGATGACATCTCAGGCGCCGCGCAGGCGCTCCGCGAGGTACGTGTGCAGCTCGTCGATCGAGACGCGCTCCTGCGCCATGGTGTCGCGGTCGCGCACCGTGACGGCACGGTCGTCGAGCGAGTCGAAGTCGACCGTGACGCAGAACGGGGTGCCGATCTCGTCCTGACGACGGTAGCGGCGGCCGATCGCGCCGGCGTCGTCGAAGTCGACGGCCCAGGAGCTGCGGAGCGTGTCGGCGACCTCGCGGGCGAGCGGCGACAGCTTCTCGTTGCGCGACAGCGGCAGCACCGCGGCCTTGACCGGAGCGAGGCGCGGGTCGAGCTTGAGCACGGTGCGCACGTCGGTGCCGCCCTTGGCGTTGGGCACCTGCTCCTCGCGGTACGCGTCGACGAGGAACGCCATCATGGCGCGCGTGAGGCCGAACGACGGCTCGATCACGTACGGGGTGTAGCGCTCACCCGTGGCCTGGTCGAAGTAGGTCAGGCTCTGGCCGGACGCTTCGCTGTGGCTGGAGAGGTCGTAGTCGGTGCGGTTGGCGACGCCCATGAGCTCGCCCCACTCCTTGCCCGCGAAGCCGAACTTGTACTCGACGTCGATCGTGCCTGCCGAGTAGTGCGCGCGGTCATCTTCCGGCACGTCGAACTGACGCATGTTCTCCGGGTCGATACCGAGATCGATGAACCAGTTCCAGCAGGCCTCGACCCAGTGCTCGAACCACTCCTGCGCCTCCGCCGGCGGCGTGAAGAACTCGATCTCCATCTGCTCGAACTCGCGGGTGCGGAAGATGAAGTTCCCGGGGGTGATCTCGTTGCGGAACGCCTTGCCGACCTGGCCGATGCCGAACGGCGGCTTCTTGCGGCTGGCGGTGAGCACGTTCGAGAAGTTCACGAAGATGCCCTGCGCGGTCTCGGGGCGCAGGAAGTACAGGCCCGACTCGTCGTCGACGACGCCGAGGTACGTCTTCACCAGGCCGGAGAAGGCCTTGGGCTCGGTGTACTGCCCCTTGGTGCCGCAGTTCGGGCAGGGCACGTCGGCGAGGCCGTTCTCGGCCTTGCGCCCCTTGCGCGCCTCGAAGTCCTCGATGAGGTTGTCGGCACGGAAGCGCTTGTGGCACTGCAGACACTCGACCAGCGGGTCGGTGAACGTCGCGACGTGACCCGACGCCTCCCACACGCGCTTGGGGAGGATGATGCTGGAGTCGAGGCCGACCATGTCGCCACGGCCGCGCACGAACGTCTGCCACCACTGACGACGGATGTTCTCCTTGAGCTCCGTGCCGAGGGGGCCGTAGTCCCAGGCCGACCGAGAACCGCCGTAGATCTCACCCGCTTGGAACACGAACCCGCGGTGGCGGGCGAGGGCGATGACCTTGTCGAGGCGGGACTGTTCGGCCATGGCGGCTCCAATGGTCGGATGCGGGAGGAAACCCGTGAACACGGGCATCTCATTCTATCCGTGGTTCCCGCGCGCTCCCTGGCCTCGGAGGCCGCGCCGGAGTACCGTCCTGGGATGAGCACTCCCGCACGAACCCGGCAGACCCGCGACGAGGACACCCGCTTCTTCGGACAGCCCTGGGCACTGGTGCACATCTTCGGCGTGGAGATGTGGGAGCGGTTCAGCTTCTACGGCATGCAGGGCATCCTGCTCATCTATCTGTACTTCGAGGTGACCGAAGGCGGCCTCGGCATCCCCAAGGCGATCGCGGGCGGAATCGTGGGCGCGTACGGAGGGTCGGTCTACCTGTCGACGATCCTCGGAGCCTGGCTGGCCGACCGCCTGTTCGGGGCGGAGCGCGTGCTGTTCGTCAGCGCGATGGTGATCGTGGCGGGGCACCTCGCCCTCGCCCTGCTCCCCGGCGCGGTCGGCGTCGGCGTCGGCCTCGTGCTCGTGGCACTCGGATCCGGCGGACTCAAGGCGAACGCCACCTCGGTCGTGGGCAGCCTCTACAGCGCCGACGACCCGCGACGGGATGCCGGCTTCTCGCTCTTCTACCTCGGCATCAACCTCGGCGCGTTCCTCGGACCGATCCTCACCGGGATCCTGCAGTCGAGTCTCGGCTTCCACTACGGCTTCGGGCTCGCGGCCATCGGGATGACGCTGGGACTCATCCAGTACGCGTTCGGCCGCAAGTCGCTGCCCGCCTCGGCGCGCGAGGTGCCGAACCCGCTCCCGAAGTCCCGCTACCTGCTGGTCGGGCTCATCGCCGGCGGCGCGATCGTGCTCATCGCCGTCCTCGTGCTCACCGGCGTGATCCGCCCGGACAACCTGGCCGCCCTGGTGATCGGCGTCACGATCGTCGCCGCGGTCGCCTACTTCTCGGTGATCCTCGGCAGCCGCCGCATCGACGCCACCGAACGCTCCCGGGTGTGGGCGTTCCTGCCGCTCTTCATCACCAGCGTCGCGTTCTGGTCGCTGTATCAGCAGCAGTTCACGGTGCTGACGATCTACTCCGACCAGCGCCTGGATCGGAATCTCTTCGGCTGGACGATGCCGGTGTCCTGGGTGCAGTCGATCAACCCGGTGTTCATCATCATCCTGTCCGGCGTCTTCGCGGCGATCTGGACCCGCCTGGGCACACGCCAGCCGTCAACACCGGTCAAGTTCGCGCTGGCGGCGATCATCATGGGATCGGCGTTCCTGCTCTTCCTCCCGTTCGCCGGTGGAGGGGAGAACTCCACGCCGCTGCTCGCGATCGTCGGGATCCTCTTCGTGTTCACGGTGGCGGAGCTGCTCATCTCGCCGGTCGGTCTCTCGGCCGCGACCAAGCTCGCACCGACCGTGTTCCGCACGCAGATGGTCGCGCTGTTCTTCTTGTCGATCGCCCTGGGCACGGCGATCTCAGGCTGGCTCGTCCAGTTCTACAACCCCGACGACGAGGTGCCCTTCTTCGCCATCCTCGGCGGGATCGCCATCGTCGTCGGCATCGGACTGCTGCTGAGCGTGAAGCCCGTGCTGAAGCTCATGCGCGGAGTGCGCTGAACACCCGGTGCCGATCCTCACGCGGTGAGACCGCTCCTCACGCGGTGAGACCGCTCCTCACGCGGTGAAGAGGTACCCGCGCGCGTTGTCGTAGCCGGCGATCTTCAGGCCGCTGCTGAGCAGACCCTCCATCTGCGCGCGCAGACGGAGGCGCCACTCGTGGGCGGCTTCCGGATCGGAGACGCGCAGCGCCTCGATGTCGGCCGGGATCTCCAGCGTCTCCACGACCGCGTCGTCGGCCGGGGGCTTGGCGATGTCGGCCAGTGCCCACTCGACGTCGAGGCGATCGCTCTCATCGCCCGCGTCGCCCCCGCCGAAGATGCCGTAGCGGTTGACCGAGTACCCCGTGGCGCGTGCCCCGAGCACCGTGAAGAAGAAGTGCGCGTTGCGCGCCACGAGCGGATCGAACACCCACGTGATGCGGCCCACGTCGCGAGAGAACGCCCACTGGCGCTGGTGCTCCTTGAGCTCGCGCCCCCAGCCGCGCCCGCGGTACTCGGGCAGCAGGGCCGTGATGTGCGAGTGCATCGCACGGCGGGCGGGCTCGCCGAAGAAGGCGATCGATGCGCCGACCATGCGTTCCTCGTCGCCCTCACCGTCGAAGAAGCCGACGACGTAGTTGCCCGACTGCTGCAGGGCGCGCAGGGTGCCGGCATCCACCACGCGCTGCGGACCCCGGATGGAGTCGAGCAGGCCCTGCGCGTCGAGGATGAGTTCAACGGTGTCGAGATCACGGATGGTTCGCACGCACCCAGTCTGCCCCTCCTCGGCCCGTTCGAGGAATCGGAACGGGGATGTCAGCGCGTCGGGAACGCCTCTCCGCCACCCGCGGCGAGGGCGTCGGCGACGATGCGGATGTGTTCCTCGGCCATCTCCTGCGGGATCGGAGGGAGGATCCCGTCCCAGAATGCGAGCACCGCGCCTCGCCCCTGCATCATGCCGGCGGGGCGGCCCATCGCCCACAGGTGCAGGTGCGCGGAGCCGTCGTTCCAGCGGCCGAAGTGGCAGCGTGCGACACCGGGGACGCTTTTCACCGCTTGTGAGACGCGCTGCATCAGCGGCCCCAGCGCCGCAAGCACCTCGTGCGGCGCGTTCTCGAGCAGCCAGTGCTCCCGAGGCGCGATGGCCCCGATGAAGGGCAGCCCGCCGATCTCCCAGCCGGCGCGCACCTGCCAGTGCTCGTCGTGCCAGATCGTGAACTCGCTCGGGGCGCAGGGCCCGCACTCGTCGGGGTTCCGCTCACCGCCGCGCGGCTTCTCCGGCACCAGCATCGGCTCCAACGGCCGCATGGTGACCGTCTCGAACGCCCAGGGCAGTCCGTCGGCGATGGCGGAGGCATCGAGCACTTCGCCGATCGGGAGCCTGCGGTGGTATGCGGAGTCGGCAGGGTGCTGTTCGATCGTGGCGTCGTCGCTCATGCCCCCATGCAATCATGCGGACCTCTCGGGGGTCAGAGCTCCCGCAGCGCGTCGCGATCGAGCTGCGACACCGACGTGAGCCCGGCGAGCCCGAGCGTGATGTCGAGTTCGGCGAGCACGTTGCGCACGACCTCCCGCACGCCGGTCTCACCCGCGATGCCGAGGCCGTACGCGTACGGGCGGCCGAGGGCGACGACCGTGGCTCCCAACGCGAGAGCGATCGCCGCATCCGCCCCGCCGCGCACTCCGGAATCGAAGACGACCGGAACCCGACCGGCGACGCGCCCGGCGATCTCGGGCAGCACATCGAGCGTCGGCACCGACTGATCGATCTGGCGCCCGCCGTGGTTCGAGATCCAGATGCCGTCCATTCCGGCATCCAGGGCGGCCTGCGCGTCATCGGGGTGCACGATCCCCTTGAGGATGATCGGCAGGCCCGTCCACTCCCGGGCCTTCGCCAGGTCGTCCCAGGTGAGCGCCGGCGTGGAGAACACGTCGAGGAAGGTCTCGACGGCGGCGCGCGGCAGCGGCGAGCGGAGGTTGTCGCGCAGGGATCCTCCGCCCGTGAGCGCCGCGCCCTTGCGGGCGATCGTGACGGCGGCCGCGACCGCCTTGGGGGTGACCTTGACACCCGGGGCCTCGTCCTTCGGGGCAGCCGCACGCTCCCGCACCAGCTGCTGGAACACCGGGTCGCTCGTGTACTGCGCGATCCCCATCCCCCGCGTGAAGGGCAGGTACGCGAGATCGAGGTCGCGGGTGCGCCACCCGAGCAGGTGCGTGTCGAGCGTGACGACGATCGCCTCGCATCCGGACGCCTCGGCACGGGCGAGCAGGGAGCGGTTGAGGTCGTCCGACGCCGACCAATAGAGCTGGAACAGCCGGGAGCCCTGCGGCGCGGCATCCGCCACCTGCTCCATCGGAAACGATGCCTGGTTAGACAGCGTGTAGGGGACGCCGAGGGAGGCCGCGGCACGGGCGACCGCGAGGTCGGCCTCCGCATGCGCCAACTCCATCACCCCGAGCGGAGCGAGCAGCAGGGGGGTCGGCCGCCGCTTCCCGAGGAACTCCACGCCGAGGTCGCGGGTCGAGACGTCGCGCAGCGGCCGCGGCCACACCTGCCAATGGTCGAACGCCCGGCGGTTGGCCGTCATGGTGCGTTCGGCGCCGGCACCACCGGCGATGTACGCGAAGGCCTCTGCGCTCAGCGCCTTGCGGGCCGCCGCTTCCAGTCCTGCGGGATCGACCGGCACGGCGGGCTTCGTGCCGCTGATACCCGCGCGGTAGATGTCGGACTGGGTGCGCCGGGAGATGCCGCGGCGGGCGGCGGGATCGTCCGGAGCGACGCTGCTCGTGACCATGACCACATGCTAGCCATGCCCGATCCGCGCCGACCAGGGGCGATCGCCGATAGCCTGAGCCGGTGGGTGCGAGTGATGACAGAGCCAGGAAGCGCCTCTCCCGCACCCCACCCAAGTGGGCGATCGTCGCCGTGCTCGCCTTCGCGGGCCTGTGCTCGTCGTTCATGTTCACGCTCGTCGTCCCACTGCAGGCCGAGCTGCCGCAGCTGCTGAACGCCTCCCGCGAGGACACCACCTGGGTCGTCACGATCACGCTGCTCGTCGCCGCGGTCGCCACCCCCATCTCCGGCCGACTGGGCGACATGTACGGCAAGCGCCGGGTCGTGATCGCGCTGCTGGCGATCCTGATCCTCGGCTCCGTGATCGCCGCGGTCTCCGGCTCGATCATTGGCGTGATCGTCGGCCGCGCGCTGCAGGGCGCCGTGACGGGGGTCGTCCCGCTCGGCATCGCGATCATGCGCGACGTGCTGCCGCCCGAACGGCTCGGCACCGCTGTGGCCCTCATGAGCGCCACGATGGGCGTCGGCGGTGCGATCGGGATGCCGGTCGCCGCCCTCCTCGCCCAGAACGCCGACTGGCACATGCTGTTCTGGCTCGCGGCCGCACTCGGCGTCGTCGGCCTCGCGCTCGTGCTGACCGTGATCCCCGAGGACGTGCTCCGCTCCCCCGGTCGACTCGACGTGCTCGGCGCCGTCGGCCTCGCGATCGGACTCACCGGCATCCTGCTCTTCGTCTCCCGCGGTGCGCAGTGGGGATGGACCTCGCCGCTCACCCTCGTCTGCATCATCGGCGGACTCGCCGTGCTGCTGGTGTGGGGCTGGTACCAGCTGCGCACGAAGGATCCCCTGCTCGACCTGCGCGTGGCCGCGCGCCCCGCCGTGCTGTTCACGAACATCGCCGCGATCGGCATGGGCTTCGCGCTGTTCGCCTCGAACGTGACGTTCCCGCAGCTGCTCGAGATGCCGACGGTCGGCGGCGCCGGGTTCGGGCTCGACATGCTCGCAGCCTCCCTCGTGATCATGCCCGCCGGTCTCGTGATGATGGTGATCTCGCCGCTGTCCGGGTGGCTCGAGCGCACGGTCGGACCACGCCCGCTGTTCACGTTCGGCGCCGTCGCGATCGTGCTCGCCTACGTCTTCGTGCTGCTGTGGTCTTCCGAGGTCTGGCACATCTTCGTGGCCAACATCTTCATCGGCGTCGGCATCGGGTTCACGTTCGCCGCCATGCCGATGATCATCATGCGCTCGGTCCCGGCGAACGAGACCGGCGCCTCCAACGGTCTCAACGCGCTGTTCCGCTCGGTCGGCACCTCGAGCGCCTCCGCGGTGATGGGCGGCGTGCTCGCCGCGATGAGCATCGACGTCGGCGGGGTCGCCGTTCCCACGCGCGCCGCCTTCGAGGTGTGCTTCTGGCTCGCGATCGCGGCCGGCGTGATCGCCGTGGTGCTCTCGCTCTTCATCCCGAAGCAGCGCTCCACCGAGCAGCATCCCTCGCTCCCGGGCTGAGGACGGACTTCACCCGACTGGTCGGAGCCGGCGACAGGTCAGAGCCGGCGGTAGGTGATGTGGGTCACCAGGGAGGTCGCGCGCACCGAGACCCGCTCGAGCCGCTGCGGCGGCACGCCCTCGAAGACGCGCTCCCCGGCGCCGATGATGCACGGGGTGATGTGCAGGCGCAGCTCGTCGAGGAGCCCGGCGGCGAGGTACTGGTTCACGGTGCGCGCACCGCCCGCGATCGAGATGTCCTGATCGTCGGCGACCGCCCGCGCCCTCTCGAGCGCCACCTCGATCCCCTCCGTCACGAAATGGAAGGTCGTCCCGCCCTCCATCTCGATCGGCGCATGCGGGTGATGCGTGAGCACGAAGACCGGGTTGTGGTACGGCGGGTTCGGGCCCCACCAGCCGCGCCATTCCCGATCCCATTCGCCGCGCACGGGGCCGAACATGTTGCGACCCATGATGGTCGCGCCCGAGGTGACGATCGCGTCGACCTCCGCCTTGTTCTCCTCGTACGCGTCGAACATCCAGTTGTGCAGCCAGCCGTCGTCGACATCGCCGAACGGCCTCTCCTCGGTCTGGTTCAGGCCGGTCGCGTAGCCGTCGGCCGAGACGGCGATGTCGCTGAAGACGATTCCCATACGGTGCTCCTCATCCGATGCGGTCGCCCTCCGGTCTACGGGAGTCGAAGCCCGCCGTCAACGAGAGATCGTGCGCGGGTCCGGATCACCCTCGCGTGGCGGGCGCAGCCGATCGGGGATGGGCCACGACAGGATGAACTGCGCGGTCGCCGGGCGGGTCATGTCGCCGAAGTCGTCGATCTTCACCACGATCCGACCGGGCACCCCCTCCTCGTCGGGAGTCACCTCGAGGATGCGCACCCGCAGCGGACGCGCCTCTTCGCCCTCCAGCATCCACGGATCGGCGAGCCAGGCGATGCCGTGCTCCTCCAGCGCCGCCTCGGCATCGAGCCACTCGGTCGGAGCGGATGCGGGGCGCCCGAGTACATCGACGGCCACCCAGTCGTCGCCGGCGGGGTGGATCCACCCGAGCAGCTCGCCGTCGTCGCGGCGGTGCGGGGTCCAGTCAGGTCGGGGCATCCCTCGATGTTAGCGAGGTGACGACAGGGTCAGTGCGTGTACTCCATGAGCTCGACACCGAGCACCCGGAAGGCATCGTGCGCGCGCAGACGGTGCGTGATCGAGAGATCGTCGAAGCAGACGATGAGCGAGTAGGCGACACCGGCACGCGGTCCGGCCAGCACGCCGGCCTCGGCACGCACGCCGCGGTCGCGGCCGGTCTTGTTCACGAACAGCAGGCCGTGCGCATCGTGATCGTGTGCGAACGGGTCGAGGCCCGTGGATGCCGCGACCAGGCTCAGATCCTGGTTGAGGCTCAGCCACTCCGACACCTGGGCGCTGACCGCGGCGTCGACGACCTGCGAGTTCACGAGGGCCGAGAAGAGTCCGGCGAGCTCTCGCGCGGAACCCACGGCCACCTGCGGGGCGTCATCGGGACCACGGCGGTCGCGGAAGCGGTCGAGCAGCGCGGTGCGGCGCAGTCCCAGCGCCTCGATGCGTTCGCGGACCCGGTCGTGTCCGACCTTCTGCAGCAGGGCGTTCACCGCGATGGGGTCGCCGGCGGTCGCGGCCAGCACGGCGAGATCCTCCAGAGGCAGCGCCGGCGCATGCAGATGCCGCCACAGCCCCGAGGTCTCCACGGCCTCGACGCTCTCGCGCTCGACGATCTCGAACGGGTCGAGCGCCCCGCTCTGGAACCCTGCGGCGACCTCGATGAGCAAGGGGACCACGCCGAGGCCTGCGACGGGCATCGTCACATGGTCGTCGCCGGCGAGCACGTGCACGTGGTTGTCGAGGTCGACGACGTGCACGGAGACCTGCGCACCGGAATCGACCAGGCCCTCCAGCGAGCGGAGCGTCGCGGTGAACGAGCGGCGTCCGGCGGCGGCGCGTCGAGGGAGCCGCCGACTGGTTCGCTGCGACCGGCGACCCGTGCCCGAGGCCTCCTGGGCACCTCCGAGGGACTCGGGGGCCGAGGAGTTGCGGAACCCTTCACCAGGCTCGAGAGCGCCCACGCTGATCCTTAAGGGGGGTGGATGTGCGGGATACCGAGGGGAGACTCTCCCCGGCGGCAGGGCTATCGTAACCCCACCGCCGGGGGATGCTTCACAGAGTCGGACGATTGGTCACCAGATGGTCACTCGCGATGCCTCCGGCAGCCAGAGCGCATCGGTCTCGCTCACGCCGAACGCCTCGTAGAAGGCGCCGATGTTGCGCACGATCTGGTTGCAGCGGAACTCGTTCGGCGAGTGCGGGTCGATCGTCAGCAGCCGCAGCGTCTCGGCGTCCCGGCTCTTCTGCTGCCACACCTGCGCCCACGACAGCAGCAGCCGCTGCACGCCCGTATAGCCGTCGATCACGGGCGCCTCGGCGCCGTTCAGCGACAGCTCGTAGGCCTTGAGCGCGATGCCCAGTCCCCCGAGGTCGCCGATGTTCTCACCGATCGTGAGAGCGCCGTTCACATGGTGCTCGGCGTCGAGACCCTCGGGCACCAGCGCGTCATACTGCGCGATGAGCGCCTTCGTGCGCTCCTCGAACGCCGAGCGGTCGGCGTCCGTCCACCAGTCCTGCAGCCGGCCGTCGCCGTCGTAGCGGCTGCCCTGGTCGTCGAAGCCGTGACCGATCTCGTGGCCGATGACCGCGCCGATGCCGCCGTAGTTGGCGGCGGCATCCCGACCGGCGTCGAAGAAGGGGTACTGCAGGATCGCCGCGGGGAACACGATCTCGTTCATCGACGGGTTGTAGTAGGCGTTGACCATCTGCGGGGGCATGTGCCACTCGGTGCGGTCGATGGGCTTGCCCACCTTGTCGACGTTGCGGTCATGCTCGAAGATCGACGCACGGCGCACGTTGCCGAACAGGTCGGCCCGATCGATCTCGAGGCTCGAGTAGTCGCGCCACACCTCGGGGTGCCCGATCTTCGGCGTGAAGGAATCGAGCTTCGCGAGAGCGCGCTCGCGCGTCTCGGCCGTCATCCACTCGAGCTCGGTGATGCTCTGCCGGTAGGCCTCGATGAGGTTCGCGACCAGCTCGTCCATCGCGGCCTTCGCCGTCGGCGGGTAGTGCCGCTCGACGTAGACCTTGCCGATCGCCTCGCCCAGCGCGCCCTCGGTGAGCGAGACACCCCGCTTCCAGCGCTCACGGATCGTCGGGACGCCGGTGAGCTCGGTGCCGTAGAACGAGAAGTTCTCCTGCACGAGGTCGTCGGTCAGGTACGGGGCCGCCGCGTGCACGGCCTTGGCCCGCAGCCACGCCTTCCAGTCGTCCAGACGCTCGGGAGTCAGCAGTGAGCCGAGGCCCTCGAAGAAGCTGGGCTGCGAGACGACGACCTCGTCGAAGGCCGCGGGGTTCGACGGCGAGACCGCCTCGCGCCACGGAGTCAGGTCGACGCCCGCGAGCGCCTGCAGCTCGTCCCACTTCTTGAGGTTGTAGGTGGCCACCGCGTCGCGGCTGCGCACGTTGTCCCAATGGTGTCCCGCGAGCTCGGTCTCGAGCGTGATCGCCCGGTCGGCGTTCGCCGCGGCGCCCGCGATGCCGGCCAGTCCGAGCAGACGCTCGAGGTGCGCGCGGTACGCCGCCCGGGTGTCGGCGAACGTGTCGAGGCGGAAGTAGCTCTCGTCCGGCAGGGACAGGCCGGCCTGCACGAGCACCGGCAGGTAGCGCTCGGGGTCGCCGGGGTCTCCGTCGACGTAGAGCCCGATGACGGCGGCACGGCCGTCGCGGTCGTAGGTGCCGACGGTGCGCAGGAATGCCGGGATGCCGTCGATCGCGTCGATCTCGGCGAGGGTCTCGGCCAGCGGTGTGACCCCGGCGGCATCGATGCGCTCGGTGTCCATGAAACTCGCGAACAGATCGCCGATCTTGCGGGCGAGCGTGCCCTCCGCGGCATCCTGCGATTCCTCGATGATCGTGCGCACATCCTTCTCGGCCTGCTCGGCGAGAAGGTGGAACGAGCCCCACCGCGCCTTGTCGCCGGGGATCTCGGTGCGGGCGAGCCAGGCGCCGTTCACGTGGCGATAGAGGTCGTCCTGCGGGCGGATGTCGGAGCTGAACTCATCAAGGGCGAGGCCCACGGGAAGAACGTCAGTCATGCGCTCCAGCCTATGACCCGCCTCCCCCACTCGGGGAGGATCGCGGCGGATCGCACGGCTCCGGGTACCGGTCAGCCCCGGCGACGTATCCCGAAGCGCCGTCGCCGCTGCTGCTCGACCGGCGGGGCGATCGGCCGCGCGGCTCGGCGCTCCGCCCACGCGGCGACCTCGACGTCGACGTCGCGCGGCTCGGTCACCACGGGAGGGCCGCCCTGGAGCTGACGTCGCGCCTCCCGCACACGGCGGTTGAAGTCGTCAAGCACATCCCGCACATCCGACTCCCGGCCGAGCAGGTCGAGCTGATCGTTCAGCTCCTGGTCCTCGGTGCGCAGCAAGATGGCGGGTGGTCCGAGACCGGTCAGGTTCTCGGTCTCGATCTTGCGGCGGATCCACCAGTCCGGGTCGTGGTGGGTGCCGAGGCCCTCGAGGGGCTTGCCGGCACCGGGCAGATCGTCGAACTCGCCGCGGCGGATCGCCACCTGGATGGCCGTCTCGATGAAGGCGGCGCGATCGACGGCCGCGGCGATCCCGGGCGGTGTCCCCGACTCCTCGTCGCCGTCCGCGTTCTGATCCTGCTGCTGCGCGGCCAGGTATCGTGCCGCCGCTTCCCTGGGATCGGTCATGATGCACCTCCGTGGCATCGAGTTCCCCTCCACACTACGACGGGCCCCCGATCCCCACGTCCGGCACCCGTCGCAGGCTCCGGCACCCGGCAGACGGAGCGGCGAGGTCGGCACGAGGTCATAGGCTCGGAGGATGATCGCGCGCGCCTCCCTCAACCGAGAGATCCTGCGCCTCGCCGTCCCCGCACTCGGCGCGCTCATCGCAGAACCCGCGTTCCTGATCGTGGATGCGGCGCTGGTCGGGCACCTCGGCACGACGCCGCTCGCCGGGCTCGGCATCGCCGGCGCCGTGCTGCAGACCATCGTCGGGCTCATGGTCTTCCTCGCCTACTCGACCACTCCGGCGGTCGCCCGTCGTTTCGGTGCGGGGCAGCCGGGCGAGGCCGTGTCCGTCGGCGTCAACGGGATGTGGCTGGCGCTGGGGCTCGGCGCCGTGCTCGCCGTGGTCGGCGCCGTCTCGTCGCCGTGGCTCGTGTCGTTGTTCGGTGCGAGCGACGCCGTGGCCGCGCAGGCGAACGAGTATCTGGTCATCTCGATGTGGGGACTGCCGGCGATGCTCATCGTCTTCGCGGCGACCGGACTGCTGCGCGGCATGCAGGACACCATGACGCCGCTGTGGATCGCGGGGCTCGGCTTCGGCGTCAACGCCCTGCTCAACTGGCTGTTCATCTACGGATTCGGCTGGGGCATCGCGGGTTCCGCCGCCGGCACCGTGACCGCCCAGTGGGGCATGGTCGCCGCCTACGTGCTGGTGGTCCGCCGCCTGGCCACCCGCCACAGCGCATCGCTGCGTGCCCAGCGGGCCGGGATCCGCAGCACCGCGACCTCGGGTGGATGGCTCTTCCTGCGCACCGTGAGCCTGCGTGTGGCCCTGCTCGCGACCGTCGGGGTCGCCACCGGCATCGGCACCGAGGAGCTTGCGGGATGGCAGATCGTGTTCACGATCTTCTCGGCCGCGGCCTTCGCGCTCGACGCACTCGCGATCGCGGCGCAGGCGCTCATCGGCAAGGAGCTGGGAGCCGGCGACGAACAGCAGGTGCACCGCGTGCTGGCCCGCACCGTCGCCTGGGGCGCCTGGTTCGGCGTGATCGTCGGGGGTTTGATCGCCGCCCTGTCGGGCGTGCTCGGCATCGTGTTCACGGGCTCCGCGGAGATCGCAGCCCTCGTGCAGCCGGCGCTGCTCGTCCTCGCGATCGCCCAGCCGATCGCCGGCGTCGTGTTCGTCCTCGACGGGGTGCTCATGGGCGCGAACGACGCGCGGTACCTCGCGATCGCCGGCGGTCTGAACCTGGTGCCGTTCCTGCCCGCGCTGTGGATCATCGCCGCCACGGGCGTCGACGGCACGGCCGGCCTCATCTGGCTCGCCGTCGCGTTCTTCGGCATCTACCTGCTCGCGCGGCTCGGCACTCTCGGCTGGCGCGTGCGATCGGGACGCTGGGTGGGAGCTGCCGCATGACGACGACGACCTGGCGGGAAGATCAGGAGTGGCCGGGGGATGCCGCCACCGTCACCCGATGGATGCGAGCCTCGCTCCGCCCCGACGAGTCGGAGATCGAGGTGCGCGGACTCGACGACGTGCGCGTCTCGTGCGAGCTCGACGGGGACGACCTGGAGCATCTGACGCTCGACGCGAGCGCGGTGGGACTCCGTGTGCGCGCCCCGAAACAGGGCGCATCCGTCCCGTCCTCATCCGTCCCGTCCGCATCCGTCCCGTCCGCATCCGTCCCCTCGCCGACCCCCGCGGTTCTGCGCCGTCGGACGGGAACCGCCCGCAGGATACGACTGACCGCGCAGCCCGTCCGCGTCGAGGGCATTCCGCTCGTGGTCGACGCCCAGGTGCACGACGCCCCGATCGAATGGCTCGTTCATGCGGCGCCCGCCGTCGCCGGCCGGCCGGAGAGTCGATTCGGTATCGAGATCGCCGGAGACGGAGCCGGGATGCGCGGCTCGTTCCTGGCGTCGCTGGCGGCGTCGGATCTGACCCCGCTGCTGACCGCCGTCCTCCGCCCCGCGCTGAGGGCCGGTGGCGTGCGTCTGCGACGACTCACGGTGACCGTCGCGCCGGACGGAGCCGACGGCATCCGCGTCGATGGTGCGGCGAGCGTCCGCTGGCGGGTCGTCCCCGCCTCCGCGCGCGCGATGGCCCGCATCGGCGTGCACCCCGACGGCATCGTCACCGTGCGCGACGTGCAGGTGAGCAGCGGCAACCCGCTGATCGCCCTCGCGCTGCGGACGGCACGCAAGACGATCCGCGCCGAGATCGGACGCACCCACGACCTGAACGAGAGCCTCGGCATCGGCGACTCCGGTCCGCGCCTGCACGACGTGCGCATCACGGTCGACGACGAGATCACGATCGCCGCTCGATTGAGCTGAGAGGCGCGGTCGACGACGCATCGCCGGGCCGCATCTGAAACTGCACCGACTCGGCAGGAAGCGACTTCCTCACAACAGCCGGATTCCGCGGAATACTAGGCCGCCGAACCTGGCGCCATCGGCGATGATCGGGGGACACTGAAGGGATGCTGGGGATGACGGAACCACAGGTCTGGACACTGATCGGCGTGTTCGCCGCCGGGATGTTCGGCACGATGACGCTCATGTCGACGATGCTCCTGCGATCGATGCAGAACGGCTTCGAAGGTATGCGGGCGGAGTTCGGCAGCGGAATCGAAAGCGCACGAACCGATATCCGCGCCCTCCACGGGCGCATCGACCATCTGGATCGCGACGTCAACGCGATCTCGCGTCACCTGTTCGGCATCGACCGCGGCTGACCCTTGCGGAAGCGCTCGGCTGCGGGGGCGGAGGTGCGGGATCAGGCGTTCTCGAGCTCCGAGATCACGATCTTCTTCATGTGCATCAGCGTCTGGATCTGCTCCGGCCGCTGCTGCAGCAGGTCGAGGCCGGCGGGGACCACCTGCCAACTGACACCGAACCGGTCCTTGCACCAGCCGCACGCCTCGGAATCCGGCACCGCCGAGAGCGCCGCCCAGTAGTGGTCGATCTCCGCCTGGTCGGCGCACTCGATCACGAAGGAGATCGCCTCGTTGAAGGCGAACGCCGGTCCTCCGTCGATGCAGCCGAACCGCGTGCCGTTCAGAGTGAACTCGCCGTTGATGATCTTCCCCGACATCCCCTCGAAATGCGTGCTGAGGTTCTCATCCGGATAGAAGGTCACACTGTCGATCGACGAATTCGGGAACACCGAGACGTAGTAGTCCATCGCCTCCTGCGCGGTGTCGACGAACCACAGATACGGACGGATGGGTGTGACGCCTGCCATGTCGGCCTCCTCGATCGGCACTCACGCTACGCCCGCGGTCACCGCCTGTCGAGAGGCACCTGCAGCGTCAGCGCGCGTATCTGCGGCACCACTCGTACATGATCACGGCGGCGGCGGCGCTGGCGTTGATCGAGCGCGTCGACCCGTACTGGGTGATCTCGATGTGGGCGGACGCCGCGGCGAGCGCTTCGGCCGACAGCCCCGGCCCCTCCTGGCCGAACAGCAGGACGCAGCGTTGCGGGAGATCCGCCTTGTCGACGGGGACGGCGCCGTCGACATTGTCGACCGCGATGATCGGCAGCCCCTCGGCGTCGGCCCACGCCGCGAACGCCTCGACGTCTTCGTGATGCACGACGTGCTGGTACCGGTCGGTGACCATGGCACCGCGCTTGTTCCAGCGGCGGCGACCGATGATGTGCACGGTGTCGGCGAGGAACGCGTTGGCACTGCGCACGATCGACCCGATGTTCATGTCGTGCTGCCAGTTCTCGATGGCGACGTGGAACGGATGCCGCTGGGTGTCGAGATCCGCGACGATCGCCTCCATCCGCCAGTAGCGGTAGCGGTCGATCACGTTGCGGGTGTCGCCGACAGCGAGGAGTTCCCGGTCGTACTGGTCCCCCTCGGGCCAGGCATCCTCTCCCCCGGGCCAGGGGCCGACGCCGTAGCCGGGCTGGGTGCTCGATCCCGGGCCCGTCGCGGCAGGGCCCGTCGCGGCAGGGCTCGTCGTGGCAGGACCCAGGCTCCTTGAGGCCGCCGGGGCTTCGGGGTTCGGGCTCCTTGAGGCCGCCGGGGCTTCAGGGCGCAGGCTCCTTGAGGCCGCCGGGGCCTCGGGGTTCGGGCTCTCCGGCGCGGCATCATCCATCCCGCCAGGCTATCGCCGCCGCTTTCTGCATGCCGACACGCCAGATGTCGGACTCGCGAGCACACCATGGCCGACATCTGGCGTGTCGGCCTGCACCGTGCGCGTCGGCGCGCAGGACGGGCGGTCGACGCAGGGAAGAAATGTCACCCCAGGATATTTAGGTGTGCCGAAAAATACGCTACGGTTTCGGTGTGCCTAAAAATTCCTCGCTCCCGGTGACGGTCCGCCACGCGACCCCGGCGACCGCACCCCGCAGTCTCTGGCTGCTCGGACCGGCGCTCGTCGCCGGCGTCGCCTACCTCGATCCCGGCAACGTCGCCAGCAACATGACCGCGGGGGCGCAGTACGGCTACCTGCTGGTGTGGGTGGTGCTCGCCGGCAACGTGATGGCGTGGCTGATCCAATACCTCTCGGCGAAGTTGGGCGTCGTCACCGGGCGGAGTCTTCCCGAGCTGTTGGGCGCACGGCTGACGCGACCCTGGGCCCGTCGCGCCTACTGGCTGCAGGCCGAGCTCGTCGCGATGGCGACCGACCTCGCGGAGGTCATCGGCGGCGCCGTCGCCCTGAACCTGCTGTTCGACGTGCCACTGCTGCTGGGCGGTCTCATCACCGGCGCGGTCTCGATGATCCTGCTCACCGTGCAGAGCCGCCGGGGCGCCCGTCCGTTCGAGTTCGTGATCATCGGGCTCATGGCGATCATCACGATCGGATTCGTCGCGGGAGTGTTCGTCGCCCCACCGGACCCGGCGGGAGTTCTCGGCGGGATGGTTCCGCGTTTCGAGGACACCGGCTCGGTCCTGCTGGCCGCGTCCATCCTCGGCGCGACGATCATGCCGCACGCGATCTACGCACACTCCTCCCTCGCTCGCGACCGCTTCGGCGCCACGACCGCGCACGCCGGCGACGAGGCCCTGCGCACCGAGACCTCGCGCATCCGCCGACTCCTCACGGCCACCCGCTGGGACGTCTCGATCGCCATGGTGATCGCCGGGTCCGTGAACCTCTGCATCCTGCTGCTCGCCGCCGCGAACCTCGCCGGCGTCGAGGGCACCGATTCGCTGGAGGGCGCCCATGCCGCTCTCGCCGCAGGCCTCGGGCCGGTCGTCGCGACCTTCTTCGCCGTCGGACTGCTCGCCTCGGGTCTGGCATCGACCTCGGTGGGCGCGTACGCCGGGGCGGAGATCATGCACGGCCTGCTGCACGTGCGCATCCCGCTGCTCGCTCGTCGACTGGTGACCCTGATCCCCGCGCTCGTGATCCTCGGGATCGGCTTCGACCCCACACTCGCCCTGGTCCTCAGCCAGGTGGTGCTGTCGTTCGGCATCCCGTTCGCGCTGATCCCGCTGGTCGTGCTCACCGCACAGCGTCGCACCCTCGGTGCCTGGGTCAACCGACGGTGGACGACGGCGGCCGGGGTCCTGGCCTCCGTGCTGCTGATCGCGCTCAACGGCGCCCTGCTGTGGCTGGTGCTGACGGGAGCGTGAGCCCGGATAGGCTCGACACATGTCCGCCGAGAACGCCCGCCGCAACGTCCGCATCCTGACGTGGATCGGCTTCGCGACCGGCATCATCGGCGGTGTGCTGATCGCGTTCCCGAAGGTCATCGACCTCGCCAGCCCCTGGGTGCAGCTCGCACTGGGCGTCGCCACTCTCGTGCTCGCGTTCCGGGCCCGCAAGATCGGCATCGCCGAGATCGAGGGGTTCGACGGCCGGCTCTCTCTGGCCGCCGCCCTCCTCGGCTTCCTCGTGGTGTTCTTCGCCGGCCAGGCCGCGTTCGGCATCCTGGTGGCCGTGGCGAACGCCTGACCTAAGCTGGAGCGGTGGCATCCCCGGCAGCTGACGACTATCTGAAAACCGTCTACGCGCACACCGAGTGGCAGGACGCACCGATCACCCCGTCGGTGCTCGCCGCGAAGCTCGGCATCGCGCCGTCCTCGGTGACCGAGATGGTGAAGAAGCTCGCCGCCGCCGGCCTCGTCTCGCACGTGCCCTACGGCGCGGTGCGGCTGACGGACGCCGGCACGGTCCGCGCGCTCGCGATGGTGCGCCGGCACCGCCTGATCGAGACCTGGCTGGTGCAGGAGTTCGACTACGGGTGGGACGAGGTGCACGACGAGGCCGAGGTGCTCGAGCACACCATCAGCGACCGGCTGCTGGAGGGCATCGACGCGCGCCTGGGCCGCCCTCGCTTCGACCCGCACGGCGACGCGATCCCCGACGCCGACGGCCACATCGAGCGCGTTCCCTTCGTCCTGCTGGCTGATGCACCCGACGGCCACACGGGCCGCGTGCTCCGGGTGGACGACCGCGATCCGGAGCTGCTGCGCGCCCTCGATGCGCTGGGCCTCGCGGTCGCCTCGACCGTGACCGTCAGGGCATCCGGGGTCGAGATCGACGGCCTCGGATCGGCGTTGCCCGACGGGGCGGCGCAGGTCGTCTGGCTCAGCGCCTGACGCGGCGCCGACACGGTCAGGTGCGCGTCGCCTGCGGCCTCTAGGCTGTGCACATGGCACAACGTGACGACATCGAATGCTGGCTCACCGACATGGACGGCGTGCTCGTCCACGAGAACGACGCCATCCCCGGAGCATCCGAGCTGCTCGCCGGGTGGGAGAAGGCGGGCATCCCCTATCTGGTGCTCACCAACAACTCGATCTTCACCGCGCGCGACCTGTCTGCGCGCCTCCGCATCAGCGGACTGCACGTGCCGGAGGAGCACATCTGGACCTCGGCTCTCGCGACCGCCGACTTCCTGAAGCAGCAGCTCCCCGGCGGTTCGGCCTTCGTGATCGGCGAAGCCGGCATCCTCACCGCCCTGCATGACGCGGGCTTCATCATGACCGAGACGAACCCCGATTTCGTGGTCGTCGGCGAGACGCGCAACTACTCCTTCGAGGCGATCACGAAGGCGATCCGCCTCATCATCGGCGGCGCGCGCTTCATCGTCACGAACCCGGATGCCACGGGCCCGAGCACCGACGGGCCGCTGCCGGCCACCGGTGCGATCGCCGCGCTCATCACGAAGGCCACCGGCAAGGAGCCCTACGTCGTCGGCAAGCCGAACCCGATGATGTTCCGTTCGGCGCTGAACAAGATCGGCGCACACTCGAAGCGCACCGGCATGATCGGCGACCGCATGGACACCGACGTCGTCGCCGGCATCGAAGCGGGGCTGCACACCGTGCTCGTGCTCACCGGCATCAGCGACCAGGCCGAGATCGAGAAGTACCCGTTCCGCCCCGACGAGATCGTGCAGTCCGTGGCCGACCTGTTGCCGCGGATCACCGAGACGATCACGACGGTGAAGACCAAGAAGTAGCCCATGGGCGCACTGGACGACGGCGAGCGGCTCAGGGCAGCGGATGCTGCGGCCTGGCGCGCGTGGCTCGAGGAGAACCACGAGCGGGCTGCGGGCGTCTGGCTGCTGAGCGTTCGGGGCGATTCCGACGGTGTCGGTTACGAGGATGCCGTGCGACAGGCGCTCTGCTTCGGCTGGATCGACGGACCCGTGCGCGTGTTCAACGACGGGACGGACGGACGCGCCAACGGACAGTGGTTCTCTCCCCGTCGTCCCGGCAGCGGCTGGGCGGCGACGAACAAGGCGCGCATCGCCGAGCTCGAAGCGGCGGGACTGCTCGCCCCCGCCGGCATCCGGGTGCTGGAGGTCGCCAAGGCGAACGGCTCCTGGACCGTGCTCGACGGCCCCGAGGCCGGGATCGAGCCCGCCGAGTTCTCGGCTGCGCTCGACGCCGTCCCCGCCGCGCGCGAGAACTGGGATGCGTTCCCGAAGTCGGTCAAGAAGTTCGGGCTCACGCACATCGCGATGGCCAAGCGCCCGGAGACCCGGTCGGCGCGCATCGCGAAGATCGTGGCGGATGCCGCGGAGGGGAAGCGCCCATGAATCAGAACGACCTGCTGTTCCTCGTCGTCTTCCTGATCCTGCTCAGCTCGCTGACCGTGTTCATCGTGCAGTTCGTGCGCTCCCGCCGAGGGCGCGGCGGCTCGGACGACGGCCGCGCGGGCTGGTGGGAGGGCCCCTGGGACGACGACGACCGCAAGCGCTGAGCCCGCGGACGCCGGAATCCCGGTCAGGGGGCCTCGGTCAGCACCAGGGTCTCGATCGCCACGACCGGCTCGGGCATCTGCAGCGGGCCGGCCCCGGGGGTGATCGTCCCCAGGATGCGCGGCTCACGCGCACCGGTGCCGCCGGGGACGATCGCGGGAACACCGTGCATCGTCGACCAGCCGATCAGCGCGAGGAGGATCGCCTCTTTGCTGTCCGCAGCGGCGCCCAGCTCGTCGGCCAGCACGACCTCGGTCCCCGGCAGCGCGGCGCGCAGTCCATCGAGGATCAGCGGGTTGCGGCACCCGCCGCCCGACACGGCGAGGAACCCGATGCCGGCGGCTTCCACGTCACGCGCGACCGTGCGCACGGTGAGCTCGGTGAGGGTGCGCACGATGTCGGCGACCTCGATCTCCCGGCCCTGTGCGGCCAGGTGCTCGTGCACGTAGCCGAGGTGGAAGTGCTCCTTGCCGGTGCTCTTGGGCGGGGTGAGGGCGTAGTACGGGTCGTCGAGCAGTGCCGCCAGCAGCGCCTCGTCGACCTGTCCGGTGCGGGCGATCGCGGCGTCGTCGTCGTAGCCGAGCGGGTGGAGGCCGTGCTCCACGACGACCGCGTCGACGAGCGCGTTCGCGGGGCCGATGTCGTACGCGACCAGGCCACCCTGCCGCACCACCGTCATGTTCGAGATGCCGCCGAGGTTCAATGCCGCAGAGATCCCGGCGCGCGAGCGCAGCAGCAGCTCGTCGAGGAACGACACCAGCGGGGCGCCGTGGCCACCGACCGTGATGTCACGGATGCGGATGTCGGACACCACCGGAGCACCGACCTTCTCGGCGATCCAGGCGGGCTGCCCGATCTGCAGGGTTCCCCGCGCGTGCGCGCCGTCGACCCAGTGGTACACGGTCTGGCCGTGCGAGCAGACCGCGTCGACGCCGCCGACCTCGGCGGCGATGTCGGCCGCGACCTCGGCGAAGGCCTGCCCGATGAGGGTGTCGAGCTCTGCGACCTCGGCGAGCGTCGTCTGCGCCGGCGGGAGGGCGGCGATCAGCCGCGCCCGCAGCTCGGGGGCATACGGCACACTCGTCGCCGCGAGCACCGTGCCGTGCAGATCCACACCGTGGGCCGTGAATCCACCGCTGGTCGTGAAGTCGACGACGGCGGCGTCGATCCCGTCGTGCGAGGTGCCGGAGATCAGTCCGAGGACGCGCATCAGTTCTCCTCCAGTGCGGTGCGCAGGCGACCGTCGCCGGCGGCCAGTCGTGCGGTGGCCGCAGCGAGGTCCTCGCTGCGGCGGATCATGATCGACGCGAGCTTCACGTCGTAGGAAGCCGTCTCCAGCGCGGCCACCGCCGCGTCACGGTCGGCATCCGCGATGGTCTGCACCATCCGGATCGCCCGCTCGCGCAGCTTGTGGTTCGTGGCCTTCACATCGACCATGAGGTTGCCGTAGGCCTTGCCGCCCCGCACCATCGAGATGGTCGAGAACATGTTCAGCACGAGCTTCTGGGCGGTGCCCGACTTGAGCCGCGTCGAGCCGGAGAGCACCTCCGGCCCGACCTCGACCTCGATCCCGTGCTCGGCCACCGCGCTGAGCGCGGTCCCGAGGTTGCACGACAGTCCGACGCTGAGAGCACCGCGCTCCCGCGCCCGGCGGACGGCGGCGATCACATAGGGCGTGCGTCCGCTCGAGGCGATGCCGACCACGGTGTCGAGCGGGCCGATGGCCGCCGCGTCGATGGCTGCCGCTCCGGCATCCGCGTCGTCCTCGGCGCCTTCGACCGGGTTCACGATCGCTCCGGGGCCTCCGGCCATGATCGCGAACACGAGCTCGGGCGGGGTGCTGAACGTGGGTGGGCACTCCGAGGCGTCGAGCACGCCGATGCGGCCGGGGGTTCCCGCGCCGACGTAGACCAGGCGCCCGCCCTGAGCCATGCGTGCGGCCGTCGCCTCGATCGCCGGGACGATCTGCCCGAGTGCGCGCTGCACGGCGGCCGGCACCGTGGCATCCGCCTCGTTCATCGTCTGCGCCAGCTCGGCGACGCTCATCAGATCGAGCTCCGCATAGCGGGGATCGCTGGCCTCTGTGGCCAGCCCGCCGAGGTCCTCCATGGTCACCGCTTCCTGATGCCTTCTCGACATCGCCGGTCAGGCGTGTATCAAAAGTACCCGTCCATCACTTCTGATGTAACAGACGTTCCTCTAGTGTATGAGACATCGATCGGAGACCGCCCTATGCCCCGTGAAGCCGTCCGTGACACCGTCGGCGCGCACCCCGTGCTCGTCCGCATGCGCGCGGTCCGCCCCGAGCTGCGACCGAGCGAGCAGCGCATCGCCGACCTCTTCCTCGCAGATCCGGCGGGAACGGCAGGACTCTCGATCGCCGAGCTCGCCCGGCGCTGCGACACCTCGACCACCTCGGTCGTGCGATTCTGCAAGCGCCTCGGCTACGAGCACGTGCGCGAGCTGCGCAACCACGTACTGCGCGAGGTGGAGCGCGAGACGTTCGACACGGCGGCCCTCCCTGCCGTGTCGGGAGACATCGACAGCGACGACACCCTCGCCGACATCGTCGCGAAGGTCTCGCTCGCGGAAACCCTGTCCCTCGCCGACACCGCCAAAGTGCTCGACACCGAGGCGCTGCGGGCATCCGTCGAGGCGATCACCTCGTCGACCAGGGTCGACATCTTCGGCGTCGGGGCCAGCGCCATCGTCGGCCTCGACCTGCAGCGCAAACTCACCCGCATCGGACGCACGGCGCTGGAATGGTCGGACCCGCACGCCGCCTGGACCTCGGCGGCGACGCTCGGCCCCGGCAACGTCGCGATCGCGGTGTCCCACAGCGGTGCGACCACCGACACGATCGAGTTCCTGCTGCTCGCGCGAGAGGCCGGGGCGACCACGATCGCGATCACGAACCACGCCGGCGCGCCGCTCGCCGATCAGGCCGACATCGTGCTGACCACGGCTGCCCGCGAGACCGGTTTCCGCTCCGGCGCACTGGGCAGCCGGATCGCGCAGCTGATGGTGGTCGACTGCATCTTCATCGGCGTCGCCCAGTCGAACTACGACCGCTCGATGGAGGCGCTGCGTGACACGTTCGACGCGGTGCGCCGCGGGCGGACGGCAGGGGTGTGACGCAGGGGGCGCAGGGTGCAGGCCCGGCTGTTCGCCGTGGCACTCCCGCTCGACGTGGACGTCGAGCCGACATCTCCTCCGCACCTCGCGACGCCGGCGACCTCTTCACAGATGCCGGAATACCGGCGCACACACCGGCCCGTGCGGCGTAACGTCGTCGACACACCCATCCGAGCAAGGAGAGCACGCGTGTCCACGGAGGTTTTCGCGATCATCATCAGCGCCGTCGGTGTCGTCGTGACGCTCGGCACGAGCGTCTTCGTCGGCGCCGCGTGGATGGTCCGCCGGATCGACGCGGTCGCTGCCGACGTCACCGACCTCAAGATCTCCGTCGCGCGCCTCGAAGGGCCGCCGCGGCGCCTGCTCACCACGGGAAGAAGCTGAGGCCATGACCACGGAGACCCTCACCATCATCCTCAGCGCCATCGGGATCGTCCTCACCCTCGGCACCAGTCTCTTCGCCGCCGGCGCGTGGATGATCCACCGCATCGACGACCGCATCGACGCCGTCGACGAGAAGCTCAGCTCCCGCATCGACGCGGTCGACGAGAAGCTCAGCTCCCGCATCGACGCGGTCGCCGCCGACGTCACCGACCTCAAGATCTCCGTCGCGCGCCTCGAAGGGCCGCCGCGACGCCTGCTCACCACGAGCCGCTGAGCAGCGTCCCGGAACGACGCGCCCCGAAGACCTACCGCAGCACGAGAGCAGCTGCGCCGATGAGAGGTCCCTCGTCGCCGAGCCCCGAACGCACGACGCGTGTGCGGCGGGAGTATTCGTGGACGGCACTCGCGGTGAGCGCCTGCTGCACGAGCTCGATGTAGTCCGCCGACACCCGGGAGAACCCGCCGCCGATCGCCACCACGTCGAGGTCGACGAGGGTCGCGGCGTCCGCGAGCGCCTCCCCGACCGCACGTGCCGACCGCTCGATCGCCGCTCGTGCGATGGCATCGCCGGCGGCGGCATCCCGGGCGAGATCCTCGCCGGTCGCGCCGGTCCACCCCTGCTGTTGCGCCCAGGCGGCGCTCGCGGGTCCCGACGCGATCTCCTCGAGCGTCAGCCCGCCCTCGCGACGCACCTGGCCGAGGTGCCCGGCGTTGCCGGTGGCACCCGGGATGTACGCGCCGTCCGCGACGAAGCCGCCACCGACTCCCGTGGACACGACGATCGACAGCGAAGCTCCTGCCCCCTGCGTGGCGCCGAGCCAGGACTCCGCGAGCGCGAGCGCGCCGCCGTCATGACCGAGGATCGTCGGCACGTCGCGCCCGAGCACGGCCGAGGCCGCGGCGCGGACGGCCGCCTCGAGGCCGAAACCCCGCGCCAGAGGCATGTTGACCGGCATGATCGCACCGACGGTGCGGTCGATGGGTCCGGCGCTGCCGACTCCGGCACCGACCAGGTCGGCGTCGGCGGGAAGTGCGGCGAGCGCGTGCTCGACGATCGCGACGACCGCGGCGTTCAACGACGCGACCGTTGCTTCGCGGCCGGTGGCCTGCCGACTGCGGCTGCCGTCGAGGAGCATCCCGTCTTCTGCGACGAGCGCGGCCTCCATCTTCGTGCCGCCGACGTCGACGGCGAGCGCGTAGCCGGTCACTGGGGGGCGAGCCCGAGGTCATCGAGGTCGAAGGCGGCACGCCATTCGAGTCCCTCGGCTTCGATCGCGGCCTGCGCCCCGGTCTTGCGGTCGACGATCACGGCGACCGCGACGATCTCGGCGCCTTCCTTGCGCAGGGCCTCGACGGCCTTGAGCGCCGACTGGCCGGTGGTCGAGGTGTCTTCGAGCACGACGACGCGCTTGCCCTTGACGTCTGCCCCTTCGATCTGTCGGCCGCGGCCGTGGTCCTTCGGCTCCTTGCGCACGACGAACGCATCGAGCGGGCGATCGGTCGCCACCGAGGCGTGCAGCACGGAGTTCGCGATCGGGTCGGCGCCGAGCGTGAGGCCTCCGACGGCCACGACATCGAGGTCGCCGATCAGGTCGAGCATGATGCGGCCGATCGCGGGTGCGGCCCGGTGGTCGAGCGTGAGCTTGCGCATGTCGACGTAGTACGTCGCCTTCTTGCCGCTGGAGAGCGTGAAATCACCGTGGAACACCGCCTCGTCCGTGATGAGGTCGAGGAGTGTCTGGCGGTCTGCGTCGAGTGCGGTCACGGCATCCAGTGTAGGAGGCAACGCCTAGGCTGGACGCATGCGCTTGGCCACCTGGAACGTCAACTCCATCCGCACCCGTGTCGCCCGCACCGTCGAATTCGCCGTCCGTGAGGACATCGACGTGCTGGCGATGCAGGAGATCAAATGCAAGCCCGAGCAGTTCCCCTACGGACCGTTCGAAGAGGCCGGGTACCACGTCGAGGTGCACGGCTTGAACCAGTGGAACGGCGTCGCGATCGCGAGCCGCCTGCCGATCACCGACGTGCGCACGGCCTTCGACGGGATGCCGGGCTTCGCGAAGGGGCATGAGGGTCCGGATGCGCCGCTCGAGGCCCGTGCGCTCGGCGTGATGGTCGACGGGGTGCGGGTGTGGAGCCTGTACGTGCCGAACGGCCGCTCGCTGGAAGACCCGCACTACGCGTACAAGCTGCACTGGCTGGAGCAGCTGAAGAAGTCGACGGCCGCCGAGCTGTCGGCGAACCCCGACCTCCCTCTCGCCCTGGTGGGCGACTTCAACATCATCCCGTTCGACCACGACAACGGCGACCCCGACATCGTGGTCGGCCGGTCCACGCACGTGTCCCCGCAGGAGCGCGACGCGTTCTTCGCGTTCCAGGACGCGGGGGTCACCGACGTCGTGCGACCGTTGCTGCCCGAGGGATACACGTACTGGGATTACCAGCGCCTCAAGTTCCCGCGCAACGAGGGCATCCGCATCGACTTCGTCCTGGGGTCGCGCACGCTGGCCGAGGCCGTGACGGGCGCCTCCATCCACCGCGACGAGCGCAAGGGCGAGCAGCCCAGCGACCACGTCCCGGTGGTCGTCGACCTCGACGGCCGCCGCCTGGGGACGGGCGGCGCCGATGACGACGACGACTTGCCGATGATCTTCTCCTGAACGCCGATCTCGTGAGTGTCCGGCTGATCGCCACCGACCTCGACGGCACCCTTCTCGACTCGACTTCCGCCGTCACCCCGCGCACGCGCGCGGCTCTCGACGCAGCCCGCGCGCGCGATATCCATGTCGTCCCGGTCACAGCCCGCCAGCCGATCGGTCTGCGTGCGATCGCGGCCGACGCCGGGTTCGATGGCTGGGCGCTGTGCAGCAACGGCGCCTATGCGGTGCGCCTCGACGACGGGCGGATGCTGTTCGCCGAAGAGCTTCCCGCCGACACGATCCGCTCGCTCGCCGAGGCCCTGCGTGCCAGCATCCCCGGCCTGCTGTTCGCCAGCGTGCGCGACGCCGGCGAGACGTTCGTGGCGCAAGACGGCTACGCCGCGATCGCCGCTCTCGCCGACCACAAACGCGACCCCCGGACGATGGGCGGCGTGCCTCTGGAGCAGGTGCTGTCGGCCCCCAGCCTGAAGTTCGTGATCCGTCACCCCGAGCTCGCCCCGGCCGCTCTCTTCGACACCGTCCGCGCGCTCGGGCTCACCGGCTTCGAGGCGACACTCTCCGGCGCACCCTTCGTCGAGGTCATGGCAGAAGGCGTCACCAAGGCCACCGGCCTCGCCCGCCTCTGCGACCGCCTCGGCATCGACCGCGCCGACGTCGTGGCCTTCGGCGATGCGCTCAACGACGTCGAGATGCTCCGCTGGGCAGGGCATGGAGTCGCCATGGCCGCCGCCGAACCGCTCGTTCAGGAAGCGGCCGACGAGACGACCGCCTCGAACGACGACGACGGCGTGGCGCAGGTGATCGAGCGGCTGCTCGGCTGAGGGTCGCCGCAGGGGTGAGTTCCCTTGTGTCACTGAGCGCCAAGCCTCGGTCACTCACGTCATCGCGACGCGCTGGGCATCCCGCACGGCGCGGCGAGGCGCACTGATCGACCGGTTCTCTTCTTCAATTGCGAACCTCCATCCGAGCATCCGCCGTTCGTGTCATGTCATCCTCGATGCCGTTGCTCTCCTCAGCGACGCACCCTGGGCCGTGCTCACCGCGTCGCCGCGGTGGGACTGAAATCAGCAGAGGTCCCATCGCAGAACGGCCCGCTCAACTCAGACCAGTCGCGACCCGAGAAGCGCCCCTGCCCGGGAAGGAAGACCGCTTCACCGACATCACTGCGGACGCGGAGTGCTCCGTCCTGATCCATCTCCCAACTGCCTGCCCCCGAGACGGCTTCCTCGGGTTCGGACACACAGGATCGCCCGTCAGGTGACCTTTCGACTCGTCCCATCGATGTTCCTGCGAACTCGGCGGTCCCGTCTTCGTTGAGGGTGATCCTTGCGGTCGCCGTGTTCTCCGCATCAGGTTGCCGAGAGAGCTGCCAACCGATCGGATACGCGAACTGATCTCCTGGCCCTGGTGCTTTCGTGATCGCCGGCACGATCACGACGACGCCGAGAACCACCACGCCGACAAGAGCGATGAGCCCGATGGACCCGAAGATCGCGAATCGCTTCGTCATCGTCATGGAAAGAATCTAGCGCTGACGGTGGACCGTTCCACGGACTCGTCTTCACCCCACGACCCGCGTCACCTCACTCGATGACCCTGCCTCCCGTGGTCAGTCGAACGTCCCGACCTCCGGCACGCGATCCGTCCGCCCATACCGGAGCAGGGTCACGCCCGCCTCGTCGGTGACCGGTGGCTGCAGCAGGCGCAGCACCGACGGCAGCGCACCGTCGTCGAAGACCTTCTTGCCCGCGCCGAGCAGCAGCGGATACACCCAGAGGTTCAGCTCGTCGAAGAGCCCCTCGGCGAGCAGCGTGTGGACGAAGTCGATGCTGCCGATCACGTGCACCTCGCGGTGAGCCGTCCGCATCGCCGCGATCTCTGCGGCCAGGTCTCCCCCGACACGGGTGCTGCCCTCCCAGTCGAGCGCGAGATCCGCATCCCGCGTCGCGACGTACTTCGGCACGCGGTTGAAGAGCGTGCCGATGTCGCCCGACTCCCCCTCGGTGTGATGCGGCCAGTACGAGGCGAAGATGTCGTACGTGCGTCTCCCGAGCAGCAGCGCATCGAGTCCGCGCATGCCCTTCTCGATCTCGGGGCCGACGCCGGACGAGGGGTATCCGGCCTGCCAGCCGCTGAAGCGGAACCCGCCGGAGGTGTCCTCTTCGGTGCCGCCCGGCCCCTGGGCGACACCGTCGAGGGAGGTGAAGAGATCGATCAGGATGCGACCGGATGCGCGGTTGTTCATGTCGTGCTCCCTACGGTCAGTCGTGTGATGTGGAAGGTGTCGGCGAACGAGTCCAGCAGTGATTCGTCGCCGCGGACGACCGCGACGACATCCTGCGCGAGCGCCTCGGCCGGTGTGATGTCGCCGCCGATCAGACGACGGATGCCGGGACCCGCGACGATCACCGCATCGGGTTCGCCGCGGGGAGGACGCCCGCCGACGGGTGGGGCCGGGGGTGCGATCTGCGCGACTCGGAGCTCGCCGTCCCGCACGGATGCACGGAGGGCGACATCGCCGACGTGGAGCTCGTACTCGGCGTCCGCGGCGGCATCCGTCTGGAAAGCCGTGCGCAGCGCCATCGTGAGGGAATCCGCGGTGACGACGTCGCCCTCCTCCGGGTCTCCCATCGCCTGGAACCCCCAGCGTCCGAGCGCGAGCATGATCGGCTCGAACGAGTGGCCGTAGGGAGTGAGCTCGTAGACGAGGCCGCAGTTCAGCAGCGGCACCCTCCGGACGACCCCGCCCTCCTGGAGATCCTTCAGACGCGTGGACAGGATGTTGGTCGGAATGCGCGGCAGGCCCTGCTTGAGGTCGGTGTAGCGACGGGGACCGACGAGCAGATCACGGACGATGAGCAGCGCCCACCGTTCCCCGATCAGCTCGACGGCCGTCGTCACGCCGCAGTACTGGCCGTAGCTGCGCGCCGCCATGTCAGGCCGACGTGGCGGTGTCTGCCACGTGGTCCGGGCCGTTCTCGACGGCCTCGGGGGTCATGTAGAGGAAGCCGAGCGAGTTGCCGTCCGGGTCGTCGAGGTCGCGCGAGTACATGAAGCCGTAGTCCTGCGCGGGCTTCGGCTCGGCGCCACCCGCGGCGAGGCCCTTCGCGAGGATCGCGTCGACGTCCTCGCGCGAGTCCTGGCTGAAGGCGACCGAGACCTGGGCGACCTCGTTCGGGTCGGCGATCGGCTTGTCGGTGAACGTGGCGAAGAACTCGCGCTTGAGGACCATGAAGTAGATGTCCTCGCTCCACACGACGCACGCGGCGTTCTCATCGGTGAACTGCGGGCTGATCTCGCAGCCGAGGGCGCTGTAGAACGCCTTGGCGCGCTCGAGATCGCTGGTCGGCAGGTTGACGAAGACCTTGGTCATGATGACTCCTCTATCGATGCGGACCCATCGGTCGGTGAGCCCCTCGAAACCAGCTTGCAAAAAACAAGCACGGTTGTCAACGGCACATCGCACGTCCTTCCGATCCGCCGCACGGGGGATGCGTCGCCGTCGCCCCCGCCCTACGGTGGAGGGATGCCCGCTGCCCCGTTCACCCGCATTGCGACCGAGCGCGAACGGCGGAGCGATCTCGTCCTCGCAGCCGTCTTGTTCGTCGGGTCCGTCCTCAGCGCGGGACTCTCCTCGATCGCGGAGATCTACGGCGACGATCAGGCCCCGCTCTGGACCGCTCTCGTGTACGCCGTCTTCGCGACCGCACCGCTCGCATTCCGCCGCCGCTGGCCGGGGATCGTCGCCATCGTCGTGGTCGCCGCGTACTTCACCGCGGTGACGATCCGCGTCCCCGAGATCTACGTCGGCAACATCGCGATGTTCATCGCCATCTACACCGTCGGCGCCTGGATGAACAACCGTCGCCGCGCCGTCGTCGTGCGCGTCGGCATCATCGTCGGCATGTTCGTGTGGCTGCTGATCACGATGTACCGCGATGCGATCCGCGAAGCCGACAAGGCCGACGTCATCGCCGGGGCCATGTCGCCCTACGTGGCGTTCATGCTCATCCAGCTGCTGCTCAACGTGCTCTACTTCGGCGGGGCCTACTACTTCGGCGAGCGCTCCTGGACGGCTGCGGCGCAGCTCGCGGTGCTCGAACAGCGCACGGCCGAGTTGGAACGCGAGCGCGAGGTCACGGCGGCGCAGGCCGTCGCCCTCGATCGGGTGCGCATCGCCCGCGAGCTGCACGACGTCGTCGCCCACCATGTGTCTGTCATGGGCGTCCAGGCGGGGGCGGCGCGCCTCGTGCTCGAACGCGACCCTGCGGAGTCGGCACGGATCCTCACCGGGATCGAGGGGTCGGCGCGCGACGCGATCCACGAGCTCCGTCAGCTGCTGGAGACGCTGCGCACACCGGGCGGTGAGACGACCGATGCCGCCTCGACGCTCGCCCTCGACGACATCTCCGAGCTCGCCGAGGCGTCGACCGAGGCCGGTCTGCCGACCGACTACGCCGTGATCGGAGACCCGGTGCCCGTGCCGTCGCTCGTCGCCGTGAACCTGTACCGCATCGCCCAGGAGTCGTTGACGAACGCGCGGCGGCATGCGGGCTCCGGTGCCACGGCCGACGTCCGCGTGCGCTACGACGACGACGGGGTCGAGGTCGAGATCGTGAACACCGGCCGTACGGTCGGCCAGGTGCGTCCGGGACTCGGCCAGCTGGGCATGCGGGAGCGCGCCGCGGCCTCCGGAGGCACGCTCGAGGTGACGCCCCGATCCGTCGGCGGGCTGCGGGTGCGCGCCCGGGTCCCGCTTCCCTTCTCGAGCGAATCGAGCGTGCTCCGTTGACCGCTCCGATGACCGTACCGATCTGCGTGCTGCTCGTCGACGACCATGCACTGCTGCGCGCCGGCTTCCGCACCATCCTCGACACCCAGCCCGACATCACCGTCGTCGGCGAGGCGTCGTCGGGTGCCGAGGCCGTGGCGAAGGCGTCGGCGCTCCGCCCCGATGTGATCACGATGGACGTGCAGATGCCCGACATGGACGGCATCGAGGCGACCAGGCGTATCGTCGCCGACCCCGAGGTCGAGGCGGCGATCGCGATCGTCACGACCTTCGACCGCGACGACTACCTGTACCAGGCGCTGGATGCCGGAGCCAGCGGCTTCCTGCTCAAGAACGCCGGCGCGGAAGACCTGATCACCGCCGTCCGTGCCCTCGCCGCGGGGGACGGGATGCTCGCTCCCGAGGTGACCCGGCGGGTGCTGGCCCGGTTCGCGGCGAGCCCGACGATCACCAACCGGCC
>NZ_PCOY01000018.1 GCF_002979475.1 Microbacterium sp. MYb62 | reverse complement strand
GGGGGTCGTGCTCGATTTGGTGCCGGAGACGGTGACTGTGTTCTCGTTGTTCCCGACAGCAACATCGACTCCGCCAACGCCACCGTCGTCACGGCTGTCTCCTGCGGTGAGCATCCCGAGCGCCAGGATGATCAGCCCTAGTCGGCGACGCATTGGGCTTGCTCGTCGCGATCAGCACGATTGATGAGTAGCTCGCCGCCAGAAAGCAGGAAGGTTACTACGAGCGGATTGATCTGGGGACGGTTCGTGTCGATCGCTGACTGTCCGGACTTGTCAACCACATCTAAGCCGCTGACATCGACGCACACGAGCGCCTCAACTCGCGAAAATGGTGGCTCGCTACTGAGGCCTTCGAAGTACGAAACGGTCGTGCTACCTGTGAGAGCGAGACCTTCTGCATTGAGTTCGGACAGCGTCTTTCGATCGGCGGCTTCGAAGTCACCACTAGAGAGGTCATACAACGCCTCGAAGGTCACGGAGTCACTGGCATCAACAGAATTGAAAGCTTCGTTGTACGCCCGATACGTCTCTTCCGCCGCAGCGAAGGCTTCTTCCTCGGAGGTGAAGACGGGGGTCGGAGTCGGGGTGGGTGCAGGCGCGGGTGCACAGCCGACGACGGCCAGGGCCGACCCGAGGGTGCCGAGTGCGGCAGCGAGAAGACGAGGGGACGGGGAGCGCCGAGGAGGAGTAGCCGGAGTCACCTGGTCACGGTAGCCCGAGGGGGAGTACGGCGGCGCGAGTTATCCACAGGCGAAGACGGGGGAATCCGAGTCCCTGTCGTCTCGGAACTTCTGATAGCCTTAATCGTCACTCGTGGCGTGCATGCGTGTGCCCTCGTGACAAGAAAACCAAAATCCAACCGCTGTGAAGCATGCAGTCGGCCGTGCGCGGCCGTTGCCTCCCAGCCTGAGTCTCCATTCAACAAGGACAACCCACTACATGACTACCGCAACGACCGCCCCGGCCACCAAGCAGGTCGCCATCAACGACATCGGATCTGCTGAGGACTTCCTGGCCGCGGTCGAGAAGACTCTGAAGTTCTTCAACGACGGCGACATCATCGAAGGCACGATCGTCAAGATCGACCGCGATGAGGTCCTCCTCGATGTCGGCTACAAGACCGAGGGCGTCATCCCCTCGCGCGAGCTCTCGATCAAGCACGACGTCGACCCCAACGAGGTCGTCGCAGTCGGCGACCTGGTCGAGGCCCTCGTTCTCCAGAAGGAGGACAAGGAAGGCCGTCTGATCCTCTCCAAGAAGCGTGCGCAGTACGAGCGCGCCTGGGGTGACGTCGAGAAGATCAAGGAGAACGACGGCGTCGTCACCGGTACGGTCATCGAGGTCGTCAAGGGTGGACTCATCGTCGACATCGGCCTCCGTGGCTTCCTGCCGGCCTCGCTCATCGAGCTGCGCCGCGTCCGCGACCTCACGCCGTACCTCGGCCAGGAGATCGAGGCCAAGATCCTCGAGCTCGACAAGAACCGCAACAACGTCGTCCTGAGCCGCCGTGCGCTGCTCGAGCAGACGCAGTCGGAGTCGCGCACCACGTTCCTGAACAACCTCCACAAGGGTCAGGTCCGCAAGGGTGTCGTCTCGTCGATCGTCAACTTCGGTGCGTTCGTCGACCTGGGTGGCGTGGACGGCCTCGTGCACGTCTCCGAGCTGTCCTGGAAGCACATCGAGCACGCCTCCGAGGTCGTCGAGGTGGGCCAGGAGGTCACCGTCGAGATCCTCGAGGTCGACCTCGACCGCGAGCGCGTCTCCCTGTCGCTGAAGGCGACGCAGGAGGACCCGTGGCAGGTCTTCGCCCGTACCCACGCGATCGGTCAGGTCACGCCGGGTAAGGTCACCAAGCTCGTTCCGTTCGGTGCGTTCGTGCGCGTCGCAGACGGCATCGAGGGCCTCGTCCACATCTCGGAGCTCTCCAGCAAGCACGTCGAGCTGGCCGAGCAGGTCGTGTCGGTCGGCGAAGAGGTCTTCGTCAAGGTCATCGACATCGACCTCGAGCGTCGCCGCATCTCGCTGTCGCTGAAGCAGGCCAACGAGTCGGTCGACCCCAACGGCACCGAGTTCGACCCGGCCCTGTACGGCATGCTCGCCGAGTACGACGAGAACGGCGAGTACAAGTACCCGGAGGGCTTCGACGCCGAGACCGGTGCGTGGAAGGAAGGCTTCGACGCCCAGCGCGAGGCATGGGAGCAGGAGTACGCTGCAGCCCAGGCCCGCTGGGAGGCGCACAAGGCTCAGGTCGTCAAGGCGGCCGAGGCCGAGGCTGCGGCCGGAGAAGACTTCGGCGGCCAGTCCTTCACGAGCGAGGTCGCAGGCGCGGGCACGCTCGCTGACGACGAGGCTCTCGCCGCTCTGCGCGAGAAGCTCTCGGGCGGCAACGCGTAAGCAGCATTCCGCAACGGGTCGTCACCTCGCCTTCGGGCGGGTGTGGCGGCCCGTTTCGCGTATCCGGGACCGAGGTCCGGCTGCGTGACGGAACATTACGACGGCATTCGTAACAATCGTCCCCTCCCGCCAGCATGGGGGCATGACCGCTCTCCTGCCCGCGTCGCGCGCTGCCGAGGTCACGACGACGCCAGGAACGGCGCAGACCGTGCGGCTCGAAGGCGTCGAACGGTCGTTTCCCCTGACGCAGGGACGCCGAGACGTGCTGCGCGGCGTGGACGTCGATATCGCCGCCGGTGAGATCGTCGCTGTCGTCGGGCCCTCCGGATGCGGGAAATCGACTCTTCTCCGCCTCGTCGGCGGCTTGGATGTGCCGACACACGGCAGCATCCGCCTCGACGTCACGCCCGTCGCCGACGTCGACGAACGCACGGCCGTCGCCTTCCAGGAGCCCCGGCTGCTGCCCTGGCGGACCCTCGCCCAGAACGTCGAGCTCGGGCTGCCGCGGGGAACCGCTCGCCGCGCCGGACGAGAGCGCGTCGGCGAACTGCTGCACCTCGTGGGGCTCGAGCACGCCGCCGATCAGCGTCCGCGCGAAGTGTCGGGCGGCATGGCGCAGCGTGCGTCCCTCGCCAGGGCTCTGGCGCGCAACCCGGGTGTGCTGCTGCTCGATGAGCCCTTCGGCGCCCTCGACGCGCTCACGCGGCTGCGGATGCACGATCTGCTCCTGAAGATCCATGCCGCCGAGCCCACTACTGTGCTGCTCGTCACCCATGACGTCGAGGAGGCGCTGTACCTCGCCGACCGGGTGCTGTTGCTGCGCACCCTCACCGGCGACCACGAACCATCGATCGCCCGAACGATCGATGTCCCGGGCATCCGCCCTCGGGATCGCGCCGATCGCGGTCTCGCCGACCTGCGCGCCGACCTTCTCGAAGGCCTCGGTGTCGACACCCACCACCGCACCACCGAGGAGAACCGATGAGCATCACCACCCGCCGCATCATCCCTGCGATCGCGATCGCCGGGACGATGATGCTCGTCGCCACCGGCTGCGTCGCCGGCGAGAACGCGGCGGCCACCGACACGAAACCCACGTCCGGAACAGCCGAGTGGTCGTCGGACACCCTCTCGATCGACTTCGCGACGTACAACCCGCTGAGCCTCGTGATCCGTGACCAGGGCATCCTCGAAGACATCCTCGGCGACGATGTGTCGGTCGAGTGGGTGCAGTCCGCCGGCTCGAACAAGGCCAACGAGCTGCTGCGCTCGGGCTCCGTGGACGTCGGATCGACGGCAGGGTCAGCGGCTCTCCTCGCCCGCGCGAACGGCTCGCCCATCCAGGTCATCGACATCTTCTCGCAGCCGGAGTGGGCGGCGATCGTCGTCGGACCGGACAGCGACATCGCATCGATCGAAGATCTCAAGGGCGCCTCCATCGCCGCGACCAAAGGCACCGACCCGTACTTCTTCCTGCAGCAGGCGCTCGAGGAGGGTGGCCTCTCGCTCTCCGACGTCGAAGTGCAGAACCTCCAGCACGCCGACGGACGCGCCGCGCTCGACGGCGGCTCGGTCGACGCATGGTCGGGCCTCGACCCGATCATGGCCGCGGCCGAGGTGGAGTCGGGCGACAAGCTCATCTACCGCAACGTCGACTTCAACACCTACGGCTTCCTCAACGCCACCGAGGACTTCCTCACGAACCACCCCGACCTCGCGCAGGCCGTCGTCGACGCCTATGAACAGGCCCGGGAGTGGGCGCTCGAGAACCCCGACGAGACCGCAGCCCTCCTCGCAGAGGTCGCCGGCATCGACATCGGCGTCGCCACCACGGTGATCCAGGAGCGTTCCAACCTCGATGTCAGCGGCATCCCCGGCGACGACCAGATCGCCGTACTCGAGAAGATCGCCCCGGTGCTCGTCGAGTCCGGCGACGTGCAGGGCGGCCAGGCATCCGTCGACAAGGCGCTCTCCTCGATCGTGAACGCGACCTTCGCCGAGAAGGCGGTCGGCGGCGAGTGACCGATCTCGATCAGCGAGTGATCGTCCCCGCGGACTCGCGGGACGCTCTCGACGCCGCCAAGGGACGAGTCAGGAGCCCGGCGCCCGGATCCCGCCGCATCGGCGGTCGTCCTGTCGTGCGCATCCTGGGCGGTCTGCTGCTGCCCGCCGTGATCCTGCTGGCCTGGCAGATCGTGACGACATCCGGTCTCGTCGAGCCGTACCGCCTGCCCACCCCCGCCTCCGTCTTCCAGGCGGGAGTCGAGCTGGCCGAGAACGGGCAGCTGTGGACCCACATCGTCATCTCGGTCCAGCGCGTCCTGCTCGGATTCGCGATCGGCTCGGTGATCGGTCTCGCGGCAGCAGGCGTGGTGGGCTTGTCCCGCTGGGGTGATGTGCTTCTCAGCCCGACGCTCGCCGCCGTCCGCGCCGTGCCGTCGCTCGCCTGGGTGCCGCTTCTCATCCTCTGGATGCAGATCGGCGAGGAATCGAAGGTCACCCTCATCGCCATCGGCGCATTCTTCCCGGTGTACACGACGGTCGCCGCGGCGCTCCGTCATGTCGACCCGCAGCTCGTCGAGGCCGGTCGGTCGTTCAGCCTGCGCGGCTGGTCGCTGTTCCGCACGGTGCAACTGCCGGCTGTCATCCCCTCGGTGGTGGCGGGTCTGCGTCTCGCACTCGCGCAGGCCTGGCTGTTCCTCGTCGCCGCCGAGCTGATCGCGTCGTCGATGGGTCTCGGCTTCCTGCTGACCGATTCGCAGAGCACCGGCCGGGTCGACCGCATCCTGCTCTCGATCGTGCTGCTCGCCCTGCTCGGGACGATCACCAACGGCATACTCGCACTGCTGGAGAAGTACCTGCTGCGTCGGTGGACGTGACCGTGACCGTGACCGTGACCGTGACCGAGGCCCGACTGCAGGAGACGCGTGTCTACGCGCCTTCCGCCGGTTTCCCTGACGCGAACGTGATCGAGGAAGCCTACGCGCGCGCGGCGGCCGACCCGGTCGCCTTCTGGGAGGAGGCCGCCGGCAGACTCGACTGGTCCGAGCCATGGCACGCCGTGCACGAATGGGACCCGCCGACGGACGGCGCGATCCCCGCGGCACGCTGGTTCGTGGGCGGCACACTCAACGTCGCGGTGAACTGTGTGGATCGTCACGTCGACGCCGGGCGCGGGGACAAGGTGGCACTGCACTTCGAGGGGGAGTCCGGTGACCGGGCATCGGTCACGTACGCCGACCTCCAACAGCGGGTCTCCCGCGCGGCGAACGCGCTCGTCGCCCTGGGGATCCGACCGGGAGACCGGGTCGTGATCTACCTGCCCGTGCTCATCGAGACGATCGTGATCACGCTCGCGTGCGCGCGAGTGGGTGCCGTGCACTCTCTCGTGTTCGGAGGCTTCTCGGCCGAGGCCGTGCGCTTCCGTCTCGAGGACACGGGCGCCACGCTCCTGGTGACCAGCGACGGCCAGTACCGGCGCGGCATCGCCACCGAGATCAAGTCGACGGCCGACGTCGCCGCCGCCGATCTCCCCGACCTCGAACACGTCCTCGTCCTCCGCCGCACCGGCCAGGAGGTGCCGTGGACCCCCGGCCGCGACGTGTGGTGGCACGATGTCGTCGACACCGCCGCGCCCGTGCACGAGGCGCAGGCGTTCGACGCCGAGCATCCGCTCTTCATCATCTACACATCGGGCACCACCGGGAAGCCGAAGGGACTCGTGCACACCTCCGCCGGCTACCTGACACAGGCGAGCTGGGCGCACTGGGCGCATTTCGACGCCAAGCCCGATGACGTGCACTGGTGCACCGCAGACCTGGCTTGGGTCACCGCGCACACCTATGAGATCTACGGTCCGCTGTCGAACGGGCTCACGCAGGTCATCTACGAGGGGACTCCCGACGCCCCGCACCGGGAGCGCCACCTCGAGATCATCGAGCGCTACGGGGTGACCGTGTACTACACGGCGCCGACCCTGATCAGGACGTTCATGACCTGGTTCGGCGCAGAGCTCCCGTCCGGACACGACCTGTCGAGCCTGCGTCTGCTCGGCACGGTCGGCGAGGCGATCAATCCGGAGGCCTGGGTCTGGTTCCGTCGGAACTTCGGTCGTGACCAGTTGCCGGTGATCGACACCTGGTGGCAGTCCGAGACCGGTGCCGCGATGATCGCCGCGCTGCCGGGCGTCACGAGCCTCAAGCCCGGATCGGCGTCGCTGCCGCTGCCGGGAATCGATGTCGCGGTGGTCGATGAACAGGGCCAGGAGGTCGCCCCCGGCCGCTCGGGCGCACTCGTCGTCCGCCGGCCCTGGCCGGGGATGGCGCGCACCGTCTGGGGGGATCCGACGCGCTATCGCGACGCCTACTGGTCGGCATACGCCGGTCATGGCGAGTTCGGCGGCTACTACGTCGCCGGCGACGGAGCGACGCGGGACGCGGATGGGTACATCTGGATCCTCGGTCGGCTCGACGACGTCGTGAACGTCTCGGGACACCGGCTCTCCACCATCGAGATCGAGTCGGCGCTCGTGGCGCACGACACCGTCGGCGAGGCCGGGTCGGCAGGCGTCTCCGATCCGGTCACCGGGCAGGCCGTCGTGGCGTTCGTCACCCCATCCGGACGCGCGGATGTGACGCCGTCCGACCTGCGCGCTCAGGTCGCGCTGACGATCGGACCCGTCGCCAAGCCGAAGCACATCGTGGTCGTCCCCGACCTGCCGAAGACGCGGTCCGGGAAGATCATGCGCCGTCTCCTGGCACAGCTGTGGGAGGCCGAGCAGGATCGCCGAGCCGGCCGCGACCCGCAGCAGCTCGGGGACACCACATCGCTGCAGAATCCCTGGGCCGTCGACGACATCGTCGACGTGCTCGCCGCCGCAGAACTGAGGACATCATGACGGAAGAACATCGCTTCGGGTTTCGCACCAGGGCACTGCACGCGGGCGGCACCCCCGATGCCTCGACAGGGGCCAGGGCGGTGCCGATCTACCAGACCACGTCGTTCGTGTTCGATGACGCCGCGGATGCCGGCAACCTCTTCGCGCTCCAGAAGTACGGCAACATCTACTCCCGCATCGGGAACCCCACGGTCGCGGCCCTGGAAGAGCGGCTGGCGTCGCTCGAAGGCGGGATCGGAGCCGTCGCCACCGCCTCGGGGATGAGTGCCGAGTTCATCACGTTCGCCGCCCTCGTCGGCGCGGGCGATCACGTCGTCGCTGCTGCGCAGCTCTACGGCGGCACGGTGACGCAGCTCGACGTGACGCTGCGCCGCTTCGGCGTCGAGACCACGTTCGTGGCGTCGACGGACCCCGCCGACTTCGCGGCGGCGATCCGTCCGGAAACCAAGGTCGTCTACGTCGAGATGATCGGCAACCCCTCGGGCGAGATCGCCGACATCGAGGGTCTGGCCGCCGTCGCCCACGAGGCCGGTGTGCCGCTGGTGGTCGATGCCACGCTCGCAACCCCCTACCTCGCGCGCCCGCTCGAGCACGGGGCGGACATCGTGATCCACTCCGTGACGAAGTTCCTGGGTGGGCACGGCACGACGCTCGGCGGGGTCGTGATCGAGAAGGGAACGTTCGACTGGGGAAACGGCAGGTTCCCGCAGATGACCGAGCCCGTCGACTCGTACGGCGGCATCAAGTGGTGGGACAACTTCGGAGAGTACGGCTTCCTCACCAAGCTCCGCTCCGAGCAGCTGCGCGACATCGGCCCTGCGCTCAGCCCGCAGTCGGCGTTCAATCTGCTCCAGGGGATCGAGACGCTTCCGCAGCGCATCGACGCACATCTCGCGAACGCCCGCATCGTCGCCGAATGGCTCGCCAGCGACCCGCGAGTGGCCTATGTCACCTGGGCCGGACTCGAAGGGCATCCGCACCACGAGCGCGCGGCCAAGTATCTGCCGCTGGGGCCCGGCTCGGTGTTCGCTTTCGGTGTCGCGGCGGCAGACGGCCGAGCAGCGGGGGAGGCCCTGATCGAAAACCTGCAACTCGCCTCTCATCTCGCGAACATCGGCGATGCCCGCACACTCGTCATCCACCCCGCCTCGACGACGCACCGTCAGCTCACCGAGGAGCAGCTCGTCGCCGCCGGTGTGCGTGCCGACCTCATCCGCATCTCGGTCGGACTGGAAGACGCCGACGACATCATCTGGGACCTCGATCAGGCCCTCACGACCGCGACGGGAGCGAACCGATGAGCGCGACGACCTCGGGCGATGCGGGCGCCGTGCCTGCTGTGACGGATGCTGCGGCCTGTGCGCTGCCGGGTGCGGCGCCGACCGTGCCAGGTCGGATCTGGGTCGGACCCACACAGCAGGAGCGCTTCGGCCTGCTGCGACGCGCGAAGTCGATCGCGATCGTCGGAGCCTCCAACAATCCCGCACGTGCGTCGTACTTCGTGGCGACGTACCTGCTCTCCAGCACGGCCTACGACGTCTACCTCGTGAACCCGCGGGAGACCGAGATCCTGGGGCAGCCGGTCTATGCGTCGGTGAGCGACCTGCCCGTGGTGCCCGACATCGTCGACGTGTTCCGTCGTCACGACGACCTTCCCGGCGTCGCACAGGAGGCGATCGAGGCGGGTGCGCAGACGCTCTGGCTTCAGCTCGGGTCGTGGAACGAGGATGCCGCGGCGATCGCCGAGAGCGCCGGACTGTCCGTGGTCATGGATCGCTGCATCAAGATCGAGCACGCCCGGTTCCATGGTGGTCTGCATCTCGCGGGCTTCGACACCGGGGTGATCAGCTCGCGGCGCCAGCTGCGGGCGAGATGAGCCGCGCCGGTCGGGAACCATAGACTGGCGGCATGCCCCTCATCGCACTCACCGGCGGCATCGCGTCGGGGAAGTCGACCATCGCCCGGCGTCTGGCGGAACACGGCGCCACCGTCGTCGACGCCGATCAGATCGTGCGCGACGTGCAGGCACCCGGCTCGCCGGTGCTGGACCGGATCGCCGAGGTCTTCGGCGCGGAGGTCGTCGCCGCGGACGGTTCGCTCGACAGAGCGGCGCTGGGGGCGAAGGTCTTCGGCGACGCCGATCTCCTCGCTCAGCTGAACGCGATCGTCCATCCTGCCGTGCGCGAGGAGTCGCAGCGGCGATTCGATGCGGCCCACGCGAAGGACCCCGACGCCGTCGTCGTCTATGACGTGCCGCTGCTCGTCGAGGCGCGCGTCGACGACCCGTGGGACCTCATCGTGGTCGCGCACGCGCCCGCCTCCGTGCGCCTGCAGCGCCTGGTCGAGCTGCGCGGCTTGGACGAGCGTGCGGCGCAGGATCGGATCGATGCCCAGGTGTCGGATGAACGTCGTCTCGCCATCGCGGATGTCGTGATCGACACCTCCGACACGCTGGAGCGGACGCGCGAGCAGACGGATGCCCTCTGGGAGCGGATCAGCGGGAGGTGACCTTCTCCGGTCACGCGCCAGGCTCGCGCGAGTACCGGCGTCTCCTCATCGGGCTGTTCTTCGCAGGGATCGCGACCTTCGCCCAGCTGTACTCCGCGCAGGCCGTGCTGCCGCAGATCGCGGACGACCTCGCGGTCACCCCTGCGACCGCGGCACTCAGTGTCTCGGCATCGACGCTCGGCCTGGCGCTGGCCGTCATCCCGTGGTCGACGGTGGCCGACCGCATCGGCCGTGTCCCGGCGATGGCCACGGGGGTGCTCACGGCCACGGTGTTCGGTCTCGCCGCACCGCTGAGCGGTGAGATCGCGATTCTCCTCGCGCTGCGATTCGCGGAGGGGGTCGCCTTGGGGGCCGTTCCTGCCGTGGCGCTCGCGTACCTCAGCGAGGAGGTCGAGCCCCGCCACGCCGCTGCCGCCGCCGGAAGCTACATCGCCGGAACCACGGTCGGCGGTCTCCTCGGCCGTATCGGTTCGGGGATCGTCGGCGAGGTGGGTGGGTGGCGCGCCGGCATCCTGTCGGTCGCCGTGATGTGCGCGGCGGCGGCTGCGTTGTTCCTCTGGCTCACCCCGCGCGCCAGAGGGTTCGTTCCCGGACGGCTGCGCGCGCACCGTGGGCCCGGCCTCCTGGAGAAGCTCCGCGCGCCACTGCGCTCACCGCTGCAGTGGGCGCTGTATGCGCAGGGCTTCCTGCTGATGGGCGCCTTCGTCGCGGTGTACAACTACCTCGGCTTCCATCTCACGGCCGAGCCGTTCGCGCTGCCCGTCTGGTTGGTGACCCTGCTCTTCCTGGCCTATCTGGCGGGCACGGTCTCTTCGCCGGGGGCAGGGGCGCTCGCCTCCCGGATCGGCCGCTTTCCCGTGCTGCTCGCTTCGATCGGAGTGATGGCCGCGGGCGCCGGGCTGCTGCTGGTGCAGGTGGCGGCGGTCGTGCTGCTGGGGCTCGTGCTCTTCACCGCCGGATTCTTCGGAGCTCACGCCATCGCCTCCGGGTGGGCCCCGGTCGCAGCCGGGCCCACCAGCAGAGCCCAGGCCTCATCCCTGTACTACTTCGCCTACTATGCGGGTTCGAGCCTGTTCGGGTGGATGCTGGGTCTCGTATTCGGGACGGCGAGCTGGGGGTGGTTCGTGGCCGTGATCGTCGCGATGTGCGCGGCTGCGGCCCTCGCCGCCGTCGCGGCGCTCCGTGGCGCACCGAGTGGTCAGCCGTCGTCCTGAGAGGATCGCTTCATGCACCAGCAGTATCTCGAGGCCTATGACCGTCAACTGCGCGCGACTCCGGAGATCGCAGGCGCGTCGAGCACGGTGGAACTCGGGCCGCTCCTGCTGGCGACGTTCGCCGGCGGGCGCGGGTTCATCACGTATGCCGAGCTCGGTGAGATGGATGCCGAGGGCGTCGCGCGGCTGGTCGACGCCGCGATCGATCACTTCGTCGACCTGCCCACGGTGACCTCCGTCGAGTGGAAGACCCGCGGCCACGATCACGCGCCCGGCCTTCACGACGCCCTCGTCGCACGCGGCTTCCGGCCGGAGGATCCGGAGTCGATCATGGTCGGCGAGGCCGGTCTCCTCGCGCAGGAGGTCGGGATCCCCGTGGAGGTGACGATCAGACGGGCGCGCGGCGACGAGGAGGTCCTCGCTGCCGGCGAGATGCAGGGACGCGTGTTCGAGGATCCGGACTGGCGATCGAGGGCGGAGGCGTTGATCGCACGCCTGCACGAGGATTCCTCGACCGAGCTGTGGATCGCCGTCGTCGACGATGAGGTGGTCGGTGCGGGGCGCCTCGAACCGGTCGCGGGCACGGAGTTCGCCGGGCTCTGGGGCGGCGCGATCCTGCCGGAGTGGCGAGGCCGAGGGGTCTACCGTGCCCTCACGGCGGAGCGGGCGCGCTCTGCCCTCGCACTCGGCATCCGGTTCCTGCAGTCGGACTCGACGGAGTTCTCCCGTCCGATCCTGGAGCGGTCGGGATTCCTGAAGGTGTCGACGACGACGCCGTACGTCTGGACGCGACCGTCGGTCTGACGTCGGCCCGACTCCGCGCGACGGCCTCGATGTCGGAGGGGCGGCATACCCTGGAGGTATGCAACCCACGCGCAGCGTCCGCCCCTTCGAGGTCATCAGCGAGTACGCGCCGGCCGGCGACCAGCCGAAGGCCATCGCCGACCTGGCGGCGCGCATCAACGCGGGGGAGACCGACGTCGTTCTGCTCGGTGCGACCGGTACCGGAAAATCCGCGACCACGGCCTGGCTGGTCGAGCAGGTGCAGCGGCCGACGCTCGTCCTCGCGCACAACAAGACCCTGGCTGCACAGCTCGCCAACGAGTTCCGCGAGCTCATGCCGAACAATGCCGTCGAGTACTTCGTGTCGTACTACGACTACTACCAGCCCGAGGCCTACGTCCCGCAGACCGACACCTTCATCGAGAAGGACTCCTCGATCAACTCCGAGGTCGAGCGCCTGCGTCACTCGACCACGAACTCCCTGCTCAGCCGCCGCGACGTCATCGTCGTGTCGACCGTGTCGTGCATCTACGGACTCGGCGCCCCGGAGGAGTACCTCCGTGCGATGGTCGCGCTGCAGGTGGGAGAGCGGTACGACCGTGACGCCCTCATCCGTCAGTTCATCGCGATGCAGTACAACCGGAACGACGTCGACTTCTCCCGTGGCAACTTCCGGGTTCGCGGCGACACGATCGAGATCATCCCCGTCTACGAAGAGCACGCCATCCGCATCGAGCTGTTCGGCGATGAGATCGAGGCGCTGTACTCGCTGCACCCGCTCACCGGTGAGGTCATCGAGAAACTCGACTCCGTGCCGATCTTCCCGGCTTCGCACTACGTGGCCGGAACCGATGTCATCCAGCGCTCGATCGGCACGATCGAGGCCGAGCTCGAAGAGCGTCTGGCCGAGTTCGAGCGGCAGGGGAAGCTCCTCGAGGCGCAGCGTCTGCGCATGCGCACCACTTTCGACCTCGAGATGCTCCAGCAGCTGGGCTTCTGCTCCGGCATCGAGAACTACTCGCGGCACATGGACGGACGCGAGCCCGGCGAGCCGCCGCACACGCTGCTCGACTTCTTCCCCGACGACTTCCTGCTCGTGATCGACGAGTCGCACGTGACGGTGCCGCAGATCGGTGCGATGTACGAGGGCGATGCCTCCCGCAAGCGCACCCTCGTCGACCACGGATTCCGGTTGCCGAGCGCCATGGACAACCGCCCGCTGCGGTGGGACGAGTTCAAGAACCGCATCGGGCAGACGGTCTACCTCTCGGCGACCCCGGGCAAGTACGAGATGGGGATCGCCGACGGCATCGTCGAGCAGATCATCCGCCCGACGGGACTGGTCGATCCGCACATCGTGGTGAAGCCCTCGAAGGGGCAGATCGACGATCTGCTGGAGGAGATCCGTCTGCGCGTCGAACGGGATGAGCGCGTGCTGGTCACGACTCTGACGAAGAAGATGGCCGAGGAGCTCACGGACTTCCTCGGCGAGCACGGCGTGCGCGTGCGCTACCTGCATTCCGATGTCGACACCCTGCGCCGTGTCGAGCTGCTCAGCGAGTTGCGCGCAGGCGTGTACGACGTCCTCGTCGGCATCAACCTGCTGCGTGAGGGGCTCGACCTGCCCGAGGTCTCGCTCGTCGCGATCCTCGATGCCGACAAGGAGGGCTTCCTGCGGTCGGGCACGTCTCTGATCCAGACCATCGGTCGTGCGGCGCGAAACGTGTCCGGCGAGGTGCACATGTACGCCGACAAGATGACCGACTCGATGACGAAGGCGATCGAGGAGACCGATCGTCGCCGCGAGAAGCAGGTCGCGTACAACAAGGAGAACGGCATCGATCCGCAGCCGCTCCGCAAGCGCATCGCCGACATCACCGAGGTGCTGGCGCGTGAGGGCGCCGACACGGCGGAGATGATGTCCGGCCGCGGTCGGGCGAGCGGCAAAGGCAAGTCGCCGACACCCAACCTGCGTCGCACGGGGATCGCGGCCGAGGGGGCGCAGCAGCTCGAGGCCACGATCCAGGACCTGTCCGACCAGATGCTCGCGGCGGCAGCCGAGCTGAAGTTCGAGCTCGCCGGGCGTCTGCGCGACGAGGTGCAAGATCTCAAGAAGGAGCTCCGTGCGATGGAGCGCGCCGGTCACGCATAGGCAGGAGCCTGATCGATGGATGATGCGGGAAACGAGCTCGCCGATCGTGTGCGAGCGCTTCTGGGGGCGGACGCCGAGATCGAGGAACGGCGCATGTTCGGCACCAGGGCGTTCCTCGACGACGGCCGGATCCTTGTCGGGGCGCGCCCTGGGGGAGTTCTCCTCGTTCGCGTCGACGACGAGAACGGCGCGGCGCTGCTCACCCATCCAGGAGCAGCGCGTGCCGTGATGGGCGCTCGCACCATGAGCTCCGGGTGGCTGGATGTGGTGCCTGGCGCGATCGAAGACGACACAGCCCTGATGTTCTGGCTCGACGTCGCGCGAGAATCGACGGGCTCAGCGGTCGAGAGTCCTGGACAGGACTGACGGCGACGGCGAGACGGACCGCTACGGGCAGTGCACCAGGGTCTTCGGACCGGAGCGGTCGATCTCGTGCTGAGACATCGGGGCGCCGCACAGCGGACAGGCGCGCTCGGCGCGCTCCGCGGCGCTGGGCGGAGGCGTCTTCTCATACGGGCCCACCGAGGCGGGGCCGGCGAACCGGATGAGGTTCGTGTTGACCCAGGAGTACAGTCCTCCGGCTTCACGGATGCGCGTGCGGAGGGGTGGGCGGTCGGAGTCCTGTGCCATGTTCATTAGTGTACTAACTATTAGTGCAGATGTATAGTCTCCCTTGTGACGGCAACCGATGATCTGCTCAAACTGGAGAACCAGCTCTGCTTCGCCCTGGTGACGGCGGCGCGCAACGTCGTCGCGCTCTATCGCCCGATCCTCGAGCCGCTGGGACTCACGCATCCCCAGTACCTCGTCATGTTGGCGCTCTGGGAGCGCGCACCGCGGACGCTGAACGACCTGGCGATCGATCTCGCACTCGAGCCGGCGACCGCGTCCCCGCTCGTGAAGCGGCTGGAGGCGGAGGGGCTGGTCGCCCGACAGCGGAGCAGCGAGGATGAACGCCGACTCGAGATCACGCTGACCGCCGCGGGAGCGGCGCTGCGCGATCGCGCGGTGGACGTCCCGCACCAGGTCATGGCCGCCGTGGGCATGGACATCGACGAGATCGCCACACTCCGCGACGGCCTCGGCCCTTTCGCCGGACGACGCCCCGATCTGAGCTGACGGATCTGCTGCCTCGCGCCCAGAGTGGGGGGCGGTATCGCCGGGACGGATGCCCCTAGGGTGGAGGCATGTCGCGCTCCGAGCCCTCGGCCCCGGAGCAGGAGCGTGTCGAGCGGCGTCGACCGCGACGCGTGCTCCCTCCTCTGATCGCCATCGCCGGACTCTTCGCGACGGTCATGTTCGCCGCCGCGGCGCAGGGTCTCCCGCAGTTCGGCGAATGGCCGGGGGCAGGCGAGTCGACGGCTCCCGATGACGTTCTTCCTCCGGCTCCGACCGAGTCCTCGCCACCGCCGATCGAACCGCGTGAGGATTCGCCGCTGCTCGCCATCCTCGGCTTCGTCCTTGCCGCCCTCGTCCTCGCCGCGGTTCTCGTGGCGGTGTACTTCGGTGTGCGGTCGCTGATCCGGCTCCTCCTCAGGCTGTGGCGGGACCGCCCGCTCGCTCGGCAGGAGACGGCCGCCCTCGACGCCGCCGCGATCGCCGGCACCGCGGTGGCCGCCGAGCCGGACGCGGCGACGATCCGCCACGGTATCGCGGAAGCGCTGCGGACGATCGACGAGCGCCCCGTTCCCGGCGACAGCATCGTCGCAGCGTGGGTGGGGTTGGAGGAGTCCGCCGCCGACGCCGGGAGCGGACGCGGCCCCCACGAGACGCCTTCCGAGTTCACCGTGCGGATCGTCGGGGCGCGCGAGGGGATCGCCGCCGACGTGCTGACGCTGCTCGCGCTCTACGAGAAGGTCCGGTTCGGCGGGCACGATGCCGACGAGGACGATCGGGCCGTCGCCTCCGCGTGTCTGCGCGGCATCCAAGCGGGGTGGCGATGAAAGCTCGGCTCGTGCTCGTCGGCGCCGGAATCGTGCTCGCCGCCGCCCTCGTTGTTCTGCTTGCACCGCTGGGGTTCCCCGTGCCGTTCGTCATCGCCTGGATCGTGGTCGCGCTGGTCGTCGCCCTCGCCAGCCGCCAGGTGTTCTTCGACGAGGGGGATGCATGGCCGCCGGAGGAGCAGAAGCGTGTACGCAGGGGCTCCGAGGTGTCCCGGCTCGCCTGGGCGATCAACAGTCGCACCGGGGTCGCCGGGCACATGGTCGTGCGCCGCGTGCAGAGCGTGCTGAGAAGGCGCCTCGTGCACCGCGGCCTCGACCTCGACGACCCCGCGCAGCACGAGAGCATCGACGCGCTCCTCGGGGAGGGGGTGCGAGACTCCCTCCGCCGGCGGGAAGTGACGCGCACCGACATCGAGCGCGTGCTCGACGCGATGGACCGCATTCCGAACGACACGGAGGAGACCGGATGACAACCCAGGAGACCACGCAGATCGCCGACGTCGGGCGCCGGGTGCTCGAGAGCGTCCGGGGTGCCGTCGTGGGGATGGATGAAGCTCTGACGATCGCCCTCGCCGCGATACTGGCGGGCGGACATGTGCTGTTCGAAGACGTCCCTGGCCTCGGGAAGACGCTCGCGGCCCGGAGTCTGGCGTCGGCACTCGGCCTCGACTTCCGCCGGCTGCAGTGCACACCGGACATGCTGCCCGGCGACGTCACGGGCTCCTACGTGTACGCGCCGGCGGACGGCGACTTCGTGTTCCGGCCGGGTCCGATCTTCACGGGACTGCTCCTCGCCGATGAGCTGAACCGGACGACGCCCAAGACGCAGTCCGCGATGCTGGAGGCGATGGCGGAGGGTCAGGTGACGGTCGAGGGCAACAGGTTCCCACTGCCGCGACCGTTCCACGTCGTCGCGACCTCGAACCCGATCGAGTACGAGGGGACGTATGCGCTGCCAGAAGCCCAGCTGGATCGGTTCATGGTGCGTCTCGCGGTGGGCTATCCCGCACCTGAGGACGAGGCGCGCATCATCCTGGACCGTGTGCGTCGGCAGAGCCCCGACGTCTCCGTCGAGCCGGTCGTCGACGGCGAGGGGCTGCTGGCGATCCAGGCGGCCGTCGAACGGATCCACGTCGACGCCGATGTCGCGCGATACTGCGTCGCCCTGGCGAGGGCGACGCGCGACGCGACGAACGTCGCCGTGGGGGCGTCGCCGCGCGGCTCGCAGGCGCTCGTCCTGCTCGGACGTGCACTCGCCGCGCTCGACGGACGGGACTACGTGCGGCCGGACGACATCAAGCGCATCGCGGAAGCGGTGCTCGCGCATCGGGTCACACTGACGCCGCAGGCGTGGGCGCAGGGAGTGGACCCGCGATCCGTCGTCGCATCCGTGGTCGCGGCCACGCCCGTGCCGCCGACCGTGGCCGCAGTGCGGTGACCGAGCCGATCCGGGTCGTCGCGCGCACCTCGGTGCGCTGGCACCGCACGCCCGTGATCGCGATCGGACTCACCGCGTCGGCGATTCTCGCGGCGGTCGGACTCGCGTTCTCTCGGCCCGATGTCATCGGCATCGCCCTGCCGCTCGCGCTGGGCACGGCATGGATGCTGCTGCGCAGGCCCGAGGGCACCGCGATGGACATCGAGCTGCGCGCGCATCCGGGGGGTGCCGATGCCCCGTCCGAGGTGCGGACGGCGACCGACGTCGCCCTCGATGCCGACTGGCTCCAGGTCGCGATCGACCAGGAGGAACGGCGGACCGGGCTCGCCGAAGCCCGTCCGGGGGCTTCCGTCCTCACCACGCGCAGCCGTCTTCAGCACTCCGGCCCCGTGGAGCTGCTGGGGGTCACGGTCCGAGGTGCTGCTCTCGACGGTGCCTGGGTCTCGGAGCCGAGTTCCCGCGTCGCCATCGAATGGAACACGCCGCCCCGTTCACTCCGGATCGGCGGGCTTCCGGGCGCTCCGCGGCTGACGGGGCTGCACGGTGCGCATGAGGGAGCGCGCCCCGGTCAGGGCGGGGACTTCCGCGATATCCATCCTTTCGCTCCCGGTGACGAGCTGCGCCGTGTCGATTGGCGGGCGACGGCCCGTGCCGCTCGCCGTCCCGGTGAGCTGCTGGTACGTCGTGCGAACGCGCTCAGTGATTCGTCGGTGGTGATCGCGATCGATACCGCCGAGGACCTCGGGACCGTCGTGGCCGCGTGGGGGACGAACGACCCCGACAGGTCAGGAATCACCTCACTCGATCTCGCCAGGGAAGCGGCCCTCTCGATCGCGACCACGGCGATCGGGACCGGTGACCGCGTCGCGTATCACGCGCTCTCGCCCGGTGGGCGCAGCATCCCCGCCGGCGGTGGTGCGCGACACGTCGCCCGCGTGCGGGACGTCATCGCCGCCACGGGGCAGGTGGACGATGACTCCCGGTATCGACGCTCGCCCGTCGTGCCTCCGGGGTCGATCGTGTTCGTGCTCTCGACGTTCGTCGACGGCGTGGCGGCGCGGATGGCGACGAGCTGGCGGGCGGCGGGTCATGCCGTGGTCGCCGTGGACGTGCTGCCTGTTCCGGACGGTGCCAGGCTCACGCGGGAGCAGCGCATCGCACTGCGGACGCTACTCGCCGAGCGCTCGAACATCCTCACGGAGCTCCGCCATGCGGGCGTCGAGGTGGTCGCCTGGGCGGGCCAGGACGTGGACGTCGCGCTGCGCATCGCGGCGCGGCGCCAGCAGCGGATGCGGGCGGTACGACGATGAACCGCCGCATCCGCTCGTTCCGAGTGGGGGGTGCGGTCCCGGGGATCACGGTCCGACTCCTGGTCGTCGTGGTCGTCTGGGCGGGCGTCGTCGTGCTGAACCCCTTCCCGCTGTGGCGGGTCGTCGCGGTGATCGCCGCTCTCGTCGCGGTCTTCCTCCCCCGCTCTCTCGCGGCGTGGGCGGGAGCGGGGTGTCTGGTGTTCGGGGTCATCCTCACCGACCCGGCTCCGGAGCGGACGGCGCTCGCGGTGCTGCTCGTCCCCGCCATCCACGTGCTGGCGTCGCTGAGCCTGGTGATCCCGATCTCCTCGCGGCTCGCACTCGCGGCGCTGGGACCGAGTCTGATGCGGTTCCTCGTCATCCAACTGCTGGCGCAGCCCGTCGTGTTCGCGGTATGGCTGCTGGCTCCGTCGTCTGTCGATCGAGGTGCCTCCTGGCTCGCGCCGCTCGCTGCGGCCGCGCTCCTGCTCGGCGTGCTGCTCGCGCTGCGTGCCGCGAGGAAGTCCGATCGCCCTCCCGGAACGGAGCCGGCCGTGGGCTGGGAATCGGGTGGGGGATCGGCTGCGGCGACGCCCGGCGGAGCCGATGTCCGTGGCCCCTCGTAGACTTGACCGGTGCCCATCGTCCCCGTTGCCTCCTCCGGAAAACTCAGTGTCCGCGGTGCCCGCGTCCATAACCTCAAGAACGTCGACATCGACATCCCACGCGACTCCCTCGTCGTGTTCACCGGCCTGTCAGGCTCGGGAAAGTCCAGCCTCGCCTTCGACACGATCTTCGCCGAAGGGCAGCGTCGCTACGTCGAATCGCTGAGTGCGTACGCGCGCCAGTTCCTCGGCCAGGTCGATCGACCGGACGTCGACTTCATCGAGGGCCTGAGCCCTGCGGTCTCGATCGACCAGAAGTCGACCAACCGCAATCCGCGGTCGACCGTCGGCACGATCACCGAGATCTACGACTACATGCGTCTGCTCTGGGCGCGCATCGGCATCCCGCACTGCCCGGAGTGCGGCGAGCGGATCCAGCGCCAGACGGTGCAGCAGATCGCCGATCAGCTCATGGAGCTCCCCGAGCGCACCCGCTATCAGGTCGTCGCACCGATCGTCTCGCAGAAGAAGGGCGAGTTCGTCGACCTCTTCCGCGAGCTCGGCGCCAAGGGCTACTCGCGGGCGATCGTGGACGGCGATCTCATCCAGCTCGCAGAGCCGCCCACGCTGAAGAAGAGCTACAAGCACGACATCGCCGTGGTCGTCGACCGACTGGTCGCCTCCGACGACATCCTCGGCCGCGTCACCGACTCGGTCGAGACCGCACTGGGGCTCGCGGGCGGCGTGGTGCAGATCAACTACGTCGACGGCGAGGGCGACGACGCGTGGCAGACGTTCTCGGAGAAGCTGGCCTGCCCGAACGGGCACGCCCTCACCCTCACCGAGATCGAGCCGCGCACGTTCTCGTTCAACGCGCCGTTCGGCGCCTGCCCCGCCTGCTCCGGGCTCGGCACGCGCATGTCGGTCGACGTCGACCTGATGCTCGGCGATGAAGACCTCTCGATCCGCGAGGGCGTCATCATCCCGTGGACCACGCAGGGCAAGGGCTTGTTCCAGTACTACGAGCGGCTGCTGGAGGGACTCTCGAACGACCTCGACTTCTCGCTGGACACACCCTGGCGAAAGCTCCACTCCGATGTGCAGAACGCGGTGCTGCGCGGTGAGAACTACAAGGTCTCCGTCAAGTGGAAGAATCGCTACGGTCGCGAGATGCGGTACACCTCCGGGTTCGAGGGCGTCGTGCCCTACATCGAGCGGCAGTATCTGCAGGCCGAGTCCGATAACCAGCGCAACCGCTGGGGGGAGTACCTCCGCGAGGTCCCGTGCCCGGTGTGCGATGGCAACCGTCTCAAGCCGGAGGTCCTGGCCGTGCAGGTGCACGGTCACTCGATCGCCGAGGTCTCCCACCTCAGCCTCGCCGATGCCCGCGCGTTCATGGAGACCCTCACGCTCACCGACCGTGAGGCGAAGATCGCCGCCCAGGTGCTCCGCGAGATCCGTCTCCGCCTCGACTTCCTGCTGCAGGTCGGTCTTTCCTACCTCAACCTCAGCCGCTCGGCGGGATCCCTGTCCGGTGGGGAGGCGCAGCGCATCCGTCTGGCCACGCAGATCGGCTCCGGTCTGACCGGCGTGCTCTACGTGCTCGACGAGCCGTCGATCGGTCTGCACCAGCGCGACAACCGCCGTCTGATCGACACGCTGCTGAAGCTGCGCGACCTCGGCAACACGCTCATCGTGGTGGAGCACGACGAAGAGACCATCGAAGCGGCGGACTGGGTCGTCGACATCGGCCCCGGCGCCGGTGTCAACGGCGGTGAGGTGGTGCACTCGGGTCCGTACTCGGCGCTGCTCAACGACAGCGCGTCGATGACGGGGGAGTACCTCTCGGGTCGTCGCGAGATCCCCATGCCGACGAAGCGCCGCAAGATCGACAAGAAGCGGATGCTGAGCGTCGTGGGCGCGCGCGCCAACAACCTCCGCAACGTCACGGCCGACTTCCCGCTCGGCGTGCTCACCGCGGTCACCGGGGTCAGCGGCTCCGGCAAGTCCTCACTCGTGAACGACATCCTCTACCAGGTGCTGGCGTCTCGGCTCAACGGTGCGCGCACCGTCCCCGGCAAGCACACGCGGGTGACCGGGCTCGACAACCTCGACAAGGTCGTGCACGTCGACCAGGCGCCGATCGGCCGCACCCCGCGGTCGAACCCGGCGACCTACACCGGAGTGTTCGACCGCATCCGCACGCTCTTCAGCGAGACGCCCGAGGCGAAGGTCCGTGGCTACCAGCCGGGCCGGTTCAGCTTCAACGTCAAGGGCGGCCGCTGCGAGGCGTGTTCCGGCGACGGCACGATCAAGATCGAGATGAACTTCCTGCCCGACGTGTACGTCGACTGCGAGGTCTGCCACGGCAAGCGCTACAACCGCGACACGCTCGCTGTGCACTACAAGGGCAAGAACATCGCCGAGGTGCTCGAGATGCCGATCGAGGAGGCAGCCGACTTCTTCGAGCCCATCCAGGCGATCCACCGCTACATGAAGACGCTCGTCGATGTCGGGCTCGGCTACGTGCGACTCGGCCAGTCGGCGACGACGCTCTCCGGTGGCGAGGCGCAGCGCGTCAAGCTGGCGACCGAACTCCAGCGCCGCAGCAACGGGCGCAGCATCTACGTGCTCGACGAGCCGACGACGGGTCTGCACTTCGAAGACGTCCGCAAGCTCCTCGAAGTCCTCAACGGCCTGGTCGACAAGGGCAACACGGTCATCGTCATCGAGCACAACCTGGACGTGATCAAGTCGGCAGACTGGGTGATCGATCTCGGACCGGAAGGCGGTTCCGGCGGTGGCCAGATCATCGCCACGGGCACCCCGGAGCAGATCGCGCGTGTCGAGGAGAGCCACACCGGGCTGTTCCTCGGCGAGATCCTGGGTGAGGGGCGCTCCGCGCGGAAGGCCAGCTGATGGCCGACGTGCTGTCGTACAAGCCGCGGCCGGGGGAGATTCCCACCGACCCCGGCGTGTACCGGTTCCGTGACTCCGCCGGCCGGGTGCTCTACGTGGGCAAGGCGAAGAATCTGCGCCAGCGCCTGTCGAACTACTTCGCTCCGCTGCGGACGCTGCACGAGCGCACCCGGCGCATGGTCACCACGGCGTCCTCCGTCGAGTGGACCGTCGTCTCCACCGATGTGGATTCGCTCCAGCTCGAGTACATGTGGATCAAGGAGTTCGATCCGCCCTTCAACGTGCGCTACAAGGACGACAAGTCCTACCCCTTCATGGCGGTGACGCTCGGTGACGAGGCGCCTCGCGTGCTCGTCACCCGGAACCGGAGGATTCCGGGTGCGCGCTACTTCGGTCCCTACCCGAAGGTCTGGGCCGTGCACGAGACGATCGACCTGATGATCAAGGCGTTCCCGATCCGCACCTGCAGCGACGCCAGCTACAAGAGGGCGATGCAGACCGGGCGTCCGTGTTTCCCCGGCCAGATCGGGAAGTGCGGCGGTCCCTGCTCGATGACGGTCTCGATCGAGGAGCACCGCGCCATGGTCGACGATTTCGTCGCTTTCATGGCGGGGGGAGACGAACGGTTCACCCGCGAGCTCACCACCCGCATGCTGGCCGCGTCGGCGGCGATGGATTACGAAGCGGCGGCGAAGTACCGTGACAAGCTCTCCGCGATCGAGGCCGTTCTCGGCAAGAGCGCGCTCGTGCTGCCCGCCGATGAAGACGCCGACCTCTTCGGCATCGCCGAGGACGAGCTCGCGGCAGCGGTGCAGCACTTCGTCATCCGGGGCGGTCGTGTCCGTGGCGTGCGGGCGCTGACGATCGAGAAGGAGATCGACATCACGAGCGCCGAGCTCGTGGATCAGGTGCTGCAGCAGGCCTACGGCGACGCACAAGACGTCCCCCGTCGCATCCTGGTCCCCACGCTCCCGGACGATGCGGCGGAGCTCGAGCTGTGGCTGCGCGAACGTCGGGGCAAGAAGGTCGAGATCGCCGTCGCGCAACGCGGCCAGCGCGCCGATCTGATGCGCACGGCGACACTCAACGCGCAGCAGGCCCTGATCAGGCACAAGACGAGGCGCACCACCGACTACGTCGCACGTACCCAGGCGCTCACCGACCTGCAGGAGGCGCTGGGGATGAATGAGGCGCCGCTGCGCATCGAGTGCTTCGACATCTCGCACCTCGGCGGCACGAACGTCGTCGCGTCGATGGTGGTGTTCGAAGACGGCCTTCCCCGCAAGGACCAGTACCGGTCGTTCAACATCGCCGAGACGACGGACGACACCGACTCGATGTATCAGGTGCTTCGCCGTCGGCTCGCCCACCTCGATCGTCCGGAGGAGGTGGACCTCATCGATCCGACGACCGAGGAGGTCGTCGCGGAAGACGTCGGCGAGGCGACGGTGCGGCGCAAGCCCCGCTTCTCCTACCCGCCGCAGCTCCTCCTCGTCGACGGCGGCAAGCCGCAGGTCGAGGCGGCGGCGCGAGCCCTTCGCGACGCCGGCCACTCCGAGATCGCGGTGTGCGGCATCGCCAAGCGGCTCGAGGAGGTGTGGTTGCCCGGAGATGACTTCCCGGTGATCCTGCCGCGGACCAGCGAGGCGCTCTATCTGCTCCAGCGCCTGCGCGACGAGGCCCATCGATTCGCGATCACGCACCAGCGGAAGAAACGACGCAACGACATCACGTCCGTCCTCGCCGAGGTCCCCGGGCTCGGAGCAGCGCGCATCAAGGTGCTGCTGAAGCACTTCGGCTCGGTGACGGCGCTGCGATCGGCAGAGCCCGGGCAGATCGAAGAAGTCCAGGGAATCGGTCCCGTGCTCGCGCAGAATATCCATACGCACCTATCCACTCGCTAGGCTGGAGACCGCGGGGGAGAGGGAGCACTGAGCAATGGTCGAGGGCGAGAAGGGCGAGTTCCTCATCGTCACGGGAATGTCGGGCGCAGGCCGGACGACGGTGGCGAACGCATTGGAGGATCTCGGCTGGTATGTCGTCGACAACCTGCCTCCGCAGATCCTGCGCCCCCTTCTGGATCTGACCGACATGGGCGGCACCGCGCTGCCCAAGGTCGCCGCCGTCGTGGACGTACGCGGTCGCAACCTCTTCGATGATTTCCCCGGCGTGGCACGTGCCCTGCGCTCGCGGGGCTCTGTCCGGGTGCTGTTCCTCGACGCGTCCGATGACGTCCTGGTGCGTCGGTTCGAGTCCGTGCGGCGCCCCCATCCGCTTCAGGGTGACGGCACGCTGCTCGACGGCATCCGCATCGAGCGCACCAGGCTGGCGCCGATCCGCGAGGCTGCCGACCTCGTGATCGATACCTCGACGCTGAACATCCATCAGCTGGCGACGCAGGTGTCCGACATCTTCTCGGAAGAAGGCGCAGCGCGACACCGCGTGACACTTCTCAGCTTCGGCTTCAAATACGGTCTCCCGACCGACGTCGACATCGTCGCCGACATGCGCTTCCTCCCGAACCCGTTCTGGAACGAGGAGCTGCGGGGGCTGACGGGGCAGGACGAGACGGTGCGGGAGTACGTGCTGTCGCGCGACGGCGCGATGGAGTTCCTGGACGCCTACTCCACGGCGCTGGTGCCGGTCCTGGAGGGCTATCAGCGCGAGAACAAGAGCCACTCCACGATCGCGATCGGCTGCACCGGGGGAAAGCACCGCTCGGTGGCGATGGCCGAAGAGCTGGCTCGCAGGCTCGCCGCTGTCCCCGGAGTCGCCGTGAACGTCCGTCACCGCGACCTCGGCCGCGAGTAGCGAGCCGTCCGGCCGAGTAAGCTGGACGTTTGCGTCGCGATCCGGCGCGTGAACGTGAAGGAGTGTCGTGGCACTAACCACCGACGTCAAGGCCGAGCTGGTCAGCATCCGCAACGCACCCCCGACGGTGCGCGTCGCGGAGGTGACCGCGATCCTCCGGTTCGCCGGCGGACTGCATTCGATCGCCGGTCGCGTGGCCGTAGAGGCCGAGGTGGATGCCGAGACTCTCGCGCGTCGCGTCGCACGGGACCTCGCCGAGATCTACGGGGTGCGTCCCGAGATCGCCCAGGTGCAGTCGAGCACCGCGAACGACGGAGCGCGCTGGGCGGTGCGCGTCATCGCGCAGGGGGAGACCCTCGCCCGTCAGACGGGATTGCTCGACCAGCGGCGGCGGCCCGTGCGCGGACTGCCCAACCGGCTGACCACCGGCTCGCGCGCTGAGGTCGCCGGCCTGTGGCGCGGTGCTTTCCTCGCCGCGGGCACCCTGAGCGAGCCCGGCCGCTCCGCGATGCTCGAAGTCGTCTGCCCCTCCTCGGAAGCCGCGATGGCCCTCGTCGGCGCCGCTCACCGACTCGGTGTCGCCGCCAAAGCTCGCGAGGTCCGCGGAATGCCGCGCGTCGTCGTGCGCGAGGGCGAGGCGATCCGCACGATCCTCAACGAGATCGGCGCGCACAAGACCGCCATCGCCTGGGAGGAGCTCCGTCAGCGCCGCGAGGTGCGCGCCGGTGTGAACCGTCTGGTGAACTTCGACGACGCGAACCTCCGCCGCTCCGCTCAGGCCGCTGTCGCCGCGTGCGCACGTGTCGAGCGTGCTCTCGAGATCCTGGCCGACGAGGTGCCCGATCACCTGAAGGTCGCGGGGGAGCTTCGTCTCGCGCACCGCGATGCCAGCCTCGACGAGCTCGGCCACCACGCCGACCCGCCCCTGACGAAGGATGCTGTCGCCGGTCGCATCCGCCGCCTCCTCGCGATGGCCGACAAGCGCGCCCAGCAGGAGGGCATCCCCGGAACGGAAGCGGCGGTGCCCGTCGGGCTCGACGTTTGAGACAATCCCGGCATGAGTGTCTTCGACTGGCGTGATGCAGGGTTCGGTGCGACGACGGCGGATACGCCGTTCGCCGAGGTGATCGGCGACGCGATCTCGGTTCTCGGCGTCGCCCCCACGATCGCCGAGGGGCCCTTCGTCCGCTGGTACGACGGTGCGCGACAGGTCACCGTGCGTCCTTCGCGCAGCGGCGGCGCCGACATCCTCGTCGAGCCGGCGGGGGCCGCGGCGGACGAGGAGTACCGCGACTTCGAGTCGCTCCCCGACACGGCACTGCCGTACCACTGGCGCGCGGATGACATCGCGCTCCTCCCCAACGGGAGCCATCTCCCGGGGGAGCGGTTCGTCGACGACTTCGCAGCGCTCGCTCCCGCCGTGACGCAGACGCTCGTCACGCTGTGCGAGGCGACGGCCGCGCTGGGGGACGGCAGGTCCGAGGCGCAAGTGCACGTCTGGTACGCCGACCCGGCGCATGACGCCCTCGCCAGGGCCGAACGGTGGTCCGCACGCCGCAAGACCTCCGTGAGCATCGGTTTCAAGGCCGGAACCGGCAGGATCCACGTGCTCCCGATCGGAGCGAAGGCTCACGCGGAGCGGATCTCGTTCCCCGCGACGCCCGAGAACGCCTCCGAAGCGGCGGTCGCCCTCATGGCGCAGATCCTGGCGACGGGGGCTCCGAATCCGGCTGCCCTCCGTCAGGACTCGCTGCTGTTCATCGAGCGCCGGAGGCTCGCACTCAGTCCGTTCGCTCTGGGTATCCCCCGCGCGGACATGAACGCCTGATCGGGCGCGGACGGATCAGAACCGTCATATGGCGGAAGGTTCCGGGGCGCAGTCGCGTTGTCGTCAGTAGGATGAATCACGTCCGCTCTACGCCGCACATCGGTGGCGCGGAGGATCGGCAAGCGCCGCGGCGCGGCGCGGATTGGATGAAAGCGATATGGCGACCTACACGCTCCCCGACCTTCCCTACGACTTCGCAGCTCTCGAGCCGCACATCAGCGGCAAGATCATGGAGCTGCACCATGACAAGCACCACGCGGCCTATGTCGCCGGCGCGAACACCGCTCTCGACCAGCTCGCCGAGGCCCGCGAGAGCGGCAACCTCGCGAACGTCAACAAGCTCGAGAAGGACCTCGCCTTCAACCTCGGCGGTCACGTCAATCACTCGATCTTCTGGACCAACCTGTCGCCGAACGGCGGAGGCCAGCCCGAGGGCGAGCTGAAGGCGGCGATCGACGAGTACTTCGGATCGTTCGAGAAGTTCCAGGCGCACTTCACGGCGGCGGCGACCGGTATCCAGGGCTCCGGCTGGGCCGTCCTCAGCTGGGACTCGATCGGCTCGCGCCTGATCATCCAGCAGCTGTTCGACCAGCAGTCGAACACGGCGCAGGGCACGATCCCGCTCTTCCAGCTCGACATGTGGGAGCACGCCTTCTACCTGGACTACCTCAACGTGAAGGCCGACTACGTCAAGGCCGCGTGGAACATCGCGAACTGGGAGAACGTCGCCCAGCGTCTCGACGTCGCCCGCAAGCAGACGAACGGCCTGCTGGTACTGTCGTAATCGGGTCGCGTCCCGACGGGCCACGGCTCGTCGGGACGCCCTCTCAGCCAAAAAACCCCGCGCTCCACGCATGCTGGAAAGCTGTGTGCAGCGCACGAGAAACAGGGAGACCTGAGTGTCTGTCAAGATCGGTATCAACGGCTTCGGCCGCATCGGACGCAACTACTTCCGCGCGGCTCTCGCGCAGGGAGCGGACCTTGAGATCGTCGCCGTCAACGACCTCACCGACAACAAGACCCTGGCGCACCTGCTGAAGTACGACTCGGTGGGCGGCGTCCTCGACGCCGAGATCAGCTACGACGACGAGAGCATCACCGTCAACGGCAAGGTCATCAAGGCCTTCGCCGAGCGCGACCCCGCCGGTCTCCCGTGGGGTGAGCTGGGCGTCGACATCGTCATCGAGTCCACCGGCTTCTTCACCAAGGCCGAGCTGGCCAAGAAGCACATCGAGGCCGGCGCGAAGAAGGTCCTCATCTCGGCTCCGGGCACCGGTGTCGACGGCACGTTCGTCATGGGCGTGAACGAGGACACGTACAACCCGGAGACGGATCACATCATCTCCAACGCGTCCTGCACCACCAACTGCCTCGCGCCGCTGGCACAGGTCTTCAACGACGCGTTCGGCATCGACCGCGGCTTCATGATGACCGCGCACGCCTACACCGCGGACCAGAACCTGCAGGACGGCCCGCACAGCGACCTCCGTCGTGCGCGCGCCGCCGCGATCAACATCACCCCGGCGTCGACCGGTGCCGCCAAGGCCATCGGCGAGGTGCTCCCCGAACTCCAGGGCAAGCTGAGCGGCTCGTCGTACCGCGTTCCGGTTCCCACCGGCTCGATCGTCGACCTCACCCTCATCACCGACCGCGAGAACCTGACGGTCGACGAGGTCAACGAGGCGTACAAGAAGGCGGCGGCCGACGGCCGTCTCGCGGGCTACCTCCAGTACAACGAGGACCCGATCGTCTCGAGCGACATCGTGCACAACCCGCACTCGTCGATCTTCGACTCGACGCTGACCAACGTCAGCGGCAACCTGATCAAGGTCTCCAGCTGGTACGACAACGAGTGGGGTTACTCCAACCGCCTCGTCGACCTGACCGAGTACGTGGCCGAGCGCCTCTAAGCTCAGAAACATGACTCTGCGCACCCTGGACACTCTGGGGCCGCTCGAGGGCAAGCGCGTCATCGTCCGTTGTGATCTCAATGTCCCCCTCCGGGACGGGATCATCACGGACGATGGCCGTGTCCGCGCCTCGCTGCCGACCCTCAACGCACTCATCAACGCGGGCGCCCGCGTCGTGGTGTGCTCTCACCTCGGACGCCCGGACGGCGCGCCCGACCCGCAGTACAGCCTGGAGCCGGTGGCTCAGCGGCTGTCCGAGCTGCTCGGTGCTCCGGTCGCGTTCGCGCGCGACACGGTCGGCGAGTCGGCGACGGAGGCTGTGGCCTCCCTCGAGGACGGCGGAGTCGTCGTCATCGAGAACCTGCGGTTCAACCCGGGGGAGACCGCGAAGGACGACGCCACCCGTGCCGCCTTCGCGGCGGAGCTCGCAGAACTCGGCGATGTGCTCGTCTCCGACGGATTCGGCGTCGTGCACCGCAAGCAGGCGAGCGTGTACGAGCTCGCGGAGCTGCTCCCGTCCGCAGCCGGTCTGCTTATCGCGGCCGAGCTCGACGTGCTCGACCGCCTGACCGAGAACCCCGAGCGTCCCTACGCGGTCGTGCTCGGCGGCTCGAAGGTCAGCGACAAGCTCGGCGTCATCTCGCACCTGCTTCCGCGGGTGGACAAGATTCTCGTCGGTGGCGGCATGCTGTTCACCTTCCTCAAGGCGCAGGGCCACGCGGTGGCATCGAGCCTGCTGGAAGAAGATCAGTTGGAGACCGTCCGCGGCTACATCGCGGAGGCGGCGGAGCGCGGCGTGGAACTCGTGCTCCCCACCGATGTCGTCGTCGCGGCCTCCTTCGGTGCGGATGCGGCGCATGAGATCGCCGCAGCCGATGCGATCGAGTCCACGCCGTTCGGCGCCTCGGGAATCGGCCTCGACATCGGCCCCGAGACGGCGGCGAACTTCGCCGAGGTCATCCGCGCGTCGAAGACCGTGTTCTGGAACGGCCCGATGGGCGTGTTCGAGTTCCCGGCATTCGCTGCCGGCACCAAGACCGTGGCGCAGGCGCTCACCGAGGTCGAGGGCCTCAGCGTCGTCGGTGGTGGCGATTCCGCTGCGGCCGTGCGGCAGCTGGGCTTCTCCGATGACCAGTTCGGTCACATCTCGACCGGCGGCGGCGCGAGCCTCGAATTCCTCGAGGGCAAGAAACTACCTGGGCTGGAGGTCCTCGGATGGGCGTGAACTCTCGTACCCCGCTGATCGCGGGAAACTGGAAGATGAATCTCGACCACCTTCAGGCGGTCGCGTTCGTGCAGAAGCTGCACTGGACGCTGAAGGACGCGAAGCATGAGGACGGATCCGTCGAGGTCGCGGTCTTCCCGCCGTTCACCGACATCCGCAGCGTGCAGACGCTCATCGACGCGGACAAGATCCCGTTCGCGCTCGGTGCGCAGGACGTGTCGGCGCACGACTCCGGTGCGTTCACCGGCGAGATCTCCGGGGCGTTCCTGGCGAAGCTCGACGCGAAGTACGTCATCATCGGCCACTCGGAGCGTCGTGAGTACCACGCTGAGGGCGACGACGTCGTGGCGGCCAAGGTGAAGGCCTCGCTCAAGCACGGCCTCGTGCCGGTGATCTGCGTCGGCGAGACGGCGGGCGACCTCGAGAAGTTCGGTGCCAGTGCTGTTCCGGTGTCGCAGCTCGAGGCCGCGCTCCAGGGCGTCTCGCCTCAGGCGGACATCGTCGTGGCGTACGAGCCGGTGTGGGCCATCGGCTCGGGTCAGGCGGCGACGCCGCAGCAGGCACAGGACGTCTGCGCGGCTCTGCGCGCGGTCATCGCGAAGGTCCTCGGCGACGAGGCAGCGGCCCGCACGCGCATCCTCTACGGCGGCTCGGTGAAGTCGGCGAACATCGCCAGCTTCATGCGCGAGCCCGATGTGGACGGCGCTCTGGTCGGCGGGGCGAGCCTCGTCGTGGACGAGTTCGCCGCGATCATCCGCTTCGAGAAGCACGTCGGCGTGTGAGTGCAGCGGGGCTGCGGCCCCGCTGCACCGTATACTTGACCGTTACGGGGGCGTTCCGGCCCCAGCGAAAGGCTCTTTCTCGTGGCAATTCTCGAGTTCGTCCTGCAGGTCGTGCTGGGTATCACCAGCGTTCTGCTGACCCTCCTCATCCTCTTGCACAAAGGTCGCGGCGGTGGCCTGTCCGACATGTTCGGTGGCGGCATGACCTCTGCGGTCGGCTCCTCCGGTCTCGCGGAGCGGAACTTGAACCGCTTCACCGTCGTCCTGGCTCTGACCTGGTTCGTCGCCATCGTCGCGCTGGGCCTCATCACGAAATTCGAGGTCATCTGATGGCTACCGGTGGAAACGCGATCCGTGGCACCCGTGTCGGCTCCGGCCCGATGGGGGAGCAGGACCACGGCTATCACGCCGACCGCATCGCGGTCTCGTACTGGGACGGCCTCGGCAACGAGACCGTGAGGTACTTCGCGGCCGGTCTCCCCGAAGAGGAGATCCCGGAGACGATCGATCACCCGCAGTCCGGCCTCCCCGCCGGTCGCGACAAGGAGAACCCGCCTGCGCTCGCGAAGGCGGAACCGTACAAGACGCACCTCGCTTACGTGAAGGAGCGTCGCACCGACGAAGAGGCCGTCCAGCTTCTGGACGACGCGCTCACGCAGCTGCGCGAGCGCCGGGGTCAGTGACCTCGACCTGACATCGAAGAAGCCGCCGCGAGTGATCGCGGCGGCTTCTTCCTTCTCCCGGAGACGGTCCGCTCAGCGGCAGCCTGACGCGGCATCGATGTACTCCTGCGGAGGGTAGCCATAGGCCCAGACGCCGTTGGCGTCGTCCGTGAAGCCCATGCTGATGGCCCACGCGGTCGCCCACTTCTCGATGCTGTCAGGTGTGGACGCGTCGTACATGCCCTGGCACTTGACGCTGATCGCGTGGCCGACCTCATGGGCGATGAGGGCACGGCTCCGTTCGGCGGGCCACTGCTCCGCGACGGAGTTCGAGAGCTCGATGGTCGCGCGGCCAGGGTCGTCCCACCACCACGTCGTGTACCCGCCCATGCTGCCGTTGTAGCCGGCACCGCTGACCACCGGGGCCCAGTCGAAGTCCAGGAGCACCCCGGGTGCGAGCGAGCGGGCGAAGGCCTCGATCTCGAGCCGAGCGCTCATGAGGGGGCCAGACTTCTGCGCCATCTCCTCGCTCTCGGTCGCCACGACCTGCGCCGCGGCATCCTGCAGGGTGAGATACGTCGTCACGGTGGATTCATCCACCGTGGCGGTGGCGGTCGCATCCGCCGCCGCGTCGCGCAGAGCGATCACGGCATCATTGCGCGCGGAGAGGTGCGCGGCCTCGAACGCCGGAGCCGCCGCAGCCGTGGCCGTCATGACGGTCAGACCGCTCTCCGTGAGGGCCTCGAACGCACCGGTGACCTCGGCGGATGCCGCCGTCAGATCGTCGGACAGTCCGCTCACCTCGTCGTGGTGCTGCTCCAGTTCGGCCGTGGCACCGAACAGCTCCCAGAACCAAGTCGGCTTCGTGCCCGTGTCGGGGATGTCGGAGGCGATGACGCCGTCCGCGCCGGTCGCCGCCGCCGCGCCGTCGTCGACGGCCGTGGCGAAAGCGGCCTGCACATCGTCGGCGACGGTGAGCGGCTGGTTTCCGCCGGCGAGGATCAGTTCCCCCGCCTCGGCGGCCGTGCGCAGGCCCGCCGTGTCGGTGCGGACCGCAGCCTGCGCCGCGGACGCGGATCTCGCTGCTTCCTCGTACTGCGTGGCGGCGCTGTCATAGCCGAGGTTCGCCGCCAACTGCGTGAGGGAGAGGGCGGCGACCACGGCCGCACCGCCGAGCAGACCGAAGACGAGGCCCTTGTGCGGCTTCCGGCGCCTCGATGGCGGGGCGGGGGAGGGCTCCGACGCCGAGAACACAGCGGGCAGGTGGTGCCCGCCGCTGTGGAGCGTCGAGGGGTGTGGATCGGCGCCCGGCCGGGGCGGGGCGGTCACGTCGTGCCCATTCGATGTTGCCTTCCGGTCGGACGGGGCGTGCAGCAATGCTGTCAGCGTATTCGACGAGAAGGCGGAGTATGCGGTGGCGGACGAGAGAAGGCCCCCACCGTGAGGTGAGGGCCTTCAGAAGCGGAGGGGCTGACGGGAATCGAACCCGCATCATTAGTTTGGAAGACTAAGGCTTTACCACTAAGCTACAGCCCCGGATCCGAGCCCTGGAAAGGCTCGATGCCGACTCATCGACTATACCGGACTCTGACGCATGCTCCTGTCCGTTAGACTCGGTGGGGCTGAATCTGCGTGCGGATTCCCCGGGGCGTAGCTCAGCTTGGTAGAGCGCCCGCTTTGGGAGCGGGAGGTCGCAGGTTCAACTCCTGTCGCCCCGACACGGCCCCCACGGACCTTACAGCCGCGATTCGAAGCGGAAATCACAAGGAGAACACACCAGCATGGCGAACAGCACCGTCGAGAAGCTGACCCCGACCCGGGTCAAGCTCAGCATCACGGTCACCCCGGACGACCTCAAGCCCAGCATCGCTCACGCGTACGAGCACATCGCTCAGGACGTCCAGATCCCCGGCTTCCGCAAGGGAAAGGTCCCGGCTCCGATCATCGACCAGCGCATCGGTCGCGGCGCGGTCATCGAGCACGCCGTCAACGAGGGCCTCGACAAGTTCTTCCGTGACGCGACCGTCGAGCACAAGCTGCGCGTCGTCGGCCGTCCGGATGCCGACATCACGCAGTGGCCGAACGAGAAGGACTTCTCGGGCGACCTGCTCGTCGACATCGAGGTGGACGTCCGCCCCGACATCGAGCTTCCGTCGTTCGACGGCATCACCGTGACGGTCGACGCTGTCGAGGCCGATGAGGCCGCGCTCGACGCGGAACTCGACAACATGCGCGCGCGCTTCGGCACGCTCGTCCCCGTCGACCGCCCTGCCGCGAAGGGCGACTTCGTCGAGCTCGACCTCGTCGCCACGATCGACGGCGCCGAGATCGACCGTGCCGAAGGCGTCTCCTACGAGATCGGCTCCGGCGAGCTGCTCGAGGGCATCGACGACGCGATCGAGTCGCTCACCGCCGGCGAGGACACCACTTTCCGCTCCGCTCTCGTCGGCGGAGACCACGCCGGCTCCGAGGCCGAGGTCTCCGTCTCGGTCAAGGCCGTCAAGGAGCGCGAGCTCCCCGAGGCCGATGACGACTTCGCGCAGATCGCGAGCGAGTTCGACACGATCGCCGAGCTCCGCGACAGCCTGGCAGAGCGCGTCGCACAGCAGGGTGTCTTCACGCAGGGCTCTGCCGCACGCGACAAGCTCGTCGAGGCGCTGCTCGAGCAGATCGAGATCCCCGTCCCGCCGCAGCTCATCGAGGACGAGGTGCACAACCACCTCGAGGGCGAGAACCGTCTCGAGGACGACGTGCACCGCGCCGAAGTCACCGAGGCGAGCGAGAAGCAGTTCCGCACGCAGGTCCTGCTCGACACGATCGCCGAGCAGGCCGACGTGCAGGTCTCGCAGGAGGAGCTCAGCCAGTACCTCATCCAGTCGGCCGCACAGTACGGCATGGCTCCGCAGGAGTTCGTCGAGGCGCTGCAGTCCTCGAACCAGCTTCCCGCGCTCGTCGGTGAGGTCGCCCGCAACAAGGCCCTCGCGATCGCTCTCGGCAAGGTCAAGGTCGTCGACAGCAACGGCAAGGCCGTCGACCTGTCCGACTTCATCGTGACCGACGACGAGGCTGCGGAGGCAGAGTCCACCGAGGCCGAGGAGAAGCCGGCCAAGAAGGCTCCCGCCAAGAAGCCGGCCGCCAAGAAGGCTCCGGCGAAGAAGGCCGACGGCGCCGCCGACGAGGCCGCCGAGAAGCCGGCCGCCGAGAAGGCTCCGGCCAAGAAGCCGGCCGCCAAGAAGGCTCCGGCCAAGAAGGCGGCCGACAAGGCCGAGTGATCGGACACGATCCAGTGAAGAGGGCGGATGCTGCGGCATCCGCCCTCTTTTCCATCCAGGGAGAGGCAGCGATGAAGACGTGGGATGAGCGCATCGACGAGGTGTGGGATGACGCGACAGGCGAAGAGGTCGGCGACGACACGATCGCCCGCATCGACGTTCTCGCCGCCGAGCGTGGCCCGGACGACGCGCGTGCGGAGTTCGAGCGCGCCGGCGCACGGGATTCCGCCGGAAGGCCGGCGGAGGCCGTGGAGCTGTACCGCCGTGCGCTGGCCCTCGGCCTCGACGAGGAGCACCGACCGCAATGCGTGATCCAGATGGCCAGCTCGCTGCGCAACCTGGGGGAGTACGAGGAAGCACTCGCCGTGATCCGCGCCGAGGAGGAGTTGTCGGCCGACGGTCCGTATCGGGATGCGGTCGCGGCGGTGCACGCGCTGATCCTCGCCAGCGCAGGGCGACCGGCGCAGGGGCTCTCCGTCGCGCTTCTGGCCCTGGTGCCGCACCTCCCGCGCTACCACCGGTCGATGACCGCGTACGCCCGTGAGATCGCGGATGCCGACACCTGATATGCCGACGGCGAACACGGCCTGGGCGCTGCGTTGACGCCGGTAGATTCGAATCACTGAAACACGGAATCAGGAGCTGACATGGCTGCAGAACCCCTCCTCGCAACGAGCGTCTTCGACAGGTTGCTGAAGGACCGCATCATCTGGCTCGGCTCGGAGGTGCGAGACGAGAACGCGAACGAGATCTGCGCGAAGATCCTTCTTCTCGCCGCAGAGGACTCCGAGCGAGACATCTACCTCTACGTGAACTCGCCGGGAGGCTCGATCACCGCGGGCATGGCGATCTACGACACGATGCAGTTCGTGCCGAACGACATCGTCACCGTCGGCATCGGCATGGCGGCGTCGATGGGCCAGCTGCTGCTGACCGCGGGCACGAAGGGTAAGCGGTACATCACGCCCAACGCCCGCGTGCTGCTGCACCAGCCGCACGGTGGATTCGGTGGCACGTCCAGCGACATCCAGACCCAGGCGCAGCTCATCATGTCGATGAAGAACCGCCTCGCCGAGATCACCGCGGCGCAGACCGGCAAGTCGGTCGAGCAGATCAACGCCGACGGTGACCGCGACCGCTGGTTCACCGCCGAAGAGGCGCTCGAGTACGGCTTCGTCGACCACATCCGCGAATCGGCCTCCGACGTCATCGGCGGCGGCGGAACCGACCAGGACACCGAGTAACGGAAAGCGAAAGGACGCTCATGTACACACCCACCTTCCGCTCAGCCGGTGACCTGCCCTCCAGCCGCTACGTGCTCCCGCAGTTCGAGGAGCGCACGGCCTACGGCTTCAAGCGTCAGGACCCGTACAACAAGCTGTTCGAAGACCGCGTGATCTTCCTCGGCGTGCAGGTCGACGACGCCTCGGCCGACGACGTCATGGCCCAGCTCCTCGTCCTGGAGAGTCAGGACTCCGAGCGCGACATCACGATGTACATCAACTCGCCTGGCGGGTCGTTCACCGCGATGACGGCGATCTACGACACGATGCAGTACGTCGCGCCGCAGATCCAGACCGTCGTTCTCGGCCAGGCCGCTTCGGCCGCAGCCGTGCTGCTGGCAGCTGGTGCACCGGGCAAGCGTCTCGCGCTCCCGAACGCCCGGGTGCTCATCCACCAGCCCGCGATGGGGGAGGCCGGCCACGGCCAGGCCTCCGACATCGAGATCCAGGCCGCGGAGATCCTCCGTATGCGGACCTGGCTCGAGGAGACCCTCGCCGGGCACACGAAGCGCACGCCGGAGCAGGTGAACCGCGACATCGATCGCGACAACATCCTCTCCGCCGCGCAGGCTCTGGAGTACGGCATCGTCGATCAGGTGCTCACGACGCGCAAGCGCGTCTGACCCGACCGATCTCGAAAGGCGCTCGTCATCACGACGGGCGCCTTTCGTCGTTCCCGGCGGATGCGCAACGCCTCCGTGACTGTGTGCGCATATGAGCAAGGTGATGCGCGAACGCTGTTCCGGGGCTACTCTGAAGGAGGAAGGAGGATGCCGTGGAAGAAGATCTGCTGATGGTTCGCGTCGCCGAGCTGTACTACGACGAGGACAAGACTCAGGACGAGATCGGCGGACTCCTGAAGATCTCCCGCTGGAAGGTCGGCCGTCTGCTGACCCAGGCGCGGGAACGCGGCATCGTGCGCATCGAGATCGTGCATCCGCGTGCGCGCAGGCTCGGCCTCGAGCGGCTGCTCGTCGAAAGATTCGGGCTGACGGATGCCGTGGTCGTCCCGGCTCCCGACGGCGACGACGGCACCCTCGAACGCGTCGCCCAGGCCGCCGCCGACTTCCTCACGGCACTCCGACCGGTTCCCCGCACGCTCGGCGTGAGCTGGGGGCGCACGTTGCGCGCCGTCGCCGAGGCGTTGCCCGAGGGGTGGGCCCACGGCGTCACCGTCGTGCAGTTGAACGGCGGAGTCAGTCTGAACCGCCGCTCCGGCGGCGCTGCCGGGCTCGCCGTCACGATCGCGCAGCGCGCATCGGGCCAGGTCTCCCTGCTCCCCAGCCCGGCCATCCTCGAACGTGTGGAGACGAAGCAGGCCATCGAGTCCGACCGCACGGTCGCCGCGGTTCTCGAGGAGGCTGCGGAGGCGCAGGCGTTCCTGTTCACCGCCGGGCCCTGCGACGCTTCGTCCGCGCACGTCGAGAACGGTTACCTCAGCGCCGAGGAGGTCGAAGAACTCGCGCGACGTGGCGCGGTCGGAGACGTCCTCGGGCGCTATGTCGACGCGGAAGGCAACATCGTCGACTCGCAGCTCGACGCGCGGACGGTCGGCGTCTCGCTCGATCGTCTGCGCGGCGCCACCCGCGCGATCTTCGTCACGGCGGGACCCGCCAAGCACGACATCGCGCGTACTGTCGTGACCAGCGGCCTGTGCGGCGTTCTGGTGACCGATGAGACCACAGCACGAGCATTGTTGGAGGAACAATGACGACCAAAGAACTCAGCCGCAGGACGGCGGTGGATGTTCTCGGCGGAGAGCCCGACGACGCCACGCTCCGGCGCTTCCTGCACGGACTCCCCGGCGTGGATGCCGTCGGCCTGGAGCAGCGCGCTGCCGGGCTCGGCACCCGCTCCATCAAGACCACCTCGAAGGCATGGGCGCTCGACACGATCATCAAGCTCATCGACCTCACGACCCTCGAGGGGGCGGACACGCCAGGCAAGGTGCGCTCGCTCGTCGCGAAGGCGAAGAACCCGGATGCCGCCGACCCCTCGACCCCTCGGGTCGCGGCGGTCTGCGTGTACGGCGACATGGTCGGCGACGCGGTCACGGCGCTCGGAAGCCTGCACGGCGACCCCGATGACGGGCTGATCTCGGTCGCAGCCGTCGCCACCGCGTTCCCGAGCGGCCGTGCGTCGCTCGCGATCAAGCTCGCCGACACCGCTGAGGCGGTGGCCGCCGGCGCCGACGAGATCGACATGGTGATCGACCGGGGGGCGTTCCTCTCCGGCCGCTACGGTCTCGTGTACGACCAGATCGCCCAGGTGAAGGAAGCCTGCCGTCGCGAAGACGGCTCCTCCGCCTCGCTCAAGGTGATCCTGGAGACGGGTGAGCTGAACACCTACGACAACATCAAGCGCGCCTCGTGGCTCGGCATCCTGGCCGGAGGGGACTTCATCAAGACCTCGACCGGCAAAGTCCAGCCCGCCGCGACGCTTCCGACGACCCTGCTCATGCTGGAGACCGTGCGCGACTGGCACCGCGGCACCGGCGAGAAGATCGGCGTGAAGCCGGCCGGTGGCATCCGTTCGTCGAAGGACGCGGTGAAGTACCTCGTCACCGTGGCCGAGACCGTGGGGGAGGAGTGGCTCCAGCCGCACCTCTTCCGCTTCGGCGCATCCAGCCTCCTCAACGACGTGCTCCTGCAGCGTCAGAAGCTCAGCTCCGGCCACTACTCGGGCCCCGACTACGTCACGATCGACTGACGGGAAGACGAACATGTCATTTCTGGAATACGCTCCCGCACCGGAGTCCACCGCGATCCTGAACCTCAAGGACAGCTACGGCCTGTTCATCGACGGCGAGTTCGTCGACGGTTCCGGCACCCCGTTCCACACCATCTCGCCGGCGACGGAGAAGCACATCGCCGAGATCGCCTCGGCCAGTGATGAGGACGTCGACCGTGCGGTCGCCGCCGCTCGTCGCGCCTACGAGAAGACCTGGTCGAAGATGAGCGGCCGCGACCGCGGGAAGTACCTCTTCCGCATCGCCCGCCTCGTACAGGAGCGCGCTCGCGAACTCGCCGTCGCCGAGAGCCTCGACAACGGCAAGCCGATCAAGGAGAGTCGCGACGTCGACGTGCCGCTCGTCGCCTCGTGGTTCTTCTACTACGCCGGATGGGCGGACAAGCTCGATCACGCCGGCCTCGGTGCGAACCCCCGGGCTCTCGGCGTCGCCGGTCAGATCATCCCCTGGAACTTCCCGCTGCTGATGCTGGCGTGGAAGATCGCGCCCGCCCTCGCCGCCGGCAACACGGTCGTACTCAAGCCCGCCGAGACCACGCCGCTCACGGCGCTGATCTTCGCGGAGATCCTGCAGCAGGCCGATCTTCCCGCCGGTGTCGTCAACATCGTGACGGGCGCCGGCGCGACAGGCTCCACGCTCGTGCGCCACCCCGATGTCGACAAGATCGCCTTCACCGGCTCGACCGGTGTCGGCCGCGACATCGCACGGGCGGTTGCGGGCACGAACAAGAAGCTGACGCTCGAGCTCGGCGGCAAGGCCGCGAACATCGTGTTCGACGACGCCCCCATCGACCAGGCGGTCGAAGGCATCGTGAACGGGATCTTCTTCAACCAGGGTCACGTGTGCTGTGCAGGAAGCCGCCTGCTCGTGCAGGAGTCGATCCACGCCGAGGTCGTCGACCGGCTCAAGACGCGCCTCTCGACACTGCGTCTGGGCGACCCGCTCGACAAGAACACCGACATCGGTGCGATCAACTCCGCAGCACAGCTCGCCCGCATCCGAGAGCTCAGTGACATCGGCGAGGCCGAGGGCGCCGAGCGCTGGACCGCCGACTGTGCGATTCCGGAGCAGGGCTTCTGGTTCGCGCCGACGATCTTCACCGGCGTCGAGGCCTCCCATCGCATCGCCCGTGACGAGGTCTTCGGCCCGGTCCTCTCGGTGCTCACCTTCCGCACGCCCGCAGAGGCGATCGCGAAGGCGAACAACACGCCCTACGGCCTCTCCGCAGGCATCTGGTCCGACAAGGGATCGCGCATCCTCGCGGTGGCCGACCGCCTCCGTGCCGGAGTGATCTGGGCCAACACTTTCAACCGCTTCGACCCGTCGAGCCCGTTCGGCGGCTACAAGGAATCCGGATTCGGTCGCGAGGGCGGCCGCCAGGGTCTCACCGCCTACCTCAAGGGAGCCGCAGCATGAGCAAGCGTCTGACCGTTCCGAAGACGTACAAGCTGGCGATCGGCGGGGCCTTCCCGCGGAGCGAGTCCGGCCGCACGTACGAGGTGCTCACCGCGAAGGGTGCTTTCCTCGCGAACGCCGCGAAGGGCTCCCGCAAGGATGCCCGCGACGCCGTCGTCGCCGCACGCGCGGCGGTCAAGGGCTGGTCCGGCGCGACCGCTTACAACCGTGGGCAGGTCCTGTACCGCGTCGCGGAAGTGCTCGAAGGTCGCCGCACCCAGTTCATCGACGAGATCTCGGCGCAGGAGGGCGTGTCGTCCGCGGCCGCGGCCGCGCAGGTCGACGAGGCCATCGACCTCTGGGTCTGGTACGCCGGCTGGTGCGACAAGTACGCCCAGGTGGCGGGCAACGCGAACCCGGTCTCGGGCCCGTACTTCAACATCTCGGTTCCTGAGCCGACCGGTGTCGTGGCGATCGTCGCCCCGCAGGATTCGGCGCTGCTGGGCCTGGTGTCGGTGGTGGCCCCGGCGCTGGTCGCCGGGAACACGGTCGTGGTCGTGGCGAGCGAGCGGCATCCGCTCTCGGCCATCAGCCTCGCCGAAGTCCTGGCCACGAGTGATGTTCCGGGTGGGGTCGTCAACGTGCTGACGGGATCGCCCGCGGAGATCGCCCCCTGGCTGGCCTCGCACCAGGATGTGAACGCCCTCGATCTCGCCGGCGCGGGGGGCCTCGAATGGGTCGACATGCAGATCGCCGCCGCCGAGACGCTCAAGCGAGTTCTCACTCCCGGTGAGGTCGTCGCCTCGCCGGAGCGGATCGGCGCCTTCACCGAGGTCAAGACCGTCTGGCACACCAAGAGCATGGTGTGATCGACTCTCTGTCGCCCCCGCCGTGAGTTCATGACGAGCACCCTCGCCAGTCGCTGACGCGGGTGCTCGTCATTCGTTCGATCGTCAGGTGAAGGCTTCGATCGTCAGGTGAAGGCGCGGAATGGCAGCGAATCCGCTTCGGGAGCCGGAAGCGTCATCGTCGATCTGATGATCAGATCGTGGTGTTCCGGATCGAACCGGTTGAGGGCCTCTCTCGCCGTCGCCAGGGTTCGTGCCGTGGCCTCTCGATTCGGGGCTGCTCCGCGATGGATGGCCTGGTTGCGCAGGGACAGCAGCTCGTGCACATCGTCGGGTACGTCCAAGCCAAGGGACTTCGCTTGCCCAAGTTTCGGGCCAAGGGTCACCCTGGCTCCCAGGATCAGGGCGGCTACGTCCTCTTCCAGTCCAACAAGACGACGCTCCAACCAGCGTGTGCAGCCGATCTCCACGGCGGAGGCGGCATCGACGACGGCTCGACGATGCTCCCCGTATCCATGCGCATGATGAGCATCTCGAAGCAGCTGCCACGCGAGGTCAGGTGTGGTGTCGTCCGCCGCGAGTCGGAGGACATTCGCCATGCCCTCGGCGGTCATCGCGTCAACCGCGTCGTATCGGAACCACCCGGCACTGCCGATGTCGAGGAGCTGTGAGGAACCCCCGGCTTCGATCCACAGAACTTTGTCGAGTGTCCTCCTCTGTCGCAGCTTCGTGTCGTCACGGCTGCTGACCTGCTGACGTGCGAGGCACTCGATCCAGTTGCTCAGGCGCGACAACCAGGCGTCTTTCGCCTGCATCACCCGGGTGCCGAGCGCGGAGTCTTCGGAGAAGTCGCCCGTTCCGTTGAACCAGAGCCGGACGGTTCGCACACTTGCCGCACCCGTGGGCTGATCATCGCCCGATGTCCAGTGCGTCAACAGCGGGATCGCCCATTCGCGCGAGTCGGCGGGGGCGTTGGTGTGTGGCGACGACCATCCCCAGGGGTCGGTTGCCCACGCTGGTTCGATGAAGAGCAAGTCCCCGGGAGGGCCATCCTCCTCCGGGAGACGGGGAATGACTTCCGCTCGAGGGAAATCGAGATGCACCTCGAGGTCGTCGATCGTCGAGGTGAAAGTCTGCCCGAGACAGTCGAGTGTGACCACAACGCCGTGATCCAGGTGCAGCTTTCCTTCGATGGTCGCCATAGGCGGATGCTCCCTTCGTCTGAGCCGCGATTCGCCAGCCCAGCCCGATCGTATCTAGGACTCGACGGGCGCGTCTGCCCACCAGAAAACGAGTCCGCGCCAATGCGGCCTGGTGTCGTATGCAGCGGTTAGGCTCGAAGGACGATCTCTGATCCCCCATAGGAGGACGCGCATGGCCCGCATCGGTGAAAGCGCTGACCTGTTCAAATGCTCTTTCTGCGGAAAGAGTCAGAAGCAGGTCCAGCAGCTCATCGCGGGACCCGGCGTGTACATCTGCGACGAGTGCGTCGAGCTGTGCAACGAGATCATCGAGGAGCGGATGGCGGAGTCCTCCGCCGACGGGGTCGCCGAGTTCGAGCTCCCCAAGCCGCGGGAGATCTTCGCCTTCCTCGAGGAGTACGTCGTCGGCCAGGAGCCCGCCAAGCGCGCTCTCGCCGTCGCCGTCTACAACCATTACAAGCGCGTGCGCGCACACGGCACACTGCAGACGGCGGAGCAGAAGGCCGAAGAGGTCGAGATCGCCAAGAGCAACATCCTGCTCATCGGCCCGACCGGCTGCGGAAAGACCTATCTCGCGCAGACGCTCGCGAAGCGCCTCAACGTCCCCTTCGCCGTCGCCGATGCCACCGCGCTGACCGAGGCCGGCTACGTCGGCGAAGACGTCGAGAACATCCTCCTCAAGCTCATCCAGGCCGCCGACTACGACGTCAAGCGCGCCGAGCAGGGCATCATCTACATCGACGAGGTCGACAAGATCGCCCGCAAGGCCGAGAACCCGTCGATCACCCGCGACGTCTCGGGTGAGGGTGTGCAGCAGGCTCTCCTCAAGATCATCGAGGGCACGGTCGCCTCGGTTCCCCCGCAGGGCGGTCGCAAGCACCCGCATCAGGAGTTCCTGCAGATCGACACCTCGAACGTGCTGTTCATCGTCGCCGGGGCCTTCGCCGGCCTGGAGGACATCGTGTCGGCGCGCGTCGGCAAGCACGGCATCGGCTTCGGCGCGCCGCTGCACGACAAGGGCAAGGACCTCGATCTGTTCAGCGAGGTGCTCCCGGAGGACCTGCACAAATTCGGTCTGATCCCCGAGTTCATCGGGCGTCTTCCCGTGGTCACCTCGGTCTCGCCGCTCGACCAGTCTGCGCTCATCGACATCCTCACCGGCCCGCGCAATGCGCTGGTGAAGCAGTACCAGCGCATGTTCGAGATCGACGGGGTGCAGCTGGAGTTCGAAGAAGACGCCCTGCGATCCATCGCCGACCTCGCCGTCGAGCGCAAGACCGGTGCCCGCGGGCTCCGCGCGATCCTGGAAGACGTCCTCGGCCCGATCATGTTCGAGATCCCGTCGGCAGAAGACGTCGCCAAGGTGATCGTGACCCGCGCGGCCGTCGACGACGGCGCACCGCCCACGATCGTGATGGAGCGCAAGCGCAAGAGCGCATGAGCGCCCGACCGGCTCCCTGGTCGCCGGTCGTCCGGAGGACGATCGTGGATGACCGCTGGATACGGCTGCGCACCGACGATGGCGAAGACGTGCGGTGATGACGGCTTCGCGGCGCTGGCCGGTGATCGCGACGGTGATAGCGATCCCTGCGGCCGTGATCGTGATCGTGGGAATCGTGTTCGTCGTGATGTTCTTCGTCTCCGTGCAGGACAAAGACGGCGATGACGTCGCATTGAACAGGGTCGAGCACGTCGCCCGTGCCCTGGCCGACGACCTGCGCGGTGCACACGACCTCACGGATGCCGAGACGGTCGCCGCGGAGATGTTCCACTCGCGCAGTGCGATCGTCGAGCCGCTCACATGGACCGGTGCGTTCGGCACGGACGACGGGATCACGATCCAAACTCGCATCAGCGCTTCCGTCGAGGCGAGCAGCAGCGGAGCGATGTTCGCACCGTACACCTCCGCAGGTTCGGCCGAGCGCTGCTACCGGTACACGGTCGTGGTGTTCCGGGAAGCCGCGTACGACGAGATCCCCTGTCAGGGGCTTCCGCAACCCCCCGCGCCGCCGGCATCGACCAGCCCCGCGCTCCCGGGCGACGCGACCGCGCGCATCGACGGCATTCTCATGACCACGGACCCGGCGGATCTCGCGGAGGCACTTCGGCAGGAGTTTCCCGGGGACCGGTTCAGGGTCGAGGCGATCGAGACGCCGGCAGGAGAACAGGTCGTGGCGGTGGGGGTGACTCCGGGAACCGACTGCGTCCTCCGGGTTCGGAGAACCGACGGCGAGGTCGTCTCCCCGCCCTACGACCGGATCTGGCTCGAGCCCGGCGAGCTGGGCTGCTCGACGCGTCTGTACACGGCACCGCCGCAGTAGGTCGCGGAACCTCGCCGCGAGTCAGGCGGTGGGCATGACGAGGTCGGTGCGCAGCTCCGCCGGCGTGGTGCTCGGATCGGAGACGTACACCTCGATCCAGACGCCCCCGGGCCGCAGACCGTCTGCGCCGGCTCTCTCGACGAGACCGGCCCACCCTGCACCGAGCCCGTCGTAGGAGCCGAACACGCTGGTCGCGACGGCAGGCCCTGCGGGCAGGGTCGAGGCGACGATCACGCTCCCGCTCGCTGTGGGGAGGGGGTTCTCGGGCGGTGACTGCACGGGGAAGCCGAGCTCGAGATCGAACACGCCCATCGGATCCCCGTGGTAGATCGCCAGCGCAGGACCGGTCGGGGTCAGCTCGTCGCCTGCGAAGTTCTGCGCGATCGCCTCGTATCCCGCGTCGAATGCCGGCTGCAGATCGGCGATGCGGATGCCGTTGTGGCGGATGACCGCGAGAGGGACGGCGTCGAGGTCGAGGCGGTCGGCGGGGCCGAACGGCGCGTCGGGGAATGCGTTCATGCGCTCAGGCTCTCACGAGTCGCCTGCTGCGTCCACGACGATCATCGGCGAGGAGTGCGCTCCAGCTCCGCGATCAGCACCGTGTCGACGCCATCGCTCCACGACGTGTGTCTGCGCAGCTGGAACCCGGCAGGTTGGAACGAGGTCGCGAGGGCATCCGGATCGGCATAGGGAGTGTGATCGCGGGGATAGGACACGGGGGTGCCGCCCCGCTGGGCAGTGGCGCCACCGGGTACCGCACCGGCGAAAGTCGCGGTCACGAGGCGCCCGCCCGGACGCAGGACGCGGCTCCATTCTCCGGCGGCCCGCGCGACGGAGGGGATGATGTGCAGCGCCGTGACGCACGTCGCCAGATCGATGGTCGCATCGTCGATCGGGATGCTCGCGGCCTCTGCGTCGATCCAGGCGGCGTCGGGGAGCTCGGCCCTGGCGATGTCGAGCATCCCCGGGGAGATGTCGACACCCGTCAGAGTGAGGCCTTTCGTTCGTCGAGCCAATGCGCGCAGGACGAGTCCGGTGCCTGTCGCGATGTCGAGCACGCGGCTCACCCCGTCGAGGTCGACGAATCCGGCCACAGCCGTGGCGACGGAACGATGCATGGCGCTCTCGTCATACTGCGGTGCGCGCGCATCGAAGGCCGCACCGATGTCGCGAAGCGGGTCCGTCATCCGGAGTCTCAGTCGCCCAATCCGCGACGCTTCAACAGAGGGGCGATCTCGGCGTCGCGGCCGCGGAAGTCGCGGTAGGCCGCCAAGGGATCCTTCGAACCGCCGACTCCGAGCAGACGCCGGCGGAACCTGTCGCCGTTCGCCTGCGTCAGGCCGCCGTTCTCCCGGAACCAGTCCACCGTGTCGGCGTCGAGCACCTCGCTCCAGATGTAGGAGTAGTAGCCCGCGCTGTACCCGCCGGAGAAGACGTGAGCGAAGTAGGTCGACGAGTAGCGGGTCGGGACCGCGGGGTCGTCCAGGCCGATGTCCGTGAGCGCTGCGGCCTCGAATGCGGCGACGTCGTCGACGGTCGTCTCCGTGGTCAGCCGGTGCCAGGCCTGGTCGAGCCAGGCGGCAGCCAGGTACTCGCTGGTCGCGTGGCCCTGGTCGAACGTCTCGGTCGCACGCAGGCGCTCGACGATCGCAGCGTCGAGCAGTTCTCCGGTCTCGTGGTGGCGGGCGTAGTTGTCGAGGACCTCCGGCCACAGGATCCACATCTCGTTGACCTGACTCGGGAACTCCACGAAGTCGCGGAACACGTTCGTCCCGGCGAAGTGCGGATAGGTCACCGTCGCGAACAGCCCGTGCAGCGCGTGGCCGAACTCGTGGAACAGCGTGGTGACCTCGTCGAGGGTCAGCAGCGTGGGCTCGCCGTCGCCGGGCAGCGCCACGTTCAGATTGTTGGCGACGACGGGGGCCGTGCCGCGCAGGCGCGACTGGCTCACGATCGGGTTCATCCAGGCCCCGCCGCGCTTCGAATCGCGGGTGTACAGGTCGAGGACGTAGAGGCCGACGGGTGAGCCGTCGGCGTCGCGCACCTCGAAGACCCGGGCGCCGGGGTGGTACGCGACGAGATCCTCTCGTTCGGTGAAGGTGACGCCGTACAGACGCGTCGCCGCGAAGAAGACCCCGTCCTGGAGCACGCGCTCCGCCTCGAACCAGGGACGCAGAGCGCTGGAGTCGATGTCGTACCGGGCGGTGCGGACCCGTTCGGTGTAGTACGCCCAGTCGTGTGCCTCGACAGGGAAGGGAGCCGATTCGGTCTCGTCGACGGTCGTCTGGAGGGATGCGCGTTCGGCGCGGGCGTTGCGCGCCGCGGGTGCGGCGAGACGCCGCAGCATCTGCTCGACGGCTTCGGGGGAGCCGGCGGTCTCGTCGGCGGTGACATACGCGGCGTGCGAGTCGTAGCCGAGCAGCTTCGCCCGTTCGGCCCGCAGCCGCACGATCTCGAGCAGCACCGGCCGGTTGTCGTTCGCGTTGTCCCGCGAGCCGCGCGCGAGCGACGCCGCCATGATGCGCCGTCGCGACTCCCGTTCGCGCAACTGCGCCAATGCGGGGTGTCCGGTGAAGAGCGGGAGGGTGAGGAGGAGCTTGCCGTCGAGGTCACGGTCCGCTGCCGCGCGCGCGGCAGCGGACAGCTCTCCCGCGCTCAGGCCGTCGAGCTCGGCGGCCGCATCGAACACCACGGCGAGGTCGTTCGTGTCGTTCAGCAGGTTGCGCTCGAAGGTGTTGGTCAGTGTCGACAGCTTCTGATTGAGAGCGGTCAGCTGCGCTTTGGCTCCATCGTCGAGCGCGGCACCGGCATGGGTCATCTCCCGGTGGTGGCGTTCCACGAGGTAGTGCTGTTCGGGGTCGAGTCCGAGCGCGTCGCGCTGCTCGTACACGCGCTGCACCCGCCAGTACAGCGGCCCGTCGAGCGTGATCGCGTCGTGGTGGGCTGCCATGAGGGGCGCGAGCTGTTCATCGATCGCCTGGATCTCCGGCGTCGCGTCAGCGGAGCTCACGGTGTAGAAAGCGTGGGCGACGCGGTCGAGCAGCTCGCCGGAGCGCTCCAGGGCCTCGATCGTGTTCTCGAAGGTGGGCATCGATCGCACCATCGTGATCCTGCTGATCTCGCGGAGCTGCTCGTCGAAGCCGGCCTGGAAGGCGGGGAGGTAGTGCTCCGCGCGGATCGCGCGGTAGTCGGGGAGTCCGTACGGGAGCGTCGACGGCTGCAGCAGCGGATTCGTGGCGTCGGTCATCCTCCGAGCCTAGCCATGGACGTGCTCCGGGCTCAGGAACCGTCTTCGCTCAGGCGCGTCATCACCCGCCGCAACGCCTCGACGACGACGCGGACCGATCGGCGACGGAGGTTCTCCGGACGCGCGAGCAGGTCGATCATCCGGTGCGTGCTCACTCCTTCCAGCGGGATGCGGACGATGTCCCGATCGTCGACGCTGCGGGATGTGAACCGCGGGAGCATGCCGAGGACTCCGCCGGCGGCGACGACCGCCGACACCGCACCGTAGTCGTTGATGCGGTGGTGGATCTCGACCGGCCGGTTGGCGACGGCGGACACGGCGCGGAGAACGTCGTCGGGGGAGTAGCCGATACGGCTGGTCACCCACCGTTCGCCGGCGACGTCGGCGGGTGTGAGGCTCGCGCGGGTGGCGAGCGGATGCGACGTCGAGACGGCCACATCGAGAGGCTCCCGGACGAGCGTCAGGCTCCGCACGCCCTGCGTCGGCCAGGGATCCGAGTGCTCCATGCGATGGGCGAGCACGAGGTCGTACCGCGCGGTGAGCGCCGGGAACTCGCTCTGGGCGACGTCCTCGTCGGTGACCTGGACGGCCGGGGCGGTGGCGGCGGAGGCGAACTCTCGCAGCAGCGGTCCGAAGAGCGCCTGGCCGACGCTGTGGAAGCCGCTCACGCTCACCACTCCGGTCGGGGCGTCTTCGAAATCCTCGACCGCATGCCGTGCTGCGGCCATCGCATCGATCGCGTCGGTCGCCGCCGCGGCGAGGACCTCTCCTGCCGGGGTGAGGACGAGTGTCCTCCCGTGCTTCCGCGTGAGCGGCGTCGGAAACCCTCGCTGCAACGCGGTGAGCTGCTGAGACACCGCGGAGGGAGTGACCCGAAGAGCAGCGGCCACCGCGGTGACGCTGCCGAGCGCGCCGAGTTCGCGCAGGATCTGCAGCTGATGGATCTCCATCTGTATACATTAGCAACCGCTACATCGATGGTGCAGACAGTGGCGATTGCTCTACAAGGTGGCGTGCGGTGAGATCGAGAGCATGAAGGCACTGTTCAAGGGCGCACCGGGGTCCGGACTCGAGCTCGTCGACCGTCCCGACCCCACCGCCGGTACCGATGACGTCGTCATCCGGGTCCTGCGCACCGGGATCTGCGGGACGGATCTGCACATCCTCCGTTGGGATGACTGGGCGGCATCGGCGATCGCCGCGCCGCTGATCCCCGGCCACGAGTTCTACGGTGAGGTCGTCGAGGTCGGGCCGGGCGTGCACGACATCGCCGTCGGAGACCGGGTCTCCGGCGAGGGGCACATCGTGTGCGGGACGTGCCGCAACTGCCGTGCCGGTCGCCGCCAGATGTGCATCCGCACCATCGGTCTCGGCCTGCAGCGTGACGGCGCCTTCGCCGAGTACCTCGCTCTTCCCGCGGCGAACGTGTGGGTGCACCATTCCGAGGTGACGCCCGAGCTCGGCGCGATCTTCGATCCGCTCGGCAACGCCGTCCACACCGCGCTGACATACCCGCTCGTCGGGGAGGACGTGCTCGTCACGGGTTGCGGCCCCATCGGACTGATGGCGATCGCCGTCGCACGGCACGCGGGCGCACGATTCATCACGGCGACCGATGTCAGCGCACCGCGTCTGGAGATGGCCCGCCGGATGGGCGCCGACGAGGTCGTAGACGTCTCGGTCCGCGACATCCGCGACGCCCAGCAGGCTCTCGGCATGCGGGAGGGCTTCGACATCGGGTTCGAGATGAGCGGCGCTCCCTCGGCGCTCCCCGCCATGATCGACAACATGAACCATGGCGGCCGCATCGCGATGCTGGGGCTTCCGAGCGCCGGATTCGGCATCGACTGGGGCAAGCTCGTGACCCATATGCTCACGATCAAGGGCATCTACGGGCGCGAGATGTTCGAGACATGGAACGCGATGGGGGCGATGCTGCAGACCAGCGCGACCCTGCGGGACGCCATCGGCCGTGTGATCGCCGAGGTCGTCCCCGCACGCGAGTGGGAGCGGGGTTTCGCTGCCGCGGAATCCGCGGGAACGGGCAAGATCATCCTCGACTGGACGGAGCTGTGATGTACGGGACCTTCGAAGACCATCTGGTCGGCGAGCTGACGGCGATCGAGGAAGCCGGGCTCACCAAGCACGAACGCGGCATCCGCGGACCGCAGAGCGCCGAGATCACCGCGGACGGTGCGGAGGTGCTGAACTTCTGCGCCAACAACTACCTCGGCCTCGCCGATGACCCGCGCATCCTGGACGCGGCGACCACGGCGTTGCAGGAATGGGGTTACGGTCTCGCGAGCGTCCGCTTCATCTGCGGCACGCAGGAGCAGCACCTCGAGCTCGAGCGCCGGCTCGCCGACTTCCTCGGCACGGATGAGGCGATCCTGTACTCCTCGTGCTTCGACGCGAACGGGGGAGTGTTCGAGACGCTCTTCTCCGCGGAGGACGCCATCATCTCGGACGAGTTGAACCACGCGTCGATCATCGACGGCATCCGGCTCTCGAAGGCCCGGAGACTGCGCTACCGCAACCGTGACATGGCCGACCTGGAGGAGCAGCTGCAGGCGGCCTCGGATGCGCGGTTCCGGGTGATCGTCACGGACGGCGTGTTCTCCATGGACGGCTACATCGCGCCGCTCGCCGAGATCTGCGACCTGGCCGAGCGGTACGACGCCCTGGTGTTCGTGGACGACTCCCACGCCGTCGGCTTCGTCGGCGAGAACGGGCGGGGGACGCCGGAGCTCTGCGGTGTCGCCGACCGCGTCGACATCTACACGGGCACCTTCGGCAAGGCTCTGGGCGGAGCATCGGGAGGCTACGTCGCCTCGCATGCGGCGATCGTCGCCCTTCTGCGTCAGCGGTCGCGCCCGTACCTGTTCTCGAACACCCTCGCTCCGGCGATCGTGGCCGGAACCCTGACCGCCCTCGACCTGGTCGAGGGATCGGCGGATCTGCGCGCGCGTCTGCGCGACAACGCCGCCCTGTTCCGCGAGCGCATGACCGCGGAGGGCTTCGACCTCCTTCCCGGCGAACACCCCATCGTTCCGGTGATGTTCGGCGACGCCGCCCAGACGGCGCGGATCGCGCGGGAGATGCAGGAGCGGGGCGTCTACGTGACGGCGTTCAGCTTCCCCGTCGTGCCCCGGGGGCTGGCGCGGATCCGGGTGCAGCTGTCCGCGGCGCATACGCCGGCGCAGGTGGAAGCCTGCGTCGCCGCGTTCGTCGCGGCCCGGGCGGCGGTCGACTGATCCACACTTGCAAAGAAATGCTTGCAAAGAATTCTTTGCAACGGTATCTTTGCATGCATGACGAACGAGACGCAGATCAGGACACTCGACGCCGGCGCGCTGAAGGCTCTCGCGCACCCTCTTCGCGTCAAGATCTTCGACCTGCTGGCGGCGCGCGGGCCGCAGACCGCCAGTTCGCTCGCGGCGCTCGTGGGGGAGACTTCGGGATCGACCAGCTATCACCTCCGCGCACTCGCGGCGCACGACCTCATCCGTGAGGTCGAAGGGCGTGGCACCGCCCGTGAGAGGTGGTGGGAGCGCCCCAAGGGGCGCATCGATATGCCCGGCCCCGATGAGATGACCTCGCCGGCGAACCGCGCCGCCGCCCAGATCGTGACCTCGGAGTTCTTCCGGCTGCGACACGAGACGCTGATGTCGTACCTGAACCGTCCGCAGTCCGATGTTCCGGAGGCCTGGCGCGAACTGGGCATCACCATCACCACACATCTCGACATGACGCCGGAGCAGGCGATGTCCCTGCGCGCGGAACTGGAGGACATCGTCGAGAGCGCCATCGCGCGCTACCGCGGGCAGACAGGTCCCGATGTACGGCGCGTCTCGCTCCGCGCCGAGCTCTTCGATCTTCCGACGCCGCCGACCGCGATGCCGGGTTCGGCCGATGACACCGTGGAGGAATCATGACCAGCGCGACGCTTCACCTGGTGGGCCCGACGCAGACCGAGCGCGGTCTGCTGCACCTGGCCGACCGACTCACCGCCTACGTCGAGCACCGCATCTCGCGGCGCGCGCAGAGGCGCGTCCTCGCACTCGACCTCCTGCGCGAGCAGCAGGCGCGACGACAGGATCCGCGCGCCGTGGATCACCTGCTGGCGCAGCTGGGAGCCCCGCGGCGATGACGGCGCCGGGCTGACGCCGACCCCTGGCCCACGACGAGACCCCCTGCCGTCCACGCGGACAGCAGGGGGTCTCGTCGGTACGTCGGGTCTCGGTGTCAGTCTTCGAACGGGCGGGCGACGACGTCTCCGGAGGCGGTCTGGAAGACCTCCCACCCCGCATCGAGCTCGGCGATCGCACGGCCCTCGAGCCAGGTGAGAGTCCAGTGGCCCTTCGACGCGCCGGGCGTGCCGGGAAGGTTCGCCTCCACCTCGGCGATGGCGGGGCGCAGGGACGCCGGGACCGAGGCCGGAGCCTCGGAACCCGCAGCCCAGCGCGTGCCCAGCTGCATCAGGAGGCCTCGCCCGGGGCGAGCTCGATCGCGGTGACCGCGAACGCCTCCGCCTCGGTGAACTCGAGCTCGGCGATGCGTCCGACGGCCCGGAGATCGTCGGCGGCCGCACGGAGGGCATCGAGCTTCGCGGCGGGGGCGGCGATCACGGCGCGCGAGACCGGGGTCTTCTGCGACGCCTTCGCCTCGGTCTTCGCCCGGCGGATGCCGATGAGCGCTTCACTGGCCGCGGCGAGCACGGCCGGGTCGCCGTCGATGCCGAGCGGCGTCGGCCACGCGGCGGTGTGAACGGAGCCGTCTTCGAACCAGGACCAGGATTCCTCCGTGGCGAACGACAGCACCGGTGCCAGCAGGCGCAGCAACGTCGACAGGGCCAGGCGGAGCGAGAGCGCGGCCGAGGCCTGCCCCACGTCGGTCTGGTCGTAGGCGCGCTCCTTCACGAGCTCGAGGTAGTCGTCGCAGAACGTCCAGAAGAAGGCCTCGGTGATCTCGAGGGCGCGAGCGGCGTCGTACCGTTCGAATGCCTTGGTCGCCTCGACGACCACGCCGTCGAGAGCGGTGAGCATCGAAGCGTCCAGCGCGCGGGTGACCTGCGCGCCCTCGGGCACCGGGAACGACAGCACGAACTTCGCGGCGTTGAGCACCTTGATCGCCAGACGGCGGCCGATCTTCACCTGCGTCGGGTTCTGCGGGTCGAAAGCGGCATCCATGCCGAGGCGGCTGGACGCCGCCCAATAGCGCACCGCGTCCGACCCGTGGGCCTCGAGCACGTCGGCCGGGGTGACCACGTTCCCCTTCGACTTCGACATCTTCTTGCGGTCGGGGTCGACGATGAAGCCGGAGATCGCGGCGTTGCGCCACGGTGTCCGGTCGTCTTCGAGCGTGGAGCGCAGCATGGTCGAGAAGAGCCAGGTGCGGATGATGTCCTGCCCCTGCGGGCGCAGGTCGAACGGTGCGGTGAGCTGCCAGAGCTCCTCGTCGCGCTGCCAGCCACCCGCCAGCTGCGGGGTGAGGGATGAGGTGGCCCAGGTGTCGAGGATGTCGGCCTCGGCGTCGAAGCCGCCCGCCACGCCGCGCTGGTCCGCGGTGTATCCGGCGGGCACGTCGGTGGTCGGATCGATCGGGAGCGTCGCCGCATCCGGGGTGAGCACGCGCTCGTAGTCCCGCTCGCCGTTCTCGTCGAGGCCGTACCAGAGGGGGATCGGCACGCCGAAGAAGCGCTGACGCGACACGAGCCAGTCGCCCGTCAGGCCGCCGACCCAGTTCTCGTAGCGCACGCGCATGAACTCCGGATGCCAGGCGAGCTCCTCGCCATGAGCGACGAGCTTGTCGCGCAGCGCGCCGTCACGCGCGCCGTTGCGGATGTACCACTGACGGGTCGACACGATCTCGAGCGGACGGTCGCCCTTCTCGAAGAACTTCACCGCGTGGTTGAAGGGCTTGCCGACCGCGGTCATGTCGCCCGTCGCCTGCAGCTTCTCGACGATGGCCTTGCGGGCGCTGAAGACGGTCTTGCCCGCGAGCTCCTCGGCATACCAGGTCGCCGCCTCCGGGTTCTCGACGGATGCCGGAGCGTCGGGCAGGAAGCGCCCGTCCAGGCCGATCGTGGTCATGTTCGGCAGCGGCTCGTTCTGCGTGGTGCGAAGTTCGCGCCACCACACGATGTCGGTCACGTCTCCGAAGGTGCAGACCATCGCCGCTCCGGTGCCCTTGTCGGGCTGGGCGAGGTGGTGCCCGTGGATCTCGATCTCGGCGCCGAAGAAGGGCGTCTTCACCTTGGTGCCGATGAGGTGCTTGTGCGGGCCCTCCGGGTGCGTCACGAGCGCGATGCACGCGGGGAGCAGCTCCGGGCGGGTGGTGTCGATCGCGAGAGAGCCGGATCCGTCGGCGAAGGGGAACTCGATCGTGTGATAGATCGCCTGCTGGTCGCGGTCCTCGAGCTCGGCCTGTGCGATGGCGGAGCGGAAGTCGATGTCCCACAGAGTCGGGGCCAGCGCCTGGTAGGCCTCGCCGCGCTCGATGTTGCGCAGGAACGCGAGCTGGCTCTGACGGATGGTGTCGTCCGAGATCGTGCGGTAGGTCTGCGTCCAGTCCACGCTCAGCCCGAGCTGACGGAACAGCGCCTCGAACTGCTTCTCGTCCTCGATCGTGAGGCGCTCGCACAGCTCGATGAAGTTGCGGCGGCTGATCGGCTGCTGGTCCGCCGCGCGGCTCGACTTGTTGTCGCCGCCCTCGAACGGGGGTGTGAAGTCGGCGGCATAGGGGAGAGAGGGGTCGCAGCGCACGCCGTAGTAGTTCTGCACGCGGCGCTCGGTGGGCAGGCCGTTGTCGTCCCAGCCCATCGGGTAGAACACGGTCTTGCCGCGCATGCGCTCGTAACGGGCCTTCACGTCGGTGTGCGTGTACGAGAACACGTGCCCGATGTGCAGGCTGCCCGATGCCGTCGGCGGCGGGGTGTCGATCGAGTACACGCCCTCGCGGCCGGACTGTGCGGCACGCAGGCGGTCGAACAGGTAGGTGCCCTGCTCGGCCCAGGCGGCATCCCACTTCGCTTCGAGGCCTTCGAGTGCGGGCTTGTCGGGAATCTGGTTCTGCGTGGATTCGGAAGCAGGCATGGGCGTCTCCTCGAGCGATGTATGCGGCACTGTGTGAGCGTGCCTGAGTGTGGGTGTGCCGACCAGTCTACCGAGCCGTGAAGCGGAGGCGCGCTGCGCCCCCGGAGGTACGGCGCGGTGTCGCAGGCCGTGGACTCCCTCCTGGGAGGATCGCAGCATGACGCCGTCGCAGCCAGGAAACCCCCGCGTCCGTCTCGGCGATCTCGGCGTCCCCTCGGGGATGTTCGCGCGCGGGACCCTGAACGCGATCACCGACGTGCCGGGGATCAGGATCGGCCACGCCTCGTTGCACGACGACGGGCTGAACACCGGCGTGACGGCCATCGTTCCGGATGCCCTCGACGGCCGGCGTCGGAGCCTGCCTGCCGGGCTCTCCGTCGGCAACGGCTACGGCAAGCTCGTCGGGGCGACACAACTGCAGGAGCTGGGGGCGCTCGAGACTCCCATCCTGCTCACCAGCACGCTGTCGGTGTTCCGTGTGGCCGACGCCTTCCTCGGACACCTGTTGGCGACGCCTGCGCACGCGGAGACGACCACGCTGAACCCGGTCGTCGGCGAGACCAACGACGGCTTCCTGTCCGACATCCGCCGACGCGCCGTGGGGGCCGCGCAGGTCGACCATGCGCTGCGCTCTGCAGCGACCGGGCCCGTCGCCGAAGGCTGCGTCGGCGCCGGTGCCGGCACCGTCGCCCTCGGCTACAAGGGGGGAATCGGCACGGCGTCGCGGGTGCTCCACGTCGGGGGCACGAGACGCACGGTCGGGGCGATCGTGCAGACGAACTTCAGCGGGACACTGCGGATCGCGGGGGTGCCGCTCCCCGCGGAGGAGCTGCTCGCGCAGGACCCGGCCGCTCCGGTCGGCAACTCCTGCATGATCGTGGTCGCGACCGACGCGGCGGTGGACGGTCGTCAGCTCGGCCGCGTCGCCAACCGTGCCGTGTTCGCCATGCGAGGAGTCGGCGCCGACTACGCGCAGGGGAGCGGGGACTACGCGATCGCGTTCTCCGTGCACGATCCGGCCGACGGCGGACCGGTGGCCGAGGAGGCCCTGTCTCCGCTCTTCGCCGCCACGATGGACGCGGTCGAGGAGGCACTCGTGAACTCCGTCCTCACCGCGCAGACCACGGAGGGGCCCGAGGGGCGCATCGCGCACGCGATCCCCATCGATGTCGTCCGGACCCGACTCGCCGCCGCCGGCGTCATCTGAGCGCGGATCGCTCCCGGCTCACCCGGCGAGCGCGTCGCGGATGCCCTCGCCGATCGTGCGCATCGCGGCGAGCACCGGTCCTCGCCCGTCCGCACCGCGGTTCCAGTTGGCCAGCACGGCGTAGGCGATCCGGCGTTCCGGGGACATGACGATGCCCGTGTCGGCACGCACCCGTGAGATGGTGCCGGTCTTGTTGAGGAGCCAGACGCCCCTGTCGAATCCCCAATGCGCGAGGGGGTCGAGATCGAAGGCGGACGCGACCATCGACAGGTCCATCCCGGCTCCGAGCCATCGTCGGAGGGTGTCGGCCGACGCGGGTGTCAGGTCCTTCCCTTCGGCGAGTCGTGTCATGAAGCGCACCAGCTCGGCGGCGCTCGCATGCGAGAGCGTCGTCGGGGCGCCGGGAGGTATCGGCCAACGCACGATGTCGTCGAGGGCGGAGGCCGTGTAGCCGAGCGCGCGCGTGTGCTCCTGGACGACGGGGATCCCGATCACCCGGCCCAGCGTGTTCGTCGCGGCGTTGTCGCTGACCGCGCCGATCAGCGCGGCAACGTCGTACAGGGACAGCTCCGCGGCCTGCAGCAGATACCAGAGCCCGGAGTCGTCGATGGACTCCACGGGGCGACGGGTCACCCGCTCCTCCAGTCTTCTGGTGCCGGCGTCGACCTCGCTGAGCAGCCGATGCAGCAGGAAGATCTTCCCGATGCTCGCGGTGTCGAGTGCGGTCTCGGCGTCATGGTGGAGCAGCACCTCGCCCGAGTCGATGTCCTGCACCAGGACCGACCACACCGCGCCGTGCTCGTGGGGCAGCTCCGCTCCGATGATGCTCATGCGGTCACGGTCTCCTCTCGCGCGAGTCCGGTGGCATGTGCCCGGATCCGTTCTCCGATCTCTCTCATGCCGTCGATCACCGGTGCCCGCAGGTCGGCCGCGCTCTCCTTCCAGTTCGCGGCGACCGCGTACGCGACGCCCGCCACGGGGCCGCGGAGCAGGCCGGTGTCGATGCGGGCGAATCCGACGCTGCCGGTCTTGTGTCGCAGGGTCATGCCCTGGTATTCGGCGTCGACATGGGCGAGCGGATCGAGCAGGAAGGCATCGGCGGTCAGCGAGGTGTCGGTGTCGGCGGCCAGCCAGTCGAGCACGCGTGCGCTCACCGCGGGGGGAGAACGCCTCGCCCGTGCCGAGGCGGCGCAGCAGATCCGCCAGCTCCGCCGCAGTGCCGTAGGACGGGGTCCAGGGAAGATCGGGGGTGCGCTCGTTGCGGATGTAGTCGTGGAGTGAGGTCTGCCGGTATCCGAGTGCCGGTGCGACGGCGCGCACGGACTCCAGCCCGCACAGGTGGATGAGGGCGTTGGTGGCGAGGTTGTCGCTCACCGCGCCGACGAGCAGTGCGGCGTCGTGCACGCCGATGCGCTGGTCTCGCATCCGGTAGAGAAGTCCGGAGTCCTCCACACGGTGCTCGTCCGGGATGGGTACCTGCTGATCCGGCTCGAGGGTGCCGTCTTCGAGGCGGCGGGCGACCTCGAGGAGCAGGAAGAGCTTTCCGATGCTGGCGGTCTCGCACTGCACGTGCGGCTCGTGCTCGGCGATCGTCGTGCCGGTGTCCGCGTCGACGATTCGCACCGACCAGGTGACACGGGGGTCGAGCGGCGGCAAGGCGATCATGCGGGTGCTCCGACCGTGAGCCGCGGCTCGTCGGATGTCGCATCGAGGATGCCGTCGACGCCGAGGGGGATCGTGAGGGCGTGCGGGTCGTGTCCGAAACCCTGTTCCCACAGGACGGGGACCCCGGCGTCCTGGAACTCGTCGCGCATCAGGGCGTGGACGAGCTCGAGGTCGCCGCATTCGTGCCAGGAACCGAGCACGATCCCGCTCGCCTGTGCCAGCCGTCCCGCCCTGCGCAGCTGGGTCACGAAGCCGTCGAGCCGGTAGGGCTCCTCGGTGATGTCCTCGAGGAACAGGATGCCGGGCGCCGGAACCGCGGATTCCGGGGCGCCGAGCCCGGCGGCGAGCAGGCTCAGGTTGCCTCCTGTGAAGCGCCCGACCGCGCGCCCCCTGGCCATCACCTCGGTCTTCGGGCCGATCAGCTCGCGTCCTCGCCAGGGCTCGAAGAGCCACCGCTGCACGTCATCGCGCACCTGCTCGGAGTCGCGGAAGACGTTGTTGCCCGCCATGGGGCAGAACAGCGTGGCCACGCCCAGATGCGCGCGCACCGTCTCGTGCAGCGCGGTGACGTCGGAGGATCCGGTGAGGAGCTTCGGACGTCCGTCGCGTCGCCGCGCTCCGCGGCGCATCTGCGCCCAATCGATGCCGTCGAGCAGGCGCAGCGCCCCGTACCCGCCACGTGCGGCCACGACGGCGTCCACGTCCGGGTCCATCCACGCCTCCACGAAGTCGGAACGGCGCAGATCGTCGGGCCCCGCGAGGTAGGAGGCGCGTGGATGCGGAGTGAGCACGTGCTCGCCCACCCGCACCTGCAGACCCCACGACTCGTAGTAGTCGACCGCCCGCTGCGTATTCTCCTCGTTCCCCGGTCCGGCCGGGGAGACGATCGCGACCGTATCTCCCGGTTGCAGCGGAGGGGAGTCGAGGTAGGGCGAGGACGTGCCGGTCATGCCGTCCGCTCCTCGATGCGCGGAGCGGCCGAGAGCAGATGCTTGGTGTAGTCGTGCTGCGGGTTCAACAGGACCTCCTCGGTGGTTCCGCGTTCGACGATCTCCCCGCGGTACATCACGGCGACGCTGTGGGCGATGTTCCAGGCGAGTCCCAGGTCGTGCGTGATCACGAGTGCGGACAGCCCGAGCCTTCGACGCAGGTCGAGCATCAGACCGAGGATCTCTCCCCGCACCGACGCGTCGAGTGAGGCGACCGGTTCGTCGGCGATGAGCATCTGCGGTTGCACGGCGAGAGCACCGGCGATCACCACGCGCTGCCGCTGGCCTCCGCTGAGCTCCTGCGGGATGGCGCTGAAGAACGTCTCCGGCGGCGTCATCTCCGCGTCGGTGAGGCTCTGGGCGACGCGTGCGCGTTCGTCGCCGGTGTAGCGCTGCACCCGCAGTCCCTCGGCGACCGACTCGTACACGCTGTGCTTCGGGTTGAGCGCTGCCCAGGGGTCCTGGAGCACGAGCTGCACCTGCGAACGGAAGTGGGCGAGGTCGCGGCCCTTGGTGGGCATCGGCGCCCCGTCGAACAGGATCCGGGAGCCGGGGTCGGCGGGCTGCAGGCCCATGAGCGCCCGCGCGAGCGTCGACTTCCCTGACCCGGACTGGCCCACCAGTGCGACGATCTCGCCCCGTCGCACGGTGAGGTCGACATCGCGCACGGCGTGCACGGGACGACTGCCCGAGCGGTAGGTCACGTTGACGCCGCGGGCCTCCAACAGCACCTCGTCCCCGTGGGCGAAGTCGGGCACCTCCTCGGCACCGCGCCCATGGCGGGTGACCGGTGCCAGGCGTGATGCCGGATCGCCGATCGTGGGGAAGGCGTCCGCCAACTGACGGGTGTAGTCCTGCGTCGGGCTGGTGCAGACGGCGTAGCTCTCACCGACCTCGACGAGCTCGCCGTCGCGCATGATGGCGATGCGCCGGCACGCCGTCGCGAGGACCGACAGGTCGTGGCTGATCATCAGCATCGAGATGCCGCGTTCCGAGACGAGACGAGAGATCATGTCGAGGATCTGCTTCTGCACGATGACGTCGAGAGCGGTGGTCGGCTCATCGGCGATGATGACCTCGGGATCGCACGCCAGCGCCATCGCGATCATGACCCGCTGCTTCTGGCCGCCCGAGAGCTCGTGCGGGTACGACTCGGCTTTCTGCTCGGCGAGGTCGACGACCTCCAGCAGCTCCCTCATGCGCTGCGTGCGGGCTTTCTCGGTCTTCCAGCGATCGGTCGCATGCAGTTCCAGTGCCTCGAGCAGCTGCCAGCCCACGGTGCGCACCGGGTTCAGCGAGTGCATCGCCCCCTGGAAGACGATCGAGGTCTGTGCCCAGCGGACCGCGCGGAGCTGGCCGAAGGAGAGCTTCGCGACGTCCTGGTCGCCCAGCAGCACGCGGCCGCTCAGACGGGCGTTGTGCGGCAGCAGTCTCAGCACGCTCATGGCCAGGGTCGACTTGCCGGAACCGGATTCGCCGGCGATGCCGAGCGTCTCGCCGGCGGGCAGTGTCAGCGAGACGTTGCGGACGGCGGCGACCTCGTCTCGGCCGGCGCGCCCGGCGGTGCGGTACGTGATCGAGACGTCGTCGAAGATCAGATCGGGCATGTCACCGGCTCCTCAGCGTCGGGTTGGTGATGTTCTCGACGGCGCGCCCCATCAGGGTGAACGACAGCACGACCAGGACGATCGCGACACCGGGCACGAGGACGTACCACCAGTAGCCGCTGGTCGCCGCGGAGACGTCCATCGCGTTCTTCAGGATCGATCCCCAGGACTGCATCGTGGTGTCGCCGAGTCCGAGGAACGCCAGCGTGGACTCGGAGATGATCGCCGACCCCACGGTGAGGGTCGTGTTGGCGAGTACCAGGGGCAGCACGCCGGGCAGCAGATGCTTGATGATGATGTGCCAATGGCCGGCGCCGAGGGCCCGAGAGCGCTCGATGTAGTCGCGCGACTCGACCGACAGCGTCTGTGCACGGACCACGCGAGCCGTTCCCGCCCACGAGGTGAGACCGATCGCGATGACGATCGTCCAGACACCGCGGCTGAGCACGGAGGAGAGCACGATCGCGAGGATGAGCGAGGGCAGCACCAGGAAGAAGTCGATGATGCGCATCATCAGGCCGCCGAACAAGCCGGTGAAGTGCCCGGCGGAGAGCCCGACCAAGGTGCCGATGATCATCGACATCGCGGTGGCCGCGAGGCCCACGAGGAGGGAGACGCGTGCTCCCCACACCATGCGGACCCAGATCTCGCGACCCTGCTGGTCGGTGCCGAGCGGATGCTGCCACGAGGGTGGGGCGAAGGGCTCCGGATCCACGAGCTTGGTGACGTCGAGCATGCTCGACGGGGCGATCACCGGCGCGAGGATCGCCACCGCCGCCACGATGATCAGGAAGACCAGGCCGACCATGCCCGCGCGGTGATGTGCGAACTGGCGGCAGAAGTCGGCGAAGGCTGCACCACGACGGTGCCAGGCCAGTGCGCGGGGCGATCGGATGGTTGTGGATGCCGTGCTCATGCGCGCCTCACCCTCGGGTCGAGCTGACGGTAGATGAGGTCCGCGATGAGATTCATCACGATGATGATCGTCGAGAACACGACGAAGGTGCCCTGCAGGAGGGGGAGGTCGGGGCCGGAGATGGCCTCGAAGGTGAGCTTGCCCAGCCCGGGCCAGGAGAACACGGTCTCCACGGTCACGGCCCCGGCGATCAGTCCGCCGATGTGCATGAAGACGAGCGTGACGGTCGGGAGCAGCGCGTTGGGGACGGCATGGCGACGGCGCACGAGATCCTCCCGCAGTCCCTTCGCGCGGGCGGTCGTGAGGTAGTCGGCGCCCATCTCCTCGAGGAGGGAGCTGCGCATCACCATCAGGTATTGCGCATAGACGACGGCGACCATCGTGACCACGGGCAGGACCATGTGCGAGATCACGTCGAGAACGGCACCGACGGGGTCGGTGGGCGGGTTGGGGGAGACCATGCCGCCGGTGGGGAACCAGTGCAGCGTGCCGCCGAAGATCATCAGCAGCAGCAGGGCGAGCCAGAACGTCGGCACCGACCAGAACACGAGCGAGGTGCCGGAGACGATGCGGTCGAAGGTGGAGCCGTGCTTCCACGCGGCCTTCTGTCCGAGCCAGAGTCCGAGGGCGATCGCGATGATCGCCGCCGTGCCGGTGAGGAGGATCGTGTTCCAGAAGTACTGGCCGATGAGCTCGGAGACCGACGTGCGGTACACGTAGCTCGTGCCGAAGTTCAAGGTGAAGACGTTGCCGAGGTAGTCGAAGAACTGCTGCCAGAGCGGCTTGTCCAGGCCGAGCTGCTCGCGCAGCTGCGCCACCTGTTCGGCACTCATGCCGCGCTCGCGCGCGATCGATGCGACGGGGTCTCCCGGCAGGATCTTGAAGGCGAAGAATCCCAGGAGGATCACCATCGCCATGCTGATGGCCGCGCCGCCCAGCTTGACCAGGAAGTAGCGGAGGCCGCCGAGGCCCCTCGGCTGCTCCTCGGCTGCGGCGCTGGTGGCGATGGCGGATGTGGACGGGGGAACCGCGTTCGACATGAAGTCTCCTTACAGCGGACCGGGAGACGCCGTGGGGGCGGATGCCCGCCGCCCACGGCGCCTCACTGGACTCATTCGACGTCGGCGATGTTCCGACGACGGATCAGGAAGAAGACCAGTCCTCCGACGAGGACGACTCCCACCACGATGCCTCCGATGATGAGCCCGGTGTTCGTGCCGGTGCCACCGGCGGTCGCACCCTCGACGGGTTCCACCGTGAGGTAGCCCCAGTAGCCGGCCTGGTTCGCGATGATGCCGCCATCCTTGGGCTGCAGGGTGAAACCGGTGAAGCGGTCCGACCGGTAGGCCTCGAGGGAGTTGGCATACCAGGTGGCGACCTGTGCGGTGTCGGTGTAGTTCAGCGCGAGCATGTCGTGGACGATGGCCTGGCGCTTCTCCTCGTCGATCTCCGAGCGCTGCTGCGCGTACATCTCGTCGAACTCGGGGCTGCAGTAGCCGTCCTGCGTGGTGCCGCCGGTGCCGTCGGTCGCCGTCGGCAGGTTCATGCAGGTGTTGATCCCGAGCTGGTAGTCCGGGTCGGGGTTGACCGACCATCCGCTGAAGTACAGGTCGTAGTCGCCGGACGTGGCCTTCGCGCTGATCGTGTCCGAGTCGGTCGACTCGACGGCGATCTCGATCCCGATGTCCTTCATCCACGGAACGAAGAACTCGGCGATGGACTGCTCGTTGGAGTCGTCGGCGTCCGTCAGCAGTCGCAGACTCAGACGCTGTCCGTCCTTCTCTCTGATGCCGTCGGCCGCAGGCACCCATCCGGCGTCGTCGAGCTTCGTCTTCGCGGTCTCGGGGTCGAATCCGACGATCACGTCGTCGTCGTCGGAGAGGTGCCACTTCGGGAAGGAGGCGGGGATGAAGCTCGTGGCCTGCACGCCCTCTCCGGCGAGGACCTTGTCGAGCAGGGTCTTCGTGTCGGTGCCGAGACGGATCGCCTGGCGGACCTCGATGTCCTTCAGCGCCGCGTTGCCGGTGCCGTAGGGCACGTTGTCGCGGGTCTGCTGGCCCAGGTTGATGCTGATGGAGTGGTATCGGCGACCGACACCGGAGTGGGTCGTGATGCCTTCGACGCCGTCGAGCGCATCGAACTGGGTCGGGGTGAGGCCGGAGACCAGGTCGACGTCACCGGCCTTGAGCGCCTGCACCTGCGCGTCCGAGTTCGTGTAGTACACGTACTGGATCGCATCGATCTTCGGAGCTCCGCGCCAGAAGTTCTCGTTCGCCTTGAGCACGATCGACTGGTTGGCCGAGTAGCTGTCGAGGACGAACGGTCCGGAGCCGACGACCTCGGAGTCGTTCGCGAAGGTCGTGGGGTCGTCGACCGCTTCCCAGATGTGCTGGGGGACGATGGGGATCTCGGAGCCGGGGTTGGGCGCCTGCGGGGTCTTGAGCGAGATCACCACGGTCTTGTCGTCGGGGGTCTCCACCGTGTCGAAGTTGGAGACGAGGTTCCCGTTCGCCGTGCCGAGCGCCGGCACCGTCATCATCTGGTCGTAGGTGTACTTCACATCGGCCGAGGTGATCGGCTCGCCGTCCGACCATGTGAGGTCATCCTGCAGGGTGAAGGTCCAGGTCTGGCCGCCGTCGCTGGCTTTCCAGGAGTCGGCGAGGCCCTGGGTGGGGGAGCCGTCCTCGGCGTCGTTCTGGACGAGCGATTCGTAGACGTACCGGATGATGTTCGTCGGCGTCAGATAGATCGAGATGAACGGGTTGAAGGTGTCGACGAAGCCGGAGGTCGCGATGCGCAGCGTGGTGTCGGCGGCCGGCGATTCGGTCGTCGCGCTGACGGTCTGAGCCTGGGCGGCGCCGACCGGAGCGGCGATGAGGAGCGCGGAGGCGATCGCAGCGGCGGTCAGACTTCGTGCTGTTCTGGAGCGGGTGGCAAGACGCATAGAAGAAGTCCCTTCGGGCGCCGCCCGGATCCACGATGAAGCCGGGTCGGTGGAGACCATGCAAGCGGAAGTCTGCCTCGGGGTCAAGGGATTCGTTGCGTATCGTGGAAGAAATTTCGCACGCCGGCGTGTCGACACTCGCTGAGTTCTGGGCGTAACAGTCCGGAAACATGCGGATGAAAGGATGCGCCCGCCGTGTGCGACGAGGGCGGACCGGGATCGTTCGGTCGGAGATCCGGAACGTATCCCTCGCATCGCCCCTCAGTGTGCGAACGGGAATCGTATCCTCACTCCGCGGGGATGGTCAGCACGGCACGCAGGAGCTCGATGCGCTCTGCGAGGGAGGAAAACAGGAAATGCTCGTCCACCGCATGCGCGCCGCCGCCACGGGGTCCGAAGCCGTCGACCGTCGGCAGTCCGAGGGCACCCAGCAGGTTGGTGTCGCCCGCGCCGGCCGCCGGGCGTGCGTCGACATGCTGCCCGATGGCTGCGGCCGTCCGCGCGATGCGCTCGACGAGGGCGGCGTCCTGCGTGGACGCCTCCCAGGCCGGGCGGGCGCTGAGCACTTCCACGGCGATCTCTGCGCCGGGGCGGATCGGCTGCAGCGCGGCGAGCGCGCCCATCACCCGTTCTTCGGTGCCCGCATCCGTGAAGCGGAGGCCGATCTCGGCCCGTGCGTGGGCGGGGATCACGTTCGCGCGCGCTCCGCCCGAGACCGTCCCGACATTGCACAGCACGGGGCCCGGCAGGCCGGGGTCTGCGACGATCTCGCGGACGCGCATCAGCTGATCGACGAGCTCGTCCACAGCGGACACGCCGTGCTCCGGGTCGAGTGCGGCATGGGCCGCGCGACCGGTCGCGGCGATCTCGACCCGCGCGCTGCCACGGCGTCCGACCTTGAGGGCGCCGTCCGGGTGCGGCGACTCGAAACCGATGGCGGCCGCGGCGCCGCGAGCCCGGTCGGCGAGCAGTGGCCCGGATTCGGGCGAGCCGACCTCCTCATCGGCGACCAGGACGACGCGCACCGCCCTGCGGCGTTCGGGAGGAACGGCCTGGAGCCGTCGCAGCGCCTCGAGCATCACCACGATCCCGGCTTTCATGTCGTAGGCGCCGGGTCCGCGCACGACGTCGCCGTGGTGGGACCAGGGCAGGGCGCCTCCGAGGGTTCCCGTCGGCCAGACGGTGTCGGTGTGACCGATGAGGAGGTACGGATCCCCGGAGCCGGCGACGTCGATGACGAGGTCTGTCCCGGCCGCGGTGGGCACCTGTGTCACCGTGCCGCCGACGCCCTCGAACCAGTCGGTGAGGAGAACGGCGATCGCGCGGCTCGCCACGGTGTCGTGGGTCGGTGTCTCCAACGCCACGAGTTCGCGCACGAGTGCGATGATGTCGTCTGAAGAGTGGTCCGCTCCGGGAGCTGCCGCGAAAGTGGTCACAGTTACGAACCGTATCTGCCTCTTGATTGGCGTGCAACCCGCCGATAACATCGCTCCCAGCCGCATATCTCGTTCGATCTTAGGAAACGTATCGTGCCTCATTCTTCGGTGGCCGCCGACGCGGGCGTCGGCTACGACTGCCGCGAACTGACCCAGTACACCGAGTTCCGCGAGGCTGCGGCGCTCTATGCACGGGTCTTCGCGTACACCGAGCAGGAGTATGCCCTCAACGCGAATCTCCTCACAGCCCTCGCGCGGAACGGGGGCTCCGCCATCGGGGCGTTCACGGATGACGGCGGGCTCATCGGCTTCGCATACGGCTTCGCGGGCTGTGATGCGAGCGGAGCCCACTTCCACTATTCGCAGGCGGCCGCGGTGGATGCCGCACAGCAGGGGCGCGGGGTGGGGCAGGCGCTCAAGCTCGCCCAACGCGACGTCGCCCTCCGGTGGGGACAGCAATCCATGCGCTGGACTTTCGATCCGCTGCTGTCACGGAACGCGCACTTCAATCTCAGCTCGCTCGGCGCGGTCGGCATCGCGTACGAACGCGACTACTACGCCCGGCCGGACACCGACCGACTCGTGGTCTCGTGGAATCTGGTCGAGGCCGGATCCGGTGCGCCACGATCGGACCGTCCCTCGCCGCCGCCGCTCGGCAGGGGGGATTGGGGGCGTGTCGTGCGCGCCCACGACGCCGACTGGATCGCGATCCCCGCCCGCCAGGAGGAGCTCGATGCGAGCGAGCGCTCGGCGCTGAGACGCCGGCTGGAAGGCGCCATGACAGACGTCTTCCGAAGGGGCGACGTGCTGGTGGCGGCCTCGCGCATCGACGAGCACACCGCGGTCTACCGCGCGACATCAGGGAAGGTCACCGCATGAGCGACCAGCAGCACGAGGATCGCGAGCTCGTCTCGCCGCGCGACCGCTTCGGCGAGCGCATCCGCACGAATCTCTCGGCGGAGAGCATCCAGGCGCGCATCATCGAGACGGAGCTGCGCACGCTCGCCCTCACCTTCGAGGAACTGAGCGCCTCGGCTCAGGTTCCGCAGGCCGCGGCGCTGCTGCTGGGCGCGCGGCGCCGCTACGTCGCGGGCGAGGGCAAGGCCGCAGCGTATGCGCAGCTGCTGAACGCCGACCTGTCCGCGACGCTGTCCAACGTCTTCCTCGTCGACGGGCACGCGCTGCAGCCGCTGACCGTGCTCACCGATGTCCGGGCCTCGGATGTGCTCATCGCCTTCTCGCTCCGGCGCTATCGGGAGGAGACGGTGCGACTCGGTCGGCTGTTCCGCGAGGCGGGTGGTCAGCTCGTGGTGATCACCGACAGTGAGGATGCTCCGCTCGCACCGCTCGCGACATCCCTGATCCGCGTGCGTACGGGATCGGCGTCCTATGCGGATTCGCCGACGCCGGTCGCCGCCGTCTGCCACCTGCTGAGTGCGCTGACGACCGCGAGTGCGAAGGGCGCCCGCCGTCGGCTGGCCGAGCGAGACCGACTCGTCGCGCGGCTCGGTCTCTACAGCTCGGATCCGTCGCGGCCCGATGTCGAGGGGCAGGCGGAGACGTGAGGGTCACCCGGGTCCGGCTGTTCGCGCTGCGTCAGGAGTTGCGGCACAGCTTCGAGACCAGCTCGCATCGCAAATCGGGGATCGAGCATCTCCTCGTCGAGGTCACCGACGAGGACGGGCGGTGCGGCTGGGGCGAGATCGCCACACCCAGCGACCCGTATTTCGGGGCAGAGACCACGGCGACGGCGTGGGACATCGCCACCCGGTATCTCGTTCCCGCCCTCCTCGGTGCGGAGGGTGACGAGCCCGCTGAACTGGAGGCGACCTGGGCGCGTGTGCGCGGACACGAGTTCGCCAGAGCAGGTTTCTCCGGTGCCGTGTGGGACCTCTTCTCCCGGCGCCGGGGCATTGCCCTCGCTACGGCGCTCGGCGGAACCCGCGACGAGGTCGTGGCCGGGGTCTCGCTCGGAATCGAGCCGTCGATCGACGAGCTTCTCAGCCAGGTGGAGCTTCAGCGTGCCGCGGGCTATCCCCGCGTGAAGCTCAAGATCGCCCCGGGGTGGGATGTGGAGCCGGTGCGGGCGGTGCGGGACGCGCATCCCGACCTCGACCTCCACGTGGATGCGAACGGGGCCTACCCCGATGACGACGATTCCGCGGCCGTGTTCGCGCAGCTCGACACCCAGGGCCTGACGATGATCGAGCAGCCGTTCGCGCCGCGGGAGCTGGTCGCGCACGCGGCGCTCCAGGCCCGGATCGGAACCGCCGTGTGCCTGGATGAGTCGGTCGTCGCGCTCGGCGACCTGCGCACGATGATCCGGCTCCGGGCCGGGCGCATCCTCAACATCAAGGTGTCGCGCATGGGAGGGCTCACGGTAGCGAAGGCGGCTCACGACCTCGCCGTCGAGGCGGGTATCCCCGTCTGGTGCGGGGGCATGCACGAGTTCGGCGTCGGTCGTGCGGCGAACGTCGCCATCTCGGCGCTGCCCGGGTTCCTCCTCCCGTCGGATGTCTCCGGTTCCGACAAGTACTACGTCGACGACATCGTCGCCCCGGCCGTCACCGCGGTGGAGGGGCGGGTGCAGGTTCCACACGGACCGGGTATCGGCCACGACGTCCTGGTCGAGCGGATCGAACGGGGAGCTTCCCGCACCTATGATTCCGCCGACGTCGCCGTCCGAGACGCCGCGTTCACGCGTGGCTGACCTGCCCGCCCTGGAGAGGACCGTCATGCGTGCGCTGCTGCTCTTCCGCCTCGACCTGTCGGGGGCATCCCCTCTCGAGGGGAGCATCCACCCGGTCGACCCCCGCGAGCCGATCATCCGAGCGACGGACCTCGGCGTCAACCGCGGCGACGGCGTCTTCGAGACCGCGGTCGTCCGCGGCGGGAGGCCCCAGGCGCTCGAGGCCCATCTGACGCGTTTCGAGCGCTCGGCCGCACTGATGGAGCTGCCGGCTCCCCGGCGCGAGCTGTGGCGCACGGCGGTGCTCCGGGCTGCGGCGGCGGCATCGACCCCCGGGCTGCTGGAGGAAGGGGAGATCGCGTCGATCAAGTTCGTCATGACCCGCGGCGACGAGTACGACGCCGCAGGACCGACCGGATGGGTGCTCGGGTTCGCCGGCAGCGACCCCTCCGCCGTCCGTATGAGCGGCATCCGCGTCGTCGTGCTGGATCGCGGGTACCGGCACGACGTGATGCAGACCTCGCCCTGGCTGCTGCAGGGGGCGAAGTCTCTCGCCTATGCGGTGAATCAGGCGGCGCTCCGGGAAGCGGCGCGGCGCGGCGCGGACGACGTCGTGTTCGTGACCGGCGACGGCTTCGTGCTGGAGGGGCCGCGCTCGACGCTGATCGCCCGTATCGGCGGCGAGCTCGTCACACCGCCTGCGGAACTCGGCGTCCTTCCCGGCACGACCCAGGCCGATGCGTTCGCCGGGATCACCGACGTCCCGACGCGGATCGGCGTGCTCCTGCGCGACGATCTGGAACGAGCGGATGCGCTGTGGCTGTGCTCCAGCACGCGCGGCGCGGTGCCGGTGCGGCAGCTCGACGGCGCGGAGCGGCTCATCGACCATGCCCTGACCGCGCGGATGAACGCGGTGCTGGACGCACGCGAGGACTGAGAGGAAGGTGCAGGACGGATGCTCGACAGGGTGATCGACGGACACAACGACCTGGCATGGGCGAGCAGGTCGCTGCTCGGCTACGACGTGGACCGGCTCGCGGGTGACGTGCCGTCGACGCAGACCGACCTTCCCCGGCTGGCGATCGGCGGGGTGGGCGGACAGTTCTGGTCGGTGTGGGTCGACCCCGTGCTGCAGGGGGCCGAACAGGTCGTGGGGACCCTGGAGCAGATCGACTTCGTGCACCGGCTGGTCGACGCGCATCCCGGACGCTTCGCCTTCACCCGGACCGCAGCGGATGTGCGCGCGGCGATGGGGGAGGGACGGATCGCCTCGCTGATCGGCATCGAAGGCGGTGATCAGATCGGAGGCTCGCTCGCCGTGCTGCGGCAGTACGCCCGGCTGGGTGCGCGATACATGACTCTCACCTGGTCGCGCACGATCGGCTGGGCGGACTCCGCCACCGACGACGCGCGTCATGGAGGCCTCTCCGTGTTCGGGCGCGAGGTGGTGCGGGAGATGAACCGCATCGGGGTCGTCGTCGATCTCGCCCATGTGGCTCCGAACACCATGCGTCACGCCCTTCGGGAGACGACCCGTCCCGTGATGGTCAGCCATTCCGGCGCGCTCGCCCTGTGCGATCATCCGCGCAACGTCCCCGACGACGTGCTCGCCGCGATCGGTGCTCAGGGGGGTGTCGTGATGGTCGCCTTCGTGCCGACCTTCGTCTCGCAGGCGCGCCGCGACTGGTGGGTCGCCGGCGGTGAGGGTGATGCGCCCCGGGTGGGCGTGAGCGACGTCGCCGATCACCTCGATCACATTCGACGAGTGGCCGGACCGCACGCCGTCGGCATCGGGGCGGATTTCGACGGCGCCGACCCGATGCCGGACGGCCTCGGCGACGTCGCCGGCTACCCGGCGCTCTTCGCGGAGCTGCGGACGCGGAAGTGGTCGGAGGCCGATCTCGTCGCCCTCGCGCACGAGAACGTGCTCCGGGTCCTCGAGGCCTCGGATCGGGATCACGAGTCCTTCCTCGCCGGCCGCGCGGCGCCGCCCACGGCCGCCGCGCTGGTGCCCGCCGTCGATGCGTCGACACGGGAGGGGGCACTGTGAGCCCGCGCGTGCTGGTCGTGGTCAACTCCGCGAGCTCGGGACCGCGACGCCTCGAGGCCTGGCTCGTCGAGCGGGACATCGCGGTCGATGCGGTCGTCGGGGCGGAGCAGGAGATCCCGACCACTCTCGAAGGCTATGCCGGGCTGGTGCTCCTCGGCGGCGGTCTGATGCCGGATGAGGACGACCGCGCGCCCTGGCTAGTGGCAGAGCGCGCGCTCGCCGCCGAGGCCATCGATCGCGATCTGCCGACGCTCGGCATCTGTCTGGGCGGCCAGGTGCTCGCACATGTCGCGGGGGGAGAGGTGAAGGCGAAGACCGGTCCCGTCGAGCGCGGGGCGACACCCATCCATCCGACCGCATCAGGGCGGGAGGACGCGGTGATCGCGACGCTCGGCGATGGCGCCCCCATGATCGAGAACCATCAGGACATGATCACGCGCCTGCCTCCGCAGGCCGTACTGCTGGCCTTCAGCGACGCGATCGAGAATCAGGCCTTCCGGCTCGGCCGACACGTGCGTGGCGTGCAGTTCCACCCCGAGGCGTCGGCGGCCGATCTCGCGCGCTGGGATGACGCGGCACTGCGCGGTGAGGGGCGATCACTGGCGGAGCTCATCCGTGCCGCGGAAGACGTGGACGTCCGCAACACGGAGGTCAGTCGCGCTCTCGTCGATGCCTTCGCGGACGAGGTCCTCGTCGGGGATCGCGGATGAGCGCAGGATCGCGCCGGATCACCGTGGCGACGGCGGAGGAGGTGCTCGCACGCGGGCTGGATGCCCGGGCCCGCCGCAGCGCGCCCGCCGCGATCGCCGCCGTGTGCGAGCGCGGCGAGGTGCGTGGTGTACGCACCGACGGGCACCCGCGAGGCGATGACACGAGGACCGGCCGGGACACCGTCTTCCGGATCGCATCGATGTCGAAGAGCTTCCTCGCCGCCACCGTGCTGGCACTGCGCGACAGGGGCGACTTCGACCTCCACGCCCCGATCACCGCGTACCTCCCCGCCGTACGCGCCGGCCACCGGGGGGCGGATGCCGTGCTCACCGGCGACCTGCTGCTCTCCAACCGTTCGGGGCTCGGGGAGGACAACGCCTGGGCCGACCGCAATCTGGGGGCGTCCAGGGCGGAGATCGCCGCGCTGTTCGCCGACGGGGTGCGGCTCTCCTCCGCGCCGGGAACGACCTACCAGTACTCCAACCTCGGACAGTCGCTGCTCGGCGCGGCGGTCGAGGCCGTCACCGGCCGGGCTGTCGAAGACGTGGTGCGCGAGATGCTCCTCGAGCCGCTGGGAATGACCAGGACCGCTCACTCGGCCGACGGCTACCCGTACGAGAGTCTCGCCGGCGGGTTCCGCACGTTCGACGACGGTGCGAGCTTCCACCCGGAGCCCTATGTCAGAACCGGGGCATTGGGATGCATCGGCAGCATGTTCAGCACCGTGGACGACATCGCCACCTGGATGTGGTTCCTCGGCTCGGCATTCACCGACCGTCCGCTCGCCCCGCACGTGCTCGCCCCCTCCTCCCGGATCGAGATGCAGCAGCCCCGCACGCCGATCGACGTGCCGTCAGGGATGTTCGATGGCCGCGACCTCGCAGGGGCCGGCTACGGGTACGGACTCTTCGTGGAGGAGGACCGGCGGTTCGGGCGCATCGTGCAGCACTCCGGGGGTCTGCCCGGCTTCTCCTCCCACATGCGCTGGCACACGGCGACAGGGGTCGGTGTCGTGGCCTTCGGGAACTCCGACGAGTTCGGCGCACGACGCGTGGCCGGCACGGCGCTGCACGAGGCGCTCGATCGCATCGACGCGCCCTCGGCCCTGGTGCAGCCGTGGCCGGAGACGGTGTCCGCGGCTCGGGCGATCGATACCGCGATCCTGCAGGGGCGCCCCTCCGCCGAGTACCCGTCTCTGGCCGCTCACGTCCACGACGACGTGCCGCCGGGTATCCGCGACGCCCGACTCGCCGCTCATGTCGCGACGATCGGCGGCGTGCGGCCCGGGCAGAAGCCCTTCGCAGAGCGGGTGATCTCCGCCGCCACCGAGGCCGAGCTGCGCTGGCGGATCTCCGGCGAGCGCGCGGACCTGCGGGTGGAGGTGCGCCTGGTGGGAGTGCCGCGTCCGTGCGTGCAGGGCCTGGCAGTCTCCGTCATCGCGCACGGGGAGACGCGGACGACGGAGGAGATCCCGTCGGCCGCCGACCGGCATCGCATCGAGCTCGTGGGGGAGTGAGAGCAAGCGGAACGGGAGACGCCTCTTTTCGACCGAGTCCAAGAAATCACCCTAGACTGGTCGCATCCCGAATCGTCCTTTCTTCCCGAGGAATAATCATGCCCGCACATCCCGCGCGTCGTCTGCTGCCCTTCACCGCGCTCGCCGCGTCAGCCGCTCTCCTGCTCAGCGCCTGCGCCGCTCCAGGGTCGGAAGGCGAGGGCGGCGGTGAGCTGGTCTGGTCCATCGAAGGAGCGAACCTCTCGGCCGGGCACATGGACCCGCAGGTCAGCCAGCTCGACGTCTCCGGCCTCGTGCAGCGTGCGGTGCTCGACTCGCTGGTGTTCCAGGAAGCGGACGGAACCTTCGTCCCCTGGCTCGCGAAGGAGTGGACCGTGTCGCCCGACAGCACCGAGTACACCTTCACGCTCCGCGACGACGTGACCTTCACCGACGGCGAGAAGTTCGACGCGGCGGCGGTCAAGGCGAACTTCGACCGCATCGTCGACCCCGAGACGGCGTCCGCCCAGGCAGCCAGCATGCTCGGTGCCGACTTCTACAAGGGCACCGAGGTCGTCGACGAGCACACGGTCACGGTGACCTTCACGCAGCCGTACGCCCCGTTCCTGCAGGCGGCGAGCACCCCGCAGCTCGGCTTCTACTCGCCCGCGGTCCTGGAGAAGTCGGCGGACAAGCTCAAGGCGGGTGGGCCGGACATCACGGTCGGCACCGGGCCCTTCGAGCTGACCGAGTACACACCGGACCAAGAGATCGTCTACACCCGCAACGACGACTACGCCTGGGGCCCGCACGACGAGACGGCTCCGAAGTTCGAGACACTGCGCGTCGAGATCCAGCCGGAAGCGGCAGTCCGCACCGGTGTGGTGAAGAGCGGGGAGGCCGATCTCGCCAGCAACATCCCGCCGAACCTCGCGAAGGACCTCGGCGACGGCATCACGGTCGATTCGATCGAATACCCCGGCCTGCCGTACTCGCTGTACCTGAACGAGAAGTACGGGCTGTTCGCCGATGAGAAGGTGCGTCAGGCTTTCGCCCGCGGCATCGACATCGACGCCGCGGTGGAGGAGATCTACTTCGGTCAGTTCCCCCGCGCCTGGAGCATCCTCGGGTCGACGACGCCGGGCTACGACGCATCGCTCGAGGGCAGCTGGCCGTTCGACCAGGACGCCGCGAACGCACTCCTCGACGAGGCGGGATGGACCGCCCGCGACGCCGACGGCATCCGGATGAAGGACGGCAAGCGGCTCTCGGTGCGATGGATCGCCTGGACGCCCGTTCCCGACGACCGCGCGGCCCTCGCCAACGCGATCCAGTCCGACCTGAAGGCCATCGGCTTCGAGGTCGAGCGCGAGGTGCTCGAGCCCGGCGCCTACAACGAGCAGTACGAGCCGAAGACGTTCGACCTGACCGACTGGGGCTTCTCGGGCGTCGACCCCGATCTGCTGCGCAGCCACCTGCACACCGACGGCTTCCAGAACGCATCGCAGGTGAGCGATCCCGAGATCGACAGCCTGCTCGAGGAGGCCGTCGCGACCAGCGACCAGGGCAAGCGCGACGAGCTCTACACCCAGTTGCAGCAGTGGAACGCCCAGTACACGGCGATCGTGCCGCTGTACAGCCCGTCGGCGATCACCGCGGTCGGCGAGCGCATCGAGGGACTGCAGTACGACCTGTACGGTCGGCCGCTGTTCTACGATGTGACCGTCGGCTGAACCGCCGGCTGAGCGGAGGGCACGAGTGGTGACGGCTGCTCTCGTCCGTATCGCCGGCCTCGCCGCATCCGTCGTCATCGTGCTCTGGGGAGCGGCGACCGTCGCCTTCCTCGCGTTCCGTGTGATCCCGGGAGACCCGGTGTCGGTGATGCTCGGCCCCCAGGCGCAGGTGAGCGAAGCGGTCAAAGACGGGATCCGAGCCGACCTCGGCCTGGACAGACCGCCCGTCGAGCAGTACCTCGGCTTCCTCGGACGACTCGCCCGGGGAGACCTGGGCGAGTCGTATCAGCTGCGCATGCCGGTGTCCGAGGTGATCGGCAGACAGCTCGGTGCCACGCTGCAGCTCTCGGTCCTCGCCCTCCTGATCGCCGTGGTCCTCGCGTTCGCCGTGGCGGTGCTCGTCCGCGGGCAGGCGGGGCGTGCAGTCGCCGCCGGCGTGGAACTCGTGGTGCTGTCGTCTCCGGTGTTCTGGATCGGTCTCGTCCTGCTCAGCGTCTTCGCCTTCGGGCTCGGCTGGTTCCCGGTGTCCGGCGCGCGGAACCCCGCGACTCTCGTCCTTCCCGCGATCACGCTCGCGCTCCCGGTCGCCGCGCTGCTCAGCCAGGTGCTGCGCGACGGACTGTCGCAGGCGGAGCGGATGCCGTTCGCCGAGACCGTGCGCGCCCGCGGTGCGAGCCCCTCCTGGTTCACGCTGCGGCACGGCCTGCGGCATGGCGCGGCATCCGCCGTAACGCTGGCCGCATACCTCACGGGTTCCGTCCTCGGCGGCGCCGTGCTCGTGGAGACCGTGTTCGCGCGTCCCGGGCTCGGGCGGGTCACCCTCGCGGCGATCAGCGACCGAGACCTGCCGGTGATCACGGGCATCATCCTGCTGAGCGCCCTGGTCTTCGTCGTGGTGAACCTCCTCGTCGAGCTCGTGCATCCGCTGATCGATCCGCGCGTCAGGGCCGCACGGTCCGGAGGCGTCCGATGAGGCGCGCGCAGCGGGTCCTGCTGTGGGGCGCCGTCGTCGCCCTCGCCGTGATCGCCTTCGCAGCGCTCTGGCCCTCCGTCCTCGCCACGCACGACCCGCTCCAGACCGACGTCCGTTCGGCACTGCTGCCCCCGAGCGCCGAGAACCTGTTCGGCACCGACCAGAGCGGCCGAGACGTGTACTCCCGCGTCGTGTACGGAGCAGGACGGTCCCTGGGCATCGGTCTGCTCGCCACCGGAGTCGCACTCGCGCTGGGGCTGGTGATCGGCGCTCTCGCGGGAGTCGCGCCACGGGGCGTCGACACCACCGTGATGCGGGTGAACGACGTGCTGATGGCGTTCCCCGAGTTCCTCGTCGCGCTCGTCGTCGTCGCAGTGCTCGGCCCCGGTCCGGTGAACATCGCGATCGCGGTGACGCTGGCGGCCGTGCCCGTGTACATCCGGCTCGCGAGGGTGCAGACGCAGACCCTCCGCGTCGCCGAACACGTCGAGGCTGCGCGCATCCTCGGCGTGCCGCGGGGGAAGGCATTCCTGCGCCACGTGGCTCCCGGCGTGCTCGGCGCGCTGAGCGTGCTGGCGACGATCGGCATCGGGTCGAGCATCCTGGCGGCCGCGGGGCTCAGCTTCCTCGGGCTGGGGCCGTCGGAGCCGACACCGGAATGGGGACTGATGCTCGCCGGGGGGCGCAACGTGCTCGGGCAGGCGTGGTGGATCTCGGTGTTCCCCGGCGTCGCGATCACGCTCACCGTCGTGTCGGCGACGGTGGTCGGGCGGATCCTGCGGGCGCGCGCGGACGGGAGCACGTCATGAGCGCGGCGCTCGAGGTGCGGGGACTGCGGATCGCCTTCGGGGCGGAGCGCGTCGTCGACGATGTGGGCTTCACGGTCGACGCCGGGGAATGCGTCGCGATCGTCGGCGAGTCCGGTGCGGGCAAGTCGCTCACGGCGCGTGCCCTCCTCGGACTCACGCCTCCCGGCGCCGAGGTCGCGGTCGATGCCCTGGTGATCGACGGAACCGATGGCGCTGCACTGTCCGAGCGCGGATGGCGGACTCTCCGTGGTGCGCGCATCGGCCTCGTCTCGCAGGACGCACTGGTCTCGCTCGACCCGCTGCGCCGCATCGGTGCGGAGGTGGCGGAGCCGCTGCGTCTGCACGGAATCGTCCGTGGGCGTGTGGCGCGGGACGCGCAGGTGAGAGACCTCCTGCAACGGGTGTGGATGCCGGACGCGCCGCGCCGCGCCCGGCAGCATCCCCATGAGTTGTCCGGTGGCCTGCGACAGCGCGCCCTGATCGCATCCGCGATCGCCGCGGCTCCCGCCGTCCTGGTGGCGGACGAGCCGACCACCGCGCTGGACGCGACGGTGCAGGCCCGGATCCTCCGACTGCTGCGTGAGATCGCGGATGCGGGGACGGCACTCGTCTTCATCAGTCATGACTTCGCGGCGGTCCGACGGCTCGCCGACCGCGTGCTGGTGATGAAGGACGGGGTGGTCGTCGAGTCCGGTTCCGTGAGGGACGTGCTCGAGAGCCCGCAGCACGAGTACACGCGGCAGCTGATCGCGGCGACGATCCACGAACCTCGGACCACCGTGCCGAAGGACTCGTCTCCCTTGCTCGTGGCCGCCGAGGTCTCGAAGAGCTTCGACGCTGTGCCCGCCGTGGTCGAGGCGTCGTTCACGGTGGCGGAGGGGACGACGCTCGGCATCGTGGGGGAGTCGGGGTCGGGGAAGACGACGCTCGCGCGGATGATCGTCGGAGTCGACGCACCGGACGCCGGCTCGCTGCGCTGGTCCGGCCAGCGGCGCGTGCAGCTGGTGCATCAGAACCCGCTCGGCGCCTTCGACCCGCGGTGGACGATCGGCCGCTCGCTGCGGGAGGCGCTCGAGGCCGCCGGGGTGCCCCGGCAGGAGCGGGCCGCGCAGGTCGCCGAGCTCCTCGCGGAAGTCGGACTCGCCGCCGAACTCGCCGAGCGGCGTCCGAGCGCGCTCTCGGGTGGGCAGCGGCAGCGGGCCGCGATCGCCAGGGCGCTGGCGGCCGACCCCGAGGTCCTGGTGCTCGACGAACCGGTGTCGGCACTCGACCCCTCGGTGCGCGAGCGGGTGCTGCGACTCCTGGCCCGTCTGCAGCAGGAGCGGCAGCTGACCATGATCCTGGTGTCGCACGATCTGGATGTGGTCGGCGCCGTCGCCGACGAGGTGCTCGTGATGCAGGATGGTCGCATCGTCGAGCAGGGCGCCACCGCCGATGTGTTCGCGGCGCCGCAGCATCCGTTCACCCGGGAGCTGCTGGACGCGAGCGCTTCTGCCCGTCCGTGATCTCCCGCCAGCGCGTGAGCCGCGGTCAGTCCTTGATCTGGATGCCGATTCCGGCCGCGATCGTCGCGGCGAGCTGCTGCACCTGGAACGACGTGAGCGTGGCACCACGGAGGCTGTGGGCGTCGAGGTAGGCCATGGCGTCGAGTCCGCGTAGATCGAGGTCTTTCGCGCGCATGCCCCGCGGGTCGACCTCGTCGCTCGACGTGGCGGTGAACCGCACACGGGTGAGCTCGGCCTGCGGCATGTCGATCGTGCGGATGGCGCATCCGGAGATGTCGAGGTCGGTCACCTTCGCCGCGCCGAGGTTGAGGTAGTCGATCCGCACGTCCCGAAGCTCGAGCTCCGAGATGCGGGCCTCGCTGAGGTCGAGCGTGCCGATGCGGCCCCCGACGATCCGCACCCGGCGCACTCCGGCATCGCGCATGCGGAGGGACGCGATGCGCGCACCGGACATGTCGACGTCGACGACCGTCGCGCCGGTGAGGTCGACGGATTCGGCGTCGGCGCTCACGACGCACTGCTCGAGCGTCGCGTAGGCGAGATCGACCGTACCGGTGAGATCGAGTTCGGCGGCGATGAGGTCGATGCTGCGGGCAGGGCTCGCCGGCTCGAATGCGGGCGGCAGATCGGGGGCGGTGATGCGTG
>NZ_PCOY01000017.1 GCF_002979475.1 Microbacterium sp. MYb62 | reverse complement strand
GGGCGGGGATGTGCTTGTCGAGCCAGGCGAGGACGTCGGCACGCACCTCATCCTGCTGCAGCTCCGCGAAGATCTCGTGGCGGGCGTCGGGGTAGACGAGCGTCGTGACGTCGGTGAGTCCGGAGCGGCTGCGGTACTCGTCGGCGAGCTTGTGCACGCTGCGCGGCCCGCCCACCGGGTCGTCGCGGCCGACGAGCAGCAGCATCGGGATGTCATGGCCCAGGTCCTTCGCCGGTCGCCCGTAGAGCTTGGCCGCCTCGACCGGGCCGAAGAGCTTGAGCAGCGGGACGTCGGTGGTCAGCGGGTCCTCGTCGAACGCGGTCCACACCGCCGGGTCGCGGCTGAGCCACTCGAGCCCGGTCGCGCCGTCGCCTGCCCAGCGCGCATTCAGGGGCGCGGCGTTCAGCGAGCCGGGCATCCGCAGCGCCGAGCCGGAGAGGATGACGGCATCCCAGGCCTCGGGGTGGTCGTTGACGAGCATCTGCGCCAGGAACGAGCCCCAGGAGTGCCCGAGCAGCACGAGCGGAAGGTCGGGATTCTCGTCGCGGATGATTCCGGTCAGCTGCCACACCGCCTCCTCAGCCGCGCGCAGCCCGCCCTTGCCGAGCCTGCCGAGCTTCTCGGGGCCGCCGTGCTGACGGATGCCGGTGCGCCCGTGTCCACGGTGATCATCGGCGTAGACGTGGAAGCCGGCGGCGGTGAGCGCGGCGATCAGCGCACCGTATCTCCCGGCATGCTCGCCGACGCCGTGCAGCAGCTGCACCACACCGCGGGGTGTGCCCTCCGCAGGATGGACGTCGTAGACGATGTCGATGCCATAGGCGTCGGTGAACTCGCGGGTATCCATCACGGTGCGAGCCTACCCACCACGCGTTGCGAGCGGCTACCGGGCGAGGGCATCCCGGATCGCGAAAGCGATGTCGCGATCGGTGACCTCGTAGCCGCCGACCCCGTCGGAGGCCGACCCCATGCGCACGCCGCCGTCTTCGGTCACGGCGCGCTTGGCGGAGAAGTGGATCGCGTCCACACCGGCGGCGGCGAGCACCGGAGCGCTGGTGACGTCGACCCCGCTGCCGGCCATGATCTCGATCTCCCCCTCGGCCGCGGCGACGAGCGCTCGCAGCGTGTCGATGCCGTCGATCGCCGCGGATGCGCCGCCGGAGGTGAGCACGCGGCTCAGGCCGAGCTCCCTGGCGCTCTGCAGCGTCGCGACCGGGTCGGCCGTCACGTCGATCGCGCGGTGCAGGGTCGCGGGCGCGCCGCCCGCGGCGTCGCGCAGGCGGGCCATAGCGAAGAGATCGAGGCGACCGGCGTCGTCGAGCGCCCCGATGACCACACCGGCCGCGCCGCCGGCGATCGCACGGCGCACGTCGCGCTCGGCGACGGCGAGCTCATCCTCGTCATAGTGGAAGCCACCGGCACGGGGCCGGATCAGCACGTGCACCTCGGGGCCGTCGGCTCCCGCGGCTTCGACGGCGAGCTCCAGCGTCGCCGGCGACGGGGTGAGCCCGCCGAGCGCGAGCGCGGTCGCGAGCTCGACGCGGGCGGCGCCGACCTCTGCGGCGATGCGCACTCCTGCGGGATCCTGCACAGCGATTTCCAGAGCGAGGTTCGGGTTCACCCCTTCATTCTGCCCGGTACCCCCACGGCGTTCGGAAAATTAGATAGGCTATCTAAGTAATGTCTGCGTCTGATGAATCCCTCCACCTCACCGCCACAGACCTTCGCATGGCCACGTTCCGGCTGGCCCGCCGCCTTCGTTGCGCACGCGCCGCCGACTCGATGAGCGACGCGCAGCTGGCGGTGCTCGCCGACCTGCGCATGAACGGGCGCCGCACCGTCTCGACCCTCGCAGAGCGCGAGCGGGTGACCGCCCCATCGATGACCAGCACGATCAACGGCCTCGAGGAGCAGGGCTTCGTCGTGCGCACTCCCGATGAAGACGACCGCCGTCGCGTGCAGGTCGACATCACCGAGGCCGGCACCGCGATCGTCGTCGAGACCATCCGCCGCCGCGACGAGCTGCTGGCCGACATGCTGCGCGAGGTCGATTACACCGAGGCCGAGCTCACCACCTTGCGCGAAGCCAGCGCCCTGATGCGGAGGGCGGTGGAGCGATGAGCGCCATGTTCCGCTCCTTCGCGAACATCAACTACCGGATCTGGTTCGCGGGCGCCCTGATCTCGAACGTCGGCGGCTGGATGCAGGCGACCGCCCAGGACTGGGTGGTGCTCACCGAGCTGACCGACAACGACGCCACGGCGATGGGCGTCACGATGGCTCTGCAGTTCGGTCCTCCGCTCGTACTCGTGAGCCTGACCGGATGGGTAGCTGACCGCTTCGACCGGCGGCACATCCTGTTCGCCACCCAGTCGGCCCTCCTCGGCCTGGCCATCGCGGTCGGCGTGCTGCTGCTGAACGATGTGATGACGCTGCCGATGATGTTCGCCTTCGCCCTCGGGTTCGGCGTCGTGAACGCCTTCGACGCTCCCGCCAGGCAGGCCTTCGTCTCCGACATGGTCTCGACCGGCGACACCTCGAACGCCGTCGCGCTCAACTCGGCGTCGTTCAACCTCGCACGGATGGTCGGCCCCGCGGTCGGCGGTCTGCTGATCGTGGCCATCGGATCGGGGTGGGTGTTCATCGTGAACGCCGCGACGTTCCTGGCGATGCTCCTGGCTCTGATGCTCATGCGCCGCAGCCTGCTCGCCCCGCGACTGAAGAGCCGCAACCGCGGGGGCCTCGCCGCCGGCTTCCGCTACGTGTGGGGGCGCAGCGATCTGCGGGTCGTGTTCGTGACGGTGTTCCTGCTCGGCGCCTTCGGCATGAACTTCCCCATCTTCGCCTCGACCATGGCGCTCGAGTTCGGAGCGGGCGCCGACGGCTACGGGGTGCTCAGCTCGGTGCTCGCGATCGGCTCCCTCATCGGCGCGCTGCTCGCCGCACGCCGGGATCGCGCGCGCGTGCGGGTCGTGATCCTCGCCGCCGGCGGTTTCGGCATCGCCGCGTTCGTGTCGTCCGCGATGCCGACGTACGCCTCGTACGCGGTCACCCTCACGTTCACCGGATTCATGATCGTGACGCTCCTGACCACGGCCAACGGCTACGTGCAGATCACGACCGACCCCGCCCTGCGCGGACGTGTGCTCGCCCTGTACATGGCGGTCATCATGGGTTCGACCCCGATCGGCGCTCCCATCGCCGGGTGGGTCGCCGACACCTTCGGCCCGCGTGCCGCGATCATGCTCGGCGGCACGGCCGGATTCGTCGCCTGTGCGATCGGCGTGATCTGGGTGGCCACCTCCGGCCGCCTCCGGCGCGACGAGAACCGCCGCTTCCTGCTCACGCTCGATGAGACCCGACCGCTCAGCGTCATCGAGGTCGATCCGATCGAGTTCAGCGACGAGGCCGCCGTGACCACGCCGATCCGGAGCGCCAAGAGACGCGGCCTCGAGGACTGACCCTCCTCGCGGGATTTGTCAACGCCCTCCACGAGGTGAGGGGCGCGGCCGTACCGTCGACACATGGACGAGAACACCGAACGCACACCCCACCCGCAGGACCCGGCCGAGGGTGCGCCCGGAACCGGCGTCCCCGACGAGGACACCGGTCAGGGCGACGGCACGGGCGGCGCGATCCAGGGCGACAGCTCACGGGGCGAGTCGACCGGCGGCGCGATCCAGGGCGATGCCGGCCAGGGTCACCGCTCCCCATTGGGCGGCGACGAGAACACCGCGGATCAGCTCGACGCCGACAACGCGGCCGAAGAAGACACTCTGAAGACGCTCGACCCGGACTCCCCTCCGGCCTGAGCACGCACGAGGGCAACGCCACCGCCAGCCGTCGCCACCCCAGGGCACGGCCCTCCCCTGCGGTGGCGTTGCCCGCGTCCGCGAGCCATCGGTCAGCGTGCGGGGCCCGCGCTCATCGACTCTCCCCGACGAGCAGCAGTCCGATCGACAGAGCTCCGACCAGCGCGAGCGGAGAGACGAACGCGGCGAGCCAGGCGAGCGTCGTCCACCTCCGCGGTGATTCCGTGTCGAGCGGAACGAAGATCGCGGTCGCGAGGAGTGCCACCCACGCGAGGCACGCGATGGCCACCACGACGAAGTAGGCGCGCTCGACGCCGTCGAACATCTCCATCCATCGACTCAACAGGACCGGCGCCAGGGCCGCGGCCGTCCAGCTCCACGCGTTCAACAGCACCAGACCGGTGATCGGCGGAGGCATCGAGACGGCCTTCCGCCAGCGGAGCACGGCGCGCGGAAGCGAGCCGAGGCCGATGGCGAGGGCGGTCACCGGGATCAGGGCGAGCAGTCCCGGCGACGGAGGCATCAGCACGCCGACCACCACGGCCGTCGCCACCGGCAGGAGCCAGTTCAGGCCCTGCCACCACGACCAGACCGCGCGATGGATCCCCCGCGCGGGCGCGCGAGGGGCCCCGGCATCACTCGTGTCCATGGATCCCCCCGCGGCCGAGCCTAGCGAGTCGGGCCTAGGCCATTCGGGTCTAGGCCAGTCGGGTCTAGGCCAGTCGGGTCTAGGCCAGTCGGGTCTAGGCCAGTCGGGTCTAGGCGCCCAGCACGAGCTTGAGCTGCTCCACCGCCCAGTCGAGCTCGGTCGCGCGGATCACGAGCGGCGGCGCGATGCGGACGGTCTGGCCGTGCGTGTCCTTCACGAGCACCCCGCGCTCGAGGAGCTTCTCGGCGATCTCCCGCCCTGTGCCCTTCGCCGGATCGATGTCGACGCCGGCCCACAGCCCCGCGATGCGCACCGCGGTGACGCCATGACCGATCAGAGGATCGAGAGCCTGTGCCAGATGCGCGCCGAGTGCCCGTGCACGCTCCTGGAACTCGCCGGTCTGCAGCATCTCGACAACGCGCAGCCCCACGGCCGCGGCGAGCGGGTTCCCACCGAAGGTCGAGCCGTGCTCGCCCGGACGGATCACGCCCAGGACGTCGCTGTTCCCGACCACCGCAGAGACCGGGAGGATGCCGCCGCCGAGCGCCTTGCCGAGCAGGTACAGGTCGGGCACGACACCCTCGCGGTCGCACGCGAAGGTCTCTCCCACACGGCCGAGACCCGCCTGGATCTCGTCGGCGATGAACAGCACGTTCTTCTCGTCGCAGATCTCGCGGATCCGGCGCAGGTACCCCCCCGGAGGGATCACCACTCCCGCCTCGCCCTGGATCGGCTCCACCAGCACGGCCGCCGTGTCGTCGGTGATGGCCGCCGCGATGGCATCCGCGTCGCCGTAGGGCACCACATCGAAGCCCGGCGTGTACGGACCGAAGTCGTCACGCGCCGTCTCGTCGTCGCTGAAGCTCACGATCGTGGTCGTGCGGCCGTGGAAGTTGCCGGCGGCGACGATGATGCGCGCCTTGCCCTCGGGGATGCCCTTCACCCGGTAGCCCCACGCACGGGCGACCTTGATGCCGGTCTCGACAGCCTCGGCGCCGGTGTTCATCGGCAGCACGAGGTCTTTGCCCGCGAGCTCGGCGAGCGCTGCCGCGAACGGCTCGAGCCGATCGCTCTGGAACGCGCGGCTGACCAGTGCGACCCGCCCGAGCTGCTCGGTGACGGTGGCCACGAGGGCGGGATGCCGGTGTCCGAAGTTCACGGCCGAGTATGCGGCGAGCAGATCGAGGTAGCGCTTGCCCTCGACGTCCGTCACCCACGCGCCCTCCGCGCGGGCGATGTTCACCGGCAGCGGGTGGTAGTTGTGCGCGACGTGCGGCTCGGTGCCCGCCTCTCCCGACGGGGTCGCGGAGCTCGTGGTCTCGTCGACCGCGGTCACTTCGCACCCCGCAGCTCGAGCGTGCAGCACTTGATGCCGCCACCGCCGAGCAGCAGCTCGGACAGGTCGATCATGATCGGGTTGTAGCCGCGCTCGCGCAGCTGCTTCTCGAACCCCTTCGCCCGCGGCGAGATGACCACGTTGTAGCCGTCGCTGGCCGAGTTCAGGCCGAACACCGAACCGTCTTCATCCGAGACGAGGATCGCGTCGGGGAAGCGCTCCTCCAGGATCGCGCGGCTGGCGTCGTCGAACGCGCCGGGAAGGTAGGCGATGTTCGCGCGCTCCGGGCCGCCGTTCTCGACACCCTGCACCGGATCGAGCACGGCGATCGCGGTGTCGAGGTGGTAGAAGCGCGGGTCGACCAGGTTCAGCGACACGACCTCGCGGCCGAAGACCTCGCCGACCTCGCGGTGGCTGTCGCCGGTGGAGCGGAAGCCGGTGCCGGCCAGGATCACGTCGCCGACGAGCAGGAAGTCGCCCTCGCCCTCGTTGACCTCCTTCGGCATCACGGTGTCGTAGCCGGCGGCGCGGAACCAGTCGGCGAAGGCCGGCGACTCGCCCTGACGCTCGACGAAGCGGAACTCGGGCACGTAGGCGCGGCCATCGATGAGGAATCCGCCGTTGGCCGTGTAGACCATGTCGGGGTAGCCGGCGAGCGGCTCGATGAGCTCGACCTCGTGACCCAGCTCGATGTAGAGGTCGTGGAGCTTCTGCCACTGCGCGACCGCGTTGGCGGTGTCCGTGGGGCGCGACGGCTCCATCCACGGGTTGATGGAGTAGTTGACGGTGAAGTGCTCCGGCTTGCACATCAGGTAGCGGCGGTGGTGTGCGGTGCGGGCGGGTGCGGTGGAGACGGCGGCTTCAGGCGTCGACATGGATGCTCTCCTCGTGGGACGGGCGCGGCGGACGCTGTCCAGGGGCCCGGCGGTCCTTCGACCCTTCGCTCGTTCAGAGCGGGCGTCGGGGAAGATGCGACTCGGGCACGCCGGAATCCATTGTGTCACCCGCCCCCTGTACGCCGCCAGAGCGCCGCCCCGCCTGGACCGGATCAGACCGCAGTGCCGGTGACGACGAGCTTGCCGACCGTGTGGCCCGCCTCGAGGCGGGCGAGGGCGACGGATGCCTCGGCGAAGGGATGCCGGTGCTCGACGACCGGCACCAGGCGGCCGTCGGCGACGAGCTCGAGGAGCTTCGCCAGAACCTCGGGACGGGGTGTCGCGGCGAGCGGCCGGATGCTCCGCGAGCCGATCGACAGGAACGCCGCACGCAGCATCCGCGGGATGGGTCCGAGCACGTGACCGCCGTCTCCGGTGACCAGCACGACGGTGCCGCCGGAGACCACGAGGCGCTTCAGCTCTCGCAGCGGCATCCCTCCGGCGATGTCGATGATCGCGTCGAACCGGCCGTCCGGAATGCCGCTCAACGGCGACTCGCGGTGGTCGAACGTGCGCACGGCTCCGAGCTTCTCGATCAGCGGGGCGTTCCGATCGCGGCAGGTCGCCCAGACCTCCGCGCCGCGCAGAGCCGCGAGCTGCACGGCGAACGTGCCGACGCCCCCGGAGGCGCCGACGATCAGCACGCGCGGCGTCGCACCGCCGACATGACCACCACGGGCGATGCCCACACCGGCGAGATCGAGGGCCTGCCACGCGGTGCCACCGGCGACCGGCAGACAGGCGGCGACCTCCGGCGCGACGCCGGTCGGGATCGGCACCAGCCGCGAGGCAGGAACGCACACGTACTCGGCGAGGCCTCCGCCACCGACGAGCTCGCCGACGACGTCTTCACCGATCTCGGCGCCGACGACGTCCGGCCCCACGGCGACCACGGTGCCGGCGACCTCCATGCCGCGCACCGGATGCTTCGGACGGGTCAGCCCGAACACCGGGCGCACGAGCAGCGGATCACCGAGCAGGAGACGCACATCCCCCGCGTTCAGGGCCGTGGCATGCACCCGCAGCAGCACTTCGCCGCGGCCGGGCACCGGGATCGGGATGCGTTCGAGGGTCACGCCGCCGGCCGGCCCGTAGGTCTCCCGGCGCCACGCCTTCATCGACCGGCTCATGATGATGCTCCTGACGTGTCGGGGTACTCGAAGAGCTCGTCGAGGCCCACACCGAACGCGCGGGCGATCTGGAACGCCAGTTCGAGCGTCGGCGAGTACTTCTGCTGCTCGATCGCGATGAGCGTCTGCCGTGTCACGCCGATCGTGCGGGCGAGTTCGGCCTGAGTGAGTCCAGCCTGTTCGCGATGCGCGCGGATCGTGTTCGAGACGAGGGTGGGCTTGACCATCAGACGAGTCCCCGCCGGTAGGCGATCACTCGCGCGATGCCGCCGACGAGCGCCGACACCGCGAATCCGGCGAACATCGTGTTCGCGATCCAGAACACGTCAGCCCCCACCGCGCAGAGCGCGATCACCCCGAGGCCGGCGATCACGACGAAGCCCTGCTCGACACGACCACCCATCCGGCTGATGTCACGGTCGCGGATGTCGGAGCGGCCGACCCCGTCGGGGTCCTTCATCCCGGCGATGATTCCCCACCCGACGCTGAGGACGATGGTCGCGACGATGCCGCCGCCGATCACCCACAGCATGAGCGGGAACCAGTCGACGGCGGTGAGCGGCCCTCCCGCGGCCTGCTGCAGCACCAGCACGACGTAGACGACCATCACGATCGGGCTCACGATGAGCCCCGCCCATGCATTGCGTTCTTCGTAGACCATGATGCCTCCGATGTAAAAGATTCTTGACACGCTCAGCGTACGTCGAGCATCCGCGTAAGTCAAATATTCTTTACATGTTGTGTTCCGGTCCCACTTCCTGACGCACCAACGCGGATCGGGCGGCAGGAAGTGCGACCGGAGTGGGAGTGTGCGTCAGATCACGCCGCTGCTCCAGGAGTCGGGGTTGCCGTAGCGGTGCGCAGTGATCGAGATCGCGTCCGAGATCGCGTCCGAAATCGAGGGAGAGGCCGACCGGAGGGCAGCCCAAGCGCGACTAGGGCGGCGAACCTGGGGATAGCACGGGGCGCGGATATGATCACCAATGGAGACCTCGTGAAGACCTCGATCGCTTTGCCCTGGATACTGGCCTGCGTTGTGGCTATCGGGACCCTGGTTGCGTCAGTGAGCGTCTCCGTTGCGACGATCAACATGCCGGGTGATTCGCCGTATCTCAAGGACGCCGCGAACGCCACTGCTCTCATCTTCTGTCTTGTGGCGCTAATCGGTGGAGCCACCGGCTCGTTGATACTTCGCTCCGCCGAGAAGAAGCGCCGACTCGTCGCGTGGGCGACGTGTGGCACCACCGTTCTCGGCGCGATCGTGACCACAATTCTGATGGCGCTCGCCACCACCTGAAACGCGCCGCTCCCTACGATTTCATGGCCGCTCCGTCGCAGCGTCAGATCACGCCGCTGCTCCAGGGGTCGGGGTTGCCGTAGCGGTGCGCGGTGATCGAGATCGACTGCTCGTGCACGAAGGGCAGCAGCTCGATGCGGGCGGCGGCCGTCACCTCGCCGTCGTACACCGCGAGGTCCGGATCACCCGCGGACGCCGTCGCGAGGGCCGTACGCAAGGCCGCGACCTCGGCGCGACCCCCGACCAGACGCAGCCGATCGGGGCGAGGCGCAGACGCCGGCCCCTCACTCTCCTCGGCGCGAAGCACCCGCTGCAGCCACTCGTCATCGCTCTCGAGGAACACCTGGGCGTCGAGGTCGCCGAGCGCGCGGCGCACGTCACCGGGCAGCCCGACCGGGGTCGAGATGACGAACTTCGCCCCCGAACGCACCCCCGCGATCACGACCCGCAGCAGGTCCTGCAGCGCGGCATCGTCGGTCGCGCGGATCTCGACCGGCACCGGGCGGTAGCGGAACAGGTTGCGCTCGACACCGAGATGCGACACATCGCGCACCTGTCCGAACTCGCGGTCCCAGGCCAGCGCATCCGACAATGCGGAACGGCGCAGCCACTCGAACCTCTCGTACTCGAGCGACGACTGCGCCGACTCGATCAGCGCCGTGATGCGCGAGTCGAGGCCCCGCAGGTGCAGGGTGCTGGATGCCGGGCCGCCCGGCTGCGAGCGCCACGAGCCCAGGCCGATGAGGTAGTTCGGCCCACCGGCCTTGGCGCCGGGCCCGACGGAGGAGCGCTTCCACCCGCCGAACGGCTGCCGTTGCACGATGGCTCCTGTGATGCCGCGGTTCACGTACAGGTTGCCCGCCTGCACCCGGTCGAGCCAGTACGCGAGGTCGTCCGGGTCCTGCGTGTGGAGACCTGCGGTGAGCCCGTAGGCGACGGCGTTCTGCATCTCGACGGCACGCGCGAGCGTCGGGGCGTGCATCACGCCGAGCACCGGTCCGAAGAACTCCTCGGTGTGGAAGCGCGATCCCGGCTGCACGCCGACGCGGATGCCGGGGCGCCACAGCCGTCCGCTGCCGTCGTCGTCTGCGGCGAGCGCCGGTTCGATCAGCCACTGCTCATCGCCCTCGAGCTCGCTCAGCGCCCAGGCGAGTTTGCCCTTCGGCCGCTCGATCACGGGTCCCACCTCGGCCAGCGGATCGGTGGGCTGGCCGACGTGCAGCGACCGCACGGCGTCGGCCAGCTGGCGCGCGAACCGGGGCGACCGTCCGACCGGTCCCACGAGGATCGCGAGAGACGCCGCGGAGCACTTCTGGCCGGCGTGCCCGAAGGCGCTCTTCACGAGGTCGGCGACCGCGAGATCCAGATCGGCGGAGGGGGTGATGATCATCGCGTTCTTGCCGCTGGTCTCGGCGAGCAGCGGCAGATCGGATCGCCAGGAACGGAACAGCGCTGCCGTGTCCCACGCACCGGTGAGGATCACCCGATCGACGGCGTCGTGCGTGATGAGCTCGCGGCCGAGCTCGCCCTCCTCGATGTCGACGAGCGCGAGGAGGTCGCGCGGCACGCCCGCCTGCCACAGCGTCTCGGCGATCACGGCAGCGCAGCGGCGAGCCTGAGGGGCGGGCTTGAAGACGACGCCGGAGCCCGCGGCGAGTGCCGCGAGCACCCCTCCGGCGGGGATCGCGAGCGGGAAGTTCCAGGGCGGCGTGACGACGGTGACGGATGCCGGGACGAACACGGCACCGGCGATCGCGTCGAGCTCTCGCGCCTTGGCCGCGTAGTAGCGGGCGAAGTCGACCGCCTCACTCACCTCGACGTCGGCTTCGGCGAAGACCTTGCCCGTCTCGGATGCCGCGACCTCGATGAGATCCCCACGGCGCGATTCGAGCGCGGCGGCGGCACGCAGCAGCACCTCGGCGCGCTCGGCGGCGGGCCGCCCGCCCCAGGTCGGGGCCGTCCGGCGGACGCCCTGCACGATCCGCTCGAGGTCTTCGGCGTCGGAGACGCGGGCGACCTCGATCGTGGTGACGCCGAGTTCCGAGCCGGGGATGCGCGCGCGCACCTCGCGCGCCCAGTCGCGGTTGGCGGGGAGGGCGGGGTCGCTGTCGGCCGTGTTCGAGAAGCCGGGGGCGCCGCCGGCATCCTGCTCCATCTCCCGGGCGGAGTACACGGCGGTCTCGAGGAAGGCCTCACGTCCGCCGTCCTCGGAGCCGCGGGATATCCCGAGCACCGCCTGGGTGAGGTCGGTCTCGGGCGCGGGGGCGACGGGTGACGGGCGCACGGACTCGTGCACGGGCGCGAGCCGGTCCTGTGTGCGCCGCGGGCCGATGCGGAGCGTGTCGTCCCCTGCCCTGTCGAGCGCGTCGAGGAAGCGGTCCTGCTCCCGCAGGAACAGCGACTCGTCCTCGCCGAGGCGGAACGCGGCGGAGAGGAAGTTGTCCGCAGAGGCGTTCTCCTCGAGCCGCCGCACCAGGTAGCTGATCGCCACATCGAACTCCGCGGGCTGCACCACGGGCACGTAGAGCAGCACCGGGCCGACCTCGCGAGAGACGGCCTGCACCTGCCCCTGCGCCATGCCGAGGAGCATCTCGAACTCCACGGCCTCGCGCACGCCCCGCTCACCTGCCAGCAGCCACGCGTAGGCGATGCCGAAGAGGTTGTGTCCGGCGACGCCGAGCTTCACGGCGGCGGTGTGCTCGGGCTGCAGCGCCCAGTCCAGGCAGCGAAGGTAGTTCGCGTCGGTGTCGAGCTTGGTGTCGTAGGTCGCGGGGGTCCAGCCGTGCATCCGCGCCTCGACGTGCTCCATCGCGAGGTTCGCGCCCTTGACGAGTCGCACCTTGATGCGGGCGCCGCCGTGCGCGACGCGGTCCTGCGCCCAGGCGGTGAGCTCCTGCAGGGCGGGCAGAGCGTCGGGCAGGTAGGCCTGCAGCACGATGCCCGCTTCGAGTCCGGCCAGGCGCGGGTCCTCCAGGATGCGCGTGAAGACCGCGATCGTCAGGTCGAGGTCGCGGTACTCCTCCATGTCGAGGTTGATGAAGGTGCCGTCGGCGGCGGCCGTGACGTAGAGCGGCAGGAGCCTGTCGACCACTTCGTCGACGACCTCGTCGAACGCCCACATCGAGAGGTGGCTGATGATGGCCGAGACCTTGACCGAGACGTAGTCGACGTCGGGGCGCTGGATGAGCGCGTGGATGCCGTCGAGCCGTCGCCGCGCCTCCGCCTCGCCCAGCACCGCCTCACCGAGCAGGTTGAGGTTGAGGCGGGAGCCGGTCGCCGCGATCCGCTCGATCGCCGCCCCGAGCTTCGCGGGGCGTGCATCGACGACGAGGTGCCCGACCATGTCGCGGAGCACCCGGCGGGCGATCGGCACGACGGGCGACGGAAGGATCTGCGCGACACCGCCGCCCAGCTTCACGACCGAGCGCAGATACCAGGGCAGGAACTCCGGCACGATCGGGGCGATCCGGTGCAGCTGCGAGGCCGCGGCGGTCAGACTCTCCGGACGCATGACGCCGTCGACGAAGCCGAGCGTGAACGGCAGCCCGTTCGCGTCCTGGAGCACTCCGGCGAGGCGAGCGGCCGCGGGGTCGGGTTCGATCGCCGCGGCCTCGATCGCCCACCGCCGAGCGAGCTCGACGGTACGGTCTGCGAGGGGTGCGGATGCCACGGCATCCGGCGGGAGGTCTGCCATGACTTTCACCCTAGGTCTGGATGCGCCGGATTCCGCGCCGCGCCGCCCGTGCTCGTCCCGTTCCGGTCGCATGTCCCGTCGCTTTCCGGCGTGCGGAGCGACAGGAAGTGCGACCGGAACTGGGTGAGCATGGGGAGGGGCGGGCTACAGTGCGGCGATGATGTCCTCCACGCGCTGCTTCGCGTCGCCGAACAGCATCGACGCGTTGTCGCGGAAGAACAGCGGATTCTGCACGCCCGCGTAGCCGGCGGCCATCGAGCGCTTGAACACGATGACGTTCTCGGCTTCCCACACCTTGAGCACCGGCATCCCGGCGATCGGGCTTCCCGGGTCTTCGGCGGCGGCCGGGTTCACGGTGTCGTTCGCGCCGATCACGAGCACGACCGCGGTCGAGGCGAGGTCGTCGTTGATCTCGTCCATGCTCAGGACGATGTCGTACGGCACCTTGGCCTCGGCCAGCAGCACGTTCATGTGGCCGGGAAGGCGCCCCGCGACCGGATGGATGCCGAACCGCACGTCCACGCCCCGCTCGCGGAGTCGGCGGACCAGATCGGCCACCGGATACTGCGCCTGCGCGACCGCCATGCCGTAGCCGGGCGTGATCACGACGCTGCCGGCTGCGACGAGCATCTCGGCCGCGCTCTCCGCGGTGATCTCGCGGTGCTCGCCGTACTCGGTGTCGTCGGCAGTCGGCGCGGCGATGCCGAATCCGCCCGCGATGACGGAGAGGAACGAGCGGTTCATGGCCTTGCACATCACGTAGGAGAGGTAGGCACCGGAGGAGCCGACCAGGGCGCCCGTGACGATGAGCAGGTCGTTGTTCAGGAGGAAGCCCGCCGCGGCGGCCGCCCAACCGGAATAGCTGTTGAGCATCGAGACGACCACCGGCATGTCTCCGCCGCCGATCGAGGCGACCAGGTGCCAGCCCAGTGCGAACGCGAGCACGGTGACCGCGATCAGGAGCCACAGTTGCTGGTCGTTCACGAACCACACGGTCAGGGCGACGAACGCGACCAACGCCCCGATGTTGAGCCCGTTCTTGCCCGGGAGCATGAGCGGCTTCGACGACATCTTCGCCGAGAGCTTGAGGTACGCGACGATCGACCCGGTGAAGGTGACGCCGCCGATGAAGATCCCGATGAAGACCTCGGCATTGTGGATGCCGACCAGTTCCGGGGCGATCTCCGGGTGCGCGAGGTAGCCGTTCCAGCCGACGAGCACGGCGGCGAGTCCGACGAAGCTGTGCAGGAGGGCGATGAGCTCCGGCATGCCGGTCATCTCCACGACCCTGGCTCGCCACAGGCCGATCGCGGCGCCGATGAGCACCGCGGCGACGAGCAGCCCGAGGCCGAGGAAGGCACCGGTGCTCCACGCATCCGCCACGGTCAGGGCGACGGTCGCGACCAGCGCGATGGCCATGCCGGCGATGCCGTAGACCACGCCGGAGCGGGCGGACTCGTGACGGCTGAGCCCGGCGAGGCTGAGGATGAACAGCAGGGCGGCGACGATGTAGGCCGCTCCGGCGAGCGCGTCGACGGTCACTTCCGGCCGCCCTTCGCCGATGTCCCGAGTGTGAACATCGCGAGCATTCGACGCGTGACCGCGAAACCTCCGAAGATGTTGATGGAGGCCAGCAGCACGGCGATCGCGGCGAGCACCTGCACGACCGGCAGCGGCGAGGTGATCTGCAGCATCGCCCCGACCACGATGACACCCGAGATGGCATTGGTCACCGACATGAGCGGGGTGTGCAGCGCGTGGTGCACCTTGCCGATCACGTAGAACCCGATCACGACCGACAGCACGAGCACCGTGAAGTGCTGCGGGAGTGGAGCGGGGGCGAACGCGTTCACAGCGAACAGCGCGGCGATGCCCACGACGATCAACGTGACCTTGCGCGCGGTGGACATCTTCTTCGGCGGCGCGATCTCGACCGGTGCCGCCGCGGCCTTCGCGGCGGGGGCGGCCGCGACCTGCACGGCGGGCGGAGGCCAGGTGACCTCGCCGTCGCGGACGACCGTGACCGAGCGCTGCACCACGTCGTCGAAGTCGATCACCAGCTGCCCGTCCTTCGCGGGGGTCAGCAGTGCGACGAGGTTGGCGAGGTTCGTGCCGTAGAGCTGGGAAGCCTGGGCGGCCAGGCGTGATGCGAGGTCGGTGTAGCCCAGGATGATCACGCCGTTGTCGGAGACGACCCGCTCGCCGGCGACAGAGCCCTCGACGTTGCCGCCCTGGCCGGCGGCCATGTCGACGATCACGCTGCCCGGCTTCATCTGCGCGACATCGGATGCGGTGATCAGGCGAGGGGCCGCCCGGCCGGGGATGAGCGCGGTCGTGATGATGATGTCGACGTCGGCGGCCTGCTCGGTGTAGATCTCGGCGGCCCGGCGGTCGTAGTCCGCACTGGTCGCCTTCGCGTAGCCGTCGGTGGAGGCCGCGACCTCGACGTCGACCGGGAGGTACGATCCGCCGATCGAGGTGACCTGGTCGGCGACCTCGGGGCGCGGGTCGGTCGCTCGCACGATCGCTCCGAGACTCGATGCCGCGCCGATCGCGGCGAGACCCGCGACTCCGGCGCCCGCGACCAGCACCTTGGCCGGGGGGACCTTGCCCGCGGCGGTCACCTGGCCGGTGAAGAAGCGGCCGAACTCATGCGCGGCCTCGACGACCGCTCGGTAACCGGCGATGTTCGCCATCGAGCTGAGCACGTCCATCGACTGCGCGCGCGAGATGCGCGGCACCGCATCGAGCGCGAGCGCCGTGATGCCGCGCTGTGCGAGCGAGTCGACGAGGTCGGGACGCAGGGCGGGCGAGAGCAGTGCGATGAGGGTGGCACCGTCGGAGAGGAGCGCGATCTCCTCGACTCCCGGAGCCGTGATCGCGAGCACGACCTCGCTCCCCCACGCCTCCTCCCGGTCGACGAGTGCCGCTCCCGCTGCCTCATACTCCGCATCGGGGTACGAGGCCGCAGCGCCCGCTCCCCGTTCGACCCTGATGGTGTGGCCCAGCCTCCCGAGCGACGCGATCGTCGCCGGGGTGGCCGAGACCCGTGCTTCGCCCGCAGGCTCCCGCACGATGCCGATGACTGCCACTGCTTCCTCCTCCGCCCGTCTGCATCGACGGGATCACCGGGGCGTCTGCGCCCCTGACTTCCCGCTCAGAGTACTGAGGGACGCCGCGAGAACACCCCCTCTTCGGATCTGTGACGGGGAAAGAAGCGAGGTTCTTACGGAAACCGGAGGAGCACTCCGCGCTCAGAACGCCGGGCGCCGATCATCCGCTCCGCGGAACCATCGGCGCGCCGACGGCACGAACAGCAGAATCCCCTGGCCGGCGCCGACGGCACCGGCCCAGAGCCCGATGGGCGTCACGATGAGCAGCGCCGTCATCGCGAGCGCCTGGCCGACCACGACCCACCGCAGCCACGAGATGCGCCGCGCGAGCCCGACCAGCACGGCGACGTTCACCAGCACGCCGAGCACCACCAGTCCGCCCCAGAGGATCGTCGATGTCGCGTTCGCCGGGGTGGGAAAGGTCGTCAGGAGCCAGAGCAGCACAGCGCCGGCACCGAGCCAGACGAGCACGAGGAGCGCGGAGAGGAACATCGGGATGATGATCGTCGCGGGCATCCATTCCCGCTGCGGGCGATCCCGCGTCGCTGCCGTCCCGGTCACCGTCGCATCCCTTCGCACCACCGTGTGCGCGTGGCGTGCACCATCACCCTAGATCGTGCGGGTACCGGCGTCGAGGGATCAGCCCCAGACGCTCGGAGCCTTCACCCGCACGGGCGGGAGGGCGGAAGCCGCGGCCCAGTCGTGCACCCAGGCGTCGATCTCCGGCACGCCTTCGGGCTTGCCGACCGCGGCGAACAGCTCTTCGTTGCTGACCGTGCCGCCCGTGCGGCGCAGCATCCTGGCTCGCACGATCGCCCGGGCGTAGATCTCGCCTCCGACCACGGCGCGATGCTCCAGGAACAGCGCCTTCTCGTCATGGCCGATGAACCGCGACTGCACCTCGAACCGCTGCCACAGCTTCAGCGACTTGCGGAACGTGACCGTCTCGCTCGACACCACCGCGTACCAGCCGCGATCCTTCATCGCGTCGAACAGGCCGGTGCGGATGAGCTGGTCCCAGCGCCCGAGATCGAACAGCGACAGGTAGCGCCCGTTGTTCATGTGGCGCAGGATGTCGAGGTCGGTCGGCAGTGTGGTGATCCGGATGCTGCCCACGGCCGTCGGGTCGAGGGTCTTCCCCCGCCGCACGCGGCGGCGAGCGCCGAGGATCACCAGGAGGGTCCGCCAGATCACGTTCACGAGGATCGATCGTAGCCAGGAGTACACGATCCGCGAACATCCTTGTGCGAACCCTCCATGCCCGCACACCGGGTGTCATCGAACATCCACTCGATTTCCACTTCGCGGATGCCGCGCGTAGAGTCACGAACATGAGCGCCGAAGCCCAGTCTGAAGTCATCGTCCGTCCGGTCCGTGATGTGGATGCGGAAGCCCTCGGTCGCGTGCACGCGCAGTGCTGGCACGAGACCTACGACCACCTGATCAGCAAGGCTGCGCTGGAGAAGGTCTCGCCTCGCCGCATGGCAGAGCTCTGGACGCACTGGGCCTCGCAGGGCCCCGAGTTCAAGATGAACGCCGCTCTCGTCGACGGCGAGATCGTCGGCTTCGTCGGTTCGGGCCCCGCCCGCGACAAGGATGCTCCGGCGTTCCGAGAGCTGTACTTCATCTACCTCCTCGACGCCTGGCACTCCACCGGCATCGGCCAGAAGCTGTTCGACGCCGCCGTCGAGAAGGATGAGCCGCTGTACCTGTGGGTCGCCGAGGACAACCCCCGCGCGCACCGCTTCTACACGCGCAACGGCTTCCGCCTCGACGGTGCGACGCACACCGAGCCGTTCCTGGGCGAGACGCTGACCGAGGTCCGCTTCGTCCGCCCCTGATCTCCGCAGCACACGCGCAGAACGGGCCGTCTCCTCTCGGAGGCGGCCCGTTCTCGTCGTCCGTTGCGGTTCGCTCCGGCTCAGAGCCGTTCGATGATCGTCACGTTCGCGACGCCGCCGCCTTCGCACATGGCCTGCAGGCCGTAGCGTCCGCCGGTGCGCTCGAGTTCGTTCAGCATCGTCGTCAGGAGTCGCGTGCCGGTCGCGCCGATGGGGTGGCCGAGCGCGATGCCGCCGCCGTTGACGTTGACCTTCTCGTGCGGCGCGTCGAGCTCGCGCATCCAGGCGAGCACCACGGGAGCGAAGGCCTCGTTCACCTCGAACAGGTCGATGTCGGAGATGCGCAGCCCTGCGCGCTCCAGGGCGTGCCGGGTGGCCGGAATCGGGGCGGTGAGCATGAGGACGGGGCTGGCGCCGCGCACCGCCATCTGATGGATCCGTGCACGCGGCGTGAGCCCGTGCGCGTGCACGGCCCGTTCGCTCGCGACGAGCACCGCGCTGGAGGCATCGCTGATCTGCGACGAGACCGCGGCGGTGATCCGCCCGCCCTCTCGCAACGGCGCGAGACCCGCCATCCGCTCCAGGGTGGTGTCCCGGCGCACGCCCTCATCGTGGTCGAGGCCGTTCAGCGGAGCGATCTCCTTCGCGAAGCGCCCCTCGTCCTGCGCGCGAGCGGCGCGGCGGTGACTCGCCAGGGCGTACTGCTCCATCTCCTCACGGGAGATGTCCCATTTCGCGGCGATCAGCTCGGCACCCGCGAACTGCGAGATCTCCTGTTCGCCGTAGCGCGCGCGCCAACCGGGCGACTCGGCGTACGGCGTCGTGAAGCCGTACGCCTCCCCCACGGTCGCCGCCGCGGTCAGCGGCACCTGCGACATGTTCTGCAGACCGCCCGCGATCACGAGGTCGCTCGTGCCGCTCATCACGGCCTGTGCGGCGAAGTGCACGGCCTGTTGGCTCGAACCGCACTGGCGGTCGATCGTCACGCCCGGCACGTGCTCCGGGAATCCGGCGACCAGAGCGGCCGTGCGCGCCACGTTGCCCGCCTGCCCGCCGATCGCATCGATCGCACCGAGCACGACGTCGTCGATCGCGCCGGGGTCGATGCCCGTGCGCTCGACCAGTGCGGTCAGGCTGTGCGCGCCCAGGTCGGCCGGGTGGATGCCCGCGAGCGATCCCCCTCGCCGGCCGACGGGGGAACGGACCGCGTCGATGATGAATGCCTCGGCCATGATCTTTCCTTCCGTCGTGCGGGGGGACGCGTCGTGCGGGGATGCCCTGGTGTCAGTGCGTGGTGCCAGTGCCCTGGTGTCAGCGCCGTGGTGTCAGCGTCGTGGTGTCAGCGTCCGGAGACCTTTCCGAACGCCTTCGCGATGGGCGCGAGCACGAGCGGCCGTGCAGCCACCCAGGCGATCGCGATCACGACGAGCGAGACGATGAACACCCAGAACCCCGTCCAGGTGACCGCGTCCTGCGAGGCGAACATGTGATTCAGGTTGCGCAGGAATCCGGTGAGCATCACCAGGGCGACGTGCGCGATGATGAACGCCACGAAGTAGAGCATGATCGGGAAGTGCAGCGCCCGCGCCCACTCGACCGGATAGGCCTTCGACAGCTTCTCGGCCTTCTTCGGCCAGAGCCCCGACATGCGGAATCCGGTGATCGCCGCGAGCGGGGCGGCGATGAACACGGTCGCGAAGTAGGCGAGCTGCTGCAGGCTGTTGTAGTTGTTCCAGCCGTTCTCGTGCGGCCAGTCGAACGAGACGTACTGCAGCGCCGCCGACAGGGCGTTCGGGAACACCTCCCAGCTCGTCGGCACGATGCGCACCCAGTGCCCGGTGACGAACAGCAGCACCACGAAGATCACGCCGTTCACGAGCCACAGGATGTCGAGCGACTGGTGGAACCAGAGGTTCAGGCTGATCTTGCCCTTCGCGTTGCCGCGGGGCGTCCAGAAGACGGTCGGTCGCTTCTCGGTGCGCACCTGCAGGCCGGAGCGGATGATCAGCACCATCAGGAACATGTTGAAGAAATGCTGCCAGCCGATCCAGGGAGCGAACCCCGGCTCGACGGCGATGCCCGGCTCGTACTCGCCGGGGAACGCTGCGAGGAAGTCCTGCATGAAGGGGAAGCTGAGGAGCGCGCGCACGAAGGCGATCGCCGCTCCCGCGATCAGCCCGAGCGCGGCCGCACCGAGCAGCACGGCGATCGCCTGCGTCCAGGTCGGACGGCGGCGCCCGGATGCCGGCGCGACGTCGATGTGTCGTGGCGCGCGGCCGTTCCAGACCGTGCGTGTTCCGCGGAGCGGAATGGCGACGTCGGCGATCGCCGGGGTCGCGACGGCGGATGCGGGAGCAGGCACCGCGACCGCAGCCGGGGCCGGTGCGGCATCCGCCACGGCGGCGGGTGCGGCATCCCCCACGACCCGGTCCTGCGGTTCCGATCCGTCGACCGCGGACGGCAGCGGATCGCCTGCCATCGAGGGAACCGTCTCCGCGGGCGGCCAGGGCTCGCCGCCCACGACACGCGGAAGCCCGCGGCGGATACCGCCACTCGAAAGGGATTCCGGGGCGGACGACTCCGCGACCGGAGCGACGGGGGCGACCGGAGCCGAAGCGTCCTCGCGGGGCTGCGACGCGGCGGGGGCGAGTTCAGGTGCCTCGCTGCGAGTGTCTGCGACCGCAGTCGCCGTGGTCGTCTCGGCGGTCGTCTCGGGCTGGACGACCGGAGGCGAGGGCTCTGCCCCCGCAGGCGGCCACGGTTCACCTCCGACGACACGAGGCAGGCCCCGACGGACGCGGACGACGCCGCTGCGCCCCGCCGCCACACCCGCACCCGCCCCTGCCGTCACACCCGAACCCGCACCTGCACCTGCACCTGCACCTGCACCTGCACCTGGCGTCACACCGGGGGCCGACACGCCAGATGTCGGATCAGGACCCGCCGAACGTCCGACATGTGGCGTGTCGGCCGACGGGGCGCGCGTGGCGTCCGGGGAAACCGGGGCGTCCGTGTCCGCGGCAGCGGGGTCCACGACAGCCGCCTCCGCGGCAGAGGCGACCTCGGCCGCGGGAGGCCAGGGCTCCCCTCCCGGTACACGCGGCAGACCGCGTCGCAGCATCCGCGTCGCCATGGCTACTTCTTCCGCGCCTCGAGCGCCGCGATCACCTGCGGCACCACGGCGAACACGTCGCCGACGATGCCGAAGTCCGCGACGTCGAAGATCGGCGCCTCCGGATCCTTGTTGATCGCGACGATGTTCTTCGACGTCTGCATGCCCGCGCGGTGCTGGATCGCTCCCGAGATGCCGAGAGCGACATACAACTGCGGCGACACCGAGACCCCGGTCTGACCGACCTGGTGCGACTGCGGGATGTACCCGGCGTCGACGGCTGCCCGAGAGGCACCGACGGCGGCGCCGAGGGCATCGGCGAGCTCCTCGACGAGCACGAACTTCTCCTTCGACGCGAGACCGCGACCACCGGAGACGACACGCGTGGCGCCGCGCAGCTCCGGACGGGAGGAGGCGACCTCGACCGCTTCGACCGGACCGGCCGTGGCCGCAACAGCCCCGGATGCCGCGACATCGAGCACCTCGACGGAGTGCGAAGGTACGGCTTCGGCGCGCGCATCGACCGCACCCTGACGCACCGTGATCACCGGAACGCCGAAGGTGGGGGCGGAGTCGACGAGGTAGGCCCCGCCGTAGACCGAGTGGTGGGCGACGACGCCCTCGTCATCGCGCGAGACCCCGACGGCGTCGACCGACAGTGCACTCTTCGTGCGCACCGCGAAGCGGCCGGCCACATCACGACCGGAGATCGAGTTCGAGATGAGCACGGCGTCGGGGCGCACCTGCGCGGCCGCGGCCTGCAGGGCATCCACGATCGGAACCGTGAGCGAACCGGCATCACCGTCGGCCGTCAGCACGATGGACGCACCGGCGGCGGCGGCCTGATCCACGGCGGCCGGACTGCCGCCGACGATCAGTGCCACGGGCGAGCCGATCGTCGAAGCCGCACCGATCAGGGCGGCAGTGCTGCTGGCCACGTAGCCGGAGGGATCGACGTCGACCAGGACGAGGATCGGGTTGTCGGAGGAAGTCATCTCACACCAGCCTGTTCTGCACGAGGTAGTCGACGAGCTTGTCGGCGGCGTCGCCCTCATCCGTGATCTTCACGCCGGCCGCCCGCGGGGGCTTCTCCGACACGGCGGTCATGATGGTCCGCGCGGCAGCGGACGGGTCTGCCGAGACGTCGAGGTCGGCGAGCGAGAGCACCTCGAGGGGCTTCTTCTTCGCGGCCATGATGCCCTTGAAGTTCGGGAACCGGGCATCCGGGAGCGCCTCGGTGATCGAGATAACGGCGGGCAGCGCCGCGGAGACCGGCTGGCTGCCGGCATCGGCCGCACGCGTTCCGGAGACCCCGTCTGCGGTGATCTCGACGGACGAGAGGGCGGTGACCTGCGCGAATCCGAGGTGCTCGGCGAGCATCGCGGGGAGCACGCCGCCGGAGCCGTCGGTTGACAGGTTGCCGGTGATCACGAGGTCGGGCGCGCCACGGCGGATCGCGGCGGCGAGCACCTCGGCGGTGAGTCCGAGGTCGGCGCCGGAGAGCTGTTCGTCGGCGATGTGCACGGCCGAGCCTGCGCCGATCGCGAGCGCCCGACGCACGGAGGCCGTGGAGCCTTCCGGAGCCATCGAGACGGCCACCACCTCGGTGCCGTCGTTCTTGTCGGCGTAGCTGAGCGCGACCTCGAGCGCCCGCTCCGTGATCTCGTCGAGGACGACATCACCCGCGGCGCGATCGGCGAGCCCGGTCTCGAGATTCAACTTGCGATCGCCATAGGTGTCCGGCACCTCTTTGACCAGGACGAAGATCTTCATCGATTGCTCCTCACGACTGCTGCAATTCTAGACCGCGATACTGAGTTCCAGCTCACTTGCGACTGAGAACCATCGGTTGCGACGTCGGATGCGTCGCGCGCCATCGCCGCACCGCGCCTTCCCCGCACTACCGTAGAGAAATGGCCCGACCCCGTCCGCTCCCCATCGATCCGCTCGCCGAGGCGAAGCGGCAATGGCTCGCGCACGGATGGACGGATGCCGCCGACGGCATGGCCGTCGTCACCTCGGTCATGCGTGCCCAGCAGCTGCTGCTGGCCCGCGTGGACGCCGCCCTCAAGCCGTTCGCGCTGAGTTTCGCCCGCTACGAGGTGCTGCGCCTGCTGGCCTTCAGCCGCGCGGGCAGCCTTCCGCTGTCGAGCGTGGTGGCCCGCCTCCAGGTGCACCCGACCACCGTCACGAGCACGGCCGAGCGCCTGGTCCGTGACGGCCTGATCGCGCGGGAACCGCACCCGCACGACGGACGCGCCGCCCTGCTCGTCCTGACGGATTCCGGACGAGAACTGGTCGAGCGCGCCACGCAGGCCCTCAACGCCGACGTCTTCGCCGAACCCGGCCTGAACCGCGACGACGCGGCCGAGCTCGTCGCGATCGTGGCCCGGCTGCGCAAGGACGCCGGCGACTTCGCCGATCCGCGTCCGCAGCCCGAAGCGCTCTGACGTGGCCCGGTTCGCGCTCGAGACGATCATCGACGCGTCCCCCGCCGAGGTGTTCGCCGCATCACTCGACCCGGCACTGCATGTGAAGAGCATGGCCCGATACGGCGAGACGATGGTCGAGGCTCCGGCGGGTGGCGTCTTCACCGAGGGCACGACCGCGACCTGGCGGGCGCGCCACTTCGGCATCCCCTTCCGCCTGCGCTCGATCGCCTTCGACGTCGATCCTCCCCGCGGTTTCTCGGACCGACAGATCTCCGGTCCGTTCGCCGCGTTCCTGCATGAGCACCGGTTCGAGGAGCATCCGGACGGCACTGTGATGCGCGACGCCGTGACCTTCCGCTCGCCGTTCGGCCCGCTCGGCAGCCTCGTCGACGCGGTGTTCCTGCGCGCGTACATGCGCCGGCTGATCCGGGAGCGCAACGCGATTCTCGCCGCCGAGTTCGAGGATCCCGGGCGTACTCTTTCGGCATGAGCGAACTGCGCCTGCACACCGTCCTCACCGGCCGCGGCCCCGCTGCAGCGATCCTGCTCAGCGACGAGCAGGTCGCGTCGCTCGGGGCCGGCAAGGCTTTCCCCGTGGCCGTCACCATCGGAGGACGCACCGCCCGCCTGCGCCTGGCACGCATGGGCAGCGAGAACATGATCGGCTTCAGCAAGGCCGTGCGCGCCGATCTCGGACTCGAGATCGATCAGGAGATCGATGCCGTGATCCGCGTGGATTCCGCCGAGCGCACCGTCGACGTGCCCACCGAGCTCGCGGCAGCCTTGGACGCCGACCCCGCGCTGCGCGCCGCCTTCGACGCCCTGTCGTACTCGGTGCGCAAAGAGCACGCGCGGAGCGTGACCGAGGCCAAGCAGGAGGCGACGCGCGAGCGCCGGATCGCGAAGATCGTCGACGCCCTCCGCGGCTGAGCACTGTTCGCTTCCGGCACGCATCGCTTCAGGCGCTCATCTCGTCAGGGCTTCCTTCACGACCCGCTCATCGGTTCTGGAAGTCGGGCGCCCGCTTCTCCCGGAATGCCGACATGCCCTCTTTCTGGTCTGCGGTGTCGAACAGCGCGGCGAAGGACCGCTTCTCGTGCGCGAGCCCCTCGGCCAGCGTCGTCTCCATCGCGGCATCCAGCGCGGCCTTCGCGGCGTAGACCGACGGCAGCGACTTCGAGGCGATCGTGTCGGCCAGCTTCGTCGCCTCGGCGAGGAGGTCGGATGCCGGCACGACGCGCGATACGAGGCCGGAGCGCTCCGCCTCCTCCGCGCCCATGAACCGCCCGGAGAGCACCAGCTCCGCGGCCTTGTAGTAGCCGACCGCGCGGATCAGACGCTGCGTGCCGCCCATGCCGGGGATCACGCCCAGGTTGATCTCGGGCTGTCCGAACTTGGCGTCGTCGGCGGCCAGGATGATGTCGCACATCATCGCCAGCTCGCAGCCGCCGCCCAGGGCGAAGCCGGAGACCGCCGCGATCACGGGGGTCCGCACCGCAGCGAACTCGTGCCAGACGCCGAAATGATCGGTCTCGAGCATCTGCGCCGCGGACATGCCCTCCATCTCCTTGATGTCGGCACCGGCGGCGAAGGCCTTCTCGGATCCGGTGACGACGATCGCGCCTACGCCCTCGTCGGCATCGAAGGCGACCGCTGCCGCGGTGACCTCTTCCGCAAGCCGGCTGTTCAACGCGTTCAGCGCCTCGGGACGGTTCAGGGTGATCCACCCCACCCGTCCACGCTGCTCGACCAGGATCGTCTCGTACTCGGTCATGTCGCCCTCTCCGTCGGAGTACCGATCATCACACGCGGTCGTCGCGGATGTCGGTGATGATTCCGGAGAAGTCCCGCGTCGCGCCGTCACCGGCGGCGAAAGCGGCGTAGATCTCCTGCGCGAGCCGGCCCATCCTGGCGTCGGTCGATGTCTGCTGGATCGCCTGCAACGCGAGCCCGAGATCCTTGGCCATCAGCGCACCGGCGAAACCCGGCTGGTAGTCGCGGTTGGCCGGGCTCGTGGGTACGGGGCCGGGCACGGGGCAGTTCGTCGTGATCGACCAGCACTGACCCGAGGCCTGCGAAACGACGTCGAACAGTGCCTGATGTTCGAGCCCGAGCCGCTCCCCCAGCACGAACGCCTCGGCCACCGCGATCTGCGAGACCGCGAGCACCATGTTGTTGCAGACCTTGGCTGCCTGGCCGAGGCCCGGACCGCCGCAGTGCACGATGCGCTTGCCCATGACCTCCAGCAGCGGGAGTGCTGCGGCGAAGTCCTCCTCGGCCCCGCCGACCATGAACGCGAGCGTGCCGTTCTCCGCGCCGACCACACCGCCAGACACGGGAGCGTCGACGTTGCGGTGTCCCGCGGCGAGCGCGAGCGCGTGCGCGGCCCGCGCCTCGTCGACGGCGATGGTCGACGACTCGATGAAGAGCGTGCCGGGCCGAGCCGCGGCAAGCAGCTCGGTGCGGTACGCCTCGATCACATGCTTCCCGGCAGGGAACATCGTGATGACGACATCCGCCGAGGCCACGGCTTCCGCGCCGCTCGCGGCCACCGCGATGCCGGCCGCCTGCGCGGCCTCGATGGCCGCGGGAACGAGGTCGAAGCCGTGCACCTCATGCCCTGCTGCGACGAGATTCCTCGCCATCGGCAGCCCCATGTGCCCGAGGCCGAGGAAGGCCACGACTGTGGAGGAGGACGGCGTGGTCACGATGCGCTCCGCATCTGGTCGCCGCCGCTGCGCTGGAGGGACGCGGAGCCCGCGGGTCGCAGCATCTCGCGTCCGACGATCAGTCGCATGATCTCGTTGGTCCCTTCCAGGATCTGGTGCACCCGCAGATCGCGGACGACGCGCTCGATCCCGTAGTCCTGCAGATATCCGTAGCCGCCGTGCAGCTGCAGCGCGCGGTTCGCGACGTCGAAGCCGGCATCGGTCGCGAAGCGCTTGGCCATGGCGCAGCGCATCGTCGCGTCGGGCGCATGCTCGTCGACCGCCTGCGCACCGTCGCGCACCATGAGCCGTGCGGCGTGCAGGTCGGTGCGCATGTCGGCGATCGCGAACAGGATCGACTGCTTCTCTGCCAGCGGCTCGCCGAAGGCCATCCGCTCGTGCACGTACTGCACCGCCTTGTCGAGTGCCCATTGCGCCCCGCCCAACGAGCAGGCGGCGATGTTGAGGCGTCCGCCGTTGAGCGCCGACATCGCGATCGCGAACCCGCGGCCCTCGTCGCCGAGCATGGCGGATGCCGGAACCCGGACGCCGTCGAGGATCACCTGGCGGGTGGGCTGCGCATGCCAGCCCATCTTCTTCTCCGGGGCGCCGAAGCTCAGCGACTCGGCATCACCGGGGACGAGGAAGGCGCTGATCCCTCGCGCACCCGGCTCGCCGGTGCGCGCCATCACGACGTAGACGGCGGCCTCTCCCGCTCCGGAGATGAACTGCTTCACGCCGGTGAGCACGAAGTCATCGCCGTCGCGCACCGCGCTGGTCGCGATGTTCGCGGCATCCGATCCCGCTCCCGGCTCGGTGAGGCAGTAGCCCCCGAACTCGGACATGGCCGTCAGCTTCGGCAGCCACGCTCCGCGCTGCGCGTCGTCACCGTAGGTGTCGATCATCCAGACGACCATGTTGTGGATGGATATGTAGGCGGCGACCGCGGGGTCGCCCTTCGCCAGCTCCTCGAAGATCGCCACGGTGTCGAGGCGGCTGAGGCCGCTGCCGCCGAACTCCTCATCGACGTAGATGCCGCCGAGGCCGAGCTCGCCGGCCTTGCCGAGCGACTCCCTCGGGAACAGGTGCTTCTCGTCGCGCTCGGCGGCGTAGGGGGCCAGCTCGGTCTCGGCGAACTCGCGGACGGCGCCGAGGATCGCCTCGCGCTCCTCGGCGGTGGTGGTGACGGTGGTCATGGTCATCGTGATTCCTTGTGGGAGGTTCCGGGTCAGTGCATGGTGGGGATGACGAAGCTGGCACCCTCGCGGACGCCGCTCGGCCAGCGGCTCGTCACCGTCTTGGTCTTGGTGTAGAACCGGAAGGCGTCGGTGCCGTGCTGGTTGAGGTCGCCGAAGCCGCTGCGCTTCCACCCGCCGAACGTGTAGTACGCGATCGGCACGGGGATCGGCACGTTCACGCCGACCATCCCGACCTCGACGCGGGCCGCGAAGTCGCGGGCGGCGTCGCCGTCGCGCGTGAAGATCGCGACGCCGTTGCCGTACTCGTGCTCCGACGCCATGCGCAGGGCTTCCTCGTAGTCGGCAGCGCGCGCGATCACCAGCACCGGGCCGAAGATCTCCTCGCGGTAGATCGCCATGTCGGTGGTGACGTGGTCGAACAGGGTCGGCCCGAGGTAGAAGCCCTCCTCGTGTCCTTCGACCGTGAAGCCGCGGCCGTCGGCGAGGAGCGTCGCGCCCTCGTCGACACCCTGCTGGATGTAGCCCTCGACCCGCTCGACCGCCGCCCGCGTGACCAGGGGTCCGTAGTCGACGTCGGCCGCGAGAGAGGGGCCGATCCGCAGCTGGGCGACACGCTCGGAGAGCTTGGCGGCGAGAGCATCGGCCGTCTCCTGCCCCACGGGGACAGCGACCGAGATGGCCATGCACCGTTCGCCCGCCGATCCGTAGCCGGAGCCGATCAGCGCGTCGACGGCCTGGTCGAGGTCGGCGTCCGGCATCACGATCATGTGGTTCTTCGCACCGCCGAAGCACTGCGCGCGCTTGCCGTGCGCCGCCGCCGTCGCATAGATGTATTCGGCGATCGGGGTCGAGCCGACGAAGCCGACGGCGCGGATGCGGTCGTCGGTGAGCAGCGTGTCGACGGCCTCCTTGTCGCCGTGCACGACGTTGAGGACACCGGCGGGGAGGCCGGCCTCGAGGAAGAGCTCGGCGATGCGCACCGGCACCGAGGGGTCGCGCTCGCTGGGCTTGAGCACGACCGCATTGCCGGCGGCAAGCGCAGGACCCGCCTTCCACAGCGGGATCATGGCGGGGAAGTTGAACGGGGTGATCGCGGCGACGACCCCGAGCGGCTGCCGCATCGAGTAGACGTCGATGCCGGTACCGGCGCCGGTGGAGTACTCCCCCTTGAGCAGGTGCGGTGCCCCGGCGGAGAACTCGATGACCTCCAGCCCCCGCTGGATGTCGCCCTTCGCGTCGTCGACCGTCTTGCCGTGCTCGCTCGCGAGCAGCTCGGCCAGCGACGTCATCTCGCGCTGCACCAGGTCGAGGAACCGCAGCAGCACGCGAGCGCGCTTCTGCGGGTTGGTGGCGCCCCATGCCACCTGGGCCTCTTCGGCGTTCGCGATGACGCGTCGCACCTCGTCGGCCGAGGCGAGCGGCACGCGTGCCTGCACCGCGCCGGTACTCGGGTCGAACACGTCAGCGAAGCGACCGGAGTCGGGAGTGAGAAGCGATCCGCCCACGAAGTGCGGGATAGTACGAGTCATTGTGTGACATCCCTCCGTGCCGTCGTTGGCACATTGGGGAGTTTACTCTGAGACCCGGACATTTACTAGGACGTCCTTGTATCTCGATCCACTCGGTGCCACGATCGGATCGAGGTTGTTCGCATCGCGTTCACCGCCGCGTCATCTCGGCCGGGTACAACTACAAGTGCGCGGACAGAGACTCAGACCGGATCGGGTGTCACGTCTACCGCGCGCACGGTGAGCACTCTCGCTCCCGTCGCGGCTCCCACGCCGCGAGACCCCCGCCGAATCGGGTCGGCGGGGGTCCTCCTCGTGGGGCGGGGAGTGGGGCGGGGAGCGGCCGGGCACCTCCCGCATCCGAATTAGAATCGAGGGAGCGCCGCCACCCCTGGCGCATCCGCTTCGGCGTCCCGACCCCGGACGCCCTTCACCGAGGACCCACCTTGTCCGAGCCCCTCACCGTGTCCATCCGCCGCGAAGTCGACCCCGAGCGCATCGTCGAGGCGACCGCCTGGGTGCAGACGGGGGTGAACCTCGCGACGAAGTATCCGGGCTTCCTCGGCTCGGGCTGGGTGCGCGCCGGCGAGGACTCGCAGGTGTGGCACATGCTCTACCGCTTCGCGAGCGAGGATTCGCTCACCGCGTGGGAGCAGTCGGCCGAGCGGGCGTGGTGGCTGTCGATGGGCGAGGGCTTCGTGCGCAGCGAGCGCTCCAAGCGCCGCACCGGGATCGAGGGCTGGTTCGACGAGCCGACCACCGGCACGATCACGCTCCCGTCGCCCGACGGCACCACCGAGACGGTCACGGTCGCCCCCGCTCCGCCGCGCTGGAAGCAGGCGACCTCGATCTGGCTCGGATTCTTCCCCGTGAACCTCGCCTTCACCTACGCGATGAGCCCCGTGCCGGGATGGAACGAGCTGCCGATCTGGCTGCGGGTGCTCGTCACGACCCTCGTTCTCACGCCGATCATGGCGTACTGGGTGCTCCCCTTCGTCACCCGCTCGCTGCGGACCTGGCTCACGCGCTGACGCCCGTCTCACCCGAGATGCGGGATCAGGCGACAGCGAGCCGAAGCGCCCGATCGATCTCGGCGACGACATCGGTGAACGGACCGGGGCGGCGCACCAGGTAGAGGGTGTTGATCGGCGGGTCGTCGGTCTCGCGCAGCACGACCAACCGCCCGTCGGCGAGCTCCTCGGCGATCAGGTACGTCGGCAGCACCGTGATCCCCGCTCCGGCGACGGCTGCCGCGGCGAGGGCTCGGAGGTCGGGCACGATCAGGGCGGGTTCGCGCTCGAGGCGGAGGCCGAACACATGCCGCCAGTACCGACGCAGGATGGGCACGTCGTGTGCGTAGGCGAGGAGCGGGATGCCCTCGAGGGCGCTCGGCACGAGTTCAGCCGAAGCGCTGACCCCGAGCGACGGTGCGGCGACCAGGGCGAACTCCTCGTCGACGAGAGCGGCAGCAGGAAGCGCGCGCCCCTTCGGACGGATGGCCGAGAGCACGAGATCGAGGCTTCCGGCACCGAGCTGCTCGAGCAGCTCATCCGCCAACCCCGTGGTGACGGTGAACCGCCGCCCCTCCGCGATCATCGGCGCCAGCGCCGGCATCACCACGCGCTCGACGAACTCACCCGCTCCGCCGATGCGCACCGGCGGAGCGGCAGCCGGTGCGGGGGTCCCGACGGCGAGGGCGAGCGCGTCGAGCGGCCCGGACAGGCGCGCGGCCAGATCGTCGGCGCGGGGCGTGGGGGCGATCCCACGCGCATGGCGGATGAAGAGCGGCTCCCCGATGCGGCGCTCCAATGCCTGCAGCTGCGTCGTCACGGAGGACTGGGCGATCCCCAGCATCCGCGCGGCTGCCGACACCGACCCCGATCGGTAGGCGGCGAGAAATGTCCGCCACAGGGCGAGGTCACTCAACCCATCGCCATTCCGATCGCTCATATCGAAAATGTATCGGAATCAGTGCCGAGACCGTGCCGTTGTCCTCGGTATCGCATCCGCACGGCTTCTGCCGTCCGACCTTCTGGAGCACGCATGTCCTCTGTTCTCTTCGTCGTCACCGGCGCCCGCACCTGGACCCTCGCCGATGGCACCGCGCACGCGACCGGCTACTGGGCGGAAGAACTGCTGACCCCCTACCGCCTGCTCAGCGAGGCCGGCCACACGGTGTCGTTCGCGACCCCGGGTGGCGTCGCACCGGTGGCCGATGCGTCCAGCCTCGCCGAGGGCGACGCCGAGTCGATCGCCGCGATCGACGAGCTCATCGCCCCGCTGGTTCTGGCCGACGTCGACCCCGCTGCGTATGACGCGGTCTACTACCCCGGCGGTCACGGCCCCATGCAGGATCTGGCGGTCGACGAAGACTCCGCCGCGCTGATCACGGCGACCCTCGCCGCCGGACGCCCGCTCGCCGCCGTCTGCCACGGGCTCGCGGCTCTGCTCCCGGCCCGCACCGCGGCAGGGGAATCGGTCGTGGCCGGACGCCGCATCACCGGGTTCACCGACGAAGAGGAGCGCATCGGCGGCCTCGCCGACCGTGCCCCGTTCCTGCTCGAGAGCGAACTGCGGGCACGGGGCGCCGAACTCGACATCGCCTCACCGTGGAGCGACCACACCGTGATCGACGGGCAGCTCATCACCGGCCAGAACCCCCAGTCGTCGGCATCCGCGGCTCGCGCGCTCGTCGCCGCGCTCGCCTGAGCGGGACCGAACACGCGAATGGCCCCGTCTGCTGCCGAGACGGGGCCATTCTTACGCCGAGACGTCGAATACTCAGGCGGTGACGTGCCGCTCGTCGGGGCCGTCGTAGAAGGACAGCGGACGGATGAGGGCGTTCGACCCGGCCTGCTCGATCACGTGGGCGGTCCAGCCGGTCACCCGCGCCGCCACGAACAGCGGTGTGAAGGTGAGGGTGTCGAAACCGATCAGGTTGTACGCCGGGCCCGAGGGGTAGTCGAGGTTCGGGTAGATGCCCTTGCGTGCGACGAACTCCGACTCGAGCGCGTCGTAGAGGGCCGCGACCTCGGGGCGGTCGTAGTGCTCCACGAGGGTGTCGAGCGCGGCCTTCATGGTCGGCACGCGGGAGTCGCCCTTCTTGTAGACGCGGTGCCCGAAGCCCATGATCTTCCGCTTCTCGGCGAGAGCCTTGTCGAGCCAGGGCACGACGTTGTCGGCCGTGCCGATGTCGTCGAAGATATGCAGCACCGCCTCGTTGGCGCCACCGTGCAGCGGCCCCTTGAGCGCGCCGATCGCACCGACCACGGCCGAGTAGATGTCGCTCAGCGTCGAGGCGATCACGCGTGCGGTGAACGTCGAGGCGTTGAAGGAGTGCTCGGCGTACAGGATCATCGAGCGGTTGAAGGCATCCACCACGACGGCGTCCGCCTCTTCGCCGAACGTCATCCAGAGGAAGTTCGCGGAGTAGTCGAGGTCGTCGCGCGGGGCGATGATCTCCTGGCCGCGACGACGACGCTGACCGTACGCGACGATCGCCGGGAGGGCGGCGAACAGGCGGATGCTGCGCTCGAGGTTCTGCTCCGGGCTGCCGCCCGCATCCAGCACCGAGCCGCCGGCACCGGGGTCGGAGGCCCCGATCAGGCTGACCGCGGTGCGCACCTCGTCCATCGGGTGGGCGTCGAGCGGCACCAGGTCGATCGCGGTCTTGACGTTGTCGGCGAGGGCGCGGTGCTTCCGCTCCTCGAGCCGGAACGCCGCGAGCTCTTCCGGAGTCGGCAGCTCGCCGTTCCACAGCAGGTACGCGACGGCCTCGAACGGCTGCGTGTCGGCCAACTCCTGCACCGGGTAGCCGCGGTACAGCAGGCTGTTCGTCTCGGGGTTGACCTTCGAGATCGCGGTCGTATCGACGACGACGCCCGCGAGGCCCTTCTTGATGTCCGGCTCGGTCATGGTCACTCCTTCGTGTACTTCGACTCGTCGCTTCGCTCCTCGCTCGGCAACCGAGTCGGCTGTCCGCTTCGCTGCACTCAGCGTTCGGTGGTGTCGAGTGTGAAGTTGAAGACGCCCGAGTCGAAATGGTTGTACGACTCGTAGTCGATCAGATCGTAGAGATCGGCGCGGTGCTGCATCTCGCCGAGCTTCGAGGTCAGGTGCCCCTCGTCGTTCAGCGTATCGAGCGCACGGCCCGCCGCCCCCATCGAGATGCGCAACAGCGACACAGGCCAGATGACCAGGTTCACCCCGGCGTCGCGCAGCTGGTCCACGGAGAACAGCTCGCTCTTGCCGAACTCGGTCATGTTCGCCAGGATCGGCACGTCGAGCGCCTCGGCCATCGCCTCGAACTCGGCCAGCGTGCGCATCGCCTCCGGGAACACCGCGTCGGCACCGGCATCCACCAGCGCCTTGGCCCGGTCGATCGCCGCATCCAGCCCCTCGACAGCCCGGATGTCGGTGCGTGCCATGATGAGGAAGTTCTCGTCGCGACGGGCATCGGCGGCGGCACGGATGCGCTTGATCGCGGTGTTCTCGTCGACCACGGCCTTGCCGTCGAGGTGGCCGCAGCGCTTCGGGTTGATCTGGTCCTCGATGTGCGTGCCGGCGAGGCCCGCGTCTTCGATCTCCTGGATCGTGCGGGCGACGTTCATCGGCTCGCCGAAGCCGGTGTCGGCGTCGACGATCGCGGGGAGGTCGGTCATCCGGGCGATCTGCTTCGCCCGACCGGCCACCTCGGTGAGCGTGGTGAGTCCGATGTCGGGCAGGCCCAGATCGGCCGAGAGCACGGCACCGGAGATGTAGACGCCGTCGAAGCCCTTCTGCTCGATCAGGCGGGCGCTCAGCGGGTTGAACGCACCGGGGAAGCGCAGCAGCTCACCGCTCGCGAGGCGCTCGCGGAACAGCCGGCGCTTCTCGGCGGGCGTGACGGTGGAGTACAGCATCAGAACAGCCCCGCGGGTGCCGGCGCCGCGTCGAGCAGGCCGGGCTTCGCGACGATCGACAGCTCGCCGACCTCGGCCGCGGTCAGCTCGGGCAGGCGCTGCACAAGGGCGAGGAACCGCTCGATCTCGGCCGGCTCGAGCACGGGCTCCGCCAGCAGACGGAACTTCGCGATGTAGTTCTCACGGGCGAACGGACGAGCTCCCAGCGGGTGCGCATCGGCCACGGCGATCTCGTCGACCACGGTCGAGCCGTCGGTCAGGCGGATCTCGACGCGACCGCCGAACGCCTTCTCGGCGGGGTCCTCGGAGTGGTAGCGGCGCGTCCACTCGGCATCCTCGGCCGTTGTGACCTTGTGCCACAGCGCGACGGTGTCGGCACGGCCCGCGCGCTCGGGGGCGTAGGAGTCGACGTGGTGCCAGCCACCATCCTGCAGTGCGACCGCGAAGATGTAGGGCACCGAGTGGTCGAGCGTCTCGCGCGAGGCGGTCGGGTCGTACTTCTGCGGGTCGTTCGCGCCGGAGCCGATCACGTTGTGGGTGTGGTGGCTGGTGTGGATGACGATCGACGCGATGTTCGCGGGGTCGCGCAGTGCGGGGTTCGAGGTGCCGAGCTTGCGGGCGAGGTCGATCAGCGCCTGGGCCTGGTACTCGGCGGAGTGCTCCTTCGTGTACGAGTCGAGGATCGCGCGCTTGGGCTCACCGGTGGCAGGCAGCGGCACGTCGTAGGACGCGTCCTTGCCGTCGAGCATCCAGGCGATCACGCCGTCTTCGCCTTCGTAGATCGGGGCGGGGCTGGTCTGCCCGCGCATCGCCCGGTCGACCGCCTCCACGGCCATCTTGCCGGCGAAGGCCGGAGCGTGCGCCTTCCAGGTGGAGATCTCGCCCTTGCGGCTCTGACGCGTGGCGGTCGTCGTGTGCAGTCCCTGGCCGACGGCCTGGTAGATGGTCTCGACGTCGAGGCCGAGCAGGGTGCCGATTCCGGCGGCGGCCGACGGGCCGAGGTGGGCGACGTGGTCGATCTTGTGCTTGTGCAGGCAGATCGCGCGCACCAGATCCATCTGGATCTCGTAGCCGGTGGCGATGCCGCGCACGAGAGCCCGGCCGTCCTTGCTGGCGTGCTGGGCGACTGCGAGGATCGGCGGGATGTTGTCGCCCGGGTGCGAGTACTCGGCGGCGAGGAATGTGTCGTGGTAGTCGAGCTCGCGCACGGCCACGCCGTTCGCCCACGCCGCCCACTCGGGGCTGGTGCGGTGGTCGAGCGCCGCACCGAAGAGGTTCGCGCCGACGCCGCCAGTCGAGACGGGGTGACTGAACGCCTGCGCGCGGGCCGCGTTGATCGGGGCGCGGGTGAGGGATGCCGCCGCCACCGAGGCGTTGTCGATGATGCGGTTGATGATCATGTCGACGACGTCCTGCTCGACCTCGACCTGGTCGGCCGCGACCTCGGCGATCTTCCAGGCGAGCTGGTCTTCGCGGGCGAGGTTCTCGTCGCTGCGGTGCACACGGACGTGGTGGGTGACGGTCATTTCTTATCCTTCGCTGGTGCGGGAATCGACATCGTTGGGGTCGAGTGAATCGAGGATGCCGGCGAGCGCGTTGTGCAGGTGCACGTGCGTGGCATGGGCGGCGAGGTCGCCGTCGCGGGCGGCGAGCGCCTCCGCGATCGTGCGGTGCTCGGCGGCGGAGGCCGCGAGGCGGGCGGGCTTGTCGCGGGCCATCCGACGCACACGCACGAGGTGCGTGCGCACGGTGCGCAGTGCCGACGCGATGTAGTCGTTGGCGACGGCGGCGTCGAGCGCGGCATCGAAGCGGGCGATCAGGGCGTAATACGCGTCGCGGCCCTCGACGGCGTCGAGGTCGACGTGCGCGAATTCGTCCGCGAGCGCCGCGAAGAGTGCGGCATCCCCGCGGGCGGCGGCGAGACGGGCCGAGCTCTCCTCGAGCGCGCGGCGGATCTCGAAGAGCGAGCGGATGTCGTCGGCATCCAGGTCGGCGACCACAGTGACCCGCGGCGACTGCTGCACGACGAGCCCATCCGCGATGAGCCGTCGCAGCGCTTCGCGCATCGGGGTGCGACTCACGCCGAGGCGTTCGGCCTGTTCGACCTCGCCGAGCACGAAGCCGGCGGGGAGGGAACCGGACTGGATGTCGTCGAGCAGCGCCGCATACGCACGATCGCTCGCGGAGGTGCGTTCGACGACGATGCTCATGCCCTCAGTGTATACATAAAGTCACAAATAGGGGTCAGTGTTCGCCTTGACTGCTCTCGTCGTATACATTCCTGACTGGGGGCACGGGCTCGATGAACTCCGGCGCCACGGGCTCTCCCAGCTTGACCACCACGACGCCGACGAGCACGAGCACTCCCCCGAGCGCCTGCAGCAGGTCGGGGAGCTGTCCGAGCAGAAGCCACCCGAACAGGAGTGCGGCAACGACCTCGGCGAGCGCCACGAAGGACGCGAGCCGCGAACCCAGCATCCGGGTCGAGGCGATGCCCAGCAGATACGCGAGCGCCGTCGCGACGACGCCCATCGCCAGCACCGGGACGAACCACGGCACGCTGCCGAACCGGTACGCGATGTCGTCGGTCGTCCATCTGATCGGCAGCACACCGATCGCGCCGGCGGCGGTGAGTCCGAATGCACCCAACAGCAGGCCGCTGCCGGCGAGGGCGATGGGCGGCAGACCCGTGTCGACCTTGGCCGAGAGCACGAAGTAGGTCGCGGCGCCGACCATGGCCCCGAGTGCCCACAGGATGCCGGCCACGTTCACGTCGGCCCCCGTGAGGATGTCGAGCATGAGCACCAGGCCGACGAACGCGATGGCGGCGCCGATGATGCTCCGACGGGTCGGCCGCTCACCGCGCCGCACCCACAGCCACAGCAGCACCGCGACCGGAGCGGTGTACTCGATGAGCAGCGCGAGACCGACATCCATGACCGCGACGGCCTGGAAGTAGAAGAGTTGCGTCGCAGTGACCGCGAGCAGTCCGTAGGCGAGGATCATGCCCGCGTTGCGCCGCAGCAACCCCCACCGCCCGCGAAGGGACAGGATCGTGGGGATGAGCAGCACGAGGGCGGCGACCCAGATGCGCGCGGTGACGGCGGCTCCGGGCGTCCACCCCGCATCGATGAGCCCCCGCGCCCACGCACCCGACATCCCGAAGGCGAACGCCGCGGCGATCGCGAGCGGCAGCCCGAGGCGCACCCCGTTCACCGCGGTGACCGTGATGTCACTGCTCACCTTGCTCATGATCGATGACGCTACTCTCGCCGGCTGTAAGATGTCAACATGATCTTCACCGATGACACGGAGGAGGCGCTGCGTTCCGCCGTCTGGCTTGCGAACTCGGCGGAACAGCCGGACACGCTCGTCGACCTCGATGACGAGCACGCGTTCCTCCAGGAGTTCCCCTACACGGGTCGACTCGACCGCGACGAGGAAGAGGTCGCCTCCCTGCGTCGATTGCGCCCGCGCCTGCGTGAGATGCTGCTCGCCCCCCGCGACGAGATGGCCGACCACGTGAACGATGCCCTCGCGGAGTCCCGCCTTACCCCCGCACTCCGTCGCCACGACGGCGTGGACTGGCACCTGCACGCCGTCGCCGACGACCATCCCCTCGCCGAACGCGTCCTGGTCGAGACCGCGATGGCCCTGATCGACGTCATCCGCGCGGACGAGGGCTCGCGCCTCACCGTATGCGCGGACGACACCTGCCAGTCGATCTCGCTCGATCTCTCCCGCAACCGCTCGAAGCGCTACTGCTCGACGACGTGCGCGAACCGCAACGCCGTCGCCGCCTACCGCGCTCGGCTCGCGGCGCACTGAGCCGGCGCGGCTCCGGCCGCCTCGGCCGCTCCGGCTGACGCTCAGCGCTCCGGTCGCAGTTCCTACCGGATTCTTCGCGATCAGGCGGCACCGACTGTGACCGGAGCTGCAGCAGGCGACACCAGCTGCGACCGGAACGGCACACGCTCTGGACGCAACCTGTCATAACAGGTACAGTGAACCTGTCATTACAGGTTGCGCAGCGCCGCAGCACCGTTACGAGGAGCACCGATGCCCGAGTTCCACACCCCGCCGATCTCTCCGATGGCGATCGCCTTCGACGCCGAGAAGCTGACGCTCTCCCCCGAAGGACCGACCCTCACCCGACGGATGTCCGACCTCGAAGGGCTCTTCCTCGACGCGGACGCCTGGGCCACGGCATCGGCAGGCGAGAACCCGGTGGTCTACACGGTCGTCAGCTCCCCCGTGCCCGAGGTCGACCGCGAGCTGCCGCAGTCGATCACCACGATCATGCCCGGCGACACCGGCGGCGAGCTCTGGATGACCAAGGGCCACCAGCACCCGGACCACCAGGGCGAGATCTACCTGGCACTCAAGGGCCAGGGGGGCCTGCTCATGTTCGACGGCGAGCGCACCGAGTGGCTCGACATGCTCCCCGGCACGATCGGCTACATCCCGCCGGGCTGGGCGCACCGCTCGGTCAACACCGGCGACGAGCCCTACGCCTTCCTCGCGGTGTATCCGGGAGGGGCAGGACACGACTACGGCTGGGTGCTCGAGCACGGCATGGGCTCGCGCGCCTACCGCGCAGCCGGCGGCGTCGACCTGCGTCCCTACGCGGAATAGGCTCCGGCCATGATCATCGCGCACGACCTGGGCACGACCGGGAACAAGGCGTCGCTGCACCACGACGACGGCCGGCTCGTCGCCTCGGTCACCGTCCCCTATCCCGCGCACTTCGCCGCGGGCGGGGTGGCCGAGCAGAACCCGGCCGACTGGTGGAACGCGGTGGTCGCGGCGACGCGTGACCTGATCGCCCGCACCGGCACCGCGACCGATGAGATCGCCGGACTCGTGGTGAGCGGCCAGATGATGGGCGCGGTGCTGCTCGACGCCGACGGCGAACCGGCTCGCCCAGCGATCATCTGGGCCGACACCAGGGCCGGTGCGCAGCAGCGCGAACTCGAGATCGCGATCGGCGCCGAGCGCGCCTACGGCATCCTGGGCCACCGCCTCAACCCGACCTACTCGGTCGAGAAGATCATGTGGGTGCGCGACAACGAGCCCGACACCTGGGCGCGCGTGCGCCGCGTCTGCGTCGCGAAGGACTTCATCGTGCTGCGCCTCACCGGGCGCCTCGCGACCGACCGCTCCGACGCATCCGGCACCAACGCTTACGACCAGGCCGCGGGCACGTGGTCGGACGAGGTGCTGCGGGCCGCGCGCCTCGACGCGGCGTTGTTCCCCGAGATCGTGGAATCCACGCAGATCGCCGGCACGCTGACGGATGCCGCAGCCGACGCCCTCGGCCTGCCCGCGAGCGTGCCCGTCGTGATGGGCGGCGGCGACGGTCCGATGGCGGCCGTCGGCTCGGGTGTCGTCGCGCCGGAGGACGGCGCGTACGTGTGTCTTGGCACCTCGTCGTGGATCTCGTTCGCGGCAGACGCCCCGCTGCACGACCCTGCGATGCGCACCTTCACGTTCGACAACGTCGTGCCCGGCTCGTTCGTGCCCACTGCCACGATGCAGGCCGGCGGCGCCTCGGTGCAGTGGATCGCCGAGGCCCTCTCCCCCGACCCCGCGCATCCCGAGACCGGGCGGCTGACGGCCGAGGCCTCCGCCGACGTCGACACCGACGACCTCTACTTCCTCCCCTATCTCCTCGGCGAGCGCTCGCCGATGTGGGATCCGGATGCCCGCGGCGCATTCGTCGGCCTCGCCCGGCACCACGGCAGGGCGCACCTCGTGCGGGCCGTGCTCGAGGGCACCGCGTTCAACCTGCTCAGCTGCATCCAGGCGTTCCGCGAAGCCGGCGCCGTGATCGACCGCATCGACGCGGTCGGCGGTGGAGCCCAGAGCGACGTGTACCTCTCGGTACTCGCCGACGTGTGGGGAGTGCCGGTGCGCCGCCGGACGATCGTGGAAGAGGCGAACAGTCTCGGCGCCGCGGTCACCGCCGCGGTCGGGCTCGGTCTCACCGACTTCTCGGCCGCCCGCGCCCTGAGCGAGGTCACCGCCGAGTTCACCCCGGACGCGGGGCGTCACACCGTCTACGCCGAGCGACACGCCCGCTTCGCCGACGCCTACACGGCCCTCGCGCCGTGGTTCGCCGGACGGCCGCTCTGATGGGCGTCATCCTCGTCACCAGCCGCTCATTCTCGGACGGCGACCTCGACCTGGTCGAACGCGCGGCGCAGGCCGGGCACCGCATCCTGCGCGGCCCCGCACATCACGACCTCGACGAGCTGCGGTCGCTGCTGCACGGCGCCGATGCCTGGATCGCCGGCACGGGCGCGGTCACCGACCAGCACTTCGCCGCGGCCCCGAAGCTCAAGGTCGTCGCCCGCTACGGTGTCGGCACCGAGTCGGTCGATCTCGATGCCGCACGCGACCGCGGCATCCCGGTGACCAACACCCCCGGCGCCAACGCCGACGCGGTCGCCGATCATGCTGTCGGACTGATGCTCGCCGCCCTCCGCTTCGTGCCCGACGGCGACCGCCGCGTGCGCGCGGGCGACTGGGGTGTGCGGCGCGGGCGCGAGCTCGGTGCCGCCACGGTCGGAATCGTCGGCTTCGGGCGCATCGGACAGGGCGTCGCTGCACGGCTGAGCGGGTTCCGGCCGCGCGTGCTCGCCGCCGATCCGTTCCTTCCCGACGATGTCGTGCGGGCGCGTGGTGCGGAACCCGCCTCGCTCGACGACCTGTTCCGCGCCGCGGACGTGATCACGCTGCACGCTCCGGGAGGGCAGCGGCTCGTCGACGCCGAGCGCCTCAGCGAGATGCGACCGGGCACCGTGCTGGTCAACACCGCCCGCGGCGACCTGATCGACGAGGCCGCGGTGGCACAGGCCCTGCACGACGGCATTCTCGCCGGCTACGCGGCCGACACCCTCGACGGCGATACGGCCGCACACGACAGTCCGCTGCTCGCACCGGAGCTCGCCGACCGCGTGATCGTGACCCCGCACCTCGGCGCGCAGACCACCCAGGCCGTCGACAACATGGGCTCGCTCTCGCTCGCCGACGTGATCGCCGTGCTCGCGGGATCGGATCCCGTCCACCCCGTCCCCGTCCCCGAGGAGACCCGATGACCACCACCGCCGACGCCGCCAGCCCCGCATCCGTCACCGCGTCCGCCGACTACATGGGCTTCGTCGGGGTGACCACCGCGTCCTCGTCGATCATGAAGGTCTTCCCCCTGTGGGCCGACATCCTGGATCTGCCGACCCGCACCCTGGTCGGCCACGACCTGCCGATGGATGCCGAGCCCGCGCAGTATCGCGCGATGGTCGAGCAGATCCGCGACGACCCGCACCACCGCGGCGCGCTGGTGACCACGCACAAGATGAACGTGTACGCCGCGGCATCCGACCTGTTCGACGAGCTCGACCCGTTCGCGGTGTCGTGCTCCGAGATCTCCAGCATCGCGAAACGCGGCACGGTCCTGTCGGGGCGTGCCAAGGATCCGATCACGGTCGACCTCGCACTGAACGACTTCCTTCCCCCTGACCACTTCGCGCGCACGGGCGCTGCGGTCGTGATCCTCGGCGCCGGCGGCTCGGGCACCGCGCTGAGCTGGGCGCTGGCCGAGCGCGACGACGCTCCTTCGAAGATCACGGTGACCGCCCGCACGCAGGACAAGCTCGACCATCTGCGCGAGGTGCACCGCCAGCACGCCACGCGCGAGGGACTGATCGAGTACGTCGTGACGGCGTCTCCCGCAGACGCCGATGCCCTGGTGGCTGCGGCCCCGGCCGGTTCCGTGATCGCCAACGCGACCGGGCTCGGCAAGGATCGCCCCGGCTCGCCCCTGAGCGACGACGTGGTGTTCCCCGAGGGGGCGTACGCGTGGGAGTTCAACTACCGCGGCTCGCTCGAGTTCCTCCACCAGGCCGAGGCGCAGGCGGCGACGCGCGGCCTGCACGTGGTCGACGGGTGGCGCTACTTCATCCACGGCTGGTCGCAGGTCGTGGCCGACGTGTTCGAGCTCGACCTCACGCCCGAGGTCGTCGAGCGACTCGCCGAGGCCGCGGAGTCGGTGCGCTGATGCCCGCCGTCGTCCGGACCGTGCTCGGCGACATCGCCCCTGCGCTCCTCGGGCGGGTGGACTATCACGAGCACCTGTTCCAGGTGTCACCACTGCTGCCGGGCGACGAACTCGACGACGAGACCGCCTCGGGCGAAGAGGCGGCCCTGCTGCAGGCGAGCGGGTTCGAGGCGATGGTGGATGCCACGCCGTTCGGCCTCGCGCGCGAGCCCGCAGCCCTGGCCCGGATCAGCGCCTCGACCGGACTGCACATCGTCGCGACGACCGGCCGGCACCGCGAGGCCCACTACGGCGCGGACCATCCGATGCAGGTGTGGACTGCCGACCGCCTGGCCGCCCTGTTCATCGCCGACATCACGCGCGGCATGCCCGCCGACGACGGCGCGGTCTTCGAGACCCCCGACGTGCCGGTCGCCGCCGCACCCGACGGCGGCCCCGTGCGCGCCGGACTGCTCAAAGGCGGCGCCGACTACTGGCGCATCAGCCCGTTCGAGCGCACCACGCTGATCGCCGTGGCCGAGGCGCACCGCGCGACGGGCGCGCCGGTCATGGTGCATCTGGAGTTCGGCACGGCAGCCCACGAGGTGCTCGATCTGCTGGTGGACGAGGGCGTGGCCGCCGACCGGGTCGTGCTGGCGCACGCCGACCGTGACCCCGACCCCGGGCTGCACGTCTCCCTCGCCGAACGCGGCGCCCACCTCGGCTACGACGGCTTCGCGCGTCCGCGCACCCGCTCCGACGCCGAACTGCTCGCCCTGACCGTCGCGGTGGTCGAGCGCGGCGCCGGTGACCGGATCGTGCTCGGCGGCGACGTCGCCCGGCGCACGCGATACATCGCCTACGGCGGCATGCCAGGACTCGCCTACCTCGGTGACCGCTATCTCCCTCGCCTCCGCGCAGCCGTGGGCGACGAGGCCGTGCACCGGATGCTGGTCACCAATGCGGCACGCCTGCTGACGCTCTCCGCCTGAGCGCGCGACCCCGATCAGCGATCGAGCCGTGGATCCCGCAGCGATGCCATGGCCTCGACGAGGCTCTCGTGGATGTACTCGAGTTCCGGCGAGCTGAAGCTCGACCAGTCCTCGGCGGAGCTGTCCGAGGATCCGGCTTCATCGCCGCCCGCCGAACCCCACGACGTCGCGTCGTCCTCGTCACCGCCGACATCCCATGCCTGCTCCTGGGGAACGTGCGTGTAGACCCACCAGAGGTTGCCCGAGGGGTCGATGAATCGCGAGAACGTGTCGCCGAAGAAGTCGGTCGGGCGGGTCACGATACGTGCGCCGCGTGCAACGGCCCGCTCGAGTGTGCCCTCGACATCGTCGACGTACACCTGGAGGAATCCGGGGGTGAAGGGCCAGTCGGGCTTGCGATCGGCAACGGTGACCATGGAGTCGCCGATGCGAAGTTCGGAATGCAGGATCAGTCCGTCGGTGTCGACGGTACGCGCCTCGGGCACATCGACCGCCCCGAAGACCTCGATCAGGAACTCGATGATGCGTGCCGCGTCGTCGGTCATGAGGAAGGGGTTGATGGTGTTCGAGCCGGCAGGCAGGGCGGGAGTGGTCATAGTGTGTCCTTTCGTCACGCTCAGCGTCGCACTCACCGAGGACACCTGCTGTCCTGATTCATCGAGGCGGCGGAGAAGACAGCACACGTGAGAATGCGCATCGGTGCCGGCGCCGGAGCGCTATCTCCACACGGCCGCGGCGTCGCGATTCGCTCGGGTCAGGATCTCCGCCGCCTCCGTGGCGGAGGCAGCCGCTGCCTCCAGCGCGTTCCGCACCTCGCTCATCGACCGGCGCCACTGGTCATGCGCGCGATCGTAGGCGCGCTGCGCCGTTCCCGACCAGCGTGGGCGCAGGTCACTCGTCGTACGTTCGAGCGCATCCAGCTCGGCGGAGATCGCGGTGACCGCGCGTGACATTGCAGCGATGAGCTCCCGGTGCCGCGCCGGATCGATCTCTATGCTCATTCGCCGTCCTTGTCCTCGTCGGCAGGCTCGCCCGGAGCACACAACGACGTACCCCCGATGCTGTCGTTGCCGGGTCTGTCGAGAACCTGATGTTCTGCACAGGCCCCCCGGAGCCGTATACCGCAGGCCTTTCGGGCACGATGTGGATGTCCATGCCGAGCGACTCCCAGTACTCGGCCACCTTCTCCACATCGGCGAGACGATCCCGATCCGGACGAGGAGCAGAGTATGCGTATCCGTACTTCGTGCCGGTCGCCCACCCTGTCTCGCATTCCTGCGCCGCCGGTTCGGAGGTTTCAGCCCAGTCGGGCCCCTCGATCAACGCCGCCGCGTCCCTGATCGTGGAGACGAGGGCATCGCGCGATTCTTGCGGGGTCATGGAATCCTCCGATGAAGTGCAAGCAGCCAACACGAGAGTGAGAGCCAGAGCGCCCGAGAGGACGGCGAGTGCCCGGGGCGGGGGATTATCCGTGGTCACAGACGGCACCCTCCGGATTCACTCGGCATCCTCGGCAGGCTCACCCGGAGCACACAACGACGTACCCCCAATGTCATAGTTTCCCGGGTCAGTCGAGAAGCTGATGTTCTGCACAGGGCCCCCAGAGCCGTATACCGCCGGCCTTTCGGGCACGATGCGGATGTCCATGCCGAGGGACTCCCAATACGCGGCCACCTTCTCCACGTCGGCGAGACGATCCCGGTCCGGACGCGGAGCCGAGTACGCGTACCCGTACATGGTCCCCGGCACCGCACCCACCACACATTCTTGAGCGCCAGTCGTCAGTGTCTCGGCCCAATCCGGACCCTCGATCAAAGCCGCCGTGTCCGTGACCGTCGCAACAAGAGTCCGACGAACCATTTCGGGTGTCATCTGTTCCTCCGATGAAGTGCAAGCGGTCAGCACAGCGCAGAGAACCCCGGTCACCACGACCATGATGAGGGCTCGGGCGGTGGGTTTACCCGTGTCCATGGGTGGCTCCGTCCAGGATTGCTTCTTGGAAAGGTGTCGGCTCCGGCGGCACATACGCGTATACCCGGTCGCCGTGCCCGGTGGTCGCGAAAACGACGTTGCGTAGTGAGTCTGTACCAATGTCGAGGTACCCGTTCCCGGTGGGAGTGAGCACACTGTGGTCGGTCACATCGGCTCCGGTTCCACTTCCGTCCGTTCCGAACGCGTGGGCTCCAAAATCGTCCTCGATGGGGTTCACGGGATGTTCGGGGGAGAGACGCCCGGTCCTTTCCGGACGAGGAGCAGAGTACGCGTACCCGTACTTCGTGCCGGTCGCCCACCCTGTCTCGCATTCCTGCGGTGAGGGTTCGGAGGTTTCGGCCCAGTCCGGGCCGTCGATCAACGCGGCGGTTTCAGCGATTGTGCTCGCGAGGGCGTCGCGCGATTCTTGCGGGGTCATGGAATCCTCCGATGAAGCGCAAGCAACCAGCACAGCACTGGCCGTCGCGGCGACGACGAGCGCGGTGAGGAATCGGGTGGTGGCGCTACCCGTGGCCACAGATGCCACCGTCCGGATTCACTCGGCATCCTCGGCGGGCTCACCCGGAGCACACAACGACGTACCCCCGATGCTGTAGTTACCGGGGTCCGTCGAGAACTCGATGTTCTGAATGGGACCCCCGACCCCGAACACAACTGGTCCGTTGTCGATGTCGATATGGACGCTCATACCGAGGGACTTCCAGTACTCGGCCACCTTCTCCACGTCGGCGATGCGGTCTCGTTCGGGTCGGGGAGCAGAGTACGCGTACCCGTACTTCGTGCCGGTCGCCCACCCGGTCTCACACCTTTGCGGTGAGGGTTCGGAGGTTTCGGCCCAGTCGGGCCCGTCGACCAACGCGGCGGTATCAGCGATTGTGCTCACGAGGGCGTCGCGTGATTCTTGCGGGGTCAAGGAATCCTCCGACGATGAACAAGCAGCCAGCACGGCGATGAGGGCCCCCGCGACCGCGAGAGCGGTGAGGGCTCGGTTGGTGGGTTTACCCGTGGCCATGGGTGGCTCCGTCCAGGATTGCTTCTTGGAAAGGTGTCGGCTCCGGCGGCACGTACGCGGATACCCGGTCACCTTGTCCGGTGGTCGCGAACGCGACGTTGCGTAGTGATTCTGTACCACGGTCGAGGTATCCGTTGCCGGTGGGGGTGAGTGGGCTGTGGTCGGTGACTCCGGCTCCGGTTCCACTTCCGTCTGTTCCGAACGCGTGGGCTCCGAAGCCATCGTCGATGGGGTTCACGGGGTGTTCGGGCGAGAGCCTGCCCGTCCACGCCCACTGGTCGCCTCCGGCAGGGTCGATCGCCATCACGTCGCGGGCTTGACCGGCGAACACCTCCCCGGCGTTCAGGTCGGACGCCTGGTCGATGTTCGAGGGGAGGCCGGCCGAACCCAGGCTCACGAAGGAGTCGACCTGGGTGCCCGACTGCGTCAGCGCGATCGACGACGTGGTGGTCCCGTAGGAGTGCGCGACGACGTTGACGTGCGCATCGGGTCGGGTCGCCTCGATTCCCGCGAGTGCCCGGCTGAGTTTCGTCGCACCGGCCTCGGCATGCTCCGTCCCAAGCACCTGGAACCCACCATCCCCGGGGACGGGCGGGGTCTCGTACCCCACCCACGCCACCACCGCATACACCTCGTCCGGTGCAAGGTCTGCTTGTCGCCACTCGATGTTCTCCGCGGCCTGAGTCCATACATCGATGCCCTCGCTGGTCGTCGTGCCCATGCCCGGCACCGCGTAGGTGATGTTGTCGGCGACGTCGATATCGCCGATCGAGATCGCAGCGAGGGGCGGCGTGTCCGCGGACAACGAGATCAAGAACCGCTCCGTCCCCCCGTCAGGACGGGTCAGCGCAGCGCCGATGTTCGTGAGCGCTTCAATCTGCTCTCGAGCCGCAATGAGCCTGGCATCGTGCGCGCCCACGAGTCCCGGATCGTCGTGCTGCCACAACAGGAGGGGCTTCTCGGCCGCAGTCAGTGCCTTCCGGGCATCGTCGAGCTGGTCATCCAACCATTCCCGGTTCGCCCGATCGCGGGCGACATAGGCGACGCCGTTGAGGTTGCCGACCACCGCGGGGATGGCGGCGATGAGCGCACCCTGCTGGCTATCGTCGAGGCCCTTCCACCACACCGCGACATCCGCGGCCTCCGCCCGACTGAGGGTGTCTGCGAGGTCCGGACGCACCCGGAGCATCGAGGCGAGATCGTCGGCATCGAGCCCCCGCAACACCGCCAATGCCTCCTGCGGGGTGCCAGCGGATGCGCCGAGCGCGACCCACACCTCGGCATCGAGATCGGGCTCGGCAGCAGCGGCATCGATCGCGGATGCCGCGCTATCCCCCGCCGCGGCGAGTCTCTCCCGCGCATCGCCGAGGAGCTCGACAGCCCGCTGGCGGAGTGGACCACCCGGATCGACAGGCGACGACGAAACTCGCCTCCGAGCGCAGGCCGAGACCCAGCGTGGGCGCGGCGAATACCTCCGCGCTCTGGCGAGCCGCCCGCTCCCACATGTCGACCGAGACCTCGGCCTGCCCTTGCGCCCACAGGAGCGTCGACGAGAACCCCTCCAACGCCGTCGCCGCAGCCGTGAGCGCATCGCGCACGCGATCCCACCGTCGCCCTACCGACGCCACTCGCGATTCGAATGCGTCAGCGGCGTCTCCCGCCCACCCTTCCGGCACGCCCACCGCCTTCAACGATGCGGCGGCCTGCTCCGCCTTGCCCGCGAGAAGGCGCCACCGCGCAGCAGTCTGGTCGATGCCCGCAGCCTTCCCCGGCACCAGCACCCGCGGATCCGCGGTCTCCCCCAACTCGGTCACGAGAGCGCGACCCCTGACCCCGTCCGGAAGACGGCCGCTCCGTCGCCATCGGCGACCGTGTAGATCGTCGCCGTGCGGCGCAGGCCCGATGCGACGGCGTCCGTCGATGCGCGACGCTCCTCCCACGCCCGTGTGAAGGCAGCGGCGAACGAAGCCACGGAGGACGCGAGTCGCGCGTGCCCCAGGTCGACCCCGGCCTCGAGTCGAGCCGTGGCGGCGAGACCGTCCACGATCGCATCGACCTTCGCCGCCGCGGCTCGCAACCCATCTGGCGACACCACGAATCGAAGCACGGTAACACGTTACCTGATACTGGTGGGGTCGCCGGCCATCAGCACAAGATGCCCGACACGAAGAAGCCCCCCACCGAGGTGAGGGGCTTCTTCGTTCAGCGCGGTGTCACTCGTAGAGGACGGCCGCGATCTTCGGGTCGTCGATGTTCGTCTCGTCGTACCAGTACGAACCGGTGTCGTAGAACTTCTCGACCGACTTGCCGTTGGCGGCGTCGTAGGCGGCCTGCACGACCTGGGCGCCGATGCCGATCGGGTCCTGCGTGATGGCTCCGGCCATGGTGCCGTCCTTGATGGCGTTGATCTGCGCGGCTCCGGAGTCGAAGCCGACGATCGTGATCTTGCCCTTCTCGAGACCCAGCTCGTTCACGGCGTTCACGACGCCGATGGCCGAGCCTTCGTTGGTGCCGTAGATGCCCTTGAGGTCGGGGTGGGCCGCGATCAGGGTCTTGGCGATGTCGGCCGACTTGAGGTGGTCACCGTCGCCGTACTGGATGTCGACGATCTCGATGTCGGGGTAATCCGCCTTGATCTTGTCGACGAAGCCGTCGCGACGCTCGACACCGGTCGAGTTGATCTGCGAGTGGCCGACGATAGCGACCTGACCCTCGCCGCCGATCAGCTCGGCCATGTGCTCGGCCGCGAGTGCACCGGCGACCTTGCTGTCGGTGGCCGAGAGGCTGAGCCCGACGTCGCCGTTGCAGGGGGCGTCGAAGTAGACGACGGGGATGTCCTTCGCCTTGGCCTGCTCGAGCGGGGCGACGCACGCCTCGGGGTCGAGGGCGGCGTAGGCGATGGCATCCGGGTTCTTGTCGATCGCGGCGGTCAGCATCTCGAGCTGAGCGGCGATCTCGGTCTCGGCGGCAGGGCCCTCGAACGTGATCTTGACGCCGAGCTCTTCCGCCTTGTCCTCTGCCCCCTGCTTGACGGCCTGCCAGAACTGGTGCTGGAAGCCCTTCGAGACCATGGCGATGTACATCTCGCCGTCGCTGCTGCCGGAGTCGCCGCCGGAGCCCTCCTCGATCACGTCGCCACCGCCGGCACAGCCGGCGAACACCAGTGCGGATGCGGCCACGAGGGCTGCGAATGCGGTCTTCTTCCCGAATTTCATGAGAACTCCATTGTTTGGGTACGACTCGGTTTGTTCTGTGTGGATGCCGGACGAGCCGGCGCTGTGGACATTCCAGGTGCCTGTGCGGATCACTCCGCGGATGCCGGCCGGAGTCGGCGGGCGGCGGCGGGCACGGGTTTCGCCGCCGCCCAGGTCTCAGGTGCGCTGTCGGTTGCGCAGCGAGTCGAGGAAGACCGCGAGCAGCACGACCACGCCGACGACGATGTTCTGCCATTCGGGCTGGATCGACATGATGCGCAGGCCGTTGACGAGCACGCTCATGATGAGGGCGCCGATCACGGTGCCGAGGATCGATCCGCGTCCGCCCAGCAGCGAGGTGCCGCCGATGATGACCGCGGCGATCGCCTGCAGCTCGTAGCCGGTGCCGATCTGCGGCTGCGCCGAATCGAGGCGGGAGGCGATGACGATACCGGCGACGCCGGTGAAGGCGCCCGCGAACATGTAGATCAGGATCGTCCAGCGACGCGTGTTGACACCCGAGAGGCGCGTGGCCTCCTCGTTCGAGCCGATCGCGAACGTGTACCGGCCGAGCAGCGTCTTCGACAGCACCAGGTACGCGATGACCGCGAGCACGGCGGTGACCAGCACGGCGTTCGGGATGCCGGGGATGATCACGCCGAGGGCGATCTTCTTGAAGTCGGGAGCCGACGTCGAGAAGTAGATCGGTGCGACACCCGAGATCACGAGGGCGAGTCCGCCGGCGATCATCATCATCGCGAGGGTGGCGATGAACGGCGGGAGGCGGAGGAACGTGATGTTCACGCCGTTGACGAGCCCCATCAGGACGCCGGTAAGGACGCCGCCGATGACGCCGACCCAGACCGGGAGTCCCATGTTGGTGACGAACACACCCGTCATCACCGCGCAGAGCGCCATGCCGGTGCCGATCGACAGGTCGATGCCGCCGGTGATGATGACGAACGTCGTACCGAGGGCCAGGATGCCGATCACCGCTGTCGACAGCAGCACCGTGGCGATGTTGCTGAAGGTGAAGAAGTTCGGGCTGGCGATCGAGAAGAAGATGATCAGCACGATGAGCGTGCCGAACGCCAACGACTGCTGGAACTGACGTTTCAGGAACGCCCCGACGTCCCTCTTGTCCGTGTTCTCGTTCACGGCGGTCTGGATGATCGTCGTCGTCGACGATCCGGGCTGCTGCGGAGCGCTCATCAGTCTTCCTCCCCGTGGGCTGCGAGTTGCATGATCTTCTCCTGGCTTGCTTCCTCGTTGCGGAGCGTCCCGGTGATGCGGCCGTTGGCGAAGACCGCGATGCGGTTCGCCACACGGAGGATCTCCGGGAGCTCGGATGAGATGACGATGATGGATTTGCCGGCGTCGGCGAGCTGCTGCATGAGGCGGTAGATCTCCTCCTTCGCGCCGACGTCGATTCCTCGGGTCGGCTCGTCGAAGATGAGGATGTCGCAGTCGCGCATCAGCCATCGGGCGATGACGACCTTCTGCTGGTTCCCACCGGAGAGGAGCTTGACCACCTGGTTGACCGAGGGGGTCTTCACGCGCAGCTGCTGCACGTACTCCTTCGTGCGGTTCTTGGCCTTGCTGTCGCCCATCCACCCGATCGCGTTGGCGTAGGAGCCGAGTGAGGCGAGCACGGTGTTGAACGTCACGTCCTGCTCGAGCATGAGCCCGAGGAGCTTCCGGTCCTCCGAGAGGTACCCGAGGCCGTGGTGCACCGCATCCGCGGGCTGGGCGATGCGCACCGTGCGGCCGTCGATGGCGATCGTGCCGCTGTCGCGATGGTCTGCCCCGATCACGGCACGGGCGGTCTCGGTGCGCCCGGCACCCATGAGACCCGCGAAGCCGAGGATCTCGCCCTTGTGCAGCTGGAACGAGACGTCTTTCAGGAGGCTCTTGGTCGACAGGCCCTGCACCTCGAGAACCACCGGATCGTTGGCGTGCTCGCGGGCCTGAGGGCGGGTTCCCTCGTCGATCACGCGTCCGACCATCATCTCGATGATCGTCGGGATGGTGATCTCGGCCCGGTCGAGTGATCCGATGTATGTGCCGTCACGCAGGACGGTCACACGGTCGGCCAGGCGACGCAACTCGTCCATGCGGTGCGAGATGTAGACGATCCCGGTGCCGCGCGCCTTGAGCTGCTCGATCAGGACGAACAGCGTCTCGACCTCGGTGTCGGTGAGGGCGGAGGTGGGTTCGTCCATGATGAGGACCTTGGCGTTGAACGACAGCGCCTTGGCGATCTCGACCATCTGCTGCTCGGCCACTGTCAGCTCGCCGACGAGCTGGCGCGGGTTCAGGTGGATGTCCAGTCGCTGCAGCAGGTCCGCGGTCTGCGCGTTCAGCTTGCGCTCCGACAGGAACGGCCCCGTGGTGGGCTCCCTCCCCACGTAGATGTTCTGCGCGACCGTGAGATCGGGCATCAGGTTGAGTTCCTGATGGATGATCGTGATGCCGAGCTCCTGCGCCTGGAGCGGTCCGGTCAGTTCGACCTCCTGCCCCTCGAACGTGATCGTCCCCTCGTCCTTGGTGTAGATCCCGGAGAGGATCTTCATCAACGTCGATTTGCCCGCGCCGTTCTCGCCCACGAGCACGAGCACCTCGCCGGCGTGCACCTCGAGGTGCACGTCCTTCAGCGCCTGCACGCCGGGGAATCCTTTGCTGATCCCCTCGACCCGGAGGATGGGTCCACTCATGCGCTCACCTGCTTCCTTGAAGGTTCCGCTTCGATGTCGACGGACGATTCCGTCGTAAACATCGGAGCAATTGTGCGTCTTGCGCTACGGGCAGCGCAAGTTGTATCTAAATGTATCTAACGTCCGCGGGATTGGGAAGACCTGTAATGACATCTTGATCTCCGGGATTCTCTCGGACTCGGATCGGGCTCAGTGGAGCCGGATCGAATCGACCGCGACGAGCTTGTCCCGGATGTACGCGTTGGCATGCGCGCCGAGCTCGACGTTGTCGCTCCAGAGGTTGCGCCAGATGCCGAGCATCCGGCTGAGATCCGGGGCGACGACCGCCGACGAGAACGACTCGAACACGATCGGACCGTCGTAGCCGATACGCCCCAGAGCCTTGAAGAAGGTGTCGAAGTCGACGGTCCCGGTCCCGAGATAGCCGCGATGGCTCTCGCCGATGTGCACGTAGCGCAGGGCGGGAGCGGCGTCGAGGACGGGCGCGAACATATCCGACTCCTCGATGTTCATGTGGTACGTGTCGAGGTGGATCCCGAGGTTCGGCCGATCGACCTCGGCGACATAGGCCAGGGCCTGGCGTGCGGTGTTCAGCACGTTCGTCTCGTAGCGGTTCACGACCTCGAGCGAGACCGACACTCCGCGCGCGGCCGCACGGTCGGCGACACGGGCGATCGCGGCCTTGCTGCTCGCGAGCCCCTCGGCGGTCACGGGCTCCATGTACTTCTTCATCGCGCTGTAGATCACCCCGCAGAAGTGCTGTCCGCCGAGGCCGGCGAGCACGTCGACGGCCTGGATGAGCAGTGCTTCACCAGCCGCGACGATCGCGGGGTCGGAGCTCGTCACGTCCGTCGCCTCGGAGAGACCGAGCGAGGCGCTGACGGCGAGGTCGCACTCCTCCAGAGCGTCTTTCGCGACGTCGACGTCGAACGAGAACGGATCCATCAGCGGGAACTCGATGAGGTCGAAACCCGCTTCCTTCGTCTTCCGCACCGCCAGACGGATGCCGTCGGCATCGAAGTTCCCCGTCCAGACGAGCCCGTGGCAGCCGATGTTCATGAGACCTCTCCCAGCGGGTGTGCGGCACCGTCGCCGTCCCGACTTGGCACGTGCCAATTTCGGTGTGCGTGTCACGCTACGGCGGTCGGCGCGCGCTGTCAAGAACTTTCTTGGCACGTGCCAAGTCCTCCGGTATCCTGATGCCGCCGACGTGGTCCGGAACCCCGGACCGATGCGGCACCGACGAAGGAGCCTCATGCCCGCGAGCGTCAAGGACGTCGCCGCCCTCGCCGGGGTCTCCTCCTCCACCGTCTCGAACTACCTCAACCACCCCCATGTGCTCGGAACCGCGAGCCGGGAGCGGGTGCGGGCGGCGATCGAGCATCTCGGCTTCGTGCCCAACGAGTCGGCGCGGCAGTTGCGTGCGGGGTCGAGCAAGGCGCTCGCGCTCATCCTGCTCGACGCCTGGCTGCCCTACTTCCACGACCTGTCGCGCGGGGTGGAGGACGTGGCACGGGAGGGCGGCTGGTCGCTCTTCTTCAGCAACAGCAACCGTGACGACGCGCAGGAGCGGCGCAACCTCGACATGTTCGAAGCCCACCGCGTGCAGGGCATCGTCATCTACCCGCTCGGCGACGTCGTGCCCCGCCTGGAGGCGCTCGCCGATCGCGGCATCCGCTCGGTGGTCGTGGGCCCGATCCCCGACTCGCCGAAAGTGGCCTCCGTGCTCTTCGACGACCGCAGCGGCGGGCGGCTCGCCGGAGAGCACCTCGTGGAGCTCGGCAGACGACGCATCATGTTCCTCGGGAGCCCCGCGGTGAGCCAGTCGAACGACCGCCTGGCCGGGCTGCGGGAAGCCGTCACGGGGACCGGAGCCGCGGTCTCGACGGTCGACGTGGCGCACCTGGCGACCGAGGACGGCCTGCACGCGGGCGCGCAGATCATCGCGATGCCGGCCGCCGAGCGCCCCGATGCCGTGTTCGCCGCGAACGACATGGTGGCGCTCGGGGTGCTCACCCAGCTGCTGCGCCACGGCATCCGCGTGCCGGAGGAGATCGCGCTCATCGGATTCGACGACGTCGCCCAGGCCCACCAGGGCGTCGTGCCGCTCACGAGCGTGCGGCAGCCCGGCTATGAGATCGGGCGCGCCGCCGGCGCCGCGCTGCTGCAGCAGCTCGCCGATCCGACGTCTCCGCCGCCCGCGACGACGCCGTTCCCCGCCGAGCTCATCGTGCGGGAGTCGACCGTCGGCCGCTGAGCGGAGGAGCCACCGCGGTCAGCCCGCCGGGATGAGCCCTTCCATCGCCAGGTTCTCCCAGAGCGCCGCCGGGATCTCGAGCGCGGCGTACTCCGCGTTCTGCTGCAACTGCGCCGGACGGCTGCCGCCCACCACGACCGAGCGCACGACGTCGGACTGCAGCGGGAACTGGATCGCCGCAGCGGGCAGCGGCACACCATGCTCGGCGCACACGGCGGCGATGCGGACGAGTCGGTCCCACAACTCGTCCGGAAGCTGCCCGTACTCGTAGCGCCCGTCGCGCCGAGGCTCGCTCGACGCGAGCAGCCCGGAATTGAACACCGAAGCCGCGACGATCCCCGTCCCGGTCTCACGGCACGCGGGCAGCACGTCGACCGCGGCGGGCTGTTCGAGCAGTGTGTAGCGGCCGGCCACCATGATCAGGTCGAGGTCGGCGGAGCGCACGGCAGCGGCGAGAGCATCCGACACCATGGAGCCGATGCCGATCGCGGTCACCTCGCCGTCGGCGCGCAGCTGCTCCATGGCCGGAAGCGCTTCGGCGAGCGCGAGGTCGAGGTCGTGCCGCTCGGGGTCGTGCAGGTAGAGCAGGTCGATGCGCTCGATGCCGAGCCGCTCGCGAGACTCGTCGACACTCGCGCGGATGCCCGCTTCCGAGAAGTCCCACACCCGCTGCAGGTCGTCCGGCACGTGGAAGTCGTTCGCGGTGTCGAGGCCGCCGGTGTGGCCGGGGTTCGGCCGCAGCAGGCGCCCGGCCTTGGTGGAGAGCACGTACTCGTCGCGCGGCTTGGTCTGCAGGAACGCTCCGAGACGACGCTCCGACAGTCCGAGCCCGTAGTGCGGAGCGGTGTCGTAGAAGCGGATGCCGCTCTCCCACGCCGCATCCAGCACGGCCCAGGACTCGTCGTCGCTCAGCGGGCGGAAGAGGTTGCCCACGTTCGCGGCGCCGTAGCCGAGCGTCGGGACGTGCAGCGCCCGCCCCTCGCCCGCCGACACGCCAGATGTCGGACCCACACCGGGCTTCCGTCCGACATCTGGCGTGTCGGCCCCCGAAGTGGGGGCCCCGGCCTCAGGCGCCGACATGTGCACCCGTCCAGGTGTAGGTCGCGATGCTGTCGGCCTTCATCTCCATGCCGCTTCCCGGCGCGGTCGGCGCCATGTACGAACCCCCCTGGATGTCGGTGGGCACGACGAAGTGCTCGTGCAGGTGGTCGACGAACTCGATCATGCGGCCCTCGCGGGTGCCGGTGACCGCGACGAAGTCGAACATCGACAGGTGCTGCACGGCCTCGCACAGGCCGACGCCACCCGCGTGCGGGCACACCGGCACGTCGAACTTGGCGGCGAGCAGCAGGTTCGCGATGTTCTCGTTCACGCCGGCGACGCGCACGGCATCGATCTGCATGACCCCGATGGCATCGGCCTGCAGCAGCTGCTTGAAGATGACCCGGTTCTGGGCGTGCTCTCCGGTGGCGACGCGGATGGGCGCGACACCGCGGGCGATCTCGGCGTGACCGAGCACGTCGTCGGGGCTCGTGGGCTCCTCGATCCATGCAGGGTGGAACTCGGCGAGCGCGTTCACCCACTCGATCGCCTCCGACACTTCCCAGCGCTGGTTGGCGTCGATCGCGATGGGGAAGTCGGGTCCGCACACCTCGCGCGCCTTGCGGAAGCGGCGGATGTCGTCATCGAGGTCGGCGCCGACCTTCAGCTTGATCTGCGTGAAGCCGTCGGCCATGGCCTCGCGGGCCAGGCGCTCGAGCTTCTCGTCGGAGTAGCCGAGCCAGCCGGGGCTCGTGGTGTAGCCCGGGTATCCGGTGGCGAGCAGTTGCTGCTCCCGCTCCGCACGACCGGGCACGGCGGCGCGGAGGATCTCGAGGGCGTCGTCGCGCGTGAGGGCGTTCGTGAGGTAGCGGAAGTCGACGAGATCGACGAGCTCCTCCGGCGTCATCCGGGCCAACAGCTGCCATAGCGGGAGCCCTGCACGCTTGGCCTTGATGTCCCACAGCGCGTTGATGACCGCGCCGATGGCCATGTGCATGACCCCCTTCTCCGGTCCGAGCCAGCGCAGCTGCGAGTCGCCGATGATGTCGCGGAAGGTGCCCCCCATGTCGTCGAGCAGCGGCTCGATCTCGCGCCCGACGAGGTGACCGGCGAGCGCGTCGATCGCCGCGACCTGCACGTCGTTGCCGCGGCCGATCGTGAAGACGAACGCGTGGCCCTCGATGTCGTCGGCGGCGTCCGTGCGCACGATGACGTACGCGGCCGAGTAGTCGGGGTCGGGGTTCATCGCATCCGACCCGTCCAGGCTCAGGGACGTGGGGAAACGGATGTCGGTGGTGTCGAGGGCGACGATACGGCTCACGGGATTCCTCTCCATGCACGGGTGATTTCTCCGTGCGGATCTCTTGGAGTGTAAACATCCGATGTCTATACTGTCAACGAGACCAGCCGCGTCGTGGCGGCCCACCGACCGATCAGGAGAAACATGAAGTTCGCGCGGCTCGGCACCCCCGGGAATGAGATCCCCGTCCTCGTGGAGGGCGACCGATACCTCGACCTCCGCTCCGTAACATCCGATGTGAACGGCGATTTCCTCGAGAGCGACTTCGCCTCCCGTGTGGCGGCCGCCCGCGATGCCGGAGAGCTCCCGGAGCTCGCGGATGCCGCGAACATGCGCATCGGCGCCCCGATCGCCCGCCCGAGCGCTGTGATCTGCATCGGCATGAACTATGCGGCCCATGCGGCCGAGTCGGGCTCGGAGCCGCCGACCATCCCGATCCTCTTCCTCAAGACGCCGAACACCGTGGTCGGCCCGAATGATGCCGTGACCATCCCGCGCGGCAGCGAGAAGACCGACTGGGAGGTCGAGCTCGGCATCGTGATCGGCACCCGCACCGCGTACCTCGATTCCCCTGAGGAGTCACTCGCCCACATCGCCGGCTTCGTCGCCGCGAACGACGTCTCCGAGCGCGACTTCCAGATGACCGTCTCGGGCGGGCAGTGGGCGAAGGGCAAGATCGCCCCCGGCTTCAACCCGACCGGTCCGTGGCTGGTCACCCCCGACGAGGTCGACCACCAAGCGCTCGGACTTCGCAGCTTCGTGAACGGTGAGCCGCGGCAGGACTCGAACACGAGCGACATGATCTTCACGATCGAGCACCTCGTGCATCACCTTTCGCAGTACGTGACGCTCGAGCCCGGCGACCTGATCCTCACCGGCACCCCGCAGGGCGTCGCCCTGTCGGGGAAGTACCCCTACCTCGCCGCCGGCGACGTGGTCGAGATCGAGATCGACGGCCTCGGCCGTCAGCGGCAGGAATTCGTGGCATGGGAGGCCCAGAAGTGAGCACGGTCAACGGACAGGACGGTCTGAACGGACTGGTGGCGATCGTCACCGGCGGAGCATCCGGAATCGGCGCGGCGATCGCGCAGCGTCTGCACACCGACGGGGCGACCATCGCAGTCCTCGACCGCGACACCGCCGCCGCCGATCCCGCCTTCGCCGCCTTCACGGCCGATGTCTCCGACCGCGCGAGCGTCGACGCCGCGGTGGCCGCCGTCGCCGAGAGGTTCGGACGCATCGACATCGTCGTCAACAACGCCGGCATCGGCGCACAGGGCGACATCACCGCGAACGACGACGACGAATGGGCCCGCGTGCTCTCGGTCAACGTCACCGGCATCGCCCGCGTCACCTCGGCCGCCCTCCCGTGGCTGCGGAAGTCGCCGTCCGCCGCGGTGTGCAACACGGCATCCATCGCCTCGACCACCGGGCTTCCGCAGCGCGCACTTTACAGCGCATCGAAGGGAGCCGTCTCGGCCCTCACCCGCGCCATGGCCGCCGATCACCTGCGCGAGGGCATCCGCGTGAACGCGGTCAACCCCGGCACCGCCGACACCCCGTGGGTCGGGCGACTGCTCGACTCGGCCGTCGACCCCGCCGCCGAACGCGCGGCCCTCGAAGCGCGCCAGCCGCACGGACGCCTCGTCAGCCCCGACGAGGTCGCCGCCGCGGTCGCCTACCTCGTGAGTCCGGCCGCCGGCTCGACCACCGGAACCTTCATCGAGGTCGACGGCGGCATGGCCCAGCTGCGCCTGCGCGCGGAGTAGCTCACACCAACTCACGCACGTTCCGGTCGCCAGCAGCGCAGAGGCCAGCGCCGGAGAGACGACGCTCAGCCGCGATGGCCGCGGAGCCAGCCCCGGATGCCGGAGCGCGGAGCCTCGTCCGACGGCACCTCCCGCGGCTGAGCGGTGCGGTAGAACTGCTCGGCGTTGCGCCACAGGAGCGCGTCGAGGTCGTGGCCGCGCGCCTCCGCCCAGGCGATAACGGTGTCGGCCCAGCGCGATCGCGCGGTCGGCTGGTAGGTCGCGGACCCGTCCTCCGGCGCGTGCGGGTCGCCGGGCTCGGCGGGACCGATCGCCGAGACCGGCCAGTCGCTCCCCCACATCAGCCGCTCGACACCGAACGCATCGGCCGCCACGTCGAGGAACGGCTCCAGCTGCTCGGCACCCCACTCCCCTCCGGCCTCGCCCGGCAGACCCGAGAGCTTGCAGAAGGTGTGCGGATGGCGGGCCAGCTCGGCGAGGTCGCGCGCCCACTCCGCCGAGGGTGGGAGCGGAGCCGCCGCCGTGCCGACGGCGGGCTTGCCGAGGTGGTCGAGCACGATCCGCAACTCCGGGATCGCTCCGGCGAATCGGGCGATCTCGGGGAGCTGATCGGCGCGCACGCACGCATCGAAGGCCAGGTCGCGGGCCGCGACCTCCCTGGCACCGGTGACGAAGGCGGCCGAGACCGCCAGCCCGTCCGGCTCACCCTGCAGGTTGTGCCTGACGCCCACGACGAGGGGCTCGGCCATGAGTCCCTCGAGGTGCGCGACCGTGTCGGTTCCCCGGTCGAGGCGGATGCCGCCGACGATCCCCCCGATGCCGAGTGCGGGGGCGAGGCCTGCGACCCAGCGCACCTCGCGGAGGAAATCGTCCTCCGCGGTTTCCGCCTGCACGAACACGGATGTCTCCCGCTCGGCCTGCGGCAGGCGGGCATGCTCGAGCTCCAGGTCGGCGAACCGGTATGCCATCGGCCCTTCGAGCCAGGTGTACGTCAGAACCTCCGGGTCCCAGAGGTGCAGATGTGAATCGAGAACGCGCATGGCACCATCCTGCCGCAGACATCCGATCAATCGCTAGGATGACGCCATGGCAGTCACCGACGAGGCGATCGAGAAGATCAAGGCGATGATCGTGGCGGGCGAGCTCGCCCCCGGCGACCGGCTTCCCCCCGAGAAGGAACTGTCCGAACGGCTCGGCCTCTCGCGCAGCTCCATGCGCGAGGCGGTCAAGGCGCTGGAGGTCATCCGGGTCCTCGACGTGCGCCGGGGCGACGGCACCTACGTGACGAGCCTGGAACCGCACCTGCTGCTGGAGGCGATCTCGTTCGTCGTCGACATGCACGACGACGACTCGATGCTCGAGATCTTCGCGGTGCGCCGCATGCTGGAGTCGCAGGCGACGGGCCTGGCGGCCACGCTCGGCTCGGACGAGCAGATCTCCGAGCTGCAGGACGAGGTCGATTCCATCGATGCGGCGGTCACGATCGAAGCTCTGGTCGACCACGACATCCGGTTCCATCGCGAGATCGTCGCGATGTCGGGCAACGCGTATCTCGCGAGTCTGATCGAGCACCTGAGCAGTCAGACGGTCCGTGCGCGCGTCTGGCGCGGCCTCACCGAGGGCGGCGCGGTCGAGCGCACCCTGTCGGAGCACCGGGCCATCGCCGACGCGATCGCCCAGCACGACTCCTCCCTCGCGACGTCGCTGGCCACCGCGCACATCGCCGGTGTCGAGCGCTGGCTGCGTCAGGCCGCTACGAGCTGACCCGCCGACGACCGCCCCGCGGGCCTCACGCCCCCAGGCGCACCATCGCGGCGTCGAACTCCGCCGCCGAGCTGTCGCTCACCTCGTGGAAGAGCACCCGGTCGAGTACGTCGGGTGCGGCCGTGAAGTAGGGCACTCCGGCAAGACGCAGCCCCGTGATGTCGTCGGGTGACCGCAGCGACGCGGCGAGCACGTTCGAGCCGCTCCCCGCGCACACGGCCTGCATCCGGGCGATCACGGCATCGCCGTCGAGACCCGCATCGCGCATCCGTCCGAGGTACGGCGCGATGTACTGCGCGCCGATCGAGGCGCACGCGAGCGCCTGGGCCACCGAGTACACGGCGGTGACGAGCACCGTCGCGCCGTCGCGCACGAGAGCGGATGCGGCGGCGAAGCCCGCGGCCGTCGCCGGCACCTTCACGGCCACCCGATCGCCCAGCGCGCGGATGCCCTCGGCGTTGCGGAGGAACGCGTCCGTGTCGCCGCCCCAGGTCTGGAAGAAGATCTCTCGCGCCCCTTCCGACTCCCACCGGGCATAGAGATCGGGGATCTCCGCGGCGGTGCGGCCCCCACGTTCGAGGATGGTCGGGTTCGTGGTGACGCCGTGCACCACGCCCGCGGCGAGAAGCCGGGAGACGCGGTCGACATCGGCGCTGTCGACGTACAGGCGTGGCGCGATCGGGTTCATCGGGGTCTCCTCGCGGACAACCTGTCGTTACAGGTGCGGATTCGGCTAATGTAATGACAGCCACCGCGGTCTGTCAAAGCGTCGGCGACGCCTGCCGTCGAGGAAGATCAGGAGCGAGATGACCCCCGCACACCCCGAGGACCGTTCCGGCGTCGTGATCGTCGGCAGCGTCACAGCCGACGTCACCACCTTCTCCCGGCGGCTCCCCGCCAGGGGCGAGACGATCCTCGGCGACGAGTTCACCCTCATGCTCGGCGGCAAGGGCGCCAATCAGGCTGTCGCGGCCGGACGCTCCGGGGCACGAACCAGCTTCGTCGGCTGCGTGGGGGACGACCTGTTCCACGACCTGGTCGTCGACGGGCTGACCACCGCCGGTGTCGACCTGGCGCACCTGCGCACGGTCCCCGGCCCCACCGGCGTCGCGCACATCCGCGTCGACTCCTCGGCGCAGAACGACATCGTCATGGTGCCGCTCGCCAACGCCGCGCTGCACGCAGCGCAGATCGACGAGGCACTCGCGGCGCTCGCCCCCACGGCCTCGGTGCTGCTCACCCAGCTCGAGACGCCCTCCGCGCTCACCGCGCACATCACCGCACGGGGGCGCGAGCACGGTATGACCGTGATCCTCGACCCGGCACCGGCCGCCGAGCTCGACCCCGAGATCTGGCGGAACGTCGACATCGTCACCCCGAACGAGACCGAGGCGACGCTGATCAGCGGCATCGAGGTGACGGATGCCGCGTCGGCCGAGCGCGCCGGACGCTGGTTCCTCGCCCAGGGTGTCGGCGCCGCGGTGATCACCCTCGCCGGCCAGGGGTCGTGCGTCGTCACGACCGAGGGCGCATCCGTGGTCCCGCCGTTCCCGGTCACCGCGGTCGACACCACCGCTGCGGGCGACGCCTACGCGGGCTACCTCGGCGCGGCGCTCGCGAACGGCAGCAGTCTGGCCGATGCCGTGCGCCTGGCGACCGCCGCCGGCGCGCTGACCGTGACGAAGCAGGGCGCCTCGCCGAGCCTCCCGCACCGGGCCGAGGTCGACGCCTTCCTGGCGGAGCGCACGCCCGCCACCGTCACGAACTGAACCGACGAACCGAACCGACGAACCGAACCTGCGAACCGGGCACGCGGAGAACCGAGGAGACACATGCGCAAGACGACCACCACGATCAATCCCGCGCTGTCCCGCGTGATCAGCGAGACCGGGCACACCGACCTGCTCGTCGTCACCGATGCGGGCCTGCCCATCCCCGCCGGTTCCGAGCGCATCGACCTGGCCTATCGCCCTGGCGCCCCGGCCTTCCTCGACGTGCTCGACACCGTGCTCGCCGAGATGGTGGTCGAGGGGGCGACGGTCTCGGCCGAGGTCGCCGAGAAGAGTCCAGAGGTACTCACGGCGCTGCGGGAACGGTTTGCCGGCATGGGGTTCGAGATCGAGCTCATCCCTCATGTCGAGTTCAAGAAGCGCACCCACGGGGCCCGCGCGTTCGTGCGCTCGGGCGAGTTCACCCCCTACGCGAACGTGATCCTGCACGCGGGGGTGGCGTACTGATGACCACCATCGACGACGCGATCGACCGCCACTCCGCCGCACCCATGTACGACCAGCTGCGCCAGTTGATCATCGACGGCATCGCCCGCGACGGCCTGCAGCCCGGCGACCCGCTGCCCGGCGAGCACCGTCTGTGCGAGCGGTACGGCATCTCGCGCACCGTCGTGCGCCAGGCGCTCGCCCAGCTCGAACACGAGGGGCTCGTCGAGCGCGTGAAGGGCAAGGGCACCTTCGTCTCCCGCCCCCGCACGAGCGAGAGCCTGGTCCATACGCTCGTGGGTCTGTACGACGACGTCGAGCGTCGTGGCGGGCACGTGCACAGCGACGTGCTGCGGCACGAGCAGACGACGGCCGATGAGGAGGTCGCGCGCGCCCTGGAGGTGCCGGTCGGCTCGCCCGTCGTCGTCCTGGAGCGCCTGCGCCATGTCGACGGAGAGCCATGGTCGCTGTCGACGACGTGGATGCCGGAGGCCACCGGCTCCGTGACACTCGGCGCCGACCTGACCGAGGGCTCACTGTACCGACTGCTCGCCGACAACGGCATCGTCGCGACGCACGGCGTGCGCTCGGCAGAGGCGACCGTGGCCACGCACGAACAGGCGCAGCACCTGGGTGTCAGCGCCGGTTCGGCCCTGCTGCGTCTGCGCAGCATCAGCCGCAGCTCCGACGGCACCCCCATCGAGTACTTCATCGCCTACCACCGCGGCGACCGCTCGCGCTTCGAGTTCCAGCTGCAGCAGGAGCAGTCGCAGGCCTCACTCCTGCACGTCGACGGCGACGGCGGGGCGTCCCGCGCCGGGACGGTCGGCTGAGGAGACCCTGTCGGCGCTAGCGCGCCGGGTGTACCGTCACCGCATGATCACCGACGATCCCACCCTCACGAACCCCGATCACTACCGCACGCTCTGGGAAAACGAGCACGTCCGCGTGCTCGACTACACCGACGAGCCCGGCGACGAGACGACGCCGCACGACCATCCGAACAGCATCCTGGTCACCCTCAGTGACTTCTCCCGGCGCCTCAGCCTGGGCGAGCGCACCTTCGACACCGTCCTCGCCGCCGGGCAGGCCGTCTGGTTGCCCGCGCAGCGCCACTCCGGTGAGAACACCGGCACGACGCCAACACACACGATCCTCATCGAGCTCAAGGGCGACGGGGCGGGCGAGCCGACCTCCACCCACCTCGGCCCGGAGCATCCCGCCGCCGCGTGATCGGTCAGAGCCTCCGGCTGAGCGGCCGGTAGTGTCGAGGGCATGAGCGACTGGACCAGCACCGCGATCGCCCTGCTGGAAGCCGATGCCAACCGCAGCGCCGACACGCACCTGCACCTCTTCCCGCTGCCGCCCGAGTGGGGCATCGACCTCTACCTCAAGGACGAGTCCGTGCACCCGACGGGCTCCCTCAAGCACCGCCTCGCGCGTTCGCTCATCCTCTACGGCCTGGTCAACGGGCGCATCAGGGAGGACACCACGCTCGTGGAGTCGTCGAGCGGATCGACTGCCGTCTCCGAGGCGTACTTCGCCCGGATGCTGGGGCTGCCGTTCATCACGGTCGTGCCCCGATCGACCGTGCAGGAGAAGATCGACCTCATCGAGTTCTACGGCGGCACCTGCCACTTCGTCGACCGCGCGGAGGACATGTCGCCCGAGGCGCAGCGCCTGGCGTCCGACTGCCGCGGCCACTACCTCGACCAGTTCACGTTCGCCGAGCGCGCCACGGACTGGCGCGGCAACAACAACATCGCCGAGAGCGTGTTCAGCCAGCTCGCGCAGGAGCGGCATCCGATCCCCACCTGGATCGTCGTCGGCGCCGGCACCGGCGGCACGAGCGCGACGTTCGGACGGTACGTGAAGTACCGGATGCACGACACCAGGGTCGCCGTCGTCGACCCGGAGGGATCGGCGTTCTACGACGGCTGGGCCGGAACGGTGGATGCGCCGGCCGGACACCCGAGTCGCATCGAAGGCATCGGACGGCCCCGGGTCGAGGCCTCGTTCGTGCCGACCGTGATCGACGAGATGATCCGTGTGCCCGATGCCGGCTCGATCGCCGCGATCCGGCTGCTGCGCGAGCGCACCCTGCACTGGGCGGGCGGGTCGACGGGCACCAACCTCTACGGCGCGTTCCAGCTCATCGCCCGGATGCGGGCCGCGGGCGAGACCGGCAGCGTCGTGACCCTGATCTGCGACAGCGGCGTCCGCTACGCCGGCACCTACTACTCCGACGAGTGGGTCAGAGCTCAAGGCTGGGACCTTCTCCCGCACCGCGCGCGACTCGAAGGTTTCCTGGAGTCCGGCGCCTGGGTGGAGTGAGGGCTGCGGGCTACGCTGGCCGCATGACTACTCTGATCCTCACCGTCGCGGGTGCAGACCGTCCTGGCCTCGTGGCCGCCGTCGCCGATGTCGTGGATGCGCACGGCGGCAACTGGGAGAACAGCTCGCTGGCGGAGCTCGCCGGCACGTTCGCGGGCGTGATCGAGATCTCGGTCGCCGACGACAAGGAAGCCGAACTGACGTCCGCCCTGCGCGGCCTCCAGGGTCAGGGGATGCTCACCCTCGCCGTGCTCACAGGCACCCCGGACGCCGCCTCCGACGATGACCAGTTGCTCGAGATCCAGGTGCTCGGCAACGACCGACCCGGCATCGTGCGCGAGGTCTCCGGCGTTCTGAGTGCGCACGCGCTGAGCATCGAAGAGCTGGCGACCGAGACCAGAGATGCCGCGATGGCCGGAGGGCGCCTGTTCGAAGCGTCGGTCACCGCGAAGGTCCCCGCCTCCGTCGATCTCGACGCCCTGCGTGCCGACCTCGAACGCATCGCAACCGAGATCCAGGTCGACATCACGCTCTACTGAGGTCTCCCCACGGGCTCAGTCCTCGAGGCCGGAGTATCGCCGCACCCAGTACTCCGTGTACGCGACGTGGGCCGAGGCGGCGGCGCTCGCGGCGACCGGATCCGCCGCGGCGAGGCCACGCAGGATCGCGCGGTGACCGGCATCGGAATGCACCTTGAGCTCTGCCGCATCGTCGGGCTCGGAGATCCGGTAGGCGCGTGACCGCGAACGCAGCACGTCGATCAGACTGGTCAGCGCCTCGTTCCCCGCGACGCCGGAGATCGCCATGTGGAACTCGTGGTCGAGCCGGGACTGCTCCTCGAAGTCGGTGGTCGCCTCGATCTCGTCGAGCACGCGGTCCAACGACTTCACGGTCTCCTCGTCGATGCGCGCGGCGGCGAGCGCGGCAGCATGCGGTTCGAGCACCCGGCGCAGCTCGGTGAGTTCGAGCACCCCCGCCATCGGCAGCAGCCCGACCGTGAGCGACAGGCTGCCGATCAGGTCGGCGGCACGCAGCTCGCTGACGTAGCTGCCGGAGCCGTGGCGCGTGTCGAGCACGCCCAGCGCGGCGAGCATCCGGATCGCCTCGCGGAGCGATCCGCGTGAGACGCCGAGTCGTTCGCAGAGCTCGCCTTCGCTCGGCAGCCGGTCTCCCGGTCGCAGCGTGCCGTCGGCGATCAGGGCTCGCAACCCGTGCAGCGCCGTGTCCAGTGCGCCCATCGTGATCCTCCCTGACTCCGCCGATCGGGCTCCGCCGATTCCTCTGCGAGTCTGTCGGAACGAGGAGTCTCGTCAAACTCGTATGACAACTATGTTTCATCTTCGCGTTTTCGTGGCAGTAATGGGCGGCGTGTGGCAAAGTTGTGCAACAACTCGCCCCACTCACCGATGAGGATCGATGCCCGCACCGCTGTTCCCCGCACCGCTCACGCTGAACTCCGGCATGCGAGCGCGCGACGCCTGGCCCCTCGACCCGGCAGTGATCCACCTCAACCACGGATCCTTCGGCGCGGTCCCGTCCGTCGTCGTCGAGCACCAGGATGCCCTGCGCCGTCGCGCGGACCTCAGCCCGGTCGAGTGGTTCCCGCGCATCGCCGAACGCGTGCAGGAGGCCCGCGAGCGCACCGCCCCGTTCGTCGGTGCCCGCGCGGAGGACACTGCGTTCGTGCCCAATGCGTCCGCAGCCGCGACCGTCGTCTACAACGCCCTGCAGCTCGAGACCGGCGACGAGATCCTGGTGACCGACCAGGGCTACGGCGCCATCACGATGGGAGCCGAGCGCCTCGCCCGCCGCTTCGGCGCACGCGTGCGCACCGTCGCCCTTCCCCTGCTCTCCTCCGACGACGAGATCGTGCAGCTCTTCGTCGACGAGCTCACACCCCGCACCCGCCTGCTCGTCATCGACCAGATCACCTCGCCCACCGCCCGGCTGCTGCCCACTCGACGCATCGCCGACGCGGCGGCCGAACGGGGCGTGCGCACGCTCGTCGACGGCGCCCATGCCCCCGGCCTCATCCCCGATGCGGCCGCGGTCGCGGGCGGCGACTGGTGGTTCGGCAACCTGCACAAGTGGCCCTGCGCCCCGCGCGGATCCGCCCTGCTGGTCACGTCCGCGCCCGACCGCGACGAGCTCTGGCCGCTCATCGACTCCTGGGCCGCGCGCGAGCCGTACCCCTCCCGCTTCGACACCCAGGGCACGATCGACGCCACGACGTACCTGGCCACCCCGACCGCCATCGACTTCATCGAGGACGAGTTCGGCTGGGCGGCGGCGCGCATGGCGATGGCGGAGATCGCGGATGCCGGCGCCGAGCTGATCGCCGAAGCACTGCGCCCGTACGGCGACGAGGACCCCCTGACCCCACTCCCCTCACCGGTGCCGTCGATGCGTCTCGTGCGTCTTCCGCTCGGACTCGGCGCGACGCGCGAAGAAGCCGATGCCCTGCGCATGGACCTGCTCGACGAGGTCGGGGTCGAGACGGCCTTCACGAGTTTCCGCGGCATCGGCTACTTCCGTCTGTCCGCGCATCTCTACAACGAGGCCGCCGACTACGAGGCCTTCGTCGAGCGCTGCATCCCGCAGATCCTGAGCCGCGCCGGCATCCGCCGCGCCGACTCCCTGATCCTTCCCTGACCGCATCCGTCCGCCCGCCCGACCGCAACACCCCCACCCCAACCGAGAGGCACATCGTGAAGAACAAGATCTTGACGACCGCAGCGGGATTCGGCACCGTCGCCGTCCTCGCTCTCACCGGCTGTTCCGCAAGCTCCGGCCCGTCCGCCGACGGCACCGTCACCCTGCAGATGGTCGAGAGTCTGACCAACCCCGCCCGCACCGAGCTCCTGCGCGGGCTGCTCGACGACTTCGAGAAGGCGAACCCGAAGATCACGGTCAACCTCGTCTCGCCGCCCACCGAGCAGGCCGATGCGAAGATCCAGCAGATGCTGCAGTCCGGCAAGGGCGTCGACGTGCTCGAGGTCCGTGACATCACGGTCGGACCGTTCGCCAACAACGGCTGGCTGTACGATCTCGCCCCCGACCTCGAGAAGTGGGACGGCTGGGATGCCCTGACCGACAACGCCCAGTCCGCCTCGGTCGCCGCCGACGGCAAGAGCTACTTCGTGCCCTACGGCTTCTACGGGCTGTCGCTGTTCTACCGCACCGACCTCGTGAAGGACGCGGGCTTCGACGGTCCGCCGCACAGCTGGAAGGACCTTCTGGAGCAGGCGAGCACGATCCAGGACCCGTCGAACAACATCTACGGCTACGCGTTCCGCGGTGGCCAGAACGCCAACAGCAACGTGGTCGCGGCCATCGAGGCGTACACGATCGACGGGCTCGACGTCGACGACGCCTTCCTGATGGAAGACGGCTCGACGATCTTCGCCGCCCCCGAGGCGCAGGATGCCGTGGACGACTACTTCGACCTGTTCAAGGAAGCTTCTCCGCCCTCGGCCGTCTCGTGGGGCTATCCCGAGATGGTCGCCGGCTTCACGAACGGCACCACCGCGTTCCTGCTGCAGGATCCCGAGGTCATCGCGACCGTGCAGGACTCCTCACTGACCGAGGACCAGTGGGACACCGCCCCGCTGCTCGTCGGCCCGTCCGGCAAGGCGGCGCAGCCGCTGGCCGTCGCCGGCTGGGGCGTGGCGGAGGCCAGCGAGAACAAGGAGGCGGCCGTCAAGCTGGTCGAGTTCCTCTCGTCGGCCGAGCCGGCCACCGAGTTCGCGCAGGCCAACAGCCTGGTGCCGATCATCTCCGCCGCCGCGGACGACGAGTTCTACGCCTCCGGCCCCTGGACGAGCTACGTCACGATGACCGACGACCCGGAGACCTACGTCAACGTCCGGCAGCCGCGAGGGGTCAGCTGGTGGACCGAGTGGATCCAGAAGTCCGACCAGGACGTGCAGAACGTGCTGCTGGGCAACATGTCGACCAGCGACCTGCTGGCCTCGTGGGATGCGTTCTGGACCGAGAAGTACGCCGCGGAAAAGGGCTGACCTGTGGCCCGCATCGCTCCTGAGGGAGGCTCCGTCGGCACTGCTTCGCAGCAGGCAGCCGTCGGGGCCTCCCCGGCATCCCGCCGACGCCCGTTCCGCGGCCGTCAGGCGTGGACGCTGCTGGCGTTCCTCGCGCCGGCGATCGTCTTCGTCTGCTGGTTCACCTACTGGCCGATGCTGCAGGGCGCGCGCATGGCCTTCCACGACTGGAACCTGTGGGACCTCACCTCGACGCCGTTCGTGGGCTTCGACAACTTCCTCGCGGTGTTCCGCGATCCGGCCTTCCCGACCGTGGCATGGAACTCGGTGCTGTGGGTCGTCGGCTCGCTCGTGCCGCAGCTCGTCATCGGGTTCCTGATCGCGCTCGCTCTGCGCAAGAGGTTCCGCTTCCGGGGCCTCTACCAGGCATTGGTGTTCTTCCCGTGGGCGGTGTCGGGCTTCCTGATCGGCATGCTGTTCCGCTGGATGTTCAACGCCGAGTTCGGCGTGGTCAACGACCTGCTCATGAAGGTCGGGCTGATCGACGCGCCTCTCCCCTGGCTGGCCGACCCGAAGCTCGCGATGTTCGCGGTGATCGTCGCCAACGTCTGGTACGGGGTGACGTTCTTCGCGATCATGATCCTCGCGGCCCTCCAGTCGGTTCCCGACGAGATGTTGGAGGCGGCGAGCCTCGACGGCGCCGGTAAGTTCCGGCAGCTGTTCTCGATCATCATCCCGTACATCTCGATGACGCTGCTGCTGACGATCCTGCTGCGGGTGATCTGGATCTTCAACTTCCCCGACATCATCTACGCGATGACCAACGGCGGCCCCGCCAACCAGACGCACATCATCACGACCTGGATGATCAACTACACCCAGCAGGGCAACTACGGCTTCGCGAGCGCGATCGGCCTCATCGTGATGGCCGTCCTGTTCGTGTTCTGCGCGTTCTACCTGATGGCGATGCGGAGAGTGCAGCGATGACCATGACAGACGCCTCGCGAACGGGCTCCTCGATCACCGAGACCCGCCGCATCACCGTGCCGGATCCGGCATCCGCCCCACGCCCGAAGCCGCGCGTCACGATCGGCGGCGTCGTCCGCGTCGTGGGTCTCGGACTCTGGCTCGTGATCACGCTGTTCCCGCTGTATTGGATCGCGCTGACGTCGATCAAGTCGCCGGGCACGATCAACCGCTTCCCGATCGAGTACTGGCCGAGCGAGCCGTCGCTCGAGAACTACATCAGCCTGTTCCAGAAGAGCTCGTTCGGCGTCTTCCTCGGCAACTCCGCCCTGGTCGCCGTCGTCGGCGGGGCGGTGGCGACGCTCATCGCCCTGCTGAGCGCCTACGTGCTCGCCCGGTTCGAGTTCCGCGGAAAGGGCGCGGTCCTGATCGCGTTCCTGCTCACGCAGATGATCCCGGCGTTCATCGCGCTCGGCCCGCTGTACTCGATGATGACCGACCTGGGCCTGGTCGACACCAAGCCCGGCCTGATCCTCGTCTACATCGCGATCTGCATCCCCTTCTCGACGGTGATGCTCCGCGGCTTCTTCGAGAACGTGCCCGATGCGCTCGAAGAGGCGGCGATGATCGATGGATGCTCACGCCTCGGCGCCCTGTTCCGGGTGCTGGTCCCGGTGATGACCCCCGGCATCATCGCGGCGTTCATCTTCAACTTCGTGAACTGCTGGAACGAACTGTTCCTGTCAGTCGTGCTGATGAACACCGACGCGAACCGCACCGTCCCGTCGGCGTTGAACGGCTTCATCTCGACGTTCAACATCGACTGGGGCTCCATGAGCGCCGCGGCCGTCCTGACGATCCTGCCGACCATGGCGATGTTCGCACTCGCGAGCCGCTGGATCGTGCAGGGCCTGACCGCCGGCGCCGTCAAGGAGTAATACTCGAATCGCGCAGCGAGAAGGCCGCCGTTTCGAGGAACGGCGGCCTTCTTCGTGTGGTGCGTCAGACGAGGATGCGTCAGACCTGGATGCGTCAGACCAGGCGGGACTTCGGCGACACCGAGTACGTGTTCTCGGCGTCGTGGTTGACCGTGTCGCCGAGGGCCGTGTCGATGGCAGCCATCGTGTCGGCGTCGAGCTTGACGCCCGAGGCCTTGACGGTCTCGGCGAGCTGCTCGGGACGCGAGGCTCCGACCAGGGCCGCCGCCACGTTCGGGTTCTGCAGAACCCAGGCGATCGCGAGCTGCGGCATCGAGAGCCCGGCCTGCTCGGCGATGGGCTTCAGGCGCTGGACGGCGGTGAGGATGTCGTCCTGCAGGAAGCTCTTGATGAAGTCGGCGCCGCTGTGCGGGTCGGTCGCGCGCGAGCCCTCCGGCACCGGCTGACCGGGCAGGTACTTGCCGCTGAGCACGCCCTGCGCCATCGGCGACCAGACGATCTGCGAGATGCCGAGTTCTTCCGACGCCGGAACGACCTTGCCCTCGATCACACGCCACAGCATCGAGTACTGCGGCTGGTTCGAGATGAGCTGGATGCCGAGCTGCTTGGCGAGAGCGTGCCCGTCGCGCAGCTGCTCGGCCGTCCACTCCGAGACGCCGATGTAGAGCGCCTTGCCCTGACGGACGACGTCGGCGAAGGCCTGGAACGTCTCCTCCAGCGGGGTCTCGTAGTCGAAGCGGTGCGCCTGATACAGGTCGACGTAGTCGGTGCCGAGGCGCTGCAGCGAACCGTTGATCGACTCGAAGATGTGCTTGCGGCTCAGGCCGGTGTCGTTCGGACCCTTGGGACCGGTCGGGAAGTAGACCTTCGTGAAGATCTCCAGCCCCTCACGGCGCTGACCCTCCAGTGCCTTGCCGAGCACGACCTCGGCCGCCGTGTTGGCGTAGGTGTCGGCGGTGTCGAAGGTGGTGATCCCGGCGTCGAGCGCGGCATGCACGGTCTTCACGGCGGCATCGTCGCCGACCTGCGAGGCATGGGTGACCCAGTTGCCGTAGGTGATCTCCGAGACCTTGAGACCGCTGTTGCCGAGATAGCGATAGTTGACCATGGATCAACGCTACTGGCTGCCTCCGACGGTGGGGCCGGATGCGGGATCGGGTCAGGCCGGCGCGGGCGCGGATCGGGCGCGGATCACGGCGACGATCCCGCCCATCGCCAGGAGCAGCGCCGCCAGGGCGCTGATCGCGTAGAACACCCTCACCCCGGGGAGGTGGACGCCCGCCGAGATCATGAAGGTGTCCGCCAGCGCCATGCCCGGGCCGAACGAGGCGACGAAGAAGCCCGGCGCTCCGAACATGAGCAGACTCAGGAATCCGGCCGCCGCGATCATCGGAGCGGCACGCGCCGTCACCGCGATCACGCCGAGGGCGAGCGCGAGCACGACCCCCACACCGACGATCGCGATGGTCATGCCCTCGTTCATGGACTCGCCCGCTCCGCTCAGCTCGCCTCTGATCTGTTCGAGGGTGAGCCCCGGGGCGGCCGCGAGCGGCGTCCACACCAGGATCTGCATCGCGGCGAGCACGGCGTAGGCCGTGACGGCGAGCACGCCGGCGATCGAGATCCCTACGGTCTGGATCCGCAGGGTCCGATGCCGCAGCCGAGTCATGCGGGTCATCCTAGGAAGACATCCCGAGAGTCTCCCGATACTCGCGCCAGGCGGCCCCGAGCCGGCGGATACCCTCGGCGAGCGCGTCGTCGGGTGCGGTGAAGGGGATGCGGATGTGGTCGTCGGGCGATTCGGCCACCGCGAACGCCGCGCTTCCGGCGATCGAGACCCCGTGCGCCGCCGCGACCCTGACGAGCGCGGCAGCCGACCCCGCAGGCACCCGCACCCACAGCGAGAGCCCGCCCCGGGGCGGCTCGGCCGTCCAGTCGGGAAGGTGCTCGGCCATCAGACTCTGCAGCAGCCGCAGCCGCTCCTGATGGATGCGGCTGTTCGCGCGGCGGAGGTCGTCGGCACGGGCGATCAGGTCGAGCGCGAGCAGTTGCCCCGGCACACTCGTGGACTGGTCGGCGAGCTGCCGCGCACCGCGCAGGCGGCGCACGAGCACGGGATCGGCGCGCAGCCAGCCGATGCGGAGCCCCGCCCACACCCACTTCGACACCGACTCGACGACGATGATCGGGGCATCCGCACGTTCGGCGGCGAGCGTGGGCGCCACCACGCCGTCGAAGGCGATGCCGGCGAGCACCCGGTCCTCGATGACGGGAACGCCGTACTGCGCGGCGAGCTCGGCGACGCGGTGCCGTGCCGCGGCGGGCAGGCGCGTGCCCGTGGGGTTCTGGTGATGCGGGTTGAGGGCGACGAGCACGGGACGCAGGCGAGCGAGCGCCTGCTCGAGCGCGCCGACGTCGAGCCCGTCGGGGCCCATCGGGATGCCGTGCATCGTGCCACCGCGGAGCCCCACCGAGTCGCTGGCGCCCGGCCAGGTGATCTCCTCCGCGAGCACGATGTCGCCCGGTCCCACGAGCGCGTTGACCACGAGGCTGATGGCCTGCTGCGCCCCGTGGGTGACGAGGATCTGCTCGGGCGTGGTGGGCGTCCCCTCCGCGGTGTACATGTCGGCGATGAGCGTACGCAGCGCCGGAAGCCCGGCCGGGTCCGCCTCGGGCAGCAGCGCGAGATCGAGCCGCGGCTTGTGGTCGCGGATGAGCTGGACGCCGAGTTCGGAGATCTGCGGCACCGTGCGCAGCAGATCGATGGCGTTCGGGAGGGCCGAGAACAGCGCCTCGCCCCTGCCCGGTCGCGATGGGGGCACGACGGACGCCGCGACACCGGTGATGCGGGTGCCGCTCCCCTGTCGCCGCTCGACGACACCCCGTTCGGCGAGGTCCGCGTATGCGGCCACGACCGTGCCCCGGGAGACGGAGCTCGCGGCGGCGAGTGTGCGTTCCGCCGGCAAACGGTCACCGGGACGCAGTTCGCCGCTCGCGATCAGGGCCTCGATGCCGCGGGCGAGACGGGTCGCGAGCGTGCCGTCGCCATGCGTCCACCGGCCGAGCCGCGCCGAGAGCGCATCGGAAGAGACGTCCCCGGCACGCACGAGCGACGAAGCGCCATCCGTGGCCGATCGGTGGTCCAGTGGCCACCCATTGGCCCTGTCATCCGTGCTCATGAGAACTGATTCTGGACCAATGGACAAGCCATTGACCACCCTCGCCACCGATCTTGGGCCAATCGATCCCTATTGGACCATCGCCGAGCTCATCGAATGGCTCAGCGACGACTCCCGTCAGCACGACCCGGCACTGCAGTTTCCGCTGGCTCTGATCGAGTCCGCGCTCACCGGCGAGCAGTGGTCGCGCACCCCGTCGACCGTCGCCCTGATCCGCTCCCTGACCCTGGCGGCCCCGCACCGTCCCGACTCCGTGATCGCCGACGTCCTCCTTCCGGTCGCAGTTCCTGCCGCTCATCTCGTGAGCGGACGACCGAAACCGCGAGCGGAAGGAAAGCCGCAGCGTCAGGTCGCGTGAGCCGACGGAGCAGACGGAGCGGACGGAGGGGAGGGAGGGGTCGGAGTCGTCACGATGTCGGCGCGGTCGCGGAAGCCCTCGGCCGTCACCCGGTCGAGCGCGACCTGCTTGCGGATCGCGGCGGCCTTCTCGTACAGGCTCGGGTCGCCGTAGCTCGTGAGCACCTTCACCAGCACCGGGAGCAGTTCGATCATGAAGAACAGCGCCGCGATGAGGATGTGCGCCCACAGGATCGAGGGCTCCTTCTCGCTCAATCGGTTCAGTCCGCTGATCTGGCTGAGCAGCCCCACCGCTCCGGCGTTGCCCTGCGCCACGGCATCCGCTCTCGCGTTGTACGCGGCGAGCGCCTGGTCGTAGGAATCGCGGGCGGTCGGCAGCTGCGACTTCGCCTGCTCGCGGTTCTGCGTCTCCGACGACGAGGTGTTCTCCTTCGCGGCGGTGCCGGCGGCGGCGAGCTCGTCGTTGGCGGTGCGCAGCTGCGCGGCGAGCGCGTCATAGGTCTGCTGGGCCTCGGCGAGCTGCGCCTGGGCGGCATCCGAGCTGGCGCCCTGGCCGTTGACGCCGGTGCAGCCGGGAACCGTGCCGGCACCCTCACCGGTCAGCTCGCACTGGTAGAGCACGCGCGCCTGGTCGATCACGGCCTGCTGCGCGGTCATCTTCGCCGTCACATCGTCGACCGTGGCCTGCGCCGCGGACTCGGTCGCCGACGACGAGTCGGTTCCCGCGACGATGCCGGTGGCCGCCTGGTTCTCGAGCTCGGCGACCTTGGCGGATGCCGCATCGAGGGCGATCTTCTCCGGCCCGGTCTCGAGCGCCTCCTGGTCGGACTGCGACTGCGTGATGTTGGTGGAGGCGACCTCCCGGGCGATGTCGTTGTGGAAGATCTGCAGCACGAGCGGCTCGGCCACGACGAAGCCGATGATCGCGGCCATGATCACTCGAGGAATCGCGAGACCGATGAGCCGCCACACGTTCCTCGTCGAGCTCATGGTCGAGGTGAGGAAGCGATCGAGGTTGAAGATGATGAGCGCCCACACGAGCGCCAGCGGCACGGCCAGCCACACGGCGGCCTGCACGCCGGTGGTGAGCGCGAAGAGCATCGAGATCGCGGAGACGAGCGCGGTGCCGGCGAGCACGAAGAACATCTGCACGAAGCGGGGCGTCTCGCCGGGGACGCGGTCGAGGATCTCGCCTTCCGCGCCGCCGAGGATCGCGAGGGTCCGTGCGCGCGAACCGGGAGTGCGCGGCGCACGCGTCTTGCGGGGCTTGCGGACCCGCGGCTCACGCGGTGCCTTCACCGCGGCGGGCTCTTCCGCAGCGGGCGCTTCGGCGGCGATGGCATCGGCGATCGGGGTCGCCTCCGACGGCGCGGACTCGGGCGCCTCGCGGGTGGCGTCGTCGGTGCCGGTGGGCTCGAACTCGCGCAGGAAGTCGAGGTCATCCGTGACGGCGTCGGGTTCGCTGTCGAGGATGATCCGACCCTGCGAGTCGTAGCGACCCGGTCGATGGGCGGAATAGGGCATCCGAACAATCTACGAAAGGTCGCCTGTGCATCGCGTGGAAGAGTCCTTTGAGCGACTCACAGGTTGAGGGGTGTCCCCTCGGGTCTCGAATCGCGCACGTGGCTCGATCCGGGCCCGATTTCGAACCGGTTGCGCGATTCGAAAGCGCACGGCGGCAGGATCAGTCCACGGGAAGCAGGCGGTCGAGGGCGGCGGCGTAGGCGGACAGGCCCTCATCGAGCGTGAAGTGCCCGGCGGCGGCGAGCGTGCCGAGTCCGTGAATCAGCCCCCACAGCGCCACGACGTCGGTCGGCCGGTCCAGGCCCACGGCGGCCGCACCCCCGGCGAGCACGGCCTCGAGCCCATCGATCAGGGGCGCCATCGTCGGAGTCGGAGATCCGGGGACGCACACGGTCGGGTCGTAGACGGCATCGAACGCGTGCGGGTGCTCGACGGCGAAGCGGATGTATGCGGAACCGCCGTCGGTGAGCGCTGCTCGCGGGGTCTCGGCCCTCTCCGCGGCGGCGCGGACCTGCCCGAGGAGGTCGGCCATGCTGCGTTCGGCGATCGCCTTGAGCAGTCCGAGCCGGTCGGAGAAGTGGTGGTACGGGGCGTTGTGGCTGACGTTCGCGGCCCGTGCGACCTCGCGCAGGCTGATCTCCGCCGCCGGCATCCGCTCCAGCAGCTGCATCGCGGCATCTTCCAGGGCACGGGCGAGATCGCCGTGGTGGTAGCCGTCCTTCGAACTTGACATGAGCAACATCCTCTCCTATCTTGACAGTGTCCACCAGCTTGACACTGTCCAGATAGGAAACAACGCCATGACTGCTCTCGTGATCGACGGCCACCCAGACGCCCGCTCCCTGACCGCCGCGCTCGCCCAGCGCTATGCCGAAGCCCACGGCGACGCCCGCGTGCTCGCCCTCCGCGACCTCGACTTCGATCCGAACCTGCGCTTCGGCTACCGGGAGCGCATGACGCTGGAGCCCGACCTCGTCGACGCGAAGCACGCGCTGCAGAACGCCGACACGGTCGTCATCGCGACGCCGCTGTGGTGGGGCTCGGTCCCCGCCCTGCTCAAGGGCTTCTTCGACCGTGCCCTGCTGCCGCAGCAGGAGTACCGCTACACGCAGCTCGGCCTCGTCGAGGGGCTGCTGCCGGCGCGCAACGGCCGCCTGCTGCTGCTCGCGGACACACCCTGGTACTTCGTGCCGTTCACCGGGCTCCCCGCCCAGACCCACGTCGCCCGAGGGACGATGCGCTTCTGCGGGATCCGCTCGGTGCGCACGCATCGCATGCTCGGCGTGAAGGACGCCAAGGAGGCGACCATCACTCGATGGCTCGACCGCGCCGAACGTCTCGGCGCCGCGGACGGACGCCGAGACGGTGCACCTCAGGCCGTCGCCTCTGCGCCTCAGGCCATGGCGGCGGAGGCAGCCTCGTCCTCGGTCGTGGCGACGAGCTGACCGCACGCGCCGTCGATCTCCTTGCCGCGGGTGTCGCGGAGGGTCGTCGGGATGCCGGCGTCGTTGAGCCGACGCACGAACTCGTTCGTCACATCCTTCTCGGAAGCCGTCCAGATCGATCCCGGTGTCGGGTTCAGCGGGATCGGGTTCACGTGCACCCAGCCGCGTCCGCGCTGGTTGAGCTTCTCGGCCAGCAGGTCGGCGCGCCAGGCGTGGTCGTTCATGTCCTTGATCAGGGCGTACTCGATCGAGACGCGACGACCGGTCTTGGCGTAGTACTCGTACGCGGCGTCGAGGGCCTCGTCGACCTTCCAGCGCGAGTTCACCGGGATGAGCTCGTCGCGCAGGTGATCGTCGGGGGCGTGCAGTGACAGCGCGAAGGTGACGGGGATGCCCTCGTCGGCGAGCTTCTTGATCGCGGGCACCAGGCCGACCGTCGAGACGGTGATGCCGCGGGCGCTCATGCCCAGACCGTCGGGCTGCGGGGCGACCATCGACCGCACCGCATCCATGACGCGCTTGTAGTTGGCGAGCGGCTCTCCCATGCCCATGAAGACGATGTTCGAGACGCGCTCCATGCTGTGGTCGTCGGACTTCTTGCCACCGAGGCCGCCCTCGGCGATCAGACGGTTGGCACGCACGATCTGCTCGATGATCTCGGCGGTCGACATGTTGCGGGTCAGACCCGCCTGACCGGTCGCGCAGAACGGGCAGTTCATGCCGCAGCCGGCCTGGCTCGACACGCAGAGCGTGATGCGGCCGGGGTAGCGCATGAGCACCGACTCGACGAGTGCCCCGTCGTGCAGACGCCACAGGAACTTGATCGTGTCGCCGCGGTCGGTCTCGAGGCGCCGCACCTCGGTGAGCAGCGGCGGCAGCATCCCGGCGACGAGCTGCTCGCGGGTGTCGGCCGGGAGGTCGGTCATCTGCTCGGGATCCGACGTGTAGTGACGGAAGTAGTGCGTCGAGAGCTGCTTCGCGCGGAAGCCGGGCAGCCCGAGCTCCTTCACCTTCTCGACACGCTCGGCCGGCGTCAGGTCGGCCAGGTGCACCGGCGGCTTGCCGCGCTTGGGGCTCGCGAACTGCAGGAGCGGACGCCCCTCGGCATCCTTCTGCTGGGTCCAGCCCTCGGTCGCGGGGCGCACCTGTGGCTTCTGGGTCTCACGGACCTTTCCCTGAGCGGGGCGACCCTGCGGGGCGGACGCGGATGCAGCGGGGCGCGTCTCGCGCGTGCGGGGAGTCTCGGTCATACCCTCCAGGGTACGCGGTGACGGATGGGAAGCGCCTGGGGCGGGCGGCACCGCCCCGTAGACTGCCCCCATGATGGACGCATGGGAGACTCTCCCCTGGCTCTTCCTGGGATTCTTCCTCTTCCTCGGCGGCGTCATCATCGGCGGCATCTGGATCATCGTGATCGCGCTGCGCAAGACGCGGCCGAAACTGCCCGAGCCGCCGGCCTACGCGCCGACGACCGCGATGTCGCACTCCGTGGCCGCCTCCTCCGCGACCACGACCGTCTCCGGCCTGACCCCCGACGTGGTCGCCGAGATCGACCGGCTCGTCGCGGCCGGACAGAAGATCCACGCAATCAAGCTGTACCGCGACCGCTCCGGAGTCAGTCTGAAAGAGGCGAAGGACCGCATCGACCACTGGTCTGTCAGCACCACGGCCCCGCACCTCGCGGCGGTGTCGAACGCCACCGCCACGCGCTCGTCGATCACCCCGACGGCACCGATCCCGTCGTCGGTGCGCGCGCAGCTGCCGGCCTCGGTGGCGTCCGACATCGACAAGCTGGTCGCCGGCGGCGCGAAGATCGTCGCGATCAAGGCGCTCCGTGAGCACACCGGACTCGGGCTCAAGGAGTCGAAGGACCTGATCGAGGCCTGGCCGCACACGCACGCCTCCTGATCAACTTGTCGTTACAGGCTGCGCCCGCGAGAATGGACGAGCCCGCCCGATGAAGGAGCCCCATGTCCGACCGTCTCGACCGCGCCCGCACCACCGGGATCCTCGCCGTCCTCCGCGCCCCCTCCCCCGAACTGGCACTGGAGGCCTCCGAGGCCATCATCCGCGGCGGGGTCACCGGCATCGAGGTCACCTTCTCGACCCCCGACGCACCGGCCGTGATCCGCGAGCTCATCTCCCGCCACGGTGACGCCGCCTACATCGGCGCCGGAACCGTGACCACAGCGCAACAGGCCGCGGAGGCCGCTGAGGCCGGAGCGGAGTTCCTCGTCAGCCCCGGCACCCTCCCCCACCTCACGCGCAGCATGCTCGACACCGGCCGCGTCGTGATGACCGGCGCGATGACGCCCAGCGAGGTCATGGGAGCCCTCGAGCTCGGCGTCGACGTCGTGAAGATCTTCCCCGCGTCCCTCGGCGGCCCGTCCTATCTCGGTGCCCTGCGCGGACCGTTCCCCGATGCGCCTCTGATGCCGACGGGCGGCGTGAACCCCGACAACCTGGCCGCCTGGTTCGCGGCCGGCGCGGTGGCGGTCGGCGCCGGCGGAGACCTCGCGAACAGCGCATCGATCACGGCATCCGACTGGGCGGACATCGAGCAGCGCGCCGCACGGTTCGCCGCCGCGCTCGCCGCCACGCGGGGCTGATTCTTCCACACGCCCCATCGTTTGGTATACCGGACGCATGCGTGTGCGACGGATCCTGGTCACCGGCGCCGTCGTGGCCGTCCTGCTGACCGCGACCGGCTGCACGGCGGCGTCGTCGGCGTCGGCACCGCATTCATCCCCGCCGACTCAGGAGGCCCCCATGACCGACGCCACTCGCGAGCTGCTCACCGCCGCCGAGGCCGGAGACGCCGAGTCCGTGCGAGCGGCGATCGACCGGGGCGCGGACATCGAGGCGCGGGGAGCCGGCGGTATGACGGCCCTGATCGCCGCGACCAAGGCGAACCACGTCGACGCGGCGCGGATCCTCATCGACGCCGGCGCCGACGTGAACGCGAAGGATGACATCCAGGACTCCGCCTACCTCTACGCGGGCGCCCGCGGACACGACGACATCCTCCTGCTGACTCTGGAGAACGGCGCCGACCTCGAGAGCACGAACCGCTTCGGCGGCACCGCCCTGATCCCGGCGTCCGAACGCGGGCTGCTCTCGACCATCGAGATCCTGCTCGAGGCGGGCGTCGACCCGAACCACGTCAACAACCTGAACTGGACGGCGCTGCACGAGGCGATCGTACTCGGAGACGGATCAGCGACCTACGTCGACGTGGTGCGGGCACTCATCGACGGCGGCGCCGACATCGGCATCCCCGACGGTGACGGCGTGCTCCCGATCGACCTCGCGACAGCCCGCGGCTACGACGCGATCGTCACCGAGCTCGAACGGTGATCGCCCTCGATCCGTGGGCCTGGGCGGCTCTCGCCGTCGCCGCGGTGACGATCGGCATCTCGAAGACCGCGCTGCCCGGCGGCAGCATCCTGGCGATCGCCCTGTTCGCGGCCGTGCTGCCCGCGCGCACCTCCACCGCGGCGACCCTGCTGCTGCTGATGGTCGGTGACCTGTTCGCGCTGTTCGCCTACCGTCGTCACGCGCATTGGCCGACGCTGCTGCGGCTCGCCCCCGCGGTCATCGCCGGTCTCCTCGTCGGATTCGCCTTCCTCGCGCTCGCCGGTGACGGGGTGGTGCGTCGGGCGATCGGCGTGATCCTGCTGCTGATGATCGCCGTGACGCTGTGGCGGCGCTGGCGGCAGAGCAGAGCGGATGCCGTGGCACCGGCATCCGGAGGCCTCGTGCTCGCGGCCGCCTACGGCACGCTCGGCGGGTTCACCACGATGGTCGCCAACGCGGGCGGCCCGGTCATGTCGATGTACTTCCTGGCCACCCGCACGCCCGTGCAGGTGTTCCTCGGCACGTCCGCGTGGTTCTTCGCGATCATCAACGTGATCAAGGTGCCGTTCCTCACGGGCCTCGGGCTGTTCCAGGCGCCCGTGCTGCTGATGGATGCCGTGCTCGCCCCGCTCGTCGTGATCGGCGCACTCCTCGGCCTGCGGGTCGCGCGTCGCATGAACCAGCGCGTGTTCGACCGCATCGTGATCGCGCTCACGATCGTCGGTGCGGTGTATCTGCTGATCTGACCCGCGGCCCTGTCTCCCGCCCCCTACTCCAGCCCT
>NZ_PCOY01000016.1 GCF_002979475.1 Microbacterium sp. MYb62 | reverse complement strand
GAACGGGGATAATGGGCGGGTGAGCACACCTTCAGAAGGCACGGCACAGAGCATCCCCGGCTGGCGGCACATCTACTCGGGCAAGGTCCGCGACCTGTACGCCTCGGAGGATCCGGTGGACACGCGCATCCTCGTCGTGGCCTCCGACCGCGTGAGCGCCTTCGACACCGTGCTCTCCCCCGGCGTCACCGACAAGGGCGCCCTGCTGACGCGACTGAGCCGCTGGTGGTTCGCGCAGCTCTCCGACTTCCCGAACCACATCGCCGAGGGCGAGCTGCCGGAGGAGGTGGCCGATCACGCCATGCTCGCGCAGTCGCTCGAGATGCTGCCGATCGAATGCGTCGTGCGCGGATACATCACGGGTTCCGGCTGGGCGGAGTACCAGGAGAGCGGCACCGTGTGCGGCATCCCGCTGCCCGGAGGTCTGCACAACGGCGACCGGCTGCCCGAGCCGCTGTTCACCCCGGCCTACAAGGCGCCGATGGGCGAACACGACGAGAACATCACGTTCGAGCGCACCGTCGAGCTGGTCGGCGCCGAGCGCGCGGCCGAACTGCGCGACACCTCCCTCGCCATCTACGCGCGCGCTGCGGCGATCGCGGAGCAGAAGGGCCTGATCCTCGCCGACACCAAGTTCGAGTTCGGGACGGATGCCGACGGCACCCTGCGCCTGGCCGACGAGGTGCTCACGAGCGACTCCTCGCGCTACTGGGACGCGGAGGCCTGGCGCACCGGCACCACGCCGAGCGAGCGGATGGCGAGCTTCGACAAGCAGATCGTGCGCGACTGGATGGCGGCGAACTGGGACAAGCAGGGCGAGCCGCCGGCGCTCCCCGACGATGTGGTCGCGCGCACCGCCGACCGTTACCGCGAGCTGATCGACCGCCTCGGCGCCTGACACCCCATCTCGCGCCGGTCAGGCCCCGTCCGGCCGGTCGCCGACGGGATCGGCCTACTCCACCCGGCGCACGTCGGTGTGGATGAAGTCGTCGCCCTTGAAGAGCAACGGCTCGTCGCGACTGACCGCGAGCGCATAGGAGAAGCAGTCGCCGTAGTTCAGGCGGGCGCGACTCCCGGAGCCGCGGCCGTAGCGCAGATACGCGTCGCTGGCCACTCGCGCTTGACCCCCGTCGACGGGGATCACCCCAGCATCCACCTGAATGAGGATCGCTTCGAAGATGTCGCACATCCTCGAACCGCCCCGACTCTGCAGGACGATCCTGCTCTCCGCCACCGTTGCTGCCGACACGGCAACCGGGTGATCTTTCAACAGTTCGCGAAACCGCGCTGCTTCCGGTTCGTCGAGCAGAATCGCCAAGAACACCGACGAATCGACGATCACCGCGGCAGCCCCATCTCGTCGTACATGTCGGCCAGGATCTCTTCGGTCGTGGGACCGTTCAGTGGAAGCCGATGAGCCTCCGCGATCAACTCATCGATGCGCGAACGCCGCCGCTCCTCGAGCGACGCCTTCTCGCTTTCCAGCTCGGCCAGCCTCCGCCGCACCGCATCTTCGACCGCACTCGTCTGGCTCTGCCCGGTGAGCGCCGCGAGCCGTCGCACCAGCTCGTGCGTCGTCTCGTTCTTGATGTTGAGGCTCATCTCTACCATTCTACCCTCACTTCCACCATGGTAGAAGCGCTCAGGGAAAACTCAGGAATCGGTAGTGTTGCTCCGGCACTCCTGCCATCCCCCGAACCTTGAGGAGCCCGCATGGCCCTGTGGAAGCTGCACGGAAACGGCCGCACGGTCGAGCCCGGCGCCGTCGTCCGTCCCGACGAGCGCCTGAACTGGCCCGCCACGATCGCGATCGGACTCCAGCACGTCGTCGCGATGTTCGGCGCGACCTTCCTCGTGCCGATCATCACCGGATTCCCGGTCGCCACCACGCTGCTCTTCAGCGGCGTGGGCACGATCCTGTTCCTGCTGGTCACGCGCAACAAGCTGCCCAGCTACCTCGGTTCGTCGTTCGCGTTCATCGCCCCGGTCACCGCCGCGACCGCCTCCGCGAACATGGGCACGGCGCTGGCCGGCATCGTCGCGGTCGGCGTACTGCTGGCGATCATCGGCGTCGTGGTGCACACGGTCGGAGTGAAGTGGGTCGACCGCTTCCTGCCGCCGGTCCTCGCCGGAACGATCGTCGCGCTCATCGGATTCAACCTCGCCGGCGCGGCCCACAACAACTACGCCGCGGCTCCTGTGACCGCGACGTTCACCCTCGCCATCACGATCCTCTTCGCTGTCGTGTTCCGCGGCTTCCTCGGGCGCATCTCGATCTTCCTCGGCGTCATCGCGGGGTACATCTTCGCGGCGTTCCGCGGTGAGCTCGACTTCGCCGCCGTCGAGAAGGCCGATTGGGTGGGCCTGCCGACCTTCACCCTCCCGAACTTCACAGAGCCCGGCACCCTCACGGCACTCGCGATGTTCCTCCCGGTCGTCCTCGTGCTGATCGCCGAGAACGTCGGTCACGTGCGCGGCGTCGCGACCATGACCGGTGACGCGAGCGTGAACGAGCAGACGGGGAAGGCGCTGATCGCGGACGGCGTCTCGACGACCCTGGCCGGCTTCTTCGGCGGTTCGGGCACCACGACGTACGGTGAGAACATCGGCGTGATGGCATCCACGCGCGTCTATTCGACCGCCGCCTACTGGGTGGCCGGCGCAGCGGCGATCCTGCTCAGCCTCTCCCCCAAGTTCGGCGAGGTCATCAACTCGGTGCCCGCCGGCGTGCTCGGTGGCGTGACGACGGCACTGTACGGCCTGATCGGCGTCATCGGCATCAAGATCTGGGTCGACAACCGCGTCGACTTCTCACGCCCGGTCAACCAGTACACGGCGGCCGTCGCGCTGATCATGGCGGTCGGCGGATTCATGATCAAGGACGAGGCCTCCGGCTTCGAACTCGGCGGCATCGTCATCGCCACGGTCGCGGCGATCCTGATCTACCACCTGGGCAACCTCATCGCCCGCCTGCGCAAGACCGGCGCCGACGACCCGAAGCCGCTCGAGGCGGTCGGCCCGCTCGGCGGCGACCCCGAGTAGGTCGCGCCGCGCACAGACGAAGATCCCGGATGCCTCTCGCGAGGCATCCGGGATCTCTGCGTTCTCGCACGGTCGAGCGTCAGTCGATGACCGCGAGCACCCCGTCCGCCGCGATCATCGCTGACAACTCTGCACGCTGCGACAGTGCGCCGGCGCGGTGGGCGTTCACCGTGGTCTCCATCTTCATCGCGTCGAGGACCGCAACCGGGTCGCCCTCCGCGACGTCGGCACCGTCGTCGACGAGCCAGCGCACGAGAGTGCCGGGCATCGGCGAACGCAGCTCGGTCGGATCGGCCGTGGGCGCTGCCGGCGCAGCATCCACCGGTCGACCGAATCCCGCCAGCAGCGCCGCAGGCAGGCCGAGCGTGACCCGCCGTCCGTCGATCTCGACGGGGAAGCGCTGCAGAGCGGCATCCGGGACCGCCGCAGGCCGTGACTGCGTCTCGAGCTTCGGGAGCAGGGCGCTCTCGATCCACTGCGTGTGCACGGCGAACGTCGCCGTGGCGAAGGCCGCGTCGTCGAGCGCGCGCACGTGGAACGGGATGACCGTCGCCGGGCCCTCGACGGCGAGCTCGCGCAGCGCCCGACGCGCGCGCACGAGGGCCGCGTCGCGGGACCCGGCATGCACGATCAGCTTGGCGATCATAGAGTCGAAGGCCGGCTGTACGACGTCGCCCTCTTCGATCCCGCTGTCCCAGCGCACGCCGGGGCCGCCGGGGATCCTCAGCCGCTCGACACGACCCGGACAGGGCAGGAAACCACGACCCGGGTCTTCGGCGTTGATCCGGAACTCGAAGGCGTGGCCCTGGGGCGCAGGGGTCTCCACGATCGACGGACCCTCCCCGAACGCGATGCGGAACTGCTCGCGCACCAGGTCGATCCCGGTGACCGCCTCGGTGACCGGGTGCTCCACCTGGAGGCGGGTGTTCACCTCGAGGAACGAGATGGTGCCGTCCGCCGCGAGCAGGAACTCCACCGTGCCGGCCCCGCGATACCGCACCTCGGCGCAGATCGACCGCGCTGCATCATGGAACCGCGACCGCTGTTCGGCGGACAGTCCCGGCGCCGGCGCCTCTTCGATGAGCTTCTGGTTGCGACGCTGCATCGAGCAGTCGCGATCGCCGACCACCACGACACCGCCGAGCCCGTCCCCGAGCACCTGCACCTCGATGTGCCGGGGGCTCTCGAGGAAGCGCTCCACGAAGCACTCGCCCCGACCGAAGGCCGCGATCGCCTCACGGGTGGCCGCGTCGAAGGCCTCGGCGACCTCGGCCAGCTCGCGCACGACCTTCAGGCCGCGCCCGCCTCCGCCGAACGCGGCCTTGATCGCGATCGGGAGTCCGTGCTGCTCGGCGAACGCCACCGCCTCCTCCGGGCCGGCGAGCGGCTCATCGGTACCTGCGGCCAGCGGCGCCCCCACCTGCTGGGCGATCCGGCGTGCGGTCATCTTGTCGCCGAGTGCGTCGATGCTCTCGGGCGTCGGACCGATCCAGATCAGCCCGGCATCCTCCACGGCCCGCGCGAACGCGGCGCTCTCCGACAGGAAGCCGTAGCCGGGGTGCACCGCGGTCGAGCCCGACTGCCGCGCGGCGGCGAGCAACGCATCGACGGACAGGTACGTGTCGGCCGCCGTGGTGCCACCAAGGCCCACGGCCTCGTCGGCCAGGCGCACGTGCAGGGCGTCGGCATCCTGATCGGCGTAGACCGCGACCGACGTGTATCCGGCTTCGGCGCAGGCGCGGATGACGCGCACCGCGATCTCCCCGCGATTCGCGATCAGGACCCTCTGCGTGGTCGGCACGGTCGACACGGTGGTCATGAGGACTCCTTGACGGTGAAACGAAGGCGCACGCCCGAAGCCAGTTGACCCGCGAGGTCGAGGCTGCGGTCGGTGAGTGCACCGATGATGGGGTATCCGCCGGTGAGCGGGTGGTCGGGCAGGAACAGGACCGGCTGTCCGTCGGGCGGCACCTGGATCGCCCCGGTGACGGCGCCCTCGCTCGGCAGTTCGCCTCCGAGCGCGCGCTCCAGAGGCACCTCACCCTGAAGCCGGATGCCGACACGATCGGAGCGCGGCGTGACGGTCCACTCCTGGCCGGTGAGCGTCGCGAGGGCCGCAGCCGTGAACCAGTCTTCACGTGGGCCGAGGGTGATCTCGAGCTCGACGAGCTCTCCGGGTGCGGGAAGCTCGCGCGGCAGAGCCCCGGGTTGAACCGGGGACAGCGCGTCATCGCCGATGCGGATGACGGCTCCGGCCGCCAGCGGCTCGGGCCCGAGTCCGGCCAGGGTATCCCCCGCACGGCTGCCCAGTGCCGGCGCCGCGTCGAGTCCGCCGCGGACGGCGACGACGTAGCGGAGCCCCCGGTCCGGATGGGCGAGGGTCAGCTCGTCGCCGTCGACCGTGGCGAACGGCTCGCCGTGCAGGAGGGAACGGACGTCGCCGCGCACCTCGGTCAGGGTGAGCGTACCGACGGCGCCCGTGACCGCGGCGACGCCGGCTCCGCGGAATCGCAGCACCGCACCTCCGACACTCTCGAGCACAGCGGCCGTCGACTCATTGCCGACGGCACGGTTCGCCTCGCGCATGGCCCGACGGTCTGCGGCCCCGGATGCCGAGACCCCCAATGCCGCATAGCCCGGGCGCCCGGCATCCTGCACCAGCAGCTGCAGCGAGGGGCGGACGACCTCGACGGCGGCATCCGTTCGTCCGGTTCCGAAACGCAGACGATCAGCGTCGGCTGCGGCGGGTCGCTCCGCGACGCGCCGGGCGTGCGCCGGAACGTCTCCGTTTCGGTCCAGCCCCGCAGCGTCCAGCCGAGCCGCCTCGCGCACCTGCTCGAACCGCACCGTCGTGCCCGGGGAGAGCAGTGCCGGAGGATTCCGGTCGATGTCCCACATCACGGCGTCGGTGCGCCCGATGAGCTGCCAGCCACCAGGACTCTCGCGCGGGTACACCCCGGTGAACTGTCCGGCGAGCGCGACCGATCCGGCGGGCACGCGCGTGCGCGGTGAGGAGCGGCGGGGCACGTCGAACAGGGGGTCGCTGCTCACCACGTAGCCGAATCCGGGGGCGAACCCTGAGAACGCGACCCGCCAGTCCGCAGCGAGGTGCCGGTTCACGAGCTCCTCCGCCGACACACCCAGCAGGGATGCCGCCTCGTCGAGGTCTTCGCCGTCGTACCGCACGGGCACCGTGACCTCGCCGGTGCCCGGCAGGTGCGCGGTGTCGATCTCGGTCGCCGCGAGCGAGGCCGCGAGTTCGGCCGCGGAGATCCGGAGCGGATCGAAGCGCACGAGCACGGTACGAGCGCCGGGGATGCGCTCGACGATGCCGGACCGCCCTTCCCAGGCGAGGTTCAGGCGCATCGCCTCATCGAGGTCTGCCGCCTCGACGAGAAGGGCGTGATCGGAGGCCGTGAGGATGCGCATCAGAGAAGGAGCTCCGTTTTCGTCATCGCGAGCCCGCGAACGGCGCGATCGTGATGCCGGCGTCCTGCAGCATCCGCTTGGTCTCTGCGGCCATCGCGACCGAGCCGGGGCTGTCCCCGTGCACGCAGATCGACTGGGCGACCACGGGAACGTCGGTGCCGTCGATCGCACGGATCACGCCGTCGGCGGCGAGGCGCACCATGCGCTCCGCGACCGCGGCCGGATCGTGCAGCACGGCCCCTGCCTCGGTGCGCGACACGAGCTGCCCGTCCGGCTGATACGCGCGATCCGCGAACGCCTCGGCCGCGACCTCGAGGCCTGCGCGCTCGGCGACATCGAGCACGACGCCGCCGGAGAGCCCCAGCAGTACCAGGCTCGGATCGATCGCGCGGATCGCCGCCACGACGTCTTTCGACTGCCGTACATCGCGCGCGATCGTGTTGTACAGCGCCCCGTGCGGCTTGACGTACGAGACCCGTCCGCCGACCGCGGCGGCGAGCCCGATGAGCGCCCCGAGCTGGTACTCGACGTGGGCCTGCAGGGTGGCCGAGTCGATGTCGACCTTGGTCCGCCCGAAGTTCTCGTAGTCGCGGTAGCCGGGGTGCGCGCCGATCACGACGCCGCCCTGCACCGCGGCGGCGAGCGTCTCGCGGATGCCCTCGGGGCTGCCGGCATGGAAGCCGCACGACACGTTCGCACTGGTGACGAGCCGCAGCATGCTCGCGTCGTCGCTGACGATGCGGCCCGGGACGTTCTCGCCGAGGTCCGAGTTCAGGTCGATCGACGTCATGCGATCACGCTCCGATTCCGAGGAAGGCGAAGATGGGACCGACCGAGACGATCCCCATGTACCAGGTGAGCAGCGTCACGAGCGTACCGGCGATGAGCAACCACATCGGGTACTTCTTCGAGCCGAGCAGATCACGGCGGAACCAGCCGATGTACATGAACACCGTGAGCCCGATGGGCAGGATCAGGCCGTTGAACCCACCGACGAAGACGAGGATCGCGGCCGGCGCCGTGCCGATCGACAGGTACACCGCCAGCGACACGACGATGAAGGCGACGGTCGCGAGCTGCAGCGGCCAACCGCCCTTGAGCTTCTTGGTGAAGGTGGAGAGGAAGGTCGCCGAGGTGTACGCCGCGCCGATGACCGAGCTGATCGCGGCGGCCCAGAAGATCGCGCCGAAGATGCGGAGACCGGCGTCGCCGAGCACCGCGCCGAACGCCTGGCCGGCCGGGTTCGCGCCCTGGCCGGAGAGGTCGAGCGTGACGCCCGAGGCCACGACGCCGAGGATCGCGAGGAACAGCACGTAGCGCATGATGCCGGTGACGAGGATGCCGTTGGTCGCGGCGCGCATCACGGGGCCGGCGTGTTCGGGGCCGACGTGTCCGGAGTCGAGGTAGCGGTGGGCACCGGAGTAGGTGATGTACCCGCCGACCGTTCCGCCGACGATCGTCGTGATGGTGGCGAAGTTCAGTTCGTCGGGGACGAACGTCTGGCGCAGCGCCTCGCCGATCGGCGGCTGGGCGATGACGGCCACGATCACGGTCATCACGATCATGGCGACACCGAGCACGACCAGCACGATGTCCATCACCGGTCCCGCCTTCTTCACGAGGAAGATGATGATCGCGAGCGCCGCGGTCACGATGCCGCCGAGCTTGGGGTCGATGCCGAGCAGCGCGTTCAGTCCGAGCCCACCACCGGCGATGTTGCCGATGTTGAATGCCAGCCCGCCGATCACGACGAGCACGGCGATCAGGTGGCCGGAGAACGGGATGGCGCTGTTCGCGAGTTCCCCCGCGCGCTTGCCGGAGGACGTGATCATGCGCCAGACGTTCAGCTGCACCGCGATGTCGACGAGGATCGAGACGAGGATCGCGAACGCGAACGCCGCCCCCATCGTCGCGGTGAACGTGGCGGTCTGGGTGATGAATCCGGGGCCGATGGCGCTGGTGGCCATGAGGAAGATCGCGCCGATGACGGCGCTGCGGCCTGCGCGCTTCTTGGCGGAAGAGAGGCGAGCCTCGTCTTCCGGGGAGAGGGAGGCGGTGGACTGCTCGGACATGCGGGGATTCCCATCGTCGTTGGTGGGTGTCGATAGACACTCAGTGTAGAACGGATCGTTCTCGATTGTTCAACAATCATGTTTCCGTCGTGCTACAGCGACGTTGCCTTCGTGTGATTCCAGCGGGCCCTCCGCAGACGATCCACGCGCCCCGCCGCCTACGATGAAGGCATGAACCACCAGGGCGTGCTCGCCGACGTGCTCCGTCAGCGCATCATCGACGGCGACTTCGCCCCGGGGTCGCGTCTGTCGGAGTCGGCCCTCGCCGAGCAGTTCGACGTGTCTCGCAACACGCTGCGTGAAGCCTTCCGGGTGCTCGCCGAACAGGGCCTCGTCGAGCACATCCCGCACCGCGGTGTCTCGGTGGCCTCGCCGACCATCGCGGACGTGATCGACATCTATCGCGCGCGCCGGGTGATCGAGTGCGCAGCTCTGCGGCAGTCCGAGCCCGAGCATCCCGCCGTGCAGCTCATGCGCGAGGCTCTCGCGGAAGCCGAGGATCAGCTGCCCCACGAGGACTGGCGACGGATCGGCAGCGCGAACATGGCCTTCCACGACGCGATCGTCGCCCTCGCCGACAGCGCCCGACTCGCCCGCACCTATCGCGACGTCGCCGCAGAGCTCCGCCTCGTCTTCCTCGAGATCGACCAGCCGAAGTCGCTGCACGAGCCGTTCGTCCGCCGGAATCGCGCCGTGCTCACAGCGCTCCTCGAACGTGGCCCCGAGGCGGCCGCCGACGAACTCGAGCGCTACCTCACCGCATCCGAGCGCAGCGTGCTGGGGGCTTTCGCCCGCATGGGGCGCTCCTGACCCCTGACGTCTCGCGAGGGGACACGGGCACCTTCTTCCAGACCAGCGTTCGGTATTTCTGACCTGAGTGCAGAAATCTATGAGCGCGCCGGGAGAAGCCTTGCCGTCTCCGAAGCGTCGTGCTTACCGTGAGCGGACTTCGGCAGGATCGGCGGCGCAGAGTTGCCCGCCCCTCACGCCGGAGGCCGCGTGCCGAGGGGGCGCGCGGAATCGTTCAGATCGAAAAGGACCATTACCTTGCGACTCACGAGAAAACTGGCGTTCGCCGCTACCGCGGCTGCTGCGCTCTGCCTCGGCACGGTCATCCCCGCTGCCGCGAACTCCGTGCCCGACGCCGACGACATCCCCACCTTCCAGGAGTTCGAGGCGTCAACCTACCGAGACTTCGACGGCGCCTATGTCGTCAACGGCGACGAGGTGATCTCCGACCAGGAAGAGCTCCGGTCGTTCTACGAACAGCTCCTCGGTGCCGACCCCGTGACCAACGGCCTCGTCGTCAACACGGTGAACAGCGTCGACGACAAGTGGTCGGACGCACTAGTGAGCACCCTCACCTACTGTGTCAGCACGGCGTTCGGCGCACGTCATGCCGACGTCGTGGATGCGATGGCGGGCGGTGCCGCCCTCTGGGAAGCCGCGTCGTCGAAGATCGACTTCATCTACGACAGCAGCGCCGACGCGAACTGCACGACGCGCAACGAAGCCGTCCTGTTCTCGGTCGAGCCGGTGCAGACCACGCAGTACATCGCCCGGGCATTCTTCCCGAGCACGGCGCCGCGCCTGCAGAACGTCCTCATCGACGACTCGATCTGGACCCCCGGTTCGTCCTGGACTCCGACGAACGTCATCGGCCATGAGCTCGGCCACGTCCTCGGCTTCCGCCACGAACACACCCGCCCCGAAGCCGGGACCTGCTTCGAGGACACCAACTGGCGTCCGCTGACGCCCTACGACTCCTCGTCGATCATGCACTATCCCCAGTGCAACGGATCCTCCGACGACCTGTCGATGACGAGCGTCGACACCGCCGGCGTCGTCGCACTCTACGGAAACTGACGCAGTCCAGCGCTTCGAATCAGCGGGGCCCGGTCGTTCTCGACCGGGCCCCGCTCCTGTCCGGCTCGTCAGGAGGACGTGCCGGACAGTTGTTCAGCCTGGCTCAGGGCGCTCGTCGCCCGCGGACGCGGCTCCCCGTCGCGGAGCGGGGCGGGGGGAGCGATGGGCCCCTCCGGTTCCGGGAGACCGTATCGGCGGAACATCCAGCGCCGCGCCTCCTCGAGCGGATAGGTGTCGCCGAAGACGGCGGACTTCACGAAGACGCCCTCGATCGTGCTGCGGAGCATGACCTCCTCGAGGGCGGGATCCTCCGCGCCTCGCGCACGGAACAGGTCGCGCACCGCATCCTCCGCCGCCGTCGCCCCCGCCTCGTGTCGCGCCTCCGACTCGGCGAAGAGTCGATGCGTGGCCGGCTGCTGCTGCATCGCCAGGACGGCCCGCTGGAGCGGTATCGCGTAGGCGGTCGCGGTGAGTGCTCCGTCGATCACGGCGGCGAGCATCTCGTCGGGAGTGCCCTCGACGCGAGCGAAGCCGAGCACGGTCTCGAACCACCGGTCGATGACGGCGGCCACGAGCTGGTCCTTGCCGCCGAAGTGGTAGTTCACGAGCCCCTGGGCGACGCCGGCCCGCTTCGTGATCTCGGCGATGCTCGCGCCCGCGACACCTCGTTCACTGAACGCCTCGATGGCCGCCTGCAGGATGTTCTCCCTGGCGCGTTCTCGGGCCAGCCGGTTCTGCTCGTCGGAGCGTGCCACGTGGCATCCACCTCCTGAGTCCCGCCGGCCTGTCTTTCCGAATCGTCCCCCCGCCGTATAGATTACTCACTGAATGGTTGTTCAATCTATGAACAACCACGGATTCACCCCTCCCCAGGAGCATCAATGCACTCTTTCGCGAGCGTCGATTTCAACAGCGTGACCTCGATCTTCGATTGGCTGATCGGCCAATGGTGGGCCTGGGCGATCGTCGGCGCGGTGGTGCTGTTCTTCCTCGTGATCTGGATCCTCCCCGCCGCGAAGGTCAAGGCCTCGCCCGATCACCCCGCCACCGGTGTCGAGGCCGACGAGATCGCTCTCGGATTCCTGCAGATCGTGAACCTGCCCTCCGGCTACTGGAACGACCCGACCGCCTCGATCCTCGGCGACCGCGAGAAGAAGGTGCTCGTCGACCAGTGGGGCGTGCACACCCGGGAGGAGTGGCTGGCGAACATCGACCGCCTGGTCACGGTGCGCCGCCGCCGCGAGATGTGGATGCTGTACCTCGCGGTCCGCTCGGACCTCGCCGACCGTCTCGGCCGCACCCCGAAGGCCAAGGAATGGCTGGCTGCGATCGTGCAGGAGGGCGGGGACAAGCGCGACGCGCGCACCTTCGTCACCTCGATCGAGTACTCCGAGGCGCAGGTGCGCAAGCGCGTCGGAAAGGACATCGTCACTCCCGACGTCTTCGTGCGGGCGCTCGACGGCTACGCGCTCGGCCAGGCCGTCGCGATGACGACCTGGGGCGTCGCGCTGGGACACGGCGACGTCGCGGAGGCGCGGGAGATCATCCACCGCATCAATGAGGAAGGGCGTCCGGCGTTCACGTCGTGGATCGACTTCGGTCTGAGCTACATCGTGGGTCGCGTCATGCACTGGTCGGACGGCAACGTCGACGAGAAGTCGTTCGAGAAGTTCGGCGACGGCTGGTCCGACTTCCAGGCTGCGACGACCGCGAAGCGCAACGGCCCCTGGGCGACGCTGTCGTGGAGCCTGTAGCCGTCGACCTGGAACCGCTGCGACGAAGCGCGGGGCTCGGCGACATCCTCACCTACGAGCGCGTCTGCAGGACCCCGCCGCATCGCCGCTTCCTGGTCGTCCTCGTGGTCGTGCTGCTGTTCGCTGCGACGATGCTGACCGGCCTGTGGTTCCTCGGACGCGGCGACATCCTGGCGGTCGCGCCGATCCTCGGGGTGTTCGTGATCGGATACACCGCACTCGCCGCCGCGGGCTTCGTCTGGTGGGCCGTCGGACTGAGCCGCCGGGTGAAGATCGCCGCGTTCGCCTGGCAGAACGGGTGGGCGTACGCCGACGCGCTCGAGCGCACCCGCCGCCCCGGCGCCGCGTTCACCCGGGTCGCGCACGGACGCGAGCGTGCGGTCGTCGCCTGCGACGACGAGCGGATGCCGTTCGAGCTCGGCACACATCATTCGGTGTCACACGGACAGGAACGCGCGACGATCCAGCGGCCGTTCGCCTTCATCGAGCTGCCGCTGCCGGCATCCGTTCCACACATCGTGCTCGCCAACCGCACGCGCAGCATCGTCCCCACGCTGGGCCTCGGCCGGGGCGCCGCCCGGCTGGATCTGGAAGGCGAGTTCGCGAAGACGTTCCGCCTCATCGTGCCGGAGGGCTATCAGCAGGACGCTCTCTACATCTTCACGCCCGACCTGATGGCCCGAGTTCTCGATCTCGGCTCCGGCGCCGAGATCGAACTCGTCTCGGATCGCCTCTACGTCTACCTGCCGTCCCGCACGCGCTTCGACCGCGCCGAGACGATGGCCGCCGCCGTCACCCTCGCCGAGGAGTTCCACCGTCGCTTCGCCGCACGCACCGAGCTGTACCGCGACGACCATGCCGGCGGCATCGCCGCCAGAGCGGGGGTGGCGGTCGGACTGCGCGGTCAGCGACTCGGTGGCCGCGGCATCTCGGTCTTCGCAGTCGCCGGCACGGCCGCGGTGCTGCTGCTGTCGGCAGGGCTTACCGCCTTCTCCCTGTTCGGCGGTGATCTGCTCGCATCTCTCTTCGGCTGACCTGTTCAGCCGTGCACGGCCCCGGTCCGAGGCCGTGCGACACAGACGCACGGGTGCGTGCCTGGCCCGGAGGGGGCGCCAGGGGCGCATCCGTGTTCCTCCTCAGGTCGACGGGACCGCTCCGGAAGGCGGGGATCAGGCGGAGGCCCGGACCACGAGCTCCGTCGGCAGGATCGTCGTCGTCGGCGGTTCCTCGCCCGCGAGACGCGACAGCAGCACCCGCGCCATGGCCTCACCCTGCGCGTACATCGGCTGGCGCATCGTCGTCAGTGGCGGATCGGTCGTGACGGCGACCGAGGAGTCGTCGAAGCCGACCACGGCGATGTCCTCGGGCACCCGCACCCCCGCCGCGCGCAGCGCCGTCAGTGCGCCCCGTGCCATCAGGTCGCTCGCGACGAAGATCGCGTCCGGGCGTCCGCCATCGAGGAGCCGTCTGGCGGCTTCGGCTCCGCTCGCCTCGGTGTAGTCGCCCTCCTCCTCCGCGGAGGGGGTGAGTCCGGCATCCGTCAGAGCGGCACGGAATCCCTGCACGCGGTCCTGCGAGGCGACCATCGTCAGCGGACCCGAGATCGTCGCGATGCGCGTGCGGCCGATGTCGATGAGCCGACGGGTGGCGTTCCTCGCTCCCGCGACGTTGTCGACGTCGACGACGTAGTCGCCTTCGCGCCGACGAACCGGACGCCCGCCGTAGACGACCGGCACCGCATCCGCGATCCGGTCGATGAACGCATCGCTCGTGTGGTGCGACACGATCAGCGCGCCGTCGACGCCGCCGTTGCGCACGAAGCTGGTCATCTTGTCGCCGGGATCATCGCTCGCGATGAGAAGGTTGAGCAGGTAGTCGGAACCCCCGAGCGCCCCGGTGATGCCGGCGACGATGGCCGCGAAGAACGGATCACCGAAGAAGCGCGTGGTGTCCTCCGGCACGATCAGCGCGATGGCGTGGGTCTGGCGTGACGCCAGCGACCGCGCGGCCCGGTTGGGCACGTAGTTCAGCTCGTCGATCGCGGCGCGCACGGCGGCCAAGGCCTCCGGACTCACGGCCGTCGACCCGTTCACGACCCGCGACACGGTCGACCGGGAGACACCCGCAGTGGATGCCACTTCTTCGATGGTCGCTCGGGGCGACATCAGCGTACGCACTCTTCCATCGCCCTATTCTCACCGGTCTGCGGGTGCTGTGCCGACGCTCTCGCTCCGAGTCGCGCAAATGGTCGCATCTCGGCCCCGGATACGACCATTCACGCGATTCGAGGGGCGGGCGGGGTCTCCTCGACGTCGACGAGCCACCCGACCCGTTGGCGGCGGCGCTCCTCGGCATCCGCGGGCCGGGTGGGCGGCCGGTGATGCTCGACGGCCGCGACCGGGATTCCTCCGACGGACGACAGTCGGGTCGAGCCGGGCACCCGTTCGATGCTGGACCCTTGCCGCGACAACCTCGCCCCCGCGGACACACCATCCGGAAGCTGCAGCCTGCCGGACGGCCGGGCCCGTGCGAACGGGTCCACGAAGTACTCGAACCTGCGCTCAACCACTTCCCGACTGACCTCGTGCACCGCGACGACTCTGCCGCGAACCCGATCCGCGTACTCCTCTTCGTGGTGCGACTCCAGCGCATCGACGGTGCCGGTCAACTCCACCCCCAGTTCGTCGACCAGGACCTCCGGATCACGCGACCGGATGCCGAAGTCGACCTCGTCGCCGATCTCGAAAGGGTCTCCGCAGCACGCCCATTCCCACGGCGTGAGCCACACACGCGTCATGCGGCCAGACTATCCCCGACGCCCGGATCAGAGCGCGCGGGTACCGATGATGCGGGCGTACTCCCGACCCGAGTCCTTGAGCGTGCGCACCTGGGTGTCGTAGTCGACACGCACGATGCCGAAGCGCTTGTCGTAACCCCACGCCCACTCGAAGTTGTCGAACAGCGACCAGTAGAAGTATCCGCGGACGTCGACACCCGCTTCTGCGGCATCGAGCACCGCGCCCAGGTGCAGCCGAAGGAACTCGGTGCGGTCGGCGTCGTGCACCCGCGTCTCGCCCTCTTCGACCACGACGACGTCGTCGTACGCGGCGCCGTTCTCGGTCATGTAGAGCACGGTGCCGGCTGGTTCGGCGTATTCGGTCCAGACCCGCTGCAGCACGCGGGTGAGTCCCTCGGGCTGCACCTCCCAGTTCTGCGCGGTACGCGGCAGACCGCGCTCGACCGGGTGGATGCCGTCACTCGACGGATACGGGCTGCGCCCCACGCGCTCGGTCTCGGGTTCCGCGGAGACGGGACCCTCGACCGGGGCCGTGCCCGACACGAAGTCGCCGTGGTAGTAGTTCACGCCCTGGGTGTCGATGTGCTGCGAGATGATCTCGAGGTCGTCGTCGTGGACCGCAGCCTCGAACTGCGCGACCGCGTCGGCGTCGACCGCCCGGATGTCGTCGACGATGTCGGCCGGGTAGCTGCCCCGGTAGATCGGATCGAGGAACCAGCGGTTGAACTGCCCGTCCACGCGACGAGCGGCATCGACGTCGGCAGGGTTCTGCGGGTCGGCGGGATCGGCGACCGTGTGGTTCAGGGTGATGCCGAGGTTGAGCGAGGCATCGCGTCCGCGGAGCTCCTGCACGGTCTTGCCGTGCGCGAGCAGCAGATGGTGCGAGGCGAGCAGCCCCTCCGCGATGCTGGTGTGCCCCGGCGCGTGCTCCCCCGCTGTATAAGAGAGGAACGACGAACACCACGGCTCGTTCAGCGTGGTCCACACGTTCACCCGGTCGCCGAGCGCATCGTGCATGGTGCCCGCGTACTCGAGGAAGCGGTCGACCGTGTCGCGGTTCGTCCAGCCACCGGCATCCTGCAGCGCCTGGGGCATGTCCCAGTGATACAGCGTCAGCCAGGGCAGGATGTCGGCGGCGAGCAGTTCGTCGACCAGGCGTTCGTAGAAGTCGACGCCCGCCGCGTTGACGGCTCCGCCGTCGGGGCGCACCCGCGACCAGGAGGTCGAGAACCGATACGTCTGCAGGCCGAGCTGCTTCATGAGAGCGACGTCCTGCGGATACCGGTGGTAGTGGTCGCAGGCGACATCGCCGTTCTCGGCACCGATCACGGCACCGGGTACGCGGGCGAAAGCATCCCAGATCGATGCTGTGCGCCCGTCCTCGAACGCCGCACCCTCGATCTGGTAGGCGGCGGTCGCGGCGCCGAAGAGGAAGTTCTCGGGGAAGGAGCGGGTCATAGGGGTCATCCTTTCACCGCGCCCGCCATGATGCCACTGACCAGCTGGCGACCCGCGATCACGAAGAGCACGAGCAGCGGGAGGGTCGCGAGCACCGCGCCGGCGAGCACGATCGAGTAGTCGATGTAGTACCCCGACTGCAGCTGGCTGAGCGCCGTCTGCAGGGTCGGGTTCTGCGGGGAGAGCACGATGAGCGGCCAGAGGTAGTCGGTCCAGGCCGTCATGAAGGTGAAGAGTCCGAGGATCGCCATGGCGGGTCGTGCTGCGGGGATCCCGACCGTGAGGAAGGTGCGGAACTGGTTCGCGCCGTCCATGCGGGCGGCCTCGATCAGCTCGTCCGGGATCACGTCGACCAGATACTGCCGCATGAAGAAGACGCCGAACGCGGTGACGAGCGTCGGCACGATGACGGCTCCGATGGAGCCCGTCCACCCGAGCTCGCGCATCAGCATGAACAGCGGGATGATGCCCAGCTGCGTCGGAATCGCCATGGTCGCGATCACGAAGATCATCAGACCCTCTCGGCCCTTGAACCGGAGCTTCGCGAACGCGTAGCCGGCGAGCGTCGAGAACGTGACGACCGAGACGGTGATGATGCCCGAGATGAGGAAGGAGTTGCCCAGCGCCAACCAGAACGGGATCGCGTCGAACACCTGGGCCGCGTTGGTGAAGAAGTTGCCGCCGGGGATCAGGGGCAGCGTCTCACCGCGGGTGGCGTTCGTACCGCTCGCGACCACGACCGACCACCACAGCGGATACACGCTGCCGATGATGAATGCGGCCAGCAGCCCGTACGTGAGGAAGCCGGGACGGCTGCCGATGCCGGCGGTGCCGGACGATGTGCTCCGGCGACGGCGGATCTTCTCGGGGACGCTCAGCGCCTGGGTGGCGGTCATCGCGCGCTCTCCTCGGTCGTGATGGCGAGCGTCGTGGCCGCGGCGGCTGTGGTGGCGGCGGTGTGGGCGCGGCGCCGGGCCGCGCGGTTCTTCGGAGCGTCTCCGGTGGAGATGCGCCGGGAGATCAGGAAGTTGATCACGCCGATGGCGACGATCAGCAGGAACAGCAGGATGGCGACCGCCGAGGCCTCGCCGAGGTTCCGCCGGAAGAAAGCGAGCTCCCACAGGAACAGCACGGTCGTCTGGAACTGCCGGTCGCTGCCGCCGATGCCGCCGGCCGTCGACACGTCGAACAGGCGCGGCTCGGCGAAGATCTGCAGTCCGCCGATGGTCGCCGTGATGATGACGAAGATCAGGGTAGGACGGATCGTCGGGATCGTGATCGAGAAGAAGCGACGAGCGGCACCGGCCCCGTCGAGGGCAGCCGACTCGTACAGGTCGCGCGGCACGGCCTGCATCGCGGCGAGGAGGATGAGGGCGTTGTATCCGGTCCAGCGGAAGTTCACCATGACCGCGATCGCGATATGCGACAGGGCGGTGTTGTGCTTCCACTCCTGGTCGGCGATGCCGATGAGGTTGAGCAGGTTGTTGGCGAGGCCGTCGGCCTCGTTGAAGATGCTCGAGAAGATGATGGCGACCGCGACCGGGGTGACCACGAACGGGATGAGCACGCTCATGCGCCAGAAGGTCGGAGCCCGCAGTCCGCGGTCGAGGAGGTACGCGATCACCAGGGCCACAGCCAGCTGCGGGATCGCGGAGAGCAGGAAGATGCTCAGGGTGTTGCCGATCGAGTTCCAGAACATCGTATCGCCGAGGATCTCGACGAAGTTGCCGAGCCCGACGAAATCGCCCTCGCCCTTGAGCAGATCCCACTCGTGCACGGCCACCCAGACGGTGTAGAGCAGCGGGAACAGGCCGACCAGCCCGAACAGCAGGAAGAACGGCGAGATGTAGAGGTACGGCGAGGCATTCTGGTCGAATCGCGAGACGCGATGGCGCCAGGAGCGCTTCGGCGGAGCATCCGACGCCGCGGATACGGCGCGCTGCTGCTCCGCGGGCGGGGCGGTGAGTGTCATGGTGTGTCCTTGTCCCGGGGTTCCGAGGAGTTCCGGTCGCAGTTCCTGTCGCCCGCCGTGGGGTGGAGGCGACAGGAACTGCGACCGGAAGGGGATGTCAGCCGACGAGATCGTTCAGCAGACCGATGGCCTGGTCCCAGGCGCCCTGCGTGTCGGTCTCGCCACGGTCGAGGCTGCTCAGAGCCGGGCCGAAGACGTTCTCCTGGATGACCGAGTCATCCGCACCCTTGAACTGGGCGACGACGCCCTTGGCGCGCTCGGCGAGGATCGCACCGGTCGGAGCGTCGTTGAAGAACGGATTCGGCGTCGCCTCCTCGGCGAGCGTCTCCTGCGCCGTGATCGTCGACGGGAAGTTGCCGGCCGCGGCGGACTGCTTCACCTGCTGCTCGGGCTGCGTCAGCCAGTCGGCGAGCTCGGCGGCCGCCTTCTTGTGCTGCGAGGTCTCCGGAACCGAGAGGAATGCCCCGCCCCAGTTGGCCGCACCCCCGGGGAACACGTCGGCGAAGTCCCATCCGGTGGAAGCGTCGCCGCCGCCTGCCTCGACCTGACCCTGCACGACGCCCAGCATCCAGCCCGGGCAGACGAAGGTGGCGAAGGTACCGTCGACGAACGACTTGCCGCCGTTCCAGTCCCACGCCGTCTGCGCGGCGGACTGACCGCCTTCGGTCGCGGCACCCAGCAGTTCGAAGCGCTCCTTGAGCTCGGCGTTGTCCTCGACGTTCAGCTCGCCGTCTGTCGTGTAGTAGCCCTCGTCGAGCTGGTTGACCATGGCGTTCCAGACGAAGCCGGAGTGGTCGTACCAGGCCTTGCCCGTCTTCGCGGTGTAGTCGGCACCCACCTGGAAGTAGTTCTCCCAGTCGCCGTTCAGCAGCTCGGCGACGGACTCGCGGTCGCTCGGGAGACCGGCAGCCTCGAATGCGGCCCCGTTGTAGCAGATACCGCTCGGGCCGATGTCGGTGCCATAGCCGATGACGCGGCCTTCGGCATCGGTCGCCTGACCGTACTTCCAGTCGACCCAGTCGGCCTTGCGGTCCTCGATGCCGTAGTCGCGCAGGTCGACGAAGGTGTCGGAGACATCCATGATCGCGCCGAGCCACCCTTCCTCGATCGCGACGACGTCGCTGAGGCCGGAGCCGGCGGCGATCTTGGTGAAGGCATCGGTGCGGGCGTTGCCGCCGGTGTCGATGTTGGTCGCCTCGATCTTGACGTTCGGATGCGCCTTCTCATACTCCTTGTAGAGATCTTCGTAGCCGAAGGTGCCGAAGGTGGTGACGGTCAGCGTGACCTCCTCGTCGGCGCTTCCTTCGGGGGCATCGCCGGTGCTGCCGGAGCAGCCGGCGAGGGCGAGAGCGGAGACGGATGCCAGGGCGGCAGTCACGAGGATCCGCTGGCGGGCACGTGTGTTCACAGTTCACTCCTTTGTGGTGGTCGTGCGGTGTGTGGTGCTTCGGGAAGTCGTGGGAGCGCTCCCACGCACTGAGCAGTCACTCTATGGGAGCGCTCCCACGAAGTCAACCCAACGGCGCGGGGTACCCTTGGGCAGTGCCCGAAGCCACGCTCTCCCCCGCCCTCGTCCGCGCCGAAGCCCTGATCCGCAACGTTCCGGACTACCCGCAGCCGGGCATCATCTTCCGCGACATCACGCCGCTCCTCGCCGACGCCGAGGCCCTCCGCGTGACGACCGAGGCGATCATCGAGCCCTTCGCCGGTCAGTTCGACGTGATCGCCGGCATCGAGGCGCGCGGCTTCATCCTCGCCAGCGCGGCCGCCATCGCCGCGGGCGTGGGCCTCATCCCGATCCGCAAGGCGGGCAAGCTGCCTCGCCCGGCGGCATCCGTCGACTACGCCCTCGAGTACGGCACTGCCACGATCGAGATGCACGACGACCTGCCCGCCGGATCCCGCGTACTGCTGATCGATGACGTGCTCGCCACCGGTGGCACGCTCGCCGCGGGGCGCGAGCTGGTCGAGCGGCTCGGCAGCCACGTCGTCGGCATCTCGGTGCTGTTCGAGATCGACGGCCTCGGCGGACGCGACGCCGTCGGCGACCTCCACACGGTGTTCCACTCCGCCTAGCCGCGCCGCGCCGCGCCGCGCCGAGGTCGCCGAGTGCACGGGATCTCGCCGAGTGCACGGCATCCGCGCGCCCGCAAGCCGTGCACTCGTCAGCAAGCCGTGCACTCGGCGGCGGGAAGCGCCGGGGGCAGTAGACTGGATGCGCCCGTCCGCCCGCGACTCTTGGAGCCGTCATGCCCACCATCGTCGTCGACGTCATGCCCAAGCCCGAACTGCTCGACCCGCAGGGGAAGGCCGTCTCCGGCGCCTTCGCCCGCCTCGGCGTCGAGGGCTTCACCGACGTCCGCATCGGCAAGCGCTTCGAGCTCTCCGTCGAGGGCGAGGTCACCGACGAGGTTCTCGCCGAGGCACGACGCATCGCCGACGAGGTGCTCTCCAACTCCGTGATCGAAGACGTCGTCGGCATCGAGGTCGCCGAGTGACCGTCCGCATCGGCATCATCACCTTCCCCGGCTCGCTCGACGACCGCGACGCGCAGCGCGCCGTCCGCATCGCCGGCGCCGAACCCGTCGCCCTGTGGCACGGCTCGCACGACCTCGACGGCGTCGACGCGCTCGTCCTCCCCGGCGGTTTCAGCTACGGCGACTACCTGCGCGCGGGCGCGATCGCCGCGCTCTCGCCGATCATGAGCGAGGTCAAGGATGCCGCCGCCAAGGGCATGCCCGTGCTCGGCATCTGCAACGGCTTCCAGATGCTCGTCGAGGCGCACCTGCTCCCCGGCGGCCTGATCCGCAACAACCACCAGCACTTCGTGCGTCGCGACCAGCGGCTCACGGTCGAGAACTCCGACACCGCCTGGACCAATGCGTTCCGCACCGGCCAGGAGATCGTCATCCCGCTGAAGAACGCCGACGGCGGCTACATCGCCGACGAGCAGACGCTCGACCGCATCGAGGGTGAGGGTCTCGTGGCCTTCCGTTATGCGGGCGTGAACCCGAACGGATCGCTTCGCGACATCGCGGGCCTCACCAACGAGGCGGGCAACGTCGTCGGCCTGATGCCGCACCCCGAGCACGCCACCGAAGCCGGCTTCGGCCCCGACACCGCCGCCGCGATGCGCAGCGGTGTCGACGGACTCGACTTCTTCACGAGCGCCATCGCCGCGGTCGCCCGCGTCGCCGCGTAACCGGCTACCGCGCGTCCCATCCGGCCGGGAGCGTCAGCGGCGCGTCGAACCCGGCAGGGGGCGACCACTCCCGCCAGTCGCCGACGACGCCCAGCCAGACGTCGATGTCGGCGATGACCGCTTCGCCCGTCGCCCGCGCCGCCGCCAGATCAGCCTCCGGCAGATGACCGGCATCCACCGCGGCCTGCGCCTCGTCCGCGTCCTTCCAGGTGTGCGAGCCGTCGGCGGCGATCGCGAGGTCGAGATGCTGGTCGACGCTGTCGAAGCAGCTCCCGCGGCGCATCCGCGGCCGCTCGAGGTTGACGTACCACCCGGCGAACCGTCCTTCATCCCAGAAATGCAGCACCTGATACGCCGCTCCGGCGGGCATCACCCGCAGCACGCCGGATCCCTGCCAGGTGCGCCGCGCCGTGATCATCGGATGCCGGAACCTCTCGTCGAGCGGCAGTTCTCGCGGATCCCGGCCGTTCTGCAGCGCCCAATAGGAGATCTCGGTCCCCGGCGAAAGCCAGGCGACGGTCCGAGCGGCGTCGTCCTCGACGGCGCGCAAGGGGATCGCCGCCTGCACCCGCCCGTCGGGATAGCGATATCGGAGGAGGATCTCCTCACCGGACCGGGCATACGTCATGCGGGGCTCCCTCAACGTCGATCCGGCAGAAGGAACGGGTTCTTCCCCATCGCTGCGAGCAGGTACCAGGCGGTCGCACCCGTGTGCAGGCTCGCGTAGTAGAGGTCGCCGAACCCGGAATCCAGGCCGTCGTTCGAGGTCGCGACAATCCCCTTGCCGTCGCCGTTCGGGGCGTCGCGCTGCGCCAGGCGGATGCTGCTCAGCAGCGTCTCCGCGTGATCGGCATCGCCGGGTCCGTCACGCAGCGTGAGAGCGAGTGCGAGATGTCCACTGCCCTCGAACCACGCCTTCGACACGTCGACCTCACTGATCGATGGTCCCGTGTAGGGACCATCGGTCGCGATCAGGTTCGCGAGCGTCCAGTCCAACGCCGCGCCGTAGCGCGGGTCGCCGGTGGCGAGCGAGCTCCACGTCTGCGCATCCAGGGGGATCGGACGGGTGTTGATCGTCGAGCCGTCGAGGCCCGTTCCGGTGTTCACGTGACCGTCTGCACTCTGCATCGCGGCGACGAAGTTCACGGCGACCGCTGCCCTGTCGGCCCATACCGGATCGTCGGTCAGCTGGGCCAGCTGGGTGAAGAACCCGGCCACGTCGCTGTTGTGCTCGGTGGACTTCCAGGTCAGCGACGTCCCGCCCTCGAGCTGGCCGCCGGTATAGCCGTACGGAGCCCGGTCCGTGTCGGCCGTGTTGTCCTGGATCCACTGCCCGACGCGCAACGCGCCGTCGAGGTAACGCGAGTCGCCGGTCGCATGCGCGAGCCGCGCGAGAGCCAGTCCGACCCAGGCCTGGTTTCCCGTGAAGGTCCCGGGCCCGGTGATCTCCACCCGCCCCTGACGGATGCCGTGGGGTTCGTAAGACGCGCGGGTGCGGCCGTCGCCGATCGGATCGTTCTCCTGCACGAAGAGGAGCGTGTCTCCGATCGCCCGCGCACGACGGAGATCGTCGGGAAGACCGCGGGCGGTGTACGCGATCACCACCAGGGCGTCGTCGTAGACGAACGAGGGCGTGAAGTCCCAGCTGGGTGTCGTGAAGAACCCGCCCTGGTAGCTGCGTGGCAGGCAGTGGCCGGCGCCGTCGCAGAACTCATCGACGCGCGCATCCAGGAACTCGTAGGCCAGCGCGACGGACTGCGCGGGGTCCCACGTGTCCACGCCGGGAGCAGAGTCGTCGCCCGACGCGCCATCACCCGATGCGGCAGGTGCTGCGCCGGCGAAGACGGCCGCCGCGACGAGCGCGGCGACGACCACCCACGGCGCCGAGCGGCGCGAAGAACCGGACATGCGGACCCCTCGTCGAAACCGCGCGCCGTCAAGGGCATGCGGGCGACCGGAAGGTCACGAGAAGAGCCTGTCAGTGGAGCCGACGCCGCAGAAGCGGCGAAGGTCTACGGTTGGGCGTCCGATCGGCGAGCGATGATCCGAGTGCCGATCATCCCCGGGAAACGGTGGACGACACGGGGGCGGAGACGACCTAGCCCAGCGCCGGCGGCCAGACGCCGATGATCAACGCCATGATCAGGACCGTGACCAGTTCATGCGCGATGTTCAGCGTGGTCAGCCTGGTCGAGCGCCCCTCGAACGCATCATGCGTGATGAAGCGCGCGGCAGTGAACCCGGCCCACAGCGTGACCGCGGTGACGATGGCGCCCCAGAAGTACGATCCGCCGTAGAAGTGCCAGGCGATCGAGGCGGCTCCGGCGAGCACCCAGGCCGTGATGAAGCTCACGATGACCGTGGTGATGATGGGCCACACCGCTGTCGCCGCCGGACGGTCCATGTCGACGTTCGCGAGCTTCGACCACCGCGTGCCGAACACCTTCGGGGCGTACCAGACCGAGCCGACGAGCATGCTCGACGCGGTGGCCAGCAGGACCGCCCAGTAGTTGATCTCGGGAACCATGAGAGCCTCCACTCATCGGATGCCTCACCCTACTCCCGGGGTGCGCCGCTGCACTGGCGGCACGGCCGCACATCACGTCCCGTGCGCCGAAGAACGCTCGCCGAACCGATTCGATGCCCGATCTGGCATGAGTGTAAGCGTTTGCAGTAGCCTGTTCGCATGGCACAGCTTGAGCAGATCGCAGCCCCCGGTTCCGAGTGGTGGCGCAGCGCCGTCATCTACCAGATCTACCCCCGTTCGTTCGCGGACGCCTCGGGTGACGGCATCGGCGACCTGCCGGGCATCACCAGCCGCCTCGACTCTCTCCAGGAGCTCGGCGTCGACGCGATCTGGCTGAGTCCGTTCATGACCAGCCCGCAGCGCGACGCCGGCTACGACGTGGCCGACTACCGCGACGTCGACCCGCTGTTCGGCACGCTCGGCGACTTCGACGACATGCTCGAGGCCGCCCACGCCCGCGACATCCGCGTCGTGGTCGACCTGGTCCCGAACCACTCCTCCGACCAGCACGTCTGGTTCCAGCAGGCGCTGAAGGCCGCCCCCGGAAGCCCCGAGCGGGCGCGCTACATCTTCCGCGACGGCCAGGGCGAGAACGGCGAGCTCCCGCCGAACAACTGGGAGTCCGTGTTCGGCGGCGGCATGTGGGAGCGGGTCGTCGAGGCCGACGGCACCCCCGGCCAGTGGTACCTGCACATCTTCGACGCGACCCAGCCCGACTTCGACTGGACCAACGAAGAGGTGCGCGAAGAGTTCCGCTCCATCCTGCGCTTCTGGTTGGACCGCGGTGTCGACGGCTTCCGTGTCGACGTGGCGCACGGCATGATCAAGGCCGACGGCCTCCCCGACTACACGCCCCCGAGCGACGCCGACTCCATGGGCGGGGGCGAGTCGAACGTGCCGTACTGGGGCCAGGACGGCGTGCACGACATCTATCGCGACTGGCACCAGGTGCTCGCCGAGTACGACGGCGAGCGCGCCCTGTGCGGCGAGGCCTGGATGCCGACGCTCACGCAGACCGCCCTCTGGGTGCGTCCGGATGAGATGCACCAGACCTTCAACTTCCCGTACCTGATGACCCCGTGGGACGCGAAGGCCCTGGGCGACGTCATCCGCGAGTCGCTCGACGAGTTCGGCGGCGTCGGCGCCCCGAGCACCTGGGTGCTGTCCAACCACGACGTCGTGCGCCACGCCTCGCGCCTCGCACTCACCGCCGACAACCCGCAGGGCGAGGGCATCGGCCCGAACACCCCGAGCAAGCCCGACACCGCGATCGGTCTGGCCCGCGCCCGCGCCGCGACCACGCTCATGCTGGCGCTGCCCGGTTCGTCGTACCTGTACCAGGGCGAGGAGCTCGGACTGCCCGAGGCCATGGAGATCCCGGACGAGTTCCGTCAGGACCCGACCTGGTTCCGTACGAACGGCGAGCGCTACGGACGCGACGGATGCCGCGTGCCGCTGCCCTGGGAGGCGGAGGCCCCGGCCTTCGGCTTCAACGACACCGGTCTCTCGTGGCTCCCGCAGCCGGCCGACTGGGCGACCTACGCCCGCGACGTGGAAGAGGTCGACCCCGGGTCGACGCTCGCACTCTACAAGCGCCTGCTCGCCGCGCGTCGTGAGCACGGCTTCGGCACCGGATCGCTGGTCTGGGAGGACGCCGGCCCGGATGCGGTGGCCTTCCGTCGCGGCGACGTGCACGTGGTCGCGAACCTCGGCACCGCACCGATCGAGCTGCCGACCGACGCGTTCGTGATGCTGCAGAGCCAGCCGTTCGAAGGCGCGTCGATCCCGGTCGACACCGCCGTCTGGTACACCACCGCAGCTCAGGCCTGATCCGGCCCGACTCACCCCTCGCTCCGGTCGCGATTCCTGTCACTCACAGCCTCATGAGCCGACAGGAATCGCGACCGGAACGACACCGACAGAGGAACACATGGCCAGCATCGATGAGGTCGCCCGGCTCGCCGGGGTCTCCACCGCGACCGTCTCGCGTGCGCTGAGCGGACGTGGCCATGTGTCCGAGTCGGCCAAGGAGAGGGTGCAGGCCGCGGCGCAGTCGCTCGGCTACGTCGTCTCCTCGCGCGCATCGAGCCTGGCCTCCGGTCGCACCCGAAACGTGGGGGTCGTCGTCCCCTTCCTCGACCGGTGGTTCTTCAGCACGGTGCTCTCCGGCGTCTCGGCCGCCCTCATGCGCGCGGGTTACGACATCACGCTCTACAACATCACCGCCGACAAGGACGTGCGCCGGCACGTGTTCGACACGTTCCTGCGCCGACAGCGCGTGGATGCCGTGATCGCGGTGTCGATCGAGCTCGACGAGGACGAGACGCAGTACCTGCTCGATCTCGGGCTCCCCGTGATCGCGATCGGCGGGCCGAATCCGAAGCTCGACACCCTGACCGTCGACGACGTCGCGCTGGCGCAGCTGGCCACCGAGCACCTGATCAGCCTCGGCCACACCGACATCGCGCACATCGGGGCCAACCCCGAGTTCGACATCGACTTCCACATCCCGACCAACCGCCGACTCGGTTTCGAGAAGGCGCTCGCGAAGGCCGGGATCCCCCTGAACCACGCCTTCCTGGAACCGGCCGACTTCACGGTGGAGGGCGGCTACCGGGCGGCCAAGCAGTTGCTGGGGCGGCCGGGCCCGCGCCCGACCGCGGTGTTCGCCGCATCCGACGAGATGGCGATCGGTGCGCTCCTCGCGGCCCGCGACCTCGGCTTCAGCGTGCCGGAGGAGCTGTCGATCGTCGGCATCGACGGGCACGAGCTCGGCGAGTTCTTCCGCCTGACCACGGTCGACCAGTTCCCGCTCGGACAGGGAGAGCGCGCCGCGGATGCCGTGTTGGCGAAGCTCACCACCCCCGACGCCGTCCACATCCCGTCTGCCCTGCCGTACGAGCTGAACGTGCGCGGCACGACCGCCCGCCTGCTCTAGCCGCGCTGCGGTGTGCCGTCACGCCACGTGCGGTACCCGCCGTCGAGGTTGCGCACGTCGAGGCCGTGCTGCCGCAGCAGGCGGGTCGCGATGTGGCCGCGGAGTCCGACCTGGCAGTGCACGATGAGAGATCCCTCCGGTAGATCGTCGAGCCGGTCGCGCAACTCGTCGAGCGGCAGGTTCACGGCGCCGGGGATCGCCCCGGCCGCGAACTCCGACGGTGAGCGCACATCGATGAGCGTCGCCCCGGCCTGGCGGACGTGGTCGAGCTCGTGCCATTGGATCGTCGGAGTCGTGCCGGTGCGGGTGTTCTCCGCGACGTAGCCGAGGATGTTCACGGCATCCTTCGCAGAACCGAACTGCGGCGCATAGGCGAGCTCGAGGTGCGCCAGTTCGGCCGCGGGCATCCCCGCCTGCATCGCGGTCGCCACCACGTCGATGCGCTTGTCGACGCCGTCGCGCCCGATGATCTGCACCCCGAGGATGCGGTCGGATGCCGGATCCGCGAGCATCTTCATCGACAGCGTCTCGGCGCCGGGGTAGTAACCGGCATGGGAGCCGGGGTGCACATGCACGACGTAGAAGTCTCGGCCTGCGGCACGGAGCTGCCTCTCGCTCCACCCCGCCTTCGCTGCCGCGATGCCGAACACCTGCACGATGCCCGTGCCCAGGGCCGGACGCGCGGACTCGTCGCGGCCGGCGATGAGGTCGGCCACCAGGCGTCCGTGACGATTCGCGAGTCCCGCCATCGTGATCAGGGCCGCGTCCCCGCCCACGAGATCGATCTTCTCGACGCCATCCCCGACGGCGAACACCTCAGGGGCACTCGTGCGGCAGTACTCGTCGACCTGGATTCCCCCGGTCGCGCCGATCCGGATTCCGGCGGCTTCGGCCAGAGCGGTCTCCGGCACGACCCCCGAGGCGTCGATGACGAGCTCGGCGGCGACGGATGTGCCGTCACTCAGCGTGACGATTCCGTGACCCGAATCGGCGACCTCGACCCCGAGGCGCACGTCGACGCCGTGCGCACGGACCTCGGCGGCGATCGGGGCGGCCATCTCCTCGTCGAGGGGCGCGAGCACCTGCGTCGCACGCTGTACGAGAGTCACCGAGGCTCCGCGCGCGACGAGGTTCTCGACCGCCTCGAGGCCCGTGTACCCACCGCCGACCACGACGACGGGCACCCCGGGGCGCACGAGTGCGATGTCGATCGCGTCCGCATCCTCGACCGTCCGCAGGCTGCGCGTCGGGACATCCGAGCCCGGCTCGTCCCGCCGTGGACGTGCGCCGGTGGCGAGGATCAGCCTGTCGTAGGGCCGCGTGAAGCGGTGCCCGCTGTCGAGGTCGACGACCTCGACCGTCTTGCCGGCCGTGTCGACGCGGACCACATCGTGGCGCACCCGGACATCGAGCCGGAAGCGGCTGCGCAGCGACGCGGGCGTCTGCAGCAGCAGCGAATCCCGCTCGGCGATCACGCCTCCGACGTAGTAGGGCAGACCGCAGTTGGCGTACGAGACCTCGGGTCCGCGTTCGAACACGACGATGTCCGCGGTCTCGTCCAGGCGGCGCAGGCGCGCGGCAGCGGACATCCCCCCGGCGACCCCGCCGACGATGACGACGCGGAGCGGTGCGACGGCGGTCATCGCTGGAACAGTCGTGAGAAGAAGCCGCCCTGTCCCTGCTCCTTCGGGTGCCCGGAGCACCACTCGGAGGCCGGCACCGTGACCCGCACGGCATCGACGTGCTGACCGCAGCCCGCCCAGGTCGTCTTACCGCAGGTCTTGCATCGGACTGCTCTGCACATTGTTCTCGACTCCTCACCGATACCCCCGTGGGTATGCGTGCACCCACTATACCCCCGGGGGTATAGTGGGAACCCCAGCCGACACTCAGGGAGCGACCATGTCAACCGCAGACGCCGAGACCCAGCGCAGGATCGCCAACCGCCTCAAGCGCGCCCAGGGACAACTCGGAGCCGTGATCGCGGCGGTCGAGAGCGGAGGCGACTGCCGAGCGGTCGTGACACAGCTCGCCGCCGTCACCTCCGCGCTCGACAAAGCGGGCTTCCAGATCATCGCCTCCGCCATGAAGGACTGCCTGGCCGACCCCGAGGCGGAGACGGAAGCGGCCACCGACACCGATGGGGTGTCGATGGCCGAACTGGAGAAGCTCTTCCTCTCCCTCGCGTGAACCGCGGTGTCACCGGTCAGCCGGCGACGATGAGCCCCGTCGTCGCGGTGCGGGCAGCCTCGAACCGGCGCTGCACGTCGGGCCAGTTCACGAGGTTCCAGAACGCCTTGACGTAGTCGGCGCGCACGTTCAGGTAGTCGAGGTAGTAGGCGTGCTCCCACACGTCGAGCTGCAGCAGCGGGGTGACTCCGAGCGGCGCGTTGCCCTGCTGGTCGAACAGCTGGAAGATCACGGGGCGGGCGCCCACGCTGTCCCAGGCGAGCACGGCCCAGCCCGACCCCTGCACACCGAGCGCGGTCGCGGTGAAGTGCGCGCGGAAAGCGTCGATCGAACCGAACGCGTCGACCAGTGCGGCCTCGAGCTCGCCCTCGGGAGCACCGCCGCCCTCGGGAGACAGGTTCTGCCAGAACACCGAGTGGTTGATGTGGCCGCCGAGGTTGAACGCGAGGTCCTTCTCGAGCTTGTTGACGTTGGCGAGGTCACCGGCGCTGCGTGCCGTCGCGAGCTGCTCGAGCGCGGCGTTCGCACCCGTGACGTAGGCCTGGTGGTGCTTGGAGTGGTGCAGCTCCATGATCTTGCCGGAGATGTGCGGCTCGAGGGCCGAATAGTCGTAGGGCAGCTCGGGGAGCGTGTAGAGAGTGGACATGACGTCTTCCTTTCAGTGGTGAGTGTCGTGCGGAAGTGCGTGGAAGCGGCGGTCGAGATAGACGAGGGGTCGACCGGGGAGACCCGGCAGCACCTCGATGACCTCGGCGATGACCACGGTCGACGAGCCGACCGCCACGGTCTGGATCGGGCGGCAACGCAGCGCGACCCTGGCCTCCGGAAGGTGCGGTTCGCCGGTCGGGAGCGTCGCCCAGCCCTGCTCGGGGGTGAAGCGCTCGGATCCGCTGACCGCGAAGCTCTGCGCGAGCGCGGAGTGCTCGTCGTCGATCAGGTGCACGACGAAGGTGTCCGCGCCGAGGATCGCCCCGGCCGAGCCGGTGGCACGGGTCACCGAGAATACGATCGCTGCGGGGTCGACCGCGACCGAGGCGACGCTCGACGCGGTCAGACCGACCGGACCCTCCGCAGTGCTCGCCGTGATGATCGCGACGCCGGCCGGATGCGTGCGGAATGCGGCCTTGAGCCCCTCGCCGATCGGGGTGGGCACGGGTGCTGCGGTCATCGGCCGGTCTCCATCATCTGCTCCTGCTTCGCATGTGTCAGCATCTCATCGCGCTCGACGATCTTCGTCCGCTCGCGACCGCGCTCCGCTCCGGCACCGCGCTCCGCGGCATCGATGCGCAGCCAGCCGTCGAGGTCGACGGCGTGCGCGAGGTGGGCGATCGGGTCGTCGTCGCGCGCTTCGCGCCCGACCGCGGCGAGATCGTCGACGAGGTGGCGCACGGTCTGCGCGGCATCCGATTTCGTCGAGCCGATGAGCCCCACCGGCCCGCGCTTGATCCACCCGGTCGCGTACAACCGCGGGATCGGCGCGCCTTCCGCATCGATGACGCGACCCTCGACGTGCGGCACGACTCCGAGATCGGCATCGAACGGCACCCCCGGAACCGGGGTCGAGCGGTAGCCCACCGCGCGGTAGACCGCCCCGACGTCGTAGCGCAGCAGCTCGCCGGTGCCCACCATGCGGCCCAGTTCGTCGGAGGCGGTGCGCTCCATCTCGATGCCGGTCACGTGGTCGGTGCCGAGCAGGCGGACGGGGCGCTGCCGCAGGTGCAGGTGGATGCGGCGCGAAGCGATGCGGCTCGCCGGATCGAGGGCGGCCCACTCGGTCATGGTGCGCACGATGATGCGGCGCTGCGAGAACTGCGCCACCATCCGCTCGGCATGCTCGTCGAGGGCGAGGTCATCCGGGTCGACGATCACGTCGACGTCGTCCTGCTCGGCGAGCTCACGCAGCTCCATGGCAGAGAAGCGCACGTCGGCCGGACCGCGCCGGGCGAACAGGTGCACGTCGCGCAGGGGGCTGGCTCCGAGCTGCTCGAGCACGGCATCGGGCGTGTCGGTGTGCGTCAGCGCCGAGGCGTGCTTGGCGAGGATCCTCGTGACGTCGAGGGCGACGTTGCCCGCACCCAACACGGCGACGGCTTCGGCGGCGAGCGGCCAGGTGCGCGCGACATCGGGATGCCCGTCGTACCAGGCGACGAAGTCGGCGGCCCCGAAGGAGCCGGGCAGATCGATGCCGGGGATGTCGAGCGCGACGTCGAGATCGGCACCCGTCGCCACGATCACGCCGTCGTACGCGGCACGCAGCTCGTCGATCTCGACGTCGACGCCGATCTCGACGTTGCACCGCAGGCGGATGCGCGGGTTCACGAGCACCTCATGCAGGGCGTCGGTGATCTTGCGGATGCGCGGATGGTCGGGCGCGACCCCGTAACGGACCAGACCGTATGGTGCGGGGAGCTTCTCGAACAGATCGATCGACGCTTCCGGGGCGAGACCGAGGAGGATGTCGGCGGCGTAGATGCCGGCGGGGCCCGCTCCGACGATGGCGATGCGCGGTGCGGCGATGGTCATGCGTGTTCCCCCTGGGGTGCGAGCGCGGCGATGATCGGGTGGTCGAAGGCGAGCATCCCCGTCTTCGCGGCGCCGCCAGGCGAGCCGAGCTCGTCGAAGAACTCGACGTTGGCCTTGTAATAGTCCTGCCACTCGTCGGGCAGGTCGTCCTCGTAGAAGATGGCCTCGACCGGGCACACCGGCTCGCAGGCGCCGCAGTCCACGCACTCGTCCGGGTGGATGTAGAGCGACCGTTCACCTTCGTAGATGCAGTCGACGGGACACTCGTCGATGCAGGCCTTGTCCTTGACATCGACGCACGGCAGAGCGATCACATAGGTCATCGCGGGGTCTTCGTTCGGGTCACGCTGTCCTCGTTCGGGTCGGTCGGCCCACGACGGGGCCACATGACAACCGTAAAACCTCAAGTACACTTGAGGTCAAATCGAGGGAAAGTCACAGGAAGGAAAGGCAGCAGGTTGAGCCCGCACGCTCCCGACGAGCCACTGACGGTCGGCGAGATGACCCGACGCACCGGTGTCGCCGCCTCCGCCCTGCACTTCTACGAGACCCTCGGCCTCATCGCCTCCACCCGCACGCCAGGGAATCAGCGTCGCTACGCCCGGCACATGCTGCGCCGCGTCTCGCTCATCACGGTCGCCAAGCGCCTCGGCATCCCGCTCTCCGACGTGCAGACCGCGTTCGCAGACGTGCCACTGACCGAGACTCCCAGTCACGCCGACTGGCAGAAGGCTTCACGACGCTGGAAGCGCGAGCTCGAGAAGCGGCGCGAGGGCATCGAACGCCTGGAGCGCGAACTCACCGGATGCATCGGCTGCGGCTGTCTCTCGATGAAGGCGTGCGGCCTGCTCAACCCCGACGACGCCCTCGCGACGCAGGGCGTCGGCCCGCAGCGCCTGCAGGACTGACCCCTCCCCCTCCCCCTCCCCCTCACACACCGCGAGACCAACGCTCGCCGCCGAGACCCCTCGCCGGAGGCGTCGGCAGGAAGGGGTCTCGGCGAGGAGCGTGGGTCTCGGCGAAGGGCGGTGCGCCGCGCAGGTCAGGCGACCTCGAAGTCGGCGGAGAGCAGGACCTCGTCGTGCGAGCTCGGGCCCACCAGCAGCTCGAACGTTCCGGCCTCGACGATGCGGTTGCCCGCAGCATCGACGATCGTGCAGTCGGCCACGGGCAGCTCCACCCGCACCCGCACGGACTCACCGGGAGCGACGTCGACCTGGCGGAAGGTCTTGAGCTCCTTGTCGGTCCAGCTCACGCTCGTCACGGAGTCGCGCACGTAGACCTGCACGGTCTCGCGCACGGGCCGCTCCCCCGTGTTCGACACCGTGACGTGACCGACGATCGTGTCGGACTCCCCCAGCGAGGTCTCCTCCAGCACGAGGTCGGAGTACTCCACGGTCGTGTACGACAGGCCCTCGCCGAACCCCCAGGCAGGCGCCTGCGTGAGGTCGGCGTAGCGGTCGCCGTGCTGTCCGCGGATCTGGTTGTAGTACGTGGGCTGCTGGCCCACGTGGCGGGCGAACGAGATCGGCAGGCGCCCGGACGGCTCGGCAGCCCCGGAGATGATGTCGGAAAGTGCGCGGCCACCCTGCATGCCGGGGTTCGCCGCCCAGATCACGGCGGCGGCCTTCGACGCGGAGGCGGGGAGCACGAGCGGCTTCGAGGCGAGCAGCACGATCACGACAGGCTTCCCGGTCGCGATGAGCGCATCGATCAGGGCGTTCTGCCCGCCGATGAGCTCGAGCGTCGCGGTGGAGCGCCCTTCGCCGACGAGCTCGATCCGATCGCCCACGACCGCTACGACGACGTCGGAGTCGGATGCCGCGGCGACCGCTTCCGCGATCAGCGCGGCATCCGGCTCGCAGGCCTTCACGACCGGCGGACGCGGCTGATTGTCAGGGAAGAACGGCCCCTGCGGGTCTTCTTCGAGCGTGAGGATGTCGGCGCCGCGGGCGTGGGTGACGCTCCAGCCATCGATCGCCTGCAACCCGTCGAGCACGGTGGTGATCATCTCGCGCGGCTGACCGTCGAGCCAGCCCGCCTGCCCCGAGCCGCCGGCCCAGTCGCCGAGCTGCGTCTGCGCGTCGTCGGCGAGCGGACCGGTGACCGCGATCTTCAGCGGCGCCGTCGCGTCGAGCGGCAGCACGCCGTCGTTCTCGAGCAGCACCAGCGAGCGACGGGCGACCTCGAGGTTCAGCTCGGCGTGCGCCGCGCTGCCCACCACGGCGTCGAGTTCCGTGCCAGGAAGGCGCGGGTTCTCGAACAGGCCCAGCTCGAACTTCAGGGTCAGGATGCGGGCGGCCGCCGCGTCGAACGCGTCTTCGGCGAGCATGCCCCGGGCGACGGCATCGAGCGCTCCCTCGAAGAAGGCCGGCGTGGTCATGATCATGTCGTTGCCCGCTCGCACCGCCGCCGCGGCCGCGTGCGTGATGTCGGGCTGGATCCGCTGCTCCCACACCATGCGTCCGACGTTGTCCCAGTCGGTGATGAGCGTGCCGGTGTAGCCCCACTCGCCGCGCAGCACGTCGCTGAGCAGCCAGTCGTTGGTCGTGATCGGCACCCCGTCGGTGGTCTGGTATCCGAGCATGAACGTGCGGCATCCCTCGCGGGCGACCCGCTCGAACGGCGGCAGGAACCAGGAGATGAGCTTGCGCCGTGAGATGTCGGCCTCGCTCGCATCGCGCCCGCCCTGGGTCTCGGAGTACCCGGCGAAGTGCTTGGCGGTCGCGAGGATCGCGGTGGGGTCGTCGAGTCCGTCGCCCTGGTAGCCGCGCACCATCGCCGAGGCCAGCTCGCCGATCAGGAACGGGTCTTCGCCGAAGGTCTCGTCGATGCGGCCCCAGCGGAGGTCACGGGCGATGCAGAGAACGGGCGAGAAGGTCCAGTGGATGCCGGTCACCGCGACCTCTTCGGCGGTCGCACGGGCAACTCGTTCGACGAGGCCGGAATCCCACGATGCGGCCATGCCGAGCTGGGTGGGGTAGATCGTCGCGCCGGGCCAGAACGAGTGCCCGTGGATGCAGTCCTCGCCCACCAGCAGAGGGATGCGGAGTCGGGTCTGGGCGGTGAGCTCGTTCGCCCGCAGGATGCGCTCGGGCGAGGTGTGCAGGATCGATCCGGCGTGGCGGCGGGCGATGTGGTCGTCGATGTCGTCGCGGGCGTCGAGCTGGAGCATCTGCCCGACCTTCTCCTCCAGCGTCATGCGGCTGAGGAGGTCGGCCACGCGCTCGGGGATCGAGAGCGCGGGGTCCTGGTACGGGAGCTGCGTGGTCAGAGTCTGAGAGGTCATCACTTCGTGTTCTGGGTCGAGGTCTTCGAGGAGTCGGAGGTGTCGGGCGAGGTCGCCGACGTTACGGGATCGGGGGTCTTCTTCGGCAGGGGCACGCTGCGGACGGCCGTGACGGCGTCGTTCACGTTCAGCCCCTTCTTCTTCATCGCCCTGGCCCGCTCGCCTGCGGAGCGCAGGCGGGGATTGACGTACTCGTCGATGCCGAAGTTGATGAGCGAGAGGGCGACGCCGATGATCGCGATGCAGAGCCCTGCGGGCACGTACCACCACCACAGGCGCGGGAAGGCACCGTTCTGCTGTGCCCAGAACAGGATGGTGCCCCAGTTCAGGTTGCTCACCGGGATCACCCCGATGAACGCCAGCGTGGTGAGGCCGAGAATCGCCGCGGTCACGGTGCCGACGAAGCTCGAGGCGATGAGCGCCATCAGGTTCGGCAGCATCTCGACCGTGATGATACGGCGCAAGGGCTCGCCGTTCGCGCGCGCGGCCTGGATGAAGTCGCGGTTGCGCAGCGACATGGTCTGGGCTCGCAGCACGCGGGCGCCCCACGCCCAGCCTGTGATCCCGAGCACCGCGGCGATCACGATCAGCGGCGGGTTCTCGAACTGCGAGGCGATGATGATGATGAGCGGGATGCCCGGGATCACCAGGAACACGTTGGTCAGCGCCGAGAGCGACTCGCTCTTCCAGCCGCGCACGTAGCCGGCGATCACGCCGATCGTGATCGCGATGATGGTGGCGATGACGGCGGCGAGGAAACCGACGACGATGACGCCGCGCGTGCCGTAGATGATCTGGCTCAGCACGTCCTCCCCCATGTGGGTCGTCCCCAGCCAATGCTCCCAGGAGGGCGGTTGACGCAGCGCTGTGCGGTCCTTCTGGGTCGGCCTGTACGGGGCGATCCACGGCGCGAAGATCGCGATGAGCACGAACACCCCGAGGATGATGAGCCCGGCGACCGACTTGGGGTTGCGGAACATCGCGAACGCCTGGCCGAGCTGCGACCAGAAGGTCTTGCGCGGCGGCTCGCCGGTCGGCGGGGTGCGCAGGGTCGCGGTCTCCGGCATGCCGGAGACGACGGCCGATCCGTCGGGGGCGGTGCTCGCTGCGGTGGTGGGAACGGTCATGTCAGGACTCCATCTGGCGCGTGCGCGGGTCGAGGTAGGCGTAGACGACATCCGCGAGGATGTTGGCCACGAGCACCGACAGCGTGATCACGAGGAACACGCCCTGCATGAGGGCGAAGTCCTTGGCGTTGGTCGCATCGAGCAGGAGCTTGCCGACGCCCGGATAGCTGAACACCATCTCCATCACGATCGTGCCGCCGACGATGAAGCCGATCGACAGCGCGAAGCTCTGGATCTGCGGCAGCACCGCGTTGCGGGCGGCGTAGCCCCAGAGCACCCGCTTGTTGGGCATGCCCTTCGCCTGCGCGACCGTGATGTAGTCGTCGTCGAGCACCGTCAGCATCATGTTGCGCATGCCGAGCACCCAGCCGCCGAGCGAGGCCACCACGATCGTCAGGGCCGGCAGCGTGCCGTGCATGATCACCTGGCCGATGAAGTCGAAGCTCCATTCCGGCGATTGCCCCTTGTCGTAGGCGTGCGAGGAGGGGAACCACTTCAGGGTCGAGGAGAATATCGCGATCGCGATGAGCCCGAGCCAGAAGTACGGGATGGTGTTGAAGAACGTCGTCACCGGGATGATCGCGTCGAGCTTGCTGCCGCGCTTCCATCCGACGACCGCTCCGGCGATCGTGCCGATCGTGAAGGAGATGATCGTCGCGATGCCGACGAGCCCGAGGGTCCACGGCAGGGCCGCGGCAAGGACCTCCGCGACCGGGCGCAGACCGTGCAGGGTCGAGATGCCGAGGTCTCCGCGCAGCAGCATCCCCCAGTACTCGATGTACTGCTGCCAGATCGACTTGTCGGTGTCGATGCCGAGCAGGATGCGCAGAGCATCGGCGGCCTCGGGGCTGACGTTGCGGTTGCGCGCGAGATACGAGCTGACCGCGTCGCCCTTCATCAACCGCGGGAGGAAGAAGTTGATCGTGATGGCGGCCCACAGCGTGAACAGGTAGAAGCCGGCTCGGCCCGCGAAGAAGCGCCACGGGACCTTCCGGTGCGTGCGCTCCGCCGTCGTCGCGGTGGTGCCGACCTCGAGCGCGTCGCGGGCGACGAGGTCGTTGTCGTCGAGCTGGGGGAACGCGGTGCTCACAGGGTGCCTCCGTTCGATGCGGCCTGTGCGAAGAACTTGTCCGGGTCGGGGGAAGCGGATCGCAGTTCGCGTGTGTACGGGTCCTGCGGGTTCAGGATGACGTCGTCGGCGGCGCCGTACTCGACGACCCGACCTTGGTTCAGGACCATGATCTCGTCGCTGAAGTGGCGGGCCGTGGCGAGGTCGTGGGTGATGTAGAGCACGCCGAGCCCCTCTTCGCGCTGCAGATCGGCGAGCAGGTTCAGCACGCCGAGGCGGATGGACACGTCGAGCATCGACACGGGCTCATCGGCGACGAGCAGCGAGGGGCGCGAGGCCAGGGCGCGGGCGATGGCCACACGCTGCCGCTGGCCGCCGGACAGCTCGTGCGGACGACGGTCGATCACGGCATCCGCATCCAGGCGCACGCGGTCGAGGAGTCGGCGCACCTCGTTCTCGGTCTCCTTCTTCGGCACCACGTCGTCGAGGCGGATCGGGCGCTCCAGGTGGTACCGGATCGAGTGGTACGGGTTGAGCGAGGCGAACGGGTCCTGGAACACCATGCGCAGCTGCTGCCGGTACCTGCGCAGCCCCTTGCCCCGGCGCGGGATCGGCGTGCCGTCGAGCAGCACCTCGCCGCTGGTCGGGGTCTCGAGCTGCGTCAGGATCTTCGCGATCGTGGACTTGCCGCTTCCGGACTGGCCGACCAGGCCGATCGTCTGTCCGGAGGTGAGGGTGAAACTCACATCGTCGAGGGCCTTGATCTGGCCGGCGCCGCGGACGTTGTAGGCCTTCGTGACGTTTCGGAATTCGAGGGTGGTCATCGCACCAGCACCCCTCTCTCCCCGGTCAGCCGGGGGAACGACGACAGCAGCGTCTTCGTGTATTCGTGCTCGGGCTGCGTCCAGATGCGCTCGGCGGTCGCGAGCTCGATGATCTCGCCCTCGCGCATGATCGCGATCCGGTCGCTGATCTCCAAGAGGAGGGGAAGGTCGTGGGTGATGAAGATCACCGAGAAGCCGAACTCGTGCCGCAGCTGCGAGATCTGCTTGAGGATCTCCCGCTGCACCAGCACGTCGAGCGCGGTGGTCGGCTCATCCATCACCATCAGCTGCGGGCGCAGCGCGAGAGCCATGGCGATCATCACGCGCTGGCGCATGCCGCCCGAGAGCTCGTGCGGGAAGGAACGGATGCGCTGACGCCCGACCTTGACGATCTCGAGCAGTTCCTCGGCCTCGGCACGCCGCTGCTTGCGGTTCATGTCGGGGCGGTGGATCTCGAAGACGTCTTCGAGCTGCGAGCCGATCGTCGCGACCGGGTTGAGGGCGTTCATCGCCCCCTGGAACACCATCGACACCTTGTCCCAGCGGAACCGCTGCATCGCGTCGACGTCGAGCGCGTTGATGTCGATGTCGACACCGGTCACGTCGTGGAACGTCACGGATCCGCTGGTGATGACGGCCGGGGCGCGGAGCAGGCGCTGCACGCCGTAGGCGAGCGTCGTCTTGCCGCACCCGCTCTCGCCTGCGAGGCCGAGGATCTCGCCGCGCTGCAGTTCGAGTGTGACGTTCTTCACCGCCTCGACGGGCGGGTCGACGTCGTACACGACCGAGAAGTCGCGCACGCTGAGCAGGGGGTCTGGCATGAGGGTGTCTTTCGTGTGGGGCGTTCGTGTCGCTGCGCTCGGGCCCTTCGTCTCGTCGCTGCGCTCCTCGCTCAGGAACCGACCACGGGTGCCGGTTCCTGAGCGAGCGGAGCGAGACGAAGGACGTTACTCGGCGGGCTTCAGCTTCGTGAGGATCTGCACGATGTTCTGCTGAGTCGGGTCAGCAGAGGCGTACGGGTCCTCGTCCGACGGCCATCCGACGTAGTTGCGGGTGTTGAACTCGCCCAGCAGCGGGTGCGCGCCCAGCGGGATGGCCGGCACCTGCTCGGAGAAGATCGTCTGCAGCGTGTCGAGGGCCGCGGTGCGCTCCTCGTCGGACGAGGCGTTCGCGTAGGAGTTCAGCGCGGCGGTCGCCGTCGGGTCGTCGAAGCGACCGAAGTTGAAGCCGGCCTTGCCCTCGGGCGAGATCCAGCGCGGGTCCATGGTCGAGGTGTACAGACCGTAGGCCGTGCCGCTGTCCTCGAGCCAGTGGATGATCGCGGAGAACGTGCCGTTGTCGCGGGGGTCGGCCCAGCCGCCCCAGTCCGGCATGTCGATCTTGACCTCGGCGCCGATGGCCTCGGCCACGTCTTCGGCGATCAGCTCCTGCGCCGTGTTCCAGTCGCTCCAGCCGGAGGGAACGGAGAGCGTGAACGACACCGGTGCACCGTCGGGATCGATCAGCGCGTCGTCCTTCCACGTGTACCCGGCGGTGGTGAGCAGGTCGCGGGCCTTCGCGGAGTCGACCGAGTACTCCTTGTCCGTGAACTCGGGCTGGATCTCGTCGTCGAGGATCGACGACAATCCGGTCACCGACCACACGGCCTCACTGGCGCCTTCACGCGCGATGTCGACGTAGGCGTCGCGGTCGATCACCCAGGCGAGTGCCTGGCGGAAGGCCGGATCGTCGAACGGCTTCTGCTGCAGGTTCATGAACAGCGTCGCGGAGCCGGTGGTCGGCGCGGCCCAGAACTTGTTGTGCTCCGGGTCGGCCGAGAGGAACTGCTCCTCGATCTGCGGGATGAACGCCTGGGCCCAGTCGGCGTCGCCGTTGGCGAGGGCCGTGGTGAGCGCCGTGTTGTCGCCGTAGGAGACGTAGTGCAGCTCGGGCACCGAGAGGTCGCCGCCCCAGTAGTCGTCGCGGGCGTCGAGGGTGACCGACTCGGTCGACCAGTTCGACAGGACGTAGGGGCCGGTGCCGACCAGGTCGTCGCCCTTGACGGGGTTCGTGGCCGGATCGTCGAGGTTCTCCCAGATGTGCTTCGGGACGATCGGCACGTGCAGCACGCGGGCCTGGTTGACGTACTTCGACTCGGCGAACGTCAGCACGACCGCGTCGCCCTCGACCACGGCGCTCTCGAACTGGAGGCCGGCCGTGTCGAGAGCGGGAGTGGAGACGAGCTCGTAGGAGTAGACGATGTCATCGGCGGTGAAGGGCTCGCCGTCGCTCCAGGTGACGTCCTTGCGCGGGACCACCGTGAGCACGGTGTAGTCGTCGTTCCACTCGATGCTCTCGGCGAGCCACGGGGTCACGCCACGGTCACCCGTCTGGTTCACAAGACCGAGCGTCTCGAAGATGACCTTGCCGTAGCCGTACTTCGAGGCGGACGAGTCACCGACGTATGGGTTGTTGGATTCGGTGGTGATCGCACCGTCGGGCTTCGCGATCGTCAGGGATGCGGAACCGGCGCCATCGTCGGATCCCCCACCTGCCGAGCATCCGGCGAGGGCCGAGATGCCGAGGGCGGTGATCGCAGTCGCGGCGATCAGAGACTTTCTGAGCTTCATTGCTTCTCCTAGGGCACGGTCGTTGTGCTGTGTCGCCGGTGGATGGGGGTCCCTCGGCCGTGGGGATTTGCTTACTGTCGAGAAAGTAAGCTTCCGTGAGGTTACCGAGTAGTAAGTTGGATCGCAAGCACAGCTCAGCGATGGAGAGGAGGCCGCGGTGGCAGACAGCGACCAGACAGTGCGCGTGCGCCCGGCGACTCTCGCGAAACGCGAGCAGATCCTCAAGGCGGCCGTCGAGATCTTCGGCAACAAGGGGTCGACGAACGGCACCCTGGCGGATGTCGCAGAGCAGGTCGGCATCACGCACGCGGGTGTGCTCCACCACTTCGGCTCGAAGCAGAAGCTGCTGCTCGAGGTGCTCGCCTACCGCGACCAGACCGACGTCGCCGAACTCGCCGAGAAGCACATCCCCGACGGCCCCGAGCTCTTCCTGCACCTGGTGCGCACGGCCTTCGCGAACGAGAAGCGTCCGGGCATCGTGCAGGCCTACACCGTGCTGTCGGCCGAGTCCGTGACCGACGACCACCCCGCCCGCCACTTCTTCGAGGACCGCTACACGACGCTCCGCCGCGAGGTCACGGCCGCGTTCCACGAGCTGTGCGCCCAGGAGGGCGTGCGCGATCCCGACACGATCGCCGCGGCTGCCGCGGCCATCCTGGCGGTGATGGACGGGCTGCAGCTGCAGTGGCTCCTGCACCCCGAGATCGTCGAGCTCGGGGAGACGAGCGAGTTCGCGATCCAGGCGATCGTCAACGCCGTGCTGCGCCCCGGCCCCGAGCTGCCGACCTACGTGCACCCCGCCTGATCGCGCGCGGCTCCCGGGTTCAGGCGCTCCGGCGACACCGCCCGGCTAGGCTCGGGCCATGACGATCGACCTCGAAGCGCTCTACATCGACCTGCACCAGCATCCTGAACTCTCGTTCCAGGAGACGCGCACCGCCGGCATCGCCGCCCAGCACCTGCGCGACCTGGGTCTCGAGGTCGAAGAGGGCGTCGGCGTCACCGGTGTCGTCGGGGTGCTGCGCAACGGCGAAGGACCCGTCGTGTGGGTGCGAGCCGACATGGATGCACTCCCCGTCGAGGAGCAGACCGGCCTGGCGTACGCGAGCACCGCGAAGGGCGTCGACCCCGCCGGTACGACCGTTCCCGTCATGCACGCGTGCGGCCACGACATGCACGTCACCGCCATGGTCGGCGCGGTCGAGAAGCTCGTCGCCGAGCGATCCGACTGGTCGGGCACCCTCGTCGTGCTGATCCAGCCCGCCGAGGAGTACGGCGCCGGGGCGCGCGCGATGTTGGACGACGGCATCCTCGACCGCTACCCGAAGCCTGATGTGGTGCTCGGCCAGCACGTGACCCCGCTGCCCGCCGGGGTGATCGGCGTGCGCAGCGGCACGCAGATGGCCGCTTCGGACGGACTCACCGTCACCCTGCACGGTCGCGGCGGACACGGCTCACGCCCGCATGCCACGATCGACCCGGTCGTGATGGCCGCGGCGACCGTGATGCGCCTGCAGACCATCACCTCGCGCGAGATCGACCCGCAGGGCGTCGCGGTCGTGACGGTCGGCTCGATCCACGCGGGACTGAAGAACAACATCATCCCCGCCGAGGCGAAGCTCGAGCTCAGCCTGCGCTATCCGAACGAGGAGACGCGCGAGAAGGTGCTCGCGAGCGTCGAGCGCATCGTGCGCGCGGAGGCCACGGCCTCGGGTGCCGAACGGGAGCCTGAGATCCGCACCGACCACACGCTGCCCGCCACGATCAACGACGAGGATGCCACGGCACGCGTCACCGTGGCTCTGCAGCGCGCACTGGGCGAGGCGGCCGTCATCGATCCCGGCATGTTCACCGGCAGCGAGGATGTCTCATGGTTCGCCCGCGATGCCGGCGCGCCCCTCGTGTTCTGGTTCTGGGGCGGCATCGACCCCACGCGGTTCGCCGAGGCGGTCGCCGCGGGCCGCCTGGGCGAGGACATCCCCACCAATCACTCGCCGTTCTTCGCGCCGGAGATCCACCCGACGATCGAGGTCGGCGTCACCGCTCTGTCGGCTGCGGCACGGGAGTTCCTCAGCTGAACTTCGAGCTGAACCGGGCTTCGTCATCGAGTGGGCGCGAGTGCAGGACATGCCCGGCGGCATAGAGCAACCGCGGAGTCGTCGAGCTGGTCACGCCGGTAGTGCTTGCGGGCTGATCTGTGCAGGTCAGGCAACGTGCGCCCATTCGCGCACGGCGGCGCGAATCGCTTCAGACCGCGTGGCGATACCCTCAGCCTCAGCGCGCGCTGTCAGTGCGGCGATCGTGGACGCATCGAGCCGCACGGGGATGACCACCCCTGGACCATCACCTACGGTCGGTCGACCGCGACGCGGCTTGGGGAGCGTCGACGGGTCATAGCCGGCCTCGGCCTCATCTGCCCACGCCTGAATCTGCTCGTCAGTGACGGGCTTGCCGTGCAACAGGTGCTCGCTCATTTCTTTAGTGTATACGAAAATATGGCAATTGTGTATACGAAAAGAATCCCCGCCGCTTCACAATGCAACGCTCACACGGTTGCGTCTGGCTTGCGCAGGAAGACATGCAGGCCAGGCGCCTTTCGATCGGTCGACTGCTCCACGAGGAGATGACGGTGCAGGAGGTTCGCCATCCCCGGGGGAATCGGATCGATCGCGTTGGTCTTCTTGACGTCTTGGGAGCCGAAACCGGCCAAGAGCGTCACAGACCTGGTGCCTGTGCCCCTCACCTCGACCCGGGCGTAGTCCGTGTCGACGCGGATCAGCACGCGAGCGACGGAATCCCAAGGGAGCAGTCGCTCCACCCCGGCACCGATGATCCGGATACCCTCATCGTCCCATTCGATGAGGTATCGCTTCCTTCGCCAGGCGAAGACCCACAGCAAGGCGAGCACGATGACGATCGCCAGGCCACCGGCGACCAGCACGACACCGGATCTGCCGAGCATGATCTCGGTCTCCAGGGAGAAAGCGATCAACGCTCCCGTGGCGGCAGCTCCCCCTACGATGATGCACCCGACGATGATCGCGACCAGCTGGAGCATGGAGACTCGTGTCGCCCGGATCGTCAACCGGTATCCGTCGCTATCCCGCCCGATCGGCTCCCACATCCCCGTTCATACCCCCCTGTGCTTTGGGTCCGTGGCTCGCACAGGCCGGCCCGCATTCGCAGCGAAGGTCACCGCGGTCGAGCATCGGCAGATCGTCGAGCCCCTCGCGGATCCGCGAGTCGGGGACGGCAGTGGTCGTGGCATCGAGAACGACCGTATCGCGGATCAGCCTCCGACGACCCGAGGCACAGGAGCACGGCCCCGCTCAGCCGCCGATCGCGTTCATCCCGCGTGCCGGCTGCAGGAAGGAGGGGTCGTCGATCGCGTGCCCCGGCAGCTTCCCGTGCACGCACGAACGCAGCAGGGCGGCGATCTCGTCGGCGCGCTCTCCCGGTGCGGATGCCGACTCCCCGCGGAGCAACCCGGTCAGGTCGTACTCGGCGAGCGAGAACAGGCAGTTGCGCAGCTGGCCGTCGGCGGTCAGGCGCAGGCGATCGCAGGCCCCGCAGAACGGGGCGGTGACCGAGGCGATCACACCGACCTCGTGCGGTCCGCCGTCGATCCGCCACTTCTCGGCCGGCGCTCCCCCTCGACCCTCCACCGGATCGAGACGCCAGCGCTCACCCAGCGACGCGAGGATCTCCTCGCGCGTGACCATCGACGCGCGGTCCCAGGTGTGTCCGGAGTCGAGCGGCATCTGCTCGATGAACCGCAGCTGCGCCCCCACGCTCATCGCGAACTCCACGAGGTCGACCAGCTCGTCGTCGTTGACGCCGCGCATCGCGACCGCGTTCAGCTTGAGGGGACGGAGCTCGGATGCCGCGGCGGCGGCGATGCCCTCGAACACGTCGTCCAGACGGTCGCGGCGGGTGAGATCCGCGAAGCGCTGACGGTCTACCGTGTCGATGCTGATGTTGAGACGAGTGAGCCCGGCATCGATCAGGGCCGGCAGCTTCTGGGCGAGGCTGATGCCGTTGGTGGTCATGGCGACCTCGACGGGGCCGTCCTCCCCCTCGATGCGGGAGATGCGCCTCACGACCTCGATGATGTCGGCCCGCAGGAGCGGCTCGCCACCCGTGAGACGGAAGGTGCGGATGCCGAGCGCCGCGGCCACCTCGGCGACCTCGACGATCTCGTCGGTGGAGAGGATGCTCGTACGGGCGAGCCACTCGTTCCCCTGCTCGGGCATGCAGTACGTGCAGCGCAGCGAGCAGCGGTCGGTGAGCGAGATGCGCAGATCGCGATGCACGCGGCCGTGCGTGTCGACGAGACCTCCGCCGAGACCCGCAGCGGGGCCGGCGGTGCGCGGTCCGGAATCGACGTGCGGCGCGCGCACGCCGATCACGACCGGTACGGCCGTCATGGTGCCCCCTCGCTCCCCATCATCGTTCGAGACTAACCCGCCCGGTCCCGGTCCGGGCCGGCTCGGCGCCGACGAGCGGGAGATTGCCAGCGTCGCGAGGCACGAGCGGGTGTTCGCTGGTGTCGCGAGGCACGAGCCCGCTCAGCGCACGGACACGAACCGCACGCGCTCAGGATCGATCCGCAGATGGACCGTGTCGCCCGGTGCGAGCCCGGCCGCCACCGCCAGGGAGACATCGATCGCGCACGACGCGGTCTGCACGCGGACCCCCGCGAGAGTGGGCTCGAGTCGCGTGACCTCGGTGCGCCAGGCATCCGCCTCCCCGTCATCGACCACCTGCACGTGCTCGGGACGGAACACCGCGGCGAGAGGCACGCCCCCGACCGCGGCGAGCGCGAGCGAGCCGGCATCCGCGCTCGTGAGATGCCGTCCGCCGCTCTCCCATCCCCCGTCCGCGGCGACGCCCACCAGACGGTTGACGCCCGCGATCGAGGCGACGAAACCCGTGGCCGGGGCCGACAGCACCGCACGGACCGGTCCGCTCTGCGTGACTCGGCCCGCCTCGATGACCACGAGGCGATCGGCCAGGGCGACCGCATCCGCGGCATCGTGCGTGACCGCGATCGTGGTGATCCCGGTCAGCTGATCACGCAGCATCTGGCGGATGTCGCCCGCGGTCGATGGATCGAGCGCCACCAGCGGTTCGTCGAGCAGCACCGCGCGCGGCGACGCGGCGAGCGCTCTGGCCACCGCGACGCGCTGCCCTTCCCCGCCCGAGAGTTCGCGCGGCATCCGATCGCCCGCCCCGGGGAGACCGACACGTGCGAGCCATTCATCGGCCGTGCCACGGGCGGCACGGGCGTCGCTCCCGGCGGCCCGAGGGCCGAAGGCGACGTTCTCGCGCACCGACAGGTGCGGGAACAGCCGCGCATCCTGCCCCAGCAGCACGATGCCGCGGTTCATGGGCGCCGTCTGCACCCGTGGCGTGGCGACGCGGTCGACCACGCGCCCCGCGACCTCGATCTCCCCTGCCGTCAGTGGCTGGAGTCCGGCGAGCGCCTGCAGCAGCGTCGATTTGCCCGCCCCGCTCGGACCCATCACGGCGAGGGTCTCGCCGACCGCGACCTGCACCGCGACGTCGACGGCGAAGTGCTCGCGCTCGACCACGATCTCCGCGCGCAACCCCCACCCCGCGGCCGGGAGTCCTTCCGCGACGGTCATCGCGCCGCCCCCGGCCGCCAGCCGCGCACGAGAAGCAGCACGACGATCGCGGTGGCGAGCAGCAGCAGTGCGAGGGCGACCGCGGTGCCCTGCGACACTCCCGCGCCGTTGAACGCGGTGTAGATCGCGAGCGGCATCGTCTGGGTGACTCCTGGCCGGTTGCCGGCGAACAGTGCCGTCGCACCGAACTCGCCGATGGCCCTGGCGAAGCACAGCACGACTCCGGCGACGATGCCCGGGGCCGCGAGCGGCAGGGTGATGCGGCGCAGGATCGTCCATCGCCCGGCTCCGAGCGCGGCGGCCGTGCGCTCGTAGTCCACGCCCGAGGTGCGCACCGCCCCCTCGACGGCGAGCACCAGGAAGGGAAGTGCGACGAAGGTCTGCGCCAGCACGACGGCCGGGGTGCTGAACGACAGGCCGAGTCCGCCGAGCCATCCCGCACGCCCGAACAGATAGAGCAAGGCGACGCCGCCCACCATCGGCGGCAGCACCAGCGGCACCGTGACGACGGCGCGGAGCACAGCGGCGAACCGAGGTCCTGAGCGGGCGATGTACAGCGCGAGCGGGACCCCCACGACGATGCACAGCACAGTGGCCACGAGACCGGTGCCGAGCGAGAGCAGGAGGGCCGAGAGCGCGGCATCCGACGTCACATCGGCGAGGAACGTGGACCACTGCACCCGCGCGACGAGCGCCGTGAGCGGCAGGATCAGGAAGGCGAGACCGACGATGGCCGGGACGGCGAGTGCGCGCGGAGCGTACCCGCGCGCACCGGCGGCACTCATGGTGCCCCGAAGCCGAAGTCCGCCAGGATCTTCTGACCCGCCTCCGACAGCACGAACGCCACGAACGCGTCGGCCGCATCGGCGTTCGGAGCGTCGGAGAGCGCGGCGATCGGGTAGTGGTTCACGACCTCATCGGCGCCGTCGGGCACGATCGCCTCGACATCGTCCCGACCGATCACGTCGGTGGCGTAGACGAGTCCGGCGTCGGCTTCCGACGCGGCGACCTTCGTGAGCACGGCCGTCACGTTCTGCTCGAGACTCGCGGCGTCCACTGTCACCCCCGCCGCCGCGAGCAGCTTCGCGGACGCCGCTCCGCAGGGCACCTCCGGCGCGCACAGCACCGTGGTCGCCGTGGCCAGATCGTCGAGCGTCTCGACCCCGCCCGGGTTGCCGGCGGGTACCGCGATCACGAGGGTGTTGGAAGCGAAGAGCGTGGGGTCGACCGCGACGTCGGTCGCCTTCTCCATGTTCGCCTCGTCGGCGGACGCGAACACGTCGGCCGGGGCGCCTTCGAGGATCTGCGTGACCAGGGTCGACGAGCCGTCGTAGACGGGACTGAACGTCACATCCGGGTTCTCGGCGATGAACGCCTCACCGATCGCGTCGAAGGCACCGGAGAGGGACGCCGCGGCGTATACCGTGAGGTCGCCGCTCAGCCCGCTCGTCTCGGCACTCGTCGATGGGGCGGGCGTGCTCTCCGCCGCACTCGCACAGCCGGTGAGGACGAGAGCGGCGGCGGCGAGGACGGCGGCGGCGGAACGACGCAGCGAGTGGTTCATGTCAACCTTTCGGTACTTCGACGACGACCTGAGTCGCCTTGACGGATGCGGTGGCGAGCGAGCCGACCTCGAGCTGCAGTTCGCGCGCCGCTTCGGACGACATGAGTGAGACCACCCGATGCGGTCCGGACTGGATGTCGACCTGGGCCATCAGCCCGTCGATCTGCACGCGCGTGACGATGCCGACGAAGCGGTTGCGGGCGCTGGAGAGCACGTCTCCGGCCTTCTTCGCCTCCTCCGCGAGCGCGACGGCCCGCGCCGCGACGGCATCGCCGGGGATCTCGGCAGGCACCGCGTCCGTGACCGGGAGGAGCCCCTGCTCGATCCAGCGGCGGACGGTGTCGTCACTCACTCCGAGCAACTGCGCGGCGCGAGCGATCCGGTAGGTGTGCATGGGACGAATCTACCGCAGATGCGGAGAAAATCATCAGGAGATTCCGATCCTGCGTCAATTGAGCAAGAACGGGCTCTTCCTTATCTACCAGCGGGATACGAGGCGTCGCACTGTCCCCCGAACGGCCGATACCGCCCGGCGGCGGATGTCCGCCATGATGACTCTCGATGACCGCACCGAATCACCCCACCGACGGGCTGTCCGACTTCGCGGACCTGATGACCCACGAGCAGGAGTTCGCTCACGATCGTGATCGAATCCCTCCGGAGGTACGTCGCGCCCGCCGACGCCGCGGGCTCATCATCACGGCCGTCTGCGTCTTCCTGCTGCTGGCGGCGGCCGGTGGGTACATCGGGTGGGCTCTCACCGCTCCCGTGAATCCGCCGGCGGTGAGCACACAGACGCCGCAGGCCCCGACCGTCGACGCCGCATCCATCGCCGTGCCGCCGGTGGCCGCATCGGCGATCAGCATCTCGGGTGCGGACGCGTATCTGGGCGAGGGGGCGCCGGGGATCTGGTCGTCGAGCGGAACCGGCGAGCCGCTCCCCATCGCGAGCATCACCAAACTGGTCACCGCCCTGGTCATCCTCGATGCGGTCCCGCTCGCCTCCGCCGAAGATCCGGGCCCCACGATCACCTTCAGCAAGGCCGACCACGACCTCTACGACAGGTACTACGTGCTCGGCGCGACCATCGCCCCCATGCCTACCGGCACCGCGATGTCGCTGCACGACGCCCTCGCCGCCATGCTGATCCCCTCGGCGAGCAACTACGCCGAGGCGCTGTCATCCCGGATCTTCGGATCGCAGAGCGCGTTCCTCGGCGCGACGCGCGCCTGGCTCTCCGCCCAAGGGCTGACGGGCACGACGATCACCGAACCCACCGGCATCAGCCCACGCAACACCAGCACGCCTGCCGATCTCGTGGCGATCGGGAAGCTCGCCGCCGCGAATCCGACGATCGCGCAGATCGTCGCGACCGCGTCGATCACCCTCCCCGGCGCCGGCCAGCTCTACAACACCAACGGCCTGATCGGAACCAGCGGGATCACGGGACTGAAGACCGGCACCCTCGGCGAGGGCACCTACAGCCTGCTGTACACCGCGACTCTCGACGTCGGTGCGACCGATCCGCTCGCGGTCACCGGCGTGATCCTCGGGGGTTCTTCACGCGAGTCGGTGAACGCCACCGTGGTCGCCACCCTGGACAGCATCCGCGCCGGGTTCCACGAGGTGCCCCTCGCGACATCCGGGCAGGAGGTCGGCACGATCTCCACGCCCTGGGGCTCCACCGCCCAGCTGGTCATCGGGGAAGACGCGTCGATCCTCACCTGGTCGGATACTCCGATCACCGTCACGATGGAGATCAAGACCCCGCCGACCTATCGAGACGGTTCGGTCGTGGGGAACGTGACCTGGACCGCCGGCCCGAACACCGTCACCGCGCCGGTCGAGATCACGAGCAGCATCGACCCGCCGTCCGAGTGGTGGCGACTCACCCACCCGTCCGAGCTCGGCTCGATGACGGATGCCGCCCGCTGACGCTGCCCTCTGCACCTGCACCCGGAAATCTCAGCTTCTCCCCCATCCCCGGCAGGGGAGCTCGTCCGCAAGGCGCTGAAGACGATCGAAGCATCGAAGGAGGATTGACGATGGACATCACCGCCACCGCGCGCAAGTGGGAACACGGCTGGGAACTCTGGCTCGACGGAGAAGCCGCCACACAGATCGCCACACTCGACAAGGCTGAACAGCAGGTCCGGGACTACCTCGACACCGAGGAACCCGATGTCGACCACAGCGCTTGGAACATCACCGTGGTGCCCGATATCGGCCCTCTCGGCGATGAGGTCGCTGCCGCGCACATCGCGACGGAGAATGCGATCGCGGCCTCGGCCGCCGCCGCCGCGGAGTCGCGTCGCGTCGTTCGACACCTTCGAGAAGCCGGATTCTCCGTCACCGACTCCGCGGCGATTCTCGGCGTCTCACGCGGGCGGGTGTCTCAGCTCGTGAGCAGCTGAGACACCATGCAACTGCCGGGCATACGCTGAACGCATGCAGCCCCTCGTCGCCCCCGCCGCCGCGCTGGACCCGGAAGAACTCGTGCGCACCGCGCGGCACGCCGTGCTCGGCGGTATCGGCGAAGAAGGGCAGCGCCGCCTGAACGCCGCCCATGTCGCGGTCGTCGGTGCGGGAGGCCTCGGCTCACCGGTGCTGCTCGCACTGGCTGCGGCGGGGATCGGCTCGATAGCCGTGATCGATGATGACGTCGTTGAGCTGACCAACCTGCAGCGTCAGCTTGCACACCGGGTGGAAGACATCGGGACCAGGAAGACCGCCTCAGCCGCGCGCGCGATCACCGCGCTCGCCCCACAGACAGTCGTGACCCAGGTGCACGAACGTCTCGATGCCGCCAATGCCGAGCGACTGTTGGCGCGCGCCGACGTGGTGGTCGACACGAGCGACTCCTTCGCCACCCGCCGCGACGTGGCCGCTGCGACCGAGACGCTCGGGCTGCCGCTCGTGTGGGGGGCCGTGCAGGAGTGGCACGCGCAGGCCACCGTGTTCTGGTCGCGACCGACCGAAGGAGACCCCGTGGTGCTCACCGACCTCTTCCCGCTCGACACCGAGGGCGAGCCGCCCAGCTGCGCCCAGGTCGGCGTGCTCGGCGCCCTGTGCGTGCAGGTCGGCGGGATGCTGGCCGGCGAGGCGATCAAGCTCGTCACCGGAGCGGGCGAACCGCTGCTCGGACGCCTGGCCATGATCGACGCACTCACCGGTCGACAGCACGAGATCGCGATCCGGTCGGCTGCAACAGCGTCGGCATCGGCGTCGGCATCGGCGGTGTCGGCATGAACGGCCGTCGGACGGTCGAAGAGCAGCTCGACCGCGTGCTCGAGGCCGTCCAGGTGCTCGCGGCCGATACGCGTCCGGTGCGGGATGCTGCGGGGCGCACCCTCGCCGATCCGGCGACCGCCGCCCACGACATCCCGCTCTTCGACAACTCGGCGATGGACGGCTTCGCCGTGCGCGAAGCCGATGTCGCCGGCGCATCAGAGGAGCATCCGGTCACCCTGCGAGTGGTCGCCGACCTCCCCGCCGGCGTCGCGACCGACCCTCCACTCGGCCGAGGCGAGGCTGCCCGCATCATGACCGGGTCGCCGACCCCGACGGATGCCGACGTGATCGTGCCCTTCGAGGACACCACCGGCGGGCTCGCCGATTCCCTCGGCGAGGTACGGGTGCTGCGGGCGCCGGCCAAGCCCGGTGTCTTCGTGCGGCGCCGGGGCGCGGATCTGCATGCAGGCGACGAGGTCGTGCTCGCCGGCGAGCGCCTCGGGCCCTTCCAGGTCGCGGCCGCCGTCGCCGCCGGCATCGCCGAGGTCACGGTGACGCGTGCGCCTCGGGTGGCCGTGGTGTCGACGGGCAGCGAGCTGCTCGCACCGGGGGAAGCCCCCGCCCGCGGCCGCATCCCCGACTCGAACGGCCCGCTGCTGGAGCAGCTGGTGGCGGATGCCGATGCCGAGGTGGTGCTGGTCGCGCGCGTTCCGGACGAGGCCGACGCCGTCCGAGCGGTGACGGCCGAAGCCGTCGCCCTCGCTGCCGACGTGATCGTCTTCACGGGCGGTGTCAGCGCCGGTGCCTACGAGCCCGTGCGCGGAGCCTTCGACGGCGGTGGACAGGTCGAGTTCAGCGCGGTCGCGATGCAGCCGGGCAAGCCGCAGGCCTTCGGAGTGCTCGAGACCGGATGCCTGGTGTTCGGCCTCCCGGGAAACCCCGTCAGCGTGGCGGTGTCGTTCGAGGTGTTCGTGCGACCCGCCCTCCTCGCGATGCAGGGACGGACGCAGATCCACCGCCCCCGCGCGCCGCTCACCGCCGACGCCTCGTGGACGCCTCCGCCCGGCCGCCGCCAGTACCTTCCCGCCGTCGTCGACCTCGCCGCGCGCACCGTGCGTCCGGCGACCGCGGGCGGGTCGGGGTCGCACCTCGCCGGCGGTCTCGCCCGTGCGCACGCGTTCGCGATCGTGCCGGCCGAGATCGAGGCGGTCGCCGTGGGCGATGTGATCGATGTCATGCTGGTCGGATGAGCTTCCCTCACCTTGACGCCGCCGGCCGTGCGCACATGGTCGACGTGACCGCGAAGCAGCCGACCGTCCGCACCGCGACCGCGCGAGGCTTCGTGCGTTGCAGCACCGACGTGATCACCGCCCTCCGCGACGGCACCGTACCGAAGGGCGATGTCCTCGCCGTGGCGCGCATCGCCGGCATCCAGGCGGCGAAGTCCACCCCGTCGCTGCTCCCGCTCGCGCACGTGATCGGCGTGCATCGGGCGAGCGTGGACCTCGAGATCGTCGATGACGGCGTGCACGTCGAGGCCACGGTGGGCACCGCCGACCGCACGGGCGTCGAGATGGAAGCACTGACGGCGGTCTCGGTCACCGCCCTCGCGATCGTCGACATGATCAAAGGCGTCGACCGCGCCGTCGTGATCGAAGACGTGCGCATCGTGGCGAAGTCCGGCGGGCGCTCCGGCGACTGGGTCCGCCCCGGAGAAGCCGCACCCTTCGTCGCGTCCGGAGACGCGGGGGACGCCCGATGACTCGGGTGCGCTACTTCGCCGCCGCCGCCGAGGCCGCAGGCACCGACAGCGAAGAACGCGGCGAGAACTCGCTCCTCGCCCTGCGCGCCGCCGTCGTCGCCGAGCATCCGGCGCTCGCCGACATCCTGGCGCGCTGCGCGGTGCTCGTCGACGGGGTGCGCGCCGACGGCGACACCGCCCTCGACGACGCCGAGCTCATCGACGTGCTCCCGCCCTTCGCCGGCGGATGACGGGGACGGCTCAGCCGCCGATGCCCTTCCACGACGAGGTTCCGTCGACCTCGAGCTGACGCTTCCACACGGGGAGGTCGCTCTTGATGGCCTCGATGACCGCCCGGCACACCTCGAACGCCTCGGCACGATGCTCGGAGGCGACCGCGATCACCACGGCCGCATCGCCGACGTCGAGGTGGCCGATGCGATGGCTCACCGCCACCACCGCGGGGGCTTCCGCCCCGGCGCCGGCCTGCTCGGCGATCCGCCGCAACGTCGCCTCGGCGTCGGGGTGTGCACTGTACTCCAGGCCGACCACGGGGGTCTCGGCGTCCGGGTCGTTGTCGCGCACCCGGCCGACGAAGGTCGTCACCGCCCCGAGTCGAGGGTCTTCGACCGCGGCGAGATGCGCATCGAGATCGAGACGCTGTTCCGACACGGCTGCGATTCTCACGTCGTTCATGAGTGGTCTCCGCCCTTCACCTGATCCAGGATGTGCGCGGCGACGCCGAGCACCACGGGGACGCCGGAAGCGACGGCGCGCGGGGAACCGGGGAGGTTCACGACGAGCATGCCGTCGGGGTCGACGATGCCGGCGAGTCCGCGTGACAGCACGGAGAGCGGGGTGTCGGCGAGTCCGCTGCGACGCAGCTCCTCGGCGATCCCGGGGATCTCTCGGGTGATCACACGCTGCGTCCCCTCGGGGGTCAGATCACGAGGACCGACACCGGTCCCCCCGGTCGTCACGACCAGTCGGATGCCGCGGGCGACCGCCCGGCGCAGGGCATCCGCCACCGAATCCGCACCATCGGCGACGATCTCGGCGTCGGGACAGTGCCACCCGGCATCCCGCAGCAGCCCCACGGCGACCGGTCCTCCACGATCCTCACGCTCCCCGGCGAACGATCGATCCGAGACGGTGATCACGAGTGCGGGGAGTGGGCCCATGGCTCCCACCCTAGGCCCGCGTGCCCGACCGCGCACCGGACTCAGGTGACCCGGATGAGCGAACGCTGCCATCCCGACGAGCCATCGGGGGCGATCGGTGCGCGCTCCTCGATCTGCAGGTCGCCGTTCTTGTTCACGGCCCGCACCGCGACGTAGTGCGTGCCCGGCGTCGCGTCCCACTCCATGAACCACTGCACCCAGGTGTCGTCGTTGATCGGCGCCGACAACGTCGCCGGAACCCAGTCCCCGTCGTCGATGCTCACCTCCACGCGGTCGATGCCGACCGACTGCGCCCAGGCCACTCCGGCGATCGGGATCTTCCCCGCCTCCACGGCCGCGCCGAGCTTCGGGGTGTCGACGCGCGAGGCGAACTTGATCGGCGCCTCGGCGCTGTACCCCCGGGGCGTCCAGTACGCCTCGTCCTGAGCGAAGGTCGTGACCTTGAGCTCGGTGAGCCACTTGGTCGCCGACACGTAGCCGTAGAGTCCCGGCACGACCATCCGCACCGGGAAGCCGTGCTCGAGGGGCAGCGGTTCGCCGTTCATCCCGACGGCGAGGATCGCATCGAGGTCGTCATCGGTGAGCGCCGCGAGCGGTGTGCTCGCGGTGTAGCCGTCGACGCTGCGCGAGAGCACCATGTCGGCGCCGGACTTCACCCCCGCCTTCTTGAGCACGTCTCGCAACGGCACCCCGAGCCACTTCGCGTTGCCGACCAGCTCACCGCCGACCTCGTTCGAGACGCACGTGAGCGTGATCGCGTACTCGTCGAGGCCCATGTCGAGGATGTCCTGGAAGCTCATCTCGACACGCTGGTCGACCATGCCGTCGATCACCAGACGCCAGGTGTCCGGATCGATCGACGGAACCGTGAGCGCGGTGTCGACGCGGTAGAAGTCCTTGTTCGGGGTGAACAGCTTGCTGAGCCCGGGGATGTCGAGCTCGGCACCCTGCGGCACCGTGACCGTGGTCTTCGGGGAGGGCAGCTTCAGCGCGCTCCGGATGGCCTCGACCGAGGAGACCGCCATGCTCACCGTGCGGGCGGTGATGCCCACGACCAGCGCGGACGCTCCGGCGAGCGCGGCGAGGACGAAGAAGCGACGCCGGTCGAAACCCGGACGCGCGCTCTGCGCGTCGGTGATGTCGGCGCCGGGGGCTTCGGGATCCGCGGCCTCCGTGGCGCTCTCCACTTCACCCCCGCTCCCGACGACGGATTCCCGCCACCCGCGCAGACGGCGGCAGAGGAGCACGAGGACGAACGATCCGGCGACCGTCCCGAGGACCGGAGGCAGGAAGGCGAGCGGAGCCACGGCCGCACGCGTCACGATCGCCGCGGTCGAGAGCACTCCCGCGATCACCAGCGCGATCACGCCGAGGGGCGGACGCACGAACTGCAGGATGCCGGCGATCGCCGAGGCGATGAGCACGGCGAGACCGAGGCCGGCCAGCAGCGCGATCTTGTCGTATTCGCCGAAGGTGGCGATCGCGAACTCCTTGAAGGGCTGCGGCACGATGTCGATCACGAACCCTCCCACCGCGAGGATCGGACTGGCCGCGCGTGCGAAGAGCAGCGCGAACAGCTCGGCCGTCGCGAGGAAGACGCCCCCGCCGATCATGCCCGCGAGGGCCGCCCAGACGAGGAATCTCTTGCCACTGCGGCGCTGCACCATGGTCGTCTCCCGTTCCACCGTCTCCGCACACCGTCGCCGGTGTGATCTCCCGTTGTTCGGAGCCGAGGCGCGATCGGATGTGAGGATCAGCGGAGACGCCGTCCGTCGGTCAGAGACGACGCGCGGTGATGGCCTCGCGACCCTGGAACTGTCGCAGCGTGCGCAGGCATCGCGAGCACAGGATCTCGACCCGACGCGGGTGGCCTTCGCCGCATACGCAGTCGACCGTCACGCGCCATCTGGCCTTGCGTCCGCAGGGCTGGTAGCCCTCGTCGTCACCGTGATCGCACTCGCACCGCTGCCGCCCACGGTCGAGCCCGCCGAGTTCGTCGACATCGTGATCGGACTCGACGTCCACGGCTTCCTGCGTTCTCACCACCAGCCGATGCTCCCAGGACCGCGGCTCCGCGCGCAACACGGTCGACGCCCGGCGGCGCCGTCAGCGCGGCCGGGGAGTGCAGCGGGGAGCGCGGCGGACCCGGTGTCTCTCGGCTAGACCCCGACGACCCGAGGGTCGGCAGGGGTGTGCGGTGCCGCGGGCGGCGCGGGAGGGGGTGGCGGGGCGAGCTGCCGCTGCGGCACGCCGTGCGCCTCCCGGTGCAGCCGCTCCATCCTGTTGTCGAGCTCGGCGGCGGCATCCGCAGCATCCGACAGGCTGTCGACGAGGTGCGAGGGCACCTGGTTCGAGAACTTGTAGTAGATCTTGTGCTCGAGGCTCGCCCAGAAATCCATCGCGATGGTGCGGAACTGCACTTCGACCGGCACCAACAGCGCGCCGGTCGACAGGAACACGGGCACCTCGATGATCGCGTGCAGGCTCTTGTACCCGTTGTCCTTCGGGTGCGCGATGTAGTCCTTGACCGTGCGCACGGTGATGTCGTCCTGCGCGGTGAGCAGGTCGAACAGGCGGTACACGTCGGCGACGAAGCTGCACGTCACGCGCACACCGGCGATGTCGGTGATCTCGGCGCGGATGCGGTCGAAGTCGGGCTCGTCGATCCCCTTCCGGGCGATCTTCTCGACGATGCTGTCGGGCGACTTCAGCCGACTCTTCACGTGCTCGATCGGGTTGTACGCGTGGTCGTGCGTGAACTCGTCGCGCAGGATCGAGATCTTCGTCTCGACCTCGCGCATCCCGAACTCGTACTCACGCAGGAACCGCTGCAGCTCGTCGCGCAGCTCGCGGGCCTGGTTGATCGTGTCCTCGGTGACGTGAACGGTCGTCATGCCGACGACGTTACGGCTTCGTGATCGGAAACCGCTGTGGATACCCGATGTCCTCACGATTCCCGAACACCGTCACCCAGGTGCTTCGGCGCGGCCCGTGGGCACTCCGGTCGCAATTCCTGCCGCTTCCGCGCGGCGAGAACGACAGCAAGTGCGACCGGAAACGGAGAGACAGCGCGGCGGGCGGGGGACGGCGGGGAAAGGTCACCCGGGGTCGGGAGGCGGGTCGACGACGTCGCGACCGAGGCCCGCCTCGCGGGCGCGCACGATGAGTGCGCTGCGATCGGGGACGGCGAGCTTCGCGAGGATACCGGACAGATAGTTGCGCACGGTCTTCGACGACAGTACGAGCCGCCGGGCGACGGCCTGGTTGTCGAGCCCGCGGGCGATCAGATCGAGCACCTCGCGCTCCCGGTGCGTGAGTTCGGGGAACACCACGGGTCCCGTCGTCCGCGCCCCGGAGAGCAGATCGATCGCCCGCCGCCCGATCTCTGCCGTGAGCAGGACGTCGCCGGCGGCCACCGCCCGCAGCCCGCGCTCGATCTCATCGGGCAGCGCGCTCTTGAGCAGGTAGCCACGGGCCCCGGCCCGCAACGCGGCGAACACCGAGTCGTCGTCGCCGAGCATCGTCACGATGAGCACCCCGATCCCGGGGGCTGCCCGGACGATACGGCGCGTCGCCTCGATGCCCGACCCCGACCCGAGATCCACGTCCATGAGCACGACGTCGGGCTGGGCGGCCAGCACCCCTTCCACGGCCTCATCCTCGGTGCCCGCCCGACCTACGACCTCGAACCCGTCGATCGATTCGAGGAAGCTCGACATCCCGTATGCGAAGACCGGGTGATCATCGACGACGAAGATGCGCACGGCACCGTCGGGCGTCGCATCCACGGCGATCGGCTGCTCTGGCATGCCGCTCACGCTAGCGCCCTCCTCCCCGTCGCGCACCACTCCTCCCGCCTCGCCCGAAGGCCGTCGGCGGGTGTCCTCGGTGGGAGCAGCCCCATCTGCTCCCACCGGGTTCCCGTTGTCGCCCCACCGGCCGGAAGCCGTCGGGAGCCACCCGGATCGGCGTTCCCACGACGCCGACGGATGCCGAGCATGTCGGCCCCGCTTGTTGCCGGTCGCCCGCTCGACCGCGCATGGTCCCTCCTCCTGCCGACGGATGTCGTCGACCATCGTCGACGGTAGGCGTCCCGATGTCCCGGTCGAGAGGGCGCCGCGTCCCGATCTCACGGGCGATACGACCCGGGACGCGTCGAATGCTGGCCTCGACGCCCGGGCTTCGGGCACACTGAGGCGCGGAGAGGATCGCCCGTGTCCATGACGGTCGCACGAGCCCGCACGACCCCGGCGCCGCAGCGGCGCGGCACCCGCACGCTGCCCGCGGCCCTCATCCTGGTGCTCTCGTGGGCCCCCGCCCTGGTCGGCATGCTGCTGTGTCTGAGCGCGGCATCCGGCATCGAAGCCGTCGGCACCCTCAGCGCGGCCCTCGCGTTCGGCGCCGCAGCAGCCCTTCTGCCGGTGCGCGGCGGGCACGGCGGCCGCGGCGGCCCGCTACTCCCGCTCGCGCTCGCGGTGACGGCGGTGGGTGCCGGCGCATCCACGCTCGCCTCGGGACTCCGCGCCGCAGGGATCGACGGCGGCCTCGGGCTCGACCTGCTGGGAGTGGCCTGGATGCCCGGGGGTCTCACGGTCGCGGGCGTGCTGGGGGCCGCGGTGATGTTCCGCTGGCGCTCCCTCCTCGCGGCCGGGGTCGTGCTCTCCACAGCCATCGCCGTCACGAGCGCGGCGGAGCTGCATCAGGGGCACGCACTCCCGGTCGCCCCCGCCCTGTGGATCGTCTGGCTCGCCCTCGCGCTCGGATCCGGCCTGATGATCCTCTGGGCAGCTGCCCGACGCGCCTCGCCCGATCATGAGGCCGCCCTGTGGCTGGCCCTGTCACATTTCGCGCTCCTGCTCTCCGGCGTCGGGGGATACATCATCGGCGAGGAGGGCGGGTCGTCGTTCATCGGGACCGCGTTCGCCGCGGCATTCCTCCCGGCAGGTGTGCTGTTCGCCGCGGCATCCTTCATGCTCACCGCGATCGCCCGCGCCCCGGATGCCGTCGACCCGCCGCTGGCGCGCTTCGCCGTCGGCGTGCTGCTGGTGTCCGCCCTGCTCGTCGCCTACGGCGCGGTCGCAGCGACGGCGGCCCAGCTGGCTCCGCTCACCCCCACGAGCGGGGGGATGATCGCCGTCGTGCTCCTGGCCATCGGCGCGGAGCCGGCCAGACGCGGCATCCAACGTGCGGTCGACCAGCTGCTCTACGGCAGATCGGCCGATCCCCGCGCTCTCCTGCGAACCGTGAGCGAGGGGATCGCCGGAGGGGAGGGCGGCTCGCTCGACGCCCTGGCCGCGGCCCTGCGGCAGTCGTTGCGGCTCGGAGGCGTGGCGATCATCTCGTCGACCGGCGAGGGGATGCGTGCCCAGGCCGGGACCATCGACCCGACGACCGCGCAGATCATCACGCTGTTCGCGGCGGACGGTCCCTGCGGGACTGTGGAGGCCTGCGGAGCCGCCGGCCGACGCCCGGAGCCCCGAACGATCGACGCGCTGCGCCGGATCGGCGGAGTGCTGAGCGTCGCCGTGCTCCTCGCCGAGATCAACGAGGGCCTGCGGGAGGCCAGGGACCGCGCCAGGCAGATCGCCGCGAGCGAGCGACGGTTCGCCCGCGCCGAGATCGAAGCCGGGATCGAACCCGCTCTCGCACGCATCCGCCGGGATCTCGAGGAACTCCCGGATGCGACGGACCCGGGAGCACTGCTCGGACGGGCCGCCGCGTCGCTGCAGTCCGCGACGACCGACGTGCGGGACCTGGCGCGCACGCTGCTGCCCGGATCGCTCGACGCGGGCGATCTCCCCGCCGCTCTCGCCGAGCTGTCCGCGCGCTTCGAGAGCCCGGATCTCCGCGCCGATGTGCGACAGGCGCCCGAGCATCCCGAAGCCGTCTACCACCTCGTCGCGGAGGCGGTGCTGCGTGCGAGACGACGCGGAGGCGTCGATCGCATCGAGGTGGCCGTGCACACCGCCGACCGGTGGGAGCTGCGACTGAGCGGCGAGCGCACGCGCACCGAACCGATCCTCCGTGCCCTGCGCGCTCGCGCGGAAGAGGCCGGATACCGCGCCGACGAGGACCGCCCGTCCGGCACGCTCACCGTGGCGGGGCGAGCGTGAACCGCCCGTCTCCGTGGCGGACGGTCGCCGCCCTCGCCGTGCTGGTCCCCGCGTGGGGGCTGGCGTGCGCGTCGATCGCCCTGGCCTGGATCTTCCAACTCCCCGCCGCCCCCGTCGCGGGGACGTTCCTCTCTCCGGCGCCTCCTCAGGCGCAAGCTCGCTTCGACGACATCGGCGTCGCGGTCGCCTTCGTCTACGCACCGCTCGCGGCCGTGCTGCTGCTGCGTCGACCGCAGCCGGTCGCCGTCCTGCTGGGTGCGCACGCGGTCGGCTCCGGGCTCGCGGCGTTCGGCGTGCAGTACGGACTGCTCGCGCTCGAGGATCCGACACTCCCCGGGGCGGGGCTGCTCGCGTACGCGGGCGGATGGGCGTTCGTCCCCGGCACCTTCCTGACGGCGATCGTCCCGCTGCTCCTCCTCCCGGGCGGGCGGGGCGCGCTGCGCCGCATGCTGCTGCGCGTGGTCGCGACCGCGACCGTCGTGGCGACGGCCGCATCGATGACGCAGCGGGGAGACGGCCCCCTCGACAATCCGCTCGCGCCCGCCTGGCCGGGCTATCAGAGCGTGCTCCCCGGGGCCTATGCCGTCGCCGCGGCGGTGACGCTGTGCTGCTCGCTGGTGGTCGCCGGAATCCTGGCGCGTCACGCTCTGCGGGCGGGGCGCGAGGAGCGGTCGCCCTTGCTGTGGCTGCTCGTCGGCCATATCTTCCTCACGGCCTCGTATGTCGTCACAGTGCTCCCGGCGTCTCTGCAGCTCGCCGATCCGATCTGGGTCTTCGGCACGATCGCCCCCATCGTCGGCCAGATCTTCTACCCGTCGGCCATCCTCGTGATGGGTCTCCAGCACCGGCTCCGCGGCATCGACGTGGCGGTGAGTGCCGTGCTGACCACCAGCATCCTCGCCGTGCTGGCCGCGGCCGCCTACCTGCTCACCGTGACCGCTCTCGAGACCCTCGGTCCCCCGACGCCGGTCGCGGTGTTCACGACAGCCGCCGCGATCGCCGTCGGCCTGCTCCCCGCCCGTCGTGTCATCCATCACCGTGTCGACCGACTCGTCTACGGCGAGGCCGGTGCCCCGGAGCGCCTCGTGAACACGCTCGGGGCCGAGGTCGGCGAGATCGCGACCGGATCCGACGGACTGCGAGCACTGGCCTCGGCACTGCGTCGCACGCTGCGGCTCGGTTCGGTGCGCATCAGCACCGCGACCGATCGCGGGACGGATGAGCGCGGATCCCGCACCGCGACGACCGCTTCCGACGCCGTGGGGGTGCGGGTCGGCACGCCGCAGGGCACGCCCGTGCTGTTCACGCTGGATGCCGGCGGCGGCGAGGCCGACCGGCCCGCGGTGCTCGCTGTCACCGGCTCCGACCCCGACCTGCAGGTAGGGCGTCGCGCCCGCGAGACCATCGCCGACCTCGCACCGGTGATCGGCGTCGTCGTGCGGCTCGCCGCAGCATCCACCGCGCTGGACGCCGCACGCCGGAGCGCAGCCGATGCCAGGCATGCCGAACGACGAGCGCTGCGCCGCGAGCTGCATGACGGACTCGGACCCGCTCTCTCCGGCGCCGGGTTCTCGCTGGCCGCCGCGGCCAACCTCCTCGCACGCGGTGATCGCGCCGCGGCGGAGGCGACAGCCGTGCGGGTGGGCGAGCTTCTGGAGGCGCAGACGCTCACGCTGACCGGGCTCGCGCGAGGAGGCACGGCAGCGGTCACCGACCTCGTCGGCGGCCTGGACGCCCTCGTCGCGTCGTTCGCCGGTGCCGCCAGCGCGGTGCGTCTGGTCGTCGCGGATGCGGTGGCACTCGACCCTCGGCGTTCGGGCATCCTGCTGCGGATCGCGGCCGAAGCCGTGCTGAATGCCGTGCGGCATGCCGGCGCCGGAGCGGTCGTGGTGACTCTCGGCGGCGCGGACGACGTCGTCCTGCGCGTGCACGACGACGGACGCGGCCTCGGCGAGCACCGCAGCGCCGGCGTCGGTCTCGCGTCGATGCGCGAATGGGCGCAGGAGGCGGACTTCCAGGTGGAGTGGGTCCAGCCGGCGGACGGCGGCACGCTCGTGCGGGTGCGCGCCGCCGACCGCCGCGGCTGACGGCGGCGCGGCTAGCCCGCCGGCTGGAGGACGATCACGATCGAGCCCTCCCCGGGCTGCACCTGGAAGCCGAGTTCAGAGCCCCCGGCTCATCGGCTCGGCTCCGCATCGGATACCGCGGCGGAGCCGGCGACCGTGCGCACCCCGGTCCGCTCCCCGACCGCGACTCCTCGGCGGCCCACCAGCAGCCACAGCGAGGCGAAGGCGAGCCCGAGTCCGCCGACGGGCCCTGCGAGTCCGGGCACGCCGGTGACGATGTAGCCCGCCGCCACGAGGAGCACGAGCCCCGCGAGCAGGGTGCCGAGGATGCGGGAGACCGAGCGCTCGACCCAGGCCATCGCGGCGAGCGCACCCAGCGAGACGAGAACGCCGAACCACGGGATGAACGCCCCGAAATCGGTCAGCGCGTAGAAGACGAGCAGCCCCTCGTTGCCGAAGCTTCCGAACTCGGGACCGCCATGGCCGTAGAGGGCCAGCGTCCCCTTCCAGGCGTATCCGAAGGTGAGGCCGGCGGCCGAGGTCACGAGTCCCGCGGAGAAGACCCGCGATGCGACGGAGTGCTCGGCGCGTTCCGTGCGCACGCGCCACGCTCCGTGCAGCACCAGCAGGCAGGCGACCGCGGCGAAGCCGAACAGGAAGCCGAGTCGGTTTCCCGTGGGATCGAGGTTCGGCATGTCCTCGGCGGCGGCGATGAGCACACCGCCCCGCTCGTAGTCCGCCTCCGTCCACGGCCGCACGTCGAAGAGGATGGTCGCCGTGAAGCCGAGGAGTCCTGCGGCGACTCCCCACAGCAGCCAGAGTCGTCCTCCGCGTGAGGCGGAGGGGCGTGAACCGCGCTCGCGCGCGGCGGTGATCTGAGACATCGGTCTCTCCTGTCTGTCGATGCGCCCCCAGCGGACGCTCGCTCACTCTGCGCGTCCGGGTGTCCCGGGCGTCAGGGGCCTCGGTCACGAGTCGGCGGGCGCTGCATCGGGCGGCGGAGGGGCGCCACGGCGGGTTCTCCTCCGAGACCGGGACATCGGCCCCTGACGCCCGGGACTCCGGGACGGCGAGTGTCGAGGGGCGCCGACTCCGGTGCCCGCGCCCGAGAGGCGCGTGCTCACAGACAGGAACTCCCAAATGACCGCATCCGTCGTCTCCACGCCTTCCGCTCTCGCGCTGAGACCTCGCCCACGCCTCTGGGCGGTGTCGGGGCTCTTCGCTGCGATCGGTTCGATCGCGAGCGTCTTCCTCTCGATGTCGCTGTCCCCGGAGTACATCCGCGGCAGCGTGATCACCTCCGAGGCCATCAATGCCGGGCTCATGGACAGGCGACCGCTGCTGATCGCCTTCCACGTCGCGACCCTCGCCTCGGCGCTGCTGATCGTGGTGTTCGCGGCCGGGCTGCACCGCCGACTGCACGCGTCGACCGGTGCGCAGTCGACGGCACCGCTGATCGCCTTCGCCGGCCTGCTGCTGGTCGCCGCCGCCCAGGTGCTGGGGAGCGGCCTGGACACCGAGTTCCTGTTCGGCATCGACGACACCGCGATCAACCTGCCCGGCGACATCGGGATGTACTCGCATTGGATCGCGACCATCCCGTGGCTGTGGGCGGGCGGAGGACTCGCGGCCCTCGCCGTCGGCGTCGCGTCGCGGGCAGGGGCGGCGCCGCGATGGATCGGGATCACGGGCTTCGCGTTCGGAGGGATCACCGTGCTGCTCGCGCTCTCGCCGCTGCAGTACATGGCCGCTGTTCCCGGATCGCTGTGGCTCCTCGTGACAGCACTCGGCTTCGCCGTCGGCGACCGTCACGCCTCCCGCCACCGCTGACCTGCGCCCGCGGGCCCGCGCGCCCGCTCGAAGGGCGACCGGAACCGCGGCACGGACGACGCGTAAGGATTCCGTGAGGACAGCGCATCCGTCCGTAGGGATTCCGTGAGGATCGCGTGAGGATGCCGTCGGGAGGCGTAGTGTCGCCGGACGTGTCAGACGAAAACAGGGAGGGCGCGGACGCACCGCCGCGCGCCAAGCGCATCCTCATCGGAGAACCGCTGACGAGCCAGCAGGTCGACGACCAGCTCCTCCCGAAGCGGATGGCGTTGCCGATCTTCGCGTCGGACGCGCTGAGCTCTGTGGCCTACGCCCCGCAGGAGCTGGTGATGATCCTGCTGATCGGCGGGCTCACGTTCCTGTCGTTCACGCCGCTCGTCGCGATCGCGGTCGTGGTGCTGCTGATCGTCGTCGTGCTCAGCTACCGCCAGCTCATCAAGGCCTACCCGTCGGGCGGTGGCGACTACGAAGTCGCATCCAAGAACCTCGGCGAGATCCCCGGCGTGATCGTCGCCGCGGCGCTCCTGGTCGACTACGTGCTGACCGTGGCCGTGTCGGTCGCATCGGGTGTCGACAACATCATCTCGGCGGTGCCCGGTCTCGACCCGTTCCGCGTCGAGCTGGCGGTCGGCTTCGTCATCCTCATCATCGTCGTGAACCTCCGAGGGGTGCGCGAGGCGTCTCTGGTCTTCGCGATCCCGACCTACGTGTTCATCGGCTCGGTCGGGATCATGATCGTCACGGGCCTGATCCGCACGTTCCTCGGCGACGCCCCCGTCGCCTCGAGCGCCGAATTCTCGGTGCAGGCGGAGAGCCTCGGCCAGGCAGCCGTGATCCTGCTGATCCTGCGCGCGTTCTCGAGCGGATGCTCCGCGCTCACCGGCGTCGAGGCCGTGTCGAACGGCGTTCCCGCGTTCCGTGCCCCGAAGGTGCGCAACGCGCAGTCGACGCTCGTGCTGATGGGCTCGATCGCGATCTGCCTGTTCGCAGGTCTCACCGCCCTCGCCCTCATCACCGGCGTGCACTACGCCGAGAACCCCTGCGACCTCGTCGGGTTCGACTGCACGAACCCGCAGCCCAGCCTGATGGCGCAGATCGCCGCGGCGACCTTCGGCGGCGGCAGCATCGCGTTCTTCATCGTGCAGGCTGCGACCGCGTGCGTGCTGCTGCTCGCCGCGAACACCGCGTTCAACGGCTTCCCGCTGCTGGGCGCCGTGCTCGCCCGCGACGGCTACGCCCCGAAGTCACTCAACACCCGCGGCGACCGTCTCGTGTTCTCGAACGGCATGATCCTGCTCGGCATCGCGGCGATCGCGGTGCTCGTGGTGTTCCAGGCGAAGCTGACCACCCTGATCCAGCTGTACATCATCGGCGTGTTCGTCTCGTTCTCGCTCGGACAGATCGGCATGGTGCGGCACTGGCGGAGAGTGCTGCGCGGCCCTGCGGAAGACACGGCCGGTTCCGGGATCGACGGAGCATCGGCATCCGATCGCCGCTCGGCGAAGATCGGGCTCATGATCAACTCGGCCGGTGCGGTGATGACCGTGCTCGTCCTGGTGATCGTGACGATCACCAAGTTCACGCACGGCGCGTATCTGGTGTTCTTCGCGATCCCGATCCTCGCGTTCCTGATGCTGGGGGTGAAACGGTACTACCGCGACGTCGAGCATGAGATCGCGATCGACGACACCACCAGGTTCGGCGCGACCGGCGACCTCGCCATCGTGCTCGTGAACAGGCTGCAGAAGCCGGTAGTGAAGGCGATCGACTACGCGATCGCGGCGAAGCACGGCAAGACGCTCGCGGTGCATGTGGCCGTGGCCTCCGACGATGCTGCCGCGCTGCAGAAGGACTGGGCCGATCACCTCGTGCCGATCCCGCTCGTGATCGTCGAGTCGCCGTATCGCTCGTTCGCGCAGCCGGTGTCGCAGTTCATCAAGCAGTATCGCGAGAAGCACGGCTCGTCGGTGGTGACCGTGTACCTCCCGCAGTACATCGTGGGGCACTGGTGGGAGTCGTTCCTGCACAACCGTCGCGCCCGTCGCCTGGCCAATCAGCTGATGCTCGTGCACGGGGTGTCGATCACGCTCGTGCCGTGGCTGCTCGACTCGTCGGAGCTCATCTACGGCCGTCGCTCCCGTCCGCTGCCCGGCCAGGAGCGCGCCGGCCGCCCGGTGGTCGTGAACGGTCGCCGTGCGCACCGCCCCGCCGGCCCGCCGCAGGACGGCGCACCCGAGGCCTGAGACTGCTTCGACCCGGCCCATCGTCCTTCCGGTCGCACCCTCTCAGACCTCGTCGAGCACGGCGCCCAGGATGCCGGCGGCCTCGGCGAACCGCGCGGGATCGGCGTTCGCGTAGTTGAGCCGCACGTAGGAGCCGGAGGGCTCGGCCGGGAACCACTCGGACCCCGGGGAGATGATCAGGCCGTGCGCCTCGCAGCCACGCACGACCTGCACGACATCCATCCCCTCGGGCAGCCGCACCCAGAGGTTCAGGCCGCCCACCGGGACACCCTCCACCTGCACGGTGGGGGCGTGCGCGGCCAGGCTCGAGATCAACAGGTCGCGGCGTGCACGCAGGTGCTCACGGAATCCGCGCAGGTGCGTGCGCCAGGCCGGCTGGGTGACCACGTCGAGTGCGGCGGCCTGCAGGGCTCCGCTCACGTACATGGACTCGGCCGCGCGGTCAGCGAGAATCCGCTCCCTGGCGGGGCCACGCGCGATCACGGCCGCGACGCGCAGGGCGGGCGAGGCGCTCTTGGTGAGCGAGCGCAGGTAGACCACGTGGCCGTCGGCGTCGGATGCGGCGATCGGACGCGGCTCGGCATCGATCCCCAGGTCATGCGCCCAGTCGTCCTCGATCAGGAAGGCCCCGTGACGGCGGACCGTCTCAAGCACGGCCTCCCCCGTCGCGACCGGCCACTGCGCCCCTGTCGGGTTGGCGAACGTCGGCTGCGCGTAGAACGCCCGGGCCCCGGTCTGCGCGAACGCCCGCTCGACGTCGTCCGGATCGGGACCGTGCGGACCGGACGGGATCGGCACCAGGACCACACCCGCCTGCGCGGCGGCGAGCATCGCGCCCCAGTACGTCGGCGACTCGATCAGCAGGGGTCGTCCGACGCCCACGACCGCCCGGAAGATCGAGCTCAGCCCGCTCTGGCTGCCCGAGATGATGAGCGCGTCCCGCGCCGACGCGGGTGTGACGCCTGCGGGAGCGGCGGATGCGAGCTCGCCGGCGAACCAGGCCTGCAGTTCGGGGAGACCTGCCGCGGGCGAACGGGTCAGCGCCGCGTCCGACCGGGCGGCCCGCACGAGCGCCTGTCGCACGAGCCGTTGCGGCAGCAGGTCGACCGCGGGGTAGCCCGAGTGCAGTCCGATCGCATCGGGGGCGACCGTGCGCTGCGTCGACGACAGGCCGATGAGCGCCGTGGGCGCCGTACCGAGGGCTGCCGTCTGCCAGCCGTAGTCGACCGCGCGGGCAGCCGGCGCAGCGCGCACGAACGTCCCCGCACCGGGACGCGACTCGACCAGCCCGAGTCGGACGAGCTGCTGCATCGCCTTCTGCACCGTCACCGGGCTCGCCCCGTACTCCGCCATGAGCGCCCGGTTCGACGGGACGCGTGCGCCCGGGGATGCGGAGGCGATCCACGCACGCACTCCGGCGACGATCCGGTCACTGCTATCCTGACTCATGAAAGTAGACAGTAGCGTTATCGCACCACGATCGACAGTGCTATCGACGCGTGCGGGCCTGTGGTGGGGGCTTCTCGGCGTCACCGCCTTCTCCTTCACCCTCCCGTTCACGCGCATCGCGATCGGCGGGCTCTCGCCGCTCTTCATCGGATCCGGCCGCGCGGTCGTCGCCGCCCTCCTCGCCGGGATCGCCCTGGCCGTGACGCGCCAGCGGCCGCCGACCAGGGCCCAATGGGCGCGCCTCGCAATCGTCGCCGGCGGCGTGGTGGCCGGCTTCCCCCTGCTGACCTCGTTCGCGATGACCACGACCCCCGCCAGCCACGGCGCGGTCGTGATCGGCCTGCTTCCCGCGGCGACCGCTGTCGCGGTGGTGCTCCGCACACGCGAGCGGCCCGCCCGCTCCTTCTGGACCTTCGCGGTCCTCGGCGCGGTCGCCGCCGTCGTGTTCGCCGCGCTGCAGAACGGCGGACTCGGCTCTCTCACCGGCGCCGACCTGCTGCTGTTCGGGGCCGTCATCGCCGCAGCGATCGGCTACGCGGAGGGCGGTCTGCTCGCCCGCGAGCTCGGCTCCTGGCAGACCGTCTCGTGGGCGCTGATCGTCGCCGCGCCGTTGATGGCCGTGCTGACGGTGGTATCGGCGCTCCATCAGCCGCCCGCCGCGACACCCGTGCAGTGGCTCGCGTTCACCTACCTCGCCGCGGTGAGCATGTTCGTCGGCTTCTTCGCCTGGTACCGCGGGCTCGCGATCGGTCCGATGGCGCAAGTCAGCCAGATCCAGCTCGTCCAGCCCGTGATGAGCATCGCGTGGGCCGCCCTCCTGCTGCACGAGCCGATCGGCTGGGCCACCGCGGTCGGTGGACTCGCCGTGATCGCCTGCGCCGCACTCGCAGTGCGCACCCGGCTGATCGACCGCCGGAACCGACCGGCTTAGGGTGAGGGGATGACCGACACGCGAACCGCGACACCGTGGCCGGCACGGACACCTCGGCTGCAGATCCGCCCCTGCACACCCGCCGACATCGACGTGATGTGGGAGTGGCGTCGGCTCGCCGAGGTGAACCGGTGGCTGGGGGTCGCCCCCGACACACTGGACGCGTTCCGTGAGTGGTATCTCGGCCCCGATCGACTCTCCTCCCTGTACATCGTCGAGCTGCTACCCGAAGACGAGACCGCGGCTCCGACCCCGATCGGCGACATCATGGTGCGGATCGGGGACGGATGGGCGCAGGTCGAAGTCGCCGCCGATGCGAAGGGAGTCCAAGCCGAGCTGGGTTGGGTGCTCGACCCGGCGCACACCGGGAACGGCTACGCGACCGAAGCGATCCGCGCCGTGATCGACGTGTGCTTCGGCCCGCTGGGCCTGCGCCGGGTGCATGCCGGCTGCTACGCCGACAATGAGCCGTCCTGGCGCCTCATGGAGCGTCTCGGGATGCGCCGTGAGGAGTTCAGCCGCAAGACGGCCCTGCATCGCTCGGGTGAGTGGCTCGACGGCATGAACTACGGGCTGCTCGCCGAGGAATGGTCGATGCCCTCCGAGGGGTGACGGGCGGCCGCATGCGAGCAGCTCATCCACGCGGGTCCGCCGCCGGAGCAGCACGGTCCGCGTACCCTGTACCGATGACCCCGCAGCATCCTCCACTCCACATGAATGGCACGGCGCCATGCCCGCCGACCCCGTAGAGCCGGCAGGCCCGGACCTCCCGGGACACCCGCCCACGGCGCCGGCCGGCACCGTCCGTCGCCGTGCGGAGTACCGATGGCTGTGGCCTCTCGTCGCCGTCAATGTGATCGCCCTGGTTCTTGCCGTGATCGGCGCCACCACGGGCGCCGGGCCTCTTCCGTACCTCTTCCCGCAGGTCTGGGGATTCACCACCGGCTTCGGCACCGCGCTCGGTGTCATCACCGTGTTCGTCATTCTCCTCGTCGGGTACGTGAGAACGTTAGACGGCCTCGACCGCAAGGACCGTCTCTACAGATTCTTCGGCGGCGTCACGATCGCTTCCACGATCATGTTCGCCACCTACATCGTCGCGGCGACGGGAGTGCTCATGCTCGTCAGCTCCGCCTTTCATTGACGCGAGTCCTGAGTCTCGATCCCGCTGACCCGCCGGCCCGCTGGCGTTCCGGTCGAGCGACGTCCGGCTCAGAGCCGAGGATCGACGGGTTCGGACTCCATCGCGAGCACGCCGAAGACGGCCTGGTGCACTCGCCACAGCGGCTCCTCGGCGACGAATCTCTCGACCGCCTCGACACCGAGTGCGTACTCCCGGAGCGCCATCGAGCGTTTGTGCCCCACGTCCCGGTCCCGGAGTCGCTCGAGGTTGCCCGGGTCGAGGTAGTCGGGCCCGTAGATGATCCGCAGGTACTCGGCCCCGCGCACCTTGATGCCGGGCTGGGCGAGCGATCGCGTTCCGCGGGTGAGGCCGGCGACGGGCTTCACCACCATCCCTTCTCCGCCGGCGCGGGTGAGCTCCTCCCACCAGACGGTGGCAGCGGCCTCCGACTCGGGCGACGACAGGTCGACCTCGATGCGTCGGGTACGACGGATCAGTCCCTCGTCGGCGTCCGCGAGCCTGTCGGCCACGGCGAGGTGCCACGCGTGATCCTGCCCGAGATGGCTGGCACCGGCGGAGGCGAGCAGCTGGAAGGGCGCGAGCTGCACCCCGTCGAGCCCGGAGACGGGCTGGCTGTAGCGCCGGTACGAGTCGCGGTAGGCGTCGGCATTCGCCGCCCGTCGATTCGTGCGCGCGAGCAGGTCGGCGACGTCGACGCCCCGCTCGGCGGCCGTCTGCAGCGCACGCGACGCGGCGGGAAGGGCTGATGTCGCGGCTGCGGCGACGCTCGCATACTGCTCGCGGATCATCGCGCCGGCCTTGAGCGACCACGGCAGCAGCTCCGCATCGAACAGGAGCCACGACGTGTCGAGCTCGGACCACAGGTCGGCCTGCTCCGCCGCCCGGTCGAGGCGGGACAGGAACTCGTCGGTCGTCGCCTCGTCGAAGAACGGTCGGCCGGTGCGCGTGTGGACGGCTCCTCGCCATCCTTCCGGTGCACCGAACCTCGACGGCTCACGGGTGAGGAGGACGACCGCGCGGGACCCCATGTGCTTCTCCTCGCAGAGCAGGCGGTCGAGTCCGTCCTTGCGGTACGCGGCGAACGCCTCGGCCGGGTGCTCCAGGACTCCGTCCCGGTGCGAGACCTGGGGCGGGCTCATGGTCGGAGGCAGATACACCAGGCGCCGGGGGTCGGTCGCGAAGCGGCTCATCACCTCGAGCGCTCCCGCCGCGTTGTCCTCGCGGACGCCGACCTTGCCGAACACGCGCGTCTCGATGATCTGCTTGCCGAGGACATCGTCGATCCGGAGCAGTGCGGGATCGCGGGTGCCGGGCCCCGCCGGTCCCCCCAGCGGCACGACCGGCTCGTACCAGACCTTCTCGGCGGGGACGTCGACGACCTCCTTCTCGGGATACCGGAGGGCACTGAGCTTCCCCCCGAACACGCAACCGGTGTCGAGGCACATCGTGCCGTTGATCCACTCCGCCTCGAGGGTCGGGACGTGCCCGTAGAGGACCATCGCCTTCCCGCGGTAGTCCTCGGCCCAGGGAAGTCGGACCGGCAGGCCGTACTCGTCGGTCTCACCCGTCGTGTCGCCGAACAGCGAGAACGCGCGCACCCGTCCCGAGGCACGTCCGTGGTACTTCTCGATCAACCCGGCGTGCGCCACGACCAGCCGTCCGCCGTCGAGCACGAGGTGCGACACCAGGTCCCGGCAGAACTGCAGCACCTGCCGGCGGAACTCCTCGGTCTCGTCCGCCAGCTGTGCGAGCGTCTCCGCCAGGCCGTGGCTCGCCTGCACCTTCTTGCCCTCGAGCGCGCGCACGAGCTTGGCCTCGTGGTTGCCGGGCACGGCCAGAGCGTGCCCGGCGGCGACCATCCCCATCACGAGGCGCAGCACGCCGGGAGAGTCGGGACCGCGGTCGACGAGGTCGCCCAGGAAGATCGCCCGGCGTCCCTCCGGGTGGGACGCATCGATCGGTCGCCCCCGGTCATCGCGGGTCACCCGGTAGCCGAGCTCGCCGAGCAGGGACTCCAACTCGGATCTGCAGCCGTGGATGTCGCCGATGGCGTCGAAGGGACCGGTCTCTTCCCGGCGATCGTTGAGCAGCGGTTCCCGCACGAACTCGGCGGCCGCGATCTCATCCAGACCGGACAGGACGTGGACGCGCCGGAAGCCCTCCTTGCCCAGGTGCTTCAGCGAGCGGCGCAGCTGATCGTGCTGACGCTTCACGACGGACGCGCCGAAGTCGCGGTCCTTCCGGGCCGCGTTGCGTTCGATGCACACGCTCTGGGGCACGTCGAGCACGACGGCGACAGGCAGCACATCGTGCTCGCGAGCGAGCGCGATGAGAGAGCGACGGGCGTCGGCCTGCACGTTCGTGGCGTCGATGACCGTCAGGAGCCCGGCGTCGAGCCGTCTGCCCGCCACGAATCGGAGTGCCTCGAAAGCCGCGGGAGTCGCGGCCTGATCGTTCTCGTCGTTGGACACCAGTCCTCGGAAGAAGTCGCTCGAGAGCGTCTCGAAGGGCCGGAAGTGGGTGGCCGCGAACGTCGACTTGCCGGAGCCCGACGCTCCGATGAGTACCACGAGCGACATGTCGGGGAGGGCGAGGCGTGTCATCGGTCCGTGGCCTTTCGGAACAGGGCGAGCTGGGTCGGCGAGCCGAGATCGACGTCGACGTCACCCACCGTCCGATACTCGACCACGTAGCCGTGGCGCTCTGCGACGCCGTCGGCCCACGCGGCGAACTCGGCGCGCGTCCACTCGAACCGGTGGTCCGTGTGACGGAAGGTTCCGGCGGGCAGGGCGGCGAACAGGGCGTTGTACTCGCCGTTCGGGGTCGTCACGATCACCGCACTGGGCGCAGCCGCACCGAACACGGAGGCCTCGAGGGCCGGGAGCCGCTCCTCGTCGACGTGCTCGATCACCTCCATGAGGACGATCGCATCCAGGCCGGCGAGACGGTCGTCCTGGTACGTGACGGACGACTGCAGGAGCTGCATCCGCTCGCGCTGGTGATCGCCCGCCTCGCGCAGGTTGAGCGCTCGCTCGGCCTTGGCGAGGACACTCGCCGAGACGTCGGTCCCGATGATCTTCGCGAATGCGGGATCGGCGAGCATCCGCCGCAGCAGAGCGCCTTCTCCGCATCCGACATCGGCGACGGAGCGTGCGCCGACATCGCGAAGCGCGGCCAGCACCGCCTCGGCCCGCTGGGGCGCCAGACTCGCGGGGCGCGGGCGGTCGGCCGGTTCTCCCGCGTCGTCGGCGGGGATGTCGTCGAGCCCACCCAGCCGGGCGCTCGGGTCGAGCAGCTCGTTCGCGGCATCCACCATCGACCGCTGATGCGCCAGGTATCGCCGCGCGATGAGATCCCGCTCCGGGTGGTCGGGCAGCCAGCCCTCGCCCGCGCGAACGAGCTTGCCGACCTCATCGTCCGAGACCCAGTAGTGCTTCGAATCGTCGAGCACAGGCAGGAGGACGTACAGCTGCCGCAGCGCGTCGCCGAGCCGCACCTTCCCGCGAAGCGCGAGGTCGACGTACACGGAGTCGCCCCACTCGGGGAACTCCGGATCGAGGGGGATCGGCGACTCGTCGACCGCCCACCCCAGCGGCTCGAAGAGACGTGCGACGAGGCCGGCCGTGTCGCGGCCCCGAGCGGGCACGGCCGCCACGGTGATCTCGAGCGGCAGCGCGGATGCCGCCAACTCGGGGAACGTCTCGCTCGTCCCGTTCATCGCCGTGCGGAAGACCTGCCCCAGCGCGACGGCGACCATCGACGAGGACGCGTAGGGCCGGTCGTTCACATAGCGTGCCAGCGTGCCCGCGTCGCTCCCCCGGAAGCGCTTGTCGCGCACCAGGCCGATGGGATCGACCTCGAGGAGCAGAGCCACGGTGCAGCGGTCGTCCGATGCCTCGGGGTAGAAGACGTGCGCTGTGCCGACGCTCAGCGAGAACGCCTGCGCGCGGTCCGGATGCTTGCGGAGCAGGTGACTCATGTTCGACGCGGCGGGCGCGGTCGAGGTGATGGTGACGAGCACGAGGACCCTTCGAATCGGACGAGCGCTGGCCGGTCAGTCTACTGGCGGTGCGCTGCAGGCCGTTCACGAAGGAGAATCGCGGCCCGACGGGACCGATCAGCCCGATGCGGTCCCTCCGTCGACCACGCGCGTGGCCTCGATGATCAGGTTCTGCGTCGACGGCGTACCCGACGGCAGCTGCAGGCACGTGATGATGACGAGACGATCGGGCGTCGGCGCCCAGACGTCGGTGCGGGTCGGGAGGTCGGTCTTCGACACGACAGAGCTCGTGGAGACGGCGTACACGACTCCCGCGACATCGATCTCCTCGCCCGCGGCGATCGATGCGCGGCCGTTGGCCACATCCGTCACGAAGTCGCCCGGCGCGATTCCCTCACCGGCAAGCGAGTGCATCACCACGTAGGTCGTGCCCTCGTCTGCCCGATCCGGGGGAACCCCGAGGTTGCGAACCAGGTAGGCGGATGAGAACCCGGGCGGGGTGAGGACTCCGTCGACCTCGTTGACCTGGCCGAGGGGGACGTCGAGCCCTCGGGATCCGATCACGAGCCGCTCGCCGATGTCGGCTTCGGCGTCCATCGCCTCCGACAGCTCCGGCGTCACCGTCGCATCCGGGTCGAGGACGACGGAGTTCCCCTTCAGGTCCTGCTCCGCCGACGCGCTCGGCGTCGACATCCCGACCGCGACTGTCACGCACAGCACTGCGGCGATGGCGAAGGCGAATCCGGCGAGCGAGTACGCCCACGCCGCACGTCGCCGCGGCCGTCGGGCAGCGTGCCCGGCACGAAGATACGTCATCCCTGCGAGTCCATTCTGCGAAGATGCGGCGGGGGCCTCGCCGTCACACGACGAGGCACCCGCCACGGAGGATCAGTCGGCCTGGTGGCTGCTGCGGAAGCGTCGGAATCCCACCGCCCCGGCTCCGACGCCGGCGAGGGCGAGAAGAGCGGCACCGGCGATGAGCCATCCAGAAGGCGAGCCGTCCTGGAGGGACCCACCCGTGTGGACCGAAGGCCCGACGACAGCGGTTCCCGTGTTGTCGGCGGGGTCGGTCGGGGTGATCGGCTCGGCGCCCGAGTCGACGCCCGCACCGGCGCCGTCGCTGACCTGACGATCGGCGAATCCCGCCGCGTACAGCACCCCTTCCGTTGCTGCGTCGGACGTGGCGAGGACCGTCTGGAACTGTGCCTGCTGCGCATCGGTGATCGAGGTCACCACGCGGTATTCGCGCATGACGCCGCTGGGAACCGCAGCCGCGTTGGTGAGCGAGACCACCTGCGTCGCCGACTCCAACCCCGAAGACACCGCACCGCAGGTCGCGGTGATGGCAGGCGCCGCGGCACCGAACGCCGCCTCGCTCGGATACGGGTCGCCCTCGTTCCACACCGCGTCACGGTACGTGACCTGCAGTGCCGCGCAGTCGACGCTGGTCGCCCCATCCATGAAGGCGAAGTCCAGCTCGTACGTCGGCGCCGCGACACGGTAGGTCCAGGTCAGCGTCGTTCCGGAGATGACACCGTCGACCACACCGAACGCGTCGAACCCGTTGTCGGTGACCCGGTAGCCGGTGAGCGAGGAGTCGAAGGTCGCGTCATCCGTCGTGAACGCCAAAGGGACCGTCGACGGAGTGGCCGTCAGGCTCGGCGAGTCGAATCGCGCATCGAAATCCACCGATCCGGTGATGCCGGTGTGGGTCGTGATGTAGTCCGAGAGGGTCACCACGACGGCGTCCCCATTCGGGGCGACGGTACCGATCGAGGCCCCGTCTTCCGCGACGATGTCGAATGCCGACAGATCGGCGACGGACAGCTCCGACGGCAGCGTGAGCGTCGCCGTGTCTCCGGCGATGGCATCGGAGGGAACCGTGAAGGCGAAGCCGACATCCACCAGAGAACCCGCGGGGACGGCATCCGGGTTCCCCGTCTGCTGCCACGGGGTCTGCAGACTCGGAGACACGGTCACCGCGTCGAAGAAGTCCGCCGTGGGCGCCGCCATCGCGGCAGAGGCCCCGCCGAAGCCCACCATCGCCACGGCAACGGCCGCGGTTTGTGCGGCCAGCGCCAACGGCCGACCTTTCACCCTGTTCTTCATCTGTTCTCCTTGGCCGGGGCACGCGCCGTCGACCGGGTAGAGGGCTCTCTTCGGCGGCGGAACGCGAGATGCCGCACGGCATGCGCGCGACGCAGGAAGCGTTCGAGTCGCCGGGAAGAGAGGGGGCATGCTCGCGATGCCCGGGTCTCAGTGTGTCCGCGACGCAGGCCCGGAAGCCCACCCGATCGGCGGGTGCCGTGTCGGTGATCCGCGAGTGCCGTACCCGGAAGCGGGGAGGTGAGGTGGCGCAGGTACCCGGCCGGACGTAGTCTCCGACCTCCGTCTGCGCGAGCCCGAATCCGGGCTTCGGTCGCCCAGGCCCCACCGCGCCGTGGACCATGGGGAGCGGCCCACGGCGCTTGACGCTCACCCCGCTGGGGACGGGGATGAACGCCTCCGGGGAGCCGAGGACCGGCGCGGGGGAGCGCCGCTCGGCTCGTCGGATGCGCGCCCACCCGAAACGGGCGCGCAGAACCAGCATGACCGGACGGCAGCGCGCGAGCGGGGCGCGGGACCCCCGTGCGGAGCCGCGCGATCATCGGTGCCGTAACGAACTCCGGGCGCGTGAGTGCGCGAGGAGCCGACTCTCCGTAGTCCTCGGCGGTGTTCGCGTCACCCGTCAGACGGGGGGAACGACCCTCGTCAGGTACGCGTGAAGTTCACGACGACTACGAGTGGCCGTCTTGCGCATGATCCGGTGGACGTGGCTCTCCACGGTGCGCACGCTCAGAACCAGCTCGGCGGCGATCTGCTGGTTGGTCCGGCCATCCGCCACGAGCTGAGCCAACTGCATCTCCCGCTCGGTGAGCACGATGTCGGCGCTCCGGAAGCGCAGGGAGTCGTAGGTCCCGGGAATCAGACCGGCCGTGTACTCGGCGGCCTCACGGGCCGCCGTCGCCGCCATGTCGGGTCGCTGCTCCTGCTCGAACATCCGGATCGCGTGTTCATAGGCGTTGATGGCGATACCGACCCGACCCGTGGCTGCCAGACGGGGTGCGACCGCCGTCAGGCCCTCGGGATCGCCGTCGATGAGCATCTCCACATACGCACGCAGCGCACCCACGAACTCGCCGTCCACGGCATCCAGCCGATCGCTGAGCTCGTCGAGTCGCTCCCGATCAGGGGCCAGCTCGAGCTCGATGAGGTTCTCCAGCACGGCCGACCACCGCGCGCCCCGGCCCCACAGGGCATCCGCGCCCTCTCGCATCGTCCGCAGAGCCTCCTGGCGGTGCCCGGTGCTCAGGAGCATCTGCCCCCGAGGCCAGCTCGTCGACATCGTCGGCAGATGGGCTTCTCCGCCCATCCGCTCCCCCTGATCGATTCTGACGTGTGCCAGCTGCGCGTCGCCGAGTCGACCGGCGACGATGCTCGCCATGCAGACGAGCCCGAGGAGGGGCGTGCTCTGCCTCGCCGAGGTCGACGCGACCGCCAGCGCCGTCTCCGCGAGGGTGAGGACTTCACGGTTGTTCCCCTGAAGGAACTGGCAGAACGCTGCGAGATAGGCGCCGTTGCAGATCGCCGCGGCATCCAGCTGCGAGCGCGCCCGGTCGAGCACCTCGTAGGCCAGAGCGAGCGCGGACGAATGGCGTCCCAAACCGATGAGCGTCAGGCAGCGGACGCTGTCCCGCTCCGCCCACGTCGTGATGAGGCCGCTCTCGCGGTCCAGGCCGTCGAGTTCGGCGGCCGCGGACTCGAACCGCCCCAGCGTGAGCATGCCGTAGGCGCGCACATAGTGAAGCTCCGCACGGACCTTCGCATCGAGGTCTGCATCGACGCCGGGAGCGAGTTCCTCAGGCGCCGATCCGACCCCCTCGATACGCAGCCGCAGTCGCGCGGCGTCGACCAGCGCAGCGAATGCCGGCAACCGCGATTCCAGCGTCGCGAGCTCGGCGAGGGCGGCGTCGACGCCGATGTTTCGAGCGGTCCACCCTGCCTGCCAGATGCCCAACTGTGCCTGGGAGAGCTCGTCGCCGGACGATTCGGATGCCGTGGCACCGACGACGGCCGGTGTGAGCCTCGCGCCACTGGTCGTGCGGTCCCGCGCGTCGAGGTACTCCACCGCGGTGGTGGCACTCTGCTGCTGCACCCAGGCCGTGCGCGCGACGAGCATCCGCGAACGCGAACGCTCGTGCACGGCACGGACGAAGAGCGCATTGGGAGCAGGTGCCGCGTGGACGGCGGCATCGGCAGGATCATCGATCCACGGCATGGCGATGGACGACAGCTGCCGCGAGTGGTGCGCGCGGAGCGGCGTGTGCCGGAAATGCTCTGCCACGAGCGGCGGGGTCACGACGGACAGCAGCCGTCCGCTCGACAGCTCGAAACGCACGAGGCCCTTCTCTTCGAGACGATCGAGGATCTTCGATCCCACCCGGTCGATCGTCGCGTCGAGATCGAGCGAACCCGCATGGCTCAACATCTCGAGCGCGTCGCGCTCACGTCGTTTCGTCCCCGCCAGCTGCCGGTCGATGAGGCGTCCGAGAGCGGGGCTCCACAGGTCGTCACGCGCCACGAAGGCGCCGCCCTCCAGCGTTATCGTCTTCTCCTGGCAACCGATATCCCACAGGCCGACCGCCAATCCGGGGAGTCCGAAGGACTTTCCGAAGATGCGACTCACGGTTCCGGGGTCCACCGGGGCACCACCCCGGTTCGACAGGATCTGCTCGATCTCCTCCCGGTTCAAAGGCGGCAGATCGACCTCGTAGGAGCGCCGCCGGTGCGAAAGAGGAGCCTCGCCTCGGGAGTGCAGTTCGCAGGACACGATTCCGAAAGGGTGAGTCGCTTGCGCGGACAGGATCGCGCCCCACGACATCTCATCGAGGCAGTCTGCGTCATCGATCAGCACGCGCAGGTTGCCGCTCTCCGCCTTGGCGACGAACCAGTCGACTGCGACCTTCAGCGCGGGCAGCCCGGGTTGGAGCCCGTTCTCGCCCGACACCAGCGCATACAGCACACCCAGTGGGCTGGCCGAGAGCGCGGCGACACCGACCACCCGGACGACCCGGTAGCCCGCGTTCTCGAGCTCATTCCCCAGACCGTGGAGGAACGTGGTGCGGCCGCTGCCCGGTCGGCCGACGACGGTGACGTCGACTCCGGCCGCGAGATAAGCGAGGGCATCATCCGTGGAGACTCGGCGTTCGACCATGCGGCTTCCTTCTCACTGCGTTGCTCGATCCCATCCCGACGACGACCGCGACGGATCGGCGTCGTCTGCATCGAGCATCCTCCCCGACGGCGCGATGCGCCACCTGCTCGTCGACCCCTAGATGCAGGCCCAGCAGTAGAGGCGGTGACCGGATGCCGTGGCCCGGCGCGCGAGTGCGGCGAGGTCGCGCGCGAACGCCGCCAGCTGGGCCGGATCCGCTCCTTCGAGCTCCTCGGTCTGCGACCACGGCTCCGCCACCTCCGCCAGACGGACCTCGTCGGCGGCGGCGAGCGCTGCGACGAGCGCATCGGTCACGGTGATGACGATCCGGTCGTAGTCGTCGCTCATCGCCAGGTTGTGGCCGGCGCGCGAATCGTCGGTCACCTCGTCATAGGGAGTGTCCGTGAGCAGCGCCTCGAGGGTGCCGAGCTGCACGACCGGGTCGATGCCGCCCAGCGTCCCGGCGTCGAATCCCGCGTCCGCCGCCGTCGGGCCGCCGTCCACGTCGAGGACCTTCACGGCCTCCTGGTCGGATGCTGCGGAGAAGTAGTCGTAGATCACACTCATGCACGACATCCTCTCAGTCCCTCCGCTCGTCGCGCCCGGAGTGTGAGCAACGCGCATGCATCCGCGTCGGGGGCGTAGGGGAAGCGTGAGGATGGCGTCGGCGGGAGCCGTGCGGGAGTTGTATCGGATCCGTGCTCGACATCATCTACATCGCGCTGATTCTCGCGCTGTTCGCTCTCGTCTCCCTGGTGGCCAAGGGGGTGGAGCGGACGGGCCCACGCGCCCGAGGCTCCGCCCAGCGCGAAACGATGGACGGAGAGGCGCGGGGATGATCGTCTTCGAGATCCTCGCCGCCGCCCTCGCGGTCGCCGCCGTCGTCTACCTCGTGGTCGCGCTCGTCGCACCGGAGAGGTTCTGATGGACGCGTCTGTCTGGTTCGGCATCCTGCAGCTCACGGCCGTCGTGGTCGTGCTCGTGCTCCTCTACCGCCCCCTCGGCGACTACATCGCCCACGTCTTCACCTCGGCACGCGACCTGCGCGTCGAGCGTGGCGTCTACCGGCTCATCGGGGTCGACTCGTCCTCCGAGCAGACCTGGCGCGCCTATGCGCGCAGCGTGCTGGCGTTCTCGGTCGTCGGTGTGCTTCTCGTCTACGGCCTGCAGCGGCTGCAGGCATTCCTTCCCCAGTCGCTCGGCCTCCCGGCCGTGCCCGAGGGCCTCTCTTTCAACACCGCCGCCTCGTTCGTGGCGAACACCAACTGGCAGTCGTACTCCCCCGAGCAGACCATGGGCTACACCGTGCAGCTCGCGGGCCTCACGGTGCAGAACTTCGTCTCGGCGGCCGTCGGCCTCACGATCGCGATCGCCCTGATCCGCGGTCTCGCCCGTCGCAGCTCCACCACGATCGGCAACTTCTGGGTCGACCTGATCCGCGGTCTCGGCCGCATCCTGCTCCCTATCGCGCTGATCGGCGCGGTGGCGCTGCTCGCCGGCGGCGTGATCCAGAACTTCGCGGGCTTCACCGACGTCACCACGGTGTCGGGCGGTACACAGACGATCCCGGGCGGCCCGGTCGCCTCGCAGGAAGCGATCAAGCTCCTCGGCACGAACGGCGGCGGCTTCTTCAACGCCAACTCCGCGCACCCGTTCGAGAACCCGACCGGCTTCACGAACCTGCTGCAGGTGCTGCTGATCCTCGTGATCCCGTTCTCCCTCCCCCGCACGTTCGGACGGATGGTCGGCGACCACCGCCAGGGCTACGCGATCGCCGCCGTGATGGGCACGATCTTCCTCGTCTCGACCTTCGCCCTCTCGGCGCTCGAACTGGCGGGTCGCGGCACCGCGCCCGAGCTCGCCGGAGCCGCGATGGAGGGCAAGGAGGTGCGCTTCGGCATCCTCGGCTCCACGCTGTTCGGCAGCGCGAGCACCCTCACCTCGACCGGTGCCGTCAACTCGATGCACGACTCGTACACGGCGCTCGGCGGCATGATGCCGATGCTGAACATGATGCTCGGCGAGGTCGCTCCCGGTGGCGTCGGCTCGGGCCTGTACGGCATGCTCGTGCTCGCGATCATCGCGGTGTTCGTCGGCGGACTGCTCGTCGGACGCACCCCGGAGTACCTCGGCAAGCGGATCGGCCCGCGGGAGATCAAGCTGGCGAGCCTGTACATCCTGGTGGTCCCGGCATTGGTCCTGGGCGGGACGGCGATGAGCTTCGCGATCCCCGGCATCCGTGAGGACGTGGAGTCCACCAGCATCCTGAACCCGGGCGTGCACGGCATGAGCGAGGTGCTCTACGCGTTCACCTCGGCCGCGAACAACAACGGCTCCGCCTTCGCCGGGCTCACCGCGAACACCCCGTGGTTCAACACCGCGCTCGGTATCGCGATGCTGCTCGGTCGGTTCCTGCCGATCGTGCTCGTGCTGGCGCTGGCCGGCTCGTTCGCCGCACAGCAGCATGTGCCCGCTACCTCCGGCACGCTGCCCACACACCGGCCGCAGTTCGTCGGCCTCCTCCTCGCCGTGACCGTCATCGTCACCGCGCTCACCTACTTCCCCGTGCTCGCACTGGGACCCCTCGCTGAAGGACTCGCCTGACCATGACCCTCATCACCACCCCCTCCGAACAGCAGGATGCTCCGGCATCCACCCCCGCAGAACCCCCGCGCTCCTTCGGCTGGTCACAGCTCGTGCAGGCCCTCCCCGGGGCCCTGCGCAAGCTGAATCCGGCAGCGCTCGTGCGCAACCCCGTCATGCTCCTGGTCTGGGTCGGTGCCGCGTTCACCACCGTGCTCGCGATCGCCGAGCCGTTCCTGGGCGGCCCGGCCGACTCCGGTGGCACTCCGGTCCCCGCACCGTTCACCTGGGGCATCGCGATCTGGCTGTGGTTGACCGTGCTGTTCGCGAACGTCGCGGAGTCGGTCGCCGAGGGCCGCGGCAAGGCGCAGGCCGCGAGCCTGCGCAAGACCCGCACCAGCACCATGGCCCGCCGCGTGGTCGGCTACGAGCCGTCGACGGATGCTGCCGCGGAGCACGCCGCGACCGCCCAGGTCTCCTCCGCAGAGCTGCAGCGCGACGACATCGTGATCGTCACCGCGGGCGAGTTGATTCCCGGCGACGGCGACATCATCGCCGGCATCGCCACCGTCGACGAGTCGGCCATCACGGGCGAGAGCGCCCCGGTGATCCGCGAGTCCGGCGGCGATCGCAGCGCCGTCACCGGTGGCACCCGCGTGCTGTCCGACCGGATCGTGGTGCGCATCACGTCGAAACCGGGCGAGACCTTCGTCGACCGAATGATCGCCCTCGTCGAGGGCGCCAGCCGCCAGCGCACCCCCAACGAGATCGCGCTGAACATCCTGCTCGCGAGCCTGTCGATCATCTTCGTGGTCGTGGTGCTCGCCCTCAACCCGATCGCCTCCTACGCCGCATCGCCCGTCAGCATCCCGGTGCTCATCGCCCTGCTCGTCTGCCTGATCCCGACCACGATCGGGGCGCTGCTCTCGGCCATCGGCATCGCGGGCATGGACCGGCTCGTGCAGCGCAACGTGCTCGCGATGTCGGGGCGTGCGGTCGAGGCCGCAGGAGATGTCACCACGCTGCTGCTCGACAAGACGGGCACCATCACCTACGGCAACCGCCGTGCGCACGAGGTGCTCCCGCTTCCCGGCGTCAACGGCGAAGAGCTGCTGCATGTCGCCGCACTGTCTTCGCTCGCCGACCCCACCCCGGAGGGCGCCTCGATCGTCGAGCTGGCCGCGGCACACGGCATCCACGTGACCGCGCCGGATGACGCGGTGGTCGTGCCGTTCAGCGCGCAGACCCGCATGTCGGGCCTCGATCTGGCCGACGGCACGCAGATCCGCAAGGGCGCAGGCTCCGCGGTGCGGGCCTGGCTCGGACTCGACAGCGACGACACCGAGCTCACGAGCCGTACGGATGCGGTGGCCTCGAGCGGTGGGACACCCCTCGTCGTCGCCGTGAAGGCACCGCCCGCCCCCGACCACCTGTCGGGAGAAAGCACGGATGGCGGAGGAATCGCCGCGGAACGCGCCGACGCCCGTACAGACTCCCGACAGGTGACGGCCGGCCGCATCCTCGGTGTCGTGCACCTCAAGGACATCGTCAAGGACGGTCTGCGCGAGCGCTTCGACGAGCTGCGGGCCATGGGCATCCGCACGGTGATGATCACGGGCGACAACCCGCTCACCGCCAAGGCGATCGCCGCTGAGGCCGGCGTCGATGACTTCCTCGCGGAGGCGACCCCGGAGGACAAGCTCGAGCTCATCCGGCGCGAGCAGGAAGGAGGCCGTCTGGTCGCGATGACCGGCGACGGCACCAACGACGCCCCGGCCCTCGCTCAGGCCGACGTCGGCGTCGCGATGAACACCGGCACGTCGGCCGCGAAAGAGGCCGGCAACATGGTCGACCTCGACTCGGATCCCACCAAGTTGATCGACATCGTGCGCATCGGCAAACAGCTGCTCATCACCCGCGGAGCGCTCACCACGTTCTCGCTGGCGAACGACATCGCGAAGTATTTCGCGATCATCCCTGCCATGTTCATGGGAGTCTTCCCCGGACTCGCGGCGCTCAACATCATGCAGCTGCACTCGTCGGCATCCGCGGTCACCAGCGCGATCATCTTCAACGCGATCGTGATCGTGTTCCTGATCCCACTGGCACTGCGAGGGGTGAAGTACCGCCCGGCGAGCGCCTCGCAGATCCTGCAGCGCAACCTGCTGGTCTACGGCCTCGGCGGCGTGATCGCCCCGTTCATCGGCATCAAACTCATCGACCTCGTCATCAGCCTCATCCCCGGCTTCTGAGTCCCGTCCCCTCCCCGCCCCCGGCACCCATC
>NZ_PCOY01000015.1 GCF_002979475.1 Microbacterium sp. MYb62 | reverse complement strand
GAGACAGCACCACGACGCCCGCCGTCGCTCCCCCCAGGCTCTCGCCTGGCTGGCCCTGCTCGTCGCCAGCGTGTTCGAAGTCGGCTACGCCCTGAGCGTCAACGGCAGCGAGGGCTTCACGAACCCCACTTGGTCCATCGTCGCCATCGGGTTCTTCCTCCTCACACTGCTCTTCCTGAGCATCGCGCTCAAGCGCATCGATGTCGGGATCGGCTACGCGGTCTGGGCCGGGCTGGGCGCCGTGGGCGCCGCGCTCCTCGGTCCCGTGTTCTTCGACGAGACGATGACACCGGCAAAGGGGTTCTGGCTCGCCGTGATCGTCGCCGGTGTCGTGTGGCTCAAGCTCGCCGACCGGCCGAAGCGCGACACCCCCACAGCACCATCAGTCCTGTGAACCGCAGCGTCGTCCGCGGTCGACCATCCGGACCGGTTCTGGGCCTGAGCGGATATCACGAGGGCGCTTCCCCCTCCCGGAGGGGGAAGCGGAGGAGAACGGGGATCATCAGCCCGGAGGGCGCATCCACGGCGATGCCGATGTTGATGCGTTCGTGAAGGAGCGCCTGCCCACGGCCTTCGTCCGAATAGGTGGCGTTGATCTCGGGATGCTCTGCGAGGGCGAGTGCCACGGCGCGCACGAGGAAAGCGTTGACGGAGAGCTTCTCTCCGGAAGCCGCGATCCCATGATTGGCTTCGCGCCGCATATCCAGGAGCGCATCGACGTCAGCCGTCGTGGTGACGGTGAATGTCGGGATCGCTGCGCTCTCGGTGACCCCAGCCCGGCGCACCCCCTGACGCCTCGGATCTCACGATCGTCGTGGGCGGTGCGCCGTCCCCTCCGAGAGAAGGTGCTGGTGTGCGAGTCGACGCAGGGCGAGCATCAGCGGCTCGTAGAGGGCGGTGCCGAGCACCGAGTAGGAGATCGCGCGTGGAAGCGACATCTCCGAGAGCGGACCGACCTCCTCGAGGGCGACAGCCCGCATCGCATCCGCATAGCGGCGCAACGTTCCCGGGGTGGTATCGAGTCCCGCATGCTCGAGGGCGCGGATGGCGTCTTCGAGCTGTGGGACGGCGCTGAAGGCGGGATCATACGTGAGGCCGAGAGCCTCGATCACCGCCTGAGCGCGGGGATACTCGTCACGATCCCCGTTCACGTACGGCGGGAGCGCCCCGATGGCTCGACCCAGCACCGCGACAGGATCGAGATCCGGCTCATCGATCAGAGCGAGAATCTCCTTGACGCGACCGAGGGGCAGGCCGCGAACATCCGTCAGCGCTGAGATCAGTCGCAGGCGGGCGAGATGGTCGTCACCGTACTCCGCGCTCGTCGCGGAGGTCACCTCCCCCCGGGGGAGCATGCCCTCCCTGATGTAGAACTTGACCGTCGCGATCGACGAGCCGCTGCGTTCCGCCAACTCCGAGATGCGCATTCCTGCCTCTTTCTAGACGGACTGGACATTTGGATAGTTTAACTGTCTACTTAACTGGATACCACAACTATCCGAGGGAGCTCGATGTGGACCCGATCCTGACCGTCGTCGCCGGAGCGACGATCCTCACCGTCGTCGGAGTGATGTCCGGCGGCACGTTCCTGTTGCGGATCGCCGCCGGAGGCCTTCCCTTCAATGACCTGCAGAAGACCTTCTTCCGGGCCGGCCACGCGCATGCGGGGGTGCTGATCATCCTGGGGCTCGTCAGCGTGCTGCTGCAGAACGCGGCGGGAGTGACGAGCGATTGGCGATGGGCCGCCGTCGGAGTGCTCGCCAGCGCACTGCTCATCCCTGCCGGCTTCTTCCTCTCTGTGCTCGGACGCGACCCGCGGCGGCCCAATCGGCTCGTGGCACTCCTCTGGATCGGCGTCGTCGTTCTCGCTGCCTCGCTCGTCGCGGTCGGGCTCAGCGTGATCTGCGCGGGCGTCGGATCGCTGGCCTGAGGCGTCGTCATGGAACCGCTCCTCACCCTTCTGGCCGTCACGGCCCTTCTGCTCCTGATCGGCGCCCTCGGTGTGCGGGGGCTGCGCCGCCTCCCCGCAGCGCTCCGCGGCGGACTGTCGGCGATGTTCCTCCTCACCGGGGTCTCCCACTTTGCGGGCATGCGTGCGGAGATGATCGGGATGGTTCCCGATACCCTTCCCGCACCGGAGCTCATCGTCACCCTCACGGGCATCGCAGAGTTGGCAGGGGCGATCGGCCTGCTCATCCCACGGCTCTCCCTCATCGCCGCGGCCGCGCTCACCCTCCTGCTCGTGGTGATGTTCCCCGCGAACGTCTCGTATGCGCTTTCCGGCGCCCCGCTGCCCTGGTACGACCAGCTGCTGTGGCGAACCCTCATGCAAGCGGTGTACATCGCGGCCGGCGTCGTCGTGACGCTCGAGCGATATCACGCGTGGCGTGCCTCCCGGCGGCCCCAGCGGGCCGCTGCGGTCGGCCACGCGGACGGTGCGCGATCCGAAGCCGTCTCATGAGTTCCGACGACGCCTTCCGCCCGACTGCCGAGGCGGTGACGGCGGCACTTGCCGACGCGTTTGCGGACGACCCCTGGGCTCGGTACGCCCTCGGGTCACCGGGTCATCGAAGACAGCGCGCGTTGGCGCGCCTGATGAGCGTTCCCGTGTCGTGCGCACGTCTGTGGGGCGGAGTCGTGGCCACCCCGTTCGAAGCCTCGGACGATCGCGTCGACACCGGAGGGTCTGCGACTCATCGCCGAGGTCAGGTCGCCGCTGTGGGCGCATGGGTGCCGGCGTCGGCTCGACACGTCGGTCTGCGGACGGCGCTTCGGGTGCATGCTCTGAGCCTCCCGTTCGAGGTGGGATTCTCCACGATGGGTCGTCTTCGGCGTGATGATGCAGAGGTCACCCGCATTCTGGACGCGCATCTCACGGATCGGGATGCCTACCTGTGGGTGCTGGGAGTACGACGCACGGCGCAAGGCCGAGGAATGGGGCGCCGTATCGTCGACCGCGTCCTGAGCGACGCAGCCGCCTCGGGACATCGACGCATCGTGCTGCACACCGACACTTCCGGAAATGTCGAGATCTATCGTCGGATGGGATTCACGCTGGTCGACGAACAGATGCGGGACTCGCAGTTGCGATGTCATGTGCTCGCGATGCAGATCGGTGGCTAGCGTTCCGTCGGGCTGGCGCTGATCCTCCACCCGGAGTGAGGGGACGTTGCCGCCGATCTCCTCCACGTCGCGTCCACGAGGATGTGATCCTGGAGCCGTTCGATCGTGACGCGCAGACTTCCTCGTCCCTCGACGTCGACGCGATCGGCGAGATCGCCGTCCCTGCGCGTCACGATGAGCATGCGCACGGTTCGGACGCGTTGCAGGACGGTCACGCGCATCGCGCTCTTCTCGGGGCTTGCCGCGATGCAGTCGAGCACGAGATGGCCGAGTTCGTCAGCCGCCTGAGGATCGTCGATCTGAGCGTCCTCAGCATGCAACTCGAACTCGATCTGCCGTCTCCGTGCGTCGGCGAGCGCCAGGGCGAACCATCGACTCATGAGCGTCGCCGTCTGCGAGAGGGCGCTGATCTGCCGGAGGAAGGTCTCCTCGTCTCCGCAGCGCCGGCGCGTCTCCGGATCGTCTGGCGAGATCACCCCCGCGGCGATCTCCTGCAGCAACTCGAGCGAGCCATGCAGGCCGGAAGCGCTCCACTGCATCTGAACCTCCGTTGCCGCCTCGTGAGCGGCCGCTTCTCTCATTGCTCGATCCATGGTCTTCTGCGCGTGCGCGATCTCCACCTCAATGGATCGGAACTTGCGCAGGAGGATGAACCACATCGCGAGCAGGGCGACCGTGGGTGCCTCGAGCAAGAGGATCTCTGCATACCGACTCGTGTCGACGACACCCATTCCGAGGATCAGCATGCTCGCGACCTGCACGCCGACGGCGAGGAAGAAGGAGGAGAACGTCCGGCCGGAGGCATGGATGAGCACGGGAAGGACGGTGAGCGACACCGCTGGGAACAGATACGGAGCGTCGTTGCCGTAGCCGACGGATTCGAGCGCGCACCAGTTCGCTGCGGGGATGGCGACAAGCATCAGCGCAATCTGCCAGACAGGGAGTAGCCGATCGAATCGGCTCGAACTCCAACTGGCGCCGGCGAATGCGAGGAGGGCTCCGAGGAGCAGATAGGTGGCAAGGCTGGGCTCTCCCGGGCTGACGATTTCGAGGGAGATACCGATGGCGATCGCGTGAAGCGCCCAGGCGATGGACATCTTTCGCGTGAAATGACCCAGTGGCCGGACCTCGCCGCTCGGTGCTGCGGCTTCGGTCGGGGGACTCAGAGAGCAGGACAGCTGGACGGTCGTCCCCTCTCCGATCGCGGCGTCGAGTGCAACGGCGAGGCCCTGGAGCTCGCCCCGCGCGACGATCGATTCTGCGATCCCACGCTCGTCGATACTGGCTCGATCGAACCCACAGCCGTCGTCTGAGATCTTCACTCGCAGTTCGTCGTCGATGTACTGGGCATCCACGATGACGTGGTCGGCACCGGAGTGCTTGGTGGCATTGCGGACCGCCTCGGACGCGCACCCGCACAGGGCGTCGAGCACGGGTACCGGCAGCAGTGCTTGGAAGCGACGGAGATCGTCTCCCGACATCCCTGTCCAACGCACGGGGAGGCCGATTCGGTCGAGGTCCGTGAGGCTGGGCCTGGCCTGCCGTCCCGCGGCAGTGCTTCGCTGGAAGTTCCGGATGCGTTCCAGATCACGCCGGCATCGCTCCTGCCCTTCTTCGGTGTTCGTTCCCTGTGGCTGCTCCCGTGCGAGGGCTCCGAAAGTGTTCACGATGGTGTCGTGAAGGACCCTGACGTATTCGGCGGCCATTTCCTTCGAGGTGCGTCGCCGCACGACGCGGGCTTCCTCTTCGATCGCGGCCTTCTTCTGTCGGTCGAGAGATCCGGCGATCCCCCGCAGGAAGAAGATGAAGATCGCCGCGTTGACGATCAGGATGAGGTTGGTGATCAGCGAAGCGCTCAGCACCGCGCGATCCCACGTCGGGTGGGCGACGACGATCAGGGCCGCCGGGGTCGCGGCGAGCATCCCGGACACGAGGATCGGCCAGATGCCCGGCCGGAGCATGATCGGAAGAATCACGGTCCACGCGGTCAAAGGGATCAGCGCCCCGAGAAGCGGATCGTTCGGATCCATCGCGACGACGTAATAGAAACCGAGAGCGACGTAATAGGTCAGGATCAGCACCATCGGCAAAGATCTCAGCAGCAGAACGATGACTGCGGCGATGATGACGGCGCCGGCGACGAGCAACGCTGCGACCTTGGGCACGGCGAGCTCCGAGACGAGCGCCGCGACCAGCAGCACGAGCTGCACCAGAACGATGCCTGCGAGCTGGGCGCGACGCATCGCCCGAGCGAGGCTCGAACCGATCCAGCCTTCGTGATCGCTGAGTCCGCTCGGACGTGGCGCCCGAATTCGCACGAGCGAGCCATCACCTGGCGTTTCGGTGACCCCGGTCATGGGGAGATCCTTTCACGGTGGACCAACGGTGGATGGCCCGTCCGGCGAAGTGGCCGGACGGGCCATGGCGACGACGTTCCCCTGTGTCATCGGACACATCGGAGCGATTCCGATGTCTCTCTCTTCAGTTGTCGCATGTCTCCACCCTCCCCAGAATGGAGTCATGGGTGCCGGCATCGGAGCGGCCTCAGAGGGGGCGGCCGCTCCGACACCGACGCTTCAGCTCACCGGTGTACGTCGCCGACGGGAGATCAGCAGGAAGCCGCCTCCCGCGAGCAGCAGCAGGGCGAGAACCGGGATACCCCAGGCCAGCTCCCCACCGGTGGTGGCGAGCGATCCGACCGTGGTCCGTTCGTCGTCCCTCGCCTGGACGGGGTCGCCGCTGGGCGGGTCACCCGTCACCGTGGCGAGGTTGTGAACACTTCCGCGATCACGATCTGCACTCGTGACCGTGTAGTCCGCGGTCGCGGTGACGGATTCTCCCGGAGCAAGAACTCCGGGCTCGCTCGGCCAGGAGCCGTAGGTGATCGCCGACAGGCCCTGGAGCTTGTCGACGATCTCGACACCCGAGAGGGTCACGTTGCCGGTGTTGGTGACGAGGAACGTGTAGTCGATCTTGTCACCGCTCAGCGTGCCGGTCTTGACGATGCCGATCGCAGCGTGCTGCGGGAGAGGCGTGTTCACCTCGTCATCGTCCCGGACCGGGTCTCCCGTGGGAGGGGCTCCGGTCACGAATGCGTGGTTGTCCACGCTGCCCGCATCGACGTCCGCCTGCGTCAGCGCGTAGGTCGCCGTCGCGGTCACGGACTCACCGGGTGCGAGCACTCCGGTCTCTCCCGGCCAGGCGTACACGATCTCCGAGAGGCCCTTCAGCTCATCACTGATCGACACATCGGTGAGCGTGACGTTGCCCGTGTTCGTGGCGGTGAAGGTGTACTCGATGGTGTCGCCGACCGTCCCGGCACCTCCGTCCGCGAGTGCGCCGTCCTTGACCAGCTCGATGGCCGGGTCCTCGGGGAGCGTCACATCGGCGTCATCGGCATCCGTGACCGGAGGGCCGGTCGGAGGGTTGCCGGACACGGTCGCAGAGTTCTGGATGATCCGGTTGTCCCGGTCGGACTCGGTGACCTGATAGACCGCTGTGGCCGTTGCCGACTGCCCCGGCTCGAGCACGCCAGGCTCAGCCGGCCACGAGTATTCCAAGCTCGACAGCCCTGGCTTCGCGTCACTGATCACGACGTCGGTGAGTGTCTGGTCACCGGTGTTGGTCGCGATGAACGTGTATTCGACGGTGTCGCCGACGGCGCCGGTCGCTCCATCTGCGAGTTTCGCGGTCTTCTCGAGGTCGATCGCGGGTGCGGGCGCGACGGCGCAGTTCTCCCCGACGAGAGTGAGCAGCACATCGGCGAGGTCGCCGAAGTTGGTCGCCAGGTAGTCGCTGCCCTCGGTCGGACCCGAGATCTGCGACATGTGCTCGCGGAACTCGTCCATGTTGCTGATGTTGTCGGTCAGCCCGACTCCCACGACGCGGGTGCCCGCAGCCTTGAGCGCATTGGCGGAGTTCACCGCTGCAGTGATCGTGGCGGTGTTCGTCGAGCTCCCCGGGCCCTGAGCAGGGCTGCTGAACTGAGTGGGGTTGCCGTCCGTGACGAAGAGCAGTGCGTCGTATACCTCGGACGAAGCGTCCACGGCAGCGAATGCGCGATCCCAGTTCGTCCCGCCCTGAGCCGACGCAGGACGTTGGATGCCCTGCACCCAGCTGGTCACCGACGCCACGCCGGCACCGTCGAGGGTCGTCAGCGGCAGAGGGGCGTTACTGCCACCAGCTGTCGCCGGCGCGTTGGACGCGAAGTTGTGGAGCGATACCCTCACCGGGTACTCGCTCAGTGTCTGGGCGAGCTCTGCGACACCGTCGCGCATCTGCTGCAGCTGCGTGTCGTCCACCGAGTTCGACAGGTCCAGGCTCATCGCCAGATCGAGCTCGCACTGCGCGGGCATGGGTGGGTTCGGAGCCGGTGGGGTCGAGGACTCCACGGCATTCGCCGCACCTACGGCGCCGAAGGTCATCAGCGAAGCCACGATCGCCGTCGCGAGAGACTTCTTCCCCCGACTGTCGACCATGCGTCGGCTTCGACCGGGCCTCACCCCCTCTGAGCGATCCGAGCCGCGAAGGCCCCATCGGTTCTTCTCGTGCACGTCTAGTCCTCCCACCTGGCCACGAGACTCCCCGAGCCTCATGACGTCGATCGATACGAGGGACACACGTCGATTCGCGGCCTCCCTCATCTCCGAGCCAATCGCGGGGAGAGCAGTCGCGATCGCCGCAGATGAGAAATGACCACTCCGCGTGGTCATTCAGCTCGGAAATGACAACCCATCGTGGTCACGAAGACGTTGAGTCCAGGCGAATCAAGCGAGCGAGACGACACTGTGGGTCCGGCATCATTCGATGCCGGACCCACAGTGAACGAGCGGTCGAGAGCGGCTCAGCTCCCGGAGCGCGCTCGACGCATCCGGAGGAGCATCGCCCCGAGCAGGAGCAGGATTCCCGCTGCTCCCAGAGCGGCGACGGGAATCGTGGCCCCGGTGGCGGCGAGCTGCCCTGCCGACTGTTCCGGGTTGTCGGGCTGCGTCGGTTCCGGCTTGTGGGGCTGCGTCGGCTCCGTCAGGGCCTCTTCGATCGTGACCGTCTGCGCAGCGTCGTCGATGTCCTCGTGGACAGCGACCGGGTCACCCGTGGTGTCGCCCACGTACAAACGCTCGAACGCCACGAGAATCTCACCCGCGTACCCCTCGGGGATCACGAACGACACATCGACGCTGCCATCGGCCGTGCTCGGAGTGAACGTCGTGGACCCGGTGATACCGGTCGCCGTGCCGTCCGCCTGACGGATGAGCTCACCCGTCAGGATGTACTCCGTCCCCGGGATCAGATTCTGATACGCGACCGTGTCGATCACCGAGCCGCCATTCCATGGCAGCACCCGGTCCCCATCCGCCGAGTCCACCAACGACGTCCCGATCGCAGGGACCGGGAGAGCCGCCCACCCGACGGTCGCCTGCGCCGTCGTCGCCGTGTCGCTCGGGGTGACCAGGATCATGGTCTGCGCGTGATCGGCTTCGGTCGGTGTTCCACCGGTGACAGTGGGAACGGTGATGATCTTCCCCGTGTTGCTCGAGCCGTCGGCAGTCACAGTCAACGTGGCTGAGCCTGCCGTGCTCGTACCTCGGAGATCGAGGAAGAGTTCCTGTCCGTCGACCACAGCGTCCACGTCGATCGGGTTCCCCGCCGCATCGGTGATCGCCGCATCCGGGTCGCTGGCAACCGACACCGTCGGCTGGTCGGTTGCGACGACGAACGGTCCGATCAGAGAGTCGGCCGTCTGTGATGCGGCAGGTGCCGACACCGATGCCGTCACCTCGAGGTCTCCCGGTGTGAGGCCGGGAGAGGCGTTCGCGCCGTTGACCAAGTGCCAGTAGGCGTCTTCGGAACCCTGCGTCTCGAAGGGCCAGGACGCGTCGAAGGTCAGATCGGTGTAACGCCAGACCGCGTACTGCGTCGCCTCGATCGCGTCGTCGCGGGAGATGCCCGGAACGCCGGCAGCCGCGCCGAACTCCTCGAGGGAGAGAGCCGGATAGCTGTGGGCCAGCACCCAGAGGACCTTGCCCTGAACAGCGGGGTCCGTGAAGTAGTTGCTGCCGACGTAGTCGCTGAAGTCACCGACCTGTCCCGTAGCCCCGGTCCTGGCGGTGATCTGATTCTCCACGCAGTAGGCCCAGTACAGCGGATCACCGACCTGCGCGTCTCCCGGCCACAGCGGGTACATTCCCGTTCCGGGGTACCCCTGCTTGCCGCCGATGAAGACGGTGTCGCCCGTCTCCAGATCCACGGCTGGCGCGGCTATGGCGGCCATCGGGGCAGCAAGCACGCCGAGTGCGACCGCTGCCGTTGCGATCCAGGCCCCCGTCCTGGCCATTCCCCGTCTTCTCCTGCTGTGCGTCACCATCATGGCCTTCGTTCAGATTCTGCTCGACTGTGAGATCAGACATCGCGCGGAAACCTTCGTCCCCCTGCACACAAGAAGTGACGCGACGACCTTCAACTTATTACGCCGATGATCATCCGTCCTGCGGAGACGAGCCGGATCGGATCGACGGGTCTCCGCGTCAGAGGACGCCCCGGTGACTCCGCCTGAGACCGGGATATCCCGGACAGCACCGTCATTGCAGCAGGGCTGGCCGACGAGCGCCTCACCTCGGAGCCGATCGTGTGCGTACGGGCGGAGATCTTGGCGGATCTCATTTGACCACCTCGCGTGGTCACGTGATTCAGAAATGACAACCGGAGGATGTCAGGCTCACCCTGAAGTGCCCACCGAGGTGCCGCCATCGTGTCGCAGGGAGTATCCATCTCGAGCAGCCGCTCTGATCAGCTCCTCACGCGATGCGACCGGGCGATCCACCGCTGCGTACTTCTCCCGCACGCGGTGCAAGTACTTCTTCGCCGTGCCTGGTTTCACCCCGATCGACGCGGCAACCGAGTCGATCGACAGGCCGGACGCATAGAGGACCAGCGCGCGTTCCTCTTGATCGCTGAGTCTGGGCTGGTTCGGATCATGAGCGATCAGCACCGCGAGCTCCGGCGACACCCAGGACTCACCGGCGAGCACCGCGCGCAACGCGGCAAGGATGCTCGTCTCGCTGTCCCGCTTGCCGATCACGCCACTCGCCCCGGCCTGAATCATCTGCCGGGCCAAAGGCGGCGACGCCAGCGCGGAAAACAGCACGACGTGCATCCCGGACGCCACCAGGCGCCGTACATCTTCCGGGCTCGCGTTCGGACCGCGTTCCACCATCAGATCGAGCAAGACGAGCCTGGGCCGCGAGAATCGCGCGCTCTTGTCCAACCACGTCATGAAAGAGGGCAGATCCTCGCCGTCGTACACGACGGCCATATCCGACTGCGCGTTGATCAACGCCGTCGCATACTTGCGTTGCAGCAGATGGTCCTCGACGACCGCGACACGATACATGGCTCCCCTTGCCCGGCAGTGGCTGAGTGCACAGCCGATCACGCCCCAGTGAGATCCGTCGGCCACCGTTCGCGCACGCGGAAATGCACTACTCCCCCAGCATACGAAGTCGAGCGGCATACGAGTTGAACACCTCGCCTCCCATGAACCATGGTCGAAGCATGAGTCTTCCTCTCACCACCAGCGAGATCGGTGCAGATCCGCGCCGCAGCCGTGGCTGGCAGCTGTTTCTCGCCCTCTACGCTGCCCTCACCGTGTGGATCTTCGTGGGTCGTGAACTCGTCGCCGAGCCGGTATTCGTCGGCCTGAAGAATGCCGGCTACGTCAGCCTCGCCATCTTCGGGGTCTGGGTGTTTCGGGATGGCTTCGCGCGGAGCTGGCGGACGACGAAGCAGCGCCCACTCCTGGCCGTCGGCGCAGTTCTCCTCGGGCTCATCCTCATGGCCGTCGCGTCGGCCGCGAGCCATGTCGTGACGCTCGTCGTCGCAGCGTCCTCGATCGGCGAGAACCAGGCGGCGATATGGGCCGAGGCGCTCGTCGCATCGACGTCACTCGCCGGAGCCCTCGTCTTCGTCGGCATCGGCGGTGTCACAGCCCCGTCGTCGAAGAGCTGGTGTTCCGGGAGATCCCATTCGCTCGACTGCGACACGTGCTGTCGACACGAGTCGCGTTCGCGCTGTCCTGCCTCGTGTTCGGTGTCATCCACCTGCGGGGGCTGGACGAGTGGCCGCTCGCCATCCTGTACATCGGCTTCTCCGCGGCACTGGCGACGGCCTACCTGCTATCGAAACGGAACCTTCTCGTCTCGATCACTGCGCATGTCCTCTGGAACGGAACCGGCCTCGTCTCCCTGGTCTTCATGGCTGCCTGACAGCGCTTCTCGTCGACGTAGGCGCCAAGAAGCGAAAGTCCACCCCAGGCACGGAAGAGCCCCCGATCTCTCAGGGTCCGGCGAGGCACCCCTGGCTAGCGTCAGCAAGCCCAGGAGCGCACCTTGATCGGTCGCGACCTCAGCATCGAGAACGCCGCTGTCGCGCGGGCGACCTATCTTTCAGCTGCGCTCGAACTCACCGGGCCGGGTGCCGTGATCGTGATCGACAACGTCGTCCGTGACGGCGCCGTCGCCGACGCGAACAGCGAAGACCCTCGCGTGCACCTCAGCGCACGGACATCCGGCGAATCTCGGCGGCGTAGTCATCCAGGACCTCGAAGATGCCGCGGTGCTGCCAGACACGGCCGCGAGCCTTGCCCGTCGTCTCCGTCAGCACGCCACGACCGGTGAGCGCATCCAGCGCGCGAAGAGCCGCCATCTCACCGAAGCCGAGGGCGTTCATCAGGTACTTCGTGTTCACGGCGGGCTGGCCGACAAGGGCCGGAAGGACCTTCCACGCGGCCGCATCCGAACGGACGCCCTTCATCTTCGCGCGCGAATCCTCGAACTGCGCGACGAGATCGTCGACGAGCTTCGTACCTGTGGTCGCAGCGATACGACTCGCCAGCGCGAACTCACGCACGATCGGTCCGGCGTCCCCGCTTCGAAAAGAGCCCAGCGATGCGAAGTACCTCCCGACGTCGACGAGAAGGCCCGCCGAGATCGGCACCGCAGTCGATCCGACCAGCCCCTTGTAGCGGAGGATCGACTGGGCGAGAGCGCGTCCGGTGCGACCGTTCCCGTCGCGGAACGGGTGGATCGTCTCGAACTGCCCATGCGCGACTGCGACCTGAACGAGCACCGGGATGTCCTGGCGCCGGACGAACGCGACCAGGTCGTCGCTCGCGCCGGGGACGCGCTCGTGGTGCGGGGCGACGAAGCCTGCCGTTCGGGGACCGGCATCGCCCGGTCCGATCCACACCTGCTCAGAACGGAACTGCCCGGCGTCGACAGGGTCGAAACCCTGCTGGTGGAGCATCAGCGCCTTGTGCATGGCCAGGATCGAGTCTTCACTGATGCTGGTATGCACCCCTGATGCCCGCAGTTGCGGAACGGGTCGCAGAACAGATTTCAGAGTGTGCGGATGCGACGTCTGATTTCCGCCGGAACTGCGGGCCCGTCGCTGGTGGACTCCAGTCATGACTACAACCCGACGCGATCCTCTCCCGCGCGCGTTCACGCGCATCGCATGGTCGAGCGTGGCCACTCAGATGGCAGAACAGATCGCGCTGGTCGCCGTGCCCCTCGCGGCCGTGTTGATGCTCGGCGCCGGAGCAACGGAGACGGCACTGCTGCAGGCCGCCCAGACGCTCCCTTTCCTGATCCTCGCGCTGCCGTTCGGGCTCCTCATCGATCGCACGTCCCCCCGGCGAGTCCTCCTCGCCTCAGAGCTTCTGCGCATGGCCACGCTGGGCAGCATTGTCGTCTTGATCGCACTCGACGCTCTCTCCCTCGCCGCGCTCCTCGCCCTCGGCTTCATCGGCGCGATCGGCACCGTGGGTGTCAGCGTCGCCGTCCCCTCCTCGGTCCCCCGGCTCGTGGCGTCCGAACGGCTGATGGACGCCAACCGATGGTTGGAACTCGGACGAAGCACAGCTTTCATCTCCGGCCCGGTCCTCGCCGGCGCCATCGTCTCGGCAACCAACGCCAGCACAGCGCTCGTTGTCGCCACCATCGCCTGCGCAGCCGCGGCCGTGCTGCTGATTCGACTCGACATCCCCCGAAGCGCACGTGCCGGCCGCAGCTCACCCTGGCGTGACGCCGCTCACGGCATCCGCTACGTGCTGGGACACCAGCTGCTCCGGCCGATGATCGTCACCTCGACCATCTTCAACATCGGCTGGTTCTTGATCCAATCGGTCTTCGTCGTCTACGCACTGGACCAGCTGAGCATGACGCCCACCACGGTCGGAATCGCCCTGGGCGTCTACGGAGCCGGAATGGTCATCGGGGCCACGCTCTCCGCACCCCTGTCACGTCGCCTGCGGTTCGGCCTGATGACGGTGCTCGGCCCCGCCGGCGGGTTCATCGCCGCCACGCTGATGGCCACCACCCTGTGGATCCCCGCATCCACTTTCGCGTTCGCGTCGTTCTTCCTCTTCGGTCTCGGCCCCGTGCTCTGGACCATATCCACCACCTCACTCCGCCAAGCAGTCACCCCTGCCACGATGATCGGCCGGGTGTCGTCCCTGGTAGTGGTCTCCACCTACGGCGCACGACCCATCGGCGCAGGACTCGGCGCCGTCATCGCGGCCACGATCGGAATGTCCTGGTGCATCGCCGCAGCAGTCGTCGTCTTCGCCCTTCAACTGCTCGTCGTCCTGACATCCGCTCTGCCGTCGGTGCGAGCGCTGCCCTCCATGGCACAGCCCGTGGCTCGTTAGGCGCGGGAGCAAGAGGTCGTCTCGATCCCTGCCTCCGATCATCGGCCACAGCAGCACCGCAGACCGCGCCAGAGTGGTCCGGAGATCCGCGCCAAATGCCCCCGGATACGGGAAAAACCCCCTCACGAGGAGGGGGTTTCCATGGCGGTGACGGTGGGATTTGAACCCACGGTAGGGGGTTACCCTACACAACTTTTCGAGAGTTGCACCTTCGGCCGCTCGGACACGTCACCGCGGAATAGCTTACGCGACGCGGGGCCTGCACGCGAATCGGAGGACGCGGCTCACCAGGCTGCGGCGACCTCGGCATGCGTGCGCAGGATGCCCTCGGTCGAGCCGGCGGGCGCGCGGCCGATCCCACACTCCGTCGCGACGCCGAACTCCGGCGCGAAATGGAGCGCTGCGGCGATGCGTCGAGCGGCGCCCGCGGCGCCGTCCTCGCGATGCACGAGTCCCAGGTAGAGCTCGTCGACAGGGGTGAGACCCGCGAGCGGAGCGAAGTACGCCTCGTCGTCGTGGTCGATCGGCACCGGCAGGTGCAGCCAGGTGAGCGGACGGACGGATGCCGCCACGACGGCGTTCGCATACCGGACTAGGTTCGCGGCATCGCGGGGCTCGAAGAAGTGCTTCTCCCCCGCGTCGCCGTAGCAGAGGTGCACGCCCACCTCGACGTCGGCGGGCACAGCATCGACCAGCGCGGCCAGGCGCGCGACCAGACCGTCGAACGGGTCTCCGGACCACCACGCCTCCATGACCGCCCCGTAGCCGGCTGCGCGCTCGATGATGCCCATCTCGCTCGCGACGTCCCACTGCACCGCGAGGTCTTCGTGCGGGATCGCCGCGAGGATCTCGTTGAGGTCGCGCAGGATCGCGGCGGTGTAGACCGGCTCGATCGCCGCACGGTCGTCGCCGTGGAAGAACGAGGAGATGACGGCGAGCGGCGTCGGCAGCGACACCTGGAAGCGGACGCCGGCGGGAACCGCACCCTCGGCGCGGAGGCGGGCGAACACGGCGTGGGACTCGATCGCGGCAGCCGCGTACCCGAGCGGAGGAAGCTCGATGCTCGCGGCATCCACGCCTTCCCCGATGCGCAGGCCGCGGGCGTCGATCCCGGTGGGGAACGGGATCGGGTCGTCGCCGATGCGCTCGATGCCCTCCGCCTGTCCGATGACGTCGGGCTGGAACATGATCCAGTGGAACCGCTTGCCGACCTCCCCGTCCGGGATGCGGCGGAGTCGGGTGCCGAGCAGGTCCGCGGCCGTGCGGATCGTGGTCTCGGCATCGTCGTAGTTCACGCTGCCCACGAGGAGGGCGCCCTGAGGCTGGGTCATCTCCCCAGAATATCGGCGCTCGCTGACGGGCTTTTCTCCGGCATCCCCTCCGGCGCGAAGCGGGCATTCGAGTTAGGATGGCCTAAGAACCCGCCGCCTGTGGGGGCAGCGATGACGGGAAGGGTACTCATCATGGGCTTCATCACGTCCGAGGCACTGGCCGAGACCGGCTACGTGGTCCTCGACGACCACACCTCCACCACTGATCCCGCCGAATGGCTCGACCTGGAGTACGTCGGCTGGCGCTCCTCGGGCATCACACGCTTCGCCCCGCTCACCAGCTACGCCGGCGACGTCGACTGCAACGGCTTCTGGAACCACACCCCGCCCCGTGCCGACAAGGACGGCGTGTGGGTCGACTCGCAGATCGCGATCGCCCCGACGCTCCGGCGCCGCGCCCAGGAGCCGGGAGCCGGCATCGGCCGCTGCCGTGTGATCGAGCTGCAGCCGAACGAGTACGCCGACGCCGTCTACAACCTGCATCAGGACGACAACAACCGCCTCAACGAAGAGGGCACGGGCTGGGTCGTCCGCGGATTCTTCAACCTCTCCGACGACGCCGACTCGATGCTGATCCTGCGCTCGGACCGCTTCGACCCGGCGACCGAGATCCGCCTGCCGCTGCACGCGGGGTCGCGCATCGTCGTCGACACGCAGCGCTTCTGGCATGCGGTCTGGCATCGCGGAACCACGCCGCGATACGCACTCATCACGTCCTGGACCAGTGGTCCGGAACTCGACGCGTACATCGCCGCGAACCACGGCGACCCGCACCCGGCGACGGTCGACCTCGATCCGCAGTTCGTCGACGCCGCGCAGGTCGAGTTGCACCGCCGCATCGAGGAGCGTCGCCGGGCGTTCGAGGCCCAGGGCATCGTGATGGAACCGCCCGTCGACATGAGCGTCTGAGAGCGCGAGACCGCTCGCTCAGACGGTGCGACCGTCGTCGATCCGCACCGTGCGGTCAACCGTTCCCGCGGGCGGAGCCACGTGGGAGATCAGCAGCACCGACTGCTCTCCTGCGGCCTGCAGCAGATCCCGCAGCAGCGCATCGGACGCGTCGGGATCGACACCGGCCGTCGGTTCGTCGAGCACGAGCACCGGGAAGCCGCGCAGCAGGGCGCGCGCGAGCGAGATCCGCTGCGCCTGCCCACCCGACACCAGCGCACCACGGTCTCCGACCCTGGCATCGAGCCCACCGCGCTCACGCACCCAGGCGCCGAGCCCGACCCGGTCGAGCACGTCGCGCAGCTCGTCATCCGTCGCGGTGTCACGCGCGAACAGGAGGTTCTGGCGGATGTCCTCGTCGAACAGCTGCGGACTCTGCTCGCACAGACCGATCGCACGACGCAGCGCCGGACCGGAGAGGTCCGCCGCCTCGCGGCCTCCCACCTGATACTCGCCGTCGCCCCGCAGGAAGCCGACGAGGGCCGCCGCGAGCGAGCTCTTCCCCGCGCCGCTCGGCCCCGCGACCAGCACCCGCTCGCCGGGGCGGAGGTCGAGGTCCACTCCCTTCAACGCGGGAGCACCTCCGGGCCAATCGGCCCGGACGTCGCGCATCCGCACCGTGGGCGTGCTGGCGAAATCGACGTCATCGCCCGTGTCAGGACGCAGTTCCGGGGGCATCCGGTCCGGAAGCACGTCGACGATCCGCTCGGCGCTCGATCGGACGCTCCGCCAGGATGCCGCGGCCACCGGAACCGTCCCGAAGATCTCGAAGACCACCATCGGCACGAGCACCGCGACCGCTAGCCACGGCCCGTCGATCGATCCGTCGAGGAGGCCGGGAGCGGTGGCGGCGAGCGCCCAGACGGACGCCGCCCCCGCGACCGCGGAGACCATGCCGGCGGCGACCGCCTGTGCGAGGGAGGCGCGGTCGACCACGCGTCGCAACGCAGCATCCGCTGCGGCGATCCGCGCGCGCGCCTGCTCCTCCGCCCCGTAGGCGATCAGCACGTCGAGGCTGCCGAAATAATCGACGAGGGCCGCGGAGAGTTCCGCACGACGCGCGGAGACGAGTGCTTCGGCACGCGATCCGAAGACCCAGCCGAGTCCGATCGCGGCGGCCGCGGCCACCAGCAGGCACACGGCCAGGGTGAGCGCGGCGGCAGGCGAGACGAAGGCGATGAAGCCGACGGCCCCGACGGCGACGAGCGCGGCGACCCCGAGCGGTTGCACCACACGCAGCGGCAGGTTCTGCAGATTCTCGACGTCGTCGACGAGCGCCGTGAGCACCTGCCCGCGGTCGGTCGACCCGAGACCGGCCGGAGACAGCGGGATCAGCCGACGCACCATGTCGGCGCGGGTCGAGGCGAGCTGACGCAGCGCGGCGTCGTGGCCGCTCAACCGCTCCAGGTAGCGGGTGACCGCACGCGACACCGCGAAGAAACGCACCCCGACCACGGCGATCGACAGCGGCACGAGCGAGTCGACGATCGAGGCGCTCACGATCAGCCAGCCGCTGACGGCGAGCAGGCTCACGGCGGCCGCGGCCGAGAGCAGACCCCAGATGAGGCCGGGCACGAACCGACCGATCGGCGGCTGGGCGAGTCGCAGGATGTCGCGGACCCGGTGGCTGCGGGATTGCACGGTCTCGGCTGCTGCGCGGCGTGCGGTCATACCCTCACCCCCAGCTCGACGATCTGATCCGCGATCTCCCGCGCGGTCCGACGGTGGGAGACGAGGAGGATCGTCGCCCCGGCATCCGCCTTCTCGCGCAGCGACCGCCACAGCCGATCCTCGGTCTCGGGGTCGAGCGCGCTCGACGGCTCATCGAGCGCGAGCACGCGGTCGGAAGCGGATGCCTGGCGATACAGGGCTCGGGCGACCGCTACGCGCTGTGCCTGTCCGCCCGACAGCCCTGCCCCCTGCACGCCCAGTTCGAGCGCGGGGTCGATGGTCTCGGCGCAGGCGTCGTCGAGCGCGGCTCGCACCCGGTCGGCGTCCGGCTCCGGATCGCCGAGAGTGACGTTCGCCGCCACGGTCCCCCGTGTGAGGCCGGGTGCCTGCCCTGCCCAGGCGAGCCACGCCGACGGCGCGAGCTCCCGCAGGTCCGTGCCGGCGTACGAGGCCGTACCCTCGAACTCGACCGCGCCTCGAAGCGCCGCGAACAGTGACGACTTCCCCGACCCGCTGGGCCCTTCGATGACGGTGATCGTTCCTGGCGCTGCGGCGAAAGACACGGGCGGCAGATCGCGCACCCGCAGCCCGGCGACCACGAGGCTTCCCTCGCTCCCGGGGTCCACCTGCAGGACGGTTTCCCGGTTGTCGGGAGATTCGACGGCGATTCCTGCGGCATCCGTCCGCCGCTCCCGCATCCGTGTCCGCTCCCCCGCCGCGTCGAGCACCGCGAACACATCCTCGGTCGCGGCGACCCCCTCAGCCGCCGCGTGGAACTGCACCCCCACCTGCCGGATCGGCAGGAACGCCTCGGGCGCGAGCAGCAGCACGAACAGCCCCACCTCGAGCGTCAGGTCGCCCGAGAGCAGACGGAAACCGACCGACACCGCGATCAGGGCCACGGCGATCGACGCCAGCAGCTCCATCGCGAAGCCGGACAGGAACGAGAACCGCAGCACCTTCATGGTCTCGCGGCGGTACTCGTCGGCGGTGACCTCGATGCGGTCGGCCGCACGGCGGTCGCGCCCGAACAGCCGCAGCGTCGACAGTCCCTGCACCGTGTCGGCGAAGCGCGCGGCGAGGCGCTGCAGCGTCTGCCACTGCCGGGTCTGCACCGTGCGCGTCGCCATGCCGATCAGGATCAGGAACAGCGGGATCAGCGGCAGCGTGATCACCGCGGTGAGTCCGCTCGGCCAGTCCTGCCACCACATCACCGCGACCAGCACCGGCGTCGCGATCACGGTCAGCACGAGCTGCGGGATGTACCGGGCGAAGTAGGCGTCGAGCGCCTCGAGCCCGTGTCCCGCGGTGACCGCGAGCTCGGTCTGGTTCCGCTGCGCGAGCCACCCGGGTCCGAGCTTCCCGACCGCGGCGACCAGCGCCGCCCGCAGCTGCATCCCGGTCTTCGCCGCCGCCCGCGTGCCCGCGGCGTCTGATGCGGCGATCAGCAGCCCGCGCAGCAGCGCCGCCACCAGCAGCCAGAGCAGCGACGAGGTGACATCGCGCCCGGCGATGGCCCCGGTGATCGCATCCGTCAGCAGCCAGGCGAACGCGATCGTGACCGCGGTCTGGACGACGCCGATCAACGCGGATGCCGCGAGGAACCCCCTCGCGGCACCCGCGTATCGCAGCAGTCTCGGATCGACGGGTTTCACGCGTGCGCCGGAGCCCCCTCGATGGACTTGCGAGTGACGCGCTTGCGGAAGACCCAGTACGTCCACGCCTGGTATGCGAGCACGAGCGGCATCGCGATCAGGGCCGTCCAGCTCATGATCTGCAGCGTGTACGGGGTGCTCGACGCGTTCGCGATCGTGAGGCTGTACGCCGGGTCGATCGTCGACGGCATGACGTACGGGAACAACGCGGAGAACAGCATGACCACGGCGAACAGCACCGTGAGCATCCCGGAGAAGAAGGCCCACCCGTCGCGCCGAGCGAGCGAGAATCCGACCGCCGCGATCAGGCTGACCGCCGCGAGCGCGCCGGCGCCGATGACGAGCCAGAGCAGCGGAGCCTCACGCCCCATCGCGATCGCGACCGTCCAGATCACCGCTGCGGCCGCGACGAGGATCGTCGGGATCGCGGCCCTCTTCGCCAGCTTCTGCGCGTCTTCATGCACCTGACCGTCGGTCTTGAGCGCCACGAACAGCACCCCGTGCAGGAAGAACAGCAGCAGCGTCGTCACGCCGACCAGCAGCGCGTACGGGTTGAGCAGCGCGAAGAAGCCGCCGACGTAGATGTGGTTCTCGTCGATCGCCACGCCCTGCACGATGTTGCCGAACGCGACGCCCCAGAGCAGGGCGGGCACGACCGAGCCGATCACGATCATCCGGTCGAAGCCCTGCTTCCACTTCACGCTGTCGCGCTGGTGCCGGTATTCGAAGGAGACGCCGCGCAGGATCAGGGCGAGCAGGATCAGCAGCAGCGGCAGGTAGAACCCGCTGAACAGGGTGGCGTACCACTCGGGGAACGACGCGAACAACACGGCGCCGGCGACGATGACCCACGTCTCGTTGAGGTCCCAGACCGGGCCGATCGTGTTGATGACCTGGCGCCGGGAGACGTCGTTCTTGCCGAGGAATGGCAGCGACATGCCGACGCCGAAGTCGAACCCGTCGAGCACGAAGTAGCCCACGAAGAAGAAGGCGACGATGAAGAACCAGAGTGTTGCGAGATCCATGATGCTCCTCCCTCTCAGTAGACGACCGACGGCAGCTGGGCCGTCTCGTCATGCGGTTGCTCTTCGGTGTCCGGACCCTTCTGCGCTGCCCGGATGATGAGACGGATCTCGACGACGGCGAGGGCTGCGTAGATCGCGGTGAACGCGATCAGCGATATCAGCACCTCGAGCCCGCTGACGCCTGGCGAGACACCGTCCTGCGTGGTCATCAACCCGAACACGATCCAGGGTTGTCTTCCCATCTCGGTGAAGACCCAGCCCATGATGTTGGCGGCCAGCGCGAGCGGGAACGACCAGATCGCGAGTTTCCACATCCACGGAGCCGGAGCCTTCTTGGCGCCCTTGCGGGTGAGCCACAGACCGACGACGGCGACGAGCGCGGCGGCGATGCCCAGACCGATCATCCAGCGGAACGCCCAGTACGTGATCCACAGGATCGGGGCGAAGTCCGTCAGCCCGGTGGCGGCGTACGTCTGGGCGTACTCGGCGTTCAGGTCGTTGATGCCGTGCACGCACGCATCGAGCGTGTGCGTCGACAACAGCGACAGCAGATACGGGACGCGGATCGAGAACAGCTCCGAGCTGCCGTCCGGTGTCCCGAGCGTGAAGATGCTGAACGAGGCGTCCGGACCGCACACGGTGTTGAAGGTCGCCTCGGCCGCGGCCATCTTCATCGGCTGCGCGGCGTACATCGCGAGTCCGAGCTGGTCGCCCGTGAGCACGACGCCGGCGGTCGAGACGATCATGGCCCACAGCCCGAACTTGAGCGAGATGCGCATGGTGTCGAAGTGCTGGCCGCGTGAGAGGTGCCACGCAGAGACCGAGATCACGACACCGGCCGCGAACATGAACGCACCGAAGATCGTGTGCGGGAACGCGGCGAGCGCGACCGGGTTGGTCAGCAGCGCCCAGAAGTCCGTCAGCTCCGCACGGTTCGTCGCCTCGTTGAACGTGTAGCCGACCGGGTTCTGCATGAACGCGTTGGCCGCGATGATGAAGTAGGCCGACAGGATGCTGCCGATCGAGACGCACCAGATGGTGGCGAGGTGCAGCTTCTGCGGGAGCTTGTCCCAGCCGAAGATCCACAGCCCGATGAAGGTCGCCTCGAAGAAGAAGGCCAGCAGGCCCTCGAACGCGAGCGGGGCGCCGAACACGTCGCCGACGAAGCGGGAGTAGTCCGACCAGTTCATGCCGAACTGGAACTCCTGCACGATGCCGGTGACGACGCCCATGGCGAAGTTGATCAGGAAGATCTTGCCGAAGAAGCGGGTCAGGTGCAGGTACTGCACCTTGCCGGTGCGCACCCACGCCGTCTGGAAGATCGCGGCGACCAGCGCCATGCCGATCGTCAGCGGCACGAAGAGGTAGTGGTAGACGGTCGTCAGCCCGAATTGCCATCGGGCGAGAGCGAGCGGATCAAGCCATTCCATGCACGACTCCTGTTCTGTGGTGCCGCTGCTTCGTGCTGTGACGCAGCCGCTCCGTTCCCTCGATCAGCGGCGCGGTGGTGTCGCGCAGCTGCACGGTGCAATCCGATGGGAGCACAGCATCGCGTACGCACTCGGCTTCGAGTGGTCCGCCTGCCTCGTTCAGGACGCCTTGCATCAGTTCGAGATGCACACGGCACAGCATCGGGCGGTCCTCCGAGCGGCCGGCCGCGTGCGGACACGGGCTGAGGTCCACCGTGAGGCGCTGATCGTCGAGCAGGGGCTCGAAGCCGCTCTCCTCGAGATGCTCCACGAGCGCATCGAGCTGGTACGTGGCCTCCCGTCCGAGTCCGGAGGTCGCGCCGGGGAGCATGCTCCGCATCAGGTCGCCGCGGCGGGCGGCCGCCTTGGCCTTGTCCCTGGCGACCGGACTGGAGGCGCCCGGCGCCCCGGTGGCCGCGCTGTACAGCGTTCGCGGTCGGCCCCTCGTGGTGCGGTGCTCGATCGTCGGGATCACGTAGCCGCCCTCGATCAGGCGCTGCAGGTGCTCGCGGATGGTGTTGGGGTGGAGCCCCGTGGCCTCGCACAGCTCGGCGATCGTGAGCTCGGCTCGGGTCGTCGAGCTTCCCGCTTCGAAGAGCAAGTGCAGGATCTGCACCCGGGAGTAGCTCGAGATCGGCCCGCAGACGGGCCCGCCTTTGGCCATGAACCCAGTATCCCGCGAGACTGCGAGTTTGCCGAGAGCTGGGGCCGTGAATAAACACCTGGCCGATAGGGATGTCTGATCCCGCCGATAGCCTGGGAGCATGGCCACCCGGAAACCCGCTCCTCCCGCGTACGTGTGCACGGAATGCGGGTGGACGACCGCGAAGTGGGTCGGGCGCTGCGGCGAGTGCCAGCAGTGGGGCACGGTCCAGGAACAGGCCGCGCAGACCGGCATCCTGCGGAGAGTCGGTCCGGTCGCGCCGACCGCCGATCGCGCCGCTCGGCCGATCACGCAGATCACGACACAGGATGCCCCTCGACGTTCGAGCGGCGTCGGGGAGTTCGACCGGGTGCTCGGCGGCGGCATCGTGCCAGGGGCCGCGATCCTGCTCAGCGGAGAGCCGGGCGTCGGTAAATCGACGCTGCTGCTCGAGGTCGCCGCCCAAGCGGCGCGGGGTGGACGCCGGGTGCTGTACGCGAGCGCCGAGGAATCCCCCGGCCAGGTGCGGCTGCGCGCCGAGCGCACCGGCGCCCTGCACGACGAGCTGTATCTGGCGAGCGAGACCGACCTGGCGACGATCCTCGGTCACATCGATGAGGTGAAGCCGCAGCTCGTGATCGTCGACTCGGTGCAGACCGTCTCGTCGTCCCTGATCGACGGCGCCGCGGGGCAGCCGAGCCAGGTGCGCGAGGTCGCGGCGACGCTGATCCGCATCGCGAAGGACCGCGACCTGCCGATCATCATCGTGGGCCATGTCACGAAAGACGGGCAGGTCGCCGGCCCGCGGGTCCTCGAGCATCTGGTCGACGTCGTGTGCCATTTCGAGGGTGACCGGCAGACGTCGCTACGTTTCATCCGCGCGCTCAAGAACCGCTTCGGCCCGACCGACGAGGTGGGCTGCTTCGAGATGACCGGCGACGGGATCGCCGAGGTGCCCGACCCGTCAGGGCTGTTCCTCTCGCAGGGCGCGACCGAACCCGGAACCTGCGTCGCGATCTCGCTCGAGGGACGCCGCGCCCTCCCCGTCGAGGTGCAGGCCCTCACGGTGCCGAGCAACGCCCCCAACCCCCGCCGCATCGTGCACGGACTCGACTCGTCCCGCGTCGCGATGGTCCTGGCGATCCTCGAGCGACGGGCAGGCGTACCCACCGGCAGCCTCGACGTCTACGTGTCGACCGTCGGAGGAGTGCGCTTCACGGAACCTGCGGCCGACCTCGCGATCGCGATCGCCGTGGCGGGCTCCATCCAGCAGATCTCCGTCCCGCGCACGGTCGCGGCGGTGGGAGAGCTCAGCCTGGCCGGAGAGATCCGCCCGGTCACGCAGGCGGCGCAGCGGCGATCGGAGGCCGCACGACTCGGCTACGAGCAGGTCGTCGACGACCGCTCGAAGACGCTCCGGGCTGCACTCGGCGATGTGCGCGGACGCAACACCTCGCGGCGCTCCGACCGCGACATCCCACCGTTCTGACCGCGCGAGGTCAGGCGTCGAGCGCCTTGAGCAGCTCGGCAGGATCGGCCTGCATGGGGTGCGGACCGGCGATGTCGAGGAACACGGTCGTGATCGGGTGTGCCGCGAGGAACTTCCGCAGCCAGTCCGCCGTGTAGATGCCCACGCCCGGGGGAAGGTTGGCCGGCTTGTTCTTCGCATCACTGAACAGCAGCAACGCGAGGTCGCCGGTCTTCGGATCGCGGTAGGTCCACACCTCACCGCTGTCGAGCGGGTTGTCGCGCGCGCCCGGCTTGATCAGGGGGACCACGGTGGTCCCGTGACGCAGCGCGAGTGCGACCGCGGCGACATCCTGCTTCTCGAGCGCCTGCGCCAGAGCATCCGATCGGAAGTCCTCCGGCGCGGGCTTGTTCTTCGCGGACTTCGCCTTCTTCGCTGCCATGCCTCCAGCTTATTCACGGCGCACGGCGTCACGCGCCGAATCGGCCGTGGATACGATTGGGGCCCTCTCGAGTCCCACATTGGGGACTGGGGTACTCGAGAGGGCCCTCGGACTCTCGAGCGGCGGTGTCGAAGCGCTGGGGACGCTGTAGTTCGACGCCACTGGGGATGGCATGTGCCGCATGATGCGGAGAGTCGCTTCTATGGTATCCCAAAGACTCCGGGAAGTCAGCATCGCGTGGGGATCACACCCGACGTCGCACCATTTCGCGTCCGACGTCCGCGATCACGACGATTTTCGAAGTCGCTCCGTCGTGATCACTTCGAACTCCGCGCCGCCTAGTAGAGCAGGATCTGGGCCGTCGACAGGCTCGTGAAGCCGCCGATCGACACGGCGATGTGGTACGAGGCTCCCCCGCCCGGTGCACGCTGGCGGTTCTCCTGGGCGCAGGTCTCGACGCTCGAACGCGTGCGGTCCCAGGTGACCGGGTCCTTGCTCGTGACGGTCGTGCCCGCCGTGAGCGTCGCGATCATGCTGCTGGGGTTCTCCTGGCAGTCGGTCGAGCGCCACCATTCGTCGGCACCGCTCGAGATCGTGAACACCTGCGTGGTCGACCCGACGTCGATCGTGCAGTCCGTCGCGCCCTTGTTCGTCAGCGAGATCGAGAGCTTCGGCAGGACTCCCGCCGCATAGGACTCGGCGTCTGTCACCGCTGCGACCTCGATGTCCTTCGCCTCGCACGCCACGATCGCGGGCGTCTGCTCGACGGAGGGATCGGGCGAGGGCGATTCCGACTCGTCCGACGGAGGAGAACTCGGCGTCGACGATGCGGAGGATGTCGGCGGCGGCGTCTTGGGAGTGTCGGCGGCGGCCCACGGCCGCGCGATCAGGAGCCAGGCCCCGACCCCGATGGCGGCGACGAGCAGGACCAGGACGATGAGGACGACCAGTCGCCGACGACGGTAGACGGCGGCGGAACGACGACGGGGCATGCTTCCAGGCTAAGCGATCCTTCGTCGCCATCCTGGGAGGCGGGCGGTCGCGGTCGGCGGTGGGCTCAGAGCACCTTGAGCATGCGCGTGTTCCCCAGGGTGTTCGGCTTGACGTGGGCGAGGTCGAGGAACTCCTCGACGCCCGCGTCGCCGCTGCGCAGGAGCTGCGAGTACACGTCGGAGTCGACGACCTGCTCGCCGATCGGCGTGTAGCCCCGCCGTCCGAAGAAGTCGACCTCGAACGTGAGGCAGAACAGACGGGTCAGCCCGAGCGTCACGGCGTTCTCCTCCAGGCGGTCGACGATCGCGCGTCCGACGCCATGGTGCAGCCACTCGTCGGACACCAAGAGGGTGCGCACCTCGCCGAGGTCTTCCCAGAACACGTGCAGGGCGCCGCATCCGATCAGCACTCCGTCGGCCTCCGCCACGACGAACTCCTGCACGGCGCCGTACAGCACTGCCAGGTCTTTGCCGAGCAGGATGCGCTGCTCGACGAGCGGCTGCAGCAGGTCACGGATGCCGACGATGTCGGCGCTCCGCGCCGGACGGACGATGTACTCGCTCACGGGACAAGCCTAGAACCCACGGCTGGACACGCCCCTCAGCCTCGGCCGACCTGCGAGAACCCGCACCATCCGTCGCGACGGATGATCGGGGCTTCGTCCCGCGCCCGGGCACGAGAAAGGGGCGGATGCCGCAGCATCCACCCCTTCTCATGATTCAGCCGGAGGTCACTCCCCGCTGGCGACCGCCAGGTCGGGGGTGCCGGAGATCGCGCCGCCGCCGGTGTTGACGCCGACCGCGACGGGGCCGCCGTCGCGCGGGCCGTGCTCGAACAGGAACTCCCCGTCCTTCGCATCGACCTTCACGTGGTCGCCGGAGTTGAGCTCACCGTGCAGGATCTTCTCGGACAGACGGTCCTCGACCTCGTGCTGCATCGCGCGACGCAGCGGTCGGGCGCCGAGCGCCGGGTCGAAGCCGATCTCGATGAGACGCTCCTTGGCGGCCTGCGACAGCTCGATCGTCATGTCACGGTCCAGCAGACGCTCGCCGAGGCGCTTGGTGAACAGATCCACGATCTGCACCAGCTCGCTCTTGGAGAGCTGCGGGAACACGATGATGTCGTCGACACGGTTCAGGAACTCGGGCTTGAAGTGCCGCTTGAGCTCTTCGTTCACCTTGCCCTTCATCCGGTCGTAGCTGGTCGAGTCGTTGCCCTCGATCTGGAAGCCCACGGGACCGCCCGCGATGTCACGCGCACCGAGGTTGGTGGTCATGATGATGACCGTGTTCTTGAAGTCCACGATCCGACCCTGACCGTCGGTGAGACGACCCTCTTCGAGGATCTGCAGCAGCGAGTTGAAGATGTCGGGGTGGGCCTTCTCGATCTCGTCGAAGAGCACCACGCTGAACGGCTTGCGCCGCACCTTCTCGGTGAGCTGGCCGCCCTCTTCGAATCCGACGAACCCGGGAGGGGCACCGAACAGACGCGAGACGGTGTGCTTCTCACCGAACTCGCTCATGTCGAGCGAGATCAGCGCAGCCTCGTCGTCGAACAGGAACTCGGCGAGAGCCTTGGCGAGCTCGGTCTTTCCGACGCCCGTGGGGCCGGCGAAGATGAACGAGCCCGAGGGACGCTTCGGGTCCTTGAGGCCGGCACGCTGGCGACGGATCGTCTTGGAGAGGGCGGCGATCGCCTCTTCCTGACCGATGACGCGCTGGTGCAGGGCCTTCTCCATGAAGACGAGTCGGCTGGACTCCTCTTCCGTGAGTTTGAAGACCGGGATGCCGGTGGCCTGTGCGAGCACCTCGGCGATCAGGCCCTCGTCGACGACCGCGGAGGTCGCGACGTCGCCGGCACGCCACTGCTTCTCGAGACGCAGCCGCTCGGCGAGGAGGCTCTTCTCCTCATCGCGGAGGGAGGCGGCCTTCTCGAAGTCCTGCTCCTCGGAGGCGATCTCCTTCTGCTCGCGCACGGCGGCGATCTTCTCGTCGAATTCACGCAGCTCGGGCGGGCTCGACAGGATCGACAGACGCAGGCGTGCGCCGGCCTCGTCGATCAGGTCGATGGCCTTGTCCGGGAGGAAGCGGTCGGAGACGTAGCGGTCGGCGAGGTTCGCCGCGGCCACGATGGCACCGTCGGTGATCTGCACCTTGTGGTGCGCCTCGTAGCGGTCGCGGAGACCCTTGAGGATGTTGATCGCGTGCGGCAGCGTCGGCTCGTTGACCTGCACCGGCTGGAAGCGGCGCTCGAGCGCTGCGTCCTTCTCGAAGTGCTTGCGGTACTCGTCGAGCGTGGTGGCGCCGATCGTCTGCAGCTCGCCACGGGCGAGGAGCGGCTTCAGGATGCTGGCCGCGTCGATCGCGCCCTCGGCGGCACCCGCACCCACCAGGGTGTGGATCTCGTCGATGAAGACGATGATGTCGCCGCGCGTGCGGATCTCCTTGGTGACCTTCTTCAGGCGCTCCTCGAAGTCACCGCGGTAACGGGAACCGGCGATGAGCGAGCCGAGGTCGAGCGAGTAGAGCTGCTTGTCCTTCAGCGTCTCGGGCACATCGCCCTTGACGATCGCCTGCGCCAGCCCCTCGACGACGGCGGTCTTGCCGACGCCGGGCTCGCCGATCAGGACGGGGTTGTTCTTGGAGCGGCGGGAGAGGATCTGCATGACCCGCTCCGCCTCCTTCTCGCGCCCGATGACCGGGTCGAGCTTGTTGTCGCGCGCGGCCTGCGTGAGGTTGCGACCGAACTGGTCGAGCACAGCCGAGCCGCCCTGCGCGCTGGCCTGCGAGTCGTTGGTCTGTGCGCCGACGGATGCCGGCTCGCGGCCGGGAGCGCCGGAGAGCAGCTGGATGACCTGCTGGCGGACCTTGTTGAGGTCGGCGCCGAGCTTGACGAGAACCTGGGCGGCGACGCCCTCACCCTCGCGGATGAGGCCGAGCAGGATGTGTTCGGTGCCGATGTAGTTGTGGCCGAGCTGCAGAGCCTCGCGGAGGCTGAGCTCGAGCACCTTCTTGGCGCGCGGGGTGAACGGGATGTGCCCGGTCGGCTGCTGCTGACCCTGGCCGATGATGTCCTGCACCTGCTCGCGCACGGCGTCGAGGGAGATGCCGAGGCTTTCGAGCGCCTTGGCGGCGACACCTTCGCCCTCGTGGATGAGACCGAGCAGGATGTGCTCGGTTCCGATGTAGTTGTGGTTGAGCATCTTCGCCTCTTCTTGGGCGAGGACGACCACTCGACGGGCTCGGTCCGTGAATCTCTCGAACATGCTGTGACTCCTTATTCGCACGGGGCGAAGACGCGTGAAGCGCTTGTACATCGAGAGTAACCACCACATCGAGCCGGTATGCCCGTGTTCGCCGTGGGCATACCGAGGGTTGACCGTGTTATCGACAGTCGTTATGTTAACGACAGTCGATAACAATCCCGCTTCAGGAGGCAGCGATGCTCACCAGACAAGGACGCCCCTCACTCGCGGAAGGGATCGCTCTCGGGCTCATCGCGACCGGTGCGGTCAGTGTCGCCATCGGCGCGGTCGTCGCGGTCGCGTCCGCCGCATTCGAGGTGTTCGGGGCCGCACCGACGGTGTCGATGCCCGTCCACGATGTGCAGCTGACCGCGCTCGATGACGTCCCCGGTGTGAGCGCGGCCACGGTCGACTCCGCGCTCGTCACCGTGTCCGCCATGGCCGGCGGGGCTCGCTGGATGCTGCTCCTCGAGACCGCGCTCCCCGCCCTCGCCACCGTGGCGCTGTGCGCGGGCGTCTGGTGGCTGGGGATCTCCCTCATCCGCTCCCGCCCGTTCCGCACGTCGCTGGGGTGGATGTTCGGCATCGCCGCGTGCCTCATGGTCGCCGGATCCCTCTTCGGACAGCTGGCGGGCGGGATCGGGAGGGCCATGATCGTCCAGGACCTGGCGGACTCGGGGCCGGGAGTCGAGGACGTGCTGTGGACTCTGCTCGTGCAGTTCGACCTCGCGCCCGTGGGCTGGGCGTTCGCTCTCGCGCTCATCGCCGGCCTGTTCGAGATCGGCCGGAGACTGCAGCGTGACACGGAAGGACTCGTCTGATGACCACGACCACCAGGGCCACCCGGTCCGAGACGGCGGATGCCGTCACCGTGATCCTGTACGCCGCCGCTGCGCTGGTCACGGTCGTATTCGCCATGATCCTGCGTGTGGCGAGAACCTTCCGCGAGACGGGAATCGCCTGGACGGTGCCGATCGACCAGCAGCCGATATCGGCGACCACCGACTCCGGCGCCATCTCGATCGAAGGGTTCGCCGACGAGGCGATGATCATCGCGAACGGCGTGGATGCGGTATCGGTCGTCGCGATCATCGCCGCGATCGCGCTGTGGGCGCTCGCGGCGCTCCTGGTCATCGCCAGCGTGACCCTGGTGGCGTGGAACTTTCTGCGCGGTCGGTTCTTCGTGCGTGCGAACGTGTGGGCGTTCACCACCATCGGGTGGACGCTCGTCGGCGCGCCGATCCTCATCGTGATGCTGGAGACGATGGGACGCAACGGCGTCACCGCCGCCCTCGGGCTCGGCGAGGGTGAGCCCGTGCATCCTCTCGAGTTCTGGACGATCGCCCCGTTCTTCGCCACCGGGGTGACGGTCGGGCTGATCGCCGTCGCCTTCCGCCGCGGCATCCGCCTGCAGCAGGAGAAGGTCGCGCTCGAGAAGGAAACGGAAGGACTCGTCTGATGCTCACCTTCGGATCCGACGAGCTCTGGCCGTCGCTGCTCAACATCGGGATCGGGCTGGTCGTGATCACCCTGATCGTGGCGGTCGTCGTGTGGAACAGCCGCCGACGCGGAAGCCGCACGGTCGCACTCGATGCCGCACTCACCCTCTCCGGATGGTGGATCCTGATCGGGCTCGTCAGCGCCGTGACCATCATCATCAAGGCGTTCACGGTCGATTGGGCCGAGCTCGACGGCCAGACGTACGTGTACATCGACTGGCCGGCGACACTGCCCTGCTCCGAGTTCGGCGACAGCGGCACGACGATGCTCAGCTGCCGGGGAGAGAGCCTTACGGAGTTCACGGTCGGGAACGCCTCCCTCGGACTTCGGCTCCTCGCTGCAGCCGCCCAGCTGAGCACACTCGCCCTGACCACGATGCCCGCCGTGATCCTCGCGGTCATCTGCTTCCACACGCTGCGCGGACGCGTGTTCTCGCACACGGTCACGCGGGCCCTCGTCGGCGGCGCCGTCGCGGTCCTCGTCTTCGGTGTCGCAGCCGACCTGCTGGGCGGTATCGCCGCGACCACGGGGCTGCGCGAGGTGTTCCCGCCCGACAGCGAGTGGTACCCCTCCGCCTATCAGCTCACCGTCACCCCGCTCCCTTTCGCAGCGGCGCTCGGCCTCATCGCTCTCGCCGCGGTGTTCCGTCAGGGCACGCGCCTCGAGCAGGACCGGGCGCGCCTGCAGCAGGAGACCGCGCGTCTGCAGAAGGACACGGAGGGGCTGGTGTGAGCCCCGCCGAGAGCGACGACGAGTTCACCGGTATCCACTGCCGGCTCGACGAGCTGCTCGCCGACCGCGGGATGACGCTCACCGAGCTGAGTGCCGCGGTCGGCGTGAGCATCGTGAACCTCTCGGTGCTCAAGAACGATCGCGCACGCGCCATCCGCTATTCGACCCTGCGCGCGATCTGCGAGGCCCTCGACTGCGAGGTCGGCGACCTGCTGGTGCTCGCCCCCCGTTGAACGGGGTGACCGGAAGGAGATCATCCGCGTCTGTCATCCTTCGTCATATCCACCCAGGGAATTCTCAGGCAGCCCTAGCGTTGAGCCTCATGGCGTGCACCCGGCGCGCCGCGATTCTGGAGTCCCCCCCCCAATGAGCACCACCGCACGCGCCCAGAAGGCGCCTGACACCCGCGGACCGGTCCGGAAGCTGCTGACGTCGTTCGGCTTCCAGATCCTCGCGGCCCTCGTCCTCGGCATCGCCGCCGGTCTGATCGGCCGCCAGCTCGGCGCCACCGCCGAGAACCCCACGGGGCTTTCCGCGACACTCGACACGATCGGCAACTCGTATGTGACGCTGCTGCGCGCCGCCGTCGTCCCGCTGATCTTCACGGCCATCGTCGCCAGCATCTCGAACCTGCGCCGTGTGCAGAACGCCGCGCGCCTGGCCGGTCAGACGATCCTGTGGTTCGCGATCACCGCGTTCATCGCCGTGATCATCGGCATCGTGCTCGGCCTCGTGATCCAGCCGGGCAACCGCGCCGGTGAGGGCCTCGAGCCCGGCGACCCCTACACCGTGGGCACCTGGTGGAACTTCCTGCTGGGCCTGATCCCGCAGAACTTCCTGGGCCTCACGGTCAACACCTCGCCCGGCGCGGTCGAGGGCACCTTCTCGTCGAGCGTCGGTTTCAACATCCTCCAGGTCATCGTGGTCGCGGCCGTCATCGGCATCGCGGCGCTCAAGGCCGGCAAGAAGGCCGAGCCGTTCCTCGTCTTCACCGAGTCGCTGCTGAAGGTCATCCAGCGCGTGCTGTGGTGGATCATCCGCATCGCCCCGCTCGGCACCTTCGGCCTCATCGGCTCGGCTGTCATCAAGTACGGCTGGGAGAAGCTCGCCTCGCTCGGCTGGTTCGCCGCGGCGGTCTACATCGGCCTCGCGCTCGTGCTGTTCGTCGTCTACCCGATCCTCGTGCGCACGCACGGCCTGTCGATCAAGCAGTACTTCTCGGGCGTGTGGCCTGCGGTGCAGCTGGCCTTCGTCAGCCGCTCCTCGATCGGCACGCTGCCCCTCACCGAGCGCGTCACCGAGCGCAACCTCGGCGTGCCCCGCTCGTACGCGTCGTTCGCCGTGCCGCTGGGCGCGACCACGAAGATGGACGGCTGCGCCGCGATCTACCCGGCCATCGCCGCGATCTTCGTCGCCCAGTTCTTCGGCATCGAGCTGAACTTCGTGCAGTACCTGCTGATCGTGATCGTCTCGGTCGTCGGCTCCGCCGCCACCGCGGGGACCACGGGCGCGGTCGTCATGCTCACGCTCACACTGTCGACCCTGGGGCTGCCGCTCGAGGGCGTCGGCCTGCTGCTCGCGATCGACCCGATCCTCGACATGGGCCGCACCGCGGTCAACGTCGCAGGGCAGGCGCTGATCCCGACAATCGTCGCGAAGCGCGAGGGCATCCTGAACGAGGAGCTCTACAACGCCCCGCGCGAGGGGCTGCCCTTCGCCGACGATTCCGGTGACGACGACGCTCCGGAGCCGGATGCCGTCTCCGACAGCGACAAGGAGCCGGTCGGCGCCCGCTGACCTCGACCCCGCTACGCGCAGAGCGCCTCGCCCATTCCCGGGGCGAGGCGCTCTCGTCTCCGCGGGTCAGGCGCGGCCGGGTTGGCGGGTGGCGCCACGGGTGTCGAGCGCGAGCTCCTCGGCATCCATCGCGGCGATCAGCTCGCGCATGACCTCCTCGTCGAGGTTCCCCGCGTCGCGTTCGGCGAGGAGGATCTCGCGCCGCACCTGCAGCCATCCCTTCGACAGCGCGACGAGGTCCTCGAAGGACGGGCGGCTCGCGGCATCCTCCACCTTCTGTGCCTCGTCGGTGTCCTTCTCGACACGGGTCATGCGCTTCGTGAAGGCATCGAACACGCCGAGGTCGGCCTCGCCGTACTTGGCCTCCCACTCGACGCGCTTCTCGGCGAGGAACGCCTTGCCTGCCTCGCGGCTCTTCTCCCTCACGGCGGCGAGCGCGATCTGGTCCTCCTGCTCATCGACGTCGCGGGCGATGCCGAGGCTGCGGATGAGCAGCGGCAGCGTCAGCCCCTGGATCAGCAGCGTGCCGACCGTGACGATGAAGGCCACCACGACGATCGCATGCGACGCCTCGGTGTCGAGCGTGGCGAGGTCGGCGGCGGCCACCGCGATCGCGAGGGTGACCACGCCGCGCATCCCGGCCCACGAGATGACGGCGCTGTCCTTCCAGGTGAGCGTGAGCCCCGCCATCTGCTCGCGCACGATGTGACTGCGCAGTTCGTCCGCGGTGTAGTTCCCCCAGCGGCGGGACTTCCGATGCCGCTTGTCGAACTCCCCGGATTGGACGCCGCGATCCCAGCGTTCGAGACGTCTGCGGTCCTGGAAGTTCGCCCACGCACTGGTCGGGTAGATGTAGAGCGGTCGCACGATGACGACGACGAGCAGCACGACTCCGGAGAGCAGCAGGATCTCCCCGACCGACTCGCTGCCCAGATCGCTGAGCACGCGGGGGAACTGCAGCCCGATGTAGGCGAACACGAAGCTCTCCAGCAGCAGATCGGCCGAGAGCCAGAGCGGCTTCTCCTGTTGACGCGTCGTGTAGTCGGTGCGCGGGGAGTTGTAGCCGACGTACAGACCCATCGCGACGACCGCGAGCACTCCGGATCCGAGGAGGTGCTCGGCGATCGCATAGGCGCCGAACGGGGCGAGCAGTCCGAACGTGCCGATCACGACCGGATCGCTGATGCGGGTGCGCAGCTGGTGCAGGACGATGCCGAACACGAGGCCGACGGCCACACCGACTCCGACCGCCACCAGGAACTGCCAGATGCCGCCCCAGATCGACACCGTCGCGCCCGCGATCGTCAACGAGGCGAACACCCGGTACAGCGTGAGCGAGGTCGCATCGTTGATGAGGCTCTCCCCGGAGAGCACGGTCATGATGCGACGCGGCAAGCCGAGCCGACGGCCGATCGCCGCAGCGGACACCGCGTCGGGCGGCGCGACGATCGCGCCGAGGAGCAGGGCGCCGGGAAGGGTGAGCGCCGGGAAGATCCACCAGGCGACGAACCCCACGGCGAGGGCGGTGAGCAGCACGAGCCAGATGCCGAGGCGACGGATCTGCGGCAGGCTGCGCTTGAAGCCGACGAACGACACGTCGAGCGCGGCCGAGTACAGCAGCGGCGGCAGCACGAGGCTCAGGAGCACGTGACCGTCGATGTCCAGATCGGGCACGAACGGCAGGAACGACGCGGCGAGCGCGACGACCGTCACGAGCAGCGGGGCGGGCCACCCCCGCCAGCGCGCGAACGCGGCCACGGCGACCGACCCGACGAGGACGTAGAAGATTCCTGCTTCCATGTCCCCACGGTAGCGGGGGGGAATGGCACCGTACGGGCGCGCGTTACAGGAAGGGATGCCCGATACAGCTCTCTCCGTCCTCGATCTCGCTCCGGTCCGCACCGGCCAGACCAGCGCCGAGGCCATCGCCGCCTCCCTGGCCCTCGCGGAGACCGCCGACCACCTCGGCTACCGCCGCTACTGGTTCGCCGAGCACCACAACATGCCCTCCGTGGCATCCACCACTCCCCCGGTGCTGATCGCCGCGGCGGCCACGCGCACGTCGCGCCTGCGCCTCGGGTCGGGCGGCGTGATGCTGCCGAACCACCCGCCGCTCATCGTCGCCGAGCAGTTCGCCGCCCTCGAGGCGATCGCCCCAGGGCGCATCGATCTGGGCCTCGGCCGGGCTCCGGGCAGCGACCCGGTGATCACGCAGCTGTTGCGCGGCTCGGGCACCACGAGCGACGTCGAGCAGTTCCCCCGTCATGTGCAGGACATCGCCGCGCTGCTCTCCGGCGAAGGTGCGACCGTGCGCTTCACCTCGGGCGGCGAATACACCGTGCGCTCCACGCCCGCGGCGACCGGCTCGCCCGAGGTGTGGCTGCTCGGATCGAGCGACTACTCCGCGCAGCTCGCCGCCACCCACGGCCTGCCCTACGTCTTCGCCAACCACTTCTCGGGCCAGGGTCTCGAGCGCGCCCTCGATCTGTACCGCACCGGCTATCGCCCGAGTGACGAGCACCCCGAGCCGCGCACGTTCCTCACCGTGAACGCGGTCGCCGCGCCCACACAGGAAGAGGCGGAGGCCCGTGCGCTCCCGCAGCTGCGGATGATGGCTCGCCTGCGACTGAACCAGCCCCTCGCAGCGCTCGAGACCGTGGAGCAGGCCGCCGCCGCGGTGACGGATACCGCGACCGACGAGGTCGTGCAGGCCGCCCGCTCGCGCTGGTTCGTCGGCACGGGGGACAGCGTCGCCGCCGAGGTGCGCGCCTTCGCCGAGCGCTACGGCGTCGACGAGGTCATGCTCTCGCCGGTCGCCGGCGCCTACGACGCCGAGCCGAACGACGCCCCGGCCGGTCGCGCCCAGACCCTGGAGCTCATCGCCGCCGCGCTCTGACCTCTGTCAACCCCTGGCTTTCCCCGCGGCACAGGCGTAGCGTCACGAAGAGTGCCGTCGACAGGGGCGCGGCCCCTTCGGCGAACGCACTGTCGGCAGCAGCAGAAGGAGTTCGACGATGAGTACGACCAAGACTCTCGCCCTCTGGGTCGCCTACGGACGCAACGGCGTCGTCGGCAGCATCCGCCACGACGAGGACGGTTACACGGTCACGATGGTCGGATCGGATGCGGTGACGGGAACCTACCCGAGCCTCGCCTCGGCGAAGGGCGCCCTGCATTCCCACATGGCTCCGGGCAGCGACTGGCCGCGCTTCCAGGAGCACTGAACCACGGCATCCGCCCGGTCGCGCTGGGCGACGGGGCGGGTGGCGTCAGTCTTCGGGCTCGCCGGAGAGGATGCCGCGCAGCCAGTCGCGCGCCTCGACGAACACGTCGTCGGAGTAGCGGTCGGGATACTGCACGATCTGGTGATCGGCGCGCGGGTAAGAGCCGAGGAAGACCACACGGGGGCTGAACCGGCGGATGCCGAGCAGCGCGTCGGCCATGCGCTCGTGCTCGATGTGGCCGTCGGCGTCGATCACGAACCGGTAGCGGCCGAGCTCGTCGCCGATCGGACGCGATTCGATGAGCGACAGGTTGATGCCGCGGGTCGAGAACTGCTCGAGCATCTCGAGGAGCGAACCGGGATGGTCGTGCGGCAGTTCGACGATCAGTGACGTCTTGTCCGCGCCGGTCGGTTCGGGCGAACGCGTGGTACGGGTGACCAGCACGAAGCGGGTCACCGCCTGTGCGTTGTCGCCGATGCCCTCCGCGAGCACGTCGACGTCGTAGTGGTTCACGATGCCGGGTGCCGCGATGGCCGCCTGGGCGGGCAGGGTGCCGTCGAGCACGCCGATCGCGGAGGCGACGTTGCTTGACGCGGGCACGTGCGAGTGCGACGGCAGGTGCGCGCCGAGCCAGCCGTGGCATTGCGCGTAGGCGACGGGGTGTGCGGCGATCACCTCGACGTCGTCGAGCGTGGTACCCCGCGGGGCGACGAGCACGAAGTTCACCCGCACCAGGTACTCGCCCACGATGCGCAGACCGGGGAGCGTCGCGAGCGCGTCCTGCGTGGTGGAGACGCCGCCTTCGATCGAGTTCTCGATCGCGATCATGGCGGCGTCGCTGCGCCCCTCGAGCACGTCGGCCAGAGCCTCGCCGACATTGTGCACGGAGCGCCAGGTCTGGCCACGGGCCTCCGCCACCTGATCGAGCGCCGCCTCCGTGAAGGTTCCGGCAGGGCCGAGATAGCTGTAGGTACGGCGTTCAGTCACGGGTTTCACCTTAGTCCTCGGCGGGACGGCCGATCTTCGCATGACTTCTCGGATGCGATCGTGCCGATCAGGGGGCAGACTGAGGGGATGACCAGCCGTGCCGGCCTCCCCGCGGAGGAAAGTGACCTGATCGACGTCGACGAGCTGATCGCCGCGTACTACGACCGAAAGCCGAACCCGGAGAACGCCTCCGAGCGGGTCGTGTTCGGCACCAGCGGCCATCGCGGGTCCTCCCTGACGAACAGCTTCAACGAGAACCACATCCTCGCCACGACCCAGGCGATCGTGGACTATCGAGACGCGCAGGGCATCACCGGTCCGCTGTTCCTCGGCCGTGACACGCACGCGCTGTCGCTGCCCGCCGAGCGCAGTGCGATCGAGGTGCTTCTCGCGAACGGCATCGACGTGCGCGTCGACTCCCGCGACTCGTGGGTGCCGACTCCGGCGCTCAGCCACGCGATCCTGACCTACAACCGCGGACGATCGGTCGACGACCCCGGTCGTGCAGACGGCATCGTCGTGACCCCCTCGCACAACCCCCCGCGCGACGGCGGCTTCAAGTACAACCCGCCGCACGGAGGCCCCGCGGACACGGATGCCACGGGCTGGATCGCCGACCGCGCGAATGCGCTGATCGCGGCGGGGCTCGAGGGCGTGAAACTCGAGCGCTTCTCCGACATCGACTGGGATTCCCTCACCGGCTACGACTTCCGCGACGCCTATGTGCGCGATCTGCCGTCGATCATCGACATCGATGCGATCCGCAACGCCGGGGTCAGCATCGGCGCCGACCCGCTGGGCGGGGCTTCGGTCGAGTACTGGGCGCTGATCGCCGAGATGCACGACCTCGACCTCACGGTCGTGAATCCCGAGGTCGACCCGACGTGGCGCTTCATGACGCTGGACTGGGACGAGAAGATCCGGATGGATCCGTCCTCGCCCTCCGCGATGGCGTCGCTGGTCGCGAAGAAGGGCTCCTACGACGTCCTCACGGGCAACGACGCCGACGCCGACCGGCACGGCATCGTGACCCCGGATGCCGGACTGATGAACCCGAACCACTACCTCGCCGTCGCGATCGACTACCTGTTCTCGCACCGTGAGGGCTGGCCGCGCGACGCCGCGATCGGCAAGACGCTGGTGTCGTCGATGATCATCGACCGCGTCGCCGAGTCGCTCGGGCGGCACCTGCTGGAGGTGCCGGTCGGATTCAAGTGGTTCGTGCCGGGGCTCCTCGACGGCTCGGTCGCTTTCGGCGGCGAGGAGTCGGCCGGTGCTTCTTTCCTCCGCAAGGACGGCTCAGTCTGGTCGACGGACAAGGACGGCATCCTGCTGTGCCTGCTGGCCGCCGAGATCATCGCCGTCACCGGCAAGACCCCGTCGGAGCGCTACCGCGAACTCGAGGCCGCCTTCGGGGCGTCGACGTATCAGCGTGTGGACGCCCCCGCGACACCCGAGCAGAAGGCGACCCTCGGCAAGCTCGCTCCGGAGGCCGTGACGGCGACCACTCTCGCGGGCGAGGACATCACCGCGAAGCTGTCGCACGCCCCCGGCAACGGCGCGGCGATCGGCGGCCTCAAGGTGCAGACCGAGCACGCCTGGTTCGCCGCTCGCCCGTCGGGCACGGAAGACGTCTACAAGCTCTACGCCGAGAGCCTGCGCGGGCCGGAGCATCTCGCCGAGGTGCAGGCCGAGGCGCGAGCCGTGGTGTCCGCCGCGCTCGGCGGCTGACGCCCGTCCAGAGACGCGCCGCCGCTGCGGAGCGGTGGCGCGTCTCTGGACTGTCGCATCCGGATCCGGAGGCGGTCAGACCCGCACCTCGAACACCGGCTCGCCCCATCCGATCGTCCGCTCCTCCGCGACCGTGAGGCCGGCCAGGTCGATCAGTGCGAGCACCTCCTCGCGGGTGCGGAAGCCGGAGCCGTAGGTGCAGAACAGCTGCAGGTCCTCCGCCGCGTCATGGTCATCGATCTCGTCCGGCACGAGGAGATGCTCGACCACCAGCATCCGCCCACCGGGGAGTGCGGCGGCGTGCGCGCGCGTCAGCGCCTCGACGGCATCGGCGTCGGACAGCACCGCGAGCGCGCCTCCGAGCACCACGGTCTCGCCCTCCGGCCATTCCTCCGCATCCGTGTCGAGGTGCGCGCGCACGTGCGCGCGGGCGTCATCGGGGAGGGTCGTCCGCGCCGCGTCCGCCCTGGAGGGCCGCACGATCAGGGTGACCTCGGGCGCCGCCTCGGCGCCGAGTGCGTCGGCGAGGAGCGTCGCCGCACCGGGTCCGACCGCCGTCACCCGTTCACCCGGGCGGAAGGAGTACTCTCTGGCGAATGCCGGCCGCAGCCACTCGAGCTCGGTGGCCGCGGCCTCCTCCAGCGCCGTCGCGACCTCGGCGGAATCGTCCGCGAGCTGATCGACGCTCCCACCGATGGTCGTCCGGGCGACTGGAGCCCCCGTCTCGACCGCCTGCAGCAGCGCATCGAAGACCCGCACGAGTCCACCGATCGGATGCCGGAGATCGAGCTCCTCGCTCACCTCCTCGTCGTCGAGCACCGCCCCGAAAGGCGTCACGGCGAAGACCCCGTCCTGTTCCTCCAGCACCTCGATCGTCGTGAGGTACCGCAGCAGCTTGTACAGCGCCGCGGCATCCGTCCCGGTCGCCTCGGCGAGACCCGCAGCGGTGTTCCGTCCCTGACGGATCAGGGGGACGAGCCCCAGCGTCGTCGCCACGCGGATGGCGCGAGCGGGCACCGGATCGACGAGCTCGTGCATGCGGTCGATCAGATCGACCTCACTGTCCGGATCGGGAAGACCCCCGGTCCCCTCCAGCTCCTCGACCTCGGTGCGACGCCAGTAGCCGGTGACCTCCACCCGCTCGGGCGACAGGCCGCGTTCCTCCCGGAGCCAGCGGCGGATCGGCTTGATCGACAGGGTCTCCCCCGCCACCCAGGCGAAGGGCTGTCCCTCGCGCCATGACACGGCGCGCACGGCATCCGCCAGGTGCGTGGTGGTGCCGGCGGGAACCGGGCCGCGATGCACCCAGGTGATCGATACGCCAGCGCCCGCCTCGATGGCCTGCTCGTCGCCGGGTCCGCCGACCTCGATGAACACCTCCGCCGCCATCCCCTCCGGCAGCTCCTCCACCCAGCGCGCGATCGCCGGGATCGCCGTGTCATCGCCCGCGATCAGCAGCCAGTCTGCGCCCAGCGGATGCAGCAGCGACATCTTCGGACCGGCGATGTGCACGCGGTCGCCGACATCGCATCCCCGAGCCCAGGTGGAAGCGACGCCGGTCCCGTGCAGCACGAAGTCGAGTTCGAGACGCCCCCGCTCCGCGTCGAAGGATCGCACGGTGTAGGTGCGCGACACGGGACGCGGATCGCGCGGCCACTCGATCACCCGGTCCCGCTGGATCGGCAGATGCAGCTCGCCGCTGAGCGGATCGGGGAAGAACACCTTGATCTCGTCGTCGAATCCGCTCGTGACCAGCGCGGGGAGCTCATGCTCGCCGGAGCGGAATCCCGCCAGCTGCGGACCGCCGAGCACGATGCGGCGCATGCTCGCCGAGATGTCGAACGCGTCGATGACCGAGAGCTCCCGGAGGGTGATCGGCTCGATCACCGAGGGACGGATGCTGCGTGCCATGAGCTCTCCACCCCCTACTTCGCGGCCGCGGCGGCGGCGAGCACGGGCACGACGCCGTCGAGCGCCCACGGCAGTCCGAGCGGCGACGGGTAGGCGATGGGCGAGGCGACGTCGTCTCCGATGACGCCGTAGGCGCCGCGTCGGACGACATCGAGGCTCTGGAACAGCGGGTCGGACTCCAGCTCGCCGCGGGTGAGCAGCCCCTCGTCGCCGAACGGGTATCCGATCACGAGCACGTCGGCTTCGAGCTTGTCGATGTTCTCCTTGCTGAGCCCGGCGTTGTCTCCGGTGAACTCGGCGGCGGTCTCGGGCAGCGTGAAACCGAGGTCGGTGAAGAAGCTGACGTCGCTGCCTACATACGACGAGTAGGTGATCTGGTCGGGGTGGATGACCGCATAGGTGATGCTCTTCCCGGCGAACTCCGGGTGGGCGGCCGCGGCCGCGGCGAACGCGTCGCCGACGCCGTCGATGGCGGCGGTGGCCTCATCGGACATCCCGAGTGCGCACCCGGCGAGCTCGGTGCGATCCGCCCACGACATCGCGTCCAGTCCGTCCTCGCTCGTGTACGCGATCACGGGGGCGATGGCCGAGAGCTTGGCATAGTCCTCGTCGAGGCTCCACCCGCTCGTGGCGAGGATCGCGTCGGGCTTCGACGCGGCGATCGCCTCGAAGTCGATGCCGTCGGCGGGATCGTAGCTGTCGAGTTCGAGATCGCGCTCCGCGAACGCCTCCTCCTGCCAGGCGCCGAGTTCGTAGCCGGGATAGATGACCGGTTCGATGCCGAGGGCGAGCGCGATGTCGAGGTCGACGTCCGTGACGACGGCGATGCGCTCCGGGGCGTCCTCGAACGTGCTGCTCCCGAAGGCGTGCGACAGCGTGTAGGGGAAGACCCCGCACTCGCCGGACACCACGGTCTCGGCGGATGTCGTGCAGCCGGCCAGGGCAGCGGTCGAGACGAGCACGGCTGCCGAGGCGGCGGTGACGCGGATCAGGTTTCTCATGGGTTCTCCTGGGGTGTCGGGTTCGACGTCGATGTGTGCGACGAGATCGACGGCGAGGAATGCCGTCCACGGGGAAGGATCAGCGGCGCTCCGGTGTCCGGATCGGGGATGATGCGCGAGCGCAGACCGAACACGTCGAGCACGAGCCGCTCGGTCAGCACGTCGCCGGGCGGGCCCTGTGCCACGAGCCGCCCCTCGCTCAGCACGAGCAGACGGTCCGCGTAGGCTGCGGCCTGCTCGAGGTCGTGCAGCACCATGACGATGGTCTTCGCCGAGGAGGCTCGCAGGTCGGCCAGCAGATCGAGCACCTCGATCTGGTGCGCGATGTCGAGGTAGGTGGTCGGCTCGTCCAGCAGCAGCAGCGACGTCTCCTGGGCGAGCGCCATCGCGATCCACACCCGCTGACGCTGTCCGCCGGAGAGCGCGTCGACGGGACGGTCGGCGAGTTCCGCGGTCCCGGTGGCGACGAGAGCGCTCGCCACGACGCGCATGTCGTGGTCGAGCGTGCGGCGGAACAGGCGCCCGTGCGGATGGCGTCCCCGCGTCACCAGGTCGGCGACGGTTATGCCCTCCGGGGCGAGCGGGCTCTGTGGCAGCATTCCGAGGCGCTGCGCGATCGCTCTGCTCGACATGGTGTGCAGCGCCGTGCCGTCGAGGAGCACCTGGCCCTCCTGCAGCGGCAGGAGCCGTGCGAGCGCCTTCAGGAGCGTCGACTTGCCGCTGGCGTTGGGCCCCACGAGCGCGGTGATCGACCCGGCGGGGAAGCCGACGTCGAGGCCGTCGATCACGGCGTGCGTGTCGTAGCCGACGCGGATGCCCTCTGCGTGCAGCACATCGGGCCGCTGCGCATCCGCCTCGGGGTCCGGCGGGAACGGGATCTCGGTCATGATGTCCTCCGACCGCGGACGAGCAGGTAGATCAGCGCGGGAGCGCCGATCACCGCGGTGATGCTCCCGGTGGGCACCGGGGAGATGAAGGGCGCGGTCTGCGCGATCAGGTCGGCACCGACCACGATCACGGCTCCCACGAGCGCGGCCGCGACCGCGGCATCCGTCCGCCGCACCAGCCGCGCCGCGAGCGGACCGGAGACGAGGGCGACGAAGCCGATCGGCCCCGTGATGCTCGTCGCGACGGCGGCGAGCCCTGCGCCGAGCAGCAGCGCTCCGAAGCGCAGACGGGAGACGCGGGTGCCGAGCGCGGCGGCGAGGTCGTCGCCCAGCGCGAACGTGCGCAGCCCGCGCGAGCCCACCGCCAGCAGCACCGACCCGACCACGAGGGTCACCAGCAGCACCCGCACACCGCCCCAGTCCGCCCCTCCGAGAGAGCCGATCATCCAACGCAGTGCCCGCTCGACGCTCATCTCGTCCGCGCGAGTGACGAGGTAGGTGGTGATGGCGCTCGCGCAGGCGCCGATGCCGATGCCGACGAGCACGAGGCGGTAGGGACTGACGCCGCGGTGCCAGCTGAGCAGGAAGACGAGGGCGGCGACTCCGAGCGCACCGGCCACCGCGCTCACCTGCACTCCGATCCCTGCGACGCCCAGGGTGAGCACGGCGGTCGCCGCGGCCGACGCCCCGGCGGAGATGCCGAGGATGTCGGGGGTCGCCAGAACGTTGCCGACCAGGCGCTGGTACAGGTGACCTGCGAGCCCGAACAGCGCACCGGACAGGAGCGCCACGAGCGCTCGCGGAACCCGCGTCTCGAACACCACGTACGCGGCCAGTCCCTCGCCGGCGCCGAACGCGGCCGGGATCATGTCGGCCAGGGCGATGTCCGCGGACCCGGCGATGAGGATCTCGGCCGCCGCGAGCAGCACGATCGCCGCGCACAGGGCCGCGCACACCGCGAGGGACCGGTTCCGCTCCCTCCGGCGTCCCCGGACGAGCTCGGGCAGCAGCACATCCGTCACGCCGGCACCACCCTTCGCCCCCGCGCGAGCACGACGAACACGGGAGCGCCGATCACCGCCGTGGCGATGGCGACCTGCAGCTCGCCGTTGCCGGGGAGCAGCCGGCAGGCGACGTCGGCGAGGAGCAGGAGCACCGCGCCGCACAGCGCGCCGTAGGGCAGCAGCCAGCGATGGTCGCCGCCGACGAGCAGTCGGGCCGTGTGCGCGCCGAGCAGGCCGACGAACGCGACGGGTCCGACCGCCGCCGTCGCCGCCGCGCACAGCACCACCGCGACCGCCGCACCGGAGAGCTGCCACCTGCCGACGGCGAGGCCGAGGCCCTCGGCGACCTCCTCGCCCAGCGCCAGCGCGTTCAGCGGGCGCCCGAGCGGCACCGCGAGGAGCAGCCCCACGAGCGCGAACGGCCAGATCTCGTCGATCACTCCGGCGCGCCCGTTGAGCTGCCCGATCGACCAGTAGTTGTAGTGCGCGTACACGGCCGTGTCGCGCACGATCAGCAGCGTGATCAGCGAGCCGAGGATCGCCGAGAGCGCCGCCCCCGCGATGATGAGGCTGATGGTCGCGCTGGCGGCGAGTCGGGCCAGTCGGGCGATCGCGAGCACGATGACGGCCGTGACCGCGGCGCCGGCGAGAGCCCACCAGAAGTACGACGACGCTCCGCGCACCCCGAAGAACAGGATGCCGAGCAGCACGGCGAACGCCGCCCCCAGCTCGATCCCGAGCACGCCGGGGTCGGCGAGGGGATTGCGGGTGAGGGCCTGCATGATCACCCCGGAGCACCCCAGACTCGCGCCGACGAGAAGCGCGAGCAGCGCACGCGGCATCCGCTCCGTGACGACCACGAGCGTCTCGTAGTCGTCGGCGGGGCGCAGGCCCAGGAGGGACTCGACGACCACGCCGGGAGCGATGTCGCGCGCCCCCAGCGCGAGGCTGAGCAGCACGCCGATGACGGTGAGGGCGAGCAGGCCGATCAGACCGAGGATCCGCCGCCGCCCCCGGGTGCTGACCTGCACGTTCAGACGGTCGTCGAGGGCCGTCGGGTCCGACGGTTTCTGGGCAGGGACAACGGGCACGAGTTGAGCGTAGGCTAACCTAAATACTCGTCATCCCACTCAGCGATCGAGGAGTCCCATGGAGCGCTCAGCCGTCGTCGAGCCCGACCTCGACGAGGTGGAGCACTGGGGACACCCGCCGCACGTGCACGCTCGCGGCCAGCTGGTGACGGCGATCACCGGATCCGGGGTTCTGCGCATCGACGACCGGGATTGCCCGTTCGATGCGGCGACCGGCATCTGGGTTCCCCCACGCGTGCTGCACTCCGGCGTCTTCGCCCCCGATCTCGTGCCTCTCGCCATCGATCTCGAAGACGACGCGCTCCCGCAGCAGGCCAGGCTCGTCACGATCGATGCGCAACTGCGCGCCCTCCTCCTCGCCTGGGCGCGCGATCACGACGACGAGCGCAACGCCACCCGGGGGCGGCAGATCGCGGCCGCCGTGCACCGCGCCCCGGCGCTGCGTCATCCGCTCCGACTCCCGCACGGCCCGCTGACCCGCCCCGTGCTGGAGCACCTGCGTGTCGCGCCGGCCGTCGTCCCGCCGCTGGAGGAATGGTCGCGGAAGCTGCACGCCTCGGTGGCGACGATCCGGCGGGCCTTCCTCGCCGAGACCGGGACCACGTACTCCGAATGGACGACGCTCTTCCGCCTGGAGCTCTCCATCGCCCCGCTCTGCGCGGGCGAGACCGTCGCGACGGTTGCACGCACCATGGGCTTCAGCCCCAACGGCTACACCCTCGCGTTCCGCCGCTGGACCGGGCAGACGCCCTCGGACTACCGCTCGCGCCTCACGGTGTGACCCGGAGGCACGTCTGCGGAGCGAGCATGCGCGGCGCGTGCCAGCACCGCCCCCGCGTCGCGGAGCCATCGAGCAGGCTCGGCGAGGGCGGCATCCGCGGAGCCGGCGAGGTCGGTGAGCGAAGCGGATGCCGCGAACAGCGCGGTGTCCGCGTCGGGTGTGATGCGGCCGGCGGCGAGCATCGCCTGTGCTCCCGCGGCAGCGGCGAGGCCGGCGAGGAAGGACGGCACCTTGCCGTCGCCGGACTGCCCGTCGTACGAGCCCTCGCCGGTGATGACGACATCCGCGTCGGCGATCGCGTCGGCCAGGCCGATGAGCTCGGCCACCTCGGCGGCGCCGGGCGCGAGCGTGCCGCCCCACACCGCGAGCGCCGCTCCCGTGCCTCCGGCCGCGCCGTTGCCCTGCCCCGCCGGATCGATGCCCAGCAGCTCCGCGAGCCGGCGCAGGCCGCCGTCGACGAACGCGATGTCGTCGTCGCGCAGGCCCTTCTGCGGACCGAACACCGCAGCAGCGCCGCGCGGACCGGTGAGCGGATTGGTGACGTCGGTGAGCACGCGCACGTCGGGTGCGGCCCGCAATCCACTCACGTCCACCGATGCGATGTCGGCCAGCCCGCGCGCACCACGGGCGACCGGAGCACCGGAGGCGTCGAGGAACCGCGCGCCGAGAGCGGCGAGCATCCCGGTACCGCCGTCGGTGGACGCACTGGAGCCGATGCCGACGACGAGGCGTGAGACGCCGTGGTCGAGGGCTGCGGCCATGGCCTGACCGAAGCCGGTGGTGTCGGCATCCCAGGGGCGCAGTTCGTCCAGCAGCTCGATACCGGAGGTCGAGCCGATGTCGACGACGGCCGTCCCCGCCGGTGCGTCCTGCGTCGGGGGCAGCAGCAGCCAGGAGGTGTCGATGGGCTTCCCCGCGGGACCGTCGACCGTCACCGGCATCCGCACCGCACCCGGCACGGCAGCCTCGAACGCCGCGACTGTGCCCTCGCCGCCGTCCGCCATGGGCCGGTGCACGAACTCGGCCTCGGGGTCGACCGACGCCCACCCGTCAGCGAGCGCCGCCGCGGCATCGGCCGCGGTGATGGTCCCCTTGAAGCTGTCCGGCGCCAGCACGACGCGGGTCATCGGACGATCCCCGGAGTGCTCGCGCGTACGACGACCTCGAGCGGGAGCGGCGCCTGCTCCCAGTCGGCGTCGACCGTCGCGCGGAAGGCCTGGTAGCCGACCTCGCTCAGCGGCACGCGGACGGTCGTCAGAGCCGGGGCGACATCGCTGCTCGCCGGAACGTCGTCGAAGCCGCACACGGCGATGTCAGCACCGACCTCGCGGCCGGAATCGCGGATGGCGGACATCGCGCCGATCGCGACCACATCGCTGATCGCGAAGACCACCGTTCCGGTCGGCACGCCGTCGGCGAGGGCGTCCGTCATGTCCGCCGCCCCCGATTCACGTCGGAAGTCTCCACGTCGCACGGCGGCGACGACGCCGCCCGCTCCCTCGAAGCCGGCACGGAATCCGGCCAGACGGTCGTCCGAGGTGCGCACACCCTCCGCCGCGCCGAGCGCGATCGCGGAGCGGTACCCGAGTTCGGCCATGCGTCGTCCGAGCGCCTCCGCCCCGGAGCGGTTGTCGATCTCGATGCGACGGTCGGCATCCCCGTCGGGCCCGAACGCGACGATCCTGCCGCCGAGTCGTGCGAACTCCGCGAGCTCGTGCGCGGTGTCGGCCTCGATCGGCTCCTGCGTGCGGGAGGCCGCGAGGATCAGTCCCCGAGGACGCTGTCCGCGCAACGCGCGCACGATCCGCGCCTCGCGCTCCTGGTCGCGCTCGGTGATCGCGATCGTCACGACCAGCCCGTGCTCATCGGCGCCGCGCGCGACCCCGGAGGCGATCAGGCCGAAATAGGGGTCCGCGATGTCGGCGACGAGCAGGGCGATCACCGGCGAGGTACCGCGCGCGATCGACTGGGCCGAGACGTTCGCCGTGTACCCGAGCGTCGCCGCGGCCGCCTGCACGCGCTCGCGGAACGACTCGGCGACCTTGCGCTCGGAGCCGTTGAGCACACGCGAGGCGGTCGCGAGCGAGACACCCGCGTGACGCGCCACATCATGCAGCGTCGGTGCAGGGCCCCGTGGATGACGCGGGGCCCGCGCCGGGGAAGGGCTTTCCGGCAGACTCATGCCCCGAGCATACTGGCGCGCTCCGGCGGACGATCGATGCGGAGAGGAATGGCAATCGTTTGCCGCATCACGCCATGCGCGCCAGCGCCGTCGGCTCCACACGGTGACGCAGCGGAAGGCCGTTCACGAGCTGACGCAACTCGGCCGCGACGAGCTCGCCCATGGCCGCGCGGTCGGCGCCCGTGGAGCCGGCGACATGCGGCGTCAGCTCGACGTTGTCGAGGTCCCACAGCGGGGAATCCGCCCGCGGAGGCTCCTCCGCCGTGACATCGAGGAGCGCGGTGAGATCGGGACGCGCGGAGAGGACGGCGACCAGTGCCGCCTCGTCGAGGACACCACCTCTGGCGGTGTTGATCAGCGTCGCTCCGTGCGGCAGGCTGCGCAGCAGGCCCTCCCCGACCATGCCCGCCGTGCTCGGCAGCAGGGGCGCGTGCAGGCTGACGACCCTGGACCGCCGGAACAGTTCCTCCAGGTCGACCAGCTCCACGTCGAGCCCCGCCGTCGTCTCCGCCGAGGCGAACGGATCGGCGGCCAGGATCCGCACCCCCGAGCCCTGCAGCCGTTCGGCCACACGACGCCCGATCTCGCCCAGCGCGACCAGGCCGACCACGGCCCCACGGGCCCCGGCGGCCGCCGCCGACGCCGTCAGCTGCCGCTCCTCGCGATACCGGCGGCGGGCGGCGGGCACCCCGCGCGCGGCGAGCACGATCTGCGCTGCCGTCATCTGAGCGACCGGCTCGGCGTTGGCCCCGGCGGCGGAGACGACCTCGACACCGCGCTCCCAGGCCGCGTCGGTCACGATGTGCTTGACCGATCCGGCCGCGTGCAGCACGGCGCGCAGCTTCGGCGCACGGGCGAGGAGAGACTCGTCGATCACGGGTGCGCCCCACCCCGTGAGAAGCACTTCGGTATCGCGCAGAGCGGTGGGATCGGCGGCGAGCTCGGCCGCCGTGAGGAACGGGCGCTCGAGGTCCGCGATACGGTCGATGTCGGCCAGTACCTCCGCGGGGAACACATCGTTCCTCCGCCGCTCCTCCATCACCAGGCGCACTTTGGTGCGCGTCTCCCCGTCGACCACGTCGTCTCCTCATCGTTCACCCATGGAAAGCGAAACATCCGATCAATGATTGACAGTGCTCGCGTCCCTAGGTTAGATTCACGAACGACGTCTTGCAAAGTGGCAAGCGTTTGCCAAACTGGAGATCACATGCACACGAAGATGAAAACAGCAGCAGTCCTGGGCGTCGTCACGCTCGCTCTCGCCGGCTGCTCCAGCACTGCAGCCCCCGCAGGCGGCTCCGCTGTCGAGCAGGACGAAGAGGCGGTCCTCGAGATCTGGACCCGCACGACACCCGGCAGCCCGAGCGAGGAGGCCACCCAGCGTCTCGTCGCCGCCTTCGAGGAGGCGACCGGGTACAAGGCCGAGGTCACCGCGATCTTCGACGATTTCGAGACCAAGCTGGCCCAGCGCGCCGGGCAGCGCGATCTGCCCGACGTCGTGCTCAACGACGTCAGCCAGCTGGGCACGATGCAGACCCAGGGCATCCTCCGCGAGATCGACCTCGACGAGGTCCCGAACTCCGCCGATCTGAGTCCCCAGGCGCTGGAAGCCGGCAAGGCCATCGACGGGAAGACCTACGGCATCCCCTACTCCGCCCAGGCGAACGCCCTCTATGTGCGCAGCGACTGGCTGAAGGCCCTCGGCCTCGAGGCGCCGACCGACTGGGACGAGATGCTCGAGGTGGCCACCGCGTTCACCGAGAACGACCCGGACGGCAACGGCCAGGCCGACACCTACGGACTCGCCGTTCCCGGATCGACCAAGCGCGGCTACGCGTCGTGGTACTTCTCCAACTTCCTGTGGTCGGCCGGCGGCGACTTCATCACCAAGTCCGGCGACGGGTACCTCCCGTCGATGAGCGAGCCCGAGGCGGTCGAGGCCGCGACGTGGTTCCGCGACCTGCAGTGCAAGGCCGGCGTCATCCAGCCCGGCGCGGCCAGCATGGACACTCCCCCGACCAATGAGGCGTTCGAATCGGGCGTGGCCGGGATGTACGTGACCGGGCCCTACATGCTGCCGCGGTTCGACGGCGTGCTCGGAGCCGACAAGTACGAGGTCGTCCCGGCACCCGAGGGCCCGAAGGACTCCACGGTCCTCGCCGAGGGCGGCACCGTCTACCTGATGGCCGGATCCGACAACGAGAAGGGCCAGACCGCGTTCGCGGACTACTACATCAGCCCCGACGCGCAGACCTACGGCATGGAGGGCGAAGAGGCCTTCGCGATCCAGCTCCCCGTCAACGAGAAGGTCGACATCGCCGACGTCCGCGACGACCCGCGCTGGCAGACCTTCGCCGAGGCGTACAAGACCAGCGGACGCTATGCGCCGACCATCCCGAGCTGGACGCCGATCCGGCAGATGAGCGCCGACACCGTCAACGCGCTCCTCGCCGACTGCAGTCTCGACGTCGAGGAAGAACTCGCCGCGCTCGACGGCAAGCTCACCGCAGAGCTCCTGACCCAGGGAATCCTCGACCAGTGACACTCGACACCGCCGACGCCGTGAACACGGTCGACGCTTCCGCTCCGGTGGCGGGGACCCCCGCATCCCCGCCACCGGCACGCCGACGCCGCAACCGCACGCAGGGCCAGTGGTGGGTCCCCTGGGCCTTCCTCGCCCCGGCGCTGCTGCTGTTCCTCGTCTTCCGCTACATCCCGATGGTCCAGGCCGTCTCGATGTCGGTGGAGAACGTGCGGCCCTACCTCGGCAACGAGTTCGTGGGGCTGGCGAACTACCAGACGATCCTCTCCGACCCCGCGTTCCGCGACGCCACGGTGAACACCCTCGTCCTCGCGTTCGGACAGACGGCCGGGTGCCTCGCACTCGGATTCCTCCTCGCCCTCCTGCTGGAAGGGCAGACCAGGAAGCTCTCCTTCATCCGCTCGGCCGCATTCCTGCCGGTCGTCGTCCCGATGGCCGTGGTCGCCGAGCTGTGGCGGATCATGTACTACCCGTCCGCCGACGGTTTCCTCAACTCGATCATCGGCACGATCGGCCTCGGCCCCAGCGAGTACATCAACAGCCCCGACTCCGCCATGTGGTCCATCATGCTGATGGGCATCTGGCGCGGAGCCCCCTACGACATGATGATCATCCTCGCCGGACTCGCCGGCATCGACCGCGGACTCTACGAAGCCGCGACGGTCGACGGCGCCAACCGCTGGCAGCGCATCGTGCACGTCACGATCCCCGGACTCCGACCGGTGTTCGCGATCCTCTTCATCCTGGCCGCCGTCCGCGGCTTCCGGGTGTTCACCGAGGTGTTCCTGATGACCAACGGCGGCCCGAACGGGGCGACCGAGGTGGTCATGACCCTCCTCTACAAGCTCGGCCTGGAACAGGGGAAGCTCGGAGTCGGCTCGGCCGGCGCCGTGCTGCTGTTCCTCGCCACGCTCCTGCTGACCGTGATCGTGCAGCTCCTGGTGCGAAGGAAGAAGGACGCATGACCGCCGGAACCGATACCGCCCTCGGACTCACCGAGAGCCGCACCGTCCTCGCCATCGGCGCGAAGGTGCTGCTGTACGCGGTGGTGGTCGCGCTCTTCGCCGGCCCGCTCGTCGCTCTGCTCGTCGGTGCGTTCAGCGAGGTCTCCGACCCGACCGAGCTCAGCGTCATCCCGACCCGGCCGACGCTGGACAACTTCGCCATCGCCTTCGACTACGGCGTGCTCGGGTACCTCGCGAACTCCTTCTTCGTGGTCGGGTTCGGACTGCTGCTGCAGGTGATCGTCTCGGTGCTCGCCGGTTACGCGCTCGCCCGCAAGCGCTTCCGCTTCTCGGCGCTCGTGCTGGTCGCGATCCTCGCGACCATGATGCTGCCGGAGGAGATCCTGGCCCTGCCGCTGTCGATCCTGCTCTCCGATCTCCCCCTCGTGCACATCAACCTGATGGGCACGCTCGCCGGCATGATCGTGCCGCTGGGCGCCTGGGCCTTCTCGATCCTGGTGATGACCGAGTTCATGAAGGACGTGCCCCTCGAACTCGAGGAGGCCGCGCGCATCGACGGCGCCAGCGAGCTGCGGGTGTTCGCGCAGATCATCGTCCCGCTGTGCAAGCCGGCGCTCGGCGTCATCGGCGTGTTCGGCTTCACGATGATCTGGGACCAGTACCTGTTGCCCCTGCTGGTCTCCCAGAGCAGCGACACGTACACCCTGCCTCTCGCGCTGCGCACGCTGCGCATCGATCCCGCGGTGACGCCCGGCGTGATCATGGCGGCATCGCTGCTCGCCCTCGCCCCGTCCGTGATCGTGTTCCTCCTGTTCCAGCGGTCGTTCGCGCGAGGGCTCACCTCGGGCGCCCTGAAAGGGTGAGCGCCGTGATCGAGGTCGACGGCGTCACCGGGTTCCGCGACGTCGGCGGCACCCCGACGGCCGATGGCGCGATCAGGCGCGGACGGCTCTTCCGCTCGGGCCATCTCGGGGGGCTCCGCCCGCGGGGCGCGCAGACGCTCCGCCCCCTGGTGCGACGCGTGGTCGATCTCCGCTCGGACGAAGAGGTCGCGGACGACGCCGGCGCGCTCATCGGGGCGGAGACCGTCCGCCTCCCCCTGTATCTGGGATCGCCGCGATCGTTCTTCCTCGAGGACCTCGATCTCGGGGAGATCTATTCCCGTCTGCTCACCGAATCGTCCGCGCCGCTCGTCGCCGCCGTGCGGGTGATCGCCTCCGGGGCGCCGACCCTCGTGCACTGCACGGCCGGCAAGGACCGCACCGGGATGGTCGTCGCGCTGGCGCTCGCAGCCGTCGACGCCGATCGGGAAGCCGTCGTCGCCGACTACGCGCTCACCGCCTCCCTCATCCCCGCCGCGCACCGCAGGGCCACCTCGGAGCGCCTCACGAAGAAGTACCCCGCGTCACGGCACGCCTGGATGCTGGCCACCGAATCGCCGCCCGAGGTCATGCGCGCCGCGCTGTCCGCCGTCGACGAGCAGTGGGGTTCCGCCGCCGGCTATCTGCGTCATCACGGCCTCACCCCCGGAGAGCTCGCCGCCCTGCGCGAAGCCCTCGTGGACACCGCCCCGGCCACTGCTCCGGCCACTGCTCCTGCCCACCACTCCTCCCCGCGCCACCCCGTCTCCCAAGGAGCAGTGTCATGACGGCACCCGCCGACCTCGCCTGGTTCACCGAAGCCCGTCTCGGCATGTTCGTGCACTGGGGGCTGTACTCGCTCGCCGCCCGACACGAATGGGTCAAGAGCCGCGAGCAGCTCACGGATGCGCAGTACGAGCCGTACCGCGCGCACTTCGACCCCGACCGGTACGACCCTCGTGCGTGGGCGCGCACCGCGAAGGCGGCGGGCGCAGGCTACGTGGTGCTCACGGCCAAGCACCACGACGGCTTCTGCCTGTGGGACTCGTCGCTCACCGACTACACGGTCATGAACACCCCGTTCGGTCGCGATGCCGTGCGCGAATTCGTCGACGCCTGCCGTGCGGAGGGCCTGCGCGTCGGCCTCTACTACTCCCTCATCGATTGGCACCACGAGGGCTTCCCCGTCGACGGCACCCACCCGCAGCGCGACGACGAGGAATTCAAAGCCGCGACGGCTCACCGCGACATCCGCGACTACCAGCCCTACCTGCACGGACAGGTGCGCGAACTCCTCACCGACTACGGCCGGATCGACTACCTCTTCTTCGACTTCTCCTACACGCACCGTCCCGACTACTGGGCAGGGAAGGGCGCCGAGGACTGGGATGCCGTGAACCTCCTGGCACTGGTCAGGGAGCTGCAGCCAGGGATCATCGTGAACGACAGGCTCGGGATCCCGGGCGACATCGTCACGCCCGAGCAGTACCAGCCCCTCGAGCCGATGCGGCGCGACGGCGTCCCCGTCCCGTGGGAGGCGTGCCAGACCCTCGACGGGAGCTGGGGCTACGACCGCGACAACCTCGACGCGAAGAGCTCCGAGTCGTTGATCAAGCTGCTCGTCGACGGCGTGTCCAAAGACGGCAACCTGCTGCTGAACATCGGCCCGGACGGGCGAGGACGCCTCGACCCCACCGCGCAGCGCACCTTCTCCGACATCGCGGCCTGGATGGACGACCACGCGCGATCCATCCACGGCGCCGGCCCCGCACCCTGGTCCGCACCGAGCGACACCCGCTACACCCTGCGGGGCGATCGCCTCTACGTGCACCTGTTCTCGTGGCCTTTCAAGCACCTGCACCTGCCCGGCCTCGCCGACCGCGTGCAGTACGCGCAGCTGATGTCGGACGCCTCCGAGCTCGTGCCGCTGCGCATCGACCCCGCGCGTCAAGCGCAGAACACGCTCATGGGCGGCCTGCCGGAAGGCACCCTCACGCTGCAACTCCCCGTGCAGCGTCCGGAGGGTCCGGTGCCGGTCATCGAGCTGTTCCTCTCCGCGGAGCCCTGACGCACCAGCCTCTCCCCTCCCTCCGTCCCCTGAACCGTCACCCCATCCCCACCATCCGCTCATCCCTCAACGAGGAGGAACCCATGAAGCGCCGTACCTTCATCCTGTCCGCCGTCGCCGGCGTCGCAGCCGCCGCGATCCCGCAGCAGGCCACCGCCGCCGTGCTCGACCGTCCGCTCACCGCGGCCGCCGGACGCCGTGCGCCGATGCTGCCCGGCCGCGGACCGTACACGCACGTCGCGACGGTGGACGCCCTCCGCGCGGCGATCGCCGCCATGACCAAGGGCGGCACCATCATCGTCGCCGACGGCACCTACGCGGTGCCGGACGGAGCACCGATCAGCCTCGCCGGTGCGGGCGGGCGGGGGAACAAGCCGCTGACCATCGCCGCCGCGACGATCGGGGGCGTCACCTTCACCGGCGCCGCGAGCTTCGTGTTCGACGCGACGCACGACGTGGTCCTGAGCGGCTTCGTGTTCACGCAGTCGACGACCCTCGAGATCGCCGCGAACTGCCAGGCGATCACTCTGAGCCGCAACGAGTTCGTCCTCGCGGACATCGAGGGGCTGCACTGCGTGATGGTGCGCGCGGACGACACGGTCGTGGAGTACAACCACTTCCACAGCAAGTCCACGCTGGGCGTCTTCCTCGGCGTCGAAGGCGCCGGATCGACCGAGATGGCCTCCGACGTGCACATCCATCACAACCACTTCTCCGACCATTCCTTCGCCGGCGACAACGGCGGCGAGCCGATCCGCCTCGGTGTGAGCCCGCGGGCGCTGCGCAGCGCGAACGCGATCGTCGAGGACAACCTGTTCGAGCGGACGAACGGCGACCCGGAGGCGATCTCGGTCAAATCCAGCGACAACATCATCCGCAGGAACACGATCCGCGACAGCGGCGGCGGCATCGTGCTCCGCCATGGCAACCGCACCAGGGTCGAGTCGAACCACATCATCCGGGGCCTGCGCGGCATCCGCGTCTACGGCAACGACCACGTGATCGTGAACAACTACATCGGCGAGACCGCGGACACCGCGCTCGTGCTCGGCGCCGGCACGGTGCGCGACCACTACGAGGGCGAGCCGTCGACCTCCCGCACCAAGAACGATGCCGCCGACCGCATCCGCATCGCCCTGAACTCCTTCATCGGCAACGCGGGCGGTGTGTCCGGCGAGACGCATCGGCCGCTCGAGCCCCACGACTGCGTCATCGTCGACAACATCATCCAGGGCGATGTCGGGCTTCTCGCCTCCGTCCCCATGTCACAGGGCTTCGTCTGGAGTGGCAACATCCTCTGGGGCGCCGCCGCGGACGGCGATCTGCCGACCACCGGCTACTCGCGCATCGATCCCCAGCTCATCAGGGACGGCGCCGACGTGCTCCGCATCGGCCCGTCGAGCCCGGCCGTGGACGCGGCGACGCAGGACCACGCGCCGTACGTGCGCGATGACATCGACGGGCGCAAGCGCATCGGCACCGCCGACGTCGGCCCGCACGAACTGACCGCTGCTGCCGCCCGCCGCGCCCCGCTGACCGCGGAGGATGTCGGCCCGCTCGCACCCTGATCACCCGCAGCGGCCGCCCGTCGGCCCCGGCGCACCGTCCCGACGACCTCGGGACGGTGCGCCGGGGTCAGCGGGCGGCCGTTCCGGTGGAGCCGCGGACGATCAGCGTCGTGGCCAGGTCGAACCCGGCCAGCGGCGCCCCGGATCCGGTCACCCGGCCGAGCATCTCTCCCATGGCATGGTCGCCGCCCTCGCGCAGCGGCGACTTGATCGTCGTGAGCGGCGGCGAGGTGAAGTCCGCGCCGAAGATGTCGTCGAAGCCGATGACGCTGATGTCGGCGGGGATGCGGATGCCCGTCTCGACGAGCTCCTGCATCAGTCCGATCGCGATCAGGTCGTTGTAGGCGATCACGGCGGTCGCCCCGCTGTCGCGCACCGCGACGGCGGAGCTGCGTCCGCCGGCCACGGTCGGCGCCACCGCGTCGAGGTCGACGAGCTCGATGTGCGCCCACTCGCAGCGCTCCGCCAGCAGTTCGCCGCGACGGCGCGCCATCCATGACAGCGGCGGGCCGGGGACGTACGCGATCCGGCTGTGCCCGAGTCCGCGCAGATGGCGGACGGCTTCCGCGATCCCCTGCTGGACGTCGGGGACGACCGAGAGCACGTCGTCGACGAGTCGGTTGACGACCGCGATGGGCTTCTGCCGCGCGAGGGCGCGGATCTGATCGTCCGACATGCGGGGAGTTGCCAGCAGCAGACCGTCGACCATGCGCATCATCTGCTGCGCGCGATCGTACTCGCGCTCGTCGGACTCCTCCGATTCCGTGAGGACCAGGGTGTAGCCGGACCTCGCGGCCGCGGCCTCGGCGCCGCGGATGACGTCGAAGAACACCGGGTTCGTGATGTCGGAGACGACGATCCCGACGATCGAGGTACGACCGGTGGGCAGCGCCCGTGCCATCGGGTTCACGTGATAGTTCAGGGTCTCGGCCGCGGCGCGGATACGGCGCTCGGTGAGCGCGTTGACCCGACCGGGACGGTTCAGCGCCCGGGAGACCGTGGACGGATTGACGCCGGCGAGCTTCGCGACGTCGTAGATCGTCACGTTCTCCTGGCCGCGTCCCGGTGAGTCCTCGACGGCCGCGTCGACGGCGGCGGGTTCGCCCGGTGCCGCACCCCGGGTGGCTCCGTCGTCACTCATCGGTCTCCGTCTCATCTTCGGATCAGATCGCCCCGCCGCCGCGCACGGCGCCGACGGGATCGGACTCCAGCCTACGGATTCCGCGGGCGATGGCGGCGCGCATCGCGGGAAGCACCGCCGAGTCGGCGACGCCGTCGAGCAGGCGTTCCACGGCGTCGTCGCCCTGTCCGCTCCGGACGGCCCACGCGGCGATGGCGGATGCGGGGGCGGAGGCCTCCCCGCCCGCACGGACCGCGTGCGCGAGGACCGGAACGATGCGATGCGGCAGCTTGTGCGCGCCGTCCATCGCGATCTGCGCGAGGGTGTGCCCGATGCGGGCGTTCGCGAAGCGCTCCCTGGTGGCGGCGACTGCCGCGGCCAGCTCGGACGGGGGCAGCCGACAGCTCGCCGCGGCCTCCACCCAGTACTCCTCGACGAGATCGCGCAGCGCAGGATCGGCGAAGGCGGTCGCGACGTCGTCGAACCCGCGCCGCAGCCCCTGATACGCGAGCAGGGAGTGGGCGCCGTTGAGGATGCGCAGCTTCCGCTCTTCGAAGCCCGCCAGGTCGGACTCGAAGCGCACGCCCACCTGCGCCCACGCGGGACGGGGGCCCGCGAACCCGGCCGGGGACGGCTCTTCGATGATCCACTCCGAGAAGGGCTCGGCGACGACCGTGCCCTCATCGCGGATGCCTGTGCGCCGCTCGACCTCGTCGATGTCGGCGGGCGTGGTGCGCGGCGTGATCCGATCGACCATCGACGAGAGGAAGGTGACGTGCGCATCGATCCAGTCGACGAGCGTCGGATCCCACTCGGCGGCGGCGGCGCGCACGACCGCCCGCGTGATCGCCCCGTTCGCCGACAGGTTGTCGCAGCTGATCACCGTCAGCTCGCCGGCGCCGGACGCACGCCGGGCCGCGAGGCCCGCCGCCAGTCGCACGGGCGCCGTCGCCGCGGGGGCTGTCGCGTCGGTCCTCGCGCTGCCCAGATCCGCGGCGACGTCGGGCGCAGCGGTGTCGAGTCGGCCACGGCCGTTCAGACGATAGCCCGCCTCGGTGATGGTCAGAGTCACCACCCGGGTCGAGGGGCGGGAGACGACCGCTCGCCACGACGCCTGGTCCGCCCCGTCGTGCACCTCGCGGATACTCGTGATCTCGGAGAGCTCGTCGGCGTCGGCGCCGCGCGTCACCAGGGTGTACCTACCGCCCCTGGCGCGCAGCACGTCTGCCTGCCGGGACGACCGCCCGGTGAACGCCACGATCCGCCACGGCTGCCCCACGACGGATGCACGGTGGGTGTACCAGGCCTGGTGCGCGCGGTGGAAGGCGCCGACACCCAGATGCGCGATCGTCGGGGTGTCGTCCGTGGCACCGTCTCCGTGCGCGTTCCGCATGCCGTGCTCCTCTTCTCCGCGTCGGGATATCCATCGCTATCCCGCAGTCTATGGCAAGCGATTGCCAATCGTCGTGCCAGCAAGTAACCTGCCACGGAGGGACGAGTGCGCTCCCCTCCCCGCACGATCGCCGAAGGACAGCATGCCGACCACCACGATGCATCCGGATCGCCTGTTCCCCAGCGACCCGAAGACCCGCGAACTCGCCCGCGAGCTCTACCTCGAAGTGGCGGATGCGCCGATCTGCTCGCCGCACGGACACGTGTCCGCGAAGCTCCTCGCCGACGATGCGCCGTTCGCCTCCCCCACCGAGCTGCTGCTGACCGGCGACCACTACGTCACCCGCGTGCTGCACGGTGCCGGCGTCCCGCTCGCAAGAGTGCAGGCCCCGGTCGGCGGGTCGCCCGTCGATCCTCGGGAGGCGTGGCGCGTGCTCGCCGCGCACTGGCACCTGTTCCGCGCGACCTCGGTGCAGTACTGGCTGGAATATCAGCTCGGCGAGGTGTTCGGCGTCGAGGCACGCCTGTCCGCCGACACCGCCGATCGCATCTACGACGAGGTCGCCGAGCGCCTCACGGAGGAGGCCTTCCGCCCCCGCGCCCTGTTCACGCGATTCGGGGTCGACGTGCTCGCCACGACCGACGACCCCGCCGCCGACCTCGCGGATCATCGAGCACTCGCCGCGGATCCCGGTTTCGCCGGACGCGTGCTCCCGACGTTCCGTGCCGACAGGATCATGGACCCGTCGGCCGCGATCTGGCGTTCGGCTCTCGACGGACTCGCGTCGTCGGCCGACATCCCGTGCGACACCTACGAGGGACTCCTCGCGGCCCTCCGCGCCCGACGCGCGTACTTCCGCAGCCTGGGCGGCACGGCCACCGACACCGGCGTCCCCGACGCCTGGGCGCTGCCACTCGATCCTCACGAGGCTGACCGCATCCACGCCGCCGGCCTCCGCGGCACGGCCACCCCGTCCGAGGGCACCGCGTACCGGCGTGACATCCTCTACCGACTCCTGGAGATGTCCGCCGAGGACGGCATGGTGATGCAGCTGCACCCCGGCGTGCACCGCAACCACCACATGCCCACGCTCGAGCGGCACGGCGCCGACACCGGCCACGACCTGCCGCTGCCGACCGCTTTCACGGAACCGCTGCGGCGGGCGCTGAACGACTTCGGAACGGGAACGGCCCTGCGGCTCGTGCTCTTCACCGTGGACGAGACCGCGTTCTCACGCGAGCTCGCACCGCTCGCCGGTTTCTACCCGAGCGTCTACGTGGGTGCGCCGTGGTGGTTCCTCGACACTCCGGACGCCATGGAGCGATACCGCCGTGCCGTCACCGACAGTGCGGGTTTCGCGAAGACCTCGGGGTTCATCGACGACACCAGGGCGTTCTGCTCGATCCCGGCCAGACACGACATGGCCCGCCGCGCGGATGCCACCTATCTCGCCTCCCTCGTCGCGACCCACCGCCTGACGGATGCGGACGCCGTCGACATCGCGCACGACCTCGTGGAGCGCGTCCCGTACGACACGTTCCGCATCCCGCGCCCCTGACGCCACGCCCTCTGACACCACGCCCTCTGGCGCCACGCTCTCTGGCACCACGCTCTCTGGCGCCACGGCCACCAGGCACCACGGTCCTCCGGCACCACGGCCCTCCGACACCGCTGCCCTCCGATACCACGGCCCTCTGACGCCGCTGCCCCTCCGCCCTGTTCACGAGGGGCGGAGGGGCAGCGGTGCCGGCCGGTACTACGGAGCGCTCGGGCCCACGTCGGCGACCGTCAGCGGTGCGCGGGTGGCCGCGCCACCGTTCACCTCGTGCGCACCGACGTCGAAGACACCCGCGCGCGTGCGCCCGTCGATGTCGTCCGTCACCCAGTTCGCGTGATTCGTCTGATTCGCGGCATCGACCACGGGGCTCGTCGACCCCGGACGCCAGGTTCCGGCGGCGTCCAGCGACAGCTGCGGATTCACCTTCGTGTAGCCGACCGTCGGGATGTTGCCGTTGGCGGCCGCTCCCCAGAGGATGTTGCCCCGCCAGTAGAAGTCCTGCATGAGCGGCACGTCCGCGAGCTTCCCGGTGGCGCCCTGGATGACGTTGTCGACGATCGTGACGTCGAGCGGCGGGACAGTCCGGTTCGTCTCGCCGGCGATGCCGTCGCCGTTGTTCACGAAGGAGTTCAACGCGATGCGGATGCGGTCAGGGGCGTCGTTCTTGGTGCGCGAGGTCGAGGGCTCACCCTCGTAGTGATCCCGCAGCGTGCCCGATCCGATGATGAGCGCCTTGCCGCTGATCCCGGCGACATAGTTGTTGATGATCTCGTGATCGTTGCCGTAGATGCGGATGCCGTTGTCGCCGCCGATGATGCGGTTGCCGACGACGGTGTTGTCGTTGCCGTGGCGCAGCACGATGCCGCCGAGGCTGCTGCGGATGGTGTTGTACCGGATCGTGTTGCCGCTCGATTTGACCGAGATCGCCTCGGGGTCGCCGTTGGCCTCCTCGAACAGGTTGTGCTCCACGACGGCGCCCGCCACGCTCAGCGCCCGCGGGCTGACCCCGAGCCGGATCGACTCCCCGCCGTTCGCGCCGGCGAAGTTGTGATCGGAGAAGTAGTTGTGCCGCACCTTCACCCCGGTCGCCATGTCGGTCGACCCCGCCCCCTCGATGCCGAGGTAGACGCCGAGGGTCGTCTTGCCGTGGAACCAGCTGTATTCGACGACGGAGTCGTCGGCACGGACCATCACGTTGTGCAGGCCCTCGACGTCGGCGAAGGCGAACTCGTCACGCCGGAGGGTGATGGCTCGGCTGTCCGCCGGGATCTCCAGGGTCGTCGATTGCGTGAACCGGAAGCCCTCGATCACGACATCATGCGCGCCGGCGAAGACGAAGCTCTTCGTGCCGGTGAGGGTGACGCCGCCCACGCTCTCCGCGGCGATCGTCACCGGCGCGGCGCCGGTCCCGCCGCCCGAGATCGTCAGCGGTGAACTGCTCGACACGGTGTACGTGCCGTTCTTGAGAATGATCGTGTCGCCCGCGCCGGCGGTGCTGATCGCCGACTGCAGCTGGGCCAGGGAGGTCACGGTGGAGGTGGCCCCGACAGCCGCATCCGCCATCGTCACCCCCGTCAACGTGAGCACCGCCACGGCCGCGGCCGCGAGGAGGCGTTTCTTCGTGCCAGACATCTTTCTCCGATCGTCGTTGATTCGAGACTCACCGCGAGGAGGACGCCTGCTGTGGCAAACGTTTGCCACGCGGTGCCACCCACTATAGGGGCGAGCACCGCTCGGCGCCAGAGCGGCGGGGGGACGACGTCGGATGCTAGACGGAGAGGTACTCGCGCAGCGCCTTGGCCTCGGTCGGGAGCAGCGCCGGATCGTCACCCGGGACGAACTCGAGCAGGGCGTCGCGGGGCGGGCGCTCCGCGCCGCGGGCCGCGGCGAAGAACCGCGTCCAGAGGGCGTCTCGCGCCCGCAGCGGCAGCCGCTCCGTGGTCGGCCACCACGAGAACACATGGGCGGCCGTCGTGTGCGCCGCGACCGCGCGGTACTCCTCCAGCGCCGCGTCGACCGAGGCACCGACCGTCGGCTGCCAATAGGTCGACAGCGCCGGACTGCCGACCTCGGCCAGCAGCCGGAGTGTGGTGGGCGCGGTGTCCGCGAGCGTTCGGGAGTGGAACTCCAGTGCGAGGCCGATCCCCCGCGACGCGGCCTCGTCCGCCGCAGACCGCAGACGCGTCACCACCGCGCTCCAGTGTGCGTCGTCGGCGGCCTCCGAGCCCGTGCCTCCGGCCCAGATGCGGACGCGATCGGCGCCCAGGGCCTCCGCGCTGTCGAGGATCGCCGTCAGCGACTCGTCCCCTCCCGCGCGGAAGTAGGAGCCGTACGAGGCGACGGCGAGCCCGGCGTCGGATGTGGCTCGAGCCACCGCCGCCGCGCGCCCGACGTCGCCGGGCGGCACATGCACGTCGCCGCCCCACTCGATCGCCTCGAGCCCGGCCGCAGCCGCGATCTCGACGATGCGCTCCGGCTCGAGAGCGCGGAAGGTCACCGAGCACAGCCCTGCACGGATTCGGGTCATGTTCTCATCCTCTCAAAGCCCTCCCGCGCGCCCTCAGCCGAGGTGCGGGGAGACGGCGGCGGCGAAGGACTCGCCCGTGCGGCGCACGACGCGCTCCGGGGCATCCGCCCAGATGTCGGCGTTGAAGATCTCGACCTCGATGTCGCGGTCGTATCCGGTCGCGACCACCGCACGGGTGAGCGAGCCGAAATCGATCACACCGTCGCCGGTGTAGTGCCGCGAGAGCAGCACGTCGGCGGCGAGGGGCGTCTTCCAGTCGCACACCTGGTACGTGGCGATGCGGCCTTCACGCCCGGCCCGGGCGATCTGCTCGAGCACCTGCGGATCCCACCAGATGTGGAAGGTGTCGACGGCGGCGCCGACCACGGCGGCGTCGAAGTCGGCGGCGATGTCGAGAGCCTGGCCGAGCGTCGAGACCACGGCACGGTCCGACGCGTACATCGGATGCAGCGGCTCGATCGCGAGGGTCACCCCTGCGGCCTTCGCCTCGGGAGCCAGCACGCCGATCGCATCGCGCACGCGCTCTCGCGCCCCGATCAGATCGCGCGATCCCACCGGCAGACCACCCGCGACGAGCACGAGCACCGCGGTCGACCCGGACGCGCCGGCGGCGGCCAGGGTCGCGGTCTCCTCGATCGCCCGGCGGTTGTCGTCGAGCGCGGCATCGCGCTCCGCCCCGGCCGGCAGCGTGAAGAACCCGCCGCGGCAGTGGGTCGAGAAGCGCAGGCCCGAGTCGCCGAGCATCCGCGCCGCGACGTCGAGGCCGACCTCGTTCACCGGCTCGCGCCACAGTCCGATGGCCTGCACCCCGGCCTCTGCCGTGACCCGCAGCGCGGTGGCGAGGTCGGCGTGCTTGATGGTCGCCTGGTTGATCGACAGCCGCGGATCGGGCGTCGAGGAGAGAGGGCTCACGCGTCCACCCCGTTCAGGCGCAGCATCCCGTGCCAGCGCTCGCGCGCGAGGTCGGGCTGCTCCAGGGCGAGAGAGGCGTTCGCGAGTTCGACGATGCGGCTCAGATGCGGCAGGCTGCGCGCGGAGTGCAGACCGCCGACCATCTGGAACGCGGGCTGGTGCCCGTTCAACCAGGAGAGGAAGGCGACGCCCGTCTTGTAGTAGAAGGTGGGCGCCGCGAACACCTGGCGGCTGAGCCCCTCGGTCGGACCGAGGATGCGCAGGTATGCTTCCGGATCGCCGGCATCCAGCGCCTGGATCGCCGCGGAGGCGACGGGCGTGATCGCCGCGAACGCGCCCAGCAACGCGTCGGAGTACGCGCCCACACCCTCACCCTCGCCGCCGAGTGCACGGCTTGTCGTCGAGTGCACGGCTTGTTCGCCGGAAGAAGCCGTGCGCTCGGCAGCATCCGGTGCACTCGGCGAGTTGTCGGGGGTAGCGGCGATCAGGCTCACGTAGTTGAAGTCGTCGCCGGTGAACATGCGGACGCCCTCGGGGAGACGGCCGCGGACCGAGATCTCGGACTCAGCGTTCAGCAGGCTCATCTTGACACCGGCGACCTTGCCCGGGTTCTCCTCGATGACCTGCAGCAGCACCTCGGAGGCCGTCTCCCAGTCGTCGGCGCCGAAGTAGCCGGCCAGCTCGGGATCGAAGGCCGTGCCCAGCCAGTGCAGCACCACCGGCACGGTCGCGCGCGAGAGCACCTCGCGGTAGACCCGGCGGTAGTCCGCGGCACCCGTCGCCACACGGGAGAGGTGACGCGAGGCCATCAGCACGGGCCCCGCTCCCTGATCCTCGGTGAAGTGCAGCTGCTCGGTGTAGGCGGCGATCACCTGGTCGAGCGAGATGTGCGTCTCGGCGATGTGGTCGGTGTTGACGCCGACCACGACCGAGCCGCCCTCCTCGCGGGCGACCTCGGCGCTGCGGGCGATGAGCTCGCGGGTGGCTGCGGCATCCAGCCCCATGTTCCGCTGCGCGGTGTCCATGGCGTCGGCGACGCCGAGTCCCCAGGAGTAGACGTTGCGGCGGAAGGCGAGTGTCGCGTCCCAGTCGATGTCGGCCGGCTGCCCCGGAGTGTTGTCGGCGTAGGCCTTCGGCACGACGTGCGCGGCCGCATAGGCGACGCGGCTCCGCAGGGCGGCGGACGGACGCGAGTACGAACCGCCCTCGTGCAGAACGGTGTCGGTCGCCGTTCCCTCGGCGGTGAGAAGTCGGAGCGTGCTCATCGTGTCAGTCCAGGCTCAGCGCCGACAGCGAGACCTTGCGGCCCTCGGCGCTCGAGGTGAGCCCGGCCTCGGCGAACTGCACGCCGCGGGCGCCCGCGAGCAGATCGAACGGGTAGTCGGTGCCCTCGACGTACGAGACCAGGTACTCCTCCCACTGCTGCCGGAAGCCGTTGAGGAACACGTCGTTGGTCGGCACCTTCTGCCAATCGGCGTCGTAGTCGCGGGTGTCTTCCAGGTCGGGGTTCCACACCGGCTTCGGGGTGGCGTTGCGGGGCTGGATCTTCGCACCGAACAGCCCGACGACGGCAGAGCCGTGCGTGCCGTCGACCTGGAACTCGACGAGCTCGTCGCGGTTCACGCGCACGGTCCACGAGGAGTTGATCTCGGCGATCACGCCGCCCTCGATCTCGAAGATGCCGTAGGCGGCGTCCTCGGCGGTGGCGGTGTAGTGCTCGCCCTTCTCGTCCCAGCGGTCGGCGATGTGCACGGCCGCCTGCGCGTAGACGCTCTTGACCTCGCCGAAGAGGTTCTCGAGCACGTAGTTCCAGTGCGGGAACATGTCGGTGATGATGCCGCCGCCGTCTTCCGTGCGGTAGTTCCAGCTGGGGCGCTGCGCGGGCTGCCAGTCGCCCTCGAAGACCCAGTACCCGAACTCCCCGCGGACGGAGAGGATCCGGCCGAAGAAGCCGGAGTCGATCAGGCGCTTGAGCTTCTGCAGACCCGGGAGGTAGAGCTTGTCGTGCACGACGCCGGTCTTGACGCCGGCCTGCTGCGCGAGGCGGGCGAGTTCGAGCGCCTCGTCGAGCGACTCGGCGGTGGGCTTCTCGGTGTAGATCGCCTTGCCTGCGGCGATCGCCTTGCGGATGGCGGAGGCGCGGGCCTTGGTCACCAGGAAATCGGCGTAGATCTCCCACTGCGGATCGGCGAGCGCGGCGTCGAGGTCGGTCGTCCAGTCCTCGATCCCGTGCTTCGCCGCCAGCTCGGCGAGCTTGGCCTCGCTGCGTCCGACGAGGAGGGGCTTCACCGTGACGCGCGAGCCGTCGGGAAGCTCGATGCCGCCCTCCTCGCGGATCGCGAGGATCGAGCGCACCAGGTGCTGCCGGTAGCCCATGCGTCCGGAGACGCCGTTCATGATGATCCCGATCTCGCGGGTGCTCGTGTGTGCCATGGTGTTCCGTTTCTGTCGCGGGAAGCTGATCGCGCTTTCTCCCGCCGATACGGGAAAGCGCTTTCCGAGATCATGTCACGAGACACGGGAAGATCGCAACCGCGGAGCGATGTTCAAGTCTGTTCACCTGTTCACTGTTGTGCGACTCCAGCTGCGAGCATGACCACGTCGCCGCAGATGCGGCGACGTCCGCGTGCGATTCGAGGAGGAATCACGTGCACAGGAAACGATCGAAACTGCTCGCCGTCCTGGCGGTGAGCGCCTTCTGCTTCACCGCGGCCCCGCTCGCCGCCGCCGCTGCGGACGGCCTGGCCGGCGGCGTCCACCACGCCAGCGACCTCGACTGGGTCATCGGCGAGAACGGCTGGGGTCCCGTCGAGCGCGACTTCAGCAACGGCGCCCGTGCCGTGCCCGACCCCGACCGCAAGCCCCTCTCGATCCGCGGCACCACGTACCCGAAGGGACTCGGAACCCATGCGCCCGCCCGCATCGTCTACGACGTCGGCCAGGAGTGCACGCAGCTGCTGGGGTACGTCGGCATCGACGACAGCCAGAGCGGGAAGGGCCGCGTCGACTTCGTCATCGCCGTCGACGGCGTGGAGAGGTTCCGCGAAGCGCGCACCGGAACCGACCCCGCCGCCCGCGTGAACCTCGACCTCCGAGGCGCCGACCTGGTCGAGCTGCGCGCCGAGACCGGCCCCGAGGGCAACGGCAACGACCACGCCGACTGGGCGGACATGCGGTTCAACTGCACAGACACGTTCCTCGCACAGCCGTTGACCCTCACGGCGCAGGGCACCGACCTGTCGCTGCTGTCCCCGGGTGCCCCGGTGACCATCGCCGTCGAGGGCGCGAACCCGCTCGCCCCCGTCACCGTGCGCTTCGGCGACACCTCCGTCGTGGCCAACGCCGACGACACCGGCCGCGCCGTGGCGACGTTCACGGTGCCCGCCGGCGCCTCCGCCGGCGAGTACACGATCACGGCCACCGGCGCCGCTCCGTTCGGCGCCACCGCCGAGGGAAGCATCGCCGCGCGCGTCGTCGCCGTCTCGTCCACGAGCTACCACGTCGACTGCTCGGCCCCGTCCTCCGGCGACGGCAGCGCGGCGGCACCCTTCGGGTCGCTCGCCGCTCTGGCGACCGTCGGCGCGTTCCAGCCGGGAGAATCCGTGCTCTTCAAGCGCGGCGCGGAGTGCGTCGGCACCTTCGCCCCGCAGGGATCCGGCCTCGACACCGCGCCGATCGTGGTCGCGCCCTACGGCGACGGCGACGCCCCGGCGACGATCAACGGCGCGGGCGCTCTGGCCGGGATCCACCTCCTGAACGCGAGCAACTGGACGATCGACGGCATGCACGTGATCAACCCCGGGACTCCCGATCAGCGGCGCGTGGGCATCCTCGTCGAGATCAACGACGGCACGGTCCGCGGCGGCGTCGTCCTGACGGACAACCACGTCGAGGACGTCGCCGGGTGGTCGGACAAGACCACCCTCGGCAACGCCTTCTCCCGTTCCGCCGGCATCTCGGTGCTCGGGGACGGCATCGGGGCCTTCGACGGCATCACGATCACCGGCAACACCGTGAACGACACCGCCGCCGGAGGCATCAAGCTCTCCGCCCCGGACAGCACACGTCGCTACAACACCGACGTCTACGTGGCGCGCAACAGCATCCATGACGTCGGCGGCGACGGGATCGTCATCCACAACTCCGACAAGCCGGTCATCGAGTACAACTCGGCGATCGATCTCGGCCACGGGAAGTACCCGTTCCTCAAGGGCAACTTCGCGGGCATGTGGCCCTACAACTCCGTCGACCCCCTGTTCCAGTACAACGTGGTGGGCAACAGCACCGGCTCCACGTACGACTCGACGGCGTGGGACTGCGACATGAAGATCAAGGGCTCGTGCACGTTCCAGTACAACTACTCCTACGGCAACGCGGGCGGGTTCTACCTGGACTGCATCTCGGGCTGCGGCACCGCCTCCACCCCGACGAACGCGGTCCTGCGCTACAACGTCTCGCAGGACGACTGCCGCATCGCCGGTTCGAGCGGGGGACCAGGACTCCACCTGATCTACAACAACACCTTCTCGTGCACCCGCGCGTTCGAGGACGACATGACCGCCCCGCGGGAGATGACGAACAACATCATCATCGCGCCGAGCGGCACGCTCAAGACGACCGATGCCGTCTACGCCCGCAACGCCTACTTCGGTGGGATCACCCCTCCCGCGACCGAGACGGGAGCGATCGTCGGCGACCCCGGCCTCATCGCCGCGGGCAGCGGGCAGCAGACCAGGGAGCTTCCGGGCTACCAGCTGGCGGTCGGGTCGCCCCTGCTCGGCGCCGGCCTCCCCGTCGCCGACGCCGGAACCCAGGACTTCTTCGGAAACCCCCTCCCCGCCGGCGCCCCGAACATCGGCGCCTACCAGGGAACCGGCGTGGAGCGCGCGGCGCTCCCGTTCGCGAGCCTCGTCAACCAGACGGCGGTCGCCTCGACGGCGAATCCTCGCAACGGCCAGTTCACCGCCGATCACCGCATGCTCTCCGCCGCCTCGCTGGCGGACGCTGGCCTCGAGGTGGGCTCTCCCGCCACCGCGTTCGGCGTCGGCATCGACTGGCATCCCCGCACCGTCGGGACTCCGGACAGCATCAAGGTGTCCGGTCAGGAGGTGGCGCTCGCCGGCTCGGCCGATGAGCTGGTGATCCTCGGGTTCTCGGCCGGGTCGATCTCGACGGGAACCGCCACGGTCCAGTATCAGGACGGCAGCAGCGGCGACGTCGACTTCCGCCTGCCCGCGTGGTCGTCGACGTCGGCGCCGGCAGCGGACACCGTCCTGGTCGCGACCGCGGACGACCACCTGCAGCGCAGCCGCCCGTACCTCGGCGGCACGGTGTCGACGGTCGACGCGACGGTATCCGTCTTCGCACAGCGCATCCCGCTGTCGGGGAAGCCCGTCGCGAGCGTGACGCTCCCGCCCGGGAGCACCATGCCGGGAGAGGGCATCACGCTGTTCGGCATGGCGCTGCACGGCGAGGGCGAGCAGCCCGCTGGCGCCGTCTCGCTGTCGGCCTCCGCCGTCGATGCCGGGGAGACCGTGCAGGTCTCCGGATCCGGCTTCGCCGCCGGTGAGAGCGTGCGCATCGAGCTCCACTCCGATCCGGTGCTCCTGACGACGGTGGAGGCCGATGCCGCGGGAGCGTTCGCCGCGACCGTCCGGATCCCCGCCGACACCGCGACCGGGCCCCACCGGATCGTGGTCACCTCCGCCTCCGGCATCACCGCGGAGGCCGCACTCACGGTCGGCGCGGCATCCGGGGGCGCCACGACGCCGGGCGGCGCCGGCCCGAACACGGGGGCGGTCGCGGGTGCGGTCGCGGACGGCGACCTCGCCCGCACGGGAGGGGCGCTGCCGATCTGGGCGCTCGGTGCGGCGGGTGTCCTGCTCCTCGCCGGGGCCCTGATCGTCGCGCGACGCCGCGCGCACGCCGGATGATCCTCGCGGGGGTCGGACGGGGCGCCCGCCCCGTCCGACCCCCGCGTCGGCTCCCGCCCTGCACCGCGTGTCCGTCCGGCATCCGCCCTCTCGATAGCCTGGCACCGTGATAGCCGAGGAGCGACGCGAACGGATCCTCCGCGAGATCGTGCTGCGCGGACGACTCGAGGTGAACGACTTCGCGGAACGGCAGGGGCTCTCGGGCATGACGATCCGGCGCGACCTCGCTGTGCTGGCCGAGCGCGGCCTGATCCGTCGAGTGCATGGCGGAGCCGTGCTCCCCGACAGCGCCGACGCCCCGGCCACCGGCGCACGCGCCATCGGTTCCCCCGGTCGGCCGCTCGCGACGATCGGGCTTATCGTGCCGGACACCGGCTACTACTTCCCTCCGGTCATCCGCGGCGCCAGCGAGGCCGCCCGTGCCGCCGGCATCCGCCTCGTCCTCGGCGCCACCAACTACGACGCCAGGGAGGAGGCCAGCCAGCTCGCCCGCCTCAGCGCGAACGGCGTCGACGCGATCATGCTGGTCACCGCCCGCCCCCGCATCGACGACCGGGCCACGTGGGACACCATCGCGCGGATCGGCACCCCCGTGGTGCTGGTGGAGCGCGCGGTCGACGGCGCCCCCAACGCGCTGCGCATCGACGCGGTCCGCAGCGACCACAGCTACGGGGCCGAGCTCGCCGTCGACCACCTCGCCGAGCGCGGGCATCGCGGAGTCGGCCTGCTGTGCCGGGAGAGCGCGACGGCGCCGTGGATCATGGACGGGCACGCGCGCGCCCTCGAACGGTGGGGAATGGACCAGGGCGCCCCCGTGGTCACGGCCCCCTCCCCGCGGTGGGGCGACGGATCGACCTCCGAGGTGCTCCGGCGCTTCCTCGACGACTGTCTGGCCGCCGGTGTCCGCGCGGCGCTCGCGCTCCCCGACGAGCTCGCGATCGGGCTGCTCGGCATCGCCGAGGAGCGAGGCCTGCGCGTGCCGGAGGACTTCGCGATCGTCGCCTACGACGACGAGACCGCCTCTCTCGCCGCGGTCCCGCTGACCGCGGTGGCTCCGCCGAAGCTCGCCGTCGGTCGACGCGCGCTCGAGATGTGCTTCCGTCGGCTCGAGGAGCGCGACGAGACGCCGTCGCAGCGCACGACCCTCGCGCCCACCCTCGTGGTCCGCGAGTCGACCTGAGCCTGCGCCCTGCGGGGTGCGGTGCTACTCGATGTGCGGCACCGTCGACTCCCGCACGTGCAGCGCGGGGATGACCTGCACCCGCTCCACCGGGCGCCGCGGCCCCTCCGTGAGGCGAGCCAGCATCACCTCGACCGCCCGCCGTCCGACGTGCTGCTTGGGCGGGCGCAGCGCGGTGATCGGCGGGGACCCGTTCTCGGCGACCTCGTCGTCATACGCGATGATCGAGAGGTCCTCCGGCAGCGACCACCCCCGGTCGAGCGCGTACTGCTGCACCAGCAGCGCCTGCGGGTCGGAGTGGATGAGCATCGCGGTGGTCCCGGACTCGCGCACCTGCTCCAGCAGCGAGGTGACGAACTCCCCCCGGTCGGCACCTTCGAGGTAGTCGAGCGAGGCGTTGCGGTCGACGGTCGGCGTGAGTCCCAGCTCCTCGATCGCGCGGGACCAGCCGCGACGCAGCTGCCACGAGGTCGGAGACTGCGAGGAGGTGAGGATGCCGACCCGGCGATGTCCGAGCCCGGCGAGATGGTCGGCCGCGAGGGCTCCCCCGAAGACGTGATCGGTGGTCACCCACTCGAGGCTGGTGAGGGCGAGCGAGGTGGGGGCGCGCCGCTCGATCAGCACGACGGGGAGCGGGAGGGACTCCAGCCACTCCAGCAGCGCATGGCCGTCGGGGCCGAGGTTCTCCGGGGCGACGATGAGGCCGTGGATGCTCCCGGAATCGACCAGCGAGCTGATCTGTCGTCGCTGGTCGCCCGCGGAGTAGCTCGCCCCGCGCAGCGCGAGCTGCACGCCGACCTCGGTGGCCGTGGCGCGGGCCCCGATCACGACCTGCGGCCAGTAGTAGCTCAGCGACGGCACGACCATCCCCACGCGGAAGCGCGCCGCCGCGGGGGCCGCCCGGGCGACCGTCGTGTCGAGCGTGCTGCGCAGCGTCGCGCCGCCGTGCACCCGGGTGAGCAGTCCGCGATCCGCGAGTTCGCCGATGTCGCGGCGGACGGTGAGCTCGGCGACCTTCAGCTCACGGGCGAGGTCGGCGACGCGCACCGAGCCGGTGCGGCGCAGCTCGTCCATGATGCGCTCCCGGCGCGAGATGCCGAAACTCGACGTCTGCTCGTCATCGGTCATGCGAGTGCCCCTCTCATCTCCCAGGTCGTCGCGCCCGACGCGGGTGCGAACAGGATGCGTGAGACCTGTCGACCCCACGAGCGCTCCAGGTACGGGTCGTCCACCGCGCGGGTCTCGATCTCGACCTCGGCGTCGTCGTGCGTCAGCAGCAGGTCTCCCGATCCGTCGCGCCCGGGGATGCGGATGCCGTCGGCACCGCGTCGCGGCGCTCCCGCGCAGACGACGGCGATCCGCGTGTCCGGGTGGCCGACGGCGGCACCGTCGTCCCGCACGGTCACGACTCCGTCCACGAGTCGCACGGTGCGGATCCAGGACTCGGATGCGGACGCGGACTCAGACACCGACGCCGACGCCGACTCCGGCTCACCCGGCCACGGATACGCCGCGCTCAGGTCGATGCGCCACCCGTCGTCGAGCACACGCACCGGCGCGTGCCATTCGCGTCCGGGAAGCTGCTCCCGCCCGGACGGCAGGGGCGTGCTGTGCCAGCCGCTGGTGACGTACCAGAGGTCGTAGCGCGTGTCCGAGAAGGTCTGCGCGGTGTAGGTCGCCCTGCCGAGGTCGGCGAGCAGGGGCACGCCGTCGACCGCCACCGCGAAGGATCCGAGGTCGTTGTGGTTGTGGTTCTCGGCGTTGTGCCCGCCCTTGACGGCCACGGTGAGGCCCGCCGTCGTGCCCGCCTGCTCGCGACGGAGCCCGAAGCCGATCGAGGGCAGCTCCGCCGACGACGGCAGCGGCGCGGACCCGCGCTCCGCCTCCTGCCATGACCGATCGAGGAGTTCCGTCGTCATGCGCCCCAGACCGGCGGAGACATCCGCTCGCGCTCCGCACAGCACGCCGTCTTCGCGATGACGAGCGGCGAAGGCAGCGGTCTCGGGCAGACGGCACAGACGTGCAGCCCGGAACAGCGCGTGCCACGGCGTCCCCGCCTCGAGCCGTGCCTCGGCATCCGAGAAGCTGACCGTCCACCCGTCCCCGAGCTGCATCCGCTCCGGGAACCGGGCGAGCTCGCGCAGACCGGCGAGGGAGCCGCCGTCCACGGCCGCGGACACCTGCCCCGCCGTGAGCACGTCGAGCAGCGCGAGCGCATCGAACGCCCTCGCGGCGCCCTGCCACCAGTAGGCGAAGCCCTCGTCGATCGCGCCGTCCGCCGGCAGCTGCGCGAGGTAGCGGTCGAGTCCGTCGACGCACAGCTCCAGTACCTCCGCGCGGGCGGCCCCGTCGGTGAACGCCAGCGCGGCCGGGATGAGGTTGCCGTGGATCCAGGGTGCCCAGTTGTGCACGTGGTCCTCCGTGCCCTCCCACGCCCAGTCGCGGCGACGCGCGAAGGGCTCCAGCACGCGCTGCTGCGTCTCCCGGCGCAGGCGCGCGAGGAGTCCGGGGGCGACCTCGTCGAGCGCTTCGCCCAGGATCAGGACGGACCACGCGGCGAGCGCCGCTTCCTCCCCCGCTCCCAGATCGACGAAGGGGCGGTCGACATCGGGGACCCGCAGTCCGCGGGCGAAGGCGTCGTCGTGCGCGGGCCAGCACCAGGTCGACTGTTCGCAGAGCAGGGCGAGACCGTCCGCGGCCTCGGTGAGGCGCGCGGGCGACGGCTCGAGGGCGGCGGCGAGCACCGCTGTCCGAAGCCGCCGATCGCGCGCGAAGACGCTCGCCTCGTAGGCCGCGCGATCGCCGGTGCGCGCGTAGGCGGCCCACTGCGAGAGCAGCGGCTGCGGCCAGGGAAGGCCGAGTGCACCGTCGGCGGCTGTGAGAATGAACGAGCGCAGATCAGGGTCGAGCGCGTCCCAGACGGCGCGATCGCGGGAGGACGGGACGAGCGGGGGTGGCGCCGCGGCTGCCGACTGCTCCCAGATCTCTCTGACTGCTCCGCGCGGAATCAGCATGCCCATCTCTCTCCGATTGTTCGTCTATGTTCGAGTCTGATCTTTTGGCTTCGATTGAGTTGCCAATGTTTGAACGCACAGTCTTCACTGTAAGGACAGCTCAACGCAACCGGATGCCCCACTCGGGCAGCCTCGACATCTCGACGGAGAGACGCATGCCAGTACGACCCCGGGCGCTCGCAGTGATGGCCTCGGATGCCTATGCGATGCTCTTCGACGAGGCCCGCCGAGACCGGCTCGCGGCACTCGCCGACCTCGGCGGGATCCCGCACGTGGCCGACATCGACGATCCGGCGCTGGACGGGACGCTGGCCGAGGTCGAGGTGCTGGTCACCTCCTGGGGCGCCCCCGCATTGGACTCCCGACGTCTGGCCAGGATGCCGCGGCTGCGCGCCGTCTTCCACGCGGCCGGCAGCGTGCGCGAGCACGTGTCGGACGAGTTCTGGGAACGCGGCATCCTGATCACCTCCGCCGCCGATGCCAACGCCGTGCCGGTCGCGGAGTTCACGCTCGCCGCCATCCTGCTCGCCGGCAAGCGTGCGCTCGTGCATCTGCGCACTCCCGCGGCGCAGCGCAACGAATGGCAGAACCTGCTGCGGCATGCCCACGTCGGCAACCTGGGTCGCACGGTCGGTATCATCGGCTTCTCCCGGACCGGTCGCCGCGTCGTCGACCTCCTGCGCCCCTTCGAGGGCATCGAGGTGCTGGTCGCCGATCCGTTCGCCGACCCCGCCGCCGTCGAGGCGGCCGGTGCCCGCCTCGTCCCCCTCGGCGCGCTGCTCCCCCTGGTCGATGTGCTCTCCCTGCACGCGCCGGCGCTCCCCTCCACTCGGCACATGGTCGGCGCCGCGCAGCTCGCCGCCCTCCGCGACGGGGCGACCGTCATCAACACCGCTCGTGGTTCGCTGCTGGACCATGACGCCCTGCTGGCGGAATGCCGCACCGGACGGATCGACGCCATCCTCGACGTGACAGAGCCGGAGCCCCTCCCCCTGGGATCCGAGCTGCTGCAACTGACGAACGTCGCCGTCACGCCGCACCTCGCCGGTTCGCTCGGCACCGAGACACGGAGGCTCGCGGACGCCGCGCTCGACGAGCTCGAGGCCTATGTCGCCGGAGCCCCGGCGACCCATGGCGTGGAGATGGCCGATCTGGGGAAGAGCGCATGAGCGCCCTGCTACTCCCGGCCGAGGACCCGACCCTCTCCCCGTACACCGGATGGACGCGGGAGCATTGGCTCGCCGTCGCCGATGCGATCCTCGACGGTGCCGCCCGGCACGCCGGTCCTGCGCAGTCGCTCATCCGGTACCCCGGGCGCTCCGGCGGGTACGGCGCGGACGTCGACGCCCTGGAGGGCTTCAGCCGCACCTTCATGCTCGCCGCCTTCCGCATCGCGGGAGATCCGACCGGCACGACGGCACTCGCGGAACGCTACGCCCGCGGATTCACCGCCGGTGTCGATCCGCAGAGCCCGGAGCGCTGGCTGCGCCCCGACGAGGTGGACCAGGCGAAGGTCGAGGCCGCCGCCCTCGCTCTCGGCCTGCACCTCACCCGCGACACCGTCTGGGCGCAGCTGAGCGACCGCACGAAGGCGCAGACGATCGACTACCTCGGCGCGTTCGTGGGCGGGAGCTATCCGCCCAACAACTGGGCCTGGTTCCGCCTCATCGTCGAACAGTTCCTGCACAGCGTCGGTGGCCCGTTCTCCGCCGCCGACCAGGCGGAGGACTTCGCCCTGCTCGACTCGTTCGACCGCGAAGGCGGCTGGATCGCCGACGGCGCCGGACGCGCGTTCGACCATTACTCCGGCTGGGCGCTGCCGTTCTATCCGATGATCTGGGCCGACATGGTCGCGGGCGACGCTCGCCATGAGGCGCGGATCGCCCGCTACCGCGCGAGACTCGACGACTATCTCGACGACGCGCTGCATCTGATCGGCGCCGACGGCGCGCCGCTCTTCCAGGGCCGCAGCCTCACCTACCGCTTCGCCTCGGCCGGCCCCGCCTGGGCGGCCGTCCTCTCCGGCACGTCGCGGCATGATCTCGGGATGCTGCGCCGCGCGGCCAGCGGACAGGTCAAGCACTTCGTGCAGCACGGCGCCCCGGGCGCCGACGGCATCCTCTCCCTCGGGTGGCACCACCCCTGGCGCCCGATGGCGCAGAACTACTCGGGCCAGGGCTCCCCGTACTGGGCCGCGAAGGGGATGCTCGGGATCGCCCTTCCCGCCGCCCACCCGGTCTGGGCCGCCACCGAGTCCGCGCTGCCCATCGACACCGGGTCGTTCACACGGCTCCTCGCCGTCCCCGGCTGGCTGGCGTCGGGAACCTCCGAGGATGGCATCGTCCGCGTGGTGAACCACGGAACGGACCACCGCCTCGAGGGCGACCTCCAGCCCGACGCCCCGCTGTACGCCAAGCTCGGCTACTCGACGGCGACCGCCCCCGTGCTCGCCGGTCCGGGCGTCGCTGATCCGCTCGACGGCGTGGTGGCGCTGATGCGCGGCGGCCGGCCGAGCCACCGTTCGGGCTTCACCGTCGGCACCCTGCGCGAGGAGGACGGCACGCTGCTCGGCGCCTCGGGGGGACGCGCGCACTGGCCTCTCGAGCTCGACGCCGGCCCCGACCACGGCGTCGGCACCACCGCCGTCCGCACCGAGACCGGGCCGATCATCGACATCGTGTCGGCGGTGCGCGGCCCGTGGGAGGTGCGGTTCGTGCGCATCCGCGAAGAACCCGGCGCCCTGCAGGACGGCGACGAGCTGCGCATCGGCGGCTGGGCGCTGTCCGCCGAGGACGTCGCCGCCGAGGACGTCGCCGCCGAGCCTCTCGCCGGGGGCGGCGCCGGGGCGGCCGACCGCTCGCGCCGCAGCCGCATCCTCGCACTGCACGGACTCCTCTCGGCGTCCACCGGCGTCCACATCGAGGACGAGGCGACCCCGCTCGCCACGCGGACCGCGATCCCGTGGGTCTCGGCACCGCCGCAGACCACGACCTGGATCGCCGTCGCGGTGCTGCTCGGCACCGAATCCGCGGCGCCCACCCTCAGCACCCTGACCGACGACGCCTGGCGTATCGGCTGGCCGGACGGCACGCAGCTCGTCGTCCGACCCGACGACCTCGCCGCACCGGTCACCCCCTCACCCGTCTGACCCATCCCGACAACCCGACCACCCCGCAAGAGAGGCAAAACGCAATGAAGCGCTCCATCATCGGCGGCGCGGCCTTCATGGCCGCCACCGCCCTCGTCCTCACCGGCTGCTCCGGCTCCGGAGCCCCGGCCTCCCAGGAGACCCTCGACCCGAACGAAGAGGTCACCCTCACGGTCTCGGTCTGGAACTACGACCAGACTCCCGAGTTCCAGGCGCTGTTCGAGGCGTTCGAAGCCGAGCACCCGAACATCACCATCGAGCCCGTCGACATCCTCGCCGACGACTACCCGGAGAAGGTCACGACGATGCTCTCCGGTGGCGACACCACCGACGTCATCACGATGAAGAACGCGATCGACTACGCCCGCTACGCGACGCGCGGACAGCTGCAGGACGTCAGCGACCTCGCCGACGGCTACGGCGAAGAGCTGGCGGGCCTGGAGACGTTCGACACCGAGGGCAAGTACTACGCCCTCCCCTACCGCCAGGACTTCTGGCTGCTCTACTACAACAAGGACCTCTTCGAGGCCGCCGGTCTCGACGCCCCCGACAACATCACGTGGGACGAGTACGCCGAGTACGCCGAGAAGCTCACGGACGCGAGCGGCTCGCAGAAGGTCTACGGCACCTACCAGCACTACTGGCGCTCGGTCGTGCAGGCCATCTCGGCCGCCCAGACGGACGGCGACCTGCTCAGCGGCGACTACGGGTTCATGAAGGACCAGTACGACCTCGCGCTGGGGCTGCAGAACGACGGATACGCGCTCGACTACGCGACGGCGAAGACGCAGCAGATCAGCTACCGCACGATGTTCGAGACCGGTCAGGCGGCCATGCTGCCGATGGGGACCTGGTACATCGCCGGCATCAAGCAGGCAATCGACGAGGGCAAGTCCAGCGTGAACTGGGGCGTCGCCCAGATGCCGCAGATCAAGGCCGACGGCGACATCACCACCTTCGGATCCCCCACGGCCTTCGCCGTGAACAAGAACGCCAAGAACTCCGCTGCCGCGAAGCTGTTCCTCGACTTCGCCGCCGGCGAGGAGGGCGCCAAGGCCATCGCCGCGATCGGCGTGGTCCCCGCCTACTCCTCGGATGCCGTCACGTCCGCGTTCACCGCCCTCCCCTCCGACGACCTGTCGGTGGAGACCTTCCAGGGCGACAAGAAGGTCGTGCTGGAGATGCCGGTCAGCGACGACACGGCCGACGTGTCGACCATCCTCGATGAGGAGCACGACCTGGTCATGGTCGGCGAGAAGTCGGTGGACGACGGCATCGCCGAGATGGAGGATCGCGTGACCAGCGAGGTCCTCGAGTAATCCCGCGAGCACCCTGCCGGTCCCCCGGCTCATCGAGGGGACCGGCGGGGTGAACCGCCCCACCCCTACCCGCATCCGCATCCGCAAAGGAGCCACGATGACATCGGCGTCAGCCCCCACGCGCCCCGGCGCGAAGCGTCGCGCACGCCGCAACGCCCTCGTCGGCTGGAGTTTCATCCTCCCCAACTTCCTGGGCTTCGCCCTGCTCACCCTCGTACCGCTGCTCGGCGCGTTCGGGTTGGCGTTCATGGAATGGGACGGATTCACCGATCCCGAGTTCGCCGGGCTGTCGAACTTCGCGCGACTCTTCCGCGACTCGTCGTTCGGGATCGCGCTGCTCAACACCCTCTACTACGCGGCCGGTCACATCCCGCTCACGATCGCTGCCTCCCTCGGACTCGCCCTCCTGCTGAACCGCAAGCTGCGCGGCGTCGGGTTCTTCCGCACCGCGATGTTCTTCCCGTACGTCACGTCGCTGGTCGCCATCGCCGTCGTCTGGAACATGCTGTTCAACCCCGAATACGGCCCCATCAACCAGTTCCTGTCGTTCCTCGGCGTGCAGGACCCGCCCGGATGGACATCGAGCTCGGCATGGGCCATGCCCGCCGTGATCATCACCAGCGTGTGGCGCGACATGGGCTACTACATGGTGCTGTTCCTCGCCGGCCTCCAGGCGATCCCGCAGGAATACTACGAAGCCGCGAAGGTGGACGGCGCGAACGCCTGGCAGCGCTTCTGGAACGTGACCATCCCGTCGCTGCGCCCCACCACCTTCTTCGTCCTGGTGATGGTCACGATCGCCAGCTTCAAGGTCTTCGACCTGATCGTCGTGATGACCGACGGCGGTCCGGGCCGCGCGACGCTCGTGCTGTCGCAGCTCATCTACCGCGAGGGCATCAGGGAGAACGACTTCGGCTACTCCTCGGCGATCTCGCTCGTGCTCTTCCTCATGGTCCTCGTGTTCACGGTCGTGCAGTTCAAGCTGCAGCAGCGGAAGGAAAGCTGATGACTCTCACCGCTCCGCCGGAGATCCCCCTCGACACGCGGGCGATCGTCGCACCGGGTGCCCTGCGCGGCGCTCGCCGGGACGGCCGCCTCCGCGGCATCCGCGCCGTCCTGCTCTACACCGGGCTCATCATCCTCACGGCCCTCATCTTCGTGCCGTTCCTGTGGATGGTGTCCTCGTCACTCAAGCAGAACAACCAGGTGTTCTCGATCCCGATCCAGTGGATCCCCACCGACTTCGTGTGGTCGAACTACGTCGACATCTGGACCCGTGTGCCGATGCTCACGTACCTGAAGAACTCCGCGTTCCTCGCGATCGTGATCACGTTCCTGCAGGTTCTCACCGGCAGCTTCGCGGCCTACGGGTTCGCGAAGATGCAGTTCAAGGGACGAGACGTGCTGTTCGTCGCCTACATCGCCACGATCGCCGTCCCCTGGCAGGCGTACATGGTGCCGCAGTACATCATGATGCAGAAGGCCGGGTTGGTGAACACCCACCTCTCGATCATCCTGCTGCAAGCGTTCGGCGCCTTCGGGGTGTTCCTGATGCGGCAGTACTACCTCACGATCCCCGACGATCTCAGCGAGGCCGCGCGCATCGACGGACTCAACGAATACGGCATCTGGTATCGGATCATCCTGCCCCTGACCAAGCCCGCGATCGCGAGCCTGGCGCTGCTCACCTTCGTGAACACCTGGAACGACTACATGGGGCCGTTCATCTACCTCACCTCGAACGATCTGTGGACGGTGCAGCTCGGGCTGAGGCAGTTCGTCGGGCAGTTCGACGCCGAGTACGCGATGATCATGGCCGGCTCCGTCGTCTCGGTGATCCCGATCGTGGTCGTGTTCCTGTTCGGCCAGCGCTTCTTCATCCAGGGCATCGCGACCAGCGGCATGAAAGGCTGAGGACCGTGAGCGCGGAGGTGACGAGGACGGATGCGGGCAGGCGGCGCGCCCCGTGGGGGCCGGGCTTCGACACGTGGCAGTCGCTGTTCGCCTTCGCATATCGGGGGTTCGCGACCGGGCTGTGCGTCGCCGTCTTCGCACTCCCCCTGTCCGCCGCCCTGATCGGCATCGCCCACCCGCTGTCGGCCATGCCTTTCCTGCTCCTGTGCGCGCTGCCCCTCGGGCCCGCCCTGAGCGCGGCTTTCCATGGTTTCGATGCCGCGCGACGCAGCGGTGCCGCCACCCCGTTCGCGCACTTCTGGCGCGGGTTGCGGGCCACCGCGTGGCGCGGTCTCGGCATCTGGGCGCTCACGCTCGCCCTGCTGCTGTTCCTGTACGTCGACGTGGTCGCGGTGTCGGGCACGCCCTTCGCCGTGCTCCTCGGGCCGCTGTTCGCCGTGCTCGCGATCATCGTGCTCGCCACCGCCCCGGTGGCGCTGACCGTGGTGTCCCTTCCCGCCGGTCACGGGATCCTCGCCGCTACGAAGGCCGGCCTCTACACCGCGATCCGCCGCCCGCTGCTCTCACTGCTGACCCTCGCCGTGCTCGCCGCATGGATCCTGATCATCCTCGCCCAGCCCGTGATCGGCGCCCTCGCCCTCGGTGGATTCGCTCTGTCCCTGATCTGGATGAACGCGTCGGGCCAGCTCGCCGCCATCGGCGTCGGCGTCGGCTCCGACGTCAGCACCGGCGTCTGAAGGCGCGACGGCACGTTCATCGACCCGCTCAGCGCGACGCGGTGCTGGCGCGTTCGACGAGCGACGTCGGGATGACGGCCGGCTCCCCAATCTCCGGGGCACCCTCGATCGCTCCCACCAGCGCCGACACCGCACGGTGCGCGAGCGCGGCGAAGTCCTGGCGGATCGTGGTCAGCGGGGGTCGGTAGTTCGCGGCATCCGGCATGTCGTCGAAGCCGATGACGCCGACGTCTTCCGGCACGCGGCGACCGGACTCGGCGAGAGCCCGCATCAGCCCGAGTGCCATCTGGTCGTTGGCGCAGAAGACGGCGGACGCGACAGTCAGCGCCTCCCCGGCGGCGAAGCCGGAATCCGCACTCCAGTCCCCACGGACGATGGCCGGCGGACGGATCCCGGAGGCGGTGAGCGTCTCGCGCCAGCCGCGCTCCCGCTCGGACGCGGCGAAGGACCCCGCGGGACCCGCGAGGTGATGCACCGTGTCGTGCCCGAGCGCGAGCAACCGCGCCGTGGCGGCGGCCGCGCCACCCGCATGGTCGCTGTGCACCGAGGTGAACCCGGCCTCGGTCGGGGCATCGACCACGACCAGTCGCAGACCGGGGGGACGCTGCGCATCCGGCACCAGAGCCGACGCCTCGTTCAGCACGATCGCGCCGTCGACCTCCTGCTCCGCGAGCCGCTCGAACGCCTCCGCGACGCCGTCGGCCGCGGTCACGAGGGTGAGCGCGTATCCGCGTTCCGCCGCCGCCTCGGCCGTGGCCTGCAGCATCCGGGAGTTGCCGACCGTGGCGAGCGTCGTGACCACGAGACCGATGGTCTGCGAGCGCCCGGTGCGCAGTGCCCTGGCGGCGCGGTGCGGACGGTAGCCGAGTTCGGCCATCGCGCTCTCGACGCGGATGCGGGTGGCGGGGTCGACGCGAGGGCTGCCGTTGACGACGCGCGACACGGTCTGCCCCGAGACTCCGGCGCGGGCGGCGACCATGGCCATCGACACGCGTCCCGAGGGCCGTCGCCTCCGGCCACGGCCCGGTTCGCCGGTACGCGCACCCGGATCACCGGCGAGATGACCCGGCCTCTCGGCACGATGATCCGGACTCTCGGGGAGATGGTGGTCGTTCTCGGTCACCCGGATCCTCCGTCCGCCGCCCCGGCCGTACGCCGTGCACGACTCCTCGATGTTGACGTTACCACGGCTGTGCGCGTACCATGTTTACGTGAACACGCACGATCTCCCTGAGCTGCGCACCGAAACGCTCGGCGCCGGCGTCGTCAAACGCGCCACCACCCTCGCCGACGGCCGCGATCTGATCTACTACGACGATCCCGGCACCACACTCGGAGCGGAGCGTGCCGTCGATGTGCGCACGCTCGACCCGCGCCCCGACACCGCGACCATGCGACTCGACGTGCTCACCGGCGACTGGATCACGGTCGCCGCGAACCGCCAGAACCGCGTCATGATGCCGGGCGCCGATGCCGACCCGCTGGCGCCGCAGACTCCGGGCAACCCGTCGGAGGTGCCGTCGCGCTATGACGTCGCGGTGTTCGAGAACCGCTCGCCCGCATTCGGTCCCGCGCTCGCGCAGGCCGTCGGGACCGCGCCGCAGGCCTCGAACGCTCCCCGTGGTCTCGACGATCTCGCCGCCCTCGGCCTCGGCCGCACCCGCACGTCGGTCGGACGCTGCGAGGTCGTCTGCTTCAGTCCCGAGCACACAGGCTCCTTCGGCACGCAGACCGTCACGCGTGCCCGCACGGTGATCGAGGCATGGGCCGATCGCACGGCGGCGATCTCGAAGCTGCCCGGCATCGAGCAGATCTTCCCGTTCGAGAATCGCGGCGAGGCGATCGGCGTGACACTTCCGCACCCGCACGGGCAGATCTACGCCTATCCGTACGTGACCCCGCGCACAACGCGCGTCCTGGAGTCGATCGACCGCACCGCTCCCGACCTGTTCCAGCACATCCTCGAGTCCGAACAGGATTCCGAGCGCGTCGTGTTCCGCGGCGAGCACTGGACCGCCTTCGTCCCGTTCGCCGCACGCTGGCCGCTCGAGGTGCACCTCATGCCGCACCGCCACGTGCCCGATCTCGCCGAGACGACCACGGCCGAACGCGACGAGCTCGCACCGCTTTACCTGCGCCTGCTCCGCGGCGTCGATGCCCTCTACGACACCCCGACCCCCTACATCGCGGCCTGGCACCAGGCCCCGGTACACGTGGGACGCGACACCGTGCGCCTGCACCTGCAGCTGACGAGCCCGCGCCGGGCCGCCGACAAGCTGAAGTTCCTCGCCGGCTCCGAGGCCGCGATGTGGGCCTGGGCGGCAGAGGTCCCGCCGGAGTCGGGTGCCGCCCGCCTCCGCGAGGCGATCGAACGCGCATCGCCGGACACGTCCCCCGAGGGAGCCACCGCATGACCGCCGCCCACGACGCCGCCCGCGCCCTCTTCACGACGCTGACCGGGCACGAACCGGACGGACTCTGGTCTGCGCCGGGTCGCGTCAACCTCATCGGCGAGCACACCGACTACAACGACGGCTTCGTCCTGCCGTTCGCCATCCCGCAGCGCACGGTCGCCGCTGTCGGCCTGCGCGACGACGACCGCGGTCGGATCCTGGTCGGCTCCACCTTCGCCGACGAGCCCGTGGAAGTCGGACTCGACGAGCTCGACCGGCTCTTCCCCACGCCTTCCGGCGCGCATCCGGCCGTCCCGGAGTGGGCCGCCTACCCGCTCGGCGTCGCCTGGGCGCTGCGTCAGGCCGCACCCGGTGCCGGCCCGTTCGGCGGTGTCGACATCGCGATCGCCTCCGACGTGCCCGTGGGCGCAGGGCTCTCCTCCTCCGCCGCGATCGAGGGGGCGACGGCATCCGCCCTGAACGAGCTGTGGGGCACCGACCTCGACGGCACGGCGCTCGCCCGGATCGGACGGCGCGCCGAGAACGAGGCCGTGGGGGCGCCCACCGGGATCATGGACCAGATGGCGTCGATGCTCGGAGAGCCCGATACCGCGATCTTCCTCGACTGCCGTTCGCTGGAGACCCGGCCGGTGCCGCTCGGTGTCACCGAGGCCGGACTGGAGATCCTCGTGATCGACACCCGTGTGAAGCATGCCCACTCCACGGGGGGTTATCGCGAGCGGCGTGCATCCTGCGAGCTCGGCGCCTCGATCATGGGCGTGCCGGCCCTGCGCGATGTCTCGATCGCCGACCTGCTGCGCGCCCAGGAGCTGATGGATGACGTCACCTTCCGGCGCGTGCGCCACATCGTCACCGAGAACCAGCGGGTGCTCGACACGGTGCAGCTGCTCCAGGAGCACGGCGTCAGGGCGATCGGCGACCTCCTCGTCGCGTCGCACGCGTCGATGCGCGACGACTTCGAGATCTCGACGCCCGAGCTCGACACGGCTGTCGAGACCGCGTTGGCCGTCGGCGCCCTGGGCGCGCGCATGACCGGCGGGGGCTTCGGCGGTGCCGCGATCGCCCTGATCGAGGCGGACGCGGTCGAGGCGGTGTCGGATGCCGTGAACGCCGCCTTCGCCACGGCCGGGTTCGCGGCCCCGCTGCTGTTCACCGTCTCCCCCGCTGCGGGTCCTCACCGCGACGCCTGACAGAATGGTCCATCGGGCCGCGACGAATCCGCGGCAGGAGAGGAAACCCATGTCCTGGATCGTCACCGGCGGAGCCGGCTACATCGGAGCCCACGTCGTTCGCGCCCTCGCGGACGCCGGCCTCACCCCGGTCGTGCTCGACGACCTGTCCAGCGGCGTCGCCTCGTTCGTGCCCGAGGGCGTCCCGTTCGTGCAGGGCAGCATCCTCGACCGAGAGCTCGTCGAGAAGACCCTGCGCGATCACGACGCGGACGGCGTGATCCACGTCGCCGGGTACAAGTACGCGGGCGTCTCGGTGCAGCGCCCCCTGCATACGTACGCGCAGAACGTCGAGGGCACCAGGGTCATCCTGGAGGCCATGGAGGCCGCAGGCGTCGCCCACATCGTGTTCTCCTCGTCGGCCGCGGTGTTCGGCACCCCCGATGTCGCACTCGTCGTCGAAGACACTCCGAAGAAGCCCGCCAGCCCCTACGGGGAATCGAAGCTCATCGGCGAATGGCTGCTGCGCGACCAGGCGATCGCGACGGCCGACTCCGACCGTCCGCTGCGTCACACGTCGCTGCGATATTTCAACGTGGTCGGCTCGGCGGACCCGACGGTCTACGACGTCAGCCCGCACAACCTGTTCCCGATCGTGTTCGAGGCGCTGCTCGCGGACAGGATCCCCAAGATCTTCGGCGACGACTACGCCACCGAAGACGGCACGAACGTGCGCGACTACGTGCACGTCGGCGACATCGCGGCGGCCCACGTGGCGGCGGCGCAGCGCCTCGCCGATGGACGACCGATCGAGGCCGCCTACAATCTCGGGTCCGGCGATGGACTCAGCGTGAAGCAGATCATGGATGCCGTCGCCCGTGTGACCGGCATCGACTTCACCCCCGAGATCGGGCCGCGGCGTCCCGGCGACCCCGACCGCATCGTGGCCACCGGCGAACTCGCGGCGCGCGACCTCGACTGGACGATGCGGTACTCGGTCGACGAGATGGTGCGCACGGGGTGGGAGGCGCGGCAGGCGGCTGCGGTCTAGCCGGTCTCAGAGGTCGCGGGTGCGGATGGGGTAGAGCCAGAAGCACAGCCAGGCGAGTGCGGTGAACCCGAGCGGGATGACGGCGAGCATCAGGCGGATGCCACCGTCGACGCTTTCGGGCTGTGCGTCCTTGAGCGCGGCATCGAAACCGGACCCCGTGAGCACCAGCGCGGCGACGATCGCCTGCAGCACGACGGAGCCGCGCACCACGAAGCCGTTGACGCCGAAATAGGCCCCTTCGCGTCGGTGCCCGGTGCGCACGGCATCCTCGTCGATGATCTGCGCGAGCATGACCTCGAGCAGTTGCAGCAGTCCGCCGACGCCCACGCCGACCGCCACACCGACGAGAGCGGCGCCGAGAACGTTCGACGGTGCGAGATAGCCGAGCACGGCCACGCCGAAGATCGCGACGCTCCACAGCACGGCGGTGCGCGGCGAGGTGCGTCGCACGACCGCGCTCCACAGCACGATCGAAGGGATCGCGGTGACGAAGATCGCCCCGAGCAGCAAGCTCCCTTCCCCCTCGGGCGCGTGCAGGGAGTAGCGCACGTAGAACGGGATGGCGGCGAGGATCACGGCGATCGAGGTCTGCACGAACAGCGATCCGAGCACGTAGGGAACGAAGGCCCGGTTGCGGAACGTGTACTTCAGCTGGTCACCCCAGGCCATGGCCTCTGAGGCCGCCTCCGGGACCCGCCTCTCGATCATTCCCCCGAAGAACGACCACACGAGCAGCACCAGGCAGACGACGGCGAGCACGATGGCCATGCCCGGCCAGCCGAGCGCGCTGTAGAGAGCCGGCGCACCGGCGGTTCCCAGCACCATGCCCAGGATCGCGAAGATCTGCCGTGGCACGTTGCCGCGGGCGCGCTCCTCGGTGGTGCGGAAGATCTCGGGGAACAGTGCGGAGATGTTCAGCACGACGACGACGAAGGCCACGTCGTACACGGCCACGACGACGAGGAACCAGACGATGAGCCCGGCGGCCGGGAGCTCGGGCGGCATCCAGATCAGCGCGAACGCGACCACGAGCGGCACGATGCCCAGGCCGATCCAGGGAATCCGCCGCCCCCACGGGGTGCGGATCCGGTCGGACAGCGCGCCGACGACGGGGTTCAGCACGGCGTTCAGGATCCCGTGGGCGATCATCGCCGCCGCGACCCACCCGGCGGGCACGGCGAGGTGGGAGACGTAGAAGTAGACGACGAAGGCCGAGAATGTCTGCGCCATGAGCTGGGTCGGGAAGCCGGAGGCCCCGAACGCGATGGTCTGCGCCGTCGTGGGTGCAGCGTCCAGACGGCGGTCGCGCAGGCGTTCGTTCAGCGAGGTCATCGCGCGATCGCCCGCTGCAGGTCGCGGAGGTCGCGCCAGCCGATGCGGACGAGGGCCTCGTCTTCGATCGCCTGCAGGACGATCGGATCGCTGAGCAGCCGCAGCTCATGGCCGCGCTTCGCGGCGCTGAAGTCGACGGCCGCGCGGAGTTCGTCGTCGTCGACCATCGGATGCAGGTAGATCTCGGTCACGCCGGCGGGCGCGGCGCGCAGCAGGGCGACGAAGCCGTCCCGCACCTGCTCGTACGTCTCCTCATCGGGGGTGCCCTCGCCGAGGAGCTCGAAGGGATGCGACCACAGGCGATCGACGATCACGACGCCCAGCGCATCGGCCGCCGCCGCGGCGTCGTCGAGTTTGGCCTGCAGCGCGGAATCGTCGCCCACGCCGTCCATGCTGCGCGGCAGCCGGAACGGGAGACCATGGCGCGCGGCGAGCTCGAAGACCGGACGGAGGAAGTCACGGCCGGTGACGAGTCCGTAGACCGACCCCATGTGATTGTCGAGGTGGGTGACATCGACGCCGGCATCGAGCGCGGCCTGAAGCTGCGCGGCGAGCTCGGCCGCGACCTCGTCTTCGGCTGCATCCCGTTCGACGGCTGCCACCTCGGTGGGGAAGAATCCGGCCTCGTCGACGAGACTCGTCGCCGTACCGGTGAGTGGACGCCACCGATACCGCGCCCACTCGCTGGTGAGCACGAGGTGCACGCCGATGTCGAGGTCGGTGCGGGATGCCGCGAAGGCGAGCGCCTCCGGCGACCATGAGCACGGCACCATCACGGTCGACGAGTCGATCCGTCCTTCCCCGAGCAGGTCGACGATGGCGGTGTTCGCCGCATGGCACATGCCGAAGTCGTCCGCGTTGAGGATGATCGCCCGGGTGCCGGGAGCGAGGCCGAGGCGGTCGGCGAGGTCTGAGGGTGCGGTCATCGGAGGTCCTGTCGGGTGGGAACTGCGCGGGAGATCAGCGACCGGCCTTGGACGCTGGGGTGAGGATGCGGGTGAAGAGTTCGCCCCGGAGTGCGGATGCGGCTTCGTCGACCGCGCCGACGAGCGAAGCCTCCGGCCCGAACGAGGAGACGAGGAAGCGCAACGGCAGCTGTGCCGCGTAGTCGCCGGCGATGTGCCCGATCGCCTCGACGAGTGCGGGATGGGTCGCCTTTCCGCCGAGGATGAATGCTTCGGGATCGAGGACCAGACCCACGCTGCCCGCGACGAGCACGATGCGGCGGCCGATCTCGGCGATGATCTGCTTCGCGGCATCGTCGCCGCGAAGGGCTGCGTCGAGGTGCTCCGTGAGGGAGGTCCCGGCGTCGCAGCCCAAGCCGAGTGCGAGATCGCCGACGACCGCATCGCTCACGATGGGAGCGCCGATCGGAAGGGGCGTCTGCGGCAGATACATCACTTCGCCGGCGACCCCGGAGAACCCGCGGTGGAGTGCACCGTCGATCACGATTCCGGCACCGAGTCCATCGTCGAGAAGCAGTAGCGCGAAGCTGGCGAGGGTCGTACCCGCGCCGCTCGTGAGCTCGGCGAGGGCGGCGAGGTTGACGTCGTTCTCGATGCGGACCGGGCAGTCGAGTTCCGCGGACAGGGCGGCGCGGAAGGCGCCGCCGTCTGGTCCGAGGTCGTCGCGGATGCCGCCGTCGGCGGTGACGATGCCGGGGACGCCGACGACGGCGAGGTGCACGGCGCCCTTCGCCGCCTTGACCGTGCGGCGACAGCGGGCGACGAGTTCCGCGATGTGCGCGACGCGATCTTCGCTCGTAGGGAGGGCGTCGTGCTGCTCGGCCCGCACCGCGCCCATGGCGTCGACGAGCACGACGTGCGCAGCGTGGTGGTCGACGTGCACGGCGGCGGCGAATCCGAGCCGCGGATGCAGGGCGACGCGGCCGGCCGCCGGCCCGCGCGTGTCACGGTCGACACCGGCGGCGGCGACAGCCCCCGCGCTCTCCAGCATCCGCAGCACCTGGGTGACCGCCGTGCGGGACAGGCCTGTGGCGGACATCAACTCCGTGCGGGTCTGTGGACCGCTGCGTGCGAGGGACTCCAGGATTGCGCGGCCGTTGAGCGTGCGGAGCAGGCCCTGTGGTCCCGCGAGTGGTCTGGACATATAGGCGGAATACTCCTCTGGCCGTGTCTGTGCACGCGTCGTGGGTCGGTGTGCGAAAGCATGCCACATCGTGTCGCACTAGTCGACACTTCATGTCGCACTCGCGACTGTCGCGGCGTGACCCTCGCGGGCGTGACCCTCGCACTCGCGACCGTCACACTCGCGACCGTCACACTCGTGACCGTCACACTCGTGATCCTCGCACTCGCGACTGTCACACTCGTGACCGTCACACTCGTGATCCTCGCACTCGAGATCGGAGCCGGCGCCGCTGCGCTCGGACTGCATCGTGGCCTTCATGTACGGAGCGGACCCGCGTGGCGCGTTCGCCCCACGGTCGTGGATCGTGGCGTGCGTGACCGTGACGCGGACGACGGCGGTGCGGGCGACGGCGGTGCGGTGGACCGTGGCGCGGGCTGCCGTGGCGCGGTGGATCGTGGTGCGGGTGGTTGTGGGGTGCGCCATTGTCGGGTGGGGTCCCACCAGGCGGGTCCGCGGACGT
>NZ_PCOY01000014.1 GCF_002979475.1 Microbacterium sp. MYb62 | reverse complement strand
GGGGGCGGAGGCCTCCCCGGTCCCTGAGCGAGGAGCGGAGCGACGAGACGAAGGGCGCTCCGCCGCCACGCTCGTCACTTGAGGTCCTTGAGTTCGACACCCGCGACGGCCGCGATCTCGGCGAAGGACTGGAAGTCCGCGCTCTTCGGGTCGACCGTCTGCGGGGCGGCCGCGAAGGCACCGTAGGCGCCGAGGCGCTCGGCGTTCTCCGGCGAGAACACCTCGGCGATGCCGTCCTGGATCAGCTTGCGGGTCTCGGCGTCCAGCGACTGGCGACCGAGGACGGAACCCTGGATGTCCATCGCCGGGCTCTCCCCGACGGCACGCCACTCGCCGTCCGCGAAGGGGAACATCGGGGCGCCGAGCCGTGTCAGCATGACGGCCGTGCACGCGGCATCCACCTGTCCCTGCTCGAGCGCGGCGAAGCTGCCCTCATGACCGCCGGCGAAGATGGCCTCGTAGTCGGTGCCCTGCTCGAGACCGGCCTCGTGCAGCATGTAGACCGGCATGAAGTATCCCGAGCTGGAGGCCTGGTCGGCGAACGCGACGGTCTTGCCCGCGAGGTCTTCGACGCTCTGGACGGGCGAGTCGTCGAGCACCACGCAGGTCGACACGGGCTTGCCGTCACCCTGGAACGCGACCAGCGCATCCACTTCGCCGGTGTTGACGGCGAGTGCCGAGGGGAACCCGCTCATGATGCCGATGTCGACGTGGTCGGCGCGAATGGCTTCGACGACACTGAGGTAGTCGGGCACGTCGGTGATCTCGACGTCGCGGCCGGTCGCCGCTTCCAGCAGCTCGGCGAACACCTCGATCGGGTTCTCGGCGGTGGGGTCGTCGCCGACAGGAATGGTGGCGATCGTGAGGGGGGCGTCGGAGTCGGCCGGAGCCGCCTCGGCGCTCGGGCTCTGGCAGGCGGTGAGAGCGAGGGCGGCGACGCCCAGGAGGCCGACGACGGGCAGGGTGAAGCGGCGCATGATGACCTTTCGGGAGGTGATGCCTCGGTATTCCGAGAACATCGGTATTCCAACTCCCGAAGGTGACGGGCAATTACGAGACCGCCGTACTCCGAAGGGAACGCTTCGTGAACGAGTGGTGTCGGCGCGCGTCAGCGCCGGACGGGACGGCCGGTGCGCGAGGGGGCGGCGGCGTCGAAGAACTCCGGATGCCGCGCCCGCACGGCATCGAGATCGTCGAACACGAATCGCAGGTGCTCGCGCAGCGCGGCGGCGGCGGCCTCGGCATCCCCCGCGGCCAGGGCGTCGACGACGCGCTCGTGGTCGTCGACATAGTCCTGCACGCCGCGCGTGGCACTCATGCCCACATACCGGGCTCGATCGAGGTGGCCCTTCGCGGCGCTCACCGCAGCCCACGCGTTGGCATGCCCCGCGAGCCCCAGCAGAGCGCGGTGGAACTGCTCGTCGAGCGGATAGAACGTCTCCCGATCGGATGCGGCGCGCTGGTGCACGAGCAGCTCACGCAGCATCCGCTCCTCTTCCGCCGTGGGCCGCGCGCACGCGGCGAGGGAGGCGAGCTCGATGGCCTCCCGGATGAACTGAGCCTCATGGACGCGATCGGGGTCGATCGGGGCGACGTACGTGCCGCTCTGCGGGCGTACGTCGACGAGCCCTTCCTGCGCGATGAGGAGGAGCGCCTCGCGCACCGGCTGCCTGCTGATCCCGAGAGCGCCGGCGAGCTCGTTCTCGGAGAGGAGTGCGCCGGGCGCGAAGTGCCCGCTGACGATGCCGTCTCGGATCCGCGCGTAGGCAACCGCTCGCGCGGAGGGGCGCGCAGCGGGCGCGGAGTCGGGCATACGGTCACGATAGCTTGACACAACTGGTATGGCAGTGATGGGATACAGGGGTTCCACTGCAGCCGACCGGCACGCACCCCCGACCGAGGAGTCCACGATGGCCATCGACAGGGCAGAGGTGATCGTCACCAGCCCCGACCGCAACTTCGTCACGCTGAAGATCACGACCGCAGACGGGGTGACCGGCCTCGGCGACGCGACGCTCAACGGGCGGGAGCTGGCGGTGGTCGCGTATCTGACCGAGCACGTCGTGCCGCTGCTGCTCGGCGCCGACGAATCGCGCATCGAGGACACCTGGCAGTTCCTGTACCGCAGCGCATACTGGCGGCGCGGGCCGGTGACGATGGCCGCGATCGCGGCGGTCGACATGGCGCTGTGGGACATCAAGGGCAAGGTCGCCGGCCTGCCGGTCTACCAGTTGCTCGGCGGGGCGAGCCGGAACGGGCTGATGGCCTACGGGCACGCCTCCGGCAAGGAGCTGCCCGAGCTGTTCGACTCGATCCGCGCCCACCAGGCGCAGGGCTACCGCGCCATCCGCGTGCAGACGGGCGTGCCGACACTCAAGGCGATCTACGGCATCGCCGCGCAGGGGGCGGATGTCGGTGACGCGAGCGTACGGTACGACCACGAACCCGCCCGCCGTGGTGCGAAACCCGTCGAGGAGGACTGGGACACCCGGGCCTACCTCAACCACCTGCCCGGGGTGTTCGAGGCCGTGCGCAACGAGTTCGGCCCCGACATCCCGCTCCTGCACGACGGACACCACCGGATGACGCCCATCCAGGCCGCGCGGCTCGGGAAGGACCTCGAGCCCTACGACCTGTTCTGGCTGGAGGACTGCACCCCTGCCGAGAACCAGGAGGCGCTGCGCCTCGTGCGCCAGCACACCACGACCCCGCTCGCGATCGGTGAGATCTTCAACACGGTGTGGGACTTCAAGGACATCATCCGCGACCAGCTCATCGACTACGTCCGCGGCGCCGTCACCCACATGGGCGGCATCACGGCGCTGAAGAAGACGCTCGACTACGCGGCCATGTACCAGATCAAGTCGGGCATGCACGGGCCGACCGACATCTCGCCCGTCGGCATGGCCGCCGCGATGCACCTCGGACTCGCGATCCACAACTTCGGGATCCAGGAGTACATGCGACACGGGTCCCGCACGGATCAGGTGTTCCAGCAGTCGTTCACCTGGACCGACGGATACCTGCACCCCGGAGACGAGCCGGGGCTCGGCGTCGAGCTCGACCTCGACGAGGCGGGGAAGTACCCGTACGAACAGGCGTACCTGCCGTACAACCGCCTCCTCGACGGCACCGTGCACGACTGGTGAGCTCCCCGCGCCCTCGCGGCGGGAACAGCCCTCGGGAGCGACGGCCCCGCGCAGTAGGCTGAACCCATCATGGAAGAGTTCATCCAGGGCTTCTGGAACTTCGCGCAGAACTACTGGTGGCTCATCTTCCCCCTCATGGGAATGGCCGGCGGTGCAGCGAAGGCGTGGGAGCGCAGCTCCAAGCGCCGACACGAGCGTCGCCTGGAGACCCTTCGCATGAAGGCGCAGCTGAAGACCGCCGAGATCGAGGCGCGCGCGCTCACCCAGCAGGCCAAGCGCCGCGGCCCCTCGGTCGTCGACACCACGGCGTCCGTCGCCCCGAGCGACCTGGTCGCGCGACTTTTCGCCGAGCACGACGAGATCACCGCGCGCTGGCTCGACTACGAGTTGGATGTCGCGAAACTCATCGCCTTCCCCGCCATGAGCGACGGACGCCAGCCGTTGACCGCCGCCTTCCTGCGCGCCAAGAAGACCGCGGACGCCCTGCGCCCGGCCTCCGCCGACGCGAAGGTCACCGAGCAGCAGGTCACCGAGTACCTGCAGGCGGTGGGCGACTACGCAGTCGCGTTCGAGATCGCCGAGAAGGACGCGCGGCGCCTGCGTGACTCGACCTTCACCGAGCCGGAGCGCAAGCGCCTCGACCGCGCGCAGCAGCTGCTCAAGGTCGCCGTCGACGAGTCGGCCACGCAGGCCGAGCGCAACGTGGCCTACAAGCGCGTGCGCGAGGAGCTCGACGGCCTCATCCTGCTCTCCGACGACGCCGTCACGGTGCTCGAGAAGCAGGTCGCGAAGGAGCTCCCGGCGCACGCCACCGCACCGCCGGCACCGGAGCCCGCCACCGAAGCCGCGCCCGCGCCGGCGCCCGGACCCGCTGCCTCTGGATCCACCACTCCCCCACCCTCCACACCTGAGCCCGAGCGGATCAGACTCCCCCGTCGCGACGAACAGGCCTGACGCGCGACCACACCCGCGGGTTCTGCCCGCACCCCGTCCACCCGGACGGACGACGACGGAGGCATGCCGCAGTGATCACTCGTTTCGAAGAGCTCGACTGGCAGGCCACCCCGATCGGGGACCTCACACTTCGACGCCGCACGGAGCCGGCGGTGGGACAGGAGATCTACGAGGTCAAGCTCGGCGACGAGTACCTGATGTCGAGCCTGTTCACCGTGGCGGAGGAGGAGCTCGCGAACCTCGGCCTGGCTGCGGTCGCCGGCGACGGCCTCTCTGTCCTGGTCGGCGGTCTCGGGCTCGGCTACACCGCGGTCGCGGCGCTGCACGACACACGCGTGACGTCGCTCACGGTGATCGACCGGCTGGGCGCCGTGATCGGGTGGCACGAGCGCAAGCTCCTCCCCGCATCGGCGGAGCTCGTCGACGACGCGCGCACGCGTCTGGTCGAAGACGACTTCTTCGCGGTCATGCGGTCGGCACCCGCCGAGGGGCAGGGCGGGTACGCGGCGATCCTCCTCGATGTCGACCACTCTCCGCGCCACCAGCTCGATCCCACACATGCCGACCTGTACGACGCCGCCGGCCTGCGCGCGCTCGACCGTCATCTCGCCACCGACGGCGTCTTCGCCCTGTGGTCGGACGATCCGCCCGACGAGGAATTCATGGTCGAGCTGAACGCCGTGTTCGATGACGCCGTCGCTCACATCGTCGACTTCGAGAACGCCGTGACGGGCGGGACCTCGTCGAACACGGTGTATGTGGCGCGCAGTCGCGGAACGGGTGCGGGTTCGATCGATGCCGCCCCACCGCGCACGGAAGAAGACGCATGATCCCGGAGAACGTCACCGGTCCGATCGCCCATCATGCCGAAGGTCCCGTCTGGTGGCCGGGCGGGGGCGGACTGCGCTGGGTCGACGGCGACGCAGGCGACCTGCTCACCCTCCGCGCCGACGGCGTGACCCGCCACCACATCGACGACGAGTACCTGGCATTCGCGCGCCCCCGCGCCGGCGGCGGCCTCATCGCCGTCGGCGCCCGCACCGTGTATCTGGCCGATGACGTCGACGGCGAGGCCCGTCCCGTCACGACGCTGCTCGACGACCCGCGCGTGCGCATGAACGACGGATGCTGCGACCCCCGCGGCCGACTGCTCGCGGGCTCGATGGCCTACGACGCGGCACCCGACGCCGGACGTGTGCTGCGCCTCGATGCCGACCTCGACATCGAGACAGTGCTGCCCCGGGCGACGGTCTCGAACGGCATCGGGTTCGCCCCGGACGGCCGTCGCGCGTACTACGTCGACACCGCGACGCACCGGATCGATGTGTTCGACGTGACCGACGGCGAGCTTCGCGGCCGCCGCGCATTCGCCCTGATCCCCGAAGACGACGGACTACCCGACGGTCTGACGGTCGCCGCCGACGGCAGCGTCTGGGTCGCGCTGTGGGGCGGCGCTGCGGTGCGCGGCTATGACGCGGGCGGAGCGCAGGTCGCGACGATCGAGCTGCCCGTGCCGCAGGTGAGCGCGTGCACGTTCGGCGACGACGACCTCGGAACGCTCTACATCACCACCTCGGCGCAGGGACTGCCCGCCGACCACGGCACCCCCGCGGGATCGGTGTTCTCCGTGCGACCGGGTGTGCGCGGCATCCCTGTCACCCCCTTCGCCGGCTGAGACGGCGTCTCGGCCGGGGAGCACCCGGCGGCCTCTACCCGGGGCACGGTGCACTCAGCAAAAGGAACCGTGCCCCGGATACAGGCCGCCGGGTGGGAGTCGGACTCAGCCCAGGTGCATCCGCTCGGTGCGCTGATGCTGGCGTCCCAGCCCCTCGATCTCGATCGTCATCTCGTCGCCGTCCTGCAGATACGGGAAACGGCCCGACAACGCGACGCCCTGTGGGGTGCCGGTGTTGATCACGTCGCCGGGCTCGAGCACCAGGTACTGGCTCAGCTCGTGCACGATCTGCAGCACCGGGAAGATCATGTCGGCGGTGGAGGAGTCCTGCCGCGGCTCGCCGTTCACGAATGACCGCAGCCGCAGCGCCTGCGGGTCGACCTCGTCGGCGGGGACGAGCGCGGGCCCGAGCGGGTTGAACGTCTCGGAGCACTTACCCTTCGACCACTGTCCGCCCGACACGTCGAGCTGGTACGCCCGCTCCGAGACATCGTTCGAGATCGTGTATCCGGCGATGACCTCGCGCGCGGCATCTGGAGACGACAGGTAGCGGGCGGTCTTGCCGATCACGATCGCCAGCTCCACCTCCCAGTCGACCTTCTCCGCCCCGGGCGGCAGCAGCACGACGTCGTTCGGGCCGACCACGGTGTTCGGATGCTTGAAGAAGATCACCGGATGCTCTGGTGGCTCGGATCCGGACTCGACCGCGTGGGCCGCATAGTTCTGGCCGATGCAGACCACAGCGGTCGGACGGGCGATCGGGGCGCCGATGCGCAGTCCTTCGACGTCGGCCGCGGGAAGCTCGCCGCGGCGCAGAGCCGCGCGAACCCGGGCGATGCCGTCGGAGGCGAGGAAGGCGCCGTCGATGTCCGGGGTGACGGAGGAGAGATCGTACGCGGTGCCGGCTTCCCGGACGTACGGACGTTCGTGGCCGATGGGGCCGAGTCGCAGAAGTTCCATGAGTGGCCTCCGGTCAGCGCGCGGCGACGAAGTCGGGATTGACGATCGGCACCTGCTCGCCGACGAGGTACCGGATGATGTTCTCGGCCGCGTGCACAGGGAGATCAGCAAGTGCCTCGGGTGAGTACCAGGCGGCGTGCGGGGTGAGCAGCACCTGTTCGAGATCACGCAGTGGGGAGTCGGCGGCGAGCGGCTCGCCCGCGAATACGTCGAGCGCGGCAGCGCCCAGGTGCCCGGCACGGAGCGAGGCCGCGAGGGCGTCCTCGTCGATGAGCGGCCCACGGCAGGTGTTCACGACGACGGCGCCCTTCTTCATGGTCGCGAGGGCTGCGGCATCGATCAGATGCCTGGTCGCCTCGGTCAGCGGCACGTGCAGCGTCAGGATGTCGGCGTGCGCCACGGCATCCGGAATCGCGACGAGCTCGCATCCGGCCTCGCGCACGGCATCGACGGAGGCGTAGGGGTCGGCGACGAGCACGCGGAAGCCGAGGGCGCGGCAGCCGCGGGCCACCATCGAGCCGATGCGCCCGAATCCGAGCACCGAGACGGTCGTGGCCGAGGGCCGCACGGCGAGCGGACGGGCGTCGACGGCCTTCCAGGTGCCGGCCCGCACGGCGCGGTCGTAGGCGGAGAGACCGCGGGCCTGCGTCATGATCATGGCGATCGTGTGCGCGGCGACCTCTTCGATGCAGTAGCTCGGGGTGTTCGCGACGGCGATGCCGCGGGCGGTCGCCGCCTCGACATCGACCATGTCGTACCCGATGCCGACGCGGCTGATGATGCGGAGGTTCGGCATCCGGTCCATCACCTCGCCGGTGATCTGCGCCCACTGCACGACGAGGCCCTCGGCCTCAGCTCCGCGGGCGGCGATGGCGTCGAGGCTGCCGGAAGCGGCGCGCTCGGCACGCAGCCCCGCCTGTCGGAGGGTGTCTTCGATGACGGTCCCTGGCAGGTCGCAGTCGCTGACGAGGATGAATGGCTCGGTCATGAGAGCGATGCTATAGCATCTAGCAAGCCAATGTACGACACTGCTTTTGTTTCATGGTTTGCTATAGCATCGAATTCATGACTGCTCGCCGCGCACTGATCACGGGGGCCAGTTCCGGTATCGGAACCGCCGCCGCCCTCGAACTCGCCCGCGAGGGCGCCGCCCTCTGGATCACCTACGCCGGACGGGAAGCCGAAGCCCTCCGCATCGCCGAGGAGTGCCGCGCGGCCGGGGCGCCCGAGGCGCACGTCTCGCGCCTCGACCTGCGTGAGCGCGAATCGATCGACGCGCTGGTCGACGAGATCACGGCCGCGTGGGGCTCTCTGCACGTGCTCGTGAACAACGGCGGCGTCTGCCCGTACACGCCCTACGACGACATCGAGTTCGACGAGTGGGACATGGTCCTGGAGACCAACGCCCGCGGCGCCTTCTTCCTGACCCGCGGCGCCCTCCCGCTGCTCCGGGCAGCGGAGGGCGACCGCTCGGTGATCAACATCGCCTCGATCGCCGGCCAGGTCGGCGCGCTGCAGACCGGCATCCACTACGCCGCCAGCAAGGGAGCGATCCTCGCGATCACCCGCAGCTTCGCCCGGCACCTGGCCGCAGAGGGCATCCGCGTGAACGCCGTCACCCCCGGTCCGGTCGCGAGCGCGATCACCGACCAGCTGCAGGGCGCGGGACGCGAGAAGCTCGAAGCCGGAATCCCGCTCGGCGCATTCGGGCAGCCGGAAGACGTCGCCTGGATCATCGCATCGCTCGCATCGGAGCGTGCCCGCTTCATCACCGGCGCCACCTACGACGTCAACGGAGGAGTTCGCATTGACTGACCACACCGCCCTGGATCGCTCTGCCCTGGATACCGTGCAGGCTCAACTCGACGCCTTCAACGCGCACGACCTGGATGCGTTCGTCGCAACCTACGCCTCGGATGCCGTGATCACCGGCGTCGCGCCCGAACCCGTGGTCGGCACCGCCGCGATCCGCGCGTTCTACGAGCCGCGACTGCAGAACCCCGAGCTGTCATGCGTGATCGAGACGAGCGTGCTGTTCGGCTCACGGTGGGTCGTTGCGCAGGAGCAGGTCATCAACGCGGGCGTCGCCACCGAGACCATCGCGACATTCGACGTGGTCGACGGGCTGATCGCCCGGGCGTCGATGCTCAAGGCCTGAGACGCACGGACCTCCTGGCGGGTCAGGCGCTATTGAGCGGCATGTAGCGCTTCATGAACCGGTCAAACTGCGGAACGGTGAACTTCGCGTAACCGAAGTCCGGTGTGTACAAGAGGCCCTTGTTGATCAACCTTGAGCGAAGGGGCGCCACTTGTTCGGAAGTCTTGCCCAACACCTCTGCCACAGCGCCCGCCTTCTGTGCTTCAGGTCCGAGTTCTGCCATCGCGCGCATGTAGCGCAGCTCTTCCTTCGTGGACCTCTGGACCCTGGTCTTGAAGAAGCTCTCATCGAGTTCGGTCTCGACCTCGATCAAGGCCGCCTCAACATCAGCCAGAGTGACGGTCGGTCCCTCCGCGACGTTCCACGCCGCGCGCCCGAACTCTTGGATGAAGTACGGATACCCTTCGGTGTAGCGAAAGACGGCCTGCGCCGCAGCGGCCTCGAAGACCACCCCCTCCTGCGCCGCTGGCGTAACGATCGCATCGAGTGCATCGCCCTCGCGTAGCTCTTCGATCGCGACGTATCGAAGAAGTCGTTCTGCATACGACTTGGCGTCGCCCGCGAGTCCAGGTAGTTGAGGGAGTCCAGCCCCGGAGAAGGTGACCGGCAGCTTTCGCTGAGTAGCGCGATGCACCGAAGCCAGCAGCGCTTCAAGTTCCTGAGCAGAAAGGAATTGAATCTCGTCTAGGAGGAAGACGACCCCGGTGCCGCGGTCACGCGCAGCCTCACCGATCGCCTCGAAGACGTCGGGCAGGTCATCGATCAGGACTCCCGTATCGGCGAATCCGTACTCAGGGTCGACGTCGAGACCTCCCGTGAGTGAGCCATCAGGCTGGACCGTCAGAGAGAACGACTTCACGATCCCGGCGGCGTGCTTGGCGCGCGCATCCCAGCGGGCTCGAGGGGAAACTTGAAAGAGCGCCTTCCGCACCAACGCCGCGAGTTGCGGTCCAAATGCAGTGTTCTTCGACACCTCGGCGGAAACCGCCCGCCAACCGAGCGCATCGGCCTGGTCTTCATAGGAACGCAGGAGCACCGTCTTCCCCACACCGCGCAGGCCGGTAACGACCATCGCCTTCTCGGGGCGGCCGGCGGCGAGTCGCTTGAGCATGACATCGAAGTCCTCGAGCTCTACGCGTCGTCCCGCCAGATAAGAGGGCTGCGCACCGGCGTTGGGCGTGTAGGGGTTCCGCGCACGATCCATTCAGAGATCTTGACATCATTAGCGAGGTTTATCAATGATGGATAAACCTGTAAAGGCTGTCAAAGCTCGCGGTGATTCGACTCACCCCGTCACACCAACTCGAAAACCTCGATGGCGTCCGCGCCGAAGAGACTGGCCTTTCGAGGCTCCACCGTGACCATCCTCGGAATCCGTTCGAAGCGCCGATGCTCGGGAGCGATCATCAGGCGGAACGGCCCTCTCGCGAGCCCCAGGGTCAGATGCGCGTCGTACCAGCAGAGAACCTGCCGACGCAAAGCCTTCTGCGCCCACGAATGGACGAGGAGCCAGGAGAGGAAGGCGAAGGGGATCAGGACCCAGAGCAGGAGCCCACGCACCAGCACCACCAGGACCCATCCCGTCCGGCTGAGTGCGTTCATCTGCGGCTGCGCCCTTCTTCGGCTCGGCGCCGTCGAGCTCAAGATACCGGACCGGCGCGAGAAGCCTGAGCGTCGTGCGGTTCACTCGTGCTCAGGCAGGATCGGCGAAGACCACCCCGGGTCGCGGCCGAGCTGGGCCGCCCGCGAGACGGAGCTCGCACCGTACCGGTCGCGCAGGGTGTCGAGCACCGTGTCGAGGCGTGCCTCATCGCCCCAGTCGATCGGCAGCTCGGGCTGCACGCGGTCGGCGTGGTCGAGCTGCGACAGCGAGATGCCGATCAGGGTGATGCCGCGGTCGGTGATCTCGGTCTGCGCCCCGGCGAGCAGCGTGCGTGCGAGGGTGAGCAGCACGGCGGTGCGGTCAGTCGGCGCGCGGAGCGAGCGGGAGCGGGTGGCCTTCGAGAAGTCGCCGAAGCGCAGACGCAGCACGACGGTGCGACACACACGATCGCCGTCGCGGAGGCGGCGACCGAGCCGGTCGACGATCTGGGTGAGGATGAGGTCGAGTTCCTCGGGCGAGCGAGGGCGGGTGCCGAGAGCGCGCTGCGAGCCGATGGATCCGCGGCGACGAGTGGTGTCGACCGGACGCGGATCCCGCAGGCGAGCGAGCGCGTGCACGTGGGCGCCCGCGGCCTTGCCCAGCATCCGCTCGGCGGTGGCGGCCTCCAGCTCAGCGAGTTCGCCGACAGTGCGGATGCCGTAGCGGTGCAGCTTCTCGGCCGTCACCGCCCCCACGCCCCATAGCCGCTCGACCGGAAGGGGAAGCAGGAACTCCTCCTCGCGCTCGGGCTCCACGACCAGCAGGCCGTCGGGTTTGCTCACGGCACTGGCGACCTTCGCGAGGAACTTCGTGCGGGCGACGCCGACCGAGATGGCGAGTCCTGCCTCCGCACGCACGCGTTCGCGCAGTCGTGCCGCGATCTGCTCAGGGGTTCCGGCGATCCGTCGCAGACCCCCGACCTCGAGGAACGCCTCGTCGATGGAGAGGCCCTCCACGAGTGGGGTGGTGTCACGGAAGATCGCGAACACATCTTTGCTCGCGGCGGAGTACGCCTCCATGCGCGGCGGGACGACGACGGCATCCGGGCAGAGCTCCCGCGCCTGTCGGCCGCCCATGGCGGTGCGCACGCCCCGCGCCTTCGCCTCGTAGCTCGCCGCCAACACGACACCACCGCCCACGATGACGGGTCGACCACGCAGTTCCGGTGCATCGCGCTGCTCGACCGACGCGTAGAACGCGTCGAGATCGGCGTGCAGCACCGTCGCTTCCCCACGCATCCGCTCTCCCGTCGATACGCGGATCGTCGCACGAACCGGGGACACCGGCAGGGGCAGCCGGAGGCGGCTGCGCGGTGTCCGTGCTCGGGGATATCGTCGGCGCGTGCCGGAACCGGTGATGAAGTGGTGGGCGCGACGGCAGTTCTCCCGCGGTCGCGCGGTTCCGTATGACCGCGGCACCTACCGCGCCGGGTGGGCGGCGTATCCGGAACTGATCCGGCAGTACCACCCGGAGCTGAACCACGGCATCGCCCTGTCGCAGATCCCGCTCGCCGCCGACGTGCTCCTCTGCTGGGAATGCGCGGTCGGGCATCGGTTCGCCGCCACCCCGACTGAGCAGCGCGAGCGTCGGGATCGGTGCGGCGTCGCTCGGCGTGGTGCCCGGAGTGCTCTGCGCTCGCCCGTCCGCAGCCGGTCGTGCTCGGCGAAGCTCGCGCGCTTCCCCGAAAGCCCCGTCGCCCCGCGCCTGCGCTCTGCACGAAGACGCCTGACCTGCCTGCCGGGACCGCGTTCGTGAGCGAGTGTGCACCTCGCCCGGCATCCGCGGCAGAGCGCCGTCTACGCGCGGAGCTCGGGACCGTGATCGAGTTCGACACGGCCATGAACGCCGTGAAGGTCTCGCGCCCGTTCTTCCGCCACACCGAGGTCTGGCCCGACATCGTGTTCCCGGAACTGAGGGTCGCGCTCGAGTACGACACCGTCGGCCGTCACGGCCTGGAGCATGTCGGCAAGCGACAGGACGCGGATCTGCGCAAGGACCGCGCCTTGCGTGCCGCGGGCTGGGAGGTGATCCGGATCCGCACCGGGAAGCTCGAACCCCTCGGTCCGCACGACCTCGCCCTGTCTTCGGTGGGCGCGAAGAGCAGCGCCCGCATCATCGACGAACTGCGGGTGATCCGCGGGGCGTTGCTCGTGGACGCCTATCTGCGGTGACTCCAATGCGTCGATGCTCAGGGCCTGTACTCCTTCGCTCTGTGGACGACGACACCGCTGCCTGGTGCGAAGGCGATCATCCGCCGGATCGGCCAGGCGAGCGGGGACGGGAGCGGATAAGTCCATGCGGCATCGGGAAGAGTCCGGTCGTCCAGCTCGAGGTGGCGATATCGCGCGACCCCCTTCCAGACGCAGAGGGTGGTGAGGACGCTGGATCGCAGCGTCACCCTCACGTCTCCTTCGGGGATGTAGTAGTTCCCCTCGATGCGCAATGCGCGTTCGGTGCGGGCGAGGACGATGCCGTCCAGGCTGGCTATGACGGAGTGACGACGCATGCCGTCAGACCGTCTCACGACCGAGGCGGCGCAGCCCGCTCGGGTTAGCGATGAGGATGCGCCCCCGGGTCTGACGCACGAGGCCACGCTCGGCGAAGTCGCTGAGCACACGGCTGGTCGCCTCGCGCGTCGCGCCGATCACCCCCGCGATCTGCTCGTGGGTGAGCCGCACCTCGGGAGCCCTGGCGAACGGGCCGGAGCCCCGCGGCAGCCGCGCCAGGTTCAGCAGCGTCACCGCGACCCGAGAAGCGAGCGGTCGCAGCGCGAGATCCGTGAGGCGGTCTTCGAGTTCCCCGACGCGTTCGCCGAGGATCCGCGCCACACGCACGGCGACCCGCACATCGGCCAGCAGCAGCCGTTCGACGTCGACGGTGCCGAGCCGGCAGACCAGCGCGTCATCGATCGCCTCGGCGTAGCTGTCGTACATGCGTTGACCGACGAGGACCATCTCACCGAACACCGCGCCCGGCTCGAGGATCGCGAGCGTGAGCGCCTTGCCGTCCTCTCCCAGACGGAAGATGCGCACTCTTCCGCTCTTCAGGATGAACAGGGACCGGACCGGATCCGTCTGGCTGTAGAGTAGCTGCCCACGGCGCACCAGGGTGGCCGGCGCCATCTGATCCATACGGTCCATCTCCGCCGGCGACAGATCGGCGAATAGGTCGACCTCACGCAGGCAGGAGAAGGGGTCAGGTGGCACCTCCGAGGGGCCTACCCCCTCGGCACCTCCACTGATCGGGGACCACGACGCCGGACCCCCAAGGCCGCTCACCGCCGGAACCTCGCCACTCATGAACGTCGTCGCAGCATCGGTACGGCGACCGCACTGAGCACCAGAGCGTAGATCACGTGTCCCATGAGAGACATCATGCTCCCTGCGGTGAAGGCGAACAACGGCCCGCCCATCATCATCGGCATCACGACGAGAGGGCCGACGACCCACAGCACGATTCCGTAGAGCATCGAGACGAGCAGACCCGTACCCCAGGTGCGCAGCCAGCGAGAAGCGACCGCGGTGAAGACGACCCCGAAGAACACGGAAATCATCATGTGGATCCCGAAGCCCACCCACGGCGAGGTCGAGCCGACCATCCCGGCGAGCATGGGCAGCATCCCCATGGTCGCCATCATCGCCCCGAAGACGAGCCCGCCGGCGATGCCGCCGAGGGCACCGGCAAGGATTCGCCGTCCGAGGCCGACGGCTTGGGAGCCGGGGCTTGAGGTGGAGGTGGAAGCGTGAGCGGTCATGGTGGCTCTCCTGTCATCGAACGGATGATCCGACGGTAGGAGACGTACCGCGCGCGGTCTGTGATCGACCGCACACGGCGCCGAATCGGGTGCACCGCGAAGTGCGGAGGACTCGGCGTCTAGCGGAGAATCCTGCGGCGAGGTTTCACCCATCGCGGGGTTCTCCTCCGAGCCGACGCGCCTCTCAGCCCCCGAAGCGCTCCCGCAGGGCCGGGTCGATGGCGATATCCCCGAAGGATGCCGTCCACGCCCCGTCGACCGCGATCGACTGCCCCGACAGGTACGGGGCCTCGTCCGAGAGGAGGAACGCCACCACCGCGGCCACCTCTTCGGCGCGGGCGATGCGGCCCATGGGCGGCCCCTCCGCGAGCGCACGCTCCTCAGCGGCAGGATCGGCCGACGTCGCGATCTGCGCTTCGAGGTGCGGGGTGCGCACCCCTCCCGGCGCGACGGTGTTGGCACGAATGCCGAGACCGCCATACGTCACGGCCACGCTGCGGGTGAGAGCGTCGATGCCGCCCTTGGTGAACTCGTATGCGGCGTGGTCGGTGAAGCTGGAGCGTCCGTGGATCGAGCCGATGTTCACGATCGCGCCCGCGACACCCTGGTCGACGAACGCCGAGACCGCGGTCGAGCAGCCCCAGATGTACCCGAAGCCGTTGATGTCGAGCACCTCGCGCACGGTGGCCTCGTCGAGGTCGTGCAGCGGGGTGCGCTTGGTGATGCCGGCGTTGTTCACCCAGCCGGCGAGGGGCGCCCTATCGCGGGCGGCCGCGGCGGCATGCTCGTGCGACGTGCGATCGGCCGCGTCACCCAGCACCACCTCGGCCACGATGCCGTCTTCGACCGTGCAGGATCCCGGCGAACGCTCGAGCCCGACCACGATCCAGCCGTCGGCGGTGAGGCGTTCCGCGATCGCGCGGCCGATGCCCTTGCCGCTGCCGGTCACGACGGCACTGCGGGCGGCGACACTGCGAGCAACGACACTGTGCGGGGAGTCTGCCATCTCAGTCCCTCTCGAATCGGAAGACCGTCGGATCGAGCGCGAAGCCGAGGCCCACTGCATGCGTCGGACGCACCCGGCCCTCGAACGACGGGCCGCCCAGGATGAACGAAGGCGCGGGGTCGTACGGGTTGACGTCCCGCGCGAAGGTCTCGACGCCGATACCCAGGTGCGCGGTGACCTCAGGATAGACGTGCCCGGAGACGGGTACACCACGCTCGGCCGCCCAGGCGATCATCTCGCGCGCGGGCGTGATCCCGCCGATCGCGACCACATCGAGCCGCAGCACATCGACGCCGCCCACCTCGACCAGCGCCTTCAGCACGGCAGGGTCGGTGACCTCGTCACCGACCGAGACCGGGAGCCCCGATTCCCGACGGATGCGCGCGACACCCTCGGCGTCTTCGGGGAGCAGCGGGTCTTCGAGCCAGGCCAGCTGCGGGTCGCCCCACTGCGCGATCTCCCGCAGAGCCGTGTCGGCGTCCGGCCAGCCGAAGCCCACATCCACGACCAGACCGGTCGCATCGGGGAGCTCGGCGTTCAGCAGGGCGAGCAGCTCTCGCATATATGCCGGATCAGGAATGCGGGAGATCTTCACGTTCGACCAGCCGTCGGCCTGCACCAGAACCTCGTCTGCGACCTCACGCGGAGCGCGCTCCGCGGACGGATACGCGGCGACCAGCATCGACGTACGCGGAGCGTCGCCGGTGCCGAGCAGGGACCACAACGGCACACCCGCACGCCGCGCCGCGATATCCCACAGCGCGATGTCGACCAGGCCGATCGCACGCCGCACCAGCCCGACTCGACCGACGATGGCACTGCCGCGCAGCATCCGCTCCCAGGTCGCGGTGGGGTCGTCGGCATCCGCACCCACCGCGTGCGCGGCGACGAGGCGGTCGACGATCTCCGCCATCGGCGCCTCGCGCGAGAGGCAGTAGGCCACCCCGGTCGCACCGTCGTCAGCCGTCGCCCGTACCGCGCTGTACTCACGGCGGGTCACGGTCATCGCGCCCAGGTGCAGCGGCGCCGGGAGCGGCAGCACGGCCGTGGCCGTGTCGATGCGGGCGATCGTCGTCATTCGGGCTTCTTCGCCAGCGGCACGCCGTAGTCGACCATGAAGCCGCCGTCGACGTAGAGCGTCTGGCCGTTCATGTAGCGCGACTGGTCGGAGACGAGGAAGCTGACCGCGGCGGCGATCTCACTCGCCTCGGCCAGGCGCTTCGCCGGGATGCGCGACAGGATCGTGTCGAGGCTGAGCGTGCCCGCCTCGACCCCCTGGCGGAAGACACCGGTGTCGACGTAGCCGGGGGCCACGGCGTTGACCCGCACCCCTCGCGATGCCCATTCGGCACCCGCGGTCGAGGTCAGTCCGATCACCGCAGCCTTGGTCGTGGCATAGGGCGCGCGACCGGCCGAGCCGCGTGACGAGATCGAGGAGATGTTCACGATGCGACCCTCGCCGCGCTCCAGCATCCGTCTTCCTGCCGCCTGCAGGGCCGAGAAGACGCCGTGCAGGTTGACGTCGACCACGGCCGACCATTCGTCCCAGCTGAGATCTTCGATGCCGCGATGGCGCTGGATGCCGGCGTTGTTCACGAGCACCTCGATCGGTCCGAGCTCGGCCTCGATCTCGCCGAAGGCCCGGTCGACGCCGTCGTGGTCGGTCACATCGAGCTCGCGCCAGAGGATGCCCGCGGGGTTGTCGCCCGCGGTGAGACCGGGCACGCGGTCGGCGGCGACCACGACGTAGCCGTCGGCGGCGAGGCGCTGACCGATCTCCCAGCCGATTCCGGCAGATCCTCCGGTGACGACGGCGACGGAGCCGACAGGGGTGGGGGCGGTCATTGCTCTCCTCAGGTTCGAGATTTGCTATAGCAAGCTTAGGTGGGTGTGGGGTGTCTCAGGTTTCGAATCGCCTGAACGGGCGCATCCCGAACCGAGATCAGACCATTCACGCGATTCGAAGGGGAGCTCAGCGGTCGAGCAGATCGGCCACGACGGCGATCACGTGCTCTTCGAGCAGGTCGAGCGCGCCCGGTGCCAGGGGCGTCTGCCACGCCTGGTACGCCCCGCGGTCGTAGGCATCCCGCGTGGGCAGATACACGAAGCCCGGGCCGTTCGTGAGGTTCATCACGACGATCGGCACCTCAGGGAAGCGCGCGCGCAGCGTCGTCTGCAATCGCGAGTACGCCTCACCCGGATGCCCGACGATCACGGCATCCCCGAGACACCAGGCCCAGACCGGATGCGGCACGGTCGGACCGTCGATGTATCCGTCACGCAGGTTCCGGGCGCGCCCGAGACGCTCCTCGCGCGAGCGCGGGTCGATGTCCTTCCACTCCTCGGCGAGTTCGTCGAGGGTCGGCAGGTCGCGCAGCGGCAGCTCGACGCTCGTCACCGCCCCGGCCGCTCCGTCTCCGCCGAGAGCTGCCCGTCCGGTCCAGATCGCGAGCGGGGCGCCGGACTCCACGACACCGTCGAGCGCCAGCTCGTCCCCCGGGGCGGGCAGGGCATCGAGGGCGGCGAGCACCGCGTGGCCGAGCGAGCGTCCGTGGCGGTCGGCGATCGCGACGTCACCGGTGTACTGCTCGCGCGGAGCCAGCTCGCCCGATGCTCCCTGCACGAACAGACACGGTGCGCCCGTGGCGGACTCGACGATCTCGCGCATCGCGCCGACGTAGTCCGGAGAGACCTCCCTGCTCTGCCAGGCGAGCGTCGTCGGGTGGCACGCGTAGTTCACGAGGGTGCCGCGCACCGCGCCATCGACGCTGAGGCGCCCGATCGTCACCGTGTCGTCGGCTTCGCCGGCGGGGTTGTAGCCCACCAGCGCCCGCCCGTCGACGTCGAGCTCGCGATCGGCGGCCAAGGCGCAGCTCCCGGTGGTCCACTCGATGAGTCCGGGGACCGCCCCGTCGAGCGCCTCGCGTCCGGCCCCGACACCCGCCGCGGCGAGCGCCTCGAGGTACCCCGGGATCAGCTCGCCACCCGGAAGGTGCGCGTCGGCGGCGCACAGCACGGCGCCCGCGTGGGTGTGCGAGAGCGAGAGCATCAGCTGGTCGGGATCGAGGCCGAGACCGTCGAGGATCGCCCCACGCACACCCTGCTCATCGGCGACGCGACGCCACCACGTGCCGTCGACCGCGAGCAGCACGCGTGGGCGCTCGTCACCGCCGATCACGGCGAGCGCGGTCAGCTCGAACGGACGGTGCGCCCCTTCGGAGCGCTCCCAGTCGGCGGGACCCCAGTTCTTGGCGCGGATGCCGATCGGCGGGGTGATGTCGCGCCGGGCGACGCCGATGCGCGCCCTCGTGCGGGGGATGCGGATGCGGTCTCCGACCATGGTGGACGACACCCGTTCTCCACTGCTCACATCGGCTCCTCGAAGTTCGGAAGATTTGCTATAGCAAGCGTAGTCGGGTGGCCGCCGCCGCGCGAGCGACGTGCGCCGATAGGGTCGGACGTACTGCGCCCGGACAAGCGTCCACCCGACGGGGATGTCGGTTCCTGGGCGCCGCGCCCGTCCCACCAGGCGCGAACACTCGACCAGGAAGGCCGACACCCATGACACACGTCAACCTCGGCAAGCTCAATCCGGCCACCTACCAGAGTCTCTCCGCGCTCGATGAGACGGCCCACGCCGAGGCCGCGGCGGCCGGGTTGGACCCGCTCCTCATCGAGCTCGTCAAGATCAGGGCATCGCAGATCAACGGGTGCGCGTTCTGCCTGCGCATGCATTCGCGCGACGCGATCGCCCACGGCGAGTCCGCCGACCGGCTCGCACTCGTCGCCGCCTGGTGGGAGTCGCAGTACTTCACCGAGAAGGAGAAGGCCGCGCTCGTCCTCGCCGAACGACTCACGAGCATCTCGCAGGATGCGACCGACGCACACCGCGCAGTGGATGTCGACGCCGTCCTCACCGCGCCGGAGATCTCCGCGATCTCCTGGCTGGTCATTGTGATCAACGCCTGGAACCGCGTGGCGATCTCGAGCCACTACGCGGTCGCTCCCTGAGGTCACGCTCTCGTCGCGTACCCGGCGCCATCCGCGCCGGCGCGCGAAACACCGCGGTCACGCACTCCTCCGCACGTCGGCGATCGGCACGCGCTGCCCGCGCGGGTGCCGCAGCGGGGCGGGACATCACCGCACCCCGGACTTCGCGTCCGCCTTCAACAGCACTTCGGCCGGAACCGTGAAGTCGGCCCGCCGGCTCAGCACGAACGCGATGGTCGCTCCGAGCAGCGTGAGAGCCGCGATGAGGAGCAGCCCCCAGATCGCGGAACCGGTGGTCTCACTGATCCAGCCGATCGCGTACGGACCGGCGAATCCGGCGAGGTTGCCGACCGAGTTGATGAAGGCGAGCCCGGCGGCCGCCGCCGTGCCGGTGAGCACCATGGGCGGCAGACTCCAGAACAGCGGCGTCGTCGAGAACAGCGCCGACATGCCGACGCACAGCGCGGCGAGCGCGAGGATGGGCGTGCCCTGCGCGGCAACCGCCGCGATGAGCGAGAGCGCGGTGATGGTGAGGGTGATGCCGATCTGCAGGGGGATGTTGCCCTGCTTCCTGGCGGCGCGCTCCCAGGGCAGCATGACCAGTGCGGCGCACAGGTTCGGCAGCGCGACGAGCCACCCGGTCGTGGAGTTGGAGAAGTCGCCCATGCTCTTCACGATCGTCGGCAGCCACATGCCCAGCCCGTAGGCACCGAACACGACACCGAAGAACAGCACGATCAGGGTCCACAGACGTCCGTTGCTGAACACCTCGCGCAGGCGCAGGCGCCCGTGCTTCTGCTCGGTCGCGGCGGTCTCGGCGGCGAGGGTGTCGTTGATCCACCGCTGCTCGGTCGGGTCCAGCCACCGGGCGTCCTGCGGGCGGTCGGGCAGCCAGAAGAAGACGACGAAGGCCAGGAGCACGGCAGGAAGACCCTGCAGCAGGAAGACGAGCTGCCAGCCGTCGAGGCCCCACATGCCGTGCAGCTCGAGCATCCATCCGGAAAGCGGCGCGGCGACCGCGTTCGCGATCGGGTTCGACAGCACGAACACCGCGAGCACCTGCGTGCGGTACTGCCGCGGGAACCACAGCGTGAGGTAGAGGAGCACACCGGGGAAGAAGCCGGCTTCGGCGATACCGAGGATGAACCGGGCGATCGCGAACTGCGTCGCATCCTGCACGAAGGCGGTCAGCGCCGCGACGAGGCCCCAGGAGACCATGATGCGCGCGATCCACTTGCGGGCGCCGAATCGTTCGAGGAGCAGGTTGCTGGGGACCTCGAACAGCAGATATCCGATGAAGAAGATGCCGGCGGCGAATCCGAACGCGGCTTCGGTGATCTGCAGCGCCGTCGTCATCTCCAGCTTCGCGAAGCCGGCGTTGTTGCGGTCCATGTAGGCCACGAGGTACAGCAGTCCGAGGAACGGACCGAGGCGCCAGATCGCCTTCTTCATGGCGGATGCCCCCACCTCCTCCGACGTGCGGGCATCAGGGGCGATTCCATTCCTGGACATGACAACTCCTTTGTCATCGACTGTGCTGAGCTTGCTATAGCATCTAGCAAAACGGGGCGCTTGTCCACTCCTGGGGGAAATGCCATAGCATCGAGCGAACGAATGCGCGCCCGCTCGACGAGACGGCACCGCGGATCGAGAAGGGCACCCGATGCGCAGCGTCTCGGATCACAACATCGCCGAACAGGTCACGAACGAGCTGCGCTCGGCCATCCACTCCGGAGAGCTCGCCCCCGGCGATCGCCTCGTCGAGAGGAAGCTCGCCGAGCGGCTCGGCGTCAGCCACATCCCCGTGCGCGAAGCCCTGACCCGCCTCGCCGAAGAGCGCCTCATCACGCGCGAACCTCGTCGAGGCGCCCGCGTCGCACAGCTGAGCGCGCAGGATCTGGAGGAGATCTCGAGCCTGCGCATCGTGCTCGAGCAGTTCATGGCGATCCGCGTGCAGGAGCGCTGGGACGAGGAGTCGGCCGCCCGGCTCGGCGCCATCATCCAGGCGATGTCGGATGCCGCGCCCGGCGACATCGACGAGGTGCTGCGCCAGGACCGCCTCTTCCACGAAGCCCTCGCCGATCTGGCCGAGCACCGCTTCCTCGATGAACTGAGCGGACAGCTTCGCGGTCGCATCACCGGATTCCTGCACGCCGCCAACGCCGCACTCGACCCCACCGAGCAGGAGGGGCACGTGCGCAGTCACCAGCAGATCGTCGACGCCATCGCGAGCGGTGATCCCGAGCGGGCGCAGGCGGTGATCGCCGAGCACGTGACCAGGGCGGTCGAGCGCATCACCCCCACGGCCGAGGCCGAGTGACGCGACCCGTGCCGCACAAGACGATCGTCCTCACCGGAGCATCCGACGGGATCGGCGCGGCGGCCGCCCGCCAGCTCAGGTCGTCGTCGTCGTCGGACCGGATGATCCTCGTCGGGCGGTCGGTCGAGAAGACCCGCGCCGTCGCCGAGGAGACCGGGGCCGCTTGGTTCACCGCCGACTTCACCCGCCTCGATGACGTGCGCACGCTCGCCGAGCAGATCGTGGATGTCGTCGGTGACGGCGGCATCGACGTGCTGGCGAACAACGCCGGTGGCATCTTCGGGGATCAGACCCCCACGGTCGACGGGTTCGAGAAGACGATGCAGGTCAATCACCTGGCGCCGTTCCTGCTCACGAACCTGCTGCTCCCGCACCTTCTCAAGGTCGAAGGCGCGGTCATCAACACCTCGAGCATCGCCCACCGCCTCTTCGGCCATCTCAACGTCAACGACCTCGACAACCGCCGACGCTTCAGCCCGAACAAGGCCTACGGCGACGCGAAGCTCGCCAACGTGCTCTTCGCCAAGAGCCTGCACACGAAGTTCCATGCCGACGGGCTGAGCGCGGTCGCCTTCCACCCCGGCACCGTGCAGACGAACTTCGCCTCGGACTCGTCGAGCATCATGCGGCTCCTCTACCGCACGCCCCTCAAGCACCTCATGCTCATCGGCGCCGACAAGGGAGGCGAGACTCTCCGCTGGTTCATCGAGGGAACCCCCGATGAGACGTGGTTCTCCGGCGCCTACTACGACGAGCGCCGGCTCACCACGAAGGTCAATCCTCAGGCGAACGACGCTGACCTCGCCGAAGCCCTGTGGCAGCGCAGCGCGGAACTCGTCGGCATTCCCGCGCCTTAGCCCCCCAAGAGGGCACAGGTTCTCGTCGAGAGGCCGTCAACGCCTGCATCTGGCGCACTCAGGGAGTGGCGGATCCGGCTCAGACCATCAGGGTCGGCGATGTCGAGCAGTAATACCAGCCATGAAATTCTTGTTCCCCTCACTCATAGCGCGTAACGTTCTACGCGTTACGTGGTTAGGCTCCTCGTTCAAGTGCTCGCTTTTTCACGGATTCACCCACTCGGTCAGACGCGCCCGGCCTTAAAGGAGAGCAGAAATGAGAGAGACCCAAGACACCGGTGAAGTGAAGAGCTGGTCGGCAACCCGTCACGGTAAGCGGGCGGACCGATTCAAGGAGTCGGCTGTTCCCCGAATGACCGACAGGCCGCTCAGCGGGGGGCGACTCTCGCCCCGAGTGCCTTTCCGTGCTGTCGGACGGAAGCGTCGGCGTGCGGGAATGAGGAAGGCAAGTGTTGGTGTTGCCACAGGGGCGGCAGTGCTGTTGTCGACTTTGTGGGTTGCCCCCGTGGCGATCGCGGACGAGGAGTCCGCGGTTGATGCGGTTGCAAAGGTCGCCCCCGCTGACGTGGCGGCTACTATCGACACCCCGCTACTAGCTGGTGGGGAGCGCACCGTAACAATCGATCGACTTGAGGTTGAGGTGTCGTCGTCTGCCGCCGATGGCGTGTCCGTTTCGGCGGGTGAGGGGGTGGCGACGATCGGGCTTCCGTTCGCCAACGAGGCGGGCGATGGTTCCTCCACGGATCCTGGAACGGTCACGTATGACAACGGAAACTCGACGAGCAGTGTCGTTCTCGTGCATGACTCTGGCTCGGTACAGGTTGCGACCGTGATCGATAGTGCGATTGCGCCGACACGCTACGACTATCCCCTCGACCTTCCCGAGGGTTCGAGCCTCGTGCTGCGGGACGGTGGCGCGGCTGTGATCGATGACGCAACCGGCGAGACCCTGGGAAGCTTCGCAGCTCCCTGGGCAAGAGACGCAACTGGCAAGGACGTTCCCACTCGCTACGAGCAGAACGGTCAAACCCTTACGCAGATCGTCGACCACGACAGCAACTTCACCTACCCCGTGATCGCTGATCCGACATACACGACGCACGTAAGCTACCTCAGCAAAGCACAGGTCGTCACTATGTATAACGGCCTTAAGGGCATCAGCAGCGCATGCAGTGTTGCTTCAATTTCCGTGGCCGGCCAGCATTGCCTGCTTGGGACTCGCCCCTTCCGCACAAGTCGAGAAGGCCTACTGGAACAAGTGGCGACTCAAGGTGACGTACTACAACTGCGGGTTCAACTACTGCAGCTACACGACGTACACGGCAGTGCCGTAGGCAAGGACGAACATCATGCGTATCAAGACGCCGGCCGCCAAGATCGGGTACTTGCTCATCGTCATCGCGGGAATGACTCTCACTGTGATTCCACTCGCAGCCATCAGCTTTGAGCTCGGCTTCGCGTGGGCAGTCGTCGCTCTCGTGGCGGCCGTTGTCGTGGCGGCTCGAACATTCCGAGGCGCAGGAGAATCTGACGCGCCACGCCCGTGGTGGAAGCTGACCAGCACACGAGGCAGCGGGATTCTCCTCGGCGTAATGTTCTTCATCCAAGGCATCACCGCAGCCATCGGAGCGTCTGTCTCCCCGGATCCACCGCTTGCTGTCACCGGTGGCGTGGTGGCGCTGATCGTCGCCGCGATGTACCTGAACTCGGCTATCCGGGCTCAGCGGCACGCGGCGCCCCCCGTCCCCCAGGAGTTGTGAACCGAAGCTCTTCGCAGTTCAAAGCAATAAGCGCGGGAGCGCGTCTGACACGCTCCCGCGTTTATGTGTCTATCGACTAGTGCCGTGGCCTCGTTCGCAGCCACCCCATCATTGGAGCGCACGACCTTCCCGCCCAGAACTCGCGTACTCGCGTCGGGGACGGATCGGCTCAGACCGCGAGGTTGGCGGTGTCGACGATACGGTCGCCCTCGGCGGGGAAGGCCGTGCGAGCCACACCCGTCTCGACGTTGCCGGTGTGCAGCAGCGTGGAAGATGTGCCGAACGCGGCATCCGTCAGCTCCAGCGATCCGCCCTCGAACCGGTTGCCGACCGCGCGATAGTGGGTCGCGCCCTTCGTGACCGAGACGTGCGTGGCCGCCCCCTCCGCGCGGAAGGTGCTGTCGGACAGCGTCAGGTGCAGCTCGCCGTCGCCGGTCCGGGAGACACCGGTGCCGCCCTTGTTCGCGACATCCGAACCCGCGATCTCCACCGCCTGCCGCTCGCCTCGTGCCGCCGCGATGCGGGCGTTGCGGAGCGTCGAGCCCTCGAACCGGAGTCGCTCCGATGACGACACGATGGGTGCCGCGTCGTCGGCGGCAGTGAGGGTCGATCCGCGGAACGTGACCGCTCCCGCGCCCGCGATCTTCATGCCGCCGACCCGGTCGAGCACGGTGTCGACGAACGTGACGGGCGTCTTCACCGTGGCGTTGGTGAGCTCGCCGGGGGCGATGAAAGTGAAGTGCGAGTCGGCGATCACAGTCGGCCGCGAGGAGTTGTCGGACGCCTGGGTGATCACGAGGGTGTCGGATGCCGTGCACCCGCGCAGCTGCGCGCCGTCGGCGTTGATCCACAGCATCCCCGACCCCGCGAGCGACGGCTTGCCGATGACCTGCACGTCTTCGAGGGTGAGGTCGGTGATGCGCACACGCGCGACGAACCATGAGCACACGTGCTTGCGTACCGTGATGCGCTTGGCCGCGGAACCCCAGGCCGCCCCGGAGTTCGCGAAGGTCATGAGCCCCGAGTTGCCGGTGTAGGTGAGGTCGTGCTCGTACTGCCCGTGTGTGACGAACGGACCCTGGTCGTCACCGTCGCCGTGGCAGTTCTCGACCAGGCAGTAGGCGCTCGCGGTGAAGTCGTTCAGGTGTCGGGCATTGGCGGTGTGGCAGTTGGCGACGTATCCGTAGAGGCAGTAGATCTGCTGCGTGAGGTAGCCGGCACCGCCCCAGGTGACCGAGGTCGGGTTCTTGAGCGTGCAGCTCACGGTCGAGTAGTACGTGTTCCACCGGCGCTGGATGAGCGGCCAGAACGTGCCGGTGCCGTCGATGTGGTCGACGTCGCAGCGCACCGCGTACTCGAAGGCCAGCGGGTGCGAACCCGTGTACTCGTCGGTGCCGGTTCCGAGGAACTTCAGGTTCGACACCGTCACGTCCTGCACCGGAACGACCCGGCGCCACGTCATCGTGCGGTCCTCGCCCAGCGGCCAACCGTTCTTGTAGTTGATGCGGATGTGTGTGCCGTCGACGATCTGCGTGACCTGCACCATCCGCTGCAGCTCGCGCTCCCAGCGGCCAGACAGCGCGTTCACCTCCGCGGCGTACCAGTCGCCGACCGCGAAGAACGAGGAGTCGGCTACCGGGAAGACATCCCCCAGATCGGGCACGACCTCGCCGAGCTTCGCCTCCTGCACGGCATCGGTCACCTCGCCCCGGAAGAACATCACGGCCGCGAACGGATCGTCCTTGCCGGCGTTCTCGATGCCCATGGTCGTCATCAGGTGCCCGCCGAAGTCGAAGGCGATGTTCGACCGGGAGAACCGGTGGCGACGCACGAAGTTGAGGGGGCTGTGCCCCTCGATGCGGTGGATGCTCGCATCGTTCACCATCGCATCGAGCGCGTCGTCGGCGTTGACGCTCGCATCCATGATCCCGAACATCCGGAAGTCCACGACGCCGTCGTGCACGAGCAGCCAGGCCCCGCCCTTGGGGGCGGCGAGCACGGTGCCGCCGTTCGCCGCGGGGGCGTCCTTCTTCACGAAACGGTAGGTCCCGTCACCGCCATCACCCGCTGCACCGTATCCGGCCGTGCGGACCAGGTCGCCGTCCTTGCCCTTGCGGGTCGCGAGCGCGGTCGCCGTACCGGCGTCGGCCACCGACGACGATCCCGAATTCCCCTGCGCCACGATCGTGCCGGCGGCCTGCGCGGGGGTCTGCGTGCTGACGGCGGCGACACCACCGATCGCCACCGCACCGAATCCGGCGAGCAGCATGCGCCTGCTGCGCAGCGCAGCGGTCTCTGTCCCGGTGTTCTCCTGAGGGGTCATGGTCATCCTCCTTGCGGCTTCATCGCCGCGGTCAGGCGGCCGGCCTTTCCGGCCGGGCCGCATCATCCGATCGATCCCCAGTCCCCAGTGCTGTCTCCGAGCTGGCCGCTCAGAAGTAGTCGCCCGCCGTGAGGTGGCGGATGCCGTGCAGTCGCGCCTCGCGCCGCAGCGGACGGATCATCCCGGTGCGGTCGGCCTGCCGCACCGCCTCGGGCGCGAAGGAGCGGAGCGCCAGATCCTCCTCCGGCAGAGCGGGCACGGCGAGATCGCACGACGTCACTCCGGCGGATGCCCAGTCGACGGCGATCGCGGCGAGAAGGTCGTCGCGCGCCCCCTCGGCGTCGCCCTCGACGCCGGGGAGCACGGCGCTCTCCAGGAGCATGCCGACATCGCCGCGACGCTCGGTGATCGCGTAGCCGATCACGGTCGAGCCCTCGGTCCGGCGATAGAGGGTCGCGCCCGTCATGCGCACCTCGGCCATCGCGGTGTCACGATCGCCACGAACCGGGGCCAGTACGACTCGACCTGCACGCGAACGCTCATAGACCTCGCGCAGCGGACGGAAGCTCCCGAGACCGACGCTCTCGCGCTCCACCCGATCCGCGGCAGCGGCCGCGGCTGCCCCGGGAGCATGCCACGGCCCGGCCAGGGTCCGCGCCATCGAGAAGCTCTCGAAGCCGCTCGAGCGGTACACCTCCGGCGTACCGGTGAACAGCAGCGCCCAGTCGGCATCAGGTGCGGTCTGCAGGGTCGCGGTCACGAGCCGACGGGCGAGGCCGTGCCCGCGGGCGCGCTCGGCGACCGCGACGCTGCCGATCGCGTGCACCTCGGCGATGCCGCCGTCGTCTTCGCGCAGCCGCTTGGGCAGGCCGTAGATCGACCCGCACAGGCCGGCGTCGTCCTCGGCCACCCGCGTGTGCGCGAGGCGTTCGTGGTCGATGAGCCACTGGTCGGGTGCGAGCGGAGGCGTGAACGCGGCTGCCCACAGCGCCGTGAGCTCGGCCTGATCGTCGGGGCGTGCGGCACGGATCGTCGCCTCGCTCATGTGTCACCCCGCGCGATCTCGGCGGCGCGGATCGTGTTCGCCACGACCAGACGCGCGGCACTCCAGGAAGCCACGGTCGCCCCGTGCGGCGCCGGTTCGCGCAGCAGCGCGCGGATCAGGCCGCGGAACCCCAGCGCTGCGTTCGCATCATCGCCATCCACATCGAGCGCGACCGAGCGGATGCCGGTGGCCGTCACGACATCCACCGCGTACGCATCCGCGCCGGGCGTTCCCGTGACCAGCATCTGCACCGGCACCTCCCGAGCCGCACCGGGAACCCGCAGCAGACCCTCGATGCCCGCGGCATCCTCCGACGAGGTGGTCGATCCCTGGCGCGTGCGCGTCCAGCCGGATCCTGCGACGAGGGTCGACCCGGGCAGCAGCACGTCGAGCATCTCCCAGGCGTGCACCCCGACCGTCACGGCGGTGCCTCCGCCGAGCTGCGGATCGTCCTGCCACGCGCGGTCCACCAGCTGGAAGGCCGCGTTGTCGTGCTGTGCGTGCAGGCGCAGACCGAGCACCTCGTCGGCGACGATCTCCTCGGCGAGCGCGCGGAGAGCGGGCGCGAAGCGGAGCACCGAGCTCGTGCCGACGGCAACGGACGACGCGGCGAGCACCCGGTCGACCTCGACGAGCTGAGCTGCCGTCGCCGCGATCACCTTGTTCACGAAGACCGGGGCGACTCCCCCGCAGAGCGCCCGCAGGAAGGGCACGACCTCGTGCGGACGCGGCGTCGCGATGACGAGGTCAGGTCGCAGCGCCGCGAGTGCGTCCACGGAGGCCGTCGCCGCCCCGCCGAAGCGCGCCGCGAAGGCCTCGGACGCGACCGCGTCCGCGTCGTGCACCCCGACGACCTCGGCACCGAGTGCCCGCACGTTCGCGGCGTCGGTGTACGGGTGCGAGTGCGCCAGCCCGGCGAAGGCCACGCGCAGCGGCATACCTGTCATGCCATCGACGACAGCTGGTCACGGTCGACGGTGTGTGCGAGAGCCCGCCCCTCGACGAAGGCCTCGACCTCGTCGGCGACGATCCTCCCCTGACGCAGCCGTCCCTGACTCGTGCCCGCCGCCCGGTGCGGGGTGATCAGCACACCGGGAAGCGTCCGGAACGGGCTGTCCACGGCGAACGGCTCCTCGTCGAACACGTCGATCGCGGCGCTGAGTCGCCCGCGTCGGAGCTCATCGATCAGCGCGACCTCGTCGACCAACCAGGAGCGCGCCGTGTTGACGAGCCCCGCGCCGTCGCGCATCAGAGCCAGCTCTCGGCGGCCGATCAGGTGGTGGGTCTCGGGCAGGGTGGGGGCATGGACGGCGACGATCTGCGCCCGCTTCATGGCCTCGTCGAGCGGGACGAGCTCGGCCCCCAGTGCGGCGGCGGCGGCGGCATCGATCGTCGGGTCGACCAGCAGCGGCTCCGCCCCGAGCACACGGATCAGTTCGAGGTAGGCACGCCCGGTGCGCGAGGCCCCGATCACGGCGACGGGTGTGCCGAGGATCTCGCGCTGCACGCCCACGGCATCCGCGTCGTACCAGCCGTCGCCCGCGCGCAGTGCGTTGTGCATCTCGGGCACCCGGTGCAGCAGCGCGAGCGTGAAGGTCAGCGACACTTCGGCGACCGGCCGTGCCATGCCCGCACCCGCCTGGGTCACGACGACACCGCGATCGAACAGCTCATCGGTCGCGAAGGGCTTGATGGTGGCGCCGGTGTGTGCGATGAGTTCGAGCTTCGGCAGCGATGCGAGCACCGCGGCGTCGAACGGTCCGACGCCCCAGCTCGTGATGACGATGCGTGCTTCGCCGAACTCCGCCTGCATGAGTCGGTCGACGCGGACGAACGCTCCGCCGAGGCGCGTCGCGACATCGTGTAGTCGTTCGGCATCGGCCGTCGAGAAGAACTCTGCGAAGAGCTCTTCCGAGACGACCGCGACCACGGTCGGCGCGTCCGTCTGCGCGCTCATCGCAACCAGGCCTCGAGGTTCTCAGCGATGAAGGCGTCGTCGTTCAGTGCGGGGTACGCGTGGCGCACCCGCTCGATCTCCTCGGCCTGCCCGGGCGAGAGACCCTCGGCGGGATCGAGGCACCAGACCCCGTCGAGCAGACCCTGCTGCCGGAGCATCTCGTGCACGCCGGCGATCACGCCGTGGAAGTCGTTGCCCGGATCGAACACCGCCTGGTTGACGTCGACCATGTCGGAGGCGACGAGACCGAGCTCGCGGTAGGCATCCGCATCGCCGTCCATCGCCTGCTGCGCCCGTTCGAGGAGCGCGACCGCGGCGCGGGTGCCGACGGCCCACTGGCCGAGCAGCCCGCCGACGAAGCGCAGCGTGCGCGGACCCGACGGGGAGTCGACATGGAACTCCGAGAGCAGGTCGGCCACGATCGCGTCGTCGTTGCCGGTGTAGAGCGCGATCTCGTCGGCACGGCCCGAGGCGGCGACGCCCCGCACCAGTTCCAGCGTGCGATAGCGGTCGAAGGGCGCGGCCTTGACGGCGACGACGGCAGGGATGGAGGCGAACTCGCGCCAGAAGTCCCGGTCGAGCACCGGCCCGCCGATCGCGGTCTGCAGGTAGAACCCGACCACCGGGAGCACCTCACCCACGGCACGGGCGCGTTCGAGCAGGGCTCGTTCGTCGGCGCCCGCGACACGAGGACTCACCAGCACGGCGTCGTAGCCCAGTCCGCGGGCGAGCTCGGCCTCGGCGACCGCCTGGGCGGTGCCTCCCGCGACGCCGGCGATGCGCACCACGTCGGCGCCCGCGCGCGCATCCAGCTCCTCCGCGGCGAGCGCGAGCACGGGCTCGAACAGTGCATGTTCGGGATCACGGATCTCGAACTGGGTCGTGTGCACCCCGACGGCGATGCCGCCGACCCCTGCGTCGAGGTAGTAGCGGGTGAGCGCCCGCTGGCGACGCTCGTCGATGCGTCGATCGGCGGTGAGCGCGAGGGGGTGGGCCGGGATCACGGCGCCGCGGGCAAGGGTCGCCGCGGCCTCCGGTCGCAGGGTGGGGACCGCCATCAGAACTTCCCGTCCCGCACGGCCCACTTGGTCGGCTTGGCGATCATCGGAAGGCTCTTCTCGATCCAGTCGGCCTGCAGGCCGATCAGGGTCTCGGCCGAGACGGCGGGGTAGCCGAACAGCGCCATGCACCGGCGGGCGTCGCTGAGCAGCGCGGTCGGCTGCGGCTCGTCGACGATCTCGACCTCGCGGTCGAACAGGGTGCCGAAGCGGCGGGCGATCGACTCGACGCTCAGCAGCTCGGGGCCGGTGAGGTTGATCGTGAACGGGGCGGTCGAGGCGTGCACGAGGCTGCGCAGCACGACCTCGTTCGCGTAGCCCTGCCAGATCACGTTGACGTTGGCGGTGGCGACGGAGACGGGCTGCCCCGCGTGCACGGCGCTGCCGATGTCGGCGAGCACGCCGTAACGCAGGTCGACGGCGTAGTTCAGGCGGATGATGGCGACCTTGGTGCCCCGCTCCTGGGCGCCGAACTCGAACACCCGCTCCCGTCCGAGGCACGACTGCGCGTACTCGCCGATCGGCGCGGGCTGCACCTCTTCGGATGCTCCGCCGGACGACGCCGGCAGGAAGGGGTAGACGTTGCCGGTCGACAGCACCGAGATCGCACTGTCGCGGTAGCGGCGAGCGACGCGATCGGGCAGAGCGGCGTTGACCTCCCAGGCCCAGGAGGCGTTGGTCGCAGCGCCGAACTTCGCGCCGACCATGAAGACCACGTTCGGAGCATCCGGCAGCGATGCGAAGTCGTCGTTCTCGATCAGGTCGAACGAGACGACCTTCACGCCCGCGGCCTCCAGACGTTCGCGGATCGCGGCGTCGCCGAACCGGGAGACGGCGTAGACCGCGTCGCCCTGCCGCCCGGCGGCATCCATCCCGCGGCGCGCGAGCATCGCCAGGGTCGGGCCCATCTTGCCGCCCGCGCCGAGGATCACGAGGTCGCCCGCCCCGCGGGCGAGGTCGTCGATCAGGCCGGCGCTCGGTGTCGCGAGCGCCTCCTCGAGATCGGCTTCCGAAGTGAAGTCGTGCTGAGTCATGTACTGCTTTCCCTTCTTCTCAGCCCTTGATGCCCGTACCGGCCACGCCCTCCTGCACGTACCGCTGAGCGATGAGGTACGCGAGGAAGATGGGCAGCAACGCGACGACGGATCCGGCGAGCATGGTGCTCAGCGGGACGTTCTGCTGCTGCAGCGACGAGATGCCGACGGTGAGTGTGAACATCGCGTTGGACTTCGCGATGATGAGCGGCCACAGGAAGTCGTTCCAGTGCCACAGGAAGACGAAGATGCCGAGCGTCGCCAGGATCGGTTTGCACAGCGGCAGCACGATCCGCAGGAAGATGCGGAACTCTCCCGCACCGTCGATGCGGGCGGCCTCGAACAGCTCATCCGGCAGCCCCGAGATGAACTGCCGCATCAGGAACACGGCTTGCGCGTTCGCGAGCGACGGGAGGATCAGGCCCCAGTAGGTGTCGACGCCGCCGAGGTTCGCCATCAGGATGAACGTCGGGATGAGGGTGACGTGGAACGGCACCATCACCATCGCGAGGAACGACCAGAACATCACCTCCTTGCCGCGGAAGCGCTTCTTGGCGAAGGCGTAACCCGCGAGCGCGGAGAGGAACAGCACCGCCACGACCGAGACGAGCGAGTAGATGAGCGTGTTGCCGAGCCAGCCGAGGATGTTCTGCCCCGCGAGCACCTGCTCGTAGGCGTCGAACGAGATGTCGGAGAAGGGCAGCAGGGAACCGGGGAGCTCGACGACCATGCCGGGCTTCAGGCTCAGCACGACCATCGCGTAGAAGGGGAAGAAGCTGAGGATGCCGGCCAGGCTCAGCCAGATCCAGCGACCGACGATCCCCCAGCCGGTGGGCTGGAGAGCGCGGTAGGCACGACGCTGCTTCGTCGACATCTTCGGGGGCGCGACCGGCGATTGCGTCGGCGGCTGCGTCGGAGGCTGCAACAGAGCGGTCATTTCTGCTTTCCGATCACCAGGCGCTGGATGAGCGCGACGACGAGGGTCATGATGAACAGGGCCACACCGATGGCGGCCGCGTAGCCGTAGTCGAAGTAGCGGAAGCCCTGGTCGTAGAGCATGTAGACGAGCGAGTAGCTCGCGTTCGCAGGCCCGCCCTGGGTCATCACGTAGATCACGTCGAACACCTGGAAGGCGGCGGTCGTCTCGATGACCGCGAGGAAGAAGAAGGTCGGGCGCAGCACCGGGAGGATGATGTGCCGGAAGCGCTGCCAGGCGTTGGCGCCGTCGACCAGGGCCGCCTCCTCGAGCTCACGCGGCACGTCCTGCAACGCGGCGATGAGGATCATCATCCCGTAGCCGAAGCGCGACCAGACGCCGACGACGACGATCGCGGGGATCACGAGCACGGTGCTGCCGAGCCAGGATCCGCCGAGTCCCAGCGGAGTCATCAGCGCCGACCAGGGCCCGTTCGCGGAGAAGATCCACACGAAGATGGAACCGGCCAGCACGAGCGAGGTGATGACGGGGAGGAAGAAGATCGAGCGGAAGAAGCGCGCGCCGCGGAAGGCACGGCGCACGCCGAGGGCCATCACGGTGGACAGCACGAGCGCGATCGGCACCGCGAACACCGTGTAGATGAGGGTGGTGCCCATCGCCCGCCAGAACAGCGGATCGGCGACCATGCGCTGGAAGTGGTCGAGTCCGCGCCAGGCGATCTCGCCGGTGATGTCGTAGTCGAAGAAGCTCAGCGCGACTCCGGCGATGCTCGGTCCGAAGCGGAAGGCGATGAACAGGAGGAAGGCGGGAAGCACGAAGAGGAACGCGATCCGCGCCTCACGTCGTGCGAGCACCCGCGCGACCCGACCTGCGGGCTTCGTCGCCGTGGTTGCCGTCGTCATCAGTGATACCTCACGTGGGGGGAGTGAAGGGGGCGGGGGCATGCGGAGTTCGGGCTCCGCATGCCCCCGGGAGTGCTTACTTCTTGATCAGCGGTGCCGCGGCGGTCGCCGCGTCCTTCAGCGCGTCCTTCGGGGACTTGTCTCCGAGGAGCGCCGCCTGGATCTCCGGTGCGAGCACACCCATCAGCGCGCGCGACGACGCGTTGAGCTCGCCGACCGTGGTGTCGGGGACGTACTTCTCGACCTCGCCGAGCAGCGGGTCATCCGCGTACAGCGGTTCGGTGGTGCTGAGCGCCGAGAAGAAGCCGGACGCCTTGAGGTACGGCTCGACGACGTCGGCGCCGGTGGCGTACTCGGCGAACTTCGCCGCCGCGTCCTGCGCCTTGGAGCCCTTGAGCACCGAGAGCGAGCCGACGGTGCCGTAGGCCACGGACTCCTTCTCGGTCAGCGGCGCGAGCACCTTGACGTTCTCCTCGCCCCAGAACGGCGCGACCTCGGTGACCGCGTTGTTCCAGGTGCAGCCGACCTTGCCCTGGGCGACGGCGGTCTGCTCGAGCGGGACGTTGGTGGTCAGCGCCTCGGGGTCGAGAGCCCCCTCCCCGGCCAGGTCGGTGAGGAAGGTGAGCGCCTGCACGCCCTCCTTGCTGTCGAACCCGACGTCGCCGTCCTTCGTGTAGACCTCGCCGCCGGCCTGCCACAGCAGGGGGTAGTAGGTCAGGTTGAGGGTGTTCTCCGCGGAAGCCGGGTAGTTCAGGGCGTACATGCCCTTCTCCGTGAACTTCGGCGCCATCGCGGTGATGTCGTCCCAGGTCTCGGGGTACTCGGTGACGCCGGCGGCCTCGAAGGCGGCGGCGTTGCAGATGAGCGGCATCGCGCTGGTGAGGATCGGTGCACCGAGGATGTCGCCGTCGAGGGTGACCGACGTCTTCACGTTCGGCAGCAGCTCGCTCTGGCGCTCCTCGCTGAGCAGATCGTTGAGCGGGGCGATCGACTTCTGGTACGCCGCGAGCTGGTCGGGGATCAGGTAGACGACGTCAGGTCCCTTGCCCGCAGCGATCGCGGTCTGGAGAGCTTCGTCGCGGTTCGCCCACGGGAAGATCTCGTAGGTGACGTTGATGTTCTCGTTCTTCTTCTCGAAGTCGGCGATCGTCGAGTCCCAGAAGTCCTTGTGCACCGCCTCGTCGGCGATGACCGGGTAGAGCCAGACGGTGATGTCCTGCTCGCCCTCTGCGGTGTTGCCTCCGCCGGCCGAACATCCGGCCAACAGGGTGGCGGCCGCGATTCCCGCGACGACGCCGGTGATCTTGCTGACGCGCATGGTGCTCCTTTGCTTATACCGTGCTGAGTACGGTTCATTATGACACTGCAATGGGATAATTCGTCAAGTACAAGTTCTCAGAGGCATGTTTCCGCAGTGTTTCCGGCTTGAGAAGGTCAAAGCTCGATCTGAGAATTCGGTGTGCTAATTTGATCGCACCCGACGACGGAGAAGAAGAAGGGAACGCACATGGCCGTGACGAGTCCGCTCTCGATCGTGGCGCGATCCGTGCTGCAGCTGCGCGATGCCGGCCCCGCGACCGTCAACGACCTCTCCCGATCCCTCGAGATCTCGCGCACCTCCGTCGAGAACGCCGTGACCGTGCTGAGCGACTCCGGGCTGATCGTCGACGCCCCGGTGCAGAACGGCGGCGGGGCCGGACGGCCCGCGCGCCGCTACTCCTTCCACGCCGCCGCCGGAACCGTGGTCGGCGTCGACATCGGTGTCGCGAGCGTCCGCGTCGTGCTGGCAGACCTGGCCGGACACGTGATCGCGCAGCGCAGCTACTCGGGCGTCGCCGCCCAGCCCGACGGCGCATCGAAACTGGCCGCCGTCATCGCCGACGTGCGCCGCACCCTCGCCGCCGTCTCGATCCCCGCATCCAAGGTGCGTGCGGTCGGGGTCTCCCTCCCCGGCATCGTCGACGACTCCGGTCGCGTCACGACCTCGGTCGTGATTCCGGAGTGGTCGGGCATCGACCTCGGATCGCAGCTGCGGCAGGCGTTCGGCTGCCCCGTCGCCGTCGACAACGGCGTGCGGCTGGCCGCCGTCGCGGAACACCACCTCGGTGTCGCGCAGCTCGTGGACGACGTCATCTACCTCTCGGTCGGCAACCGCATCGCGATGGGCCTCATCCTCGGCGGTCGCCCCCGTCGCGGCATCCACAACGCCGCCGGCGACATCGGCCGCCTCGCCTTCCGTGGGCTGAACACCGAGACCGGTCAGATCTCGTGGCGCACCGCACCGACAGCCGCCGAGGTGTTCGCCCTGGCACGCGGCGGAGACCAGACCGCCCAGCAGGAGCTCGACGGCTTCATCGACGAGCTCGCCCACGGCATCGCCACCCTGACCATGACGGTCGACCCGGCGATGATCGTGATCGGCGGCGGACTCTCCGCCGCGCACGAACAGCTGCTCGACCCCCTGCGTGCCGCACTGCCCGGCCACCTCGGGCTGCCTTTCCAGGTGCCGATCGCCGAGGCCCGCCTGGGAGCGGAAGCCGCCGCGCACGGCGCGGTCGTGCATGCGTTCCAGCGCCACGCCGCCCAGATCTACGGCATCGAAGACATGCCGGCCCCGCCGATCACCCCCCTGCCGCTCGAGTCGGCCGGGACCGAAGACACCGTCGTCGAGAACACCGAGGAGAAGCAGTGAGCACGTTGAAGGTCGGACTCATCGGCGCCGGCGGGATCTCCCGCGTGCACGCCGACGCCTGGCGGGCGCTCGGCGCCGAGGGATACGTCACCTCGCTCGTCGGAGCCGAGGAGATCGCCGAGGAGTACGGGTTCGAGCTCGTGTCCGACGTCGACACCCTGATCGCACTGGTCGACATCGTCGACATCGTGACCCCCAGCAGCACCCACGCCGACTTCGCGCTGCGGGCCATCGCCCGCGGGCGCGACGTGATCTGCGAGAAGCCGCTCGCGGCGACCGCCGAAGCCGCGGCCACCGTCGCGCGGGCAGCCGAGGCGGCCGACGTGCGGCTCTTCCCGGCTCACGTCGTGCGCTACATGGGCGAGTACGCGCAGATCAAAGCAGGCATCGACGCCGGTCGCATCGGCACGCTCGCGGTGCAGCGCTTCAGCCGTGCCGGCTCCGCACCGCAGACCCCCTGGTTCTTCTCGGAGCGCGCCGGCGGCGGCGTCATCCGCGACCTGATGATCCACGACATCGACCAGGCTGTGTGGTTCGCCGGGCCCGTCGCCGCGGTCTACGCGGTGCAGAACCCGCCGACCGTCGACGACCGCGTGCCCGCTCCGGTCACGTCCCACGTCGTGCTGACGCACCGCAGCGGCGTCATCAGCCACATCCACGGCAGCTGGGTCGCCCCGGGGATGCCGTTCCGCACGAGTGTCGAGGTCGCCGGGTCCGAAGGACGTCTGCGCTACGACAGCGCGGAGGACAACGCCCTGCGCACGGATGCCGTGCTCGACGCCGGAGCGACCGACTACCTGCCGCCGATGTCGCCGGAGGAGAGCCCGTACTACGCCGAGATCGCCGACTTCGTCGCGGCTCTGCGTGAAGGTCGCGACGCCAGGGTCAGCCCTGCCGACGGCATCGAGGCCGTCGCCGTGGCCGAAGCCGCATACGCCTCGATCGCCACCGGAGCCCCTGTCTTCCTCCCGGATCCCGCACAACCCGCCGTCGACGCTGAGGAGGCCGCCCGATGACCGCTCCCACCCCGCTGCGGATCGCGGTCCTGTCGTTCGCGCACACCCATGCGCTGAGCTATGTGCACGCCTTGCAGGCGATGCCGGGCATCGAGCTGATCGCCGCCGACCCCGACGGTGCCACGGCTCCCGACGACGCTCCTCGCGGTGCCGACCTGGCCGCCGAGCTCGGTGTCGCCTACGTCGAGACCTACGAAGAAGCCTTCGCCTGGCAGCCGGACGCCGTCGTCATCGCCGCGGAGAACTCCCGGCATCGCGCCCTCGTCGAGCGCGCGGCCGCCGCCGGGGTGCACGTGCTCTGCGAGAAGCCGCTGGCCACCACGGTCGAAGACGCGATCGCGATGCACGAGGCGTGTGAACGCGCCGGTGTGATGCTCATGGTGGCCTACCCGGTGCGCTTCGCGCCGAGCGTGCGCGAGGCGGTCGCCGAGCTGCGCAGCGGCCGTCTCGGCAAGGTCCTCGGCGTCACCGGCATCAACAACGGCAAGCTCCCCCAGGATCGTGCCTGGTTCACCGACCCCGAGCTCGCGGGGGGTGGCGCGCTGGTCGACCACGTCGTGCACTGCGCCGACATCCTCGACGAGCTGCTGGGCGAGCGAGCGCAGTCCGTGCGTGCCGTGTCCAACCGCATCCTGCACGCGCAGCGCGAGCTCTCGGTCGAGACCGGGGGACTCGTCACCATCCGGTATCCGAGCGGGGTCATCGCCACGATCGACTGCTCCTGGAGCTGGCCGATGAGCTCGGCCACCTGGGGCGGGGTCACGCTGCAGATCGTCGCCGAGCGCGGCACCCTCACGGTCAGCCCCTTCGCCAAGGGCGTCGCCGGCCACGACGCGCACGGCGAGACGTGGAGCCCGGTCGGCGCCGACCTCGACGCGCTGCTGCTCGACGAGTTCGTCCTCGCCGTGCGCGAGGGCAGGCAGCCGCAGCCCGACGCCGCCGTCGGCATCCGCACGGTCGAGATCGCCAAGGCCGCCCAGGCGTCGGCGGCTCGCGGCGGCGAGGTCGTCGCGCTCACATGACCCCGCTTTCGAATCGCTCGATCGGCTGCGGTTCCGGCTGAAACGGCACCGGTCGCGCGATTCGAACGCGGTTCACCACGGCAGAGAGGCCAGGCATGCACACCCCCGAGACGACCACCGGATGGCGAGAGCGCGCTCTGGCCGTGATGCCGGTCGGGTCGAGCACGAACTCCAAGGCACCCGCACTTCTGCCGGAGGAGCCCGAGGTCATCGTCCGCGGGCGGGGGTGCCGGGTCTGGGACGATCGCGGCCGCGAGTTCATCGACTACCGATGCGCGCTCGGCCCGGTGACGCTCGGGTACGCCGACCCGACGGTCGACGCCGCGATCCGCGCGCAGCTCGACGACGGCATCCTGTTCGGTCACCCGCACCCGCTCGAGACGACGACGGCCGAGTTGTTCTGCACGCTCGTGCCGGGCGCGGAGGCCGCACGATTCCTGAAGACGGGCGGAGAGGCGCTGGCCGCCGTGATCCGCATCGCCCGCGCGCACACCGGGCGCGACCGCGTCGTGCAGATCGGCTACAACGGCTGGCTCAACTCCCTCGCGGCAGGTGCCAGGGTTCTCCCGGGCGCGACGTCGGATGCGGTTCCCGGGGTTCCGGCCGCTCTCGCCGCCCTGCACCATGCGGTCGAGTGGGAGGACCGTGCGGCGCTGGACCGCCTGTTCCTCACCCGAGGCTCGGAGATCGCGGTCGTCCTCGTCGCCGCCGACTATCCCGCGATTCCCGAGGCGACGACGTTCTATCGCTATCTGCGCGAGCTCGCCGATCGCCACGGTGCCCTGCTCGCCTACGACGAGATGGTCACCGGGTTCCGCGTGGCCCTCGGCGGAATGGCAGAGGCCACCGGCGTGCTCCCCGACCTGTCGGTGTTCGGCAAGGGGATCGCGAATGGAATGCCGCTGGCGATCTACTGCGGGCGGCGCGAGGTCCTCGGCGTGCTCGATCGCGGAGAGGTGGTCGTGACGTCGACGTACGGCGGCGAGACCCTGTCGCTCGCGGCCGCGACCGCGACGATGACCGCGATCCGCGACCGCGATGTCATCGCCCGACTCCACGCATCCGGAACACGACTGCAGGAAGGCATGAACGCGCTGTTCGTCGAGGCGGGCTCCGGCATCCGGCTCGTCGGTCATCCGGCCTGCCCGCAGTTCGTGGGATCCGACGCCGAGCTCCACGGCTTCCTGCGCGCGGCATTCCGCCACGGCCTCTCCTTCTACCGGGTCGTCTACGTCAACGCTGCGCACACCGACGACGACATCGACGAGACCCTGCGTCGGGTCGCCGACGCCCTCCGGGAGACGGCAGCGCCATGATCGGCATCGACGCCCACACGCACCTCGACGAGGGGCGTTTCGACCCGCACGTGTTCGAGGTCGGCGAGCGGCTCGGCGTCGATCTGTTCCTGTGCAGCAACATCGGGGCCTTCCAGCCGCACCCGAGCCTCGGTGAAGTGCGGGACATGAACGCCGTGCTGGCCGGAGAACTGCGACGCCACCCCGACCGGCTGCGAGGGTACTGCTACGTCAACCCGCGCTTCGGACGCGAGAGTCTCGACGATCTGCGGCGCAATGTGGAGGACCGCGGGATGATCGGCATCAAGCTCTGGATCGCCACCCTCGCCGACGACCCGCTCGCGGATCCGATCCTCGAGTATGCCGCGGAGCACCGCCTGATCGTGCTGGCGCACGCGTGGCGCAAGACCGTCGGCCGCTTCCCCTACGAGTCCACGGCAGACCACATCGCGGCCGCCGCCCGCCGCCACCCCGAGGTGCGCTTCCTGATGGCGCACCTCGGAGGACAGCCGGAGTCGGCGGTGAACACCGTCCGCTCCGTCCCCAACGTCGCGGTCGACACCTCGGGCACGATCATCGGCGCGGGCGAGGTGGCACTGGCCGTCGAGCGCCTCGGACCCGATCGGGTGGTCTTCGGCTCCGACCTGCACCACATCGACCTCGCGGCCAACGTGGGCAAGGTTCTCGGTGCAGGGCTCGACGCCGACACGGAGGAGCGCGTGTTCGGCGGCACCGTCGCCCGCTGGCTCGCGGAGGTGGCGGCATGACCGCGCACGCACATCGGATGCTGCGCGCCTTCGCCGACCTCGGCGCGACCGACACCACGTGCTTCCTCGGACAGTGGCCGTACCGGCTGTCGGCCGCCGCGGATGCCCCGGCCCTGCGCGCCTACGCCGACGGCCTCGGACTGCGCTCGCTCTGGGTCTCGCACCTCGCATCGCTTTTCGGCTTCGACACCCGCTCGGGCAACGAGGCCGTGCTCGCCGCGTGCGCGGGCGACCCGCTGTTCCGGGTGTTCGCGACGATCGACCCACGCGACGCAGCCTGGCTCGACGACCTCGACGACGCCGTGGATGCCGGGGCTGAGGGCGTCCGCGTCGCTCCCGGCTTCCACCGGTACGAGGTCGCGAGCGTGCGTCCGGTGCTCGACGCGTGCGTCGAGCGGGGTCTGCCACTGCAGCTGATCGCCCGGCTCGACGACGCCAGGGTGCGGCATCCGCTCTCCCCCGCGATCGACCTCGACGTGCATCGCATCGCCGACCTCGTGCGGGAGAGCCCCGCGCATCCGCTGCTGCTGAGCGGGCTGAATCGCGCGGACTGGATCGAGCTGAACCGCCATCTCGGCGATGCCGCGCCGGAGTGGCTGCGGCTCGATCTCTGGCACGTCAACGGGCCGACGCACGTCGCCGACCGCTTCGGCGACGACCCGGAGCGCTGGGTCTTCGGGAGTGCGTTCCCCGTGCAGACTGCCGAGGCGACGGCGTTGCAACTCGCGGCATCCACGCTCCCGGTCGAGGCGCTGCAGGCGATCACGTCCGGGAACGCCGCCGCGATCGTGACCTGAGCGTCGTCCGAAACCCGGACGAAAGGGGTTCAGCTCCGCGTGTCGAGCCACGCCCCGCCGCCCGCACAGCAGATCATCTCCGTTTTCGCCCGCGTCATCCTGTACTCCGCGCCCAGCCGGCAGGAGTATGCTGGCGCGTTGGGTCGTCCGACCCCGAAGAGTCCCGAAAGGCGGTGATGGCGATGTCCGATGATAGTTACGACGCCGCCTTCGCTGCGTCGCGACTCCCTGCGCTAGCGCGTTGACCTTCGGGTCCGCTTTCGCACGTCCTTCCCGCAGCCGTCGGCGGCGTCATCCGCCCCCTGACGAATCCGCGCACGGAGCTCTCTGCTGCCGTGCACCTGCGAGAACGGAGCCGCATCATGGCGCTCATCGACAACGGCGTGTACGTCCACGGACGTCGCGTGGAGACCCCGAAGAACCTGGACGAGACCTACCGGATGCTGGATGCCGCCGGCGGGATCGCCTGGATCGGCCTGTACCGGCCCAGCCCCGAGGAAGTGGCGTCCGTCGCTCGCGAGTTCGACCTGCATCCACTCGCCGTCGAGGATGCGCTCTCCGGCCACCAGCGCTCGAAGGTCGAGCGCTACGGCGACACCCTGTTCGCGGTGCTGCGGCCCGCCCGCTACCGCGACGAGCAGGAGTCGATCGAGTTCGGCGAGCTGCACCTGTTCGTCGGCCCCGACTTCGTGGTGACGATCCGGCACGCCGAGTCGCCGAACCTCGCCGCCGTGCGGATGCGGATGGAGGCCCACCCCGAGCTTCTCTCGATGGGCCCGGAGGCCGTGCTCTATGCGATCCTCGACGAGGTCGTCGACGGCTATGAGCCGATCGTGGCCGGTCTGCTGAACGACATCGACGAGATCGAGGACCAGCTCTTCGGCGATGGCGACGACGACAGCGCGCTCTCCCGTCGCATCTACGAGCTGTCCCGCGAGGTCATAAACTTTCAGCGGGCCGTGCACCCCCTGAGCGGGATGCTGGAGTGGCTGCGTCGGGGGTCGGAGAAGTACCGCATCGACGAAGAGCTGCAGCGGTCGCTGCGCGATGTGCTCGACCACACGATCCGCGTCAACGAGCGGGTCGACTCGTTCCGGGCGATCCTCGAGAACGCACTGACCGTGCACTCCGCACTGGTCGCCCGTCGTCAGACCGAGGCCGGGCTCGCGCAGAACGACGAGATCAAGAAGATCTCCTCCTGGGCGGCGATCATCTTCGCCCCGACACTGGTCGGCACCGTGTACGGGATGAACTTCGACGTCATGCCCGAACTGCACTGGGCCTTCGGCTACCCGATGGCCATCGGTGCCATGGCGGCCTTCGCGGTCGGCCTGTTCGGCGTCTTCAAGTTCAAGAAGTGGTTGTGAGCGGCGGGGGCGGGACGGAACCCCTCCGCTTGCTCCGGATGGATCGGAAGATCGCGGGGATCCCGACCATTCCGACGGCCCAGAACACGCCGCCCCAGATCGCGGCATCACCGACGAACGGCAGCCATTCGTAGCCGGTCGGATAGCTGATCCCCGTGCGACCGGTCAGCCGCAGGACCACGTCGTTCGGGTACTCGATGAACGGGTTCGACGAATGGTCCTGCGTCACCCACGGAAACGGGAAGCCGAATCGGACGGACGCGAGATCGGCGTCGGACTGCACGGGGACCCGCTGGGCGACCGTGATCCACCAGGTCACGACGCAGCCGACCGCTGCGGATCCGAGCACGGACAGCAGTGCGCTCGGATTCGCCCGGCGACGTGTCGTCGCCGGGCCGGACGGAGAACTCAGGGCCACGAGGCGACCGGGCTGCCGCCGCCGCTCAGCCCTCGTCCCGTCCGGTGATCTCGTCGAGCAGGTCCTCCAGGTCCTCCAGGTCGACGCTCTCCGTGCCGTCGAGCTCGCGCACCTCGACACCGTCGACCTCGAGATCCTCATCCAGCTGCACGAGGATCCGCGATTCGGGGAACTGCTTGGGCGCGAGGAACGCGAGCAGCACGGCATCGGCGAAGACGACGACAGATGTGGCCTCGAGATCATCACGCAGGTCGATCTGCTCGATGACGGGCTCGTCGTCGACGGCATCGTCGATGTCGGTGGCGACCTCGTCGATCACCGCCCGCCAGCGTGATTCCCCCACCGACAAGATGCGCGAGACCGCCGCGATCAGAGCCCCGTGGTCGACGTCGTCGTCGTGCTCGTCATCGTCCTCGAGTTCCGGATCGACGTTCACGTTCACGACGGTGCCCGCCGCATCGATGCTCGCCCGCCCGTACACGAGACCGTTCTCTGCGACCGGGTCTTCGAGCAACCCGCTCTCGACGATGCGGGCCAGGAGGGTGTCGAGCGCAGGCGAAGTCATACGTCCAGTCTTTCGCATCGAGCGGACGACCGGGCGGTCATCGTCCACGGAGCAGGGGAGTGCAAGCCACAGCCGCCGCCGTGAGGATCGCCGCGACGAACAGGATTCCAGACGCACCGATCGCGGAGTAGGCGATGCCGGCGAGGACGGGTCCGCCGACCGCACCGAGGTTCAGCGCTGCCGTGGCGTACGCACCGCCGAGCACCGGAGCCTCCGATGCCTGGCCGACGATGCGGGCGATGAGCGCCGAGCCGACGGCGAACGACAGCAGCCCACCGATCAGCGCCCCGCCGAACACCACCGGCACGGAGCTGACGCACAGACCGAACACCAGCCAGGCCACGGTCGTGACCGAACCGCCGACGACGACCCACGCGTGAGCGGAGCGAGCCGCCCAGCGCCCGGTGGCCGTCACGCCCAGGAAGGCGCCGATGCCGAAAGCGGCCAACAGCAACGGGATCCCCGACGATGTGATTCCGGCATCCACACCGATGACGGCGAGGAACGTGAAGACCCCGAAGGTCGCGGCGTTCACGAGCACGGCGAGCACCACGGCCGCGAGCACCGGGCGGCGACGCAGCTCTGCGAGTTCCCCGCGCAGTCGGATCTGCGGCGAGCGCGGGACGGCGCTGAGAGTCCGGTCCAGGAGCAGCGCGACGACGGCGGGAACGCACAGCAGCACCACGGCCCAGAACGTGGAGCGCCAGCCGAAGGCCTCCGCCAGCAGAGCACCGGCGGGGACGCCGACGATCGTGGCCAGGGTGGTCCCGGCGAGAAGGATCGCGACGGCGCGGGTCGTCTGCATCGGCGTGACGATGCCCCGCACGGTCGCCAGGGCGATCGCGAGGAACCCGGCGTTCGCGAGCGCGGCGAGGATCCGGCTGAGCAGGAGCAGCCAGAACGACGACACGAGGGCGCCGAACACGTGTGCCGCGAGGAAGATCACGAGCAGCAGCACCAGCGTGCGACGCGGACGCCAGCGACTGGCGAACACGGCCATGATCGGGGCCCCGATGACCATGCCGATCGCGAAGGCGGGGGTCAGGAGCGCCGCCGTGGACGCGTCGACGCCCAGGTCGGAGGAGATCGGGAGAAGGAGGCCGGCGAGCATGAACTCGCTGGTGCCCTGGGCGAAGATCGCCAGGGCGAGGACAGGGATGAGAAAAGGCATGGAGCATCCAGACGGACGGAGCCGCGCGCGCTCAGAGGCGCGTCACGCGGCAGAGGGGAACGGTCGACGAGGATGCGGGGAGCGCACGACGTGCACTCGACCCGCGATCTACGGTCTGTCCGACTCAGGGCTCACCCGTTCACCGTATCCCACGCACAACAGGGACCGGCCTGTCCTCCCGGTCAGTCCTGTTCGGGGACCTTCGCGCGTTCCTTCTCTTTGCGCCACTCGCCGAAGCCCCGCACCAGTGCGAGGACGAGCGCCAAGGAGACCACGACGACGGTGAAGACGGAGTACCACTCCACCTTCTCGGGCCAGGTGGAGATGACCATGCTCAGGGCGAAGAGCATCACCGCGGCCATGAGAAAGTACCATCGGGATGTCCACATGGGTGAAATGATACGTGGTCACCCGTGGACGTGCGAGAAGCGAGGACGAAAACCGTGGCGTCGTCTCGGGCGGTCGCCGATAGGCTCGGATCCGTGCCGAACGCCGAATCCTCCGCTCCCGCATCCGCCGCTTCCGATCTCCGCCGCCTCGCCGCCGCGTTGACCGATTCCGCTCCGATGAACTGGGTCATCACGGGAGACTCGATCACCCACGGTCTGGTGCACACGCAGGGCGGGCGCAGTTACCCGGAGCATCTGCACGAGTTGATCCGCGGCGAGCTGGAGCGCGTCCGCGACGTCGTGCTCAACACCGCGGTCAGCGGCAACCGCATCGTCGACCTCCTCGACGACTGGGACCGTCGGGTCGCCTCGTGGAACCCCGACGTCGTCACCCTGATGATCGGCACGAACGATGCCTCCGACGGCGGCCCGCGGCCTGTCATCACGTCGACCGAGTACGCCGCCTCGCTGCGGGAGTTCGTGACGCGCGTGCGCGCGCTCGGCGCCGTGCCGGTGCTGCAGACGCCGCCGGCGGTCGACGTGTGCAACGCCCCGGAGCGTGCGCGGATCGGAGAGTTCGCGGAGGCCGTGCGCCAGGTCGCCGCGAGCGAGGACGTGATCCTCGTCGACCAGTACGCGCGCTTCGCCGAGCTCGGCGCCGGCGGGGTGCCGTGGGGCCTCATGAACGACCCGTTCCACCCGAACACGGTGGGCCACGCCGCCCTGGCGGTCGAACTCGCGAACGCCCTCGGCATCCGCCCCGCAGGCCCGCGTGCCCGCACGTTCCCCCTGCTCGAGGGTCTGGTCGCGAACAGCCGGCTGAACCCCTGACAGCGGCGGATCACCCCTCACCCTTTCAGGACGAAGATCCCCTGGACGGTGGGCTCGACGCACCAGTAGGTTGAGCGCATTCGCAGTCGTCGAGAGGTGGGGGCATGTCGCACGTCGTCGCAACCGGGGCCGGGAAGGCCATGATGGAACGTCGGAACGATCCGACGCACGACTACATCCTCGAGCTCACCGGCAGGGAGCGGCCGCGGGTCCTCTTCGTCGGCACGGCCACCGGCGACGATGCCGCCTACATCCTGAGCTTCTACTCCACCTATGACTCCGACCGCTGCGCGCCGCACCATCTCCCGCTGTTCCATCGTGCGGTCGACGACCTCGCCGGCTTCGTGAAGGGGTTCGACGTGATCCACGTCGGAGGCGGCAACACCGCGAACATGCTGGATGTCTGGAAGCGGCAGGGCCTCGACGAGATCATGCGCGAGATGTGGGAGGACCCCGCATCGAACGTCGTGTTCACCGGGGGCAGCGCCGGCGGCATCTGCTGGTTCGAGGGCGGCACCACCGACAGCTACGGTCCGACGCTCCAGGTGCTGCCCGAGGGACTCGGCTTCCTGCACGGAAGCTTCTGCCCGCACTACGACGCCGAGGACCAGCGCCGTCCGCTCTTCCACGCCTCCCTTCTGAGCGGGGAGCTCTCGACCGGATACGCGGTCGGCAACCTGCAGTCGCTGCATTTCGAGAACTCCGATTTCGTCACCGCGATCAGCCCGGTCGAAGACGCCCTGGCTCTGCGGGTCGAAGCCATCGACGGGAAGATCGTCGAGACCGCACTACCGACCAAGGTCCTCACGGGATCCGCACCGATCACGAAGGGACCGTCGTCATGAACGACAACGTGTGGATCCTCCTCGCGCAGCTGATCATCGTCATCGGCGCGATCTACATGGGCACCCGCACGAGCGGGATCGGCCTCGGGGTCTGGGGCCTGGTCGGCGTCGCCGTGCTCATCTTCGTCTTCGGCGAGGCGCCGGGCAACGCCCCGGTCGACGCGGTCTTCATCGTGATCACGGTGATCACCGCGGCCTCGACCATGCAGGCGGCAGGCGGCATCGACTGGATGGTGTCCGTCGCCGCGAAGGTGATCAGGCGACGCCCGAGATCCGTGGTGTTCCTCGCCCCGGCGATGTCGTTCCTCTTCACGGTCGGCGCCGGAACGGGCAACATCTTCTATCCCCTGCTGCCCGTCATCTACGACGTCTCGTACCAGCAGAAGATCCGTCCGGAGCGGGCGCTCTCGGTCTCGGCCGTCGCCTCGCAGGTCGGCATCCTCTGCTCGCCCGTGTCCGCCGCGACGGCCTCGATGGTCGTGCTGCTCGCGCCGCAGGGGGTCGACCTCGGCGGACTGCTGCTCATCATGTGGCCGGCATCCATCATCGGACTCTTCGTCGCGGCCCTGGTCATGATGCGACACGGCAAGGACCTCGAAGACGACCCGGAGTTCCAGCGCCGTCTGTCCGAGCACCTGATCAAGCCGCCGGAGACCGACGCCCACGAGAAGAAGCTGTCTCCGACCGCCGTGCTCTCGGCCTCGCTGTTCCTCGCCGGTGTCGGCGTGATCGTGCTCTTCGGCCTCTTCGAAGGGCTGCGTCCGGTCATCGGGACCGACGACGCCGGAGACCCGGTGCGCCTCAGCGTCACGGTCATCATCGAGGTCGTCATGGGCATCATCGCCGCCCTGATCTTCGTGTTCTGCAAGGTCAAGGCCGCCGACGTCCCCAAGCAGCCCACGTTCCCCGCCGGAATCGTCGGTGCGATCGCGCTCTTCGGCATCGCCTGGCTCGCCAACACGTTCGTCGCCGCGAACCAGACGCTGATCGTCGACGGGCTGGGGTCGGTGGTCTCCGGATCGTCGGCGTTCCTGGGCGCGCTGCTCTTCGCGCTGGCGCTGTTCGCCGTCGCGATGCTCACCACGAGTCAGTCGAGCGCGACGAATGCGATCGTCCCGATCGGCATCACGATCGGACTGCCCGCCTCGCTCCTGGTCGGACTGTGGCCCGCGGCGATGGGCATCTACACGCTGCCGGCCAACGGCAGCCAGGTCGCGACGGTGGCCTTCGACCAGACGGGCACGACGAAGATGGGAAAGTTCGTCTTCGACCACTCGTTCCAGCTGCCGAACCTCATCTACATCGGCGTCGCGATCGTCGTCGGGGTTCCGCTCTCGTTCCTGTTCACCTGAGCTGACCGGCGGTCCTCGACATGACGGACAGCGTCGATCGGGCGACACTCCGGCAGTTCCTGCTGGGGCTGGCGCAGGGGATGAACGCCTCAGCCGAGTCGGTCGATCGCATCCGCGACATCATGACCGAGGTGGCGGCGGCGTACGGCGGCGACGATGCGGACTTCGTCGTGCTGCCGACCATCATCCTCATCGAGAGCGGAGAGTCCGAGGAGTCGCGCGTCGCGATCCGTTCGGCTACCAACGCCTCGTTCCGCTTCGATCAGATCGCCGCGCTGTACGAACTCATCGCGCAGGCGAAGACCGGGTCGATCCCGCCGTTGGACGGGATCCGACGCCTGAACGAGATCGGCGCGATGCGGCCGAGGCTCGGCTGGGTCACTCGGACGCTGGGACACGCGGTGCTGACGACCGGACTCGCCCTGCTTCTGGCGCCGACCTGGCAGGGCGTCATCGTCGCCTTCGTGCTCGGCGCGGGGATCGGACTGCTCAAGCTGGTCCGTTCGCCGACGCTGCAGCTGATCATGCCGGTGGCCGCAGCTTTCGTGTGCGCGACCGCCGTCTTCCTCCTGGCAGAGGTGATCGAGATCGGCGATCCGATCCGGTTGCTCATCGCGCCGCTGGTCACGTTCCTGCCCGGGGGTGTGCTCACGAGTGCCACCGTCGAACTCGCCGCGGGCCAGATGATCTCGGGGGCCTCTCGCTTGGTCTACGGCTTCGTCCAGTTGGCCCTGCTCGCATTCGGAATCCTCGCCGCCGGCACCGTCGTCGGCGTCGACTCGTCGCGGTACGAGCCCCTGGATGCGGGTGCGCCGCTGCCGTGGTGGGTGGCGTTCATCGGGATCCTCGTGTTCGCACTCGGCAACTACCTGCACTTCTCCGCGCCGCCGTCGACCTTCGGGTGGGTGCTGCTCGCGCTCGTCGTGGCCTACGCCGGCCAGTGGGCGGGGACGGAGTTCGTCGGCACCACGGTGGGCGGCTTCGTCGGCGCCGTCGCCATGACCCCCGTGGTGCTCTGGATCGCGACCCTCCGACACGGAGCCCCCTCGCAGCTCACCTTCCTCCCGGCGTTCTGGCTGCTGGTCCCCGGTGCCGCCGGACTGGTCGGCCTCACCGAGGCCGTCGCGACCGACGGAGGCCTCTCGGATTTCACCGCCGCCCTGATCTCGGTCATGTCGATCGCTCTCGGCGTGCTCATCGGCACCGCCCTCTACCGCGTCGCCCACCACGGCGCCGAGGAGATCGTGCAGTTCGCGGTCGCGCTCCCTGCCGCCGACGACTCCTCCTCGGCACCGACGCTGTGGTCACGGCTCACGGCGCCCTGGCGCCGCGGTGCCGATCGATGACGCACGGTCAGAACGACCGACATCGAGTCAGCGCGCAGGCTGTTCGTCGGACGCCGCCCATCGGAAGCCGTCCGGGTCGGTCACGGTCTCGGCGTCTCCGTCGACCGGGGTCGCGGCGCCGCCGTCGGTCACCGTCGATCGCCGGACGAGGGTGAGCGGCGGAGTGTCGACGCGTCTCCCCCGATGGCCCACATCCTTCGCGAGCACGGGACTCTGCATCAGGCAGAGGCGCACGGACCCCTCCTCCGGCAGGAAGTCGATGTACTTGCTGCCGTAGTCGCGATCCTTCGTCATCCCGAGGGCGACGTAGAACGGCACCGACTTCTTCGGATCGGAGACCCCGAGGATGACCGTCGTCTCCAGCGGCTTCGGCGACGGCGAAGGCGCGGTCGTGTCCTTGTTCGACTGCGAGGCGAGCTTCCAGATCACACCGTCCGGGCTGCGGAAGCTGCCGGCGAACGAACCGAACAGCGCCTTCTTGGCGGGCTTGAGGATCTCCGCCCCGTGCCGCGCGGCGGCCTCCATGACCGCGCGCACCTCACCCGGTTGGGCGAGGATGTAGGTGACGACGAACCCGGGGAATCCCTCCGCCGCACCGGCGCCGGGTTCCAGCCGGAGTCGACCGACCCCGTGCAGGTCCACGTCCACCGACGCCCCGTCCTGCACCGTCGGTGCCGAGAAGGTTCGCCCATAGAATTCTGCGGCTTCCTGCACCTGATCGCCGACGATCGTGATCGAGTGGAGTGCGGAACTCATGCCGGCCACCCCTCAGCCCCCCGCGGCGGCACGCGTCGCGTGACGCACGACTTCGCCGAGGCGCTCCCACGCCTGCTCGGAGGGATCCTGCAGCGCGTAGGCCGTCGGCCAGAGCCCGTCATCCGTGTCGAGATCGGCGTGGACGCTGAACCCGAAGGTCGAGTACCGCTCCTTGTCCATCTGCCCGCTGCGGAAGAAGCACACCACCTTGCCGTCGCGCGCGTAGCCGGGCTGCGAGTAGTACAGCTTCGGGGCGAGGTCGGGGGCCACCGTCGATACGATCGCGTGCACACGCTCCGCCATCTCACGGTCGCCGTCGGGCATCTGAGCGATCTTCGCCTGCACATCCGCTTCCTCTGCGGCCGCCTTCTCCGCGCCCTTCGCGCGTCGCGCCTCCGCCTTGAGCTCGGTCGCCCTGTCCTTCATCGCGGCGCGCTCCTCGGCCGAGAATCCGGTGTTGACGTCTTTCTCCGACATCGGTTCCACCTCCTGATCTGAATGGGATGCTGCCCAGGCTAAGAGCGAAGACGGTTCAGGACTTCTCGATTCCGTACCTCTTCCCGCCGTCGCCGCGCGATGGCTGTCAGGATGGACGCATGGAGTCCCCCGGTACCGCGACGACCGATCGACGCGCGATCGTCGTGATCCGCCGCGTGCGCGACCGGATGGATCGGGAGTACGCGTCTCCGCTGAACGTGGAGGATCTGGCCAGGGCCGTGCACCTGTCCCCCGGGTATCTGAGTCGGGAGTTCCGCCGGATCTACGGCGAATCGCCGTACTCGTATCTGATGACCCGGCGCATCGAACGGGCGATGACCCTGCTGCGTCGCGGCGATCTCTCGATCACCGACGTCTGCTTCACCGTGGGGTTCTCATCGCTCGGCACCTTCAGCACCCGGTTCTCGGAGCTCGTGGGCGTCTCCCCCCGCACATATCGCGACGACCCCTCGCGGTCCCTCGACGGCATCCCGCCGTGCCTCGCGAAGCATGTGACCAGACCGGTCAGGAATCAAGAAGTACGCGTCGCCCGATCCGTCTAGCGTGGGCGGCATGAACGTCACAATCCACTACGCCTTCCTTCCGCACACCGACGCCGAGGCCGCCCTCGGCTTCTACCGCGATCTGCTCGGCTTCGAGGTCCGCAAGGATGTCGGATACGAGGACATGCGCTGGATCACGGTCGGTCCTGTCGGCCAGCCGGGCACCTCGATCGTGCTCCAGCCGCCCGCCGTCGACCCCGGCATCACCGACGAGGAGCGCGAGACGATCCTCACCTTGATCGCGAAGGGCGTCTACGGCGGCGTCACCCTCGGGTCCGACGACCTCGACGCCCTTTTCGAGCGCATGGAGGCGGGAGGGGCGGACATCGTCCAGGAGCCCACGGATCAGGATTACGGCGTGCGCGACTGCGCGTTCCGCGACCCGGCCGGGAACCTCATCCGGGTCAATCAGATCGACTGATCGCGGGCTCAGCCCGCATCGCCCGCAGCGCCCGGACCGCGCAGATACGCGTGTCCGCGCGGGGACAGCTCGTAGCCGATCGTCAGGCTCCGGGTGAGTCCGAGCTCCTTCAGCTTTCGGATGCTGCGCTTGAAGACGTCTTTGGGCAGGTCCCCGCGGAGTGCTTCCGCGGGGACGCCCGGGTGATCGCGTATCGATTCCAGCGCGCCGCGGGTCCACGCGCCTACGGCGCTCGAGCGATCCAGTCCGGCCAAGCGGGCATCGATCTCCTCACGATCGGCATCGGCGAGTTCGGCGTCTTCGGCGAGCGCGATCCGGGGATCCGGGCCGACCCAGGCGAGTCCGATGCGGAAGACGGGATCCGTGGCCTGTCCGCGGAACGTCGACAGCAGGGACGCCGTCGTCCGCACACCGGCCGCGCGCGCATCGTCTTCGGTGATGCGCGCCGCCGCCGTCTCGGCGATCGAGACGATCTCGATGATGCCGGCCGAGGAGAGGAAACGGTCCCCCGGCCGGACGCGCGCACGGCTCCAGCGGCGGAAGGCGAGTGTCACCGAGCCGCTCGCCACACCTCGCGCCACCGCATCCGTGAGCATCATCGGAGCCACCGGAGAGGGACGGGCGCTCCGTCGAGGCTCACGATCATGGCGACACGGTACCACCCGCGTGGATCTGCACGACTTGCCCGGATTCGCATCCACATGAGTAGTGTGTTACACGTAAGAACGAAGTCGATGGTCAGGACATGCAGCTTCTGCCATACGAACCTCGTCTCCGGTACCGCCGCATCGAAGTTCGCACGCATCCGATCCGACACGTCCGACGAAGGGACTCCGCATGCCACAAGAAGCCGCACCACCCACGAGGATCTCGTCAGCGCGAGACAACCGCTCACGCACCTCCGCCCGACGCACTTCCGCCCGAGGCGCCACCGCCACGACAGCCGCCGCTCTGCTCCTCGCGGTGGCCGCAGTACTGTTCCCCGCACCGGCATCCGCCAGTGAGGGCGCGCCTTTCCTGAACGCCGACGGCTCGGCCTGCAACGGCCGGGCCCTCCTCATGAAGGAGCAGGCTCCCGCGGATCGAGGCATCATCTCCCTCGATCTCGCAGCCGGCGCGCAGAGCCCGAACACGCCGACCGCCAACGGGTACGCCTTCAACTCCGCCGGCTACAACCCCGAGGACGGTCACCTCTACGGCACCTATCGCATGGAGACGGGTGGACCGGGCGCCGGCCCCGCGCCGGCCGCTACGAACGGGACGATCTGGCGGATCGCCGCCGACGGCACCTACGAGCAGGTCGAGCTGTCCGGGCCCGGGGTGGTGGCACCGACACCGGCGAACAACAACCTCGGCTCGCTCCCGTTCCTCAACGCACCGAGCTACCCCATCGGCGACTTCGACGAAGACGGCCACTACTGGGTCGCGGCACGCACCTCCGACGGCGGCACGCACACGGGTCCGCTGTACGAGATCGCCATCACTCCCGGCACCGCCACCACCCGACCGACCGGTGTCGTCGTCTCGATGATCGACCCGCAGCAGGACGTCGGCGAGAGCGACTTCACCTACATCCCTGGTACCGACTCCTTCTGGAGCGTCACCGACGCTCCTGGCAGTCACCTGGTCGCGATCAACAGGTCCGGCGTGGTGACCGGCTACGGCGTGGTCGCGAATCTGCCCGTCGCGCAGTACATCGGCATGTACGCCGATGCCAACGCCAACATCTACGCCGTCCGGATAGGCACCGGCGACGTGTACGCGATCAATCGCACGGCCGCCGTCGACGGCGGCGAACCGCTGGCCGCGACCCTGGTGTCGAACATCGGGCCGATCGGCAACGGAGATGCTGCCCAGTGCGGTGCGATCCAACCGCTGCCCGCGCTGCGCTTCGGCAAGGTCGTCGACCAGGCCCAGTCCATGTCGGGCGGCGTGCTCACCTATACCCTGACCGTGCAGAACGTGGGGCTCGTGGATCTGACCGACGTCCCCGTGCACGACGCACTGGGAGCTGGAGCGACCTATGTCGACGGCACCGCGCGCCTCGACGGCGTCCCCACCGGAACCTACGCAGGCCCCGCACCGGGGACGATCGACTGGACGATCCCGTCCCTCGCCCGCGGCGCGACCGCCACGATGACGTTCCAGGTCACGGTCGATCCCGGCGTGCAGCCCCACACCATCGTCAACCGGATGAGCACCGAGTACCCCCCGGGTGAGGTTCCGCCCGGCACCCCGCCGCCCGCGGTCGACCACCCCTGCGAAGATGACCCGACCCGCTCCTGCGCGATCACGGAGATCCCCGGGACCCCGACGATCACCTTCGGGAAGACGGTCGATCGTGTCACCGCGGCGATCGGCGACACCCTGACCTACACGGTCCGCGTCGCGAACACCGGCGGCGCGGATGCCGCGAACGTCGCGGTCACCGACGCTCTCCCCGATGGCGTCACGTTCGTCTCGGCGGACAACGGCGGAATCGGCCTCGACGATGTCGTGTCGTGGACCATCCCATCGCTCACCGCGGGAAGCAGCGTCGATCTGCACATCACCGCAACCATCGACGCGACGGCCTCGGCGGGGACCGTCACCAACCGTGTCATCGTGACACCGCCGCCGGGCACCCCGCCGGCCACGGTCGAGTACCCCTGCGCCGATGACGCGACGCGGTCGTGCGCGAGCACCGAGATCCCTCCGACCCCGGATGTGCCGACGAAGCCGAAGAAGGGCGGCAGCACGTCGCTGGCCAGCACGGGCGCTGAGGCCTCCCCACTCTGGGCGCTGAGTGGTGCGGGGCTTCTCGCCCTCGGCACGCTGCTGCTGATCGGTCTCCGCCGCCGCGCGTGATCGTCGACGTGGGGTCCGCGTCGGAATCGGCGCGGGCCCCACGCCGGCCTCCGCTCGCACTCTCCCTCCGTTCATCACAGAACGGAGAGCTGCTTCCGGGCACGGGGCCGACTGGGGCGATGAGGGCGACGATCGTGCTGCCGGCAGGATCCGCCCGGCGTGACCTGCTCTCGGCGCGCGGCTGGCGAGTGATCGCTCGATCGTTCGGGGCACGACTGGACGCGGCTCTCATCGACCGCAACCGTCTCACTCGGCTCGTGCGGCGGATCGACGGCCGCGCATCGGTGCGCGAGCTCGGGACCGATGACGTCGAAGCGGTCTTGACGCTGGACAGCACAACGATCCAGGACTACCCGGGTTCCGTCGCGACGCAGCACGCCCCCCTCGTCCGGAGCACGGCCGAACCGACTGACCGTCGACGTGCATTCGGGGCATTCGAGCCGTCGGCCTTCTCGTCGCGATGACTTTCCTCGACGGCGACCGCCCGAAGGCGGAGACCGACTTCACGGTCGTACACGGCTCGTGGCGCGCGTTCGGCCTCGGCGCCGCCGTCAAGGCGACCTCGACCTCACACTCTGGGACGAGGGGTTCACACAGTTCCGCACTGGCGGATCAACGGAGAACGCGGCGATCATCCGGGCGAACGACCCGCTCGGCTACGTGCGCGACGAGGAGTGGCTGACCCTCGAACAGGCGTCTGACGACCCGTTCACGCGGAATCCAGCCTGACACCGCCGCCCCCTGAGACGTGGCGGGGGCTCTCCGCGACGATGCTTCCCATGGAGAAACCCGCACGCAGCGCGAGATTTTGGGACTGCCGCCGGAGCACCCTGCTCACTATGCTCAGCACCACCGATAGCGGTGGGCGATACCCATGGAGGTCGCGGTGGAAGCGCTGTTCGTCATAGCTCAGGCGTGTGTGGTCATCGGAGCGATCGTGCTGGGTGTGCGGACCGGCGGCGTGGGTCTCGGACTCTGGGGCGTCGCCGGCACCCTGGTCCTCGTGTTCGCGTTCCGCCTGCCGCCCGGATCGCCCCCCGTGGATGCGTTCTTCATCATCATCGCGGTGATCACCGCCTCGGCGGCGATGCAGGCGGCCGGCGGCATCGACTATCTCGTCGCCATCGCGTCGAAGATCATCCAGCGCAATCCGCGTCGGCTGACGTACGTCGCCCCGCTCGTCTCCTTCCTTTTCACCGTCCTCGCCGGCACGGGCAACATCTACTTCGCGCTGATCCCGGTGATCTACGAGACCGCATATCGCAACGGCCAGCGACCGGAGCGTGCCCTCGCAGCATCCACCGTCACCTCCGCGCTGGGCATCACCGCCAGCCCGGTGTCTGCGGCGATGGCGGCATACCTCGTGCTGCTCGAGCCGAGTGGCTTCTCGCTCGTGAAGATCCTCGCGATCACGGTGCCGTCCGCGATCGTCGCCTGCCTGCTGACGTCGTTCGTGCAGCAGCGCCTCGGCAAGGAGCTGCTGGACGACCCGGAGTTCCTGAAGCGCGTCGAAGAGGGCCGGGTCGAGATCCCCGCCGCCCTCGCCGGCGAGGCGGCGTCGCGGGGGATCGCCGTCCGTTCCACAGCAGCCGCGAGCTCCGGAGACTCGGGCGCCTCGACGACCTCTGACACATCGGGCTCCGCATCGGGCTCCGCTCCACCGCCCGGGGGCCCCGCGGCCATCGAGCACGTCGTTCCGAAGGGTGGCGCGACGGCCGCGTGGATCTTCCTGAGCGCGACGTTCATGGTGGTGCTCATGGGGCTCTTCCCCGTGCTGCGACCGTCGTTCCCGACCGGCGAGGACGGCGCGATGGAGCCGATCGGCATGTCGCCGGTGATCGAGATGCTGATGTTCACGGCCGCACTCGTGATCATCCTCGTCCGACGGGTCAAGCCCGCGGCGATCGTGGAGCAGTCGCTGCTGAAGTCGGGTTTCGTCGCCGCCATCGCACTCTTCGGCATCGCCTGGATGGCCGATACCTTCATCTCCGCCAACCAGAAGACCATCATCGAGCCCCTCGGCGGGTTCATCGATGTGGCGCCGCTGTTCCTCGCCGTGGTGCTCTTCCTCGTCGCCGGCCTCACCACGAGCCAGTCGGCCACGACGAACACGATCATCCCGATCGCCCTCGCCGCCGGCCTCGGACCCGGCGTCATCACCGCGATGTGGCCGTCGCTCGTCGGCGTCTGGCTGTTCCCCGCGAACGGCTCTCAGATCGCGGTGGTCGAGACCGATCTGACAGGGTCGACCAAGCTGTCGCAGATCCCCGTCTGGCACTCGTTCACGATCCCGATGCTCGTCGCCTGGGTGGGGACCGTGGCCGCGGGTCTGGTGATCCAGCTGCTCGTCCCCTGAGGACATCGAAGACCGTGAGCACATCGAAGACCCGGAGCGCGTCGAGGAGACCACGCGCATCCGCGAACCTGCAGAGAGGAATCCGATGAGAGATTCAGCGGAGGCCGTCGCCGCGACGGCCGAGATCATGCCCACCGTGCTGAAGCGTCACGCCGCCCTGGTACGCATCCCGTCGATCGCTTTCCCGGGCTTCGACCCCGAGCCGGTGCATGCGATGGGTCAGGCCGTCGTCGACCTGTTCACCGAGGCCGGGGCCACCGACGCGCGGCTGCTCGACGTACCGGGCGGCTACCCGTGCGTGTACGCGGATCTCCCCGGCCCCGAAGGCACTCCGACGGTCCTGCTCTACGCGCACTACGACGTGCAGCCGGCGCCCCCGGAGCAGAAGTGGAGCACCGACCCGTTCGTGCCGACCACCGGCCAGGACGGTCGGATCTACGGCCGTGGCTCGGCCGACGACAAGTCCGGTCTCGCGATCCACTTCGGAACCCTGAAGCTGCTCGCCGGCGATCCTCCGTGCCGCGTGAAGATCCTCATCGAAGGCGAGGAGGAGACGATCTCGCACCTGGAGGAGTTCGTCGAGGCCAACCCCGAACTGTTCGCGTGCGATGTCGCGGTGATCGCCGACATGGGTCCGCAGGCGGTCGGACGTCCGACCCTCACGACCGCCCTCCGCGGTGACGTGGCCTGCACCGTCACAGTGCGCACACTCGGCAATGCGGTGCACTCCGGACTCTTCGGAGGCGCCGCACCCGATGCGATGACGGCGATGATCCGCCTCCTGGACCGGCTGCATGACGACGATGGCGACACGAACATCCCCGGCATCGACAGCGGTGCCTGGCCGGGGGCGGCGATGGACGCCGACGTCTATCACGCCGCCTCTTCGATCCTCGACGGCGTCGACTACCTCGGCACCGGCTCGCTCGCCGACCGTCTGTGGGCGAAGCCTTCTGTCACGGTCCTCGGTCTCGACATCCCGAACACCGCGGAGGCGTCGAACGTGCTGCTGCCCGAGGTCACCGCGAAGCTCTCGCTGCGCACCGTCCCCGGTGCCGACGGCGACGCGCAGTTCGACGCGCTGCGTGACTTCCTGCGCGCCGACCCGCCGTGGAACTGCGTCGTCGAAGTCACGAAAGTGAAGACGGGCCACTCGTTCGCCGTCGACATGGACGCCCCGGTGGTCACCGCCGCCGAGCAGGCCCTCGCCGACGTATACGGCGGCGACGTCGAGGCGATCGGCTCCGGCGGGTCGATCCCTCTGGTCGCCTCGATCCAGAAGGTCGCGCCCTCGGCCGCGATCATCCTCTGGGGGGCGGAGGACACCGCGAAGGCGAACATCCACGCGGCCGACGAGTCGGTGGACCCGGCTGAGATCGCGCGGATGATCGCGGTGCAGACCCTCCTGCTGAGTCGCCTGGGCGCGGCATGAGCACTCCGACGGCGAAAGAGGGGAGTGCCCGCCTCGCCGTCGGAGTGCTGCTCGTCACCTGCATCTCGACGCTCGTCGTCAACGCGAACACGTCGGCAGTGACCATCCTGCTTCCGGCGATCTCCGCCGACACCGGGATGTCGGTCGACACCCTGCAGTGGGCGGTGACGGGGTACTCGCTGATCGGCGCGGCCACGATCGTGACCTCGGGCGCACTGGGAGACGTGTTCGGCCGACGTCGGCTGTTCCTCATCGGGCTGGCGCTGTTCATCGCCTCGTGTGTGATGATCGCGCTCGCACAGGACGGCCTGATGGTCATCGCCGGACGCTGCATCCAGGGGGCCTCCGGCGCCACGATCCTCGCCTGTGGGATGAGTCTGATCGCCGCCGCCCATACGAAGACCGCCCAGTTGCGTGCCGTCACGCTGTGGGGCGCAGCCTCGGCGATCGGCGCGGCCGTGGGTCCGCTCGTCGGCGGCGTGCTGGCCTCCACGACCGGGTGGCAGGGCCTGTTCTGGATCGACGCCGCGATCGCCGCCGCCTGCATCCCCCTCACGCTCGCCTCGGTGAAGGAGTCGAGAGACCCGGCGCGCACCCGCTCGATCGACTTCGCCGGGACCGTGCTGATCGCCGTGATCCTCGCTCCCGTGATCTTCGCGCTCACGAACGGCTCGACCTGGGGCTGGGCGTCGTTCGCGACGATCGGATGCTTCGCCCTGTCGGCCGCCGCTGTCGTGGCGTTCGTCCTCGTGGAGCAGCGCGTGAAGGCACCGCTCCTCGACCTGCAGCTGCTCCGCAATCCGGTGCTCGTCGGCGCGACCATCGCGATCCTCCTCGGCTCGGGCACGATCAACGCGATCATGTACGTGGTCAGCCTCTACTTCCAGGACCCGGTGGCTCTCGGCCTCTCGCCTCTGCAGGCCGGCCTCGCCACTCTGCCGGTCGCGGCCGCCGCGGTCGTGCTCGCCCCACTGATCCCCAGTCGTGGCCCGCATCGGCGCGCGCGTCACCATCGCCCTCGGATTCATCATCATGACCGCGTCCTTCGCCCTGCTGGCAGCTGTGAACGCCTCGTGGGTCTACGGGCTCTTCGTGCTTCCACTCGTCGGCGTCGCGGCGGGCATGAGCCTCCAGAACGGACCGGCATCCTCGATCTCCACGTCGAGCGTCCCGGCCAACCAGATCGGCGCCGCTTCGGGCATCTCGAACATGGCCCGCTACGTCGGAGCGGCAGTGATGACGGCGATCGTCGCCTCGGTGTATTCCTCGGTCGACGCGAAGCGCGTGGCCGCCGGCGCGCCGGACGCGGATGCGCTGGCGGCCGCCCTGTCGTGGTCGTCGATCTCGATGGGCATCTGGTGTGCCCTCGGGATCGCACTCTCGCTGCTCATGGGACGCCACCGCATCGCCGCACCGACCGCGGTGGATCTCGCTGCGGCGGCCGCGAGCACCGCCCACACGATCGCGATCCCGGTCACGCGGGAAGACGACGAGCACGGGCCGCGGACGGGGTCACGCTGACCCACCCAGGGCAGACGTCGCCCGGCCGTTCCTTCGCCCCCGCCTGACTCCGCCTCCGTCACCGTCTCCTTCTCGAGGATCGGAGGAGCACTGCTCTGCACGCGCACCGCCCGTCGACATCCACCGCACTTCTCCCCCTCCCTTCCGTCCCATCTTTCCCGGCTCGCCGGTCGCGGCTTGTGGCCGCGAGATTTCGGAATATCGTAGGGGTGGGGACCTGGGGAGGTACGGTGTCGGCTTTTGGCGCGCAAGGGGACGGACACATACCGCGGGTGTCGGCGCACGCCATAGGACGACCCCGGCTGAACGCCGCACTCGATACCGACATCCCCCTGACGCTGCTGCGCTCGGCCTCCGGCTCGGGCAAGACGACGGCTCTCGTCGAGTGGGCCTCCACGACCGCTTCCCGAGTCGTGTGGGTCACCGTGACGCCCGCCATCGCGACGAGTGAGGCTCTCGCCCATGCACTGCTGCAGGCACTGCCTCGGGGGGATCATCCGCACCCCGCCGACAGGAACGAAGGCTGGGATGCCGCGACCTCACGTCTACGCAGCGCAGAGGGCGCGCTGGTCGTGGTGCTCGACGACGCGGCCGCCGTCGACCGCGAAGGTGTCTTCGCCCTGTGTCGCGCCGTCGCGACCGCCCCGCGAGCCCGTCTGATCGTCGCCACGAACCGCCCCAGCCCCTTCGACAGCGAGGGCCTCGACCTCGTGATCGACACGACGATCCTGGCTCCCGAAGACCTCATGTTCGACACCGACGAGGTGCGCCGCGCGCTCGGCGCCGACGCGGAGACGGCCGCCGTCGTCCGGGAGGCGACCGGCGGGTTCCCTGCCCTCATCCGCGCCCTGGCGATCCGCGGCACCGATGTGGACCCCTCGGCGCTCGACGCCGCCACCACCGCGATCGAGGATTACCTGCGAGCGCGGCTCGCCGAATGCGCCTTCGACCCGCAAGCTCTGCACGGGCTGCTGCGGATCAGCATCACCGACACCGTCGACCTTCCACTCGCCGTGGCGCTCACCGATGATCCCGACATCGCGGACACCCTCGACCAGGCCGAGATGTTCGGCTTCGGGCGCTGGGCGACCGACGGACGCAGCTCGTTCGCGCTCGCGCCGCTGGCACGAGGAATGCTGCGCCGCGAACTCCGCCGGACCTTCGCCGACGAGGTCTCCGCCCTGCGACGGATCGCGGCGGAAGGAGCGGTACGCCGAGGCATCCCGTTCGAGGGACTGCGCCTCGCCGTGGAGGACGACGACCTGCGCCTGGCGACACACGTCACGATGTCGGGATGGAACCACCTGCTCCACCGTGATCGGCACGCGGTCGTCGAGCTGCTCGGCGACATCCCGGTGGCCAGGTTCAAGCAGGAGCCCCTCGTCGCCATGCTGCTGGGCATGTGCCTCAAACCCAGTCGGCTTCGACGCGCGCGCGGGCTCCAGCTGCTGCGGATGGCGATCTCGGCCGCGAACGCGCGTCGGACCACCCTCTCGGCGACGGAGCGGATCTTCATCTGGGCCGCCGAGAGCGCGTCGCTGCGGGTCATCGGGCGACCGGAGCGCGCCGGGCAGGTGGCTGCCCGCGCCGTGGCGCTGTTCGCCGAGATCCCCGAGTCGCAGTGGCAGCAGTACGCCGGAGACATGCCCCTCCTGTGCACGCACCTCGGCATCTCGCTCTACGCCGCCGGACAGCACGAGGAGGCCGTGCACCTCTGGGAGCAGGCCACGGCACTCGCGGCGGTGCACGGGAACGCGAACGCCTTCCATGGCCTCTGCCTTCTCGGCGGAGTCCACGCCCTGCACGGGGACCTGCCCGAGGCCAGGCGCTATGTCGCCCTCATCCGCGACGGCGACTGGGACCCGGCGCTCCTCGACAGCTATCGCGGATCCTTCTACCGAGTGGCGGAGGCCATGCTCGCGGTCGAGGAAGGTGACCTGGCGGAGGCGAAGCGGCATGTCCGCCTCTTCGAGCCCTACCGGGCGACGAGCGAGCACTGGACGACGATGGCCACCGTGGAGGCCTGGGTCGCCCTGCATGACGGCGAACCCGCTGCGGGGCTCGAGCGCCTCGAGTCGTTCGCGCGCCTCCGCGGCAAGGAGGCGGGCGCCACCCATGTGCGTCAGGCGCTCTTCCGGCCGCGGGCACTCCTGCACCTCGCCCTCGGCGACCTGAGCGCGGCGAGGAGCGCGGTGCAACGGGATGCGGCTCCCGATCGCTTCGGCACTCTTCTCGAGCGGGCACGCCTGGCCCTCGTCGACGGCAGAGCCGCCGACGTGGTCCGCCTTCTGGCACACACCCGCCTGCAACCAGCGACCGCCAGAGAACGCGCCGAAGCCGCCGCGGTGAACAGCGCCGCCCTGCACCAGGTGTCGCCTGCGGCGGCGCAGCCGTCGACGGAGACGCTGGGCCTGCAGCTCATCGACCGGGAGCTCACGACTCCGCTCGCACTCCTGAGCGCCGAGGACTTCGGCGTCGTGCGGGACGACCTCGACCCGACCGGTCGTGCGGCGCTCCCCCTGCGATCGGCGCTGCCGTCCTTCGCCTCGCGACCCCGGTTGTCATCCCGGGAGCAGGTCGTGTTGCAGGCTCTGACATCGGGAGCGCCTCTGCCGACCATCGCCGCCGAGCTCAGCGTGTCGCAGAACACGCTCAAGACCCAGCTCCGCAGCCTCTACCGCAAGCTCAGCGCCCGCAACCGCACCGAGGCGATGGAGCAGGCGGCACGCCACGGACTGCTGCCCGAGTGAGGCACCGTCCCGGTGAGCAGTCGCGCCGGTGAGACGCAGAAGGCCTCGTCCGTCGCACACGACGGACGAGGCCTTCGTCGAGACCGCTAGGCCTGCGACCGGCGTCGACGCACGATCAGCAGCACGGCACCGCCGAGCAGCAGAGCGATCGCGAGGGCCAGCACCCACGGCGCCAGCAGTCCGCCGGTGAGAGCGAGCGGCGTCAGCACCGGGTTCTCGGTCGCGCTCGGCGGCGGAGTGATCGTCTCGCCGCCCGGAGGCGTGGCCGCGGCCACGGCGACGTTCCGCAGGGTCGCGCCCGCCGCGTCGGCGTGCACGGTCACCGAGTAGGTGATCCTGACACTCTCGCCCTCAGCGAGGCTTCCGGACCAGCGCAGCTGGTTCCCGTCCACCACGGGCGCAGCCGCCGCGCGGTCCGCGACCACGGCGGTCGCACCGGCCCTGAGGTCGGCGTGCCGCAGCACTCCGGTCAGATCATCCGTGATGACGACCTCGTCCAGACCCGTCTCGCCCGTGTTCGTGCCGGTGAGCGTGTAGGTGACGATGCTTCCGGTGGCGACCGAACTCCCCGATCCGGGATCCGACGTCTTGGCGAACGTGAAGCCCGGGGTGCCGACCGGATGCTCGGTCGTCACCGGAGGCGGCGTGACCACCGCACCACCGGGCGGGGTGGCGGTGCCCGCCACCGTGTTCGCGATCATCGCGCCGCCCGCGTCGCCGTCCACTGTCACCGAGTAGGTGATCGTGACGCGCTGACCCACGGCGAGTGCGCCGGCCCAGGTGAGTTCGTCGCCCTCCACGAGCGGCGCCGGAGCGGAGCCGTCGATCACGGTCGCCGTGGCGTCGCCGTTGTAGGCGGCGTGGGCGAGGACCCCCGACATATCGTCGCTGATGCTCACCGGTGCGAGAGCCGTCTCACCCGTGTTCACGCCGGTCACCGTGTAGGTGATGACGCTGCCGGGATCGATCCGGGTCCCGGAGGCGGGATCGGCCGACTTGCGGAGTTCGAAGCCGGGCTCGTTGACAGGATGCTCGGTCGTGGCAGGAGGCGTCTCGATCGGCGGCACGCCGCCGGGCGGGGTCGCCGAGCCCGAAGCCGAGTTCTCGAGGACCGTGCCTCCGGCATCCGCCTGCACGGTCACGGAATAGGTGACCGTGACGGTCTCACCGACCTGGAGTCTTCCCGTCCAGGACAGCCGGTCGCCCGTGACCACGGGGGCGGTCGCCGCCGTGGTGCCGACCGTGGCGGTCGCGTCGTCGTTGTAGTCGGCGTGCGCGAGGACTCCGGAGAGATCGTCCGAGATCACGACCGGATCGAGGGCCGTCTCGCCGGTGTTCACGCCGGTCACGGTGTAGGTGATGACGCTGCCGGGGTCGACCGCTTCACCGGCCGCCGGGTCGGCGCTCTTCGACACCGAGAATCCGGGCAGGTTGACGGCGTTCGTCGTGGTGCCGGGCGGCGGGGTGATGATCGAGCCGCCGGGCGGGGTCGCGGTCGCGCTCGCGCTGTTCTCGATCACGGAACCCGCGCCATCCGCCCCGACCGTCACGGAGTACGTGACGGTGACGGTCTGACCGACCGCGAGTGCACCGGCCCAGCTGAGCTTCGCGCCGTCGAGCACCACCGCACCGGCCGGTAGCCCGGCGATCACCGCGGCGGCATCGTCGTTGTACGACGCGTACGGCAGCACGCCGGACAGGTCGTCCGCGATCACGACCGGGTCGAGCACGGTCTGACCGGTGTTGACGGCCGTCAGGGTGTAGGTGAGCACATCACCGGGATCCACGGCCGTGCCCGCTGCCGGGTCGACCGACTTGGCGAACGTGAAGCCGGGCTCGTTGACCGGGTGCTCGGTGGTCGACGGCGGCGGGGTGATGGGCGTGCCCGGCGTGGTCGGGCTGCCGGGGTCGCTCGGGTCCGTCGGGATCAGCGGGGTCGCCGAGCCGGTCGCGGTGTTGGAGATCGTCTCACCGCCGGCCGTCGCATCGACGGTCACCGAGTAGGTGATGACGACGTCCTGCCCCGGGAGCAGCTTCCCGCTCCATTCGAGCGCGCCGCCGGCGACGCTGACATCGCCGCGCGTGGCCGACACGTCGTCGTTGTACGACGCGTGGGCCAGCGCTGCGCGCAGGTCGTCCGCGATCGCGGCCGGGTCGAGCACGGTGTCACCCGTGTTCGTGCCGGTCACGGTGTAGGTGATCACGCTGCCGGGATCGACGCGCGTTCCCGACTCCGGGTCCGCCGACTTCGTCACCGTGAAGCCGGGGGTGGCGACCGGGTGCTCCGTCGTGGACGGCGGCGGCGTCAGCGGGGTGCCGGGAGTCGTCGGGCTGTCCGGGTCGGTCGGGTCGACCGGGATGAGAGGCGTACCCTCTCCCGTCGCGGTGTTGCGCAGCAGCACGCCGGTCGCGTTCTCGTCGACCGTCACCGTGTAGGTGATGTCGACGCGGGCGCCGGGAGCGAGCGCACCCGTCCAGGTCAACGTGGTGCCGGTGAGGGAGACCACGCCGGTCGAGGCGGTCACGACGCCGCCGAGCCGCCCGTGCGCGAGCACGGCCGACAGGTCGTCGACGATCGTCGCCGGGTCGAGCGTCGTGTTGCCGGTGTTGACGCCCGAGATCGTGTAGGCGATGGTGTCGCCCGCGCGCACGGCTGTGCCGGAAGCGGGATCGGCGGACTTCGAGACCTCGAAGCCGCTGTCCACGACCGGGTGGTTCGTCTCCACCGCGGGCGGGACGATCGGCGTTCCGGGGGTCGTGCGCCCACCGGGATCGGCCGGGTCCACCGGGATGCGCGGCGTGGCCGTACCGGTGGCGACGTTGTGCAGTAGCGCCTGCTCGACGCCGGCGTCGACCGTCACGGTGTACCGGATGGTGACGGACCCGCCGCGGGGCACATCGCCCGTCCAGGTCAGCGTGCTGCCGGAGACGGTGGCGGAGCCACGGTCGGCGGTGACGTCGTCGTTGTAGTCGGCGCTGTCGAGCACACCGGACAGGTCGTCGACGATCCGAGCCGGATCGAGGTCGGTGTCGCCGGTGTTGGTGCCGGTGATCGTGTAGGTGACGGTGTCTCCGGCGGAGACGGCCGTGCCGGATGCCGGGTCGGCGGACTTGCTGATCGTGAAGCCCGAACCGATGACCGGGTGCTCGGTGGTGACCGTCGGCGGGACGATCGGCTCGCCCGGCACCTCCGGCCCCTCGGGGTCCCCGGGCTTCGGGGTGGTCGGGGTCGCGGTACCGGTGACGGAGTTCTTCAGGATCTCCCCGGAGGCCTCCGCATCCACGGTCACGGAATACGTGATCGTCACGGCCTGCCCGGGTGTGAGTGCGCCGGTCCAGGCGAGGTCGTCGCCGGTGATGGTCGCGGCGCCCGTGGTGAGGGTCGTGCCGTCGACCGAGGTCGAGATATCGGAGTTGTAGGCGGCGTGCGCGAGCACACCGGACAGGTCGTCGGCGATCGACGCGGGGTTCAGCGTGGTGGCGCCCGTGTTGGTCCCGGTCACCGTGTACTCGATGGTCTGGCCCGGCTCCACGACCGTTCCCGCGGCGGGGGTGGAGGTCTTGGCGACGGTGAAGCCTGCGACGGGGTGCTCGGTGGTCACGGTCGGGGGAACGGGCGGAGCGAGGGTGCCGGGCGGGGTGCCCGAGGCGGTGACGCTGTTGGCGATCCGCTCACCCTCGACGCCGTCGTCGACGATCACCGAGTAGGTCACGGTGAGTACCTGACCGGGCTCGAGCGCACCGGTCCAGACGAGTTCGTCGCCCGTGACGGTCGCGGCGCCGGAGGTGACGGGGGATCCGTCGATCTTCGTCGCGATGTCTCCCTGATATTCGGCGAAAGCGAGCACGCCGGACAGGTCGTCGGTCACGCGGACGGGGTCGAGGATCGTGTTTCCGGTGTTCTCGGCCTCGATCGTGTACGTGAGGCGCTGGCCGGCCTGCACGGCGACGCCGTCGGCGGGATCGGAGGTCTTGCGCAGAGCGAGCCCGGGTACGAGGCGGACGTTCGTGAAGGTGCACGTGACGTCGGTGCCATGCGGGCCTGCGGGCTGTGTCACCTCTCCTGAGGCGGTCACGGCCACCGGAGTGGTGGTCCCGTTGGGATTCATCTGCACGCAGACCAGCGATTCGTCGTACCGCGTGCGATCCGACGTGCCGGACACCGCCTCGGACAGCTGGAAAGTGTCGCCCTGGTTGGTGAACACCGGTCCGGCGTAGTCGGGCTGCAGCCCGGTGCGCTCTCCCCGCGTGGTGGCGTCGGTCTGCGCGACCTGGTAGCCGGCGGGTGACTCGACACGCAGTGCGAACTGGTCCGTGGCGGCGTGACGGCCCTCGGGGAGGTCCTTCTTCAGGGTGAGCGTGTTCGGGAACGTGCAGCTCGACATGTCGGTGGGCGCGAAGCCGGGGATCTTCGTCGAGTTGACCGTCTGCCCGCGCGGCAGATCGACCTCGATGATCCGCGGATCGGCGCCGCCGACCGACACGAAGATGTGCCCGAGGTTTCCGAAGGCGATGCCGTTGCCCTCGACCCCGGCGCCCATGTCGTGCACCTGCTTGGCGTCGATCGTCGCCGCGCTCGGCTGCAGGGTGGTCGGCAGGTCTGCGGAATAGATGAACCGGTCCGCGACCAGGACGAGCTGACCCGAGGCACTGAAGGCCATGTCGCCGTTGGCACCGAAGGCGCTGCTGCCGGCCGTCGGGCGGAGCGTGCCGACCTGCACGTAGTTCTGCGGCGTGACGCTCTCGTCCCACGCGTACAGGTTGATGCCACCGTTGGCCGTGCCGCTGGCGAAGTAGTAGACGCCCGTGTCGGGGTGCACGGCGCCGCGGAGCACGGAGGATTGCAGGTCGAACGACGTGCGGGTCGTCGCATCGGTGAAGCGATCGTGCTTGGCCAGCACCTTGGCGCCGGCGGCGTTGGTGACCGTGTAGGCGTATCGCCCGCTGGAGGAGATGCCGAGGCCGTTGTTGGAGTGGTTCACGCCGATGGTGGTGGTGCCGAGCGTGCCGCCCTGCTCCGTCACGGAGAATTCGCGCACCTCTGTGGCGCTCTGCACGTAGACCGCCCCCGGCGTGCAGAGGAACGGCTCCGCCGCTGCCGCCGGAGCCGCCGTCAGCGTGCCGCCGACGAAGATCATCGAGGAGGCGACGAGCGCCGTGGTGACCGATCCCCCGATCAGCTTCCTCACGCGCCCCCGCCAGCGGCTGCGCCGCTCCGGCGGAAGGCCATCGGCTGTGTGGTCCTCGCGGGCAACACGAATCGCCATGACTATCTCCCCATTCATCGCTTCACCGCTGCGCATTCGCGCGCGGAAGCCCCGCCCCCTCAGGCGACCGCCGAGCACCATTCGGGCATGGTGAACTCGGTCCGGGCCATCGCCAGCCTGCCCGGGCCCCGAGACGCGATCCTGCCGATCGGGGAGAAATCACCCCGACTTTTCACCCCATACCCCCCTGACCTATGACCCCATGGCCCCCTGACTCCCGACCCCAGGGACCCCAGTCTCCTGACCCCCTGCGAGAAGGGGCGCGCCGATGCTCCGGTGCGCCCCTTCCCGATCGCCCTACTGGCGCGAGCCGATCTCGTCGATCGGACGCGTGCGCATCGTCGCGGTCGTCCCGACCCACATCGCCACCAGGGCCAGCGCACCCATCGCCCCCACGATCGCCAGCGAGCCGACCACCGGCAGCGCAGGAAGCGGCTGTCCCGAGATGCCCATGCTGACGCCGATGAGCGGAGGGATGGCCACGACGACGCCGAACACCATGGCGATCACCGCGACGAGCGCGGCCTCGATCCGCATCATGGACCGGACCTGCCCGCGCGACGAGCCGATCAGCTGCAGCAGCGCCAGTTCGCGCGAGCGCTCGCCTGTCGCCATCACGAGCGTGTTCACCACGGCGATCGCGATGTAGCCGAGGATCACCAGCAGCGCGACGAGGTTCACCCACCCCTGCTGCGACTGCGCACCCGCGCCGGCGGCCTCCTGCCCGGATCCGTCGCCCACGAGCAGGCCGCGTTCGCTCAACGCCGCACGGACCTCGTTCGTCATGCCCTCCTCGACCGCCACGAGCGCGAAGGCGTCGAGACCGGCCGTGGTGTGGGCCCTGACCGCATCGGCGGCCATGGTGAGGTCGCCGAAGCCGAGACCGCGCTCGTACACCGCGACCACCGTGGCCTCGAGAGGCGAGCCGTCGCCGAGGCGCCCGACGACCGTGCCGCCGATGCCCACCCCGAGACTCTGCGCGGCGTCCGTGCTCACCGCGACCGTGTTGACACCGTCGAGGTCTGCGAGCGTGCCCTCGCGCACACGCAGGTCGAGACTCTGCGCGACGGCGCCGGGATCGATGCCCTGGAGCACATGCTCCGTGCGCTCGATCTTGCCCTCGAGGTCGTGCGAATCGAGCACGGCCGCGCTCAGCGCGACCCCCGAAGCCTCGGTCACACCCGGCGTCGAGCGGATCGCGTCGAGCGCTTCCGTGGCGAGGCCGGTCGGCGCCGTCACCCGCAGCTCGGCGATGACGCCGGCCTGAGCCTGCGTCGCCGCCTCCGCCGCGATGATCGACGGCGCCCCGATCTGCACGAGCCCCAGACCGATCCCGAGAGCGATCGGCAGGATCGCCGATGCCAGGCGCCGGCTGTTCGCCGCGCCGTTCGCCGAGGCGAGGAAGCCCGCCGCAGACAGCCGACGCAGCACCGCGCCGAGCAGTCGGACGCTCAGCGACACCAGCCAGGGGCCGAGGACGGCGAGGGCGATGATCAGCAGCATCGCCGCTCCGGCCGCCGCACCGGCGGCGATCTGCCCGCGCACCACGAGCGGCACGGTCGAGACGGAGATCCCCGCGGCGGCGAGGACGATGCCGGTGATGATGCGCGGCAGACCGATCGCCGGAGTGCCCGTCGCCGACTCGCGCAGCGCCTCGATCGGGTCGAGCTTGGCGACCCGCGCGGCCGCGATGCGCGCCGCACCCCAGGCGGAGGCGAGGACGAGCAGCACCGCTCCGACCGCGGGGAGGGGCCCGACGGCCAGGGCGAAGTCGCCGGGGATCACTCCCCCGGCGACGAAGGCCGACTGCAGCACGGTCGACAACAGGTATCCGGGAACGATGCCGAGCAGCACCGCGACCGCCGCGACCCACAGCACCTCGCGGGCGACGAGGGAATGCACCTGGGACGGACTCGCCCCGACGGCCCGCAGCAGCGCGTAGTCGCGACGGCGCGACTGCACCGACAACGACAGGGTGCCGGAAACGATGAACATCGCCACGAGGATGCAGGTGCCGACGAACGCACTGCCGATGGCCACGAGCGTGGACCGTGCCGCACCCGAGTCGAGGAACTCGACGTCGCCGCGGGCGTCGCCGGTGCGGGCGGTCAGGGTCGGGAAGGCCTCGCGGATCGCGGTCGCCGTCTGCTCGGGGTCCGCCCCGGAGGCGAACACTCCGAGAGCCTGCGCGGCGCCATCGCGCGGATCGAGCTGCTCGATGCGCTGCGCGCTGAGGAACACGTGCGTGGCTCGCTCCGGCGCCACCGGCGCCGCGACCTCACCGACCACGTGGTACTCCGACGGGATGCCGCCGTGCGCCAGGACGACCGTGTCGCCCACGGCGTGACCGCTGCCTGCGGTGACGACGACTTCGTCGGTTGCCGCGGGATCCCTCCCGTCACGCAGCGCGAACCCGGTCAGCGCGGTGGCCTCCCAGGGATGCGCCTCCACCATGGCCGCACCGACGGCACCGGCATCCGCGTCGGCACCGGCATCCGCATCCGTCGTGTGCAGGGCGAGGGGAACCGTGACGTCGACGACGACGCGGTCGACTCCGGGGAGGGCGGCGATGTCGCGGACAGCGGTGGCAGGCAGCGGCACCCTCTCCCGCAGCGGAACCGGAAGGTCCTCCGGCACATCCACCTGCTGCGGCGCACCCACGACCACATCGGCCGCGGCGTAGCGCTCGGGCGCCAGCCCTCCGCGCATGCCGGATTCGACGAGCACTCCGAGGCCCGTCACCAGCGCGCTCGCGACGAACACCGCGACCGCCACGCCGACGAAGCTGCCGCGGTGGTGGCGGAGATCCGCCCCGACGATTCGGCCCAGGCCGAGCGGCCCCGACATCACCACTCCCCCAATGCGCTCATACGGTCGTTGATCTGTGCGGGGTCGGCGCCGTCGAGGTATCCCGCGAAGGCCCCGTCGGCGAGGAAGATCACCCGATCGGCGTGCGAGGCGACCACGGGGTCGTGCGTCACCACCACGACCGTCTGATTCAGCTCCCGCGCCGTGTGCGCGAGCAGGTCGAGCACCTGCTTGCCCGATCGCGAGTCGAGGGCACCGGTCGGCTCGTCGCCGAACACGACGTGCGGCCGGGTGACGAGAGCGCGCGCGATCGCCACCCGCTGCTGCTGACCGCCGGAGAGCTCGGACGGGCGCCGGTGACGGTACTCGGTGAGACCCACGGCGTCCAACAGGAAGTCGAGCCACTGCGTCTCGAGCCGTCGACCGCCGAGACGCAGCGGCAGAGTGATGTTGTCCTCCACGTTCAGCGCCGGCAGCAGATTGTAGGCCTGGAACACGAAGCCCACATGGTCGCGACGGAAGGCTGTGAGCTGTCGCGCCTTCATCTTCGAGATCTCGGTCCCGCCCAGGCGCACGGTCCCGCTGCTCGGCCGGTCGAGTCCAGCGGCACTGTGCAGCAGGGTGCTCTTGCCCGACCCGGAGGGGCCCATGATCGCGGTGAAGGTGCCCTTCGCGATGGCGAGATCCACGCCCCGCAGAGCGGTGACGCGGCTGGCACCGGAGCCGTAGGTCTTGACGACGGACTGCAGCCGCAGCGCTTCGGAGGGCCGTGCGTCGACGGCCGGGGCGAGTGGTGTGGAGGTCATGATTCGACGCTAGGGACGGGCCGTTCGGCCTCCCATCCCGCCTCCTGCCGCATCGATGGTGGTGCTGGCTATACCGTGCCGTCGCGACCGCTCGGGCAGACTGTGAGAGTGAAGGACGGATGGTGGCGTCGCTGGCTGCGCGCGTGGGGATACCTGGCCGTCGAGGCCGGAGTCTCGATCGCCTCCGTGGTGTTCCTCTGCCTGGGAATCGTCCTGCTCCCCTTCATGATCCTCACCGGCGGCGTGCTGCTGATGCCCGAGGTCGTGCAGGGCCTGCACCGGTGGACGGATGTGAATCGTCGCCGGGTCGGCGCGTACCGGGGTGAGGTGCTGGCGCCGATCGGCCAGGTGCTCCCGTCGGCCTCGACCATCGACGCCCGCCGGCGCTTCGCGCTCTCGCGCGCCACCGGCCGCGACGTGCTGTGGCTGGCGGTGCAGGGTCTTCCCGTGCTGTTCGTCTCCCTGTTGACGATCTCGCTCCCCCTCGCCGCGGTCAACACGCTGGCGGTCACCTACTACTGGCAGTTCGTTCCGGCCGATGACCCGGTGGGCTCGCCCTATCCGGTCACATCGTGGGAACTCGCGGCGACCCAGCCGCTGGTCGCACTCGGATACGCGATCCTGTCGGTGTTCCTCATCCCCGCCGTCGCGCGCCTGGTGTCGTTCGTGTCGGCGAAGCTGCTCGCCACCCCCGAGAAATCACGCCTGGCCGCACGCGTCGATGCCCTGACCCTCAGCCGTGCCGCCGCGCTCGACGCCCACGCGGCCGAGCTGCGCCGCATCGAGCGCGACCTGCACGACGGCGCGCAGAACCGCCTGGTGAACGTCGTGATGATGCTCGGGATCGCGGAGCGCGCCCAGGAGACCGGCGGCGATGTGCTCGAACCGCTGCGGCGAGCGCAGGATGCCGCGACCGATGCCCTCGCCGGGCTTCGCCGCACGGTGCACGACATCTATCCGCCGATCCTCGACGAGCTCGGGCTGGAAGGGGCGCTGGCATCGCTGGCCGGGCGCAGCGGCGTGCCCTGCACGATCGAGGCGAGCGAGATCGGGCGGGTGCCGGCGGCCGTCGAGTCGGCCGGCTACTTCGTCGTGGCGGAGGCCCTGACGAACGTCAGCAAGTACAGCGAGGCGACGCGCGCCGCGGTGCGGGTCGCGCGCGAGGGCGAAGTGCTCCTCATCACGGTCGAGGACGACGGCGTGGGTGGAGCGATCGAGCGCCCCGGCGGCGGTGTCGCCGGCATACGCCGCCGCATCGAGGTCTTCGAGGGTGTGCTGAAGCTGACGAGCCCGGTCGGCGGACCCACCATCCTGAGAGCGGAGCTGCCATGCGGATCGTGATCGCCGAAGACGACACCCTGCTTCGGGAAGGGCTGGCCCTGCTGCTGCGCAGTGAGGGATTCGACGTGGTGGCGGCCGTCGACAACGCCGAGGGTTTCCTCGCGCGGCTCGACGAGGCCGATGCCGCGGTCGTCGATGTGCGGATGCCGCCCACCTTCACGAGCGAAGGGCTCAAGGCCGCAGCCGAGGCGCGTGCCCGCCGCCCCGGGTTCCCCGTGCTCGTGCTGTCGGCGTACGTGGAGGACCGCTATGCCGGTGAGCTGCTGGCGGCCGGAGCCGACGGACTCGGCTACCTGCTCAAGGAGCGCGTCGGCAAGGTCGCTTCGTTCGTCGACGCCCTGCACCGCGTGGCCGCCGGCGGCACGGTGATGGACCCCGAGGTCATCTCGCAGCTGATGAGCCGCCGTCGTGCCGACGACCCGGTGCAGACCCTCACGCCCCGCGAGCGCGAGGTACTCGGGCTGATGGCCGAAGGCCTCGACAACGGCACCATCGCCGGGCGGCTCTTCGTGACCGAGACCGCGGTGAGCAAGCACATCGGCAACATCTTCGCCAAGCTCGGCCTCGCCTCCAGCGACAGCGGGCACCGGCGCGTGCTCGCCGTGCTCGCGTACCTGCGCAGCTGACCGGCATCCGCACTGGTGCTGCGGCGCCGGATGCTGCCAAGCTGACCTGGATGAAACGCTCCGCAAAGATCACCACTGCCGCCGTCGCCGCCGTCGTCGTCGCCGGCGTGGTCGCACTCGCTGCCCCGGCGATGATCGACGCGCTGCCGCGGGTGTCCGCCCCCACGGAGCAGGCGACTCCTCCGGCTGCCGGGCACGACGATGCAGCGGAGCGCACGATCGTTCCCGCTTCCGGCCCTGGCGACTGCACCAGCAGTGCGCGGATCGAGATCGGGAGCGATGACGGCTCCGTGATGCATGCGGCACTCCGGGGCGATCTCGTCGAGATGGGAGCCTCGGCGTTGGCGAACGGTGTCGTGACCCGCGATGCGGAGGGGGAGATCTTCTCCTACGAAGTCGCACCCGGTGACAGCCTCATCGCCATCGGCGAGCGCTTCTGCGTCGACTACGTCACCGTCGGCAGCTTCAACCACGTCCGCGGTGCCGAGACGATCAGCCCGGGTGACATCCTCTACCTTCGTCCGGACCCGACGATCCCGTTCGTCGACCCGTACTCGCCGTACAACGCTGAGCCCGGCTCCTCCACCATCCCCTACTACGACGGCGTGGCGGCGTTCTCGACCGCCGTCACCACCGCAGACCTGGGTGCCGCGCGGTGGCTGTGGCAGCGTCTGGAGAAGGACATGCCTCCGGAGACGGCCGCCGTCATCACCCAGGCCTTGAGCAACGAAGACCTGTCGCTGCTCCGCCGGATGTTCCCGTAACAGCGCGCTCCCGCACTGCCGCTCCGTCGGCGGTCATTCCCGCGCGCCGGGAAGTCCCTTCTTCCGCGAGACCCCTCGGTCGCGCCGAGGCCCATCGGGCGGGCGCATGCGGCGGTGGGTTCAGGTGCGCGCAAGGGGTCTCGCACCCTTCTGGAAAAAGTTTGGTATTCGGTGTTGCTAAGTACCGGTACTCAGTGTTACTTTGTACCGGTACCCAGCAACACTGAGTACCAACCGAAACGAAAGGAGGACCTGATGGGCAAGCAGATGACCGAGATGCTCAAGGGCACTCTGGAGGGCATCGTTCTGGCCCTCCTCGCCGAGCAGCCGGCATACGGGTACGAGATCACCACACGCATCCGCGACCACGGGTTCACCGACATCGCCGAGGGCACGATCTACGCACTCCTCGTGCGCATCGAGCAGAAGAACCTCGTCGACGTCGAGAAGGTCCCGAGCGAGAAGGGGCCGCCCCGCAAGGTGTACACCCTCAACGCGCAGGGCCGGCAGGAGCTCGAGGAGTTCTGGAAGACCTGGGACTTCCTCGCGCAGCACATCGCACAGCTGAACAAGACCAACACCGACAGCACACGCAACACGGACAACAAGGAGAACTGACCATGGCCGCAAAGTGGATCGAAGCAATCACCGGATCGCTCGAGGAGAAGAAGCAGTACAAGCAGGCCCAGGCCCGCATCAACGCCCTGCCCGAGCCGTACCGCGAGGTCGCGAAGGCGCAGCAGCGCTACAACATGTACTACGGCGGCGTCACCGACGGCGACACCATCGTGCAGATGTTCCTCGACATCGCTGATCTGTGGGAGCGCGCCGCCATCGACGGCACGCCGGTCAGCGCGATCGTCGGCGACGACCCCGTCGAGTTCGCCGAGAACTACGCAGCGGCGTACGGCGGACGGCAGTGGATCGACAAGGAGCGCGCGCGCCTCATCAAGGCGTTCGACGACGCGAAGAAGAAGGAGAACGAGTCATGACGAACCCCGCCATCTCGGTGCGCGGCATCGAGAAGTCCTACAAAGATCTGCACGTGCTGCGCGGCGTCGACTTCGAGGTCGAGAAGGGCAGCATCTTCGCCCTCCTCGGCTCGAACGGCGCCGGCAAGACCACCATGGTGCGCATCCTCTCCACCCTGCTGAGGGCAGACGCCGGCACGGCGACCGTGCAGGGTGTGGATGTCGCCGCGAACCCGGTCGGCGTGCGCGAGCTGATCAGCCTCACCGGGCAGTTCGCCGCGGTCGACGAGATCCTCACCGGACGCGAGAACCTCGTGCTGGTCGCGAAGCTGCGGCACCTGCCAGACGCCGGAAAGATCGCCGACGACCTGCTGGCGACCTTCCGCCTGACGGATGCCGGTGGCCGCAAGGTCGGCACGTACTCCGGCGGCATGCGTCGCCGGCTCGACATCGCGATGAGCCTGGTCGGACACCCCGAGGTCATCTACCTGGACGAGCCGACCACTGGCCTTGACCCCGAAGCCCGCATCGAGGTGTGGGACGTGGTCAAGGAACTCGCGAACACCGGCACCACCGTGCTCCTGACCACTCAATACCTCGACGAGGCGGAGCAGCTGGCCGACCGCATCGCGATCCTGCACGAGGGCCGCATCATCGCCAACGGCACGCTCGCCGACCTGAAGAAGCTGCTTCCGGCCGCGAAGGTCGAGTACGTCGAGAAGCAGCCCACCCTCGAGGAGATCTTCCTCACCCTCATCGGCCCCCGGGCCTCGGAAAAGAAGGAGGACGCAGCATGACCACGCACTTCGCCGCCGACACGGCGACACTCACCGGCCGCTCCATGCGGCACATCTTCCGCAGCCCCGACACGATCATCACCACGGCGGTCACCCCGATCGCGCTGATGCTCCTGTTCGTGTACGTCTTCGGTGGTGCACTCCAGCAGAGCACCGGCACCGACAACTACGTGAACTACCTGCTCCCCGGCATCCTGCTCATCGCGATCGCATCCGGCATCGCCTACACGGCGTTCCGGCTGTTCACCGACATGCAGAGCGGCATCTTCGAGCGGTTCCACTCCATGCCGATCGCCCGATCGAGCGTGCTGTGGGCCCACGTGCTCACGTCACTGACGGCGAACGCCATCACCCTGGCGATCATCTTCGGCGTCGGCTTCCTGATGGGCTTCCGCACCGGGGCGAGCTTCTGGGCCTGGCTCGGAGTCATCGGCATCCTGATGCTGTTCACCCTGGCACTCACCTGGCTGGCGATCATCGCGGGCCTGAACGCCAAGACGGTCGACGGCGCGAGCGCGTTCTCGTACCCGCTGATCTTCCTGCCGTTCATCAGCTCGGCGTTCGTGCCGACCGACACCATGCCGGCTCCGGTGCAGTGGTTCGCCGACAACCAGCCGGTCACCTCGATCGTCAACACCATCCAGGCGCTGTTCGCCGAGAAGCCCGTCGACAACGACATCTGGGTCGCTCTCGCCTGGTGCGTCGGCATCCTCGTGGTCGCCTACGTGTTCGCGATCATCTCCTACCGGAAGAAGGTCAGCTGATCTTCGCCCAGCGAGACGGGACGCTCCGACCGGGTCATTCGACCCGGCCGGGGCGTTTCGCCGCGCTCGGCGGGCGGTCGGCCGAACCGCTCCACCCGAATCGCGCAAATGGTCCTCTTCGTGCGGCTTTCGGAACCATCTGCGCGATTCGAAGGATGGGCGAGCTCAGGCCTGCGGCAGCGCCGCGACGACGTCGATCTCGACCAGGATGTTCGCCAGCTGAGAGCCCACGGTCGTGCGCACGGGGTACGGCGCGGTGAAGAACTCCTCATAGGCCTCGTTGAACTCGGCGAAGTCGGCGAGATCCTGCAGGTGCACGGTCGACTTCACGACGTCGTCGGTGGTCAGCCCATGCACCGCGAGCACCTTCTGGATGTTCCGGAGCACCTGCCGGGTCTGATCGCCGACACTCTCGGGAACGGCATGGTCGTTCGCCGCGTCCTGCGGGCCGAAACCCGCCGTGTACAGGAATCCGTTCGCGACCACGCCGTGGCTGTAGGGGCCGGCGGGGGTTGGCGCCCCGTCTGCGTAGAATCCGGTCTTCGGCATCTTTCTTTCCTTTCGTTGACGATTCAGGTCTGGGGTGAGCGGCGGAGCCCGCGGCCCGGCAGGGCACCGGTCAGGCGGCCGTCGGCGAGAACGCGGATGCCGCCGACGAACACGTCGTCGATGCCCACACCGCGCCCGCGCGGGTTCTCGTAGGTGGCGGTATCGGCGACCGTCGCCGGGTCGACGATCACGAGGTCGGCGACCGCCCCGGCCATGACGGCGCCGCGGCGTCCGAGGCCGAAGCGCCGGGCGGGCAGCGTCGACAGGTGGCGCACTGCATCCGACCAGGTCCAGGTCGCCCGCTCGCGCACGTATTCGCGGAGGAACAGCGAGAACGAGCCGGCGGCACGTGGATGCGGATGGGCGCCGATGAAGATGCCGTCGGAGCCGCCCATGTGCCCGGGATGACCGAAGATGCGGGCGAGCACCGCGCCCGAGCGAGGGCTGCGCACCGCCATCACCGCGCTGCACTCCAGGCGGGAGGCGGCGAGCGCGTCGAGTGCGAAGTCGACCGGGGCGACGCCGGCGCGGGCGGCCGCCTCGCGCAGCGTGAGCCCGTGCGCCCACGCCCACTCGGGCGCGGCGAGGTGAGCGAGCGTGATCATGTCCGCCCACTCCGGGCCGAGGCTGGCGCTGCGTTCCGCCCGCAGGGTGCAGAGCTCGCGCAGCTCGGCACGGCGTGACGGATCCGCGATCACCGCGACCGCCTCCGCCTCGGGCAGCGCCGATACCTCTGCTGGGAGCAGCGGCATGCCCAGCAGCGTGCAGCCGCGGGTGTAGGGGTAGGCGTCGAAGGTCGCATCCACGCCGGCGGCATCCAGCGCATCGAGCTGATCCAGCACGATGTCGGCGTCGGCGTGGAAGTGCGAGATGTGGACGGGCAGCGCCGCCCCCGCACCTCGGGCGGTCAGGCGGGCGATCTCAGCGATCTCCCCGGTGCCGGCGGCGGTGTTCGCCTCGTACCCTCCGCGCATGTGCGTCACGTACACGCCTCCGGCTTCCGCGACCGGCTCGCAGAGGGCGGCGATCTCGGCGGCGTCCTGGAAGATGCCAGGCGTGTAGTCCAGGCCGGTCGAGAGGCCGAGGGCGCCGTCGGCCATCCCCTGCGCGACGAGCTCCTGCATGCGCCGGCGCTCCTCGTCGGATGCGGGGCCGCCCTTCCGGCCGCACACCTCGAAGCGCACGGTGCCCGCCGGCACGAGATAGCCCGCGTTCACGGCCGAGATTCCGTCGACGGATGCCAGATAGGCGTCCACACCTCCGCCCCGATAGGTGGGGTGCGTCCCGTTGATGGCGGCGAAGTACTCGGAGGCGTACTCGCCGTTGCCCGGCGCGTACGACACACCATCCTGGCCGGCGATGACGGTGGTGACGCCCTGCCTCAGCAGTGTCAGCGCGACATCCGGGTCGCCCAGCAGGCCGTCGGTGTGGGAGTGCGCGTCGATGAAACCGGGAAGCACCAGGCGGTCGGAGACGTCGAGCACCTCGTCGCCGGGACGGGCGTCGACATGGCCCACCTCCGCGACGAGCCCGTCCTTGATCGCGACGTCGGCGCGCACGAGCCCCGTCGCATCGACGACGGAACCGCCGCGCAGCACTACCCGGTTCTTCACGGCACCCTCAGAAGTAGGTGCGGACGAGGGCGATGACCACGTCGGAGTCGGCGGATTCGACGACCGGCAGCACGCGCCACTTGTCGAAGGCGGTGCACGGATGCGACAGTCCGAGACGCACCACCGTGCCGATCGCGAGAGGCTGCTCCGACCGCAGATAGGAGTGCTGATCGTTCATCGCCGAGACCTCGCCGAGCAGCGGCTGCCAGGGGCCCGCGACTCCGGTGGACCAGGAGCGCGGGATCGGGAGGCCTTCGTCGTAGGGCAGATCCCTCTTCCCGGCGTCGACGAGCGCCAGTCCGGGCTCCGGCGCCGACACGACGCGAGCGATCCCATGCATCGCGTTCACGAAACGCGGGGTGGCCTCCGGGTGCGCGGCGCCCTCGTCGAAAGGCGAGATGCCGCGGTAGAACCCGTCGTCGTGCACGATGTAGGCGCCGGAGCGGAGGACGAAACGCGTGCGGCCATCCCGCACGGCCGTTCCCCAGACATCGGCGACGACGTCGAAGTACGCGCTGCCCCCGGCGGTCACGAAGAGTTCGCCCCCGTCGTAGAGCGGTGCGATCGCGGTGTGCAGTTCGAGTTGCGACTCCAGGTACGCGCGGACGGCGGCGAGAGCTGCGGCGGAGCGATCGTGCGCGAGGCTCCCCTCGTATCCGGCCACCCCGGCGAGGCGCAGCACCGACGATGCGGCGATGCGCTCAGCCACGCGCACGGCCTTCTCGATCGACCGCGCACCGGTGCGACCGCCCGCGCCGCCGAGCTCGACGCAGACATCGACCGGACGCGGAGTCCCGGTGGAGAGCAGAGCCTCCTCCATCGCCTCGACCGTCGCGATCGAGTCGGCCCAGCTCACGAACCGGAAATCCGGATCCGCCAGCTCCTGCGCCAGCCAGGCGAGCGCAGGCCGATCGACGGCGGCGTTCGCGAGCATCACCGAGTCGACGCCCAGATCGCGGGCGGTGCGCACCTGCCCCATGGTCGCGAACGTGATGCCGAGCGCTCCGGCCTCCGTCTGCCGCTTCCACAGCGCGGGCGCCATGGTGGTCTTGCCGTGCGGCATGAGGTCGAGACCTCGCTCGGCGCACCACTGCGCCATCGTGGCGACGTTCGCCGTCATCGCCGCGTCATCGAGCATGATCAGCGGAGTCCAGAACCCGTCGAGCCGTGGTTCCGAGGCGAGGAATTGCTCCGCGGTCAGACCCGCCGCGCGCATGGGCAGGCCCTTGTCGCGTGCGGTGAGGAGTTCGGCATCCATCTGCGTCATCGTGAGGCACCCGTCTCGACCGGAGCATTCGTGCGCAGCTCATGCAAACGCCCGGCGCCTTCGACATCGGGTTGGATCGACGCGACCAGCGTGGCGATCACACCGATCACCGAGATGACGGCCGCGTAGATGACGACCGGCCAGAAGGCGCCTCCCGCGGCCGCCACCAGCGCCGTGCAGATGAGCGGAGCGAGGCCGCCACCGAGGGTGTTGGAGAACTGGTAGCCGATGTTGACGCCGGTGGTGCGCGCCTCCGGGTCGAACATCTCCACGAGCATCGTCGAGAGCGTCGCCTGCATCGCGACGCCGAACACGACGAATCCGAGGATCTGACCGAGCCAGATCAGCCACATGTTGCCGGTGTCGAACATCATGAAAGCCGGGTAGACCATGGCCGCGAAACCGAGGCAGCCGATGATGTAGACCGTTCGACGCCCGATGCGGTCGGAGATCGCTCCCCACAGCGGGGCGACGACGATCTGCAGCAGCCCCACGAGCATGGTGCCGGCGAAGCCGATCCACGCGGGGATGTTCTTGTCCGCCAGCATGTACGCGAGACCGTAGGTGAGCACGACATAGCCGGCGATCGACTGGGGCAGCCCGATCAGGATGCCCATGATCGCATTCTTCGGGTGCCGGAACGCCTCGACGAGTGGGTTGGGCTTCTTGCCCGTGGTGGCCAGGAGCAGCGTCTGGGTCTCAGTGAAGGCGTCGGACTCCTCGAGCTGCCGACGGAGCACGATCGCGGCGATCGCGAGCACGATCGAGAACACGAACGGGATGCGCCAGCCCCACTGCAGGAACCAGGACTCGGGAGTGAGCCCCAGTCCCGCCATCAGGCCGCCCGACACCACGTTGGCGATGCCCGCGCCGCTGATGAGGAACGCGCCGTAGAGCCCGCGCTTGCCGGTCGGGGCGGCTTCGACGACCATCGTGGCCGCGCCGCCCATCTCACCGCCGACGAAGAAGCCCTGGCAGAGCCTAAAGAACAGCAGCAGGAGCGGCGCGGCGACCCCGATCATCTGGTCGGAGGGGATGAGCCCGATGCCGGTGGTCGCGAGTCCCATGCCGATGACCGTGCTCATCAGCACGACCTTGCGGCCCTTGCGGTCTCCGACGATGCCCCAGATGATCCCTCCGACCGGACGGAGGAAGAACCCGACGGCGAACGTCGCGAACGACGACAACTGCGCGATGACGGGATCGTTCGAGGAGAAGAAGACCGCAGGGAACACCGCCGCTGCGGCGAGACCGTACAGGTAGTAGTCGTAGTACTCGATGAGCGTTCCGATCGCACCACCGGCGATCGTCTTGCGCTGCTTCGGGGTCAGACCAGATGAGGCGACAGTGGCCATCCGGGGCTCCTTGCTCGGTTGATGCGCGCCCGCATCCGTTGCGGTCGGCCTCGACGGATCGTCGGGGCGTGGATAAACTAACAGCGAAATAGACAATCTGTCTATCCCCCGTATTTTTTGTACGCCTGTATCGTTGCCCCCGGATGGGAGTCACAGAATGCCGACATCGACGACACCAGAGAACGCGGTCGCAGCCCTGGCCGACGACCTCGCGCGGGAGACGTACGAGAGTGCCGAAGAGATCCTCCGCCTCTATCGACCGGTGCTGCGCGCCCTCGCCACGGCGGCGGGGCCCACCGTCGAGGTCGTGCTCCACAACCTCGACGGCACCGACGTCGACCTCGGCCACACGATCATGGCCATCGAGAACGGGCACGTCACCGGGCGAGCCGTCGGCGGACCGTCGACCTCGCTCGGCCTGGACGTGCTGAAGGACAGGCGGGGGAACCACGACGCCTTCGGATACACCGGGTACACCAGCGACGGGCGGGAACTCCGCTGCTCCTCGGTCTACTTCCACAATGGCGCGGGCGACATCATCGCGTCGCTGTGCGTGAACGTCGACCTCAGCCCCCTGCTGCTCGCCCGCAAGACACTCGACGCGCTCCTGCCCTCGCCCGTGCCCGCGGACGCTCCGAAAGAGCACTTCGGAGCCGACCTCGTGTCGGTGATGGATTCCATGATCACCGAGGCCATCGGCGAGATCGGGCGGCCGCTTGCGAGCATGTCGCGCGACGACAAGATCACGGTGCTGGAGCGGCTGGATCAGCGCGGAGCCACGCAGATGCGCAAGTCCGTGGAGGCCATCGCGAAGCGGCTCGGCATCTCACGGGTGACCGCCTATTCGTACCTCGACGAGGCCAGAACACGATGACCAGAACACGATGACGGAAGAACGATGACGGGAACAGGGATCACGATGGACAACTCCGGCTTCGACGAGCTCTTCGGCGGCACGCGCCTGATGGCGATCCTGCGCGGCATGGGGGCGGAGCGGAGTCTCGCGGTGTCGACCACCGCGTGGGACCTCGGGATCGACGTCGTCGAACTCCCCATCCAGACCGCGGCCGACGTCGAGGCGCTGCGCGTGGTCGCCGCCGCCGGACGCGAGCGCGGCAAGGTCGTCGGCGCCGGCACCGTCGTGTCGGTCGAGCATGTCACCCAGGCGGTCTCCGCCGGCGCCTCGTTCACGGTCAGCCCCGGGCTCGACCTCGACGTCGTGCGTGCCTCGCAGGAGGCCGGGCTGCTCAGCCTCCCCGGCGTCGCCACGGCGAGCGAGGTGCAGTCCGCCCTGACGGCAGGACTCACCTGGCTCAAGGCCTTCCCCGCCTCGGTGCTCGGTCCGCAGTGGCTCACGGCGATGAACGGTCCCTTCCCCCAGGCGCGATTCGTGACCACGGGTGGCATGAACGCGGCCAACGCGGGCGAATACCTCGACGCCGGCGCCCACGTGGTCGCCGTCGGCTCGGCACTCGAGGATCCCGCTCAGCTGCCGCAGCTCGCCGCGATCCTCGGCGCACCTCGGCCATGAGCCGTCTCGGTGCGCGGCTCGCGTACGTCGACGCGCGCCTGGACTACGAGATCGACGCGGTCGCCGCGCACGATGCCGTGGCAGCGAGCGAGGCGGTGCTGGTCGACACGCGGCGCCTGGAGTCCTGGCAGCACGGCCACATCGCCGGTGCACGGCATCTACCCAAGACCGAGGTCGCATCCGGACTCGAGACGCTCCCCCGCGACCGCACGCTCATCGTCTACGGCTGGGGCCCGGGGTGCAACGGCGCGACGTCGACCGCGCGCGTGCTGCTCGCCGCCGGCCTCGATGTGCGCGAGCTGCTCGGCGGGTACGAATACTGGGTCCGCAACGGGTTCGAGGTCGAGTCGGCCGGGGTCGTCTCCCGCCAGCAGCCCGACCCTCTGGTGACCGCCGAGGCCTGACACTGCCGCGTGCGTGGTCACGTCGGGCGGACTTCTCCGCGCGGGGCGGAGGCTTTCGCCGCGAGGCTCCTCCCGAAGGGGAGGACTCCTCCCGAAAGCACCCGCCTCACCGCAGCCCGAACGGGCCGAGCACCACGCGGCGGCGGGTCCGCACCCACACCACACCGTCGGCGCGCTTCTCCGCACGTGTGGCGAAGCGGTAGCGGTACGACACGGCGCGCACCCACCGGGGCTGCTGGCCCTCGAACGGGTCGGCGCGCAGCATCCGCAGTGTCGGAGCATCCGCTTCGAGCAGCCGCACCAGGAACGCCGTGAACCAGTCGTCGAACGAGTGCCCGAGCGGCAGGAACCACATCAGCCAGTCGAGGCGCAGGTGGTACGGAGCGAACTGCCGCGGCATCCGGCGCACGTCTCCGGGTTTGCCCTTGAACTCGTATTCGCGCCACTCCGCGCCCTCCTCGTCAGCCGAGCCTTCGACGACGATCTCGATGCGCTCCTTCGTGACCGTGCCGAAGGCGCCGTACGCGTTGGCGAGCTGCCAGCGGTTGAAGCTCGCGTTCATGAGCTGGCGCCGCGCGAAGAGATTGCGCATCGCCGGCACGCTCACCACGACGTAGAGCAGACCGACGGCCGAGGTGACCACCACCCAGTACAGGGGGATGCCGAAGAGGATCCAGGGCGCGTCGGTCGGCGGCACGTCCTCGGGCGACCCCACCCCCGACAATCCGATCGCCGAGAACGCGATCACCATCGTCGCCCCGTTCAACCACGCGAAGTTCCCCGTCACCACGAGCCACGCCTGCGTCAGGATCACGATGGATGCCGCCACCGCGCCGACGATCTGCGGCACCGGCCCCGCCACCCACAGCGACAGCAGCGGCGCGAAGAGGAAGAACGGCACCACGAGCTGTGCGAAATGATTGCCCACCACCTCGCCCCGGTGGAACCAGCGCGGCAGCAGATGCGCCTGCCGGCTCAGCGGACCCGGCATCGGCTGCGTCTCGTGGTGGGAGGTCATCGCCGTCAGGTCGCGCCACTCGCGCCCGCCGCGGATCTTGATCATCCCCGCGCCGAACTCCAACCGGAACACCAGCCACCAGAACAGCACGATCACCATCGTCGGCGGAGGCTGATCGTTCGACCCGAGGAATGCGGCGAGGAATCCCGATTCGAGCAGCAGCATCTCCCAGCCGAACGAGTAGAAGGTCTGCCCGATGCTGACGATCGACATGTATCCGAGCCACAGCACGAGGAAGCAGAGCATCGGCATCCACGGCGGACCCCACTGCGGGATGCCGATGACGAGAAGCGCCGCGACCACGATGCCGACCACACACAGCGCGACGAGCCGGCGGTCGGTGTAGCGGACGCGCGAGAACAGGGTCGGATGCAGCATCCGCCGCCGCTCCGCCTTCTGCCCGACCCACTCGAGGAGGGCCGGGGCGGGAAGCAGCCCGTGTTCGCCGAGAAGAGGTCGGAACTGGTTCAGGCTCGACACGAACGCGACGAGGTACAGCGCCGCGATGCCCCGCTGCAGCACCTCGCGCGCGAACCCGAAGTCGACCACCGCGAACCCGTCCACGGCCACAGGCTACGCCCGGGCTCGTCCGCACCGCAGGGGTTCGCCCTCTCACGGTCGCCATGCCCCGCCGTGATGCAGGCCGACACGCCAGATGTCGGACGCACTCAGGGAATGCGTCCGACATCTGGCGTGTCGGCGAACGAACGGACGGGTCGTGCAGACGGAGCACCCCCGGCCGTCAGACCGTCCGGAGGGCCGCCGTCGGGGAGAGCCGCGCGGCACTGACCGCGGGATACAGCCCTGCGATCACGCCGACCACCAGCGCCACGAAGGGCCCGCCGACGAGCACCACCAGGGGGATCGTCACCGCCTGCCCCTGGATCGACGCGTATGCGACGACCCCGAGCGCCCCGCAGATCACGCCGGCGATGCCCCCCAGGCCGCCGAGCACGATCGCCTCCGCCACGAACTGCCCCGCGATCTGCCCCGAACGGGCACCGAGGGCCCTCCTGAGCCCGATCTCGCCACGACGCTCCAGCACCGCCACCACCATCGTGTTGGCGATGCCGATCCCTCCGACCAGCAGAGCGATCGCCGCGAGCCCGACCGCAAGGCCGGACAGCGAGTCGTCGGCGGTGTCCCGTGCCCCGGCGAGCTCGCCGAGCGCGGTGACCTGCACATACGGCGACGAGGGGTTCGCCGCACGAGCGATCGCGTCGCGGACCTTCTCGCCCGTGCCGCCGTCGGCCATGCGCACGTAGATCGACGCGATGGTGTCATCACCCTTCGCCGATACGTGCTCGGCTGCCCAGCGATCGCCGAGGAACGCACTCGCGTCGATCGACTCGGCGAGACCGGCCGAGTCGAGGATCCCGATCACCGTGTACCACTGCTCTCCGATCCACACGCGCACCCCCGGCTCCGTGATGCCCATCCGCGCCGCCGCAGCTGCCCCGAGCACGGTCACCGGGAGCGAACGATCGGCCTCGTCGAACCATGACCCCTTCGCCACCGATCCCTCGACCGACGACAGGAAGTCCGGACTCGCCGCGAACGCGGTCAGCCCGTTGCCCTGACTCTTCGGCATGAGGTCGTTGCGGTACACACCGGTTCCCTCCGGCACCTTCTCCAGCACGCCGACCTGCTCGACCCCCGTGATCCGCTCGATCATCGCGGCCGCCGTCTCCGGAAGGGCGACCGGCTTGTTGTCGGGCCCGTAGCCGGGTTCCACGACGACCATGTTCGCCCCGAGAGCATCGAGTTTCGCCAGCAGCTCGGCCTGGTTCGACGCGGCGATGCCGGTGATGGACGTGAGCGCCGCGATGCCGACAGCGACACCGAGCGCCGACAGGGCCGTGCGCATCTTGCGACTCCGCGGGCCGATGAGAGCCGTGCGGATGCTGTCGGCGGCACTGAGCCGCGGCATCCGCTCTCCCCGGCGCCTCATGCGGCGACCTCCTCGCGCTCGCGCTGACCGGTGTCGCTCACGATCCGGCCGTCGTGGATGCTGACCTGTCGCTGGGTGCGCTCGGCGATGTGGGCGTCGTGCGTGATGATCACGACCGCCGTCCCCGAATCGGCGATCGAGGTGAGCAGTTCCAGGATGCGCTCGCCCGTCGTCGAGTCGAGCGCTCCGGTCGGCTCATCGGCGAACAGCACCGACGGATTCCCGACGATCGCCCGCGCGATCGCCACCCGCTGCTGCTCGCCGCCCGAGAGCTGGCCCGGCCGATGCTTCATCCGGGAGCCCAGGCCCACCCGTTCCAGGGCTGCCGCGGCACGCACGGTGCGCTCCGCCGCCGGTACGCCCGAATAGAGCAACCCGAGCGCGACGTTGTCGATCGCGCTCAGGGCCGGCAGCAGGAAGAACTGCTGGAACACGAACCCGATGCGGCGAGCGCGCAGAACCGCCCGCTCCCGTTCGGCGAGTGCCGCGGCATCCGTCCCGTCGATCAGCACGGTGCCGCTGGTGGGGTCGTCGAGCGTGCCCATGATCGAGAGCATCGTGCTCTTGCCCGATCCGGATGCGCCGACGACCGCGACCAGTTCGCCGCTCTCGATCGCGAGACTCATGCCGTGCAGCACCTGCAGCGGCGGGTTGCCGGGGTACTCCTTGACCACGTCGACGAGCTCGACGACCGTGTCGGGGGTCATTGCGCCACCACCACTTCGTCGCCCGCGGCGAGGTCTCCGCCGACCACCTGCACCTTGGTGTCGGCGATCAGGCCGACCTCCACCGACACGCGTTCGATCTCGCCGCCCTTGCGCACCACATCGACCGCATACCCGCCGTCGGTCGTCGCCACGAGGGCGGTGACCGGCACGACGAGCGCATCCTTGACCTCCGAGGTCGCGAACACGACCTTCACGGCGCGCAGTCCGATGCCCTCGGCGACGGCCGGGTCGTCGAACTCGACGTTCGCCGTGGCCGGAGTGGTCTCGCCCTCCTTGTCGGTCGGCTGACCGCCGGGGTCGACCGCGGTCACCGTCGCCGGCGTCTCAGTGCCGTCCGGAAGGATGACGGTCACGCGGGTCCCCGGCAGGATCTCACGCGCCTGGGCATCCGTGAGCTTGGCGACCACACGGAGAGTGGTGCTCGTGTAGGTCAGCGGGCTCGCCCCTGCGGGGTCGCCCAGCTGCGCCTTGACCGACTCGACGCGCACGGACGCCGCCGTGATCGCGACGACGTCGCCCAGTTTCACGACACCGTCCTTCGTGACACCGAGCGACTTCTGCCACGCCTTGACGTTGGTCTCGGTGACCGCCGTGAACTCGTCGTCCACCGTCATGTTCTTGCCGAACCCGAGGTCGGCGAGTGCCTGCTCCAGCTGACGCACATCGGGGCCGTTCTCGACGCCGATGCCCAGGTCGCGCCAGAAGGGTCGGTCGCCGCGCATCGCGATCACCGACTTCCCGTCGACTTCGTAGAGCGCCTGCCCCACGCCGATCACATCGCCGGCGGTCGGCAGGCGCGTGATGGTTCCCCCGCGACCGGGGAGTGCGATGGATGCCCCGTAGCTCAGGTTGCCGTTGAGCCGCAGGTCGGAGGTGAGCGTGGTGAGCTCGGCTTTCACCGTGACCGGCTTCTCGCCGTCGTCCGGCGTCTCGGCGACCGAGCTCCACGGCTGCAGCACCGCCAACGTCACCGCCGCGGCCACGAGCAGCACCCCGACCGGCAGCAGCACCTTGGTCAGCCGGCGGCTCATTCTTCACCCCCGGACGGCACGGTGGTCGCCGCCATCATGCCGCCCTCGAAGTACTCGCTCATCACGGAGTACCAGTCGAAGTCGGCGGCTTCGATGCTCTCCGCGGTGAACATCGGCGGCATGCCTTCACCGACGGACTCCGCGCACGCGTCGAGGAGGGTTCGCGCCTCATCCTCGGTGATCGCGACGGGCAGCACGAGCATGCCGTCTGCATCGGGGTCGGCGAAGTCCGTGAAGCCGTTCTTCCGGGCACACGCGGCGAACGCGAGTCCCGACTCGGCCAGCTCCTCGGGCGAGATCATCTGCGTCTGCGACCCTTCGCTGTCCGAGATGTCGGGCTCCGGCTGCGTGAATTCGGGGACATCCTCCTCGCACTTCTCCCACGCGGCTCGCTGTCCACCCTCCTCCGGGTAGCCGGAGGCCGCTGTCGATGCGAGCCAGGTGCCGTCCTCATCCGTGATGAACATCGAGAACGGCATCTCCTCTCCCTCGCCGAGCGACGCCGAACTGTCGCTCAGCGTGCCGATCCCTCCGTCCGCCGGCGCATCGGGCATCAGGAGACCCACCTGGCCGTCTTCGACGATCTTCGCCGTCTGCCCCTCATCGGTCAGACAGGTCACGAACCTCGCCGCGGCGGCATCGTTCGCGCCGTCCTTCGCCTTGTCGTCCCCGGAGGGGGCGCTGCACGCGGCGAGCGCGAAGAGCGCCACGACAGCGGGCATCGCCGCCAGTGAACGGCGTGCTTTCGAGTCGAACATGACTTTCCCTTTCTCGCGGTCGCAGCTCATCCACGACGTGCAGTCAGTTCTACGGATGCGATGGTTTGCTGTGGGTATGACGGCGCCTAACCGGAAACTAACCGCGGTGAGCGCACCCTCGGAGACGGGAGGTGCCATGCGACTGCTTCTGGTGGAGGACGAGGCCGACCTGGCCGACACGCTGGCCGACGGCCTGCGCCGCGAGGGATACCTCGTGGATGTGGCGCGCGACGGCGCCCATGCCCTGTCCGCGGCCGCATCCGCCGATGTGGACGTGATCGTGCTCGATCGCGACCTTCCGGTGCTGAGCGGCGACGCGGTGTGCCGCACGCTCGTCGCCCAGGAATACCCGGCGCGCATCCTCATGCTCACCGCTGCCGGGACCCTCAACGACCGGGTCGAAGGGCTCGACCTGGGCGCCGACGACTACCTCGCCAAACCGTTCGCCTACGTGGAGCTGCTAGCGCGCATCCGCGCCCTGGGCCGTCGTGGAGGTTCGGCGCGGGCGAGTGCGGTCCTGGAGCACGCGGGCGTGCGTCTGGACATCGTGCGGCGCATCGTGGAGCGTGACGGCACCCCGATCCGGCTCACCCTCAAGGAGTTCGGGGTGCTCGAGACGCTGCTCGCCGCGGAAGGCGGGTACGTCAGCGCGGACGACCTGCTCGACGAGGTGTGGGACGAGCCGCTGGAGCGCACTCGCGGCGTGGTCAAGATCGTGGTGCATACGCTGCGCCGCAAACTCGGGTCGCCGGAGGTCATCCAGTCCGCGGCGGGTCACGGCTATCGAGTGGGGACGACATGAGACGCATGAGCTTCCGAACCCGGCTGGTGATCATCATCGCCGGGGTGTTCATCGCGGCGGGTGCCGCGCTGCTCACCGTGCAGTACCTGGTGGTGCAGCAGCTGTTCGCCTCCGCGATCGACACGACCGCCGCGAGTTGCCTGCCCGCGCTCTGGGACACCCAGATCGCCGGGGGGACGAGCGCGCCCGACATCACGGATGTCGCACCCATCACCGAAGAGCCCGGCCTCCTGTACGGGACCACGAGCACCGGGTGCACCTACTTCGCCGAGACCGCCGACATCAGCGAGATCTGGTTCAGCCTCCCCACGGACACGACGTCGCTGGATGCGGTCGAGGGTGCGGTGCTGCAGCAGTCGACGTTCCTCGCCGATGAAGTCGGCGGCGGGCTGCTGCTGTGGTCGATCGTCGTGCTCGTGGGCTTCACCGGCGTCGCCGGCGCGATCGCGTTCTGGCTGGCGCGCCGTTCACTCGACCGCATCGGAGAGGTCACGGCCGCGGCGCGCGACATCTCGGAGCGCGACCTCGGGCGCCGCCTCGATCTTCCGGGTCCGGACGACGAGATCAAGGAGCTGGGCGACACGATCGACGGGATGCTCGACCGACTGCAGTCGGCGTTCACCGCGCAGGATCGCTTCGTGGCGAACGCCTCGCACGAGCTGCGCACCCCGCTGACGACCACCCGCACGGCCCTGGAGATCCCGCTCGAACAGGGTGCTGTGCCGGCGGATCTGCAGGCCAACATGCGGCGCGCCCTGCGCGCCACGGAGCAGAGCGAACGTCTCATCACGGCGCTGCTCGCCCTCGCTCGCGCCCGCACCGGCCTGGAAGAGGTCGAACCCGTCGAGCTGAGCGGACTCATCCAGGAGGAGATCGACGACCTCGACGCCCAGGAGATCGCGGTGCACACGAACCTCCGCGAACTCACCGTGCAGGGCGACACGGTCCTGCTGTCTAGGGCGGTGCGCAACCTGCTCGAGAATGGCATCCGCCACAACGTGCCGGAGGGCGAGCTCTGGGTGCGCTGTCGACGCGAGCGCGGGCGCGCGATCGTCGAGGTCGAGAACACCGGGACCCCGATCGCCCCCGCGACCCTGGAGCTGCTCACCGAGCCGTTCTATCGCGGCGATGCGAGTCGCACGTCGGCCGGCCCCGACGGCACCGGCCTGGGCCTCGCGATCGTGCAGAGCGTCGCGAAGACCCACGCGGGTGAGGTGCGCCTCCGCGCACGCAAGGGCGGCGGCCTGATCGCCGCGATCGTCCTCCCGCTCTGACGCCGCCGTCCTACTTTCTCCGCCTTCCGGCTGACGCCGCCGTACTGCCCCTCCCCAGACCGCCCC
>NZ_PCOY01000013.1 GCF_002979475.1 Microbacterium sp. MYb62 | reverse complement strand
CGATCCTCCGTTGAGCCGGCGATTGGAAGACCGTAGCGAGCACCCAGGTTGCCCCCACCAACACCGCGGACGTGATCAAAGCGCCGCCGATGAGTAGAGATCGCTTCCCGGGGATCTTCCCTTTCCGGCTCAACGGAGGATCGACGGTCACCGTTCCGCGCCCTTCGTCTCCCGACGGTCCGGTCTCAAGCACGTGGCGCGTTCGCAGCGATGATCTCACGGACAGCAGCTTCACGTGTTTTCACTGCGTCCCGGATACGGTCCAGCTTCGCCCGTTCCTGTTGGAGAGCCGATTCTTGCAAGTTCCACTCCTGCTCGTACACCGCTTCAGAAAAGCCGCTGGAGTCCAGGCAGGTTGCATGAGCGGTCGCAATTTCCACTTCACGTGCGGAAGGCTCCACTGTTGTCACCGGCGGGACTGAGCCGAGCTCCTTCAGCAGATCGATGCTCGGGAACTCGTCTGGATTGTCCGGGAGCTTCCCGAATCCCAGAGGCTGCATGCACGCACGCCAACGGTCGGCCGCCTCCTGCCCGTCGGGGCTCAGAAACGCCTGTTCTTGAATTTGGGTAATCAGTCCCGAGACAACCAACGTGTCCTCGACCTCGAGGATCGGATACTCCTCACGGGTACCGGCGAGGCACTCATCAAAGGCGTCCTGAAATCCTGGCTCGGTGGGTTCATAAGCGAGGAACTCCTCCCACAGCTGGGCGCTCTTCGACGGACCAAGGTTCGTTCGGAACCCGTATTTCTGCGCGATCTCCACGCTGATCAGCCGACGCCCTGCAGGGTTGAAGACCGGCGATGTGGGCTCCTCGACGTCTTGCCAGGGCACTGGCCATTCGATGCCGCTCTCCTGGAGGCAAGACGCGAGCAGCAGTTGCTCTGCATAGTTGTCCAGGTTGCTGAACTCCGGCACGAACTCATCCAACGGCAGTGCCCACAACGCGATGTTCTTCACTCCCTCTGGCGCCGGGTTCGGCGCATCGGAAGTACCCTGACCGCCCTTCCAGGTTGAATCCGGATCAGAGAGCTCGCTCGAATCCGTACCGGGTGAGCATCCCGTAAACACCATCATTGCTGTACAGAGCGCCGCCACAACGGGCACCCGCCTGAAACGAGCGCCGTGGTTTCCGTCGCCTGCGAGGCGATGACCCGTAGGGTTCAATTGCTCCAGCACTCCGGTCACTAAATGCACTTGGCGCTAGTGGGGTTGGTGACACAGAAGGAGAAGCCAGCTGAGGTCGCCTTGTTATCGCCGATGGTGAGGTTCTTGACTCCGGACTTGATCGGCATACCGATCATCTGAGTCCTGAAGTTGAGGTCGTAGAACAGGTAGCTTGTCTGCTTGTTCCCATTGTTGTAAGCGGACGATACGTTGTCGTTGACGTTCCCGTGCCCGAAGTCCCAGTTGTACTTCCTCAGATCCTGGATGCCATTCGCAAACTCCTTGTATATCCAGCCGATGCCGCCTGTCACGTAATTGGTATCCTTCCAAAGACATGTGTTTCCGCTGAAAGAGCAGTCACCCGTGCCGGCGGAGGCGGGCGCGGTAGCCGCGAACACACCACCGAACACGAGTGCTGCAACGACAGCGGCGCCACTGATGCGGCGCAAAACCGAGATCCGAGCAGGTTTCACAGTAGACATAACAGCTCCGATGAGTTGGGCAGGTGGGCGAAATGTGAGATGCGATTCGAGGGACATGGCCCCTCACCCGATGAGGCTACCGAGGAGTGGAGAACGGGAACCTGCCCTATTCCGGTAGATCGATATGTTGCGTCCGTGCGAGGGATCTGCGGATCAGCAGCAGTTCTGTTCGGTTCCGGGGAGCGCCGGCGCGTGCCCGCGAAGGCTTTCTCGAGATCTACAAGATCCATCGCGACGAGAGGGGGATGTCTGCGGCCGTGCAGCCTTCCGCTTTCACGCACGTAAACGTATGCTTGACGCGTGCGGGATTCGTTTACAGATGCGATTCGCGAGATGCGAGATCAGCTCGATGCGCTGCTCGCTGCGCCCGTACTGTCCGATCCAGCGAGCCCGGGACAGCTCATCAAGGATGCAGCACGTCTCCGGATCGGTGCGGAGCATGTCTTGACATCGGTGGTGCGGAAAGCACGTGGTGACGGGGTGTCCTGGCAGGTGATCGGGGACGCTCTGGGCGTTTCTCGGCAGGCAGCGTTCCAGCGGTACGGAAGACCGATAGACCCGAGAACAGGAGAACCAATGGACACCACACCTCTGCCCGAAGCCGGCGCGCTGGCATCGGCCGTGATCGACGATCTCGCCGCGTCACGCTGGTCGAGTGTGACCACGAGATTCGACGCGGCGATGAAGGCTGGACTCTCGGAAGAGTCGCTCGCAGCGGCATGGGCGCAGATTTCCGGACAGGCCGGGGCGCTCGAAAGCACCGGCGAACCGCAACTCTCCCGCGCGGCGGACGTGACTGTGACCAATACCGCGTTGAATTTCGAGGCGGGCGAGTTTGTCGTGCGGATCGCGTTTCGGGATGATCAGAGCATTGCCGGTCTTTACATCCTCAACCCGGACAGCGCATGAAGACCCGTGCCTCCGGCCTGGTCGATGTCTTCATCGTCGGCGGAGAAGTCGTCGTCAGGCCCCGGCGCATGTGGAAGGTCTGGAGCCTGTGCCGAGAGAAGCGCCTTCCCCGTGAGGCGATTCTCTCCGCGCACGTGTCAAGCCAACCGGGACACGAGGTTCCCGCACGGTTCCGGGCTCCCGGCTTGGCGACGCTCGGTTCCCTGGCCGGATACATGCGCGGGCCGAAAGGGCGCTCGTGGTGGTGCTATCGCCACGGCGAATCCGCCGTCGTGCTGAATGTCGCTCACCCGAAGCTCGCCTACGTCGTCTTCATCGCTGATGACAACGACGCGACGGTCGCTGCCTTGCAGCGGACGGCGCACCGCCCGTGAGTCGAGCCGGTGCCGCGGAACGCGAACGGGGCCCCTCCCCATCTGCCGGGGCTAGGTGACGGGAGCCTCTCGGAAGATCTGCTGTGCGCGGGCCACGATGTCGTCCACTCGGGAGCGCAGGTAGGGCCCGGGGCATTCGGTCCCCGACCAGGTTTCCCGATGCGTGATGACGTGGTCCCGATCGATCGTGAACGATACCGGTACACCGTCCAGGCTCTTGCCGTCGAAGGTCGCGAGCCACGCGATCATCTGTGAGAGCTCCTCCAACTGCGCTTCTGTGACGGCGTACTCCGGCGCCCCGGTGCTATTCAGCGTCTCCACCGCCAGGGATCGCCAGTTCCAGTCGGCGCCGGTGGCCGACGGTTTCACGCCTGGGCGTATCAGCTCGATCACGGACCCGTCGTGCCGCAGATAGAACGTGGGAGCAGAGGATCGCTTGTTGCAGCGCGAGAAGAAGTCCAGTTGGTCCGCTGTCGTGCCGGTGTGGTGAATGATGAACCGGTCGATGACCGGCGTCACCGCGTGGCGGTCGCTTCCTGCAGTGGCTCGACCGGCGCGAACGGTGGGACGCGCGCAGTCCTCGAAGCCCAGGGGCGCTTCGAGGCCCTTCGCCGCACGATCGTAGACGGGCTCGTACTCCGTCAACCCTCGCGGGTTGTCCGGATTCGCGGGGGTCGCTTCGGGGGCATCCGTGTCCCCGGCCGTCGCCACAAGCCATATCCCCGCAGCTGTCACGGTGACGCCCGCGCCCGCAACGAGGAGAAAGCGCCGACGAGTGTGTCCCGGAGGCCGTGCGGCGGAGTCGGGAGTCTCGGAGTACTGCATCTGGCTATTCAACACGTGTCCGCTCGGGCTCGGCGGGAGGAACCCCGATGTGCGGCTTCGAGCGGACGGGCCCCGCTGCGGAGCGTTCACTCGGAACGGAGATCGTGTTGGCGAGCGCTCCGAGCCTGTCGGCATCGCGATGCCTCTCCCCTCGCCGACGGGCTCGAACCGCCGGTCGCCGGCGGCGATGGGACGGCTCGGGTAGCGTCGTTGCATGCGCGACGCGGAGAACCCGGTGTCCCTGCCCGGGTACCGACCAGAGTGGGAACAGCGAGCGTCCCGACTCCTGTGGGATCGCCGGGCCGCCTGCGCGAGGTTGCGGGTGGGTCGAGATGAGGAGGCGCTGATGGACTTCCGAGACGAGACCCCCGTGGCAGTCGCGCACATCCCGGTTGCTGTCGGCAGCGCAACGACGCGGCTCGTGATCCTCCGTGGCGACTCGGCTTCGGGCAAGACGACGACCGCGCTCGCCCTGCGGTCCGTTCTCGGTGCACGCGTCGCGCTCATCCATCAGGACTACATCCGCCGGGAGATGCTGCACGAGCCCGATCGTCGACGGCGTTCGAAAGACGCGAGCATCCTCTTGGTCGGTGCTGCGCGCCAAGCGCTCGACCTCGGATACGACGTGATCCTGGACGGCATCTTCAACCTTCGGGACTATTCGGAGCCGTTCGAGCGTCTCCACCGCGACCATCGGGGCGTGACCCGCATCTATCAGTTCCACGTCGGCCTCGATGAGACGCTCCGCCGTCACGCCGGTCGAACGCTCGGCGGTGTGATCAGCAGCGAAAAGATCCGTGACTGGTACGACGGTTGGCAGCCGCTCCCCTGGTTCGATGAGGAACGGGTCGGTCCGGAGGTGGGCACCGACGAACTCGTGTCGGTCATCCTGCAGGACATCGGTGGGCGGAGTCCCCATCCGCCGAGAGGGATCGCCTAGGCTCGCGGAGATGGTGAATGACATCCGCATCTCGATCGCCGACGCCGTTTCGGAAAGTGACCTCGCGCGACTGGCGTCTCTGCTGCCGCAGCTGTCGTCGAGCGCCACGTTCGATACCGACCGGATAAGAGCTCTGACTGCAGCACGGGACTGCGACCTGTTCGTCGCTCGGATTTCGGGCCGCATCGTCGGCATGGCCACCCTCGTCTCCCTTCCGCTCGTCACCGGCCGGCGGGGAATCGTCGAGGACGTCGTCGTCGATCAGGAGGTTCGGGGACGCGGTGTTGCGAGACTCCTCCTCGAAGCGCTCATCGGAGAGTCCAGTCGCAGACGTCTCCACACTCTTGATCTGACCTCGCGACCTTCGCGCGCGTCGGCTTTGCGTCTGTACGAGACCCTGGGATTCGAGCGACGGGAGACGAACGTGCTCCGCCTGATACCGCCGGCAGCGGAGTGAGTCATGCCGCGCTCAAAGACCGAGGCGGTAGGTGATCATCGGCTCGCCTCCGAGCGGATGTGCGATGGGCTCCGATGCGCGACGGAAGTCGAGTGACTCGTAGAGCAGCACGGCCGGATTGCCTCTGCGCACCGCCAGTTCGAGGGCGGAGTACCCGCCTTCGCGCGACGAGGTGATCGCGTCGAGAAGCAGTGCGCGGCCGATCCCCTGCCCCGCCAGGCTCGGGCGCACAGCGATCCGCTCGAGGACCGCCGTCTCATCCGTCCGAGGGACCGTGACCGCGAACCCGTTCAACACGGGCCCGTCGGTGATGGCGAATCGGATGAGGCCACCGCCGAAGACCTCTCTCGTACGCTCTGACACCGGAGCCTCATCGACGTGGCCGTCGCGGTGGCGAAGCGCGCTGATCCAGAGATCGACGCACCGTTCGACGTCTTCCGGAACCCTGCCCCGTATGAATGCCGTCACAGGAGCGATCGTCTCACGCCCCACGGGACCGATGGCGAATCGGGTGCGGTGCGGTGGAACACACGCAGTGATCGCGCCTGATGCCGCTTCCTCCCGGGGCGCACGAGGATGCGGAGAAACCTGTCCCGATGCTCCCCTCGGATCGCGGGCCCCGCGATCCGGCTCGATAGCATCCGCTTATGGCGACATCAGACCAGGATGACATCGACGCGCGGATCCAGGTGTACTACGCGGACACCTTCGACGAGAACGCGCGTCTGACGACGCGCTCCGCGCAGGGGCCGCTCGAGTTCCAGAGAACGCAGGAGCTGATCCGTGGGAAGGCGCCTGCCGGACGTGTGATCGACATCGGCGGCGGATCCGGCATCCACGCGACAGCACTGCGTGATGACGGATACGACGTCGTGCTCGTCGATCCGGTGCAGCGACATGTGGACACCGCGAGCGCTGCCGGAATCGATGCGCATCTCGGTGATGCGCGGGCGCTGCCCTTCGCCTCCGAAGAGTTCGACATCGCACTTCTCCTCGGACCCCTCTACCACCTCTCCCCCGTGGCTGATCGCCGCGTGGCGCTCGCGGAGGCCCTGCGTGTCCTCAAGCCCGGCGGCGTGCTGCTCACAGCGGCGCTTTCGCGATATGTCGCGTTTGGGAGCGTGTCTCTCACCCAGTCGCCGCCTCCCAGCCTGCCGGACGACTGGGCGGCTCTCCTCGTCGACGGCACGCCGAGCCCACGACTGCGCTTTCCGGCTGGTCACTTGCATACGGCGGAGGAGCTCCACGACGAGGTCGCGAATGCCGGCTTCGAGGTCGACGACGTCGTCGGTGTCGAGGGACCGGCCGGGCTGTTCCTGGAGGTGATCGGCGACGCCGGCGAAGATGTGAGGCACGCCGCGCTGGTGCTCGCCCGTGCGGCATCCGCCACCCCCGGGATCCGCGATCAGAGCGCGCACCTGATCGCGATCGCCCGCCGCCCGATCAGCGCGTGAACCCCGGAAGCGTCATCTTCTGAGGTCTTTGACCGTCAACAGGTTCCGGCCATGGACCGAGCGCGGGCGCTCTTGTCCGGACTCGACGAAGCCGAGCTTCTGGAGCACGCGCCGCGATGCCAGATTCCATTCCCACACGCCCGCCCAAACCCGATGCAACCCCGCGTCGGCGCTCCACGCCAGAACCGCTTCCGCGGCCTCGGTCGCATACCCCCTGTTGTGGGTTTCCGCGGCGAGCTCGAACGCCAGCTCCGGCTCGTCCGGTACGCCGACGCCACCGAAGACGAGGCCGCAGTATCCGATGGCGTCGCCCGTCTCGATGCGCTGCACCGTGAGGAGCCAGGAGTCGCTCGAGTCGGCGATCTGCGCCGAGATGTCGTGCACATCCGGATGGCCGTCGGCATCGATCTTGCGTTGGGCGGGCACACGTTCGTCGCGTTCGGTCCATAACCGGTGAAAGACGCCGGCGTCGGCGACGTCTTGGGCACGGAGCACGAGACGAGGCGTCTGCAGCCGGGGCAACGACGGTGTGATGGTCACGGCTCGATTCTCGCACTGCAGCGCGGCAACGATTCGGGAGCGCGCGGAATGCGGTCTCGTCGGCTGATTCTGCGGAAACCAGTACCCTTGCCGCACTCACGCCACGACGCCAGCGGTCGCCCCGGGGTCTACTGCATGGACCAGACTCCGAGTTCGTTTCCGCTCGGGTCGGCGAAGTGCAGGCGGCGACCGCCGGGGAACTCGTAGGGAGGCTGCAGGATCGTGCCACCGGCGACCTCGATGCCGCTCATCGTGGCATCGAGGTCGTCGGAGTACAGCAGGACGAGCGGACCGCCGACGGGACGCGGCTCGTCGGCGAGCATCAGCCCACCGACCTCGCTGCCATCGCCGCGCGGCGAGACGATGCCCGCATAGCCGGGGCCGTAGTCGTTGAATGCCCATCCGAAGGCGGCGGCGAAGAAACGTTTCGCCGCGTCGAGATCGGTGACGACGAGCTCGACATAGTCGAGGGAGTGATGCAGAGGTGTGCTGGTCATGAGGTCACGGTAGCTGCAGCATGCGACATCGCTCCGTGCGGCGGAACCTCGCCGCCTGCAGGAGTAGCGTGGAGACGTGCCGCAGGTCTCCCACTCCCCCGTTTCGACGCCGGGGCTGCGGGCATGGATCATCTGGTCGGTCGGTGTCGCCGCTTATGTCCTCGCGATCACGAACCGGACCTCACTCGGAGCGGTCGGAGTGGAGGCCGCGGACCGATTCCAGGCAGATGCGTCGACACTGGCGCTGTTCGCCGTCGTGCAGCTCGCCGTCTACGGGGGGATGCAGATCCCGGTAGGCATTCTGTTGGATCGCTTCGGTTCGCGCCCGATCATGACCATCGGCATGCTGCTGATGGCCGCGGGTCAGCTGACCATGGCCCTCTCCCCGAGCATCGGAATCGCCATCTTCGCGCGTATCCTCCTCGGCGCAGGAGACGCCGCGATCTTCCCCGCGGTGCTCCGTCTGGTGGCGACCTGGTTTCCGGCGCAGCGCGGGCCGATCATGGTCCAGTTCACGGGCATCATCGGACAGACCGGGCAGCTGATCGCGCTGGTGCCCGTCGCCGCACTGCTCCACGCCACGACCTGGACTATCACCTTCGGCAGCATCGCCGGTCTCGGGGTCCTGTTCACGATCCTCGTCGCGCTGGTCATCCGCAACCACCCGCCCGAGAGCGGTGCCGATGTCACGGTGAACACAGACACCGGAGTCGTCCGCGTCGTGACATCAGCGATCGACACGGGCGTCGGAATCCGTGCGGCGTGGGCGCATCCGGGCACACGCCTGGCGTTCTGGTCGCATTTCACGACACCGTTCGCCGGCACCGCGTTCGTCCTGCTCTGGGGAATGCCGTTCCTCACGGCAGCCGAGGGCCTCGACACGGCACATGCCGCAGGCATCATCTCCGTATATGTCGTTGCAGGCATGCTTCTCGGACCCATCATCGGCGACCTCTCCCGCCGCATGCCCAATCATCGCTCCCTCGCGCTCGTCCTCCCTGCTGTCGGCGTTCAGATGGTCGCGTGGATCGCGGTCGTCTCCCTTCCCGAGACAGCCCCCATCTGGCTCCTCTACGCGTTGGCCATCGCGCTCGCGACAGGCGGCCCTGCGTCGATGATCGCGTTCGATCACGCACGTACGCACAACCCGAGTCATCGACTCAGCACGGCGACGGGTGTCACCAACGCCGGAGGCTTCATCGCGGCACTCATCGCGATCTTCCTGATCGGTCTCGCGCTCGACCTGCAGGGGGCCGGCACCCCCGAGACCTACACGCTCGAGGCGTTCCGGATCGCGTTCCTCATGCCGATCCCGCTGTGGATCATCGGAACGGTCTTCATCCTGATCGAGCGGAAGCGTACGAGAATCCGGATCGGGCTCGATCCCGAGCGCCGTCGCTGAAGCCGACCGGTGCGATGCCTGGCATCCTTCATGTTCCACGATGCACGTGCAGGAGGTCTCCACGATCAGCTCGACGCTTACTCGCTCAGGGACCTCCGCGTCGCCTGCTTCGAACTCCGCGAGCCCGCACCGACAAGAAGGATGATGATCGTTGCTGAGCAGGTTCAGCGTCGTCGAGGTGTCCACCCCGACGGCAGCGGGCCGTCCTGCGCGGAGCGCTCCTGGTCGGCCTCGGTCGACCAGCCCTGCGCCTGACCCGGTGTGTCGAAGACACCTCGGGCGAGCCGGAACCCGACATCGTCGTGGTGCATGCGGGGCGCTCCCCCGCGGCGTACCGACGCGCGCACACTCCAGGCGTCATCGGCGAAACCACCGCCCCGGAACACGCGATAGGCGTCGTAACGGGCGGGGTCGAGCAGGTCCCAGCACCATTCCCAGACGTTGCCGAGCGTGTCGAACAAGCCATGGAGGTTCGGCAGCTTGCCTCCGATGTCCTGGGGAGAGGAGACCCCGTCGGCGCTCGTCCACGCGGCATCGGCAAGCGGAGCGTAATGCGGACCGGCTGAACCCGCCCGGCAGGCATACTCCCACTCCGCTTCGGTGGGCAGCCGATAGCCGTCTGCCGTCGTATCCCACGTCACGTCCTCACCGTCGAACAGGTATACCCGGTCGAGTCCCTCCCATTCGGAGGCGGCGTTGCAGAAGTGCACCGCGCGCAGCCAGCTGAGATCGGACGCGGGGCGGCGCGGGTGCTGCACCGGAACACCGAGGATGTCTGCGAGCTGTTCCTCGGTCACCGGGTAGACCCCGATCTCGAACGCCGCGAGTTCCACCACCCGCCGTTCCTTGCGTCGCGCATCGTTCAGTGTCACGACTCCGGCGGGGATGCGGGCGAGTTCGATGTCGCTCACGTGCCCTCTGCCTGCCGTGGCCGGAGGATCTTCACGACGGCGACCGTTCGACCCACGTCGGGTACTTCGCGCTCCGGCCGTCACCGGACGAGGTGCGGGTCACGCGCCGTCGCACCCAGGGGCCGACGAACTCCCGATAGTAGGCGATACCAGACGGTCCGCCACCGATCCGGTCGTTCGGAGCCCACCAGGTCTCCGGCGGCTCGAAGCCCAGAGCGTGCAGCACGCGCGCGGCCACTCGATGGTGCCCGTTCGCATTCATGTGCAGGCGGTCATCCGCCCAGTAGGCGCCGCGGGACAGCTCACGATCGGGCCAGTTGAGGGCCCGGATGACGTCGGGACGCTCCTCGATCCGGCGCAGTACCGCATCCGAGAGCAGGTCGCCGCGACGCTGCACGAGGGATCCCATGGGGAGCTGTCCGCTCGGGTTCGCGCCGGATAGGAGGATCATGGTGACCCCTTCCTCGTCGCACCGCCGCAACACGCGACTGAAAGCGTCGGCGATGTGCTCGACGTCGGTGCGGGGACGCAGCATGTCGTTGCCGCCGCCGTTGAAGGACAGATGCGTGGGTCGCAGGGCGAGCGCCGGTTCGAGCTGCTGCTCGACGATCGGCCAAGCGAGCTTGCCGCGGATGGCGAGGTTCGCGTACTGGATGGGGTGCCCCGCCGCATCAGCCCACCCTTGCGCGGCGAGATCCGCCCAGCCACGTTCCCGTCCATCCGGGAGGACGTCGCCGACGCCCTCGGTGAACGAGTCGCCGATCGCCACGAAACGCACATCTGCCATCGTGCAAGCCTATTGCCGACGGGTGACGCCGCGGCCGCATCGGGAGGAAGGGCATGTGGGGACGAACGATACTCCGCCCAGGACGTGGCCCTCCGTTTGGGCACGGAGCGCGCCCGTGCCCGGGCCGTCACCGGTCGTCGAGAGCCTGGCCTCCGCGATCGACGAGACCCCAGGCGGCTGCGGCCGCCACGAGGAAACACACGCCGAAGACGGCGAACAGCAGCGGCGCTCCCCCGGCGATCAGGAGCACAGGGACGGAGAGAGGCGCCACGATCGATGCGATGCGTCCGACACCGGCCGCCCAGCCTGCGCCGGTTCCGCGGAGCGAGGTCGGATAGATCTCCGGTGTCACGGCATACAGGGCTCCCCATGCACCCAGGTTGAAGAACGACAGCGCCATGCCGGCCGCGATGATCGCGATCTCGCTGGTGGCCGTGCCGAAGACCACCGCCGAGGCCGCGGAACCGACGAGGAAGACGGAGAGCGTCGCGCGTCTGCCCCAGACCTCGATCAGCCAGGCGGCCACCGCGTAACCGGGCAGCTGCGCGAGCGTGATGATCAGAGTGAACCCGAACGAGCGCACCAGATCGAAACCAGCGTCCACGAGAATGCTCGGGATCCAGATGAAGGCGCCGTAATAGGCGAAGTTGACGCCCAACCAGACCACCCAGAGGCACAGCGTGCGCACCCGGAACTCGGTATTCCAGAGGGTCGTCAGGCGCGCGCGTGCGGTGACCGCGATCGCTCGGGACGCGGGCTCCTTGCGGATCGCCGGTGGTGTGACGATGGCGGCATCAGCCTCGAACGTGGAGACGATGCGGTCCGCCTCGGCGATGCGCCCTCGAGACGCCAGCCAGCGCGGCGACTCCGGCATCCGCCAGCGCACGAACAGCGCGTACACCGCCGGTATCGCTCCCAGCGCGAAGGCCCACCGCCAGCCGTCGTCGGACGCGGGGATGACCAGGAACCCGATCACGGCGGCGGCTGTCCATCCCAGAGCCCAGAATGCCTCGAGCACCACGATCAGACGTCCGCGGATGCGGGCGGGGGCGAACTCGCTCACGTAGGTCGACGCGACGGGGAGCTCCGCCCCGAGGCCGAGCCCCACGAGGAAACGCAGCACGAGGAGCGCGGCGATCCCGCCGACGAGCGCGCTGGCGCCTGTCGCGACGCCGTACACGAGCAGCGTGAGGGCGAACACCTGCCGCCGACCGAAGCGGTCGGCGAGAAGCCCGCCGAGCGTCGCGCCGACGGCCATGCCGATGAAGCCGACGGAGGCGATCCATCCGGCCTCTCCCTTGGTGAGCCCCCACTGCTGCGTCAGTGCCGCGAGGATGAAGGAGATCAGACCGACGTCCATGGCGTCCAGCGCCCACCCGAGTCCCGACCCGGTCAGCAGCCGGAGGTGTCGACGCGTGAACGGCAGGACGTCCAGACGCTCAGCCAGCGAGGAGCGGCTCGGCAGGGCGGGGTTGGCCATGTTCCTCATCGTAGAGCCGCGCTCGCCCTGCCCCGCGCCGGATGACGCGTCAGTCGCGCTCTGCGAGGATCTTCCGCACCCGCGGGATCACCTCGGTGCCGTACAGCTCGATGCTGCGCATCATCGCGTCGTGCGACAGGGTGCCTGTCGCGTACTTCAGGTCGAAGCGGCCGAGCCCCAGGGTCGTGATCGTGTCGGCGATCTTCGCCGCCACCCGGTCGGGGGAACCTGCATAGATGGCGCCTTCCGGCCCGACGTCGTTCTGGAATCGTGCACGGCTGTACGCGGGCCAGCCGCGCTCGCGCCCGATCGTGTTGTTCATCGCTTCGAACCCGGAGTACGCGGCGTCCCAGGCTTCCGCATCCGTCTCGGCGATGTGGCCGGGCGAATGCACGGAAACCGGATGCGAGGTCGTGCCGAACGACGCCACGGAGCGGTGGTACAGGTCGACGAAGGGCTTGAACCGCACGGCCGGGCCGCCGATGATCGCGAGCATGAGGCCGAGACCGTGGCGAGCGACGCGCACGACGGACTCCGGGCTGCCGCCGACGCCGACCCAGGTGCGCAGACCCTTCTCGGTCTTGGGGAACACGTTCGCGTTCTCGAGCGGGGCCCTCATCGTTCCCGACCAGGTCACGGGCTCCTCCTTGAGGAGCTCGACGAACAGTTCGAGCTTCTGCTCGAACAGCGCGTCGTAGTCGCGGAGGTCATAACCGAACAGCGGGAAGGACTCGATGAAGGAACCACGCCCGAGGACGACCTCGGCGCGACCGTTCGACAGCGCGTCCAGCGTCGAGAAGCGTTCGAACACACGCACGGGGTCATCGGACGACAGAACCGTCACTGCGGTGCCGAGACGGATGTGCTCGGTGCGGGCCGCGATCGCGGCGAGCACCATCTCCGGCGCGGAGACGGCGAACTCCGTACGGTGGTGCTCCCCCACGCCGAAGAAGTCCACACCGACGGTATCGGCGAGTTCCGCCTGCGCCACGATGTTGCGGATCGTCTGCGCGCCGGTGAGGAGCTCTCCGTCCGCGTCTCTCGTGATGTCGCCGAAGGTGTCCAGTCCGAATTCGATGCCCATGTCAGCCCTTCCTATTCAGGTGAATGAACACGTTTCGGGCGGGCCGCATTCCCGTCAGCGCGGAAGCAGTGCGCTGCGCAGCGTGTCGAGACCGACGCCCCCCATGTCGAGTGCGCGCTTGTGGAAGTCCTTGAACGAGAAGGCGTCGCCCTCTGCGGCGCTCACGCCATCACGGACCTGTTCCCAGATGCGTTGACCGACCTTGTAGGACGGGGCCTGGCCGGGCCAACCGAGGTAGCGGTTCACCTCGAACTGCACGAACTGGTCGGACATGTTCACGTTCCGGCGCATGAAGTCGAGAGCGTACTCGGCGTCCCAGACACCCGAGCCGTCGAGGCGCGGTTTGCCGAGATGCACGCCGATGTCGAGCACGACACGGGCCGCACGCATCCGCTGCCCGTCGAGCATCCCGAGGCGATCCGCGGGGTCGTCGAGGTAGCCCAGTTGCTCCATCAGACGCTCGGCGTACAACGCCCAGCCCTCGGCATGGCCCGAAGTTCCGGCGAGAAGGCGGCGCCAGGAGTTGAGCTCCGCACGGTTGTACACCGCCTGCGCGATCTGGAGATGGTGGCCGGGAACTCCCTCGTGGAACACGGTGGTCAGTTCACGCCAGGTGTCGAACTCTGTGACGCCCTCGGGGACGGACCACCACATGCGGCCAGGTCGCGAGAAGTCGTCCGTCGGACCCGTGTAGTAGATGCCGCCCTCCTGGGTGGGGGCGATCATGCACTCGAGCGTGCGGATCGCCTCGGGGATGTCGAAGTGAGAAGCGCCGAGCTCGGCGACCGCCCGGTCGCTCGTCTCCTGCATCCACTTCTGGAGGGCATCGGTGCCGACCAGCTTGCGCGAAGGGTCGGCCTCGAGATGAGCCACGGCCTCTTCGACGGATGCACCGGGGAGGATCTCGTTCGCGATGGCCGTCTGCTCTGCCACCATGCGAGCGAGTTCTTCACGGCCCCACTCGTACGTCTCGTCGAGGTCGATGGTCGCCCCGAGGAAACGACGGGAGTTGAGCGCGTACAGTTCACGCCCGACGGCGTCGACCTCTCCGGCGACGGGGGCGAGTTCCTCCGCGAGGAAACGGCGCAGCTCGTCGTAGGCGACGCGCGCGGCAGCCGAGTTATCGGCGAGTGTGCGCGCGAGAGAAGCCGGCAGCTGCCCCTCGTCGGGATCGGCCTCGGCGACGAACGCGGCGAAGAAGCCGTCGTCGGCGGTGTAGCGGTCGATCTGCGTCGCGACCTCGACGACCTGGCGGCGCGCGGGGGTGACGCCCTCGGCGATGCCGGTTCGGAGCGTCTCGACGTAGCCGCGGAGGGCGTCGGGCACCGCGGCGAGACGGGTCGCGATGACGTCCCAGTCCTCGACCGTCGCCGTCGGCATCAGGTCGAATGCCGCGCGCACGTCTTGCGCAGCCGACGCGATGACGTTGAGGTCGCGCAGGTGCCACTTCGCGTCGTGCAGCTCGAGGTCGAGCCGGAGCTCTGCGCCGAGGTCGGTCTTGGTCACCTCGTCGATCGCATCGACGGGCTCGAGAGCGGAGAGCTTGTCGAGCGTGGTGCGGGTCGCCGCAGCGATCTCCTCGTGCCCTGCAGGGCTCAGATCGCCGAAGCGGTCGTTGACCTCGTCGCGGCCGATGTAGGTCCCGAGGGTGGGAGCCAGGACCGCGATCGTGTCGACCCATTCATCGGCGACGGCGTCGATGGCGGAGGGGGTACGGGGAGCTGAAGTCATAGCTGCCAGCCTAATCCCCGGCCCCCTTCCCCCGCCGGACCTCAGTGCGCGGCCTCGTTCCAGTCGCGGCCGCGCCCGACCTGTACGTCGAGTGGCACCGACAGCTCGGCCGCATCGCCCATGCGCGCGCGGACGATGCGCTCGGTGGCATCCCACTCCCCCGGTGCGACCTCGACCACGAGCTCGTCGTGGATCTGCAGGAGGACGCGCGAGGAAAGCTGTTCGGATCGGAGATCATCGTGGATGTGCAGCAACGCGATCTTCATGATGTCGGCCGCGCTCCCCTGGATCGGGGCGTTCAGCGCGGCACGCTCGGCGTTCTCACGCAGTACGCGGTTCGGGCTCGCGAGGTCGGGGAACGGACGGCGACGGCCGAAGATCGTCTCGGTGTAGCCGACCTCCTTCGCCTTCATGACCGAGGCACGCAGGTAGTCGCGCACGGCGCCGAAACGGGCGAAGTACTCGACCATGAGCTGTTTGGCCTCGGACTGCTCGATGCGCAGCTGCTTGGAGAGCCCGAACGCCGAGAGCCCGTAGACCAGGCCGTACGACATCGCCTTGACCTTCGTGCGCATGGCCGGCGTCACCTCGCTCGGCTCGACACCGAAGACCCGGGCACCCACGAAGCGGTGCAGATCTTCGCCGCTGTTGAACGCCTCGATGAGCCCCTCATCGCCCGAGAGGTGCGCCATGATGCGCATCTCGATCTGCGAGTAGTCGGCGGTGAGGAGTGCCTCGTAGCCCTCGCCGACCTCGAACGCGCTGCGGATGCGACGTGACTCCTCGGTGCGCACCGGGATGTTCTGCAGGTTCGGGTCGGTGCTCGAAAGCCGTCCAGTCTGGCTTCCGGTCTGCACGTACGTCGTGTGCACGCGGTGGTCGTCCCCGATCGCCGTGTCGAGCGACTCGATGATCTGACGTAGCTTCGTGGCTTCACGGTGCTGCAGCAACAGGCTCAGGAAGGGGTGCGGGTTGCTCTCCTGGAGATCGGCCAGCACCGCCGCATCCGTGGAGTACCCGGTCTTGGTCTTGCGCGTCTTCGGAAGCTGCAGGTCTTCGAACAGGACCTCTTGCAGCTGCTTGGGCGAGCCCAGATTGAACTCTCGGCCGACGACGGAGAACGCCTCCTGCGCGAGCCCCTCGGCGCGCGTGGACAGCTCACCGGAGAACGTGGACAGCACGTCGTGCGAGACGGCGACGCCCGCCACCTCCATGTCGGCGAGTGTGAGCAGCGTCGGCAGTTCGATGTCGATGAGGACCTCGGCGACGGACTCCGGGATGTCTTCGCGCAGGGCGTCGGCGACCCGCAGGGCGAACCATGCTTCCTGCGACGGTGTGGCCCCTTCGGTCTCGGGCACGAGCTGCGAGGGATCGGCCTCGGGCAGTTTCTCGCCGAGGTAGCGCTCGACCAGGTCGGCGAGGGTCTTGTCAGGGAAGCTCGGACGCAGCAGCCAGCCGGCCAGACTCGTGTCGTACGCGAGACCGCCGAGGCGGATGCCCTGTCGGATCAGCGCCTTGACCTGCGGCTTCGCCTCGTGCAGCACCTTCGGGGCGTCGGATGAGATCCACTCGCCCAGTGCCGCGGCTGCGGCGTCGGACCAGTCCGCCTCGCGGAGTTCGGTCAGGGTCGCCGCACCGATGCGCACCGGTGTTCCGCCCTGCGTCGTGACGCGCACGGCGACGTCGCCCTCCTGAGCCGCGGCCCAGGTCGCCAGTTCGGCCGGCGTGACCTCGGCCGGCACGGGCAGGACGACCGCCGAAGCCGGGTCGTCGGCGACCTCTCCGGCTCCGACCGCCTCGAACACCCGCGGCAGGAGCGTGCGGAACTCGAGGCGGGCGAAGATGTCGCGCACGGCCTGCGCATCGATCGGCGCGACCGCGAGGTCTGCCGGTCCGACCGGGAGCTCGACGTCGGTGAGCAGGCGGTTCAGCTTGCGGTTGCGGCGGACGTCGTCGATGTGGTCGCGGAGGTTGCCGCCGACGACCCCCTTGATCTCGTCGGCGCGGGTGATCAGGTCGTCGAGCGACCCGAATTGTGTGAGCCACTTGACCGCGGTCTTCTCTCCGACCTTCGGCACACCGGGGAGGTTGTCGCTGGTCTCGCCCACGAGCGCCGCGATGTCGGGGTACTGCTCCGGACGGACGCCGTAGCGCTCCTGAACGGTCACAGGGTCGTAGCGCTTGAGCTGGGAGACGCCCTGCACGGAGGGGTACAGCAGCGTGACATCGTCGTTGACGAGCTGGATCGTGTCGCGGTCCCCGGAGACCACGAGCACGTCGAAACCCTGCTCCGCGCCCTGGGAGGCGAGGGTCGCGAGGATGTCGTCTGCCTCGATCCCCTCTTTCGTCAGGACCGGGATCGACATCGCGGCGAGGCAGTCCTGGAGGAGAGGGATCTGTCCCTTGAACTCCTGCGGAGACTCCGATCGCGTCGCCTTGTACTCGGGGTACTCGTCCGTGCGGAACGAGTGACGCGAAGTGTCGAAGGCGATGGCCAGGTGCGTCGGCTGCTCGGCCTTGATGAGGTTGACCAGCATCGACAGGAACCCGTAGATGCCGTTCGTGTGCTGGTTGTCCTTGGTCGTGAAGTTCTCCACCGGGAGGGCGAAGAAGGCACGGTAGGCGAGCGAGTGGCCGTCGACGACCATGAGGGTAGGCTTTGCGGAGTCCGTCACCCTGTCAGCCTAACGAGGACGACGGACACCCGCTGAGGAGGATGCATGAGCGATGTCGCGATGAGCGAGGGACTCGACTGGGCGACAGCCCGCGGAATGGGTGCTCTGGCCGAGAAGATGGGCATGGAGTTCGTCGAGTTCAGCGTGGAGCGCTGCGTCGCGACCATGCCGGTGGAGGGCAACACCCAGCCGGTCGGACTCATGCACGGGGGCGCCTACGTGGTGCTCGGGGAATCCCTCGGATCGATGGCGGCGAATCTGCACGCCGGTGGCGGCCGACTCGCCGTCGGGGTCGACATCAACGCGACGCACACCCGTTCGGCGACGTCGGGCGTCGTCACGGGAGTGTGCACGCCGGTGCACCTGGGGCGGAGCATCACGGTGCACGAGATCGTGGTGACCGACGATCAGGGGCGCCGCTGCTCCACGATCCGCATCACCAACATGATCAAGGACCTTCCCGCCGCGAGCTGAGCGGTTCCTCCAGCAGGCGCTGGAACAGCAGGTGGTCCTGCCACTCCCCTGCGATGCGGAGGTATTTCGGTGCCAGCCCGATGCGCTCGAAGCCGTTGCCGAGCAGCACGCGCTGGGACCCGACGTTGTGCAGCAGCGTCGCGGCCTGGAGACGATGCAACCGCAGCTCCGCGCGGGAGTGCTCGGCGATCTGCGCGACGGCGCGGCTCGCGAGCCCCCGATGCAGGCGGGAGGCATCGACCCAGTATCCGAGGTCGGCGCTCCAGAACGCCCCGCGGACGATGTTGTTGATGTTCATGCGCCCGCGGATCTCACCGTCGTCCGACTCGATCACGAACCGGACGCTGCGCCCGGCGGTCGCGTCGTCCACGCACTGCTGCGCGTGCTGCTCCTGCGACGTGACGCTGAAGAACGCCTCGGTGCGCGTCGGCTCCCACGGCGCGAGGTGCTCGCGATTGGCGAGGTACGCCCGTGCGAGGGCAGCGCCGTCACCGAGGCGGACCGGCCGCAGGATGTGCTCGGCATCGAGCCGGAGGACCCCGGCGCTCACCGCTACTTCTTGGGGGCGAGCTGCTCGATGATCGCCTTGGCGACATCCTGCATCGTCAGACGGCGGTCCATGGACGCCTTCTGGATCCAACGGAACGCCTCGGGCTCGCTGAGGCCCATCTTCTCGTTGAGCAGGCCCTTCGCCCGGTCGACGAGCTTGCGGGTCTCGAAGCGCTCGACCATGTCGGCGACCTCGGCCTCGAGCGTGATGATCTGCTCGTGGCGGGCCAGCGCGATCTCGATCGCCGGCAGGAGGTCGTTCGGCGTGAAAGGCTTCACGACGTACGCGAGCGCACCGGCCTCGCTCGCACGCTCGACGAGCTCCTTCTGGCTGAACGCCGTGAGGAGAACCACCGGTGCGATGTTGCCCTTGTGCAGCTTCTCCGCGGCGCTGATGCCGTCGAGCTGAGGCATCTTGACGTCCATGATGACCAGGTCGGGGCGCAGCTCGGTCGCCAGAGCGACCGCGGTCTCTCCATCACCGGCCTCACCGACGACATCGAAGCCGTTGTCGCGGAGGATCTCGACGATGTCGAGACGGATCAGCGACTCATCTTCGGCGACGACGACGCGTCGGGGTGCGGATGACGTGGGCTGCTCAGCCTGCTCTTCTTGCTCTGTCACACAACCATCCTAGTGGAGTGCCCCTGTCTGCAGGCCGTGCGCCGTCGGCCCGGATGATCGCGTCCTCTCCCCTGCGCTAAAGTCGTAGACGCGACACACGAGCCGGCGTGGCGGAATGGCAGACGCGGAGCACTCAAAATGCTTTGTCCGAAAGGGCGTGTGGGTTCGAGTCCCACCGCCGGCACCAGAACCTGAATCGAGACCCGCTGATCACCGCGGTGTGCACGGGTTCCGCCGTGCTCTCGGCGGCCGGCCCCCTCGACGGCTCCCGTGCGACGTCGAACAAGAAGGCTCGTCGGGACCTCGTCGTCCGGAGACATGCGCTCTGCGAATCGTCGAACCTGTCTCGGGAGGAATCGGCCGGCGTGCGGAGCGTTCTGAGCCCCGGCCGCCCCGCTAACGTGGATCCGTCCCCTCCTGTCTCAGCGAAAGCTGACCTTCCCCCTCTGCGCCCTGGCGCAGTGAAGATCGGACCCCGATGCTCACCAAGAAGCGGAGAACCGCACTTCTCATCGCGGGCGCCACCGCGGTCGTCCTCACCGCGGTGGCGATCACCGCGGCCGGTGTCGCGAGCGCAGAGGCCGCAGAGACGGAGCGCCTGTGCACCGTGTCGACCGAGCGCGCCGCGACGACCACGGCGGCGGCGGGGGGCTCGTTGTCTGCCGCTGACGAGGCCCTCGCCGCCGTCCAGGTGCTCGATCTGCCCGACACCGATGGCTGGACGAGTGCGGCGTATGCCGATCGTGGGGGCGCGGACGCCGTTCAGGCCACGGAGACGGCCCCCGCCGTTGCCGCACGCCCGAGCGCCGCAGAGCTGACAACGGCGGTGACGGACGCACGCACGGCGCTCGACGACATCGTCATTCCGACGACGTGCGACGCACGCGATGAGGCTGCGGACATCGTCGCCTCGTCGAAGGTCGCTGACACGGCCATCGAGACGTTGAACGAGCATGTGGCTGTGCTCGCGGCGGACTTCGCCGCCTTCCAGGTCGCGGAGACAGCGCGTATCGCGGCGGAGATCGAGGCTGCGCGCATCGCCGCGGAACAGGAGGCCGCCCGACTCGCTGCGGAGGAGGCCGAGCGCCAGAGGGCTGCAGAGGAAGCCGCACGTCGGCAGGCCCGGTCGAACAACGACGGTGGCACGGGCGACAAGGGAAGCTCGAACCCGTCGTCGTCGGGCGGCTCCAAGCCCTCGGGCCCGCCCCCGGGAGGGCAGGTGGGCGACGGCAACAACAACGGCGTGTCCGTATGCGACAACGGCATGGGCGGCACGCGGCCCTGCTGACGCCTCGTTCTGCGCGAGGAAGCCCTCCCGCAGACGGGTGCGCGTGCACTAGACAGTCCTTATGCACAACGGCGACGCACCGCCGGCGGCACACGCCCGGCGCCCGCGGCGCCGTCGACGCGCCCTGCTCGTCATCGCCGCCGTCCTCGTCGCAGCACTCGCCCTCCTCGCCGTCGAAGTGGCGCGCAGGACCAGCGCCGAGCAGGACGATGTGCGAACGGACCCGGCGTTCTATGCGCTCCCCGCTCCCCTCCCCACGGGGGAACCGGGATCGATCATCCGCCTTCAGCCGATCGCGAGCGCTCCGGTCGGCACCAAGGCATGGCGGGTGATCTATCACTCGCGCGATCTGGCGGACGAGGACATCGCCGTGTCGGGCGTCGTGATCGTCCCGGACACACCGGCACCCGACGAAGGTCGCGCCGTCGTCTCCTGGGCGCACCCGACCACCGGCGCGGCGCCCCGATGCGCTCCCTCCCTCGGATTGGATCCGTTCGAATACATCGAAGGCATGCACGAGCTGCTCGCCGAGGGGTATGCCATCGCCGCGACCGACTATCCGGGGCTCGGCGTCGACGGTCCTTCGTCTTACCTGCTCGGCATCCCCGAATCCCACAGCGTGCTCGACGTGGTGCGTGCCGCACGGCACATCGACGCGGCCGAGGTGAGCGAGCGGGTGGTGCTGTGGGGGCATTCCCAGGGCGGGCAGGCCGCTCTCTTCGCCGCCGAGCGCGCATCCGTGTACGCGCCGGAGCTGAAACTGGAGGGCGTCGCCGTGGCCGCACCTGCGGCGAACCTGAACGCGCTGATGACCGACGACATCGTGAATCTCTCCGGCGTCACGATCGCCTCCTTCGCGATCCCGGCATACGAAGCGGCCTACGCGGATCGGTACACGTCTGCCGAGATCACCGGAATCCTCACCCCCGCGGGGCTCTCGGCCACACCCGATATGGCGGCGCTGTGCCTGCTCACGCAGAACGAAGAGCTGCACGCGATCGCCGATCCGCTCGTCGGCGGGTACGTGACGAGTGACCCGGCCACCACCGAACCCTGGCAGACGCTGCTCCAGGAGAACAGCGCAGGGCACAGCCCGATCACGGTACCCGTCTTCGTCGGGCAGGGCGAGGCCGACGAACTCGTGCTGCCGAGCGCCACCGAGGGCTACGTGAACCTGCTCTGCTCGCAGAAGGCGGACGTGACCTTCCGCCGCTACCCCGGGGTCACGCACGGCCTCGCCGCCTACGCCGCGCTGCCCGACCTGCTCCTCTGGCTCCCGACGCTCCACGGAGAGCGCCCTCCGGCGGACGGCTGCCGGTGATCCGTCATTCGGCGAGCACCGCCAGCTCGGCGAGGACGCGCGGATGCGCGAGGATCCGGAAATGCCCGCCGGTGTCGAGACGGACGTTCTTCGCGCCGGCCAGTTCACTGCCCTCGGGGATGTGCGGGTCGAACGCGGCGTAGACCGACACGATGCGCTCGTTGACCGTCAGCTGCTGAGCGAGGCTCACGATCGCGGGATCGTCCGGGGAGAACTCGCGGAGCGTGCGGGAGAGCATCAGACGGGCGTAGCGCGACCCGCCGAAAGGCGTCGCGATCGCGAGCATCGCACGCACTCGCGCGGCCGCCGGGCCGGTCATGACGACCTTTCCCGCGAGACCGCCCTTGCTGTGCGCCACCAGGATCACGTCGGTGAGATCGTGCGCTTCGAGGAACTCCGCGACACTGTGAGCCATGTCGACCACGGGACGCTGATTCCGGTGCAGCGTGTCGACGACGTGAACCGGATGTCCGCGGGCATGCAGGGCGACGACGAGCGGCTGCAGGAACTTCCAGGTCTCATACACGCCGGGCAGGACCACGATGTGCATGGCGCCCCCCGAAGTGAAGGATGCGGGGTCGGTGCGGTCGAACAACGCCCGAAGCTGCCAGTACCCCGCGTAGGCGTAGTCGGCGATCCACCATCCCGCTTTCCTCAGCACGCCGATGACGTGCTCCTCGGACGACGGTGTGAACGCATGGGTGAAAACTACCGGATCGGCACGACGAAGGGGGCGAGACCGAAGTCCCACCCCCTCTGTACGCTGCGTGTCAGACGCCGGCCTTGTAGATCGGTGCTGCGCCGCGGATCGCATCGCCGACCTTGTGCACGCGAAGGTCGTTCGTCGATCCGACGATTCCGGGAGGGGAACCGGAGATCACGACGACCTTGTCCCCTTCGGCGGCGAGTCCGTTGCCGAGCAGATACTCATCGACCTGGTGATACATCAGGTCGGTGTGCTGGACCATGTCGACCAGGGTCGAGCGGATGCCCCACGTGAGCGCCATCCGACGACGGATGCCGGGCTCCGGCGTGAAGGCGATCATCGGGATGCGCGAGCGCAGACGCGAGAGACGACGAGCGGAGTCGCCCGACTGCGTGAACACGCAGAGGAACTTGGCGTCGACGAACTCGGCGACCTCCAGGGCGGCGAGGGTGATCGCTCCACCCTGGGTGCGGGGCTTGGTCGTGAGCGGCGCGATGCGCTCCAGGCCGTGCTCCTCGGTCGACTCGATGATGCGGGCCATGGTCTCGACGACCACGACGGGGTAGTCGCCGACGCTGGTCTCGCCCGAGAGCATCACCGCATCTGCGCCGTCGAGCACCGCATTCGCGACATCCGAGGTTTCGGCACGCGTCGGCACGGGGCTGTTGATCATCGATTCGAGCATCTGCGTCGCGACGATGACGGGCTTCGCCATGCGACGGGCGATCTCCACCGCGCGCTTCTGCACGATCGGCACCGCCTCGAGCGGCAGCTCGACGCCCAGGTCGCCACGGGCGACCATGATCGCATCGAACGCGTCGACGATCTCCTCGAGGGCGTCGACGGCCTGCGGCTTCTCCACCTTCGCGATCACCGGGACCTTCACGCCCTCTTCGGCCATGATCTCGTGCACGCGGGTGACGTCGGATGCGTTGCGCACGAACGACAGGGCGATCAGGTCGGCACCGATGCGCAGGCCCCAGCGGAGGTCGTCCTCGTCCTTCTCGCTCAGTGCGGGGACGTTGACGGCGACGCCAGGCAGGTTGATGCCCTTGTTGTTGGAGACGGCGCCGGCGACGATGACCTTGGTGGTGACGGTGACGCCGTCGGTCTCGACGACCTCGACGCGGACCTTGCCGTCGTCGATCAGGAGGAAGTCACCGGGCTTGACGTCCTGCGGCAGACCCTTGAAGGTCGTTCCGGAGATGTCCTTGTTGCCGAGGATGTCTTCGGTGGTGATCTTGAAGATGTCGCCCTTGGCGAGCTCGTACGGGCCGCCTTCGAACTTGCCGAGGCGGATCTTCGGACCCTGCAGGTCGACGAGGATGGCGACCGGGCGACCGGCATCCTCGGCAGCACGACGCACGTTGGCGTAGTTGTTCTCATGCACGGAGTAGTCGCCGTGGCTGAGGTTCAGTCGCGCGACATCCACCCCCGCATCGATCAGTGCGCGCACCGTCTCGTAGGTGGAGGTGGCGGGGCCCAAGGTGGCGACGATTTTCGCGCGTCTCAACAGATACTCCAGGGTAGAAATGGGGGATGTAAATCAGGCGACGGTGCCGGCCTCAGCCTACGCGGGCTGGAGACCGATCGCGACATCGCTCGGACGCACCGGCTCGGGAAGAACGGTGGTGCCCATCAGGAACCGGTCGACGTTCGCGGCAGCTGCGCGCCCCTCGGCGATGGCCCAGACGATGAGCGACTGTCCACGACCGGCGTCGCCGGCCACGAACACGCCAGGCACCGTCGACTCGTACGAGGAGTCGCGGCGGAAGGATCCGCGGTCGGTCACCTGAGGAAGCGTGTCCTCGGTGTAACCGCCCTGGTCGGGACCCGTGAACCCCATCGCGATCAGGATGAGGTCGGCCGGGATCTCCCGCTCGGTGCCGCTCTTGGGCACGCGGCGTCCGTCGATGTACTCGGTCTCGGCGACGCGGAGCGCACGCACCTCGCCGACGTCGTTTCCGAGGAACTCGACGGTCGACGCCAGGAAGACCCGCTCGCCGCCCTCTTCGTGTGCGGATGACACCTCGAAGAGAGTCGGCATCATCGGCCACGGCTGGTGGTCGGGGCGGGTGTCGCCGGGCTGTGTGCCGATCGCGAGGTTGGTGACGCTGAGCGCGCCCTGGCGATGAGCGGTGCCGATGCAGTCCGCACCGGTGTCGCCGCCGCCGATCACGATGACGTGCTTGCCCTCGGCGCTGATCTGGTCGGGAACCTTGTCCCCTGCGACGACATGGTTCGACTCCACCAGATACTCCATGGCGAAGTGCACGCCGTCGAGGTCGCGTCCGGGAATCGCGAGGTCGCGCGGCACCGTGGATCCGGTGGCGATGACGACCGCGTCGTAGCGCGCACGCAGGTCGGGCCAGGAGATGTCCTTGCCGATCTCGACACCCGCACGGAAGCGTGTGCCCTCCTCCTGCATCTGCCGGAGACGGGACTCGAGCTGGGTCTTCTCCATCTTGAAGTCCGGGATGCCGTAGCGGAGCAGGCCGCCGATGCGGTCGTCGCGCTCGAAGACCGCGACGGTGTGCCCGGCACGGGTGAGCTGCTGCGCGGCGGCGAGACCCGCGGGTCCCGATCCGACGACCGCGACCGTCTTGCCCGTCAAGCGCTCCGGCGGCTCCGGCTCGACCCAGCCCTTCGCGAACGCCTCGTCGATGATCGAGACCTCGATCTGCTTGATCGTCACGGCCGGCTGGTTGATGCCCAGCACGCACGAGCTCTCGCACGGCGCGGGGCACAGGCGGCCGGTGAACTCCGGGAAGTTGTTGGTGGCGTGCAGACGCTCGATCGCGGCACGTCCCTCGCCCCGCCAGGTCAGATCGTTCCACTCCGGGATCAGGTTGCCGAGCGGGCACCCCTGGTGGCAGAACGGCACGCCGCAGTCCATGCAGCGCCCGGCCTGACGGCGCAGCACCTGCTTGTCGCCGGGCTCATAGACCTCTTTCCAGTCCATGATGCGCACAGGCACCGGACGTCGTGCGGGAAGCTCCCGCTCGGTCACCTTCAGAAAGCCTTTGGGGTCAGCCACCGGTCACCTCCAGGATGCGGTTCCACACGATGTCGCCGTCGGGGTCGATCCCCTCGGCCAGCGCCTCCTCGCGCATGCTCCGCACGGCGGCGAAGTCACGAGGCAGCACCTTCACGAACTCTGCAGCAGTCTCCTCGAAGCGCTCGAGGAGCGCGGATGCCAGCGGAGAGGCCGTGCGTTCGACGTGCGCGACGAGCAGGCTGCGCAGCACCTCGAGGTCCGCACGATCGAGCGGTTCGAGCAGCAGCTCTCCGCTGCCGAGCGACTGCGCGTTCACATTGCTCGTGTCGAGCGCGTGCACGTAGGCCACTCCCCCGGACATGCCGGCGCCGAAGTTGCGTCCGGTGGAGCCGAGGATCACGGCCAGGCCGCCGGTCATGTACTCGAGCGCGTGGTCGCCCACGCCCTCGACGACCGCGGTCGCGCCCGAGTTGCGGACGAGGAAGCGCTCGCCAACGACACCGGAGATGAACATCGTCCCGGACGTCGCGCCGTAGCCGATCACATTGCCGGCGATGACGTTCTCGTGCGGAGCGATGGCCGAGCCCCGCGGCGGACGGATCGTGATGTCACCGCCGGAGAGGCCCTTTCCGACGTAGTCGTTCGCGTCGCCCTCCAGACGGAGCACGATCCCCGGCGGCAGGAACGCGCCGAGGGATTGCCCGGCCGTGCCGTGCAGCGTGACATCGATGGTCCCCTGCGGGAGGCCCGCGGCGCCGTGCCGAGAGGTCACCTGGTGACCCAGCATCGTGCCGACGGCGCGCTCGGTGTTGGCGATGGGCAGCTCGACGACGACGGGTTCGCCGTTGAGCAGCGCGCCCTTCGCGATGTCGATCAGCTGCACGTCGAAGTGCTTCTCGAGCTCGTGGTCCTGCGTGCGGCCACTGCGACGAGGCTCGCCGGCGGGGAACACCGGGCCTTCGAGCACGGGACTGAGGTCGAGCCCCTCGGCCTTCCAGTGCTCCACGGCGGCGTTCGCCTCGATGAGGTCGGCGCGGCCGACGATCTCATCCAGAGAACGGAACCCGAGTTCGGCGAGGAGCTCGCGCACCTCTTCGGCGATGAACTCCATGAAGTTCACGACGAACTCCGGCTTGCCGGTGAACCGTTCCCGAAGGACCGGGTTCTGCGTGGCGACGCCCACCGGGCAGGTGTCGAGGTGGCACACGCGCATCATGATGCAGCCGCTGACGACGAGTGGCGCCGTCGCGAAGCCGAACTCCTCCGCTCCGAGCAGCGCGCCGATGATCACGTCGCGTCCGGTCTTGAGCTGACCGTCGACCTGCACGACGACGCGGTCGCGCATGCCGTTGAGCATGAGCGTCTGCTGCGTCTCGGCGAGTCCGAGCTCCCACGGCGTCCCCGCGTGCTTCAGCGAGTTGAGCGGGCTCGCGCCCGTTCCGCCGTCGTGGCCGGAGACGAGGATGACGTCGCTGAGCGCCTTGGCGACACCGGCCGACACCGCGCCGATACCGGACTGGCTCACCAGCTTGGTGTGGATGCGCGCCTCGGGGTTCGCCCGCTTCAGGTCGAAGATCAGCTGCTTCAGGTCTTCGATCGAGTAGATGTCGTGGTGAGGCGGCGGGGAGATGAGCCCGACGCCGGCCGTTGCATGCCGGGTGCGCGCCACCCACGGATACACCTTGGTCGGGGGCAGCTGGCCGCCCTCGCCGGGCTTCGCGCCCTGCGCGAGCTTGATCTGGATGTCCTCCGCCTCGGTGAGGTAGAGGCTCGTCACGCCGAACCGACCGGATGCGACCTGCTTAATGGCGCTCCGTCGTTCGGGGTCGACGAGGCGGTCGGGGTCTTCGCCGCCCTCACCGGTGTTCGATTTGCCGCCGATCCGGTTCATCGCGATGGCGAGTGTCTCGTGCGCTTCACGGGAGATCGAGCCGTAGCTCATCGCTCCGGTGGAGAAGCGCTTGACGATCGCGGACACCGGCTCGACCTCGTCCAGCGGGACCGGTTTGCGCGTGCCGGTGCGCAGCTGGAACAGGCCACGCAGAGTCTTCAGCTCGGCAGCCTGATCGTCGACGAGCTTCGTGTACTCGCGGAAGATGTCGTACCGTCGCGTGCGCGTCGAGTGCTGCAGCTTGAACACGGTCTCGGGATTGAACAGGTGCGGCGAGCCGTCACGACGCCACTGGTACTCGCCGCCGGTCCACAGCCGCTCGTGCGCCCGCGCCGCCGCGTCCTCCGGGTAGGCGTAGTCGTGACGCGCCTGGTTCTCGGCGAAGATCTCCTCGATGCCGATTCCGCCGAGCTTGGACTCGGTGCGGGTGAAGTAGGCGTCGATGAACTCCTGGCTGAGGCCGATCGCCTCGAACACCTGGGCGCCCGCATACGACGACACCGTGGAGATGCCCATCTTCGACATGATCTTGAGCACGCCCTTGCCGAGCGCGTAGATCAGGTTCTTGACGGCCTTCTCCGGCGTGATGCCGTTGATGTAGCCGGTGCGCACGAGGTGCTCGACCGTCTCCATCGCGAGATACGGGTTGACGGCGGAGGCGCCGTAGCCGATCAGCGTCGCGACATGATGCACCTCGCGCACGTCGCCGGCTTCGACGATGAGACCGACCTTCATGCGGATCTCGCGGCGGATGAGGTGGTGATGGATCGCCGAGACCATGAGCAGCGACGGGATGGGCGTCAGGTCCTTGTTCGAGTCGCGATCGGACAGGATCAGGAACTCGGCGCCGTTCTCGATCGCCTCGTCGACCTCGGCGCACATCTCCGTGAGACGGTCCTGCAACGTCTCGGGGCCCGCGTCGAAGTGATAGAGACCGCGGATGGTCGCGCTCGATCGGCCGGGCATCGCCTTGTCGATGTGGCGGATCTTCGCGAGCTCGTCGTTGTCGATCACCGGGAAGTCGAGCGAGACGGTGCGGGTGTGCTCGGGGCCCCAGGAGAGCAGGTTGCTCTCCGGCCCGAGGCCCAGCTTGAGGCTCGTGACGACCTCTTCACGGATCGAGTCCAGCGGCGGGTTCGTGACCTGCGCGAACTGCTGCGTGAAGTAGTCGAACAGCAGGCGCGGACGCTTGCTGAGCACGGCGATAGGCGTGTCCGATCCCATCGCCCCGAGCGGTTCGACACCCGTCTGGCCCATCGGGGTCAGGAGGATGCGCACCTCTTCCTCGGTGTAGCCGAACGTGCGCTGACGACGGGTGATCGAGGCCGGCGGGTGCACGATGTGCTCGCGCTCCGGGAGCTCGGCGAGCCGCACGGCGCCGGCATCGAGCCATTCCTGCCAGGGATGCATCGTGGAGAGATCGCGCTTGATCTCGCTGTCCTCGACGATGCGGCGCTGCGAGGTGTCGACCAGGAACATCTTGCCGGGCTGCAGGCGACCGCGGCGCTTGATGCGCTCCGGCTCGAACTGCAGCACACCGGTCTCCGACCCGATCACGACCAGACCGTCCGTGGTCTCCGTCCAGCGTCCAGGACGCAGACCGTTGCGGTCGAGCGTGGCGCCGACGAGCGTGCCGTCGGTGAAGATGAGCGCGGCCGGGCCGTCCCAGGGCTCCATCTGGTTGGAGTGGTACTCGTAGAACGAGCGCAGTTCCGGCGTGATGTCGGCCTGCTTCTCGTAGGCCTCCGGAACCATCATCATGATGGCGTGCGGCAGGCTCCGACCGGTCAGGGTCAGCAGCTCGAGGACCTCGTCGAACGACGCCGAGTCGCTCGCGCCGTCTGTGCAGATCGGGAGCAGCGGCGCGATGTCGCCGAGGAGCTCGGACTCGAGCTGAGACTGGCGGGCGCGCATCCAGTTGCGGTTGCCGCCGACCGTGTTGATCTCGCCGTTGTGCGCGAGCATGCGCAGGGGCTGTGCGAGCGGCCACGAGGGGAAGGTGTTCGTCGAGTAGCGGGAGTGCACCACCGCCAGCTCGGAGGCGAAGCGCTCATCCTGCAGGTCCGGGTAGAACGGCTCCAACTGCAGCGTGGTGACCATGCCCTTGTACCCGAGCGTACGGGCCGAGAGGGAGACGAAGTAAGCGCCGAGCTCGTGGCCGGCGCGCTTGCGCAGCCGGTAGGCGATCCGGTCGAGTGCGATGCCCGTGAGCGGAGCTTCGGTGTGCGTCGCTCCGCCGGCGCTGACGAACAGCTGCTCGAAGGCGGGACGCGCCTCATCGGCGAGCTTGCCGAGGTTCTCGTTCGCGGTGGGGACCTCGCGCCAGCCGAGGACCCGGAGTCCCTCGGAGCGGGCGATCTTCTCGATCCCGGCTTTCTGCTGGCGGCGCTCGCTGGAATCGCGGGGCAGGAATGCGAGCCCTGCCGCGTACTCCCCCACGGGCGGCAGTTCGAAGCCGACGACGGCGCGGAGGAATGCATCGGGCATCTGCGTCAGGATGCCGGCGCCGTCCCCGGTGCCCGCGTCCGAGCCGATGGCTCCGCGGTGCTCCAGGTTGCGCAGGGCCTCGAGGGCCAACGCGATGATGTCGTGCCCGGCTTCGCCGCGCAGGGTCGCGACCATGGCGAGGCCGCAGGCGTCCTTCTCGAACGCCGGGTTGTACATGCCCTGCTTCGGGGGGTAGGCGCCGGAGGCGCCGTAGGGTGGCTGGAAGTACACCAGTTACCGTCCTCAGATCTTCAGATGAAACCCGGGGACGACGTCGGCCCGCTCGTTCAGTGCAATGGTTCTCCCGCCACGAGATGGCGTTATCGGGAGCCGTCCTCGCTCGTGGGAGCGGTGCTTGTGGCCGTGGCTCCTGCGGTGACTTCGTCGGTCGGAGGCTCGCTCACATCCACGAAGTCAGAGGGATTGTTCTGCGATTGTACATCAGCGTCCGCATCCGCCCGTTCGCGACCGGGCTGGTAAGGCGACGGCTCGAGACCGGGGTGGCGCCGTGTCTGCACGATGAGGATCGCCAGTCCCACGAGGATGCCGATGATCGCCGCGAGGACGTTGCTGCGCAGCCCCAGGATGATCTCGCTCGGGTCGATGCGGATCGACTCCCAGACGACGCGTCCCGCGCTGTACCAGATCAGGTAGATCGCGAACAGGCGGCCCCACTGGAAGAAGAGCTTGCGGCCGAGCCAGAGGAGGACGATGACGCCGAGACCGTTCCAGAGCACCTCGTAGAGGAAGGTCGGGTGGAACAGCGTGCCCTCGGGGAGTCCCGGGGGGAACGCGCTGTTGGGCTGACCGTTCCACGGGTAGGTCGTCGGGATCTCGAGGCCCCACGGGAGGTCGGTCGGCAGACCGAAGAGCTCGTGGTTGAACCAGTTGCCGAAGCGTCCCATCGCCTGCGCGAGGAGCAGTCCCGGTGCGAGCGCATCCGCGAAGGTCCAGAAGCGGATGCCGGTCCAGCGGCATCCGAGATACGCGCCGACGGCACCGCCGATGAGCGCACCGAAGATCGCGATGCCGCCCTCCCAGACCGCCCAGACCGAGCCGGGCAGGAACGGGTTCCAGGTGTTCAGGCCCTCACCGAAGTAGTCGTTCGGGTGCGTGAGCACGTGGAAGATGCGCGCTCCGATGATCGCCAACGGGACGGCGAGGATCGAGATGTCGATCACGACCCACGGCTCCGCCCCGCGCTTCGTGAGGCGGCGGTTCGTCAGCAGTGTCGCTGCGACGATGCCCGCGATGATGCACAGCGCGTAGAAGTGGATCCGGACGACCCCGAAGTCGTAGTAGGAGACCGGGGGGCTCGGAATGCTGGCGAGCACATTCGTGAAGGTGCTGGGGAGCGCGAGTGACATGAGTGCGATTCTAGTTCTCGGTATCGGGGCGTGCCGACGCGGTGCCGGAGGCCAGGTTTCGGGTGACTTCGGCGAGGGCGGGTACGCCGCCGTCGCGAAGGGCGCGGACCAGCGCGGTTCCGACGATCGCGCCGTCGGCATACTCGGAGACGCCGGCGATCTGCGCGGCGGTGGAGATGCCGATGCCCACGCAGGCGCGGCGGGCGCCGTGCTCGCGCAGCCGGCCGACCAGGGTGCGGGCGGCGCGATCGAGTTCCGCGCGCTCCCCCGTGATGCCCATGGTCGAGACGGTGTAGACGAATCCGGTGGAGGACTTCACGACCAGATCGAGACGCTCGTCGGAGGAGGTGGGAGCTGCGAGGAAGACGCGGTCGAGTCCGGTCCGCTCGCTGGCGGCGATCCACTCCTCTGCCGCGTCGGGGGTGATGTCCGGCGTGATGAGCCCCGCGCCGCCGGCAGCGAGAAGGTCGTCGGCGTAGCGGTCGACGCCGTACTGCAGGACCGGGTTCCAGTAGGTCATCACGAGCACGGGCACATCGGTCGCGGCCGTGATCGCTCGGATCGCCGTGAAGAGATCGGCCATCCGGAAGCCCGCGGCCAGCGCCTTGGTGGTCGCTTCCTGGATGATCGCGCCATCCATCACCGGGTCGCTGTACGGCGGCCCCAGCTCGATGATGTCGACGCCGTTCTCGGCCAGGGCGATGGCCGCCTGGATGCTCGTCTCGAGGTCGGGGAAACCGACGGGCAGATAGCCGATGAAGGCGCTGCGCCCGGCTGACTGGGCGCGCTCGATCGCCTGTTCGACACGGCTCATAGCTGCGGTTCCCCCTTCGACGCCGTGTCTTCGTGGACGCTCTCCTCCGAGGCGTCATGCGCGAGAGCGGCTTCATCGTAAAGCTCGAAATAGCGGGCCGCGGTGTCCATGTCCTTGTCGCCGCGGCCGGAGAGGCAGATGGCGATCAGACCGTCGGGACCGAGATCCCGTCCGATCCGGAGGGCGCCGGCGAGGGCATGGGCGGACTCGATGGCCGGGATGATCCCCTCGGTGCGGCTGAGCAGCCGCAGCGCCTGCATCGCCTCGTCGTCGGTCGCCGGGATGTACTCGGCGCGTCCGATGTCGGCGAGCCAGGAGTGCTCCGGCCCTACGCCCGGGTAGTCGAGACCGGCCGAGATCGAGTGCGACTCGACCGTCTGTCCGTCCTCGTCCTGAAGAACGTACGTCTTGGCGCCGTGCAGCACACCGGGACGCCCGCGCTCGATCGAGGCCGCGTGCTTCTCGGTGTCGACGCCGTCGCCCGCCGCTTCCACACCATAGAGCTTCACGTGCTCGTCGTCGAGGAACGCGTCGAACATCCCGATGGCGTTGGATCCTCCGCCCACGCAGGCGACGACGGCATCCGGCAGACGCCCGACCTCGTCGAGCAGCTGCGCGCGGGCCTCTTCTCCGATGATCTTCTGGAAGTCGCGGACCATCGCAGGGAACGGGTGAGGTCCTGCTGCCGTGCCGAAGATGTAATTGGTGGTCTCGACGGAGGCCACCCAGTCCCGGTAGGCATCGTTGATCGCGTCCTTCAGCGTGCGCGACCCGGAGGTGACGGCGATGACCTCGGCGCCCAGCAGACGCATGCGCGCCACGTTGAGCGCCTGCCGCTCGGTGTCGACCTCCCCCATGTAGATCGTGCAGTCCAGGCCGAACAGCGCAGCGGCCGTGGCCGTGGCGACACCGTGCTGACCGGCGCCGGTCTCGGCGATCACGCGGGTCTTGCCGAGACGCTTGGTGAGCAGCGCCTGACCGAGCACGTTGTTGATCTTGTGCGACCCGGTGTGGTTCAGGTCTTCGCGCTTGAGGAAGATGCGCGCACCACCGGCGTGCTCGGCGAACCGCGGCACCTCCGTGATGGCGGAAGGGCGTCCGGCGTACGAGCTGAGCAGGTGCGCGAGCTCGGCGCGGAACTCCGGATCGACGATCGCCGCCTCGTACGCGACGGTCAGCTCGTCGATCGCGGCGATCAGCGACTCGGGCATGTAGCGCCCGCCGAACTCGCCGAAGAAGGGGCCGTGCTGGTCGCGCAGGCTCATCATGCCTCCAGGAAACTCTTGAGGGTGGCGACGGGGTCGCCGGTCACGAGCGCCTCGCCGATCAGGACCACGTCCGCACCCGCCGAGCGGTAGTGCACGACGTCGGCGGGCGTGAGCACCGCGGATTCCGCGATCTTCACGGCCGTGTCGGGAATGCGCTCGACCAGGCGTCCGAACAGGTCGCGGTCGAGTTCGAGCGTCTTCAGATCGCGTGCGTTCACGCCGATCAGCGGGGCACCGAGATCGATCGCGGCCTCGAGCTCCTCGGCGGAGTGCGTCTCGACGAGCGGCGTCATGCCCAGCTCGATGATGAACCCGTAGAGGTCGCTGAGCACGTGGGCGTCGAGTCCCGCCACGATCAGCAGAACGAGATCGGCGCCGGCGGCACGTGCTTCGAGCACCTGGTAGCGCGTGGCGATGAAGTCCTTGCGCAGCACCGGCAGGGAGACCCTGGCCGTCACGGCCTCGAGATCGGCGAGGCTGCCTCCGAAGCGGCGTTCCTCCGTGAGCACGCTGATCGCGGAGGCTCCGCCGGTCTCGTACAAAGCCGCCTGGTGGGCGGGATCGGGGATCTCCGCGAGCGCGCCGCGGGACGGGCTCGCCCGCTTGACCTCGGCGATGATCTTCACACGATCGGCAGGGGCCAGGAAGGAGAGGGCGTTCTTCGCGGCCGGGCGCGCGAGTGCCTCGCGCTCGACGGCGGCCAACGGGCGCGACAGGGCGCGACGCTCAGCGTCTGCGACAGCGCCGGCCGTCAGGTCGGCGAGGACCATTAGTGCGCCTTCGGAGCGTACTTCGGACCCTTCACGCCGTATCCGGCCTTGGCGAGCACCCAACCCACGATCGCGCCGATCGGGATGAGCGCGACCGAGACCCAGACGAGGGTGGGCTGCTCGAAGCAGAAGGCGACGGTGCCCGCGGTGACGCCGACGAGCATGATCACGACGGCGGTCCAGGCGGCAGGCGAGTGTCCGTGGCCGGGGTCGGCGATCGGGTTGGTCATGTTCTCCTCCGGGGGACGACGTGCGGTTCGGGATAAGTCTATCGGGGTCAACGCGTCGGATCGGTTCCGCGAGACAGGTCGTCCCAGGAATCGACGGCATCGACGGGGCCGTCATGTGCCACGTCGACATGATCGGTGCGGTAGCGGCGCCCGCCGGCCTTCCACCCGCGCCAGGTCGTGAGCACGACGACGGATGCGGCGAGCAGGATCACCCAGCCGACCAGAGCGATGTAGGGCCACGCGGACGGGACGATGCTCGCGACGACCTCGTGCGTCGCCGCACCGCCGGCGAGACCGGTCACCTCGGTGACGGTCGCGGCCACGGCCGTGAGCGGTTCGCCGATGAGCAGCTGAAGCGTCGACCAGCCGAGGAACAACGACGTCGCCGCGGCGAGAACGCCGAACACGATCCGCACTGCCTTGCCCGCGATCGCGAGCGCCGCGCCGAGCGCGAGCACCGCGAGACTCAGCGGGGCGAGCAGGACGAGAGCCGAGGCCCCGGGGACCAGGATCGCCTCCCCCGCGTCTGCGCGCTCCACCGTCAACCAGGTCTGGGTCGAGGAGATGATGCCGATCGCGCCGGCGAGGAGGAAGCCGGAGACGGAGAGGGAACGGCCGCGCTGTGCGAGGGTCATGCCTGGTCCGTCCCGGCGATCGCCTCGAGATCGGTCGTGTCGAAGCAGGTGCGGGTGCCTGTGTGGCATGCCGGACCTGTCTGGGCGACGAGGAGCAGGATGGCGTCTCCGTCGCAGTCCAGACGGGCCTCGTGCACGACCTGGATGTGTCCCGATGTATCGCCCTTGCGCCAGTACTCCTGTCGGGAGCGGGACCAGTAGGTGGCCCGTCCCGAGGTGAGCGTGCGTCGAAGAGCCTCCGCATCCACCCAGGCGAGCATGAGCACCTCGCGCGTGTCCCATTGCTGCACGATCACGGGTGCCAGGCCGTCGGCGGTGAACACGACCTGGGCGATGCGCTCCTCCACGGAGCGCTCCGGACGATCTGCCGTCGTCATCGCACCACCACACCCTCCGCGCGCAGCGCGTCCTTGACATCGCCGACCGTCAGCGCTCCGGTGTGGAAGACGCTCGCGGCGAGGACCGCGTCGGCACCCGCTTTGATGGCGGGTGCGAAATCGGCTGCGCGGCCCGCCCCACCCGAGGCGATGACCGGAACCGACGCCGCTTCACGCATGAGCCGGACGAGTTCGAGGTCGAAGCCGTCACGGGTGCCGTCCGCATCGATCGAGTTCACGAGCAGTTCGCCCGCACCGCGCTCGGTGGCCTCGCGGGCCCAGTCGAGGGCGTCGAGAGTCGTCTGCGTGCGGCCGCCATGAGTGGTGACGACGAAGCCGGAGTGCGTCGTCGAGGCCCGCTTCACATCGAGCGACAGCACCAGCACCTGCGCGCCGAAGCGGTCGGCGATCTCGCCGATGAGCTCGGGTCGCGCGATCGCGGCGGAATTGACGCCGACCTTGTCGGCCCCGACCGAGAGCAGGCGCGCGACGTCGTCGACACTGCGCACTCCCCCGCCGACGGTCAGCGGCACGAAGACCTGCTCCGCCGTCCGCTGCACGACGTCGTAGGTCGTCGCGCGCGCATCGACCGTCGCCGTGACGTCGAGGAAGGTGATCTCGTCCGCCCCCTGGGCGGCATAGTGCCTGGCCAGTTCGACGGGATCGCCCATGTCGCGCAGGTTCTCGAAGTTCACGCCTTTGACCACGCGGCCGTCGGCCACGTCCAGACACGGGATGACACGGCTGGCGAGCGTCATCAGAGCCTCGCGTTGTGGATCGCGGTGACCAGGATGGCGCGTGCGCCGAGGGCGTAGAGCGCATCCATCACCGGATTGACGCGCGTACGAGCCACCATGACCCGCACGGCGACCCACTCGGGGTCGCGCAGCGGCGAGACGGTCGGCGACTCCACGCCGCCGGCGATCTGCACCGCGTCGTCGAGGAGCGCGACGGGGAGGTCGTAGTCGATCATCACGAATCGACGCGCCACCATGACGCCGCGCAGGCGTCGCAGCAGGGTGTCCGAGCCCTCGGCATCCGCCGGCCCGGCGATCAGCACCGCCTCGGACTCCAGGATGACCGGACCGAACACCTCGAGTCCCGCCTGACGCAGGGTCGTGCCCGTCTCCACGACATCGGCGACCGCATCGGCGACCCCGAGGCGGACCGCGGATTCCACGGCGCCGTCGAGCGGCACGAGGTCGACCGCGATGTCGCGCTCGTCGAGGAACGCATCCACCAGCCCGGGGTACGACGTGGCGATGCGCAGTCCGTCGAGCTCGGCCACATCGGAGTAGCGGCCCGTCGGCGCCGCGAATCGGAACGTGGACCCGGCGAAGCCGAGAGCCTCGATCTCGCGCGCACCGGGCATCCGTGCGTCGAGCAGGAGGTCACGACCGGTGATGCCCACATCGATGGCACCGGAGCCCACATAGGTCGCGATGTCCTTCGGACGCAGGAAGAAGAACTCGACGTCGTTCTCGGCGTCGATGACATGAAGGGTCTTGGGGTCGCGTCGACCGGCGTAGCCGGCCTCCGCGAGCATGTCGGCGGCGGTCTCGGAGAGCGAGCCCTTGTTGGGAACAGCGATGCGCAGCATGGATGGCTTTCAGTTCGAGGAGATCGGAACGGGGCGCATCACAGATGTCGGTAGACGTCCTGCAGGCTCAGACCCTTCGCAAGCATCATCACCTGCACGTGGTACAGCAGCTGCGAGATCTCCTCGGCGGCGGCTTCGTCGGACTCGTACTCCGACGCCATCCACACCTCGGCGGCCTCTTCGACGATCTTCTTGCCGATCGTGTGCACACCGCCGTCGAGCTCCGCGACGGTGCCGGATCCCTCAGGACGGGTCTCGGCCTTGACGCTGAGCTCGGCGAACAGCTCGTCGAAAGTCTTCACGGTTCCAGGCTAGCGGCTCGGGCGAGGTCTCTGAGCCGGGTGACGGCGGCCTCGACGTCGTCGGCCCCGTAGACGGCCGACCCGGCGACGAATGTGTCTGCCCCGGCCGCGGCTGCGATCTCGATCGTGCGGTCGGAGATGCCGCCGTCGACCTGGAGCCAGATCTGAGAGCCGCGCCGACGCGCCTCATCCGCGAGCGCCCGGAGCTTCGGCATCGTCTCGGGCATGAAGCTCTGGCCGCCGAAACCGGGCTCGACCGTCATCACGAGGATCTGATCGAACTCGTCGAGCACGTCGTACAGCGAGTCCACCGGGGTGGCCGGCTTGACCGCGACGCCCGCGCGGGTCCCGATGTCACGCAGTCGACGTGCGAGAGCGATGGGATCGGCGGACGCCTCCAGGTGGAACGTGACGCTGGCGGCGCCGATCTCCGCATACTCGGGAGCCCAGCGCTCCGGGTCGGTGATCATCAGGTGCACGTCGAGCGGGATCGGGCTGGTCGCCTGGATCCGTTCGACCATCTGCGGGCCGAAGGTCAGGTTCGGCACGAAGTGGTTGTCCATGACGTCGACGTGCGCGAAATCCGCGGAGGCGATGCGGGCGAGATCCGCCTGCATGTTGACGAAGTCGGCGGCGAGGATGCTGGGGTTGATGCGCGGGGCGCGAGGCAGTTCCACGGTCCTAGTCTTCCTTCTCTGGGCTGTTCACGGATCCGGAGCGCTGCAGGAGCGCGAGGAACATGGCGTCGGTGCCGTGACGGTGCGGCCACAGCTGTGCGCTGCCAGAACCCGCCCTGCCCTCTTCTGCGAGGTCGATCGGCGACAGCGCGACATCGGCGATCACCGCGCGCGCGTCGAGCTCGACGAGGTCGGTGCGGTCGCGCAGCACCTCCTTCACCACTCCCGTGGTCTCGGCGAGATGCGGGGAGCAGGTGACGTAGGCGACGATGCCGCCGGGGGCGAGTGCGTCGATCGCCGCCGACAGCAGCTCGACCTGCAGCGGGACGAGTCCTGCGACATCGGCGGGCGTCTTCCGCCACCGCGCTTCCGGGCGACGGCGCAGCGCACCGAGGCCCGTGCAGGGGGCGTCGACGAGGATGCGATCGAACTCCCCGGGATGCGCTGCCGCGAGATCGCGTCCATCCTGTTCGTGCACGACGATCTCGCCGGGAACCGCACGCAGTGCCTTGCGCACCAGACGAGCGCGGACCGGGACGACCTCGTTCGCCTCCACGGTGACGTCGTGCTGACGTGCGATCGCGGCCAGGAGAGCGGTCTTCCCGCCCGGGCCGGCACACAGGTCGAGCCAGCGCTCCCCCGCGGTGATGGGGACGGCGCCGGCCAGCGCGAGCGCCACGAGCTGCGAGCCTTCGTCCTGCACGCGGACGGTCCCACCCGACGCCTCGACCGGGCGACGCGGGTCGCCGCCGGGGGAAGCGAATGCGGTCGGGGCATAGGGAAGGCGGGGCTCCCCCGGCTCTGCCAGGCCCGGAAGGGCGACGAGCGTGACCTCGGGCGAGGCGTTGTCGGCTTCGAGAAGGGCCTCCAGCTCGTCACCGCGCCCCTCAGCGGCCAGAGCACGGCGCAGGGCGCGAATCACCCAGACCGGGTGCGCGGAACGCAGGGCCAGGCGCTCGTCGTCGGAACGTGCCTGGTCCTCGATGCGCTCCTGCCACTCCTCCTCCGTGTTGCGGGTGATGCGACGGAGGACCGCGTTCGCGAAGCTCGAGGCCCCGCGGCCCGACGTCGTGGCCACGAGGTTCACCGCCTCGTTCACCGCTGCGTGCGATGCGACCCGGGTGGCGAGCAGCTGGTGGACGGCGAGGCGCAGCGCGTCGAGGACGGCTGGGTCGATGCTGTCGGCCGCACGATCGGCGGCGGACGCGATGATCGCGTCATACGTGCCGAGTCGTCGCAGCGTGCCGTACGTCAGCTCTGTCGCGAGAGCCGCATCCTGCGGAGAGAGTCGTGCCTCGGCGATCGTCGACGGGAGCACGAGGTTCGCGTAGGCGTCGGTCTCCGACACCGCACGCAGCACGTCGTAGGCCACGCGCCTCGCAGGCTGCACGGTGCGAGAGGGGCCGCGCTGTCCGCCGTGGCGCTCGTCGGCGGGACGCTGCGCGCCACGCTGTCGTCCGTGCGGCTGCGCGGATCGACGGTTCCGCCCTTCGTCGCTCATGATCCGGCCACCAGATCGTCGCCCCCGCGCAGTCCACGCCACCAGTCGACCGCGTTCATCGCGCCTTTGCCGGCAGGCTGCACCCTGGTGACCGCCAGCGGTCCGGTCGCTGTGCCGACGTGGAGTGCGCTCTTCGTGCCGCGCAGACGCCCTGGCGCCAGCGATTCGGCATCCGGCGCGGGAGCCGCCTCGAGGATCTTCAGGGGCTGCCCGCCCACGCTCGTGTGGGCTCCGGGCTCCGGAGTCACGCCACGGAAGCGCGCGAACACGACCTCGAGCGGCTGGTCCCAGTCGATCAGGCCGTCCGCGAGCGTGAGCTTGGCGGCGAAGGTCGGATCGCCCTGCTGTGGGACCGCGCGCGCCGATCCGTCCGCGATCGCGGTGACCACATCGGCCGCGAGATCAGCTCCTTCGGAAGCGAGTGTCGCGAGCGCCTCACCGGCCGTCGCGGTCGCGGGGACGTCGATCTCGCGCATCGCGAAGACATCGCCCGCATCGAGCTCCGGAACCAGCTGGAACACGCTCGCCCCGAGCACACGGTCTCCCTCGATCAGGGCGCGCTGCACGGGCGCTGCTCCGCGCCAGGCAGGGAGCAGCGAGAAGTGCAGGTTGATCCAGCCTGCCGTCGGTGTGGAGAGCAGCGGCTCGCGCACCAGTCCCCCGTAAGCCACGATCACGCCGAGGTCGACCTGAAGGGCGGAGATCTCCGCGGTCGCCGTCTCGTCGAGGCGAGCGGCCCTGATCACGGGGAGGCCGAGCTCCGCGGCTGCCTGCGCAACGGGAGAAGGAGTCAGGACACGACGGCGCCCGAGCGGAGCATCTGGTCGCGTGACGACCGCGGCGATGTCGTGCGAGGCCGCGAGACGACGAAGGGTGGGCACGGCAGCAGCGGGTGTGCCGGCGAAGACGAGGCGCATGAAGGTTCTCCGGAAGGGTCAGAGCTCTGGTTCGAGGATATCGAGACGAACGGAGAGCGTGCTCTTGGTGGCACGCCCCTTTCTGCCGCGGCCGCTCACGGCCTCGGCGACCACCGCGGCGCGCAACGCCGTCGCCACACGGGCGCCCGCACCGTAGTCGAACCGGACGAGGGCCCGCACGCGCGGCGGGACATCGTCGGATTCGACGGGAACGGGACCGAGCACCGCGTCCGCGGGCAGCGCGAGTTCAGTGAGGGCGGCAAGGGCGCGACCGACGGCGGGCACCGAACCCTGCACCAGGGCGACGCGCGTGGTCGGGGGCATGTGCAGCGGCGCCCTGCTCTCGAGTTCGTACCGCGCGTGACCGGCCTGGCTCCAGGTCGCCAGCGCTTTCGCCGCGGCACCGTTCACGCCGACGAGGTGGATGGGCGCGCCGGGGGCCGCCAGCGCCGTCGCGTTCGACCACCAGCGCAGACACGACTCGGCGATGCGCAGATCGGGTGCCTGGAGCATCCGCGGGCCGTCCAGCAGCACCACGGCACGATAGCCCCCGTCCGCGATCGGCTCCGCGCCGCGTGTCGCGACCACCAGCGCAGGCCTGTCGGTGACGCGTTCGACCGGATGGGCGCTGTCCGCCACGATCACGCGGACGCCGGGGAACGCGCGGCCGAGTTCCTCAGCCGTACGTTCGCTCCCGGAGGAGGCGAGTCGGAGCTTGGTGGAGGAGCAGGCGGGGCAGGTCCACGCGCTCGCTCCTCGTCCGCACCAGCCGCACACCGGCACCGCTCCTCGATGCCGAGCGCCGAGCGGACCGCCGCAGTGCGGACATCGCGCCGGCGCTCGGCACTCCGCGCACACGAGGGACGGGGAGAAGCCAGGGCGCGAGACCTGGATCAGCACCGGTCCCTCCGCCGCGGCCGTGCGCGCGGCGAGGAACGCCGACGACGGCATCCGCTGCGCTGCGGGCTGCTCCATCTCCTGCGGTGTGCTGAGGACCACACGCGGCAGCACACGGCGTACGGCCGTGACGTCCTGCAGCCAGCCCAGAACGACGAGTCGCTCCACGTCGGTGGTGCGGGTGTGGCCGGCGAAGACGAGGGCTGAGCCTTCGAGCTCCTGGCGCAGGAGCGCCGCATCACGGGCGTTGACGTAGGGAGCCAGCGGCTCACCCAGCAGCGGGTCCCCGTCGTCCCAGATCGCGACGAGTCCTGCGACGACCGGCGCGTACACCGCGGACCGGTTTCCGACCACGATGCAGGGGGCGTCCTCGAGCGTACGGAGGAAGCCGCGGTAGCGATCGGGGTTCGACTGTCGGGAGTCGTGACGCACGACGGCTTCCGCCGGCACGAGGGCCTCGAGCGCCACGAGGAGTCGATCGAGGTCTCGGCTGTCGGGGACGACGATGATCGATGACCTCCCCGCGGCGAGCATCCGCGCGGCGGAGGCCGCCAGCAGTCGCGCCCAGCCCTGGACGCCGTCGACGAGCTGCGGTATCGCCTCCACCGCCGCCCGTCCCCCTTCGTCGAGCACGGTGCCGAGTCCGTCATACCGAGCGATGGTCTCGTCCGCCACGGCCAGCGCGTCCGCATCCGGCGTCGCGGCCGGCGTGTCGGCGGTCCAGGCCTTCTCGACGCGGACCTGTCGCTTGGGGATCACGAGACGCAGCACGTCGGATGCCGACCCCGCGGCCCGATCGGCGACGCGCCGGGCGAGGGTGTGCAGACGTTCCGGCAGCACCGCGGCCGCGGAGACGACGCTCTCGACCTCGGAGAGCGGTCGGTCGGCATCGTCCTCCGTGTCGATCTCGACGATGTAGCCGTCGATCACGCGCCCTGCTGTGCGCAGTGGGACGCGGACGCGGACCCCGAGCGGGACCTCCCCCAGTTCTGCCGGGAGGGCGTAGTCGAAGAGCCGGTCGAGCTGTGGCAGGGGCGAGTCGAGGAGCACGCGGGCGATGCGCCGGCTCTCCGGGGGCATCAGGACCGCGGTCCCATCAGAGCCCGGCGGCGCGGCGCAGCTCTTCGGCGCGGTCGGTGCGCTCCCAGGTGAAATCGGGGAGCTCGCGGCCGAAGTGCCCGTACGCGGCCGTCTGGGCGTAGATCGGGCGCAGCAGGTCGAGGTGCTCGATGATCGCCTGGGGGCGCAGGTCGAACACCTCGGTGATGGCCCGCGTGATGACCTCGTCCGAGACCTTGCCCGTGCCGAACGACTCGACATACAGACCGACCGGACGGGCGACGCCGATCGCGTAGGCGACCTGCACCTCGAGCCGGTCCGCGAGGCCGGCGGCGACCGCATTCTTCGCCACCCAGCGCGTCGCGTAGGCGCCCGAGCGGTCGACTTTGGACGGATCCTTGCCGCTGAACGCGCCGCCACCGTGTCGTGCCGCTCCCCCGTACGTGTCGATGATGATCTTGCGCCCGGTGAGACCGGCGTCGCCCTTGGGCCCGCCCGTGACGAAGGGCCCCGCGGGGTTGATGTAGAAGGTGACGTCGTCGAGGTCGAGGCCGGTCGTCTCGAGCACCGGGTCGATCACGTGCGCGCGGACCTGGGCCTGGAGTTCATCCTGCGAGATGTCGGGGTGGTGCTGGGTGGAGACCACGACCGCGTCGACGGTCTTCGGCGTGAATCCGTCGTAGCCGAGCGTCACCTGGGTCTTGCCGTCGGGGCGCAGGAACGGCAGCTCGCCGGTGCGGCGCACCTCGGTGAGACGCTCCGCGAGGCGGTGGGCGGTCCATGCGGCCATCGGCATGAGCTGCGGGGTCTCGTTGGTCGCGAAGCCGAACATGATGCCCTGGTCACCGGCGCCGAGGGCATCGAGCGGGTCGACCGACGAGCCGTCGCGATGCTCCTGGGCACTGTCGACGCCGTGAGCGATGTCGGTCGACTGCTCCCCCACCGAGACGCTGACGCCGCAGGAGGAACCGTCGAAGCCGGTGTCACTCGAGGTGTAGCCGATGCCGTTCACGACCTGTCGCACGATCGTGGGGATGTCGACGTAGGCATCGGTGCGGATCTCACCGGCCACGTGCACGAGACCTGTCGTGACGAGCGTCTCGACCGCGACGCGAGAGCCGGTGTCCTTGGCGATGAGTCCGTCGAGGATGCTGTCCGAGATCTGGTCGCAGATCTTGTCCGGGTGCCCTTCGGTGACGGACTCGGACGTGAACAGCCGGAGGGCGCTCATCGATTCTCCAGAACGGGGACGGGCGGAAGGAGGGGCATTGCACCCATTCTGGACCGCGCCTCCGACAAGGTGGGAGGCGCGGTCTCGAATATCACTCTGCGTGACGCAGGCGGAGCTTGTCCTCGTTGATCTCGTGCAGCGCGATGGTCAGCGGCTTGTCCTCGACGGAGGAGTCAACGAGCGGGCCGACGTTGTCGAAGAGGTTTCCCTCGTGCAGGTCGGAGTAGTAGTCGTTGATCTGACGCGCACGCTTGGCGGCGTAGATGACGAGCTCGTACTTCGAGTCGACGCGGTCGAGCAGGTTGTCGATGGGGGGATCGATGATGCCGTTGTTGTGTCCGGCCATGGTGAGACCTCCTGATCAGGCGACGGGATCGTCGCGAAGACGGTGCGAAAGGCGCGCGAAGACGCTCAGCGCGCAGAGCTTGAAGACAATTCTACGACCTCGCGGGCCGCAGTGGCGACGTCCTCGTTCACGATGAGGTGATCGAACTCGTTCTGGGCGGCGAGTTCCACCTTCGCGGTGCGCAGTCGCCTTGCCCGTTCCTCTGCCTCTTCCGTGCCGCGACCGACCAGTCGATGCACGAGTTCGTCCCAGCTCGGCGGCAGCAGGAAGATGAGCGTCGCGGCGGGTTCGGCCCGGCGCACCTGGCGTGCGCCCTGCAGGTCGATCTCCAGAAGGACGGTCTTGCCTTCGGCCAATGCAGCGTCGATCGGGGCGCGGGGCGTCCCGTAGCGCGAGCGGTTGTGCACCACCGCGTACTCGAGAAGCTCGTCGTCGGCGATCAGCCGGTCGAACTCGGCGTCGTCGACGAAGTAGTAGTGCACGCCGTCGATCTCTCCGGGACGCGGCGGACGTGTGGTCGCCGACACCGACAGGTGGATCTCCGGGTTGTTCTCGCGGATGTGCGCGGCGACCGTGCCCTTGCCCACGGCCGTGGGACCGGCGAGCACGAGCAGACGACTCCGTGCCCCTCGAGGAGCGGGTACCGGGAAGCGCGAGTCGAGCCAGGCCTCCAAGACCCGGCGCTGTCGGGCGCCGAGCCCGCCGAGCCGCTTGACCGGGGAGATCTGGAGTTCCTCCAGGACGCGGTCGCGCTTACCGGCGCCGATCGCCGGGAGAGCGACCAGGAAATCGGTGATCCGCATCGACCCCTCGACGGAATCGGCATCCTCCGTGGCGCGGTGCAGGACGGCCTGCGGCGTCACCACCCGCATCGCGAGGTCGCGCTTGACCGAGGCTCTGGCCCGGCGGCGCTCCACGGCGCGGCGCGCGGCAGCGGCCCTGTCGACATCGGGAACCGTTCGCTGCGTCTTAGACACCGGCCACCTCGAGGTACTCGGCGGAGCGGGTCGAGATGGCCTCCGCCAGGTCGGCGGGACCGGCGGAGAGGATGCTGCGGCTCTCGCTCGCGATCACCGCGTCGGCCATCTCGCCGAAGCGCGGCCGAAGGTCGGCCGGTTCCGCGCCCTGGGCGCCGAAGCCGGGAGCGAGGATGGGGGCTGCGGGCGCGAAGGGTGCGATACCCGCCGCGGCCCAGTCGACGGTCGCGCCGATGACGAAGCCGAAGCTCCCCCACTCCCCCGCCGTGGACGACGCGGCATTTCGCGCAGAGGCCTCATTGCGCGCAGAGACTTCGGAGATGATCGACGCCGACACCGTCGATCCGGTCGCGCCGGTGGAGCGCTGCAGGCCCTCGGCCTCGGGGTTGCTGGTCGCGGCGAGCACGAACAGTCCCTTGCCGTGCTGCTCCGCGAGGGCGAATGCCCCGTCGAGCGCGCCGACGCCGAGAAACGGATTCACGGTGAGCGCATCGGCTTCCAGCGGGGTTCCGGGGGTGAGCCAGGCGCGGGCGTAGTCATCCATCGTCGAGCCGATGTCACCGCGCTTGGCATCGGCGATGACGATCAGCCCGGCCGCGCGGGCGGCGGCGAGCACGTCTTCGAGTGCCGCGATGCCCTGCGATCCGAAGCGCTCGAAGAACGAGACCTGGGGCTTGACGACACCGACTGCGCCGGACGCCGCCTCGACGGTGCGCAGGCCGAACTCGCGGACGCCCTGTGCGTCGTCGGTCAGCCCCCACGCCGCGAGCAGCGCGGCGTGGGGGTCGATGCCGACGCAGAGCGGGCCCCGCGTGCGGAGCGCGGTTCGGACCCGCTCGCCGAACCGTTGGCTCACAGTGCCGCCTTCCGGTCCAGCGCGTATTCCTGGAGGCTCTTCACCTGGAAGCCCTCGTGGGCGGCATCCATTCCGCTCACGGCCGCACCGAGCACGGCCATGGTGGTGAACAGCGCCTTGTCGGCGGCCACCGCCGCGGCGCGGATCTCGTAGCCGTCGGCGCGGGCGGCGCCACCGGACGGGGTGTTGACGACGATGTCGATCGCGCCCTCGTTGATGAGGTCGACGATGTTCTTCGCGCCGGATTCCTGCGTCTCGCTGTACTTCTCCACGACGGTGACGGCGATGCCGTTGCGGGAGAGGATCTCGGCCGTGCCCTCGGTCGCGACGATCGTGAAGCCGAGCTGCTGCAGCCGGTGCGCGGGAAGGATGACGGCGCGCTTGTCCGAGTCGGCGACCGAGATGAACACGGTCCCCGAGGTGGGCATGCCGCCGTAGGCCGCTGCCTGGCTCTTCGCGAACGCCGTCGGGAAGTCACGGTCGATGCCCATGACCTCGCCGGTGGAGCGCATCTCCGGTCCGAGCACGGAATCGACCGTCTTGCCGTCCGCGGTGCGGAAGCGCTTGAACGGGAGCACGGCCTCCTTGACCGAGACCGGGGCGTCGAGGGGAACCCGGGAGCCGTCCTGCTCGGGAAGCATGCCCTCGGCGCGCAGCTCGGCGACGGTCGAGCCCGTCATGATGCGGCTCGCGGCCTTGGCCATCGGGATGCCGAGCGCCTTCGACACGAACGGGACCGTGCGGCTGGCACGCGGGTTCGCCTCGATCACGTAGAGGACACCGGCGCTGATGGCGAACTGCACGTTCAGCAGTCCGCGCACCCCGACGCCCTTTGCAATGGCCAGCGTGGCCTCGCGGACGCGGTCGACGTCGGTGCGGCCGAGCGAGACCGGCGGCAGCGTGCAGCTGGAGTCGCCGGAGTGGATACCGGCCTCCTCCAGGTGCTCCATGACACCGCCGATGTACAGGTCGGTGCCGTCGTACAGCGCGTCCACGTCGAGCTCGATCGCGTCGTCGAGGAAACGGTCGACGAGGAGCGGCTTGCCCTCCTCGATGATGACTTCGCCCGCGGTGCGCACGAAGTAGTCGCGCAGCGATGAGGTGTCGTAGACGATCTCCATGCCGCGTCCTCCGAGCACGAAGCTCGGCCGCACCAGCACCGGGTAGCCGATCTCCTCGGCGATGCGCACGGCGCCTTCGACGTCGATCGCGGTGCCGTTGCGCGGTGCGACGAGGCCGGCCTCGTCGAGCAGACGGGAGAAGAGCTCGCGCTCCTCCGCCAGGTCGATCGCCTCGGGACTGGTGCCGAGAACCGTGTAGCCGGCGGCCTCGATGCCCTTGGCGAGCCCGAGCGGCGTCTGCCCGCCCAGCTGGCAGACGACGCCGAGGATGGTGCCGCTCGCGGCCTCCGCGTCGAGCACCTCCAGCACGTCTTCGAGGGTCAGCGGCTCGAAATACAGTCGGTCGGAGGTGTCGTAGTCGGTCGAGACCGTCTCCGGGTTGCAGTTGACCATGACAGTCTCGAAACCGGCATCCGACAGTGCGAACGAGGCGTGCACGCAGGAGTAGTCGAACTCGACGCCCTGCCCGATGCGGTTCGGGCCGGAGCCGATGATGACGACCTTGGTGCGGTCGGACGGTGCGACCTCGGTCTCGAAGTCGTAGCTCGAGTAGTGGTAGGGCGTGAGAGCAGGGAACTCCCCGGCACAGGTGTCGACCGTCTTGTAGACCGGACGGATGCCGAGGCCGTGACGCACACCCCGGACCTCTGCCTCGGAGATGCCGCGGAGCTCTGCGAGCTGCGCGTCCGAGAAGCCGTGCTCCTTGGCGTAGCGCAGCGTCGCGGCATCCAGCTCCGGTGCCGTGCGTACGATCTCGGCGACCTCGTTGATCAGGACCATCTGGTCGAGGAACCACGGGTCGATCGCCGTCGCGTCGAAGGCCTGCTCGACGGTCGCGCCCTTGCGCAGCGCCTGCTGCAGCGTGACGATGCGACCGTCGGTCGGGATCTTCGAGATCTCGAGCAGCTCCTCCACGGAGCGGTCTTCGGCGCCCCAGTGGAAGCTCGATCCGCGCTTCTCCAGCGAGCGGAGCGCCTTCTGCAGCGCGGTCGCGTAGTTGCGACCGATCGCCATGGCCTCGCCCACGGACTTCATGGTCGTGGTCAGCGTGGCGTCGGCTGCCGGGAACTTCTCGAACGCGAAGCGCGGCACCTTGACGACCACGTAGTCGAGCGTCGGCTCGAAGCTCGCCGGCGTCACGCCCGTGATGTCGTTCGGGATCTCGTCGAGACGGTAGCCCAGGGCCAGCTTGGCTGCGAGCTTCGCGATCGGGAAGCCGGTGGCCTTCGATGCCAGCGCGCTGGACCGCGAGACGCGCGGGTTCATCTCGATGACGATGATGCGGCCGTTCGACGGGTCGACGGCGAACTGGATGTTGCAGCCGCCGGTGTCGACGCCGACGGCGCGGATGATGTCGATGCCGATGTCGCGCATCTTCTGGTACTCGCGGTCGGTGAGCGTCAGCGCCGGGGCGACCGTGATCGAGTCGCCCGTGTGCACGCCGACCGGGTCGACGTTCTCGATCGAGCACACGACGACCGTGTTGTCGGCCGTGTCGCGCATCAGCTCGAGTTCGTACTCCTTCCAGCCGAGGATGGACTCCTCCAGGAGCACCTCGGTGGTGGGCGAGTCACGCAGGCCGGCGCCGGCGATGCGACGCAGGTCGGCCTCGTCGTACGCGAAGCCGGAACCCAGTCCGCCCATCGTGAAGCTCGGACGGACCACCAGCGGGTAGCCGAGTTCTCCTGCGGCCGCCAGCACCTCGTCCATCGTGTGGGCGATGCGGGAGTCCGCGACGTCGGCGCCGGCGTCGAGGACCAGCTGCTTGAAGATCTGGCGATCCTCGCCCTTGTTGATCGCCTCGAAGTTGGCACCGATGAGCTCGACGTCGTACTTCTCGAGGATGCCGTGGTTGTGCAGCTCGATCGCGGCGTTCAGCGCGGTCTGGCCGCCGAGCGTCGGGAGGATCGCGTCAGGACGCTCCTTCGCGATGATCGTCTCGATGACCTGCCACGTGATCGGCTCGATGTACGTGGCATCGGCGAAGTCAGGGTCGGTCATGATCGTGGCCGGGTTGGAGTTGACCAGGATGACCCGGACGCCCTCCTCACGCAGCACGCGGCATGCCTGGGTGCCGGAGTAGTCGAACTCGCAGGCCTGACCGATGACGATCGGGCCGGAGCCGATGACGAGGACGGAGTTGATGTCGTCGCGCTTGGGCATTACTTGGAGTCCTTCTGGCTTGCGATGACCAGGTCGCGGAACCTGTCGAAGAGGTAGTTGGCGTCGTGCGGGCCCGCTGCCGCCTCAGGGTGGTACTGCACCGAGAAGGCGGGGATGTCGAGGGCGCGGAGTCCCTCGACGACGTTGTCGTTGAGGCCGACGTGGCTGACCTCGACCTTGCCGTAGCCGTTCGGGCTGTCGAAGGTGCCCTCGAGCGGAGCCTCCACCGCGAAGCCGTGATTGTGCGCGGTGATCTCCACCTTGCCCGTCTGCTTGTCCAGCACCGGCTGGTTGATGCCGCGGTGCCCGAAGGGCAGCTTGTAGGTGCCGAGGCCCAGCGCACGACCGAGCAGCTGGTTGCCGAAGCAGATCCCGAAGAACGGGAGCCCGTCGTCGAGCACCGAGCGGAGCAGGTCGACGTGGTCGCCGGAGGCTGCGGGATCACCGGGACCGTTCGAATAGAAGACGGCGACCGGGTCGATCGCGCGGATCTCGTCGATCGTCACATTCTGCGGGAGCACGTGCACCTCGAACCCGCGGGCGGCGAGGTTGTCGATCGTCGCCTGCTTCACGCCGAGGTCGAGCACGGCGAGGTTGCCGATCCGCTCCCCCATCGCCGTCGTCACGGTCGCGACGTCGACCGAAACCTCGGCGGACAGGTTGCGTCCTGCCATCTCGGGTGCCTCGCGGACGATGCGCACCTGCTCCTCCGGGTCGAGCGCGGCATCCGCACCGGAGAAGATCCCGCCGCGCATCGAACCGGCGGAGCGGATGTGGCGGGTGATCGAGCGGGTGTCGATGCCGCTGATCCCCACGACGCCGTCCTCGACGAGCACATCGTCGAGAGAGGCGTTCGCACGCCAGTTCGAGACGACGCGGGAGGGGTCGCGAACGATGTAGCCGGCGACCCAGATGCGGCGCGATTCGGCGTCCTCGTCGTTCATGCCGGTGTTGCCGATGTGCGGCGCCGTCTGCAGCACGATCTGTCCCGCATACGAGGGATCGGTGATCGTCTCCTGGTAGCCGGACATGCCGGTGGCGAAGACGACCTCGCCCAGGGTGCGTCCGCGGGCTCCGTAGGCGCGGCCCGTGTGCCGGGTGCCGTCTTCCAGCACGAGGACGGCGGGGTCGGGGAGCTGGGCCGCGGGGGCCTGCCCGGAGGTTGTCGAGAGTGTCATGACGTTGCTCCTGTGTCGGGGGCGGCGGGGACGAGCCGCTGCAGGTCGGAGATGAGGTTCTGGGGGTCGCCGGTGGCGAGGCGCAGGTAGCTGTCGACGATCGTGTCGTCGTCGATGTTCCAGGCGATGCGCACGAGGCCACCGGGCTCCACGACGCGGTCGATCGTGACCGTCGCGCGGTCGACGGCGACGAGCCGGTCGTTCGCGAGGAAGACCGTCGGCGTGCCGTCGAGGCAGAGGGCGATACCGCGATCCGTGAGCGCGAGCTCGCCACGGGCCCGATACGCGAGAGGCGACACCGCGAGGCGCTCGAGCGGCTGCTCGTGCCGTGTGGTCGACACGTACAGCACCTCGTCGCGGCGGGAGACCTCCGCGTGCTCAGGCACACCCAGCGGGGCGGCGAACACGGAATCGCGGCGGATTCGTCGTCGCCAGGCGAGGAGCATGACCAGCAGCACCAGGAGCGCGACCGCGATCGTGATCGCGACGGCGAGGTCCCGAGCGCTCATGCGCGGAGCTCCTCGACGACGCTGCCGCCGTCGACCGTGAGGACGCCGCCGTGGATCGTGTACTCCACCCGTCCGGGCAGAGCGCGTCCGAGATACGGCGAGTTCACGCTGCGACCGTGGAGATCGGCTTCCGTGAAGACACCGTCGACCGAGGCGTCGTACAGAGTGATCTGGGCCGGCTGCCCGACTTCGAGCGGCGTGCCGTGTCCGGCGAGGCGCCCGATCTGCGCGGGGGCCGCGCTCATCACCCGCGCGATGTCCGCCCACTCGAGCAGGCCGGTCTGCACCATCGACTGGTGCACGACGCGGAGCGCACTCTCCAGCCCGACCATGCCGTTCGCCGCCGCCTGCCATTCGCACGCCTTGTGCTCACTCGGATGCGGCGCGTGGTCGGTGGCGACGATGTCGATCGTGCCGTCGGCGAGGCCCTCGCGCACGGCGAGCACATCCTCTTCCCGGCGCAGCGGCGGGTTGACCTTGTAGCGCGCATCGTAGCCGCGCACGAGCTCATCGGTCAGCAGCAGGTGGTGCGGGGTGACCTCGGCCGTGACATTGATGCCGCGCTTCTTCGCCCACCGGATGATGTCGACGGAACCGGCGGTCGAGAGGTGGCAGACGTGCAGTCGCGAGCCGACGTGCTCGGCCAGCAACACGTCGCGGGCGATGATCGACTCCTCGGCGACCGCGGGCCAGCCGGCGAGGCCCAGCTCCGCAGACACGATGCCCTCGTTCATCTGCGCGCCCTCGGTGAGGCGGGGGTCCTGCGCGTGCTGGGCGATGACGCCGTCGAACGACTTCACGTACTCCAGTGCGCGGCGCATGATGAGCGGATCGAACACGCAGAAGCCGTCGTCGCTGAAGACGCGGACCTGCGCGCGCGAGGTTGCCATCGCGCCCAGTTCAGCGAGCCGCTCGCCCTTCTGGCCGACGGTGACGGCGCCGATGGGCTGCACCGTGGCGTAGCCGGCCGCTTCTCCGAGCGCGAGCTCCTGCTCGACGACACCCGCGGTGTCGGCGACCGGCGAGGTGTTGGGCATCGCGAAGACGGCGGTGAAACCACCGGCGGCCGCCGCCCTCGTTCCCGTGAGGATCGTCTCGGATGCCTCGTACCCCGGCTCCCGCAGATGCGTGTGCAGGTCGACCAGGCCCGGTAGCGCGACGAGTCCCGCCGCGTCCACGACGCGAGCGCCGGAGCGGCTCAGGCCGGTACCGATCTCGGCGATCCGGCCGTCCTCGATGATGATGTCGGCGCTCTCGGCACCGAGAAGCTGCGCACCGGTGATGACGAGGGTCTCGTTCACAGGTCTCCCCCTCGTTCGTCGTCTCGTTCTCCCGCCAGCAGCAGGTACAGCACCGCCATGCGGACGGATACCCCGTTCGTGACCTGTTCCAGCACCGTCGAGCGGGGGGAATCGGCTGCTTCCGAGGAGATCTCCAGTCCCCGGTTCATGGGTCCGGGGTGCATCACAATGCTACCTGCCGGAAGACCTGCCACACGCCGTGCGTCCAGACCCCAGCGACGGGAATACTCCCGCTCAGTAGGGAAATATGCGGCGTTCATCCGTTCCAGCTGGATGCGCAGCATCATCACCGCGTCCGGGTCTTCTGCCAACGCCTGGTCGAGGTCATACACGACCCGCACCGGCCAGAGCGAGACGTTCTGCGGAACCAGGGTGGGCGGTGCGACCAGAGTGACCTCGGCACCGAGCGTGGTGAGCAACCAGACGTTGGAGCGGGCGACCCGCGAGTGCAGCACATCGCCCACGATCACGACGCGCAGACCGCTGAGGTCGCGACCGCGGCTCTCGGCGCCGAAGCGGCGCTTGCGGATGGTGAAGGCATCGAGCAAGGCCTGCGTCGGGTGCTCGTGGGTGCCGTCGCCGGCGTTGACCACCCCGGCCGAGATCCAGCCGCTGGTGGCGAGGGTCTGCGGAGCACCGGAGCCGGGATGGCGGACGACGACAGCATCGGCGCCGATCGCCTCGAGCGTCTGCGCGGTGTCCTTCAGGCTCTCTCCCTTCGAGACGCTGGAGCCCTTCGCCGCGAAGTTGATGACGTCGGCGGACAGACGCTTGGCTGCGGCCTCGAAGGAGATGCGCGTGCGGGTCGAGTCCTCGAAGAAGAGGTTCACGACCGTCTTGCCGCGCAGTGTCGGGAGCTTCTTGACCTCACGCGATTGCGTGTCGGACATGTCTTCGGCGACGTCGAGGATGCGAAGGGCGGTCGCCCTGTCGAGCGTACGGGTGTCGAGGAGGTGTCTCATTCGCCGATCGTCACCTCCTCGGCGCCATCGTTCTCGCGGAGGCGAACGTTGACGCGCTCGGTGCGGGCGGAGGGGATGTTCTTGCCGATGAAGTCCGGCCGGATCGGGAGCTCGCGGTGCCCGCGATCGACCAGGATCGCCAGGCGCACCACGGCGGGGCGGCCGATCGACTGGATCGCGTCGAGAGCGGCGCGGATGCTGCGGCCGGAGAAGAGCACGTCGTCGACGAGCACGACCGTCTTGCCGTCGATGCCGCCGACCGGGATCTCGGTGGGCTGCGGTGAGCGGGTCGGATGCTTGGCGAGGTCGTCGCGGAACAGCGTGACATCGAGCGCGCCGACCGGGACGGACTGCTGCGCGATCTCGCTGATCAGCAGGCCGAGGCGGTGGGCGAGCGTGACGCCGCGGGTCGGAATGCCCAGCAGGACGAGGTTCTCGGCTCCTCGATTGGATTCGAGGATCTCGTGCGCGATTCGAGTCAGCGCTCGTGAGATGTCGGCTTCGTGCAGCACGGTGCGCATGCTCATCGGCCGCTCCCTTCTCCGCCTCACAGGACGGTGTTAAAGGTTGCTTGTCATCTCAGTCTATCGGAGCGATCAGACACCGACGACAGTGACGCCGCGTTCGCGGGCGACGTCGGCGAGGCGACGATCGAAAGTGGCGAGTGTGGCGCCGAAGGCTTCCGCCGTCACCAGGACGGCGCAATCCGGAAGCTTGAGCGACGATGCTGCCCGCAGGCGCGCGATGCGCACCGCTTCGTCCACGGTCTCTTCGCGCCTCTGCAACCCGAGGGAGTCGATCTTCGCGAGGTCGACCCGCTCCGTGCCCATGCGAGCAGGATGAATCAGAGCTTCCGCCAGTGACAGCGGATGGATCAGGAGCTCCTCCTCGGTGTCGAGGATCGCGAACGCTGCGTCCTGATGGGCATCATCCACCGAAAGATGTGCGATGAGCACACCGGCGTCCAGGACGATCACTCCGGCCAGTCCTTCCGAAGGTCTTCGAGGTAGCCGGGAGGGTACGCGATCGTTCCTCGGGTCGCCTCCAGTGCGGCTCGTCGCGCCGCCCGCTTCACCGAACGCCTGTCGGCGAGCGTCTCGGCGCCCAGCGCCGCCAGCCTCGCGACGAGTTCGGACTTCGGCAGTCCGGGCCACTCCTGCTCCGCGAGCTCGAGTGCACCGCGGAGCTGCGCGGTCTGGGTGACCTGAATCCGCGTCAAGGCTGTGGGCATGCCGTTAGAGTACCACCGCGTCGCCGAGGTGGTACAGGTCAGCTGGCCTCCTGGAGCACGGGGTCGGTGACGTCGTCGATCTTGGAGGAGCGGATCGCATGCCCGGCGGTCGACAGGCATCGACCGGTCTTCAGGTCCCACTTCCAGTCATGCATGCTGCACGTGAGGATGCCGTCCTCGTCGACCGTGCCCGTCCGAGTGAGGTCGGCACGGAGGTGCGGGCAGCGACGCTGCACGACCCAGTCGCCGATCTCGGCGTCCTCGGTCTGGTCGGTCTGCTCCTGGTACCAGTTCTCGACGTACTCGATGCGGTCGACCGAGAGGCACTTGAGGAACGTGGTGAGGAACTCGTTGAACTTGCCGCTGCGGCCCACCGAGAACTGCATCGACAGGAAGATCGAGTTCGACCAGTCGATCTCGTGGTCGACGATGTTGGTCGAGACGAGGTCGGCGGGGATCGTGTACCAGTACACGCACTCCTCGCCCGCGTACTCGCGGACCTTCGCACGCGGGAAGTCCACGACCATGTCGAGGTCGCCGATGCGGAAGCGCACGCACCCGCCGACGCCGAGCCGGATCGTGCGGGACTTCTTCAGCAGCGGCTCCCACCAGCTCTTGATCGCTTCGAGCATCTCGGCGGGCGGGATGATCTCGGCGCGAGACGCCTCCTCGTCGCGGATCTCCTGCTGACGGCTCGCCCGCTGCTCCTCGAGGTAGTCCCACTTCTCATCGAAGATGTGCGCGATCTCGGCGTCGGTGTAGAGCGTCTGCTCGCTCGTGACGGCTCCGCCCTCGACCGTGACCACGGTGCCGGGGATGAAGAGCTGCCCGTCGTACTGCGGCGCGAGCTCCCTCATGTGCGCGAGGAACTGCTTCTGATCCGTGAAGATCGACTCGCCGTTCTTGCCGAGGCCGTTGAAGTCGAACAGGTCGTCGCGCAGGAACATGGGCGGGCCCGCCATCGGGAAGACGTGCGGCGCGTCGACCTTCTCGATGTAGTACATCGCGCGCTTGTTCTGCGCCTCGCGCTTGAGGCGGGCGAAGTTCTGCTTGGCGTCGAGCGGCAGGTCGTAGACCATGGGCCACCAGATGGCGCCGGACACCTGGGTGAAGTACGCGTCGGGCTTTCCGAAATCGAGCAGCTTCTCGAGGTCGAGCGGGTGGGAGTCGTTCTGGTTCAGCATCGATCCGGTGCCGTCGTCGACGCTCAGCGAGGAGTCTCCGATGGGCCCGTCGCTCGGAGCGCGCAGCGGCGTGATCATCATCTTGAGCTCGCCGCGCTGGATCACCTGACCGGCCGGCGCGTAGGTGATGTTCGTGTAGCCGAGGGCCCGGATGTCCTTCTCGAGGTCATCGGTCGGATACTCCGGGAGCAGCACCTCGATGTCCTTGCGGATGTATCGCTCGAGGAGGCGCGGATCGAAGTGGTCGCGGTGGCGGTGCGAGATCCAGAGGAAGTCGGCGTCGCGTCCGAAGCGTTCCCAGTCGAGGCCCCGGTTGTCCGGGAACGGGAACCAGGATCCGTAGAACGAGGGTCCGAGGACCGGGTCGCAGATGATGTTCCCGCCGACCGTCTCGATGAACATCCCGGCGTGGCCGAGTCCCGTGATCCGCATTGCATTCCTCCCGAAAGTGAACCGTACGATTGTACCGAGGGCTCCCTGTGCGCCCGGTCGACCCGGCCGTGAGTATTCCGGTCAGCTCTCGAACAGGCCTCGGATGTCGTCGGCGGAGAGCGACTGCGCGAACAGCGCCTCGTCGTCGAGCACGGCGGTGAACAGCCTCGCCTTGCGGCGCTGCAGGTCGAGCACCTTCTCCTCGATCGTGCCGGTGGCGATCATCCGATAGACGAAGACCTGACTGCGCTGCCCGATGCGATGCGTGCGGTCGACCGCCTGCGCTTCGGCTGCCGGGTTCCACCACGGGTCGAGCAGGAACACGTAGTCGGCTTCCGTCAGAGTGAGTCCGAATCCGCCGGCCTTCAGGCTGATCAGGAAGACCGGCTGCTCCCCCGAGGTGAACCCCTCGACGACCTTCTGCCGGTGGCGCGTCGACCCGTCGAGATGCGCGTACGGGATGCCCGCGGCATCGAGACGCGCCGCCGCCAGATCGAGGAACGACGTGAACTGGCTGAACACGAGCGCCCGATGTCCCTCGGCCTGCAACTCGATCACGCGCTCGAGCAGCACATCGAGCTTGCGCGAGCCGAGCTTCGCGTCCGCGGGGTCGATCAGCCCCGGGGCGAGACTGAGCATTCGCATCAGCGTGAGCGAACGGAACACGATGAAGCGGTTGCGGTCGAGGTCTTCCAGCAGCCCCAGCACCTTCTGCCGCTCTCGCTGCAGGACCGTCTCATAGAGGGCGCGATGCGAGGATCCGAGCTCGACCTGGAGGATCTGCTCCTGCTTGGCCGGGAGGTCGGGTGCCACGAGCTCCTTGGTGCGTCGCAGCAGCAGGGGACGGATACGGCGACGCAGCTGGTCGAGGCGACGCTGACGGTAGGCGCCGCCCTCCTCGTTCTCCGGCACCTTCCCCTGCTCGATCGGTTGGATGTACTGCTCGCGGAACTTCCGCGCGGAGGCGAAGAGGCCGGGCGCGGTGAGCGTGAGCAGCGCCCACAGCTCGCTGAGACTGTTCTCCATCGGTGTGCCTGTGACCGCGAACGTCACCTCGGCATGGAACGAGGCGACGGCACGGTGCAGCTTGGTCGCGGGATTCTTCACGAACTGGGCTTCGTCGAGGATGAGACCGGCCCATGCCACATCGGCGTACGCGGCCTCGTCGAGACGCGCGACCGCATACGTTGTGATCACCAGGTCGATCTCGGCAAGCAGGCCGGTCAGCGGCGGGCCCTGCGTGCTCTCCCGGAGCAGAACCCGCAGCGCCGGTGCGAAGCGGGTGGCTTCCGTGCGCCAGGTCGTGAGCACCGACGTCGGCACGATCACGAGGAAGGGACGCCGCTCCCCCGACGCCCGTGCATGCACGATGAGCGCGAGGAGCTGCAGCGTCTTACCGAGTCCCATGTCGTCGGCGAGGATCCCGCCCAGGCGATGGCTCCACAGGAAGGCGAGCCAGTCGAGGCCCTCCTTCTGGTACGGCCGCAGCTCGGCGGTGATCCCCGACGGCACCGACACGGCGGGCACCGAGGTGGCGGTGCGGAGACCGTCGGCGGTCGCGCGCCAGGCGACGGCGGGAACCGCCTCGTCCGCGAGGTCTTCGAACTCCTCCCAGAGGTCGGTCTGGTGGCGATTGATCCGAGGGCCGGTCTCCCACTCGTCGAGCTCGCCTGACTCGTCGATCAGCTCCCGCAGGCGATCGAGTGCGCGATGGTTCAACGAGAAGTAGTTGCCATCCACCAGGAGGAGCTTCTTCCGGCCCTTGCTGAGCGCCGTGAACAGCGGCTCGAACGGGATGGTGCGCCCGTCGATCTTGACCAGCACACCGAGGTCGAACCAGTCGGGGTCGCTGCTCTCGACGGTGGAGACGGTGATCTCCGGCTCGCCCGTGAGCTCGTGATAGCTCTTTCGACGGCCCGAGACGGTGACCGTGACGCCTTCGGCCTCGAGCGCCGGCACCACGCGGGTGGCGAACTCGGCAGCGGCGACGTCGTGGAACGAGCCCGTTGCGGTGAGCTCCTCGCCGAGATGCTCCGTCCACACGGCCTGGAGTGCGTCGCGGAGGACATCCTCGGCTGCGGTGTCGCGCACGGCATCCCCTCCGGGGGGAAACGGCAGGCGCCCGAATCCGCGGTAGTCCCATTCGAACGCGTACGTGACCGTGTCGCCGCGGTGGAACGAGAGATCCAGCACCGGCCGGGGCGCCGGTAGATCCGGCAGCTCGACGCGACCGACGGCGCGCACCTCGATGCGTCGCGCGAGCAGCGGATAGGCATCCCGGAAGAAGGCCGACTCCTCGCGTGCCGGCACCGCGATCCCCTCCCCGGCTCCGAGAAGAGCATGGACGGGTTCGCTGACGGGCACCTCGGCGAGCGTCACGCGGATCCTGGTACCCCGCTGCGCGACTTCGTACACGCCACTGTGCCCGATCGTGCGCACGGCGAACGGATCCACCTCGCGTCCGTCGATCGTGATGTCGGGGTGCACGACGAGGCCGCCGTCGTCGTCGCGCCCGACGGTGGCGCCGATCGTGGCGCGATCCGCCAACAGGACCGTCGTGCTCTTCTGCGTGGCGACGAGGGGGATGCCGACGTCGACGCCCGCGCGCAGGTGTCCCCAGAGCAGCCCGGACTCGATCAGGTCGGCGACCAGCCAGTCACCGGCCGTGCCGGACAGCAGCGTGTCACGAGCGATGCTGAGCAGGTCGGCGAACCATCGTGACCGGTCGCGTCCGTACTGGGTGGGTGAACGTCGCACGGCATCCCACGTCGCCGCTCCCTGCACCCAGGAGCCGGTCGCCGCGCTCCTCTCGAGCGGGCGGATGCCGAGCAGGATCTCGCCGGTGCGCTTCGCGACGTCGCGCGCGGTGGCGGTGCGCTGCGGACGTGACGCCCACGGATTCGCCCCTCGACCGTCGCGCAGCCGGAGTTCGACACCGAGTGCCAGCGGCGTCGGCGCGGCGTCGGCACGCGCCGGGCCGAGGATCGATCGCCAATCCGCGGACGACGCCCCGTCGGGGCGGGACGGATCGGACGGGAGAGCCATGCTGCCATCCTCTCCGACGCCGCCGACAGTGCCTCGTGTCGGACGGGTCAGGCGGCGCGGGCGACCCTGGCGAGGACGCCGTGCACGAACGCGCCGGAGTCGTCGGTCGAGAACTCCTTCGCGAGCTCCACGGCCTCGTCGATCGCGACGGCGGTGGGCACCTCGTCGTTGCAGAGGATCTCCCACACGGCGATACGGAGCAGGGCACGGTCCACGGCGGGCATCCGCTCGAGCTTCCAGTCCCTGCTGTGGGTCGTGATCTGCTCGTCGATCTCGTCGCGCGAGTCGATGATGCCGTCGACGATCTCGCGCGCGTAGAGCCAGGAGGCCTCACGTGCGGGCTCGCTCGCAGCGCGCTTCGCCTCGGCGGCGAGTGTCACCGCCAGGTCGTCACCGCGCACATCGGCGGAGAACAGGATGTCGAGAGCGCGCTTGCGCGCCTTCGTCCGGGCGCTCACGCCTTACTTCTCGCGGCCGAGGTAGTCACCCGTGCGGGTGTCGACCTTGACCTTGGTGCCGGTCTCGAGGAAGAGCGGCACCTGGATCTCGTAGCCGGTCTCGAGCGTGGCGGGCTTCGTGCCGGCCGACGAACGGTCGCCCTGCAGGCCGGGCTCGGTGTAGGTGACCTCGAGGATCACGGACGCCGGGAGGTCGATGTACAGCGGGTTGCCGTTGTTCATCGCGATCGTCACCTGCTGGTTCTCGAGCAGGAAGTGCTTCGCATCGCCGACCGTCGCGGCGCCGACCGTGATCTGGTCGAAGTCGGTCTGGTCCATGAAGACGTAGCCGTCACCGTCAGTGTAGAGGTACGTGTAGTCGCGGCGGTCGACGTTCTCGATCTCGATCTTCGCGCCGGCGTTGTACGTGCGGTCGACGGTCTTGCCCGACACGACGTTCTTGAGCTTGGTGCGCACGAACGCGCCACCCTTGCCCGGCTTGACGTGCTGGAACTCGATGACGCTCCAGAGCTGCCCGTCGATGCTGAGGACGACGCCGTTCTTGATGTCTGCGGTAGATGCCATGCGCTGCGAGTTCCGTTCGTGAGTCTGCGGGGTCGGGCGGAGCCGACAGTCGATTCTAAGGGATGAGTGCTGCGAGCTGCCGCACGGCGTCCGCGTAGCCGTCGACGCCGTGCCCGACCACGCGGACCGCCGCGACGTCGTCGAGGTAGGAATGATGCCGGAACACCTCGCGCGCGTAGACATCGGAGATGTGCACTTCGGCGAACGGCAGGGACACTCCGGTGAGCGCATCGCGGAGCACGACGGAGGTGTGGGTGAGCCCGCCGGGGTTGATCACGATCCCGGCGCAATCCTCGCGGGCGGCGTGGATCGCGTCGATCAGGACCCCTTCGTGGTTGCTCTGGACCGCGCGCACCTCGAACCCGAGCTCGCTGGCGGCGTCCGCGGTGATCCGCTCCACGTCGGTGAGCGTCGCGGTGCCGTAGATCTCCGGCTCGCGCGTTCCGAGGAGGTTCAGGTTCGGCCCGTTCACGAGCAGGATCCGCCGGGTCACGCACCCACCTCCTGGTAGGCGGCGAACATCAGCGACTCATCCGGAGCCTGCAGCACCGTGGGCTTGGCGATGTCGTCGAGCAGGATGAAGCGCAGCATCCCGCCCCGGCTCTTCTTGTCGCGCTGCATCGTGGCGAGCAGTTGCGGCCAGGCTCCCGCGCGGTACGTGGTGGGAAGGCCCAGCGAGTCGAGGATCGTGCGGTGGCGCTCGGCCGCGGTGTCCGACAGCCGTCCGGCGAGACGCGACAGCTCTGCGGCGTACAGCATGCCGACCGAGATCGCCGCGCCGTGACGCCAGCGGTAGCGTTCGGCGTGCTCGATCGCATGTCCGAGCGTGTGCCCGTAGTTGAGGATCTCGCGGAGCCCGGCCTCACGGAAGTCATCCGCGACGACCTTGGCCTTCATGTCGATCGCGAGCTCGACGGCGCGGCGGAACTCGTCCGTCGTCGTGTCGACGGCACGGGCGGGGTCTGCCTCGATGATGTCGAGGATCTCCGGAGCCCAGATGAACCCGGCCTTCACGACTTCGGCGAATCCCGCGGTGGCCTCGTTCGGGCTCAGGCTCGCCAGCTCGTCGAGGTCGCCGATGACGGCGGTCGGCGCCCAGAACGCGCCGACCAGGTTCTTCCCCTCGGCGGTGTTGACCCCGGTCTTGCCGCCGACGGCGGCGTCGACGAGGCCGAGTACCGTGGTCGGCACCTGGATCAGCTGCACGCCGCGCAGCCAGGTCGCCGCGACGAATCCGGCGAGGTCGGTGACAGCACCACCGCCGTATCCGATGACGGCGTCGCTGCGCGTGAAGTCCGCCTGCCCCATGACCTGCCAGCAGAAGGCGGCGACCTCGATGCGCTTCCCCTGCTCGGCGTCCGGGATCTCGGCGAGCAGCACCTCGCGTGGGCCCTCGGCGGTGTCGGCGAGGAGCCGATCACGGAGCTCCGCCGCGCGCGCGGCCAGCGTCGGCGGGTGCACGACGAGGATCTTGCGCACTCCCGGCGCGAGAGCCGTCGAGACCCGGTCGAGGATTCCTCGCCCGAGGGTGATGTCGTAGGCGTCGTTCCCGGTGACGCCGATGGTCGTCGTGCTCATCGCTGTTCTCTCCTCCATGCCACGATCTCGTCCGCGATCTTCTGCATCGGACGACGTGAGGTGTCGAAGGTCGTCGAGGCGACCTCGGCGTACCACCCCCGACGCTCCTCGAAGATGTTCTTCCAGCGCTCCACCGGATCCTCCTCCCCTGCCAGCAGGGGGCGGTTGCCACCGCGGAGCCGGTCGACCACCGCATCCGCGCTCACCGTCAGGAACACCACGGGATGCGCGCTCAGCAGCTCGCGCGTGGCGGCCTCCGTCACCGCGCCGCCGCCGAGTGAGACGACCCCGCCCTCCTCGAGCGCCTCGGCCACCGCCGCACGCTCGAGATCCCGGAAGTACGCCTCGCCGTGCGCGGCGAAGATGCCGGGGATCGGCCCGTGTGCGGCGACGATGCGCCTGTCGGTGTCGATGAACGCGACCCCGAGTCGTCGGGCGACCCGGCGGCCGACGCTGGTCTTGCCGGCGGCCATCGGACCGACCAGCACCAGCGTCAGCGGATCAGCCGCGCTCGTCATGCGCGATGAGCGCCGCCTCGGACGCGGGGGTCGTACGCAGCTCGGCAGGAATACCGTCGAGGTACCCCTCGAGATTGCGACGCGTCTCGCGGATGCTGTCGCCGCCGAACTTCTCCAGCACCGCGTTCGCGAGCTCGACCGCGACCATGGCCTCGGCGACCACACCGGAGGCCGGCACGGCGCACACGTCGGAGCGCTGATGGTGAGCCGTGGCATCGTCGCCGGTCGCGATGTCGATCGTGCGCAGGGCATGAGGGACCGTGGCGATCGGCTTCATCCCGGCGCGGACGCGCAGCACGGTGCCCGTGGACATGCCGCCCTCGGTGCCGCCGGCGCGGTCGGAGCCACGGGTGATGCCGTCGGCGGTCGCGAAGAGCTCGTCGTGGGCTGCCGATCCGCGGCGCCGCGTGGTCTCGAATCCGTCGCCGACCTCGACGCCCTTGATCGCCTGGATGCTCATCAGCGCCTGAGCGAGTCGTGCGTCCAGGCGACGGTCCCAGTGCACGTGCGAGCCGAGTCCGGGCGGAAGGCCGTAGGCGAGCACCTCGACGATGCCGCCGAGCGTGTCGCCGTCCTTCTTCGCGTCGTCGACCTCCGCGACCATCAGAGCCGACGTCGCCGGATCGAAGCAGCGGAGCGGATCGGCGTCGAGCACATCCACATCGTCCGGGGTCGGCAGCGGGGACCCGTCCGGAACACGCACCGGACCGATCGACAGGGTGTGGCTGACGAGACGGATTCCGAGCTCGCCGAGGAACGACCGGGCGATCGCTCCGAGCGCGACGCGGGCGGCGGTCTCGCGGGCACTCGCACGCTCGAGGATCGGGCGGGCCTCGTCGAAGTCGTACTTCTGCATGCCGACCAGGTCGGCGTGGCCCGGGCGCGGACGCGTCAGAGGAGCACTGCGCCCGCGGGACTTGTCGGTGAGCTCGACGGGTTCGGGGTTCATGACCTCGATCCACTTCGGCCACTCGGTGTTGCCGATGCGCAACGCGATCGGGCTGCCGAGGCTCTTGCCGTGGCGGACGCCGCCGGAGATGGTCAGCTCGTCCTGCTCGAACTTCATGCGTGAGCCGCGGCCGTAGCCGAGCTTGCGACGAGCGAGATCGGCCTGGATGGCCTCGGACGACACCGGGACGCCGGAGGGCAGGCCCTCCATGACGGCGATGAGTTCTGGGCCGTGCGATTCGCCGGCCGTGAGCACGCGGAGCATTGCTCCAGTCTCCCACGGGTTCGGACCCTCGCTGCGCCGCGTTTCGTCCCGCGCGTCGAGTCAGAGAGCGGCGCGCATCGCCGCGATCATCGTCGCCTCATCGGGAAGCGGGACGGCGGGGTCACCATGACGGAAGATCCTGATCTGGCGCACGGCCTGGTGCAGGAGCATCCCGAGCCCGGAGAGGGCCGCGCCGTGCCTCCACGTCGCGGCCAGAGCCGAGGGCCACGGTGCATACGCGGCATCGAAGAGCACACCCCCGGTCGCCGCCAGCGTGGCGGCGACGTCGACCGGGAGCGTCGTGCCGCTGGGCAGGGTCGCGATCGTCAGCTCGACGGCGTCGGCCGGTGCGTCGAGAGGCAGCGCCACCACCTCGATACCCAGCCGCTCGCCGAGTGCGAGGAGGCCAGCGGCACGCTCGGGGCGCCGTGCGCGCACATCCGCATGGGTCGCGCCGATCTCGGACGCGGCGACCAGCGCGGATGACGCCGTCGCCCCTGCGCCCAGGATGCGCACGGACTCGACACGGGTGATGCCTGCTTCGGCCAGGGCGTCGACGATTCCGCCGACGTCGGTGTTGAATCCGACAGGTGCGTTCCCCAGCAGCAGCGTGTTCACGGCGCCCGTGAGCTCCGCGTGGCGATCCTTCGTCACGGCGGCGCGGAACGCCTCCTCCTTCAGCGGCATGGTCAGCGAGAGACCGCGCCAGGAGTCGTCGAGCTCCGCGATGGTCGGCGCGAACTCGTCAGCGGAGATCTGGCGGCGTCCGTAGTCCCAGTCGAGCCCGAGCACCCGGTACGCCGCGGTGTGCAGGTCCGGTGACTTGGAGTGCGCGATCGGGTCGCCCCAGACCGCCAGTCGCGATCGTGCCACCGTTCAGCAGCCGCCCTCGGGGTTCGCCCGGCACCATGCGCGCCACTTCTCGACGCCCTCCTCGTGCTCGGCGAGGGTCTCGGAGAACTGGGTATCCCCCGTCGCGAGGTTGATCGTGACGAAGTACAGCCACGGGCCGTCCGCCGGACTCATCGCGGCCTTGATGGCCGCGTCACTCGGATTGGCGATCGGCGTGACCGGAAGCCCCGTGTGCTTGTAGGTGTTCCAGGCGTTGTCGCTTTCCAGGGCTTCCTTCGAGCTCGAGACGACGCCCTCGTGCAGGGAACCGTATCCGTACTGGGCCGTCGAATCCATCTGCAGCAGCATGTCGATGTCGAGGCGGTTCTGGATGACGCGGGAGACCTTGGGGAAGTCATCCAGCCGGCCTTCCCTCTGGATGATGGAGGCGATCGTCAGCACGCGCTCGGCGTCCGCATCGGGAACACCGGCGGCCGCGAGCGACTCGCGGGTGCGGTCCACCATCCGCTGGATGACCTGCGGCGCCGTCACCTCGGGGTCGAACGTGTACCGCGCGGGGAACAGCCAGCCCTCGAGGCTCGGGGCGTCGACGCCGTACTGCGACGGATCCTGAACCGCGGCCTCGAAGTCCGCGAGGGGAAGCCCGAGCGTGGCTGCCATTTCGGGAAGGGAGGAGACGACCGTGCCTCCCTCGTCGACCATCACCGTGTTCTCGAGCTTGTTGTCCTTGTTCCTCAAAGCTTCGAGGGCGGCCTCGGCGGTCATCTTCTCCTGGAGGCGGTACACACCCGGATAGAAGATGACGGCGATGTTCTCGTCGACCAGGTAGTCGTAGAAGACGTCCTGGGTCTTCGTGACGCCGGCCTCGTAGAGGGCCGTGGACACGGGAGATCCGGTGTCGCCGTCTTTGATCGTGACGAAGACCTCGCCCGTCGCGAGTCCCGGTTCGAAGTCGTCCGGTTCGCCCCAGCCCATGACGTCACTGATCTTGTCGCCGTAGGCGTTCGCGACCCAGACGCCCACGGCGGCCATGCCGCCGAGGATCGCCAGGACGACGATCAGCGCGATCAGGCAGCCCTTACGGCGCTTCTTCTTCTTCGGTTTCGCATCGACATGATCGTCATGCGGCACGAAGAGGTCGTCGAGTCCGCCTCCGATGACCGGCTCCGGTGTGGCGTCGGCTGCCGCGATCGGCGCCACCTGGGGCATCGCGCGGGTGGGTGTCTCCGCCGCATCGGCCGAGGCGCGGACCGGGATCGGCGACGGCGGCGTGGCATCGGCGGCGACGGCTTCGTCTGCCGAGGCGCGCACGGGGACCGGAGAAGGCTCGGAGGGAGCACTCGCCGTGCCCCGCGCCGGTGTGTCACCGGCTGCCGCCTCGCGGGCGGCACGACGCGATCCGGGGGCGGGCGCGCTGTTGTCGACCGTCGGGATCTGCCTGGTGGGTTCGGGCAGGTTCTCGAACAGGTCGCCCAGGCGGGCGTCGGGGTCGTGCCGGGGCGTAGCGCTGTCACGTTCGGACATCGTCAGGCGTGCTCCTCGTCAGGCGAGATGGTGGCACCGGCCGGGTTCCCGGTGCTCTTCTCCATGTCGATCGCCTGCTGCAGAAGCACCACGGCGGCGACCTGATCCACAATGCTACGAGACTTCTTCTGAGATCTCCCGGAACTGCGCAAGGCCGCGTGAGCCGTCACCGTGCTGAGCCGCTCGTCCACCAGCCGCACCGGGATGCCACTGCGCAGCCGCAGAGCGGCGGCGAACTCGCGCGCGTCCGTGGTCGACGGAGTATCCGCACCCTGCATGTTCACCGGGAGTCCGACGACGAATTCCAACGGGTCGTACTCGCCCGCGATCTGCAGGAGGCGATCGATCGATGCGTCGTCACGAGCGACCGTCTCGACGGGCACCGCGAGCATCCCGTCCGGGTCGCAGCGGGCGACACCGACTCTCGCACGTCCGACGTCGATCCCGAGCCGCACGCCGCGGCGGAAGCCGCTCACGCGCCGTGCAGCTCCTGTGAGATGGCGTCGAGCGCCGCCGGGAGGGCCGCAGCATCCGCGCCACCACCCTGCGCGAGGTCGTCTCGTCCGCCGCCACCGCCGCCGAGCACGCCGGCGGCACGCTTCGCGAGCGCACCGGCCTTCGCGCCGGCCGAACGCGCCGCGTCATTGGTCGCCACTACCACGACGGGGCGACCGCTGACGACAGCACCCAATGCGACGACAGCCGCATCGGAGCCGAGCCGGTCGCGAACGCCGTTCACGAGGTCGCGCACATCATCAGCGGATGCGACCTCGCCGAGGTTCTGTGCAGCCAGGCGATACGCACCGACACGGGTCGCCGCCTCGACGATGGCCGGGACCTGGCCCGCGCGCTCCTTCGCCTCGAACTGGGCGATGCGCTTCTCCGCCGCCTTCAGGCTCGCCGTGAGATCGGCGATCCGCTCGGGCAGCTGCTCGCGGGGCGTCTTCAGCGAGCTGGTGAGCTGCGACACGATCGCGCGCTCGGCCGCGAGCTCGCGGAACGCGTCCGCACCGACGAGCGCTTCGATACGGCGGTTGGACGCGCCGACGGAGGACTCGCCGACGAGGCTGACCAGGCCGATCTCCGCGCTCGTGCTCACGTGGGTGCCGGCACACAGCTCGCGCGACCACGGGCCGCCGATGTCGACCATGCGGACGACATCGCCGTACTTCTCGCCGAAGAGCGCCATGGCACCGGCCTCCTTCGCCTCGTCGAGCGAGACGATGCGCGTGGTGACCTCGAGGGCGTCCTGCACCGCACGGTTCGTGATCTCCTCGATCTCGCTGCGGGTGTCCGTGGACAGGGCCTGAGACCAGGCGAAGTCGAAGCGCATGTAACCGGCGCGGTTCAAAGACCCCGCCTGCGTCGCGGTCGGTCCGAGCGTGTCACGCAGGGCGGCGTGCACGAGGTGTGTGGCCGAGTGCGCCTGGCGCGCTGCACGGCGGTTCGCGGCGTCGACGACCGTGGTCGCGATGTCGTCGACGGCAACGCTTCCGCGCGTGACCTCGACGGTGTGGCTGATCAGGCCGGGCACCGGCTTCTGCACGTCGAGCACTTCGAGCACGTAGCCGGGGCCGACGATCGTGCCCTTGTCGGCCACCTGCCCACCCGACTCGGCGTAGAGCGTCGTCTCGGCGAGCACGACCTCGGCGATCTGGCCTTCGGCAGCGCTGCGCACCGGAGCACCGTCGACGAGGAGTCCGAGCACCCGCGACTCGACTTCGAGGGCGGTGTAGCCGTCGAAGCCGGTCTCGCCCAGGGCGCGCAGATCACGGTAGACCGACACGTCTGCGAGCTGCCGCTTGCGGTTGCGCGCGTCGTCCTTGGCTCGTTGACGCTGCTCCTGCATGAGCGTGTCGAATGCCGCACGGTCGACGTCGAGCCCTGCCTCTTCGGCGACTTCGAGCGTGAGGTCGATCGGGAAGCCGTACGTGTCGTGCAGCAGGAAGGCTTCGGGGCCGCTCAGGGTCTTCCCCCCGCCCTTCCTGGTCTCGTCGAGCGCGAGATCGAGGATCGTGGAGCCGGCGACGAGCGTGCGGCGGAACGTCTCCTCCTCGGCGAAGGCGGATGCCGACAGCACCGACCAGTCCTTCTCGAGCTCCGGGTAGGTCGTCTTCATCACGTCGCGCGATGCGACGAACAGCTCGGGGAAGACCGGCTCGTCGACACCGAGCAGACGCATCGCACGGACGGTGCGGCGCATCAGTCGGCGCAGGATGTATCCGCGACCTTCGTTGGACGGACGCACGCCGTCGGAGAGGAGCATGAGCGAGGAGCGCACGTGGTCGGCGACGACGCGGAAGCGCACATCATCCTCGTGCTGCACGCCGTAGCGGCGCCCGGAGAGTTCGATGGCGCGGTCCAGCACCGGACGCACCTGATCCGACTCGTACATGTTCTCGACGCCCTGCTTGAGGAACGCGACGCGCTCCAGCCCCATGCCGGTGTCGATGTTCTTCATCGGCAGCTCGCCCACGATGTCGAACTCGGTCTTGCTGCGGATGTTCTCGAGGTAGTCCTGCATGAACACGAGGTTCCAGATCTCCAGGAACCGCGAGTCGTCGACGGCGGGGCCGCCGTCCTTGCCGTATGCCGGACCGCGATCGAAGAAGATCTCCGAGTCGGGTCCACCGGGGCCGGGCTGACCGGTGTTCCAGTAGTTGTCCGCGCGTCCGAGCCGCTGGATGCGTTCCGGCTTCACACCGATGATGTCGCGCCAGATCGCCTCGGCCTCGTCGTCGGTCTCATAGACGGTGATCCACAGGTCCTTCTCGTCGAAACCGAGACCCCCGTCGGACTCGGAGCTCGTCAGCAGCTCCCAGGCGTAGCGGATCGCGCCTTCCTTGAAGTAGTCGCCGAAAGACCAGTTGCCCAGCATCTGGAAGAACGTGCCGTGGCGGGCTGTGCGTCCGACCTCTTCGATGTCGTTGGTGCGGATGCACTTCTGCACGTCGGCGATGCGCGGGTGAGGTGCGGGGACGACACCCGTGAGGTACGGGATCATCGGCACCATTCCGGCGACCGTGAAGAGCAGGGACGGGTCGTCGCTGACCAGCGATGCCGAGGGGACGATGAGGTGGTCGTTCTTCTCGAAGAAGTCGAGGTAACGCTGCGCGATCTCCGCAGTTTTCATAGAGTGCCGGGTGTCCTTGCGTGAAGATGCCGCGCCGAGGCGCTGCTGCGGTGGTTCAGTTGTCGCCCGGCTCCGTGAGCCGTGCCTCCTGCTCGCGGTAGGCGTCGCCGAGGATCGCGGTGAAACCGTTGATCCGGGCGTCGACCTCGGCGAGGATGTCGTGACCACGCGGGTCCTTGTTCATGAAGTGAGCCGCGACGAAGCCGCCGATCACACCGATCAGGAACCACAGCACGTTCTTCATGTCGCCATCCTTGCCTTTGACCCGCGAAGGCGCGGTGTCACCATCGTATGCGGAAACGACAGGAGGCGTCGGGAATCCCGACGCCTCCTGCCTGATTGCTCTGTCGCTGGATCAGCGAGCCGCGTAGTACTCGACGACGAGCTGCACTTCACAGGTCACGGGGACCTCGGCGCGCTTCGGACGACGGATCAGACGCGACTGCAGCTTGTCGAGCTCGACCTCGAGGTAGCCAGGGACGGGGGGCAGGACCTCGGCGTGACCGCCGGCTGCTGCCACCTGGAAGGGCTCGGTGCCCTCGCTCTTGGCCTTGACGTGGATGAGCTGACCCGGCTTCACGCGGAACGACGGGCGGTCGACGAGCTGGCCGTCGACGAGGATGTGACGGTGCACGACGAGCTGGCGAGCCTGCGCGGTGGTGCGGGCGAAGCCCGAACGCACGACGAGGGCGTCGAGACGCATCTCGAGCAGCTCGACCAGGTTCTCACCGGTCAGGCCGTCCTGGCGGCGAGCCTCGTTGAACGTGTTGCGCATCTGCTTCTCGCGGATGCCGTACTGCTCGCGCAGACGCTGCTTCTCACGCAGACGGACGGCGTAGTCGCTGTCCGCCTTGCGCTTGGTGCGGCCGTGCTCGCCCGGAGCGTAGGGACGCTTCTCGAGGTAGCGGGCGGCCTTCGGGGTGAGCGGGATGCCAAGGGCACGGCTCAGACGCACCTTGCGGCGGTCCTGGGACTTCGTGGTCACGAAGTTGTCCTTCCGATGACGTGGTCGCGTCTTTCACGACTCACGGACGTATCGTCCGCGTTCTGCCTGGGAGCGCACGCCGGGGCGCCATCAAGGTGTGGTGTGAACGAGGAGATGCCCGAAAACTCGGTTTCGAGCCGCTCAAGTCTAACAGATCGTGGTTCCCCGTCGAATCGGCGGGGTCAGCGGTCGCCGAGGATGCGACGGATGCGCTCGAGACGCGCACCGATGTCGCGCTCCGCTCCGAGGTTCTTCGGCTCGTAGTAGTGCCGTCCGTCCAGCTCATCCGGCAGATACTGCTGAGGCACGATCCCGAACTCGCTGTCGTGCGAGTAGATGTAGCCGCGTCCGTGGCCGAGGCGTTTGGCACCCGGATAGTGCGCATCCCGCAGATGCAGCGGCACGCGGCCGAAACCGCCGGCGCGGATGTCGGCGATCGCGGCATCGATGCCCACATAGGCCGCGTTCGATTTGGCGGTGGTCGCCAGGTACACCGTCGCTTCCGCGAGGGGGATGCGCCCCTCCGGCATGCCGATGAACGCCACGGCATCCGCTGCGGCGACGGCGATGGCGAGGGCCTGCGGGTCGGCGAGACCCACGTCTTCGGATGCGGAGATCACCAGACGCCGGGCGATGAACCGCGGGTCCTCCCCCGCCTCGATCATCCGCGCGAGGTAGTGCAGGGCGGCGTCGGGATCCGAGCCCCTGATCGATTTGATGAAGGCGCTGATGACGTCGTAGTGCTCGTCCCCCTGCCGGTCGTAGCGCAGCAGGGCTTTGTCGACCGCCTGCGCGATGTCGTCGGCCGACACCTCCGGCACTCCTGTGCCTTCAGTCGCGTCTTCAGAATCGTCGCCGGAAGCGGCTTCATCGCCATCGGCAGACGCCGCCGCGGCGTGGGACAGCGCGACCGCTGCTCCGGCCTCGAGCCCGGTGAGGGCGCGCCGCGCGTCGCCCGACGCCAGTCGGACCAGGGACGATCGTGCCTCGACGCTGAGGGTGACGGCACCGTTGAGCCCGCGGGCGTCGTCGACCGCGCGGTCGACGAGCAGCCCGATGTCGTCGTCGGTCAGCGGCTGGAGGGTCAGCAGGAGCGAGCGGGAGAGCAGCGGCGAGATGACGGAGAAGGACGGGTTCTCGGTCGTCGCGGCGATCAGGATCACCCAGCCGTTCTCGACGCCGGGCAGGAGCGCATCCTGTTGAGCCTTCGTGAAGCGGTGTATCTCGTCGAGGAAGAGGATCGTCGTCTGTCCGTAGAGGTCGCGCTGCGTGATCGCCTCCTGCATGACCTCGCGCACGTCCTTCACCCCCGCGGTGATCGCCGAGAGCTCGACGAATCGACGCCCGGACGAGCGGGCGATCGCCTGCGCGAGTGTCGTCTTCCCGGTGCCCGGCGGCCCCCACAGGATGATCGACACGGCCCCCGGCGACGTGGCGTCCGGGTCGGCGAGTGCGACGATCGGCGAGCCGGCGCGCAACAGATGACGCTGCCCCGCGACCTCGGCGAGGGACACCGGACGCATGCGCACGGCGAGGGGCGTCTGCCCGGAGAGCAGCGCGGCAGGAGACGTCATCGCTCCAGGCTAACGGCGGGCCCCGACACTTCGGTGAACAGCCGCGTCCCGGTAGGCTCTCAGGCGACGTCGTCGAGCGACGTTCGGACGGGAGATCCAGGGCATGGCCGCACGCGGTTCCAAGAACGCACAGGCGCGCACGTCGGCGGAGCGCGCACGGCTGCACACCGCGCGCACCCGATGGCATGAGGGACAGATCCGCCGTCGGATCCGCGACAACACGATCGCCGCCATCGTCGGCAGCCTCATCGTCGTCGCGGCGATCGGCAGCCAGGTCGTTCATGCGCAGGTCACCGTCCCGGAGCCGGAATCGACGCCGTCACCCTCGGTCGAGCCCTCGACGGCACCGACCGAGACTCCACCGGTCACCCCCGATACCGTTCCCTCGGACGCGCCGGCGGAGTAGTCGCCGCACGCCGCACCGGCGACGCTCCGCGATCACTCCTCGGCGACCGCGAGGCGATAGCCCCGCTTGACCACGGTCTGAACGAGTTCTCTCCTGTCGAGAGCCTCGCGCAGACGCGCGACGGCGACTTCCACCGCCCGACCGCTGCGCCGGCCGGGAAGCGACCTTCCCAGTTCCGCTCGCGAGAGGACACGGCCTCGGGCGAGGAACAGCGCCTCGATGATTCCGGTGGCGCCCGGCGAGAGAGGAATGAAGCGTTCGTCGACGACGACGCCGCCGCTGCGCACCTCGAGGCGCCCGACGTCGGTGGGCAGCGACGCAACCCCGCTGCCGTAGTGCGCCAGCACGCCGCGCACGAGTGCGGTCGCGGTGGGCTGCTCGGCGGATCGCGCAGGAAGGCGTGCCGCGTGCAGACGTGCGGCCTCCCCCTCGTCCCGCGCGAACAGGATCAGCCGCCCCGTCGCCGCTCTTCGGCGATTCGCGTCGAGCACGCCTGCACTCTCCGCGGTCGTGACCCAGGACGCGGACGACGAGGGGAAGAGCACGGCATCGACCCGGCCGAGGCCTGCGCGCTCCACCGCGCGGCGCAGGTCGGCCGGTGTCCGGATCTGCACCACATCCGCGCCTGCCTCCCCGAGGACATCGCCGAGCTCACCGGTTCCCGCAACGTCGCCGGCTGCCGAAGCGGCATCCGCCTGCCCCCACACGCCGGAGACGGCGATGGTGCATCCGCTGAGCGCGTGGTGCGTCCGCGGCCGCGCGATCCTCATGCCGGGTTCTCCACCCGGCCCGACGAACCGAGGAGTGATTCGCCGGCACGCGCCCGTTCACCCCAACCGCGCACGACCGGCCCGCGCGTGGTCTGTCCCCTCGGGCGAGGCGCGGTCCCGGACGCATCCGCTCGTCGTCCCTGGACATCCCGCGGGACCTGTCCGGGCGGCGCCTCGCCTGCGTCGGCACCGACGAGGGCGCCGTCCACGAGACCGGCTGCGACCAGCTGCTCCCACAGCGCGGAGGACTGTTCCGGCCTCGCCCCTCGCAACTCGACTCCCGCCCCGGTGATCCGAGGCCGGACACGGAAGACCTCGGCGATCCGCCCGATGGCCATGAGCTGCCCCGGCGCGATCTCGCCTCCTGCGCCTGTCGATAGGACCACCGGGATGCCGTGGGGCGCGGATCCATCGTGCCCGCGATGGCTCACGTCCTTGCCGAGGAGCCGTGCGGCGGCGAGCTCCGCCATCACCCGTGCAGGAGCGACGGCGTCGATGTGGCGACCTTCGAAGCACGCCGCTTCTCCGATCGCCAGGATGTTCTCATCCGAGGTCCCGCACCGGTCGTCGACGATCACGCCGCCACGCGGATGCACTTCGAGCCCGGCGTTGCGCGCGAGCTCGTCACGCGGATGCACGCCGATGGTGAAGATCACGATGTCCGCGCGCTGGAAACTCCCGTCCTGGAACTCGAGCGCGGTGACCGCACCCGACTCGTCCGGGTCGAGACGCGTCGTCCGTGCGCGGGTTCGCACGGTGATGCCCTTCTCCTCGAGGGCGATCCGCCGCACCGTCGCGGCCGTCTGATCCAGCTCTGCAGGCAGGAGATGCTCCGGATGCTGCACGAAGGTCGTGTCGATGCCGAGGTCGTGCAGCGCCTCCGCCGTGGCGAGTCCGGGAGGGCCTCCGCCGATGACCGCACCGCGCAGGGGCCGGCCCAGGATGCGGGAACGGGTGTGCACGAACTCCCGGACCGATTCGGCGTCTTCGATCGTCCGGAGGACGAAACAGCCGGGAAGACGTGCTCCGTCGACCGCGACCCGCGCGGCGAACGAGCCCGTCGCCAGCACGAGCGTGTCGTAGGCGTACGTGCGCCGCGCCCGGGTCCGGACGGTACGCGCGGCCGGATCGATGCGCAGCACCCGATCATCGCGGATGAGCCGCACGCGATCGTCGCCGAACGCTGCGCGTTCGAGCTGGAGCTCGGCGGGATCTCGCCCGGCGAGGACCTCGACCAGAGCGGACCGGTCGTAGGGACCGTGTCCCTCATCGCCGATCACCGTGACCCGCACATCCGTGCTCGGATCGTGGAGCAGACATTCGACGAACCGGTGTGCCGCCATCCCCGCCCCGACGACCAGGATCTCGTTCGTCGGGGACGCGGTGTCGTTCATGCTGCTCCTGTCGACCGGAAGGACTGTCGTGCTCGCGACGATAGGAGGATCGTGTTTCCCGGAGATGACGAGGAGTGTTCCCTCCATCGAAAGTTCTCCTCACGAAAAGGTAACGATCACCGGTGAGGCCGGGCCTCACCCGTGGTGCTCGGGCGTACTAGGCTGAGCCTCGTCCTTTCCGCCTCCCGCGGCCCGACCGCGCAAGGAGAATCACGTGTCTGCCAACGAGCCCACGAAGCCGACTCCCCCCATCCCCGGACCCCCCGCGGTGCCGATGCCGCGAAAGGCGCCGACGCCGGCCGCCGCCACTGCACCTGTCGCGCCGGTACCGGCCGCGTCTTCGACATCCGCCGAATGGGGTCGCGTGTCCGAAGACGGCACTGTCGAGGTCAAGGAGGGCGACGCCTGGCGCGTCGTCGGCCAGTACCCCGACGGCACGTCCGAGGAGGCCCTCGCCTACTTCGTCCGCAAGTTCGATGACATCGCCTTCAAGGTGCATGCCCTCGAGCAGCGGCAGCAGGCCGGCGGAGCGTCTGCGAGCGACCTCGCCAAGCAGGCCGGTCACCTGATCGAGGAGGCGACGGATGCCGCCGCCGTGGGTGACCTCGCCGGTCTGCGCGACAGGCTGAACACACTGACATCGTCGCTGTCCGAGGCGACCGAGCAAGAAGCGCAGCAGGCCAAGGAGCTCGTCGACCAGGCGATCGCCGAGCGCACCGCCCTCGTCGAACGCGCCGAGGCCATCGCCGCGCGCGACCTCAGCAAGGTGCAGTGGAAGCAGGTCACCGCCGAGCTGGGCGAGCTGTTCGACGCCTGGCAGGCGCAGCAGCAGAACGGCCCGCGGCTGTCGAAGGGGATCTCGCAGCAGCTCTGGAAGCGATTCCGGGACGCGCGCGCCATCGTCGACAAGCAGCGCCGCGCCTTCTACTCCGAGCTCGACGACGCGCACAAGGCTGCACGCGACGCCAAGTCGCGCCTGGTCGAGCGCGCCGAGGCTCTCGCTCCGCGCGGCATCGACGGCATCCCGGCGTACCGCAACCTGCTCGACGAGTGGAAGGCTTCCGGACGTGCCGGGCGCAAGGCCGACGACGCCCTGTGGGCGCGCTTCAAGGCCGCCGGTGATGCCCTCTATGCCGCCCGCGCCGAGCAGGCGGCCGCCGAGGAAGCGGACTCCGCCCCGAAGATCGAGGCGCGCCAGGCTCTGCTCGAGGAGGCCAAGGCTGTCGCCGACGAGTCCAACATCAAGCGCGCCCGCGCCCTCCTCACGCACATCCAGCGCCAGTGGGACGAGATCGGCCGTATCTTCCCCCGCGAGAAGGAGCGTGCGCTCGACGACAAGCTCCGCGCGATCGAACAGGGTGTGAAGGGCCGCGAGGACGTCGACTGGAAGAAGAACAACCCGGAGACGAAGGCACGCGCGAACGACATGAGCTCGCAGCTTCTCGAGGCCATCGAGAAGCTCGAAGCCGAGGTCGCCGCTGCCGAGAAGACCGGCGACAAGAAGGCCGCGAAGGAAGCCGCGGACGCGCTCGAGGCTCGCCGCGCGTGGCTGAACGCGCTCGGCGGCTGATCCGTTCTCCACAGGTCACCCGCGACCACGGAAGACGCGGGGTGCGCTGCGCCAGACTGGCGTGATGCACCCCGCTTTTCTGTATGTGCCCGGTGAACGGCTGAGTCTGTCGGAGCTGAGCGCCGCGAGGATCGACGGACATGTGGTCGAAGTGGGCGATGCCTACGTTCCCGCGGACCTCTTCGAGGGCCCGGATGTCAGGGCGAGTGCGATCGCGTCGCTCGTGCAGCCGGGCACCGCGGCTTCGGGTCCGACCGCCGCCTGGATCCATGGTGCCGGTGATTCTCCACCCGGCGTGCACCATCTGAAGCGCTGCGTCGAGCGACGCATCAGAGCCGTCACCAGCGCACGGCTCGTCTTCCACGACACGGTGGTTCCGCCATCCGACGTCCTGCTGATCGGTGGGATCCCGGTCTCGACCCCGGTGCGGACGATGCTCGATCTTGCGACGGCGGTGCATCGTGATCCGCGTGTGCTGACGTGGATGGACCGTCTGGCCGAGGTCTTCCCCGACGCCCCGGAGGCCGCGGGAGAAACCTTGCGCGGCATGAGTCGTGTCCCGGGGAGTCGTGCCGGAACGGCCGTGCTGGAGCGGCTCGCCCTCAGGAAGAGGTGACCCGGTAGACGTCGTAGACCGCATCGATCCTGCGCACCGCGTTGAGCACGCGATCCAGGTGCACGGCGTCGCCCATCTCGAACACGAACCGGCTGAGAGCCAGCCGCTCGTCGGTCGTCGTGACCGTGGCCGAGAGGATGTTGACGTGGTGTTCGCTCAGCACCCGCGTGACGTCGGAGAGCAGTCCGGAGCGGTCGAGCGCCTCGACCTGGATCTGCACGCGGAACACGCTCTTCGTGGTCGGCGCCCATGACACCTCGACGAATCGGTCCTGCTCGGCACCCAGCGCCTTCACGTTCACGCAGTCCGCGCGGTGGACGGAGACACCGCTGCCTCGGGTGACGAACCCGACGATCTGATCTCCGGGGACAGGCGTGCAGCACTTCGCGAGCTTGACCAGGATGTCGTTGGCGCCGCGTACGAGCACCCCCGAGTCTCCGGATCGCGGTTCGCGGCTCGGAACGCTGCCGGGGAGATCGATCGCACCCGTCGTCGGATCGTTCGCCGCGACCAGGGCCGTGACCTTCTCCAGCACCGACTGCGTCGAGACATGCCCCTCGCCGACGGCAGCGTAGAGCGCGGAGACGTCTTCGTAGTGCATGCCCCGTGCCACTTCCGTGAACGAGTCATGGCTCATCAGACGCTGCAGCGGCAGGTTCTGTCGACGCATCGCACGGGCGATGGCCTCCTTGCCCTGCTCGATGGCCTCCTCGCGGCGCTCCTTCGTGAACCATCCGCGGATCTTGTTGCGGGCGCGCGTGCTCGCGACGAAGCCGAGCCAGTCCTGGCTGGGGCCGGCATCGGGGTTCTTCGAGGTGAACACCTCGACGACGTCACCGCTCTTGAGCTCCGACTCCAGCGGCACCAGTCGCCCGTTGACCTTGGCGCCCATCGTGCGGTGGCCGATCTCGGTGTGCACGGCGTAGGCGAAGTCGACCGGGGTCGCGCCGGAGGGGAGTCCGATCACGCGCCCCTTCGGGGTGAAGACGTAGACCTCCTTCGCGCCGATCTCGAACCGGAGCGACTCGAGGAACTCGCCGGGATCGGCGGTCTCGGCCTGCCAATCGGAGATGTGCGCGAGCCACGCCATGTCGGTGTCGGAGGCGCGGACCTCGGTCTTCCCCCCACCGTTCATCCGCTCCTTGTACATCCAGTGCGCCGCGACGCCGTACTCGGCCTGCTGGTGCATCTCGTGGGTGCGGATCTGGATCTCGACCGTCCGGCCCGCGGGGCCGATCACCGTGGTGTGCAGTGACTGGTAGAGGTTGAACTTGGGCGTGGCGATGTAGTCCTTGAACCGGCCGGGCAGCGGGGTCCACCGTGCGTGGATCGCACCGAGGACGGCATAGCAGTCGCGCACGGAGGCGACGAGGACGCGGATGCCGATCAGATCGTAGATGTCATCGAACTCGCGACCCCTGATGACCATCTTCTGGTACACCGAGTAGAGCTGCTTCGGTCGGCCGACGACCTTGCCGCGGATGCGGAGATCACGGAGATCTTCGTCGATCTCCTCGACGACCTGATTCAGATACTTCTCACGCTGCGGGGTGCGCTGCGCGATGAGGCTGTGGATCTCGTTGTAGATCTTGGGATGCAGCACCGCGAAGGAGAGATCTTCGAGCTCCGACTTGATGGCCTGGATACCGAGGCGATTCGCCAGCGGCGCATAGATCTCCAGGGTCTCCTTGGCCTTCTTGGCAGCTTTCTCCGGAGGTACGAAGCCCCAGGTGCGGGCGTTGTGCAGGCGGTCGGCGAGTTTGATGAGCAGTACTCGGATGTCCTTCGACATCGCGACGATCATCTTGCGAACCGTCTCGGCCTGCGCGCTCTCGCCGTACTTGACCTTGTCGAGCTTGGTCACACCGTCGACCAGCATCGCGACCTCGTCGCCGAACTCGGCCGTGAGGTCGGTCAGCGCGTAGCCGGTGTCCTCGACCGTGTCGTGCAGCAGAGCGGCCGCGATCGCGCGCGGCCCGAGCCCGAGCTCGGCGAGGATCTGCGCGACCGCGAGCGGGTGCGTGATGTAGGGCTCACCGCTCTGACGCTTCTGCCCCTCGTGCTTCTCCTTGGCGACCGCGTAGGCCCGCTCGATGACGGAGAAGTCACCCTTGGGGTGGTTCGCGCGCACCGTCCGGATCAGGTTGTCGAGGTCGTTGATCCTGGAGGCGCGGGAGAAGATGCGGGGAACCAGTCGTCGCAGACTCGAGCCCTGCGATGACGTCTGCGGTTCCGCCATCAACTCACCTCCCGATCAGTTCATCCTACGCGTGCTGTGCGGGAGCAGCTCCCGCTGAGGAGACCGATCAGACCTCGACGGACGCCTTGCTGCGAGCCTCGCGGATGCGGGCGTCGCGAGCCTTGAGCTGCGGCTCGTTCTCGCGGAACAGCGAGTAGAGCGGGGCAGCCACGAAGAGCGTCGAGTAGGTCGCCACCAGGATGCCGACGAAGATCGACAGCGAGATGTCGGTGAGCGACTCCGCACCGAGCCAGAAGGCGCCGATGAAGAGGACCGCGCCGACCGGCAGCGCCGCGACGACGGACGTGTTGATGGAACGCACGAGGGTCTGGTTCACGGCGAGATTCACCGATTCCCCGAACAAGCGGGCGGACTTCTCCCCGTCCTCCGTGGTGTTCTCACGGATCTTGTCGAACACGACCGTGGTGTCGTACAGCGAGTACGCGAGGATCGTCAGGAAGCCGATCACCGCCGCCGGCGAGATCTCGAAGCCGGCCAGGGCGTAGACGCCGACCGTGATCACGAGCACGTCGAGCAGACCGATGATGGCAGCGGCCGACATCTTCCACGTACGGAAGTAGATCGCCAGGATCAGGAAGGTCAGCGCCAGGAAGATCGCCAGACCCCACAGCGACTGCTTCGTGACGTTCTCCCCCCAGGCCGGGCCGATGAACGACGAGGTGACGGCGGACGGCTCCACGCCGTAGGCCGTCGCGAGCGCCTCGCCGACCTCCTGGGTCTCCGCAGCGCTCATCTGGTCGGTCTGGACGCGGATGTCCGTGCCGTTGACGACGACCACCTTGGTCGCAGCTCCGGGGACGACGGACTGCACGGCCGTTGTCGCGGTGTCCTGCTCGACGCTGTCCGGCGCCTGCACGGTGAACTGCGACCCACCCGTGAACTCGATCGAGAACTGGATCGGACGGATGAGCGGGACGAGGGCGGAGCCGACGACGAGCGCGATCGCGATGATGAACCAGAGGCGACGCTTGCCGACGAACGGGAAGGAGGTCTTCCCCGAGTAGAGGTTGTTGCCGAACTCATTCATGGAAGGCATCAGGCGTCTCCCTCACTTCCGGCGTTGGTGGGTTTATCGCCCGCGAGGGCCTCGGCGCGCTTGCGTTCGGCGATGGTCTGTCGACGATCGGCCTCGCCGCGGGAGCGGGCGACCTTCGCGCCTCGCCCTGCCGACGCCGTGGCCACTTCCCGGTACTGCGACCTGCTGCGATACACGGCGCCGAGGGCCTCGGGATCGAGACCGGAGAGCTTGTGACCGCCGCCGAAGAACCGTGTCCGTGCGAGCAGCTGCATCACCGGATGCGTGAAGATCACGAAGATGAACACGTCGATGAGTGTCGTGAGACCGAGGGTGAACGCGAAGCCCTTCACCGTGGCGTCGGCCAGGATGTAGAGCACCAGCGCGGCCAGGATGTTGATCGACTTCGAGATGTAGATCGTGCGCTTCGCGCGGCCCCACCCGTCTTCCACCGCCGCGGTGATCGACTTGCCGTCGCGGAGCTCGTCTCGTATTCGTTCGAAGTAGACGATGAACGAGTCGGCGGTGAAGCCGATGGAGACGATCAGACCCGCGACACCGGCGAGCGAGAGGCGGAAACCGATGCGCCAGGCCAGGATGCAGATGATGATGTAGGTCAGGATCGCCATCACCGCGATCGATGCGATGATCACGGATCCGAGCGCTCGATAGACGATCAGTGAGTAGATCGCCACGAGCGCGAGACCGATGAGTCCGGCGATCAGACCGATCTGCAGCTGCTGGGTGCCGAGGGTCGCCGAGATGGTGTCGGAGCTCTGGACCGTGAAGCTGAGCGGGAGTGCACCGAACTTCAGCTGATCGGCGAGCGTCGTCGCGGTCTCCTGCGTGAAACTGCCCGAGATGCTCGGGCGGCCGTCGAGGATCTGCCCGTTCATCTTCGGGGCGCTGATGACGTTGCCGTCGAGGACGAAGGCGAACTGATCACGCGGCGAGAGACCGTCGATGCGGTTCTGGTTCAGACGCGTGCTGACCTTGCCGAACGCGTCTGCGCCATCGGCGTTCATGGTGAGCTGCACGAGCCAGGCGCCCGTCTTCGGGTCGCGACCGGCCGAGGCATCCGTGATGGCCGTGCCGTCGAGCTCTGCCGGACCGAGGATGTACTTCGCGCTCCCGTCGGCCGAGCAGGCGATGAGCGGCTGGTCCTTCGGAGCCTTCGCCGCTTCGTTGTCGGGGTTCGCACAGTCATATGCCTGGAACTCCGCGCCGAGCTTGTCCGTGACCCAGGAGAGGTCGCTCGCGTCGGTCGGCGTCGCCGTCGGCGTCGAGTTCAGGCCCGGGTCCGGACTCGGGAACGGCGTGGAGTTCCCGTCCTCGCCGACGAACTCGTTGGTCGCGGCCGTCGTGTACAGCACGGGACGGAACTCGAGCTGAGCGCTCGACTGGATCCGCTCTCGCGTCTGCGCGTCCGCCTCACCGGGGATCTGGACGACGATGTTCTGGCCGCCCTCCGTGGTGATGTCCGCTTCCGCGACGCCCGAGGCGTCCACGCGCTGGCGGATGATCGCCGCGGCCTGATCGAGCTGCTCGGACGAGGGGGCAGCGCCATCCTCGGTCTCCGCACTCAGGACGATCTGCGTACCGCCCTGCAGGTCGAGCGCCAGCTCGGGTGACCACGAGCTCGCAGCCTCCCCGTTGCTGTCCTTGAAGACGTACACGCCCAGCGCGTTGATGCCGAAGAGTACGCCTGTCACGAGGAGCAGGCCGAGAAGGACCCGCCAGGCGTGACGGACGGGAGAGGATGAAGCCACGTGTGTTCAGCTTTCTGGAAGAACGGAGATCCGAGGGGCCGCGTCGGCCTCGGACTTACTTGTCGTCGGCGTCGCGCTCGAGACGGGCGCGGGTCTCCTCGGGGGTCTCGACGGCCGGAGCGATCGACTCGTCGGCGACCTGCTCCTCGACGACCTCGTCGGCCGGCACGTCGACGACGGCGTCCTTGGGCTCGACGACGCGCAGGATGGCCTGGCTGTGGACGTCGATGATGGTGCCGGGAGCGATCTCGACGAGCGCCGGCGTGTCGAGGTCATCCGGGTCGTACGCGACGATCGTCCCGTAGATGCCACCCTGCAGGAGCACCTTCGCACCGGGAACGGTCTTGGTCGCCTTCTCCTCCTGGTCTGCCTTCATCTGCTTCGTGCGCTTGCGCGTGTTGAAGATCATGAAGACGAGGAGGACGGCAAGAAGGCCGAAGAGCAGGAATTCCATGGGCATGGGGGAAGCGCCTTTCTCAGGTGCACGCTCCAGCCTTTGGGCGCGCGAAGGTAACCGGGAAGTCTTCAGTGATTATAGGTCATCCAACTTAAGCATCCCGTCCGGATGCGCCACGCCCAGATGCGTGTACGCCTCCGGCATCGCCACACGACCACGGGGAGTGCGTCCGAGGAAGCCGATGCGCACGAGGTACGGCTCCACCACGCTCTCCACGGTCTCCGCCTCCTCGCCGACGGCCACGGCGAGCGTGCTGAGCCCGACCGGACCCCCGCGGAAGCGACGGACGAGGGCTTCGAGGACGGCACGGTCGAGCCGGTCGAGGCCGATCGGATCGACGTCGTACAACTCCAGCGCCGCACGTACCTCACGGATGGTCGCCACTCCCCCGGTGTGCACCAGGGCGTAGTCGCGCACCCGGCGGAGCAGGCGGTTGGCGATACGCGGTGTGCCCCGCGAACGGCGGGCGATCTCGGAGAGCGAGTCGGTCGGCAGATCGACACCGAGGACCGCTGCCGATCGCGCGATCACCTGCTCCAGCTCCGACTCCTCATAGAACTCCAGGTGTCCGGTGAAGCCGAAGCGATCACGCAACGGATTCGGCAGCAGACCGGAGCGGGTCGTCGCACCGACCAGCGTGAACGGCGAGAGTTCGAGCGGGATGCTCGTGGCGCCGGCGCCCTTGCCGACCATGATGTCGATGCGGTAGTCCTCCATCGCGAGGTAGAGCATCTCCTCTGCGGAGCGCGCCATGCGGTGGATCTCGTCGATGAACAGCACTTCGCCGGGAACCAGACTCGACAGCAGAGCTGCGAGGTCACCGGCGTGCTGGATCGCCGGGCCGCTCGAGAGCCGCAGCGGACGCTCGCTCTCGTGCGCCACGATCATCGCGAGTGTCGTCTTGCCGAGCCCCGGAGGCCCCGCCAGCAGGATGTGGTCTGCGGGACGGCTCTGGATGCGGGCGGCCTCGAGGAGCAGCTGCAGCTGGCCTCGGACCTTCTGCTGTCCGACGAACTCCCCCAGACTGGTCGGGCGCAGTGCGCCCTCGATCGCGAGCTCGGTCTCGTCGGACGGCTCGTTGGCGTCGAGAGGATCAGACACGCGCCTGGCCTCCCTGGGCCGGCCCGAGGAGGGCGAGGGTACGACGCAGGAGCGAGGCGACCGACGCGCTCTCGGCCTCGGTGGCCTCCGCTGCGGTCTGGGCGGCGGCCTCGGCGGCGACCTTCTCCGACCAGCCGAGGCCGACCAGCGCGGCGGCCACCTGCGCCACGATGTCGGTCCCCCCTGCTGCGGCCGGTTTCGACGGCGCGGCGAATGCCTGGACCTTGCCGGCGAGCTGCAGCACGATGAGCTTCGCGGTCTTGGGGCCGATGCCGGAGACCCGCCGGAACGGGGCATCATCTTCTGCCGTGACGGCTTCGGCGATCTGATCGCCCGTGAGATGCGAGAGCACCCCCAGTGCCGACTTCGGGCCGACGCCGGTCACGCTGATCAGCAGACCGAAGATCTCCAACTCACCGCGATCGGCGAAGCCGAACAGCGACAGCGAGTCCTCCCGGACGATCAGACTCGTGTGCAACAAGAGCCGCTCCCCCACGGTGGCCGTGTGCGCGACGTCCGCGGGGACGGCGACGGCGAATCCGACCCCGCCCACGTCGATGACGACCTGATCGGATGTCGCATGCAGGACGACACCGTGCAGAGAGGAGATCATCCCCTCAGCCTACGGCGTCGCTCGTAGGTATGTTCGACCGACACGCTTCTCGGCATCGGCCCACGCCCGCTGCGCGGGGGTCAGCGCGCCCTGTCCGGGAGAGGATGCCCCACCGCGGCGCCAGGCGTGGCACAGCGCGATCGCCAGGGCATCGGCCGCATCCGCGGGCTGGGGCAGTGCATCCAGGCGCAGGATACGAGCGATCATCGTCTGCACCTGCCGCTTGTCCGCCGCACCGTATCCCGTGACAGCGGCCTTGACCTCGCTCGGGGTGTGCGTGGCGGCGGGCAGTCCGGACTCCGACGCGATCAGCAGCGCCACTCCGCTGGCCTGCGCCGTACCCATGACGGAGTGCGTGTTCTGCTGCGCGAACACCCGCTCGACGGCCACCGCATCCGGACGATGCTCGGCGATCACGGCGCGGATCCCGGCGGCGACGATCGCGAGGCGCTCACCGATCTCCGCATCCGGCGATGATCGGATCACCCCGACGTGCACGAGCGATCCGCGGCGCGATCCGTCGACGTCGACGACACCGACACCGCAGCGGGTGAGCCCGGGGTCGATGCCGAGCACGCGCAGAGAGGAGGTCACTCCCCCAGGCTAGGTGGCGGAACCGACACGGGCCGTCCGGCGCGCCTACGCCTCGTCGTTCTCCAACTCTGCCTGCACCTCGGGGGTCAGGTCGAAGTTGGTGAACACGTTCTGCACGTCTTCGCTGTCTTCCAGGGCATCGATCAGACGGAAGATCTTGCGCGCGGTGTCGGCGTCGATCTCCACCTTGAGGTTCGGGACGAACTCGACGTCGGCCGATTCGTAGTCGATCCCCGCTTCCTGGAGCGCACTGCGCACCGCCACCAGGTCGGTCGCCTCTGTGATGATCTCGAAGCCCTCGGCGTGCGGTTCGATCTCCTCGGCGCCGGCCTCGAGCGCCGCCATCATGACGTCATCCTCGGTGGTCCCCTCGGAACCGACGACGATGACGCCCTTGCGGCTGAAGTTGTACGCCACGCTGCCCGGATCGGCCAGGGTGCCGCCGTTGCGGCTCAGAGCCGTGCGCACCTCGGCGGCCGCCCGGTTCTTGTTGTCGGTCAGACACTCGATCATGAGGGCGACACCGTTGGGTCCGTAGCCCTCGTACATGATCGAGAGGTACTCGACGGCCTCGCCGCCGATACCCGCACCGCGCTTCACCGCACGGTCGATGTTGTCCTTCGGCACCGAGGTCTTCTTGGCCTTCTGCACGGCGTCGAAGAGGGTCGGGTTGCCCGCCAGGTCGGGTCCGCCGAGCTTCGCCGCGACCTCGATGTTCTTGATGAGCTTGGCCCAGGACTTCGCGCGCCTGGAGTCGATGATGGCCTTCTTGTGCTTCGTGGTCGCCCACTTGGAATGCCCGGACATAAGTCTCCGCTCGTCGTATCCGCCCCGGAGGCGTGTCCAGGGCGTCGTCCATTCTATCGAAACACGTGACCGGCCCGAGCGGGAACCGCCTTGTCCGCCCGGTGTCGCGGTGGGAGACTTTCGCGCATGGACGATCGAGAGCGGGCTCTCGACGCCGCTCACCGCCGTGCGACGGAGTTCCTGGAGACTCTCGAAGAACGACCGGTGTGGCCGCGCGCGGACCTGCAGGAGATGATGCACGCGTTCGGCGGTCCGCTCGCGGAAGACGGTATCGACCCGGCGACCGTGATCGAGGAGATCGCAGAACGTGCCGACCCCGGACTGGTCGCGATCCCCGGCGGGCGGTTCTTCGGCTTCGTCATCGGCGGGACCCATCCGGCCGCCCTGGCAGCCGACTGGCTCGTCTCGGCCTGGGACCAGAACTCGGGCTCGTCGTTGCTCACTCCCGCGACCGTTGCCATGGAGCGCGTCGCGGGGCAGTGGATGCTCGATCTGCTCGGACTCCCCGCGACGGCCAGCGTCGGCTTCGTCACCGGCGGTCAGCTCGCCAACTTCACCTGCCTCGCCACCGCTCGTCACGCGGTGCTCGCCCGCGTCGGGTGGGACATCGCCGAGCTCGGCGTCCGCGGAGCGCCACCGCTCCGGTTCGTCGTCGGCGCGGACCGGCACGGCTCCGTCGACCGAGCGGCGCGCTTCCTCGGCATCGGGAGGATCGAGCTCACCGTCGTGGACTCCGACGACCAGGGGCGGATGCGCGCGGATGCGCTCGAACGCGCCCTCACCGGCGGGGAGGGGCCCCTCATCGTGTGCCTGCAAGCCGGAGAGGTGCACACCGGCGCATTCGACGACTTCGGTCCACTGGTCCGCATCGCCCGGCGTCACGACGCCTGGGTGCACGTCGACGGGGCGTTCGGCCTGTGGGCGGCGGCCTCCCCCGCACTGAGACACCTGACCGACGGGATCGATGAGGCGGACTCCTGGGCGACCGATGCGCACAAGACCCTGAACGTGCCGTACGACTGCGGCATGGCGATCGTGCGGGATCCTGCCGACTCCATCGCTGCGTTCCGCACCGGGGGCGACTATCTGATCTATTCGGGTCTCGACCCGTGGGATGTCACGCCCGAGCTCTCGCGTCGCGCCCGCGGTGTTCCCGCCTGGGCCGCCCTGCGCAGCCTGGGCCGGTCCGGCGTCGCACGCCTGATGGACCGCCTGCATGCGAACGCCGTGTCGATGGCCGAAGGCCTCGCATCGATAGGCGGGGTGGAGATGGTGAACGACGTCGACTACACCCAGGTCATGTTCCGCCTCGGCACGGACGACGACACCCGAGCACTCGGTGCGGCGATCCTGGCGGAGGGGACGGCGGTCGTGACGGGCGCGGAATGGCGCGGCCGGGCCGCACTGCGCTGCTCGATGTCCTCGTGGGCGACGACACCCGGGGATGTGGATCGCACTGTTCGCGCCATCCGCGGGCTCGTCACGGCTGTGCCACCTGCGAACTGACGGCGATCTTCGGCTCGGAGGCGGGCTGCTGCTAGCGTCGAAGGACCCACGCCCCTGGACTATCGCGACGCTGCGAGTGAAGGGAACGACACGATGAATGCCGGCGCGGATCGCCTTCGGCCCGATTGGTCTGCACTCCCCCTGCTTCTTCGCAGGCGCATCATCGATGCGATCGGAGGACGCTTCCTCGCAGACACACCTGCGCAGAGCGGATTCAGCGCGTCCTACGCCGGTGTCGTCACCACCTCCAAGGGCTCCGCGTTCGTGAAGGCATGCGCGCGCGATTGGCATGAGGATTCCCTGCACTTCCTGCGCGCGGAGATGCAGGTCCTCGCCATGCTGCCGCCTCCTCTCGCCCCCACCGTGATCAGCGCGGTCGACGAGGCGGCCGGAGCGGCACTCCTGCTCGAGCCGATAGACGGGCATCATCCGGGAGATCCCTGGTCGCTGGAAGATCTGCACGCGATCGCGGAGACCCTCCGGATCCTGTCGACGACGACCGCGCCACCGGGACTGGTCAGCGCTGCGGACGGCATGGTCCCCGGCTTCACGAGGTGGGCGGAGATCTCCACGGATGAGCGTCTGCTCTCCGGGCTGCCGGAAGCGCTGCGGGATCGGATGCCGGACCTGATGATCATCGAGCGGGACTTCCGCGACGCGGTCAGCGGGGATGTGCTCGTGCATGACGACGTCCGCGCCGACAACATCCTCATCGACGATGGACGAGCGCATCTGCTGGATTGGCCGCATGCGCGCAGGGGCGCCGCGTGGATCGACCTGCCCTGTCTGCTGCCGAGCATCGAGGCGGCCGGCGGGCCGTCCTGCGAAGAGGCCTGGGCTGTCTTCGAGGAGCACGACGCGCCGCCTCAGGCGGAACTCCTCCCCGTGATCTCCGGGTTCGCATCGTTCCTCTGGTACTGGCAGGGACAACCGGAGATCCCGCAGCTGCCCGGACTGCGTGCCTTCCAGCGCGCGCAGGCGATTCCCGCACTGCGTTGGCTCGCGGGGCTGCTGTCGCAGGATCAGGACCGGGCGGCGTCCAGGTAGGTCAGCACGGCCCTGACCCTCCGGTTCTCCTCCACGGGGCCGAGGCCGAGCTTGGTGAAGATGTTGCCGATGTGTTTGCTCACGGCCGCATCGGTCAGGGTGAGGGAAACGGCGATGTCGGAGTTCGATTGGCCGTCCGCCATGAGGCCGAGCACTTCACGTTCCCGTGCGGTGAGTGTGTCCAGTGGCCCCGGTCGCGTCCCGTTGAGGAGATGCTGCACCACGTCGGGGTCGATGACCGTGCCACCGGCCGCGACCGTCTCGAGGGCGGCGGCGAAGTCGCGGATGCGGCTGACACGATCCTTCAGGAGATAGCCGACCCCGCCATCGGGCAGCGTCAGCAGTTCTCGGGCGTAGGTGTCGGCGATGTACTGCGAGAGCACCATGACCGGTTGGGTCGACCGCAGCGCCCTGATCTCGAGAGCGACGCGGAGACCGTCGTCGCTGTTGTCGGGTGGCATGCGCACGTCCGTGATCACCAGGTCGGGCGGGTCGTCGACCTCCTGGAGACGGCGGAACATGCCGAGGAGTTCAGGAGCAGATTGCGCGGTGCCGACGAGGGTATGACCGAGGCGCTCGAGGAGTGCGGTCAGCGCCTCGCGCAGCAGGGCGGAGTCTTCAGCGAGCAGCAGGCGCATGTGGCACGGTTCCTTCCCGCAGCGGCACGGCCAGATGGAGAGCCGTGGGTCCGCCGACCGGGCTCACCACCGTGAACCTGCCGCCGAGACTCTCGGCGCGCTCCTGCAGTCCCCGCAGACCGGTACCCGCACGCACATCCGCACCGCCGTGTCCGTCGTCGACGACCACCACCGAGAGCGTCTCGCGGTCGATGCTCGCGCGGACCGTCACGCGGGTGGCGGTCGTGTGCTTGGCGGCATTGCTGATCGCCTCGGTCACGAGATAGTAGGCGGCGGTCTCCACCGAAGCGGGGAGCCTACCGACTTCGGCCACCTCCAGGCGGAGCGCGACCGGCGTCCGGTCGGCCAACTCGTCGAGCGCCGCGCGGAGTCCATGGTCGGTCAGGACCGCGGGGTGGATGCCGCGCACGGTGTCGCGCAGCGTGGCCATCGCGTGCTCGGCCTGAGTCTGCGCCGCGTCGAGCGCGCCGCGTGCGGGGGCGGTGTCCGCACCCCGTGCGGCGAGGTCCTCGAGTTCGAGACTCACCATCCCGAGTCGTGCCGCGAGAGTCACCAGCTCCTGCTGTACGCCGTCGTGCAGGTCTCGTTCGATGCGGCGCCGTTCGGTCTCGAACGCCTCGACGAGAGTGACGCGCGACTGGATGAGCCTCTGCACGTTGCGAGCGAGTTCCCGGTGGCGCGGACCGCACAGCACGCGCAGCAGAGAAGCCTGGCCCGCCGCGAGAGCGGCGTTGACATAGGCGAACAGCCCGACCGCGATGAACCCGATCGGGATGACCGGCCACCAGGTGTGCGGCGTCACGACGACCCACACATCCGCGAAGAGGTTGAGGCGTGTCGGGCCTCGTGCGCCCGCGACTCCGACGTACACGAGAAGGATCAGACCGAGCCCTTCGAAGAAGAGGACGGCGACGGCGATCCACCCGACGACCAGGTCGAGCAGCAGCGCCGCCGTCTCCCGCCACGTCGCCCCCTCGTTCATGCGGACGGCCAGCCAGATGTGACCCTGCTCGGGGCGGAGGGGGACGTGTCCGGATTCCTGCGCGGGAAAGCCGAGGAGCCGGGTGCGTCGGCGTTCGAGCGCGCCGATCGCGATCCCCCACAGGGGCAGGAGCAGCAGGGTGAGGATCGTGAGCGGTGCGAGCACGACGCCCACGACGGCGCTCACCAGCAGATAGCCGAGCACGCGCCATGGCCACCGTCCGAACAGGAACCGCCATGGCGCACGCATCATGGCGTGCCACACGGTCACCGCTGTCATGCCTCCACCCTACGGAACCGCGTCTCGCCCCCTCGAGCATTCCGACGAAGAGTAGACCCAGCTCTACCAGGAGACTCGCCTCCCCTCCCTCGCCGACATCGCGTGCATCGCGTCGAATGGAGAGGTGAGCGAGCCACTGATCCAGACCGTGAACCTGCACAAGACCTTTCCCGGAACCGGCCGGAAGGAGCCACCGGTATCCGTGCTCCGTGGGATAACCCTCACGGTGCACCGCGGTGAGATGGTCAGCATCGTCGGGCCGAGCGGCTCCGGCAAGTCCACACTCCTCTACTGCCTGTCCGGGCTCGAGTCGTACGACTCCGGCAGTGTCCGCCTCGCAGGGCACGAGCTCGCGGCGCTTCGGCGGGGAGCCCTCGCATCCCTCCGTCGCCGGCACATCGGCTTCGTCTTCCAATCCTTCAACCTGATCCCGTCGCTGACCGCTCGCGAGAACATCGCGCTGCCCGCGCGTCTCGCACGGCAGCGTGTGGACAGGAAGAACGTCGACCGCGCCCTGCTCGAAGTCGGACTCTCCGACCGGGAACGCCATCGCCCAGGGCAGCTGTCGGGGGGTCAGCAGCAGCGGGTGGCGATCGCCAGGGTGCTCGCACTTCGACCCGACATCGTCTTCGCGGATGAACCCACAGGGTCGCTCGACTCCGCCACCGGCGCGGACATCCTCCGCCTCCTGCGCGCGTCTACCGGCGAGGGAAGATCCGTGGTCATGGTCACGCATGATCTCGAGGCCGCCGCCCTCGCCGATCGGGTGCTCGTCCTGCGCGACGGAGCGATCCACGACGAACTGCGGCGAGCGACGCCGGAGCAGGTGCTCGAGGCGATCACCGTCGCGAGGGCCACCGCGTGATCCGCCTCATCGTCTCGGACCTGGTCGCCCACGCGCGCATCTGGCTCGGCGTCGCGGCCGTCACGATCGCCACGGGTTTCGTCGGTGCGATCGCAGCCGGTCTCCTCGAGACGGGCGCTTTCCACGGCGGCGCCGTGAACGAAGGCCTCTCCAGCACCAGCTCCGCCGTCATCATGTTCACAGCCGTCACCGCGCTCATCGTGCTCAGTTCCACCGCGACCCTCACGATCTCCCTGCAGGTGCGCGGCTACGCCCTCTGGCAGCTCGTCGGGGTGCGCCCCGGTCTCGTCTCCCTGGTCGTCCTCGCGCAGCTCGGGATCATCGGCGTCCTCGGAGGGCTGATCGGCTCGCTCCTCGCGATTCCTCTCTTCCCTCCGCTGTTCACCTGGGTGTTCCGCGAGTGGTCGGAGATGCAGGGCATCAGTCTGCATCTCGGTATCGGGAGCGCGCTCGCCGTCACTGCGGCGATCACGCTGACGGTGCTCTTCGGAGGACTCCGCAGTGCGCGACGTGCCGGTCGCACACCGCCGATCGAGGCGCTGCGTGACCCGGAGCCGTCGCAGGCGCGGGTCGGCTGGTTCCGAGTGCTGCTCGGAGTGGCCGCCCTCAGCGGCGTCATCGCCCTCGTGCTCAACCTCGACGGTTCCGCGTCGATGTCCGCCTTCTCGGGTCAGGCCGTGCTCCTCACACCGCTGATCGCGGCCGTCCTCGCTGCGACAGGACCGTTCGTGTTCCCCCTGGTGCTTCGCGGGTGGACCGCGCTGGTCCCTGCGCGAGCCTCGGCGACCTGGTTCCTCGCTCGCAACTCCGCGCGCTACCGACTCAGCCGTTCCAGCGCCGCGATCAGTCCCCTCATGGTCGCCATCGCCCTCACCGGGGGTCTGTACACGACCGGCGCGACGACAGCGGCGGCCCAGACCATCCGCACCGGGATGGATGCCGGCTTCGACCTTGCGCCCGAAGGGGGCGTGATCCTGTTGGGCGGCCCCCTCCTGCTTTCCGGCGTCGCCTCGGCGGCGACCGTCTTCATGTCCGGCCATGCCCGCGAACGCGAGTTCGCGTTGATCCAGGCTGTCGGCTCCACGCCGCGGACGATCGTGCTCACGTCGATCTGGGAGGCGATGACCTACACCGTCACCGCGGTCGTCCTCGGATCCGCCGCCACGATCATCGGGGGTGTCGTGATCGCCGATGCGCTCGCCCTGCCTGGCCCCTCAGTCGCCTTCCCCGCGCTCGGCATCATCGCCGGCGGAGGGCTCGTCCTGCTTCTGGCAGCCACGGTGATGCCGACGGCTGCCGCGCTGCGAACGGAGATCCCGCGCACGCTCGTCGTCGAATGATCCGGACCCCGCGCATCCGCAGCGACGAGGTACCCGGGGGCGCTACCGGGTACGGGCTTCGGCGAAGTCGCGGGCTTTCGCGAGGAAGCGCTCATGGAAGCGCGTCTCGCCGTCGACCTCGGGATGGAAACTCGTTCCGAGGAGATTCCCCTGTTCGACGGCGACGATCGCGCCGTCGGCCAGCGCAGCGAGCACCTCGACATCCGCTCCGGCACGTTCCACGATCGGAGCCCGGATGAAGGTCGCCCGCACCGGCCGGTCGCCCAGGGCGGGGACATCGATCTCCGTCTCGAACGACTCGGTCTGACGCCCGAAGGCGTTACGCCGCACCTCGATGTCCATGCCGCCGAAGGACTCCTGGCCGTCGATCCCATCGCGCACGGTGTCGGCGAGGAGGATCAGCCCGGCACAGGTCCCGTAGACGGGCATGCCGGCGGCGATCGCGTCGCGGATCGGCGCCTGCATGTCGAAGATGCGGGACAGTTTGTCGATCACGCTCGACTCGCCGCCGGGGATCACGAGGCCATCCACGGCGGCGAGTTCCTCCCGGCGGCGCACCAGCACCACGTCGGCTCCCAGCTGCATGAGCAGGGCGGCGTGCTCACGCACGTCGCCCTGCAGCGCGAGGACTCCGACGCGGGTGCTACCAGCCACGCTCGGCGAGACGGTGCGGTGCGGGAAGGTCGCTCACGTTGATGCCGACCATCGCCTCACCGAGTCCGCGCGACACCTCGGCGATGACCTTGGCGTCATCGAAGAACGTGGTCGCCTTGACGATCGCCTTCGCGCGCTCGGCGGGGTTGCCCGACTTGAAGATCCCGGAGCCCACGAACACCCCGTCGGCGCCGAGCTGCATCATCATCGCGGCATCCGCGGGGGTGGCGACGCCACCGGCCACGAACAGCACGACCGGGAGCTTGCCGGTCTCGGCGATCTCGGACACGAGCTCGTACGGCGCCTGCAGCTCCTTGGCCGCGACGAACAGCTCGTCCTTGGGCAGCGCGGTGAGGGCGGCGATCTCGCCGCGGATCCTGCGGATGTGCTTCATCGCCTCGGAGACGTCACCGGTACCGGCCTCGCCCTTCGAGCGGATCATCGCCGCGCCCTCATTGATACGACGGAGCGCTTCGCCGAGGTTGGTCGCGCCGCACACGAACGGCACAGTGAAGCCGTACTTGTCGATGTGGTTCACGTAGTCGGCCGGCGAGAGCACCTCGGACTCGTCGATGTAGTCGACGCCGAGCTCCTGCAGCACCTGCGCCTCGACGAAGTGCCCGATGCGGGCCTTGGCCATCACGGGGATCGACACCGCATCGATGATGCTGTCGATCATGTCGGGGTCGCTCATGCGCGACACACCGCCCTGCGCGCGGATGTCGGCCGGCACTCGTTCGAGTGCCATGACCGCGACGGCGCCGGCGTCTTCGGCGATCTTCGCCTGCTCTGCGGTGACGACGTCCATGATGACGCCGCCCTTGAGCATCTCGGCGAGGCCGCGCTTGACACGCGCGGATCCGGTGGTTGTCTGCTCTGCCATGGGGAACTCCTGTCGGATGCACCGAAGTCGGGTTTGATCTAGATCGAACATAGCACTGTCCGATTCGACCTAGAATCGCTGAGGAGGACCATGAGCGACCAGATCACAGGCACCACCGCATCGGACATCGCCGACAGCGTGCGCGCCCTGCGCGACCGCGGAATCCTCCGGGCCGGAAGCCTGCTTCCCCCGGTCAGAGAGCTCGCGGCGACGCTCGGAGTCAACCGGAACACGGCGGTCGCCGCATATCGTCAGCTCGCACAGGCGGGACTCGTGATCTCCCGCGGCCGGGCCGGCACGGTCGTCGCAGGTCTCGAGGCGGTCGCACAGGAGGGATACGCCCCCGACACCGTGCTCCGCGACATCGGCACGGGGAACCCGGATCCCCGGCTCATCCCCGATCCGGCCCCC
>NZ_PCOY01000012.1 GCF_002979475.1 Microbacterium sp. MYb62 | reverse complement strand
GTCGGAGTGGTCAGAGCGGGAGGATGACACTGCCGATCACCGCCGTCAGCCGCGACATGATGTCGGTCCACAGGCCGGTGACCATCAGGATGCCGAGCAGGATCAGCATCACGCCGCCGACGATGTTCACCACGCGGATGTGGCGACGCAGGAACCCGATCGCCTTCGTCGCCCACCCGAAGCCGAGCGCGACGAGCAGGAACGGGATGCCGAGGCCGAGGGAGTACGCCAGACCGAGGAATCCCGCGCGCACGGGATCACCGGCGTTGAACGAGAGCGCCAGGATCGCCGCGAGCGTCGGCCCCATGCACGGCGCCCAGCCGATCCCGAGCGCGATGCCGAGGAGCGGCGCACCGACGATGCCGGCCTTCGAGTCGACGTGGAAGCGGAACTCCTTCTGCGCGAACCCGAAGAGCCCGAGGAAGACCAGCCCCATCGCGATGATCACGATGCCCAGGATGCGCGTGATCAGGTCGCCCCACTGCAGCAGGAACACCCCGACCGTGCCGCCGAGCACCGTGTAGAGGACGAAGACGATCGTGAAGCCGAGGATGAACAGCAGCACGCCCAGGACGAGCCGGCCGCGCGTCGCGGTCTCGGTGGTCTGCGTCGTCACCTTCCCCTCCGTACCGGCGACGCCGGCCGACCGGGGCGCGACCGCACCGCCGAGGAATCCGAGGTAGCCCGGGACGAGCGGGAGCACGCACGGGGACAGGAAAGAGACGAGTCCCGCCAGCATCGCGACCGGGATCGCGATCCAGAGGGCCCCGGATCCGATGATCGCTTCGGGGTTCACGACACGTCCCTGATGCTCACAAGTCCTCCGCGAGGGCGTCCTTGACGAGTGTGGAGAGGATCGACGTCCCGTCGATCGGGCCGATGATGCGTGCGGCGACGCGGCCCTGCTTATCGAGCACGAGCGTGGTCGGCGTCGCGGCGATCGGCGTCTCCTTCGCGAAGGCGAGCTTGGCCTGGGCGGTGTCGACGTCGATCAGGCTGGGGTACGTGATGCCGTACTGGTCGGCGAACGCGACCGCGGTGTCCGCCTGGTCGCGGGTGTTGATGCCGACGAACGAGACGCCGTCGTCGCTGTACTCCTGCCACACCGATTCGAGGTCGGCCGCCTCGAGACGGCACGGCGCACAGCCGGCGTACCAGAAGTTGACGACCGCGACCTGTCCGGCGATGTCCTTGCTGTCGAACTTCTCGCCTTTCTCGGTCACCCCGCCGAACACCACAGGTTCACCGCGCTCGGCGACGGGGATCTCGACGATCGCGCCGTCAGCTGCGACGTAGCCGGTGTTCTCACCGTTCAGGAAGGACTCGCTGACCGGATCGGGAGCGCAGGCGCTCAGACCGATGGCGAGCACCGCAGCGAGCGCGGCACCGACCGCGCGACGCGAACGCCGGGTGCGGGAGGAGCGGCCGCTGCGGATCGGGCGAACCGTCGAGGCGAGTGGCACGACTCCGAGTTTACGCAGAGGTTCCTATGCACGAGGTGGATGCAGACCCGCCTTCACGAAGCCTCAGAAGCGCGCCAGGACGTCATCCACACCCGCCCGGAATCGCGGACATGTCGCTATGTCATGTGCCCGGCATCCCATCGCATGCTCAGTGACGTGTCGTGTGCGGTGTTCGCGCTCTCGGACACGAAGCACAGAGCCTAATACCGGAGATCCTCTATGACGGGACGATTACACTTCCCATGTCTTCAGAGCGTTCAGCAGCGCTATCTTGCGGTTCTGTGGCGTATCAGGAGTATCCGTGAAAGACCCGATCTCGATAGCCTTGACCGCGGCGATTTCCTGCTCGTATCTGCGTTTCAGCTCACCTAGATCGAGGTATTCAGCAGCGTCCTGCAGATCGACTCGTTCGAGACGCACCGAGGGCCTGCTTCCCATGGTCTGGGACAGACGAACGAAGAAGCCGAGCGCGGCGAGGTCGCCGCGTGTTGACTTCTCATCAAGAAGCCAGTTACGGAAGCCGTCTGGATGAACGTCCTTCCATGCGAGAGCAGCATTCCGGAGAGGCCACGACATGTGCTCGGCAGTCGCTGCTTCAGCAATAATCGCGATACGCAGCGACGCGGTGACCAGGTTCTGAATCGAACTCGTCAGATTGAGCGCTTCCGTCCGCTGCTGTGGTCGGTAGATTGCCTTGCTTACTGTGGTCGCGACAAGGATGCCGCCGCCCGCCGTCGCGATGGCGTCGAGAGCAGCGAAGGCCACGTTCGCCGGCATCTCTCGTAGACGATTCGAGACAAGAGCTTCGATTCGTGACGTCGACCGTAGAGGCTCCGTGTGCGTCAAGTCCTCGTTGTAGATCTTCGTCAGCCAGGCATAGGTCGCGGGGCCGACAATCGCCGCATCCTCGGCGGCGCGGATGAGCTTGGAAACAGTGAGGGCGCGGACGACCAGCAAACCAAGCTTCGTCTGAGCAACGGCTACGGATTTCTCACCAGTGCCCGACTCAGTGTCTGCAATCGCTTTCCGTACCGTTGAATCGGCGATATCGCGCTCGGAGATGCCAGCACTGAAGTAACGATCGAAATACTCATCATGAGCGATACGAGGAGGCTCCGCGGTCGGGTACTCCACGATGCGGTTGAGAGCATCCGCGAGGCGAGGAAAGAGGGAAGCGATCGCAGACAGGACAGGCTCGATGTCTTCTTGGCGAGTTCCGGCGCTACGAAGCGATTCCTCCCAGGTTTCGCGGGCTTTCTCGGATTCTCGGGCGATCTCGGATGCATCGCGGGAGCGACCGCTGGGGACTCCACCGATGAGCTCCTTGCGGCGACGCTGAAGCAACGCGTATACCCCGGATTCGAATGTCCTCAACCATGTAAGTATCAAGAAGTCTGCAAGATCGAGCTCGCCGAGCAGCCTGGGCGATAGGAGGCGGGCTTGAGCAAAGAACCGTCGGATAGAGCGCGGGGTGGCGAGTCGCGGAGAAATGAAGCGGAAGTACGCAGTGGAAAACCTCGACATCTGTTCTTCGCCGAGACTGTGTCCGGTGGCGTCCCCGAGTTCACGCAGAGCGCTGTTCGATAGTTCAAGGACATCGTCCGGTTGAAGCTGAGGCACGTCGAAGCGTACTTGGATGACCTTCTCCATATAGTCTCGCGCTCGCCCGACTTCGTCGCTGCCGATGAGGTTTGTGCGGGTCAATACATCAAGGATCGTCGACTCGTCGTACGACAGAAGGTAGTGAACATATGGGAGGCGCCCTAGCTGGCGAATGAGCTTCAGCGTGAGGAGCAACTCATCCGCTGAGATCCGGTCAAGATCGTCAATCATGATGAGGACGGGCGTCTTGGCTTGCTCGAGCGTCTTGACGAGTTTGCGTCGAGCAGCATCGGCGCTGCGATTGCCTCCAAGCAGCCGCGCGCTATTCTCAACAACCTTGCTGGGATCGAACGGGCCCCAGGCGGCAGCCACAGCGGTGAGTGGAGCAACTGCGATACCGAGCTCACTAACGAGGTTTCGAGCTGTCTCGAGTTTGGAGGACCCGAAGCTGCTGCGGAGCGCTGAGAAGAACCCAAGTTGCAGAGCCGAAGCGTCTGGGTAGTCCCAGGGGTTGAAGGTCAGAACGTTCCAGTCCGTCGCATCGTGCTCAGCCGACTTTTCCCTGGCTCTTCCTCGAAACCAGTCGAGCATGGAGGACTTGCCCGACCCCCAGGGGCCCACGAGTCCGAAAACTACTGAGAACTTCTGCGCTCGCGCTTCGTCGATGATTTCCCATGCGCGATTGAGGAAATCTGCTCGTCCGTGCTTCGGGGCCACTGCCGGGTCTGCGTCGTCAGTGAACCATGAGCGCGACCGCTCAGCCCCATCATCTTGCTCCCTGGAAGGTTCATCTCGGTCCTCTCCCGGCGCTTGAGTCTCGTACCCCCAGATGAAGAGCCACCACTCACGGAAGCTGCGCCGCGGTCTAGGCATCTCCTCGCTCATAGACCCATGATTACGCACTATTCCAGTTCGCTGGCGCTTGTGCTCCAGAGACACTCCGGGCCTCCTTGATCTTCTTGGCAATCCAGACTCGGACGTCATGCCGAGCCCTGACCAACACGTACTGGCGACGTCCTGCATTGGGCGCATCGACGTGTCTTGCCTGTTCTCGTTCAGGCAATGATGCGTTCAGCCACTGGCCCAGCATCCAGCGCGATTCCGCGCCGGTGCGGAATCGCGGGGAACCTCCTGGGGTTCTGTCCCGCGCGGCGATGGAGCCCTGTATCGATGAGCAGGGCCACCTTCCAGGCCTCACAGGCACACGAAGCCTCAGAAGCGCGCCAGGACGTCATCCACACCCGCCCGGAATCGCGGACAGGTCGCTATGTCATGGGCCCGGCAGCCCATCGCGTGCTCCGTCATCTCGCGCGATCGACGCATCTCCTCCATGCGTCGATCGAGATCGTCCAGGTGCTGCTGCAACACCTGATGCCGCCCGGCGCTCCCGTCGTCGAGCAGCACCGCGATCTGTTCGAGGCTCATCCCCGCGGCCTTGCTGCGCTGGATCACGGCGATGCGCACGATCTCGTCCTCGCCGTAGCGACGTCGCCCCGCGGAATCGCGCGGAGGCCGGAGCAGTCCGACGGACTCCCAGTGTCGCAGCACGTTCGTCGGCAGTTCGAAACGGGCAGCGACGTCGCCGACGGACCACGGATGCTCGGAACTTGACTTCATGTTGACATGAAGTCACAGACTGGCGTGAAAGGCAACATCCAGCGGGAAGGACCCCCATGTACGACGCCATCGTGATCGGCGCAGGACCGGCAGGACTGCAGGCCGCCCTGACCCTCGGACGGATGCATCGATCGACGCTGCTCCTCGATTCGGGCGAGTACCGAAACGGCACCGTCCTGCACATGCACAACATGGTCGGTGCCGACGGTGCTCCCCCGGCCGAGTTCCGCGCGACCGCCCGAGCGGAGCTTTCCGCGTACGACGATGTCGAGGTGCGCGACGCGGCTGCGACGAGCGTCTCCGGCGTCGAGGATGCGTTCCTGGTCGGCATCGCCGATGGATCGGTGGTCGAAGCGCGCCGGGTCATCATCGCCACGGGCGTCGCCGACGACCTCCCCGACGTGCCCGGACTGCAGGATCTGTGGGGAACCCTCGCGTTCAGCTGCCCGTTCTGCGACGGACACGAGCATGCCGGCAAGCCGATCGCCATCGTCGGCGCAGCCGCTAGGGCCGAGCACCTCATCGGCCTGCTGGGCAGAATCGTCGGAGACATCACCGTCTTCCCTGTCGGGGAGGTCTTCGCCGACGACGACATCCGGATGCTCGAGACGAAGGGCGTGCGGGCGAGCCCGGCACCGCTCTCCTCCGTCGAGAAGGTCGACGACAGGGTCCGCATCCGCACGGACGACGATGAGCTCGTGGTCGCCGGCGTCTTCGTGGCGTCGGGATCGATGCGTCAGCGGGCGCCGTTCGCCGCGCAGCTCGAGATGCGGATGCTCGAGTCCGGCTGCATCGAGATCGATGATTTCGGGCGCACCTCCGTGCCGGGCATCTTCGCCGCGGGCGACCTCGCCCACCGCGCGAGCCTTCCCGGTCCGATGGCGTCCGTGCTGCTGGCTGCTGCCGCCGGGCAGCTGGCCGCGGTCGGCATCATCCAGTCGCTCCTGGCCGCCGAGCACTGACCTCGGGGTCTCGAATCGCGCAACCGGCCGCATCCGGTGTGGAGGCGGGATCCGTTGCGCGATTCGAAGGGATACGGGTCAGACCGCGCCGACGTCGACGGCACCGCCGGTCGCGGCAGGCTCCGCGTAGGCGACCTCGCGCCAGACGTCGCCGACGCGTTCGAACGAGGTGACACTCGACAGGGCGCAGCGGCGGGTGCGTGGGTCGTGCCGCAGCGGCAGGCCGGCGACGCGCAGGTGCGTGATCCAGATCGGCGCCTGATGCGACACCATCACCACGTCGCCGTCGGGCGTGGAATCCCACGCCTCGTCCATGACGCCGAGCATCCGCTCCGCGATGGAGGAGTACGGCTCACCCCAGCTGGGAAGCGACGGCTGCCGCAGGTGCCACCAGTTCACGGGGTTCATCAGCGAGCGCCGCATCTGCGTTCCCTCGAACACGTTCGTCGGCTCGATCAGGCGGATGTCGATCTCCGGCACGAGGTCGAAGCGCTCGGCGAACGGCTCCGCCGACTCCTGCGCCCGCTCGAGCGGCGACGCGTACAGCACGGCGACCGGCCGATCCAGCGACGCCACATGGTCCGCGGCCGCGGCAGCCATCTCCCGGCCCGCGTCGCTCAGGTGGTAGTCGGGCAGCCGCCCGTAGAGCACGCGAGCCGGATTATGCACCTCACCGTGTCGGACGAGGTGCAGCCGGGACGCCGTCATGTCACGCCTTGCTGTAGCGCGCGTCCCCGAAGCCGAGGATCAGGTACCCGATGTAGGGGAACACGAACAGCAGGAAGAAGGAGAACGCCCCGCCCTTGTTGAAGCGCTCACCGAGCTTGAACGCGACGATGATCGCGAGGATCACGTTCGCGATCGGGACCAGGTACAGCAGGGCGAGCCAGCCGGACATGCCGGCGATCTTCACCAGGAAGATGAGGTTCACGAACGGGATGATCGCGAGGATGCCGGGGTACCCGGCCTTCGTGAACACCTTCCACAGTCCGATCGCGACGAGGACGTAGAAGACGAGCGCGATCAGGCCGGTGGTCCCGGAGAAGATCGCTGCGAAGAGATCGGAGATGCCGTTGTTGTCCACGGTGCACCCTTTCTGTGCAAAGGCTGTGTCGTGGCGATCCTACTGATCCGACGACTCCGGCGCCGCCAACCGGGCCGATGACCGCCCGACAGCCCCCGTAGAATGGGCGGGTTCTCCATTTCCCGGATCAGAAGGAATACTCCGTGCTTCGCACCCACTCGGCAGGCTCTCTGCGAGCCGAGCACATCGGTCAGACCGTCACCCTCTCGGGCTGGGTCGATCGCCGTCGTGACCACGGAGGCGTCGCTTTCATCGATCTGCGGGACGCCTCCGGCATCGCCCAGGTCGTCATCCGCGACGAGGAGATCGCCCACCCGCTGCGCAACGAGTTCGTGCTGAAGGTGACCGGCGAGGTCTCCCTGCGCCCCGAGGGCAACGCGAACCCGAACCTGCCCACCGGCGAGATCGAGCTCATCGCGACCGACGTCGAGGTGCTGAACGAATCGGCGCCGCTCCCCTTCCAGGTCTCCACGGCTCTCGCCGAGACCGAGACCGTCGGCGAGGAGGCGCGCCTCAAGTACCGCTACCTCGACCTGCGCCGCCCGGCTCCTGCGTCCGCCCTGCGCCTGCGCTCGAACGTCTACAAGGCGATCCGCGACGTGCTGCACGCCGACGACTTCACCGAGGTCGAGACGCCCACTCTCACGCGCTCCACGCCCGAGGGCGCCCGCGACTTCCTGGTGCCCGCGCGTCTGAGCCCCGGCAGCTGGTATGCCCTGCCGCAGTCGCCGCAGCTGTTCAAGCAGCTGCTGATGGTCGGCGGTGTGGAGAAGTACTTCCAGATCGCGCGCTGCTACCGCGACGAGGACTTCCGCGCCGACCGTCAGCCGGAGTTCACGCAGCTCGACATCGAGATGAGCTTCGTCGACCAGGAAGACGTGATCGCTCTCATGGAGTCGCTCATCGTCGCGATGTGGGCGACGATCGGCGTCGAGGTGGCCACGCCCCTGCCGCGCATGACCTACGCCGACGCGATGGCCAAGTACGGCTCCGACAAGCCCGACCTGCGCTTCGGCCTCGAGCTCGTCGAGGCGACCGAGTACTTCCGGGACACGCCGTTCCGCGTCTTCCAGGCCGAGTACGTCGGCGCGGTGCGCATGCCCGGCGGCGCGAGCCAGCCGCGCAAGCAGCTCGATGCCTGGCAGGACTGGGCCAAGCAGCGCGGTGCCCGTGGGCTCGCCTACGTGCTGTTCAACGAAGACGGGTCGCTCGGCGGCCCCGCGGCCAAGAACCTGTCCGAGGCCGAGCAGGCGGGGCTCGCTGAGCTCGTCGGCGCCGAAGCCGGCGACTGCGTGTTCTTCGCCGCCGGTTCCACCAAGGAGAGCCGTGCGCTGCTCGGCGCGGCGCGCGTCGAGATCGGCCGCCGCCTCGGCTACCTGAACCCGGACGAGTTCGCGTTCACGTGGGTCGTCGACGCCCCGATGTTCGAGCCGGCCGCCGATGCCGTGGCCTCCGGCGACGTGGCTGTGGGTGCCGGCGCCTGGACCGCCGTGCACCACGCCTTCACCGGCCCGAAGCCGGAGTTCCAGGACACGTTCGACACCGACCCGGGTTCCGCTCTCGCCTACGCATACGACATCGTGTGCAACGGCTCGGAGCTCGGCGGCGGCTCGATCCGCATCCACCGAGAAGACGTGCAGAAGCGCGTGTTCGAGGTCATGGGCATCAGCGACGAGCAGGCCGACGAGCAGTTCGGCTTCCTGCTCGACGCGTTCAAGTTCGGCGCACCGCCGCACGGCGGGATCGCGCTCGGCATGGACCGCGTGCTGCAGCACCTGACCAAGACCGAGTCGATCCGCGAGGTCATCGCGTTCCCGAAGTCGGGCAACGGCTACGACCCGCTCACCTCCGCTCCGGCACCGATCACCGAGGCCCAGCGCGCCGAGGCCGGCGTCGACTTCGAGCCCGAAGAGGACGAGGCCTGACGCCAGCCGCCTCGCGCGAGCACAGGCATACACGCCGGGTCAGGCGGTTCTGCGAAGAACCTGCCTGACCCGGCGTTTCTGCCTGATCCTGCGTGGCGTCGCACGCGCCGTCAGGATGAGAACGCCGCGAACGCCGGGACGATGTTCTCGTTCCACACGTCGACGCCGAGCTTCGCGATCAGCGCGACCACGACCACGAGGAACACCACGCGGATGAAGGTGGTCCCGCGTGAGATCGCCATGCGCGACCCCAGATAGCTGCCCGCGACGTTCGCGACCGCGAGGATGCCGCCCAGCAGCCACAGCACGGCGCCGTGCGGGATGAACAGCAGCAGCGCACCGATGTTCGTCGCGAGGTTGACGATCTTGGCCTTCGCGCTCGCCTGTAGGAAGTCGTAGCCGAGCAGTGCGACCAGCGTGATCACGAGGAAGGTGCCCGTTCCCGGCCCGATCATCCCGTCGTAGAAGCCGATGCCGAGTCCCGCCACGCCGGCCATGATGTGGTGCTTGTGCCCGTGGAACCGCAGCTGCGTCGCGGCACCCATCTGCGGCCGGAACGCGGTGAACAGCGCCACCACGAGCAGGGCAATCACGATGATCGGCTTGAAGGCGGCCGGTGGCAGCACCGTCGCCACCGCTGCTCCTCCGAAGGAGCCGACCAGGGCGATCGCCGCCATCGGCAGCGCGGTGCGGATATCGGGTTTCGCGCGGCGGTAGTAGGTGACGCTGCTGGTCGCGGTGCCGAAGACCGAGGCGAGCTTGTTCGTCGCGAGTGCCTGCACCGGGGAGATACCGGGGATCAACAGCAGCGCCGGCAGCTGCAGCAGCCCTCCCCCGCCGACGACCGCATCGATCCAGCCGGCGCAGAACGCGGCGATGACGACGAGCAGCAGCATCCCCCAGGTGAGCTGCTCGAGTCCGAGCACGGCGCCGATATCCACCTGGCCATGATTCCAGAGAGTCGCCGTCGCCCTCGCATCGGCTCGTGCCTTTCTGCGGGGCGCTGGCAGACTGGAGTCATGCTCGACGCCCTCCCGCTGCCTCACTCGTTCGAATCGCGCATCGGGACCGCGCTCCTCCGCCGCGCGACGGTCGACGACACGGATGCCGTGATCGCCCTGCTCGCGGACGACCCGATCAGTGCCGCACGCGGCGATGTGGCCTCCGAGGAGGACCGCCCTGCCTACGAGCGGGGGCTCGTCGAGATCCTGGCCGAACCGTCGAACGACCTGCTCGTGATCGAGCTCGACGGCGCGATCGTCGGCACCCTGCAGCTCACCTCGATTCCCGGGATGGCCCGCCGCGGCGCACGACGACTGCTCGTCGAGGCGGTGCGGGTGCAGAGCAGCCTGCGCTCCTCGGGCATCGGCTCGGCGGTGATGCGTTGGGTCGGAGAAGCCGCAGCCCCGGCGGTCGGCGCAGCGATGGTGCAGCTCACCTCGGATGCCGCCCGCGTCGACGCGCACCGGTTCTACGAGCGCCTCGGCTACGTGGGCTCGCACCGCGGGTTCAAGTACACCGTCCCCACTCCCTGACACCGCTCCACTGCGCTCGGCCTTCGGCAGCACACTCGGCCATATCCTCGGATTCCGGCCGACCGAAGCGCACAAGGCCGAGCGAAGCGCGCACGCACCCCGTCCCGCCACCACCTCGCCACCGCCCGTTCACCGTACCCGCGACGGGCGGCCACCTCCGCCTCATAGTGTCCTCTCGCAACCCGAAACCGGCTCACAGCGCCGGACACCGAGAGGACACTCATGGCTCGCTTCACCCGCCGCGCGCGCATCGGCGCCGGCATCGCCCTGGCCACCACGGCCGCACTCGCACTCACGGCCTGCTCTGGCGCAGCTGACGCGACCGACGGAGGCAGCTCCGACGTCGACGCCTCCGCCGCGACGTCGGTCGCCGACTTCGGCTCGTTCGCCGACCTCGAGGCCGCCGCGAAGGCCGAGGGATCGCTCAACGTCATCGCGTTGCCGCGCGACTGGGCGAACTACGGCGAGATCCTCGACCTGTTCGCGGAGAAGTATCCGGAGATCACGATCAACGAGGCTTCCCCCGACGTTTCGAGCGCCGAGGAGATCCAGGCCGCGAAGACGAACGAGGGACTCGACACGGCTCCCGACGTGTTCGACCTCGGCCTCACGGTCGCGCTGCAGAACACCGACACGTTCGCGCCCTACAAGGTGCAGACGTGGGACGAGATCCCCGACGAGCTGAAGGAGCCGACCGGTCTCTTCGTCGGCGACTACGGCGGATACATGTCGATCGGCTACGACTCGTCGAAGTTCGACGCTCCCGCCGAGCTCGCCGATCTGCTCTCGGCCGACTACAAGGGTGCCGTCGCGATCAACGGCGACCCGACCCAAGCCGGCGCCGCCTTCGCCGCAGTGGGCCTGGCGACCGTGCAGTCCGACGGCACACTCGACGACTTCCAGCCGGGCATCGACTTCTTCTCGGAGCTGCAGAAGGCCGGCAACCTGCTCAAGGTCGACGTCACCACCGCGACCATCGCGAGCGGCGAGACCCCCGTCGTGTTCGACTGGGACTACCTGAACGCCTCGCACACGGCGGACAACAAGGACTGGAAGGTCGTCGTGTTCGACGGCACCGGCTACGCGGGCTACTACAACCAGGCCATCAATGCCGACGCCCCGCACCCGGCCGCTGCTCGTCTGTGGCAGGAGTTCCTCTACAGCGACGAGGTGCAGAACCTCTGGCTGAAGGGTGGAGCCCGCCCGGTGCGCATGGAGGCCATGACCGAGGCCGGCACGATCGACGCCGACCTCGCGGCAGCGCTCCCCGAAGCCCCGGAGGAGACGGTCGTCCCGACCGAGGAGCAGTCGACGAACGCCGGCACGCTGCTCGGCGAGAAGTGGGCCGCGGCGGTCCAGTGACGACCCTCTCCGCACCGGGGGTGGATGCCACAACATCCGCCCCCGTCACCGCCGCCGGGTCCTCGCAGCACGCGAGGGCCCGGCGGTCCGCTCCGTCCCTCGCCTGGCTCGGGCTCGTCCCCTTCGCCGCCTATGTCGTGCTCTTCCTGGCAGTCCCGACGATCCTGTCGATCGGCTCCGGCTTCTTCACGAAGGACGGCACGTTCACGTGGGCGAACCTGTCTGCCCTCGCCGACCCCGTCGTGCTGAACACCTTCGCGAACTCCGCCGGGCTCTCGCTGCTCACCGCCGTCGTCGGCGCGCTGGTCGGCGCCCTCGTCTGCTACGCCCTGCTCGGCATGGACCCCGAGGGCAGAACACGCTCGGCGGTGGATGCCGCAGCGGGTGTGCTCGCGCAGTTCGGCGGCGTCATGCTGGCGTTCGCCTTCATCGCGACGATCGGCATCCAGGGCGTCGTCACGGTCTTCCTGAAGGACTCCTTCGGCGTCGACATCTTCGTGAACGGCACCTGGCTCTACGAGCTGCCGGGCCTCATCCTCCCCTACTTCTACTTCCAGATACCGCTGATGGTGATCACCTTCATGCCCGCCCTCGCCGCACTCAAGCCGCAGTGGGCCGAGGCCAACCTCACCCTCGGCGGCACGCGATCGAGCTTCTGGCTCCGCATCGGCATCCCCGTGCTCGCCCCGTCGTTCCTCGCCAGCCTGCTGCTGCTGTTCGCGAACGCGTTCTCCTCGTACGCCACGGCCGCCGCCCTCGCCAGCCAGGGCGCGCAGATCGTGCCGCTGCAGATCCGCACCGCTCTCACGAGCGAGACGGTGCTCGGCCGCGAGAACCTCGCCGGCGCCCTCGCGCTCGGCATGATCGTGATCGTCGGGATCGTGATGGCCCTGTACTCCCTCGTGCAGCGACGCGCTGCGAGGTGGCAGTCGTGAACCGCCTCGGTCCCTCTCTCGCAACCCGCTGGATCATCGGCGTCCTGGTCGGCGCGTTCTTCGCGATCCCACTGGTATCGACGTTCCTGTTCACCCTGCGCGACCCTGAGGGCGGATTGTCGTTCGCCCGCTGGACCGCGCTGTTCGACCCCGCGGCCGCGGCGACGCTCAAGCCGATCTGGACGGGGCTGGGCAACTCGATGATCCTCGCGATCGTGACGGTCGCCATCGTCCTGCTCCTCCTCGCACCGACCATGATCCTGGTGAACCTGCGCTTCCCGAAGCTCAAGCCGACCTTCGAGTTCGCGGTGCTGCTGCCCATCTCGATCCCGGCGATCGTGCTCGTGGTCGGCCTCGCGCCGATCTATCTGCAGATCGGCCGCGCGTTCGGCACCGGCACCTGGACGCTCGCTTTCGCCTACGGGATCACGGTTCTGCCGTTCGCGTTCCGCTCGATCCAGGCGTCGATCGATGCGGCGGATCTGCGCACGCTCTCCGAAGCGGCGCGCTCGCTCGGCGCAAGCTGGCCGACGGTCGTCCTGAAGGTGCTCGCCCCGAACATGCGCCAGGGACTGCTCGCGGCATCGCTGATCTCCATCGCCGTCGTGCTCGGGGAGTTCACGATCGCCTCGCTCCTGAACCGCCAGGTGTTCCAGACCGCCATGGTCGTCGTGAACAAGCAGGATCCCTACGCCCCGGCGATCTTCACCCTGCTGGCGCTGCTGCTCGTCTTCCTCCTGCTCCTCGTCATCGGCCGCGTCGCCCGCGGCTCCGGAAAGGCCCGCTCATGACCCTCGACCACGCGCTCCCGCGCACCAAGGACAACCTGCTCCTCGCCCAGGCCGGCGAGGGCACCCGCGTCGAGCTGCAGGGCATCGTCAAGAGCTACGCAGGCAACCGAGTGCTGCACGGGGTCGACCTCGACATCGCGCCCGGCGAGTTCGTCTCCCTCCTCGGCCCGTCCGGTTGCGGCAAGACGACCCTGCTGCGAGTTCTCGCCGGTCTCGAGGGCGCAGACGAGGGCGCCGTGCTCCTGGGCGGCGGTGACGTGTCGCGAGTGCCGACCAACAAGCGCGACATCGGCATGGTCTTCCAGTCGTACTCCCTGTTCCCACACCTGCGGGTCGCCGAGAACACCGCTTTCGGCCTGCGTCGACGCGGCGTCGGCAAGGCGGAGGCCGCACGCCGCGCCGTCGACGCCCTCGCATTGGTCGGCCTCACCGACTTCGCCGACAGGTTCCCGCACCAGCTCTCCGGCGGGCAGCAGCAGCGTGTGGCGCTCGCGCGCGCCCTGGTCACCGAGCCCAAGGTGCTGCTGCTCGACGAACCTCTCTCGGCACTCGACGCGAAGGTGCGGGTTCAACTGCGCGACGAGATCCGCCGCATCCAGCTGCGCCTCGGGATCACGACCGTCTTCGTCACGCATGACCAGGAGGAGGCGCTGGCCGTCTCCGACCGGATCGCCGTGATGAACGCGGGTCGCATCGAGCAGATCGGCTCGCCCGAAGAGCTCTACACGACGCCGTCCACCGCGGGCGTCGCGGCGTTCGTGGGTCTGTCCAGCGTCGTGTCGGGCGTCGCCGCGGGCGATCACGTGATGGTGTGGGGGCAGCGGCTCCCGCTGCAGTCGCCGGCGGACGGCCCTGTCGACGTGTTCCTGCGGCCCGAGAACGTGTACTTCGCGTCCGAGGAGGATGCCGCAGCCGACGCCCTGGTCGAGGAGAGCACCTTCCTGGGCAGTATGCGTCGCACACTCGTACGCACCGAGTCCGGCGAGCTCGTGCGCGTGCAGCACGTCCCCGGCATCCATCCGTCGTTCGGTGACCGTGTGCGCATCGCCGTCGCGCCCGAGCCCGTGGCCGTGCACCCTCGCGGCTGAGTCACCGCTCTTCCCCGGGGCCCGTTCTGAGCGCTAGCGTGAGGCCCGAGGGGCGGGAATCCCTTCATCCGAGAGAGAAAGGACGCCTCATGGCAGGCAAGTTCGAGCTGTACACCGACAAGGCCGGCGAGTACCGGTTCCGTCTGAAGGCCGGAAACGGCGAGGTCATCGCGATCAGCGAGGGCTATTCGTCGAAGTCCGCCGCGTTGAACGGCATCGACTCCGTCAAGCGCAACGCGCCCGACGCCGATGTCGTCGAGGCCGACTGAGCTCGACACCCACGCTTCACGCCGAGACCCCCTGTCGCAGACGTCTGCGACAGGGGGTCTCGTCGATCTCGGAGTCAGAGCACGCGGGACAGGAAGTCCTTGGTGCGCTGATGCTGCGGGTTGCCGAGCACTTCGCGCGGGTCGCCCTCTTCGACGATGTGGCCGCCGTCCATGAAGATGAGGCGGGAGCCGACCTCGCGCGCGAAGCCCATCTCGTGCGTCACGACGAGCATCGTCATCCCCTCATCGGCCAGCGAGCGCATGACCTGCAGCACCTCGCCGACCAGCTCGGGGTCGAGTGCCGACGTCGGCTCGTCGAACAGCATCATGTCGGGGTTCATGCACAGCGCCCTGGCGATCGCCACCCGCTGCTGCTGTCCGCCCGACAGGTGCCCAGGATAGGAATCCGCCTTCTCGGCCAGGCCGACGCGGTCGAGCATGGCATGTGCGATCAACTCGGCTTCCTTCTTCGACCGCTTCTTCACCCGCTGCTGAGCGACCGTGAGGTTGCCGAGCACATCGAGGTGCGGGAACAGGTTGAAGCTCTGGAACACCATGCCGATGCGCGTGCGCACCCGGTCGATGTCGACGTCGGGGTCGGTGATGTCGATCCCCTCGATCAGCACCTTGCCGCCGGTCGGCTCTTCGAGAAGGTTCACCGACCGCAGCAGGGTCGACTTGCCCGAACCCGACGGTCCGATCACGCACACGACCTCGCCCTTGGTGACGGTGAGGTCGATACCCTTGAGCACTTCGTTGTCGCCGAACGACTTCACGAGCCCCTGCACATCGATCGCGGGGGCGTGGACATCAATCAGTTCGGTGATCATCGCTGCCTCGACATCCGTCGCTCCAGCCACGCACTGAAGCGCGTGAGCGGGATCGTCACGATCAGGTACAGGATCGCCGCCATGATCAGCGGCGTTCCGTTCGCGTTCTGCGTGCTCGCATCACGGGCGAAGGTCGTGAGCTCCTTCGACCAGATGAACGAACCCGCCACGAAGAGCAGCGACGTGTCCTTCAGCAGGAGGACGAACTCGTTGGTCAGGGGCGGGATGATGATCCGGAAACCCTGCGGCACGATGATCCAGAACGTCGTCTTCATGGGCGACATGCCCAGCGACCGCGCGGCCTCCGTCTGCCCCTTCGGAACAGCCTGGATACCGGCGCGGATCGTCTCGGCCATGTACGCCGAGGCGACCAGGACGAGGCCGATGAGCCCGAGCACGACCGGTCCGCCGAGCTTCGTGCCGGGGACGCCCAGGGCGATCGGCAGGATGAAGGCGATACCGAAGATCGTGAGGATCGCGGGAAGCCCGCGGAACAGCTCGATCCATACCGTCGCGATCCACCGGAAAGGCGCGATGGTCGACAGCTTCATCAGCGCCAGCACGACGCCGAGCAGCAGGCCGCCGGCGAAGGCCACAGCCGTGAACCACAGCGTGTTGACGAGGGCGGTGGTGATGATCCCGGGGAACATCTTCGCCGCGACTTCAGGATTGAAGAACAGCGGTCCGATCTTTGCCCAGTCGGTGCTCACGATCGCCCAGACGGCGATCGCGATCAACACCACGTAGACCGAGTACCGATACAGCTTGCTCTTGGTGGTGCGCCTCAACGCCATCGTCGAGGTCCTCCCGCTCTACCGACGCCGCCGGTCACTTGGCCGCGAGGTACTCGTCGTAGATCTTCTGGTAGCCGCCGTCGTCCTGGAGCTCCTTCAGCGCCTTGTTGACGGCGTCGCGCAGCTCGTCCTTCTCGCCCTTGGCGAAGGCGAAGCCGTACGACTCGTCGGTCGGGTACGTCTCGACGATCTTGTAGGCGGGGTCGTCCTGCTCGTGCACGTAGTTGACCGGCTGGTCCTGCAGGATCGCGTCGATCTGCCCGGCCTGCATCGCCGGCCACAGCTCACCGTCCGAGGGGTACTGCACGAGCTGCGCGCCCGGAGCGTTCTCGCTCGCGTAGGTCTCGCCGGTCGTCCCCTGCTGCACGCCGACGTTCTTGCCGTCGAGGTCGTCGATGGATTCGATGTCCGAGTCGGCGCGCACGAGAAGCGACTGCAGAGAGTCGACGTACGGGTCGGAGAAGTCGATGTTCGCCTTGCGCTCGTCGGTGATCGTCATCGCGGAGGCACCGATGTCGCACGTGCCGGCGGCGAGCGTCGTGCCCGACTGCAGGGCGTCGAAGCCCACGTCCTGCACGGAGAGCTTCAGGTCGATCTTCTCGGCGATCGCCGCGAGCAGGTCGATGTCGAAGCCGGAGTACTGGATGTCGCTGGACGGGTCCTCGACCTCGAACGGCGGGTAGGGCACGTCGGAGCAGACCGTGAGCGTGCCCGCCTCGACCAGACCGTACTTGTCGTCTGCGGCGGGAGCGTCACTGCTGCCCGCGTCGGTGGATCCGGTCGCGCAGCCGGCGAGCGCGAGGGTGGCGGTCGCCACGAGGGCGAGACCGGCGATGAGGTTACGACGGGACATGTCGGCTCCTGTGAGTCGAGGGCGAATATGACGCCCGATGACGGGTAGGAGAACATCTAAACATGCGGCTCGTCGCGTGACCAATGACATCGTGTGACGGACGTATCACGTTTGCGTTGCAAGTGCGCGTCGCCGACGCCGTGAAATCGGATGTCGCAAGAGTTGCGACGGAGTATCAGAGCTCGAAGTCGACGGCGACGCGGGAAGCGACCACCGATCGGATGTAGACGGCGACCTCTTCGTGCGCAGGGTGCACCTGGTACTCATCGATCGCGGCGACGGAATCGAAGTCGGCGACCAGCGTCACGTCCCAGTTCGTCGCCGCGTACGCGACATTCGCACCGGCGGAGATCGAGAGGAGCTGCGGCACGACGCCGTCGAGGGCGTTCAGACGCCGAGCGACCTCGGCGGCCTGCGCCGCACGGACCTCGGCGTCTTCGGCGGCGAGCTTCCAGGTCACGACGTGGCGGATGGTCACAGGGACTCCTTCATTGCGGCCTTCGCGTCACCGCGAACGGCGGTCTCGAGTGCTTCGCGCAGTCGATCGGGCGCCACGCGCCAATGCGCGTGCAGCTCACCATCGATCAGGACGACCGGGATCTTCTCCCACCACAGCTCGTACAGCGCGGGGTCGTCTTGGATGGAGGCCTCGACGATCTCGATCTGCTCCGCCGCGGCGTCCGGCAGTTCCGCGACGACGGCATCGATCACGTCGGAGGCCACGTCGCACAGGTGGCAGTCGGGCTTGCCGATCAGCGTCAGCGTGGTCACGCCGAAGGCACCTCGACCGCACGGCCCTGGGCGATCCACTCGCCGGTGCCGCCCTCGACGTTCGTGGCGTCGAATCCGCGGCCTTCGAGCGCCTCGACGACCCGAGCCGATCGTCCACCCGCCTGGCAGATGACGTCGAACGCCTCCGCCGGCAGCTCGTCGAGGCGGTTGCCGATCTCGGACATCGGGATGTTGACGGCGCCGGGCACGTGGCCTGCGGCGAACTCGTCCACCTCCCGCACATCGATGAGCGGGATACCGGAGCGCTCGGCGAGCTCGGTGACGGTGATCGACTTCATGACATCCTCTCGGCGGGGCGGAGCTGCGGCAGAGACACAAAGCGCCCGTCCGAAGACAGGCGCTCGTGTCTGGTCGCTTACTTCTTGTTGCGACGCTGGTGGCGAGTCTTACGAAGCAGCTTGCGGTGCTTCTTCTTCGCCATGCGCTTGCGGCGCTTCTTGATGACAGAACCCACGGAAACCTCACTAAGTCAGTGGCTGGGTGTCGCCGAAATCGGACACCCGGGTACGGGCACGGAAAATGCCTCGGGTCAGTCTAGCAAACCCGAAGGCCTCGACTGTCACACGCCTCCATCGCCCGCAGACGCAAGAGCCGCATGCAGCCGTCGACGTCAGCCCACGTCGGCGATCGGCCGCTGCAGCGCATCGGCCACAGCGGATTCCGGCACGCGATAGCTGCGCCCGAATCGGACGGCTGGCAACTCCCCCGCATGCACCAGCCGGTAGACGGTCATCTTGGAGACGCGCATCAACTCTGCAACCTCAGCAACGGTGAGGAATCGGACGTCAGGAACCTCGGGCATCCCACGTACCCCTTTCTCGATGTGCACACTCTATGTGGTACCTGGGACGCGTGTAAACCTGTGTGGCTCATGTGATCAGTGAGGTGAATGGCGACCACGTCGGGAGCGGATCACCCCGGCTTACGGGCCTTCGCCAGTCGCTCCCTCGCCTCGCGCAGCGCCTGTCGCTCGATCTTGTGCGCCGCGCGCAGCGCCTTCTCCGCCTCGCGCACCGCCTTCTGCGCTTCCTTGAGGCGCCGGTCGCCCGCCACCTCGGCCGGGTCGAGGTCGATCCACTCGGTGACCTCGGCATGGGCATCGCCACGGTCCAGCCCGGCGATGTAGGCGGTGACGCCGTCGAGGGTCCGCTCGACGGCGAAGCGGAACGGGTCGGCCTCGGAGAGGAACACGTCGTCCTCGATCGCACGACGCAGCGCGGGGAACTCCTCCGCCGTGATCACGCGATCGAAGAGCGCCGCCTCACGCGCGGCCACCTCGGCCGGCGTGAGCCCGCTGCCCCGGGACTGCTCGGTGTAGCCGGCCTGCACGATCCCGCACCAGCGGGCATGGCCGGTGACCGCGAGCGCCACCGCCATCCGTTCCTCGGCCGTGAGCGGGGTGCCCTCGAGGGCGGCGAGTCCCGCATCCAACCAGGCTGAGCTGTTCGGGGTGATCGGCGAGCCCGTGATCGGCAGCGACAGCATCCACGGGTGACGGAGATAGAGGACCACCTGCGCCTCGTACAGGGCGAGCAGGCGACCGCGCCAGCCGTCGACATCGAGATGGCTCTCGGGCGGCAGACCGGTCGCCTCCTCCTGCATCAGCAGCAGCAGGTCGTCCTTCGCCGTCACGTAACGGTAGAGAGACATCGGCGTGAATCCGAGGCGTGCGGCGACGGCCGCCATCGACACCGCACCGATCCCGTCCGTGTCGGCCAGCTCGACGGCGGCCTCCACGATCTTCTCGACGCTCATCTCGCGCTTGGGCCCACGTTGCGGATTCGCCGCCACACCCCAGGCGAGGGCGATACCCCGCGGCAGCTCCGGCGGCTCGATGTCGGTCATGCGCTCATCCTACTTCTGTTTATTGAGTAAACAGTGTGTTACCGTCATACACAGTTGCGTTGCTCATACACAGTTTTTGTCATACACAGAAGGGATCACTGATGGATACAGCCATCGAGGTCAGGGGCCTGCGCAAGGCCTTCGCCAAGAAGACCGTGGTCGACGGCCTGGACTTCACCGTCGGTCGCGGCGAGGTCTTCGCACTGCTCGGACCCAACGGGGCGGGCAAGACCACCACGATCAACATCCTCACGACGCTGAACACCGCGGATGCCGGGACGGCGACGGTCGCGGGCTGGGACGTGCGGACCCACGCCGTGGAGGTTCAGCGACGGATCAGCCTCACCGGGCAGGCCGCCGCCGTCGACGATGCGCTCACCGCGACGGAGAACGTGGTCATGTTCGCCCGACTCGCCGGACTCGGACGAGCCGCCGCCACGCGGCGCGCGGCCGACCTCATCGCCCAGTTCGACCTGACCGACGCCGCTGCGCGTACCGTACGCACCTTCTCCGGGGGCATGCGGCGCCGGCTCGATCTCGCGCTGAGCTTCGTGGTGACCCCGGAGGTGCTGTTCCTCGATGAGCCGACCACCGGCCTCGACACCCGGAGCCGCCGCGACCTCTGGAGCATCATCCGCATGCTGGCGGCCGCGGGCACCACGGTGTTCCTCACCACGCAGTACCTGGAGGAGGCCGACCAGCTCGCCGACCGGATCGCGGTGCTGCACGACGGCGTGATCGCCGCCCTCGGCACCCCGGCCCAGCTGAAGGCCCGCGTGGGAGGGGACACGGTCGAGCTCCACGACGACCGCGGAGAGCTCCTGCGCGAGATCCCGACCGACGGCACCGTCACCGACCTCCGGCGAGCGCTCGACCTGCTCGACGAAGAGGGTGAAGACGGGGTCGTCACACTGCGCCGCCCGACCCTCGACGACGTGTTCCTCGCCGTCACGTCGTCCTCGCTCGCCACCCCTCCCGCGAAGGAGTTCGCATGAACACCATTCTCGCCACGTCCCGTGCGACGGCGGCCCCCTCCCCCGTCCTCTCGCCGCGCCCCCGGCTACGCGGCTTCACCGCAGAGGCGGTGTTCGTCGGGCGCAGCCTCCGCCATTCCCTGCGCGACGGGGAATCGCTCCTGATGGCGATCATGCTCCCGGTCATGCTCATGCTCATGTTCACGTGGGTCTTCGGCGGCGCCATCGATCCCTCCGGCGCCTATGTCGACTACGTGGTGCCGGGCATCATCCTCACCTGCGCGGGTTTCGGCGCGTCGTCCACCGCGGTGTACGTCGCGAACGACATGCGTACAGGCATCATCGACCGGATTCGCACGATGCCCTTGCGGGCGGGCGCGGTGCTGACCGGACACGTCGTCGCGAGCGTGCTGCGCAATCTCATCGCGACCGCGATCGTGATCGGCGTCGGCATACTGGTCGGGTTCCGCCCCCGCGCCACCGTCTGGGAATGGATCGCCCTGGCCGGACTCATCGCGCTCTACATCCTCGCCATCACCTACCTGTTCGCGGCCATCGGGCTCGCCGCAGGAAGCCCCGAAGGCGCCAACGGGTACGGATTCGTGCTGCTGTTCCTGCCCTATCTCTCCAGCGCGTTCGTGCCGGTGGCGAGCATGCCGGAGTGGTTGCAGCCGGTTGCGGCGAACCAGCCGATCACGCCCATCGTCGAGACGATCCGCGGCCTGCTGACCGACACGCCGGTGCAGGACGAAGCATGGTGGGCGATCGGCTGGTGCCTGGTCATCCTCCTGATCGCGGTGACCTGGGGCGCCTGGCTCTTCCGCCGCAAGGCCGGACGACGCTGATCCCGTCGGAGAGCGCCCGCGTCCCAGCCGGCGCATAGGCGTTCTCCGGCGGGCGCTCATCCGCGACTGCCACAGTCGACACAGGACTCGCGCAGGCACCGCCGAGTCCACGCGGGTCTGGGGATCCGCGGATCGCCCCTGACGACACGCCCCCCGGTCGTCAGGGGCGAGGTGTCTCCGGGCGCCGCTGCTCCCTCAGGCGCCCAGCCGCTTGAGGGCCGTGGCGACGACGTGCTTCGCGGATGCGGCGGCGCGACCGACGACCTCGGCAGCGTGTGCCGCACTGTCGGGAAGCGGGATGCCGGGGTAGTCGATGTGCGGGGCATCGTCGCCGAACGCATCCACCAGGAAGGGGACCAGCCAGTCGTCCACGACCTCTAGCGGCTCGACGGCGAGACTGTAGAAACGGCGCTGCCCGTCTTCGCGCACGGTCACGAGCTCGGCATCGCGCAGCACCTTCAGATGCTTCGACACGGTGGGCTGGCTGATGCCCAGGTCGGCGACGATCTGACTGACGCTGGTGCCCGTCTCCCCTTCGGTCGTGCGTCGCAGCAGGAGCTGGAGGATGTCTCGCCTCGTACCGTCTGCGATCACGTCGAAGATGTCCGTCATGAGATCAGGGTAGTCGTCCCCGGCACGGAGTACCATGACGAAGGCTCGGCGACCGGCGCCGTGCGACCGCATGGCGCGGCCGAGGAAGACACCAGAGGGGGGCAGCGATGTCGGGCATCGCTTCGGCGTCGTCCCCACGACAGGGCCTCAGAGGTGCCGCCGGCTGGGTGAAGCACCTCGTTACCTCGTCTCCCTCGCGCTTCGCGATCGTCGTCTTCGCGCTGCTGATCCTCGTCTTCACGGTGCTCCTCTCCCTGCCGATCGCCTCCGCGAGCGGCACGGTCACACCCCTGAGCGATGCCCTGTTCACGGCCGTCTCCACGATCTGCGTCACCGGTCTCTCCACGGTCGACATGGCCAACCACTGGTCTCCGTTCGGGCATGTCGTCGTCTTCCTTGGCGTGAACATCGGCGCGCTCGGCGTGCTCACCCTCGCCTCGCTCATGGGCATGCTGATCTCCAAGCGCCTGGGGCTGCGGGCGAAGCTGATGGCCGCCGGCGACACGAACCCCCTCCGCGCGCACGGCGGCGTGGTCAACGAGAGCCAGACCGTGCGTCTCGGCGAGGTCGGCCAGCTGCTGACCACCGTGGCCGTCTCGGCACTGATCATCGAGGCCACCCTCGCCGTGCTCCTCTACCCCGCGCTCCTGATGGCCGGGGTCGACCCCATCGCCGCGCTCTGGGAAGCGCCGTACTTCGCGGCCATGGCCTTCACGAACACGGGCTTCGCGCCGAACGACGGCGGTGTCGCGGTGTTCGCCGACGACTACCTCGTGCTCTCGCTCCTCATGGTGGGCGTGTTCCTCGGCAGCATCGGCTTCCCCGTCATCTACACCCTCGCCAAGCATGTGTGGCATGTGAAGCGCTGGTCGCTGCATACCAAGCTCACCCTCGTCACGACGGTGCTGCTCTTCATCCTGGGTGCCGCGGTTTTCGTCATCCTCGAGTTCAACAACCCGAAGACGTTCGGGTCGATGGATGCCGCCGACACCACGTTCCAGGCGTTCTTCCTCTCGGCGATGACCCGATCCGGCGGCTTCAACGTGATCGAGATGGACGACCTGAACGGCTCGTCCCTGCTCGCCGCCAGCATGCTCATGTTCGTCGGCGGCGGCTCCGCGTCGACCGCGGGCGGCATCAAGGTCACCACGCTCGCCGTGCTGGCCATCGCCGTCTGGTCCGAGGCCAAGGGCCGCCAGTCCGTCGAGGCCTTCGGGCGCCGCATCCCGAGCGACGTGCAGCGCGTGGCTCTCAGCGTCGTCGCGTGGGGTGCGACGATCGTGGCGCTGTCGACGATCGTGATCGCCCAGATCACCAAGGAAGACATCAGTCACGTCCTGTTCGACGTCATCTCGGCGTTCGGCACGGTCGGCCTCTCGACCGGTCTCACGGCGGAGCTTCCCGATTCGGCGTCATACGTCATGGCCGCGACCATCTTCATGGGCCGCGTTGGTACAGTGACACTCGCCGCGGCAGTCGCCGCGACATCACGAACGCAGTACTACTCACTGCCCGTGGAAAGGCCGATCGTTGGTTGAAGTCCTCCGGGGCGACGCTCCCGTCCTCGTCATCGGCCTCGGCCGGTTCGGTGCCGCCTGCGCCGGAGAGCTCGACCGCCTCGACCGCGAGGTGCTCGCGATCGACGACAACCTCGAGCTCGTGCAGAAGTGGTCCGACCGGGTCACGCACACGGTGCAGGCCGACGCGAAGAACATCGACGCCCTCCGGCAGATCGGTGCACAGGACTTCCAGGTCGCGGTCGTCGCCGTGGGCTCCTCGATCGAGGCCTCCGTGCTCATCACGGCCAACCTCGTCGACCTCAAGGTCCCGCAGATCTGGGCCAAGGCCGTCTCGCAGTCGCACGGCAAGATCCTCGCCCGCGTCGGCGCGAACCACGTCATCTACCCCGAACGCGAGGCCGGTGAGCGTGTGGCGCACCTCGTGAGCGGACGGATGCTCGATTTCATCCGCTTCGACGACGACTTCGTGCTCGCCAAGATGTACCCGCCCAAGTTCATCCGCGGAGTCGGCCTGAACGAGTCGGGTGTGCGCTCCAAGTACAAGGTCACCGTCGTCGGCGTGAAGAGCCCGGGCAAACCTTTCCGCTACGCCGAGGCGAACACCATCGTCACGAACCACGACCTCATCATCGTCTCCGGCACCAACAGCGACATCGAGCGCTTCGCCGGGCTCGACCGCTGACGCGGCGTCCGCGCGATCGCGGACTCCCCCTCGCGGCTGATGTGCCGGCTCCGGCCGTCGTGATGGGATGGGCCCATGACCGACCCCACAGCGGCCCCTCCCGTCCTCGCCCTCCGCGGACTTCGCAAGCAGTTCGGGCAGAAGGTCGCGGTCGACGACCTCTCCCTCGACGTCCCTGCCGGTTCGATGCTGGGCCTGCTCGGACCGAACGGGGCCGGCAAGACCACGACGCTCGCCATGGCCACGGGCCTGCTGCGTCCGAATGCCGGAACCGCCTGGGTGCTCGGCGCCGACGTCTGGCAGAACCCCGCGGAGGCGAAGGCCCGCATGGGCGTGCTCCCCGACGGCATCCGCATGCTGGACCGCCTCTCCGGCGCGGAGCTTCTGCGCTACACCGGGCTGCTGCGGCGCATGCCCGAAGCCGAGGTGGTGTCGCGCAGCGGCGAGCTGCTCGATGCGCTCGGGCTCGCCGATGCGCGCGACACCCTCGTCGTCGACTACTCCGCGGGCATGCGCAAGAAGATCGGTCTCGCCTGCGCCCTCATCCACGCCCCCCGCCTTCTCATCCTCGACGAGCCGCTCGAGGCCGTCGACCCGGTGTCTGGCGAGACGATCCGGCAGATCCTGCGGTCGTTCGTCGACGGCGGCGGCACCGTGGTGCTGTCCAGCCACGTGATGGAGCTCGTCGAATCGATGTGCGACCGGGTGGCGATCGTCGCCGAGGGGCGCCTCCTCGCGCACGGTCCTCTCGACGAGGTGCGCGCCGGCCTTTCGCTGCAGCAGCGGTTCCTCACGCTCGTGGGAGCACACGACATCGGAACGGAGACGCTCGCGTGGTTGCGCTCCTCGTAGGCCTGCGCTGGCGGCAGCTGCGCCATCAGCTGTCGCGCAATCCGTGGATGATCGTCACGCTGATCATCACCGGCCTGATCGCTCTGGGGTTCCTCGCCGGCCTGACGGCAGGTCTCGTGGCGCTGCGATTCGCCGCGCCGGAGGCAGCGGTCACCGCGATCGTGCTGACCGGCGCCGTGATCGTCCTCGGCTGGTGGATCGGCTCGATCCTGGTCAGCGCCGATGACTCACTCGCCCCCGAGCGGTTCGCCCTGCTGCCGGTGACGGCACGTTCGCTGCTGCCGGGGTTCGTGGTCGCCGGCGCGACGACCATCGGCGGCATCGGGACGACGGTCGCACTGCTGCTGATGCTCCTCGGCTGGTCGGTGAGCCTGCCGGCGCTGTTCAGCGCCCTGATCATGATCCCCGTGGCGGTCGTCACCTGCGTGCTCGGCGCGCGCGTCGTGAGCGGCCTCCTCGCCGGCTGGCTGGCCCGGCGCAGCATCCGCGACCTGGTCGTGACGCTCGGAGTGGTGCTCGTCGCCTCGTCCGGTGTGCTGCTGAACCTCGGGGTCGGGGCGCTGTCCAGAGTGGGCGATGTCGGCGGGGCATTGACCGGCATCGCCGAGATCGTCGGCTGGACGCCCCTCGGCGCCGTCTTCGGCGTTTCGGGCTCTCTCGCCCAGGGCGACCTCGTCTCCGCGGCGCTCCGTCTCCTCATCGCCCTCGCGACCGTCGTCGCGCTGTGGTTCGCCGCGCAGGGGCTGCTCGCCGCACGCCTGGTCGCCCCGATCCAGAGCAGCGGCGGCGGTCGCGTGCGCTCCGGTGGCCTGCTCGATCGGATGCTGCCGGCCACTCCCGCGGGCGCGATCGCAGCGCGCACGCTGCGGTACTTCCGCCGCGACCCGCGGCAGGTCGTGAACATCGTCATGCTCCTGCTGCTGCCCGCGATCTTCATCGGCATATCGCTCATGAACGGCTTCCAAGACGAGTCGATCGGCTTCGGCCCCGCCGTCATCCTGATCCCGGCGATCAACGCGCTGCTCGCCGGAACGATCGTGCAGATGGCCATCGCCTACGACAACGACGCGGTCGCGATGCACATCCTCACGGGCGTGAGCGGTACGGCGGACAGGGCAGGTCGTCTGCTCGGCTTCGGACTGATCGCGCTCCCCGTGACGATCGCGCTGTGCGTGGCGACGTGCCTTCTTGCCGGACGGCCCGATCTGCTGCCGGCAAGCCTCGGGGCCGCCATCGGGCTCACGGCGATCGCCGCAGGCGCCGGAGCTTGGGTGGGCAGCTTCCTCCCCGGCCGTGCACCCGCTCCGGAGGCGAACCCCTTCGGCCGCGGGTCGTCGGGCGGGGTGCAGTCGCTGCTCGCGATGATCATCATCGGGCCGATCACGCTCGCGCTCGGCGCCCCGGCATTCGGATTCGCCATCGCGGCGATCTGGAATCCGGCGCTCGGCTGGGTCAGCCTCGCCCTCGGAGTCGTGTTCGGCGGGCTGGCGCTCTGGGGCGGAGCCGTTCTCGGCGGGAGGATCCTGGAACGGCGCTGGCCCGAGGTGCTCGCCGAGGTGTCGAGCGAGAGCTGATCACGGCGAACGCCCTGCCCGGGCCGGGCACGGCGTCAGGCCGAGGCGCGAGGGTGGCTCAGGCGTCGATGTCGAGGAGGACTTCGACCACGTCGTCGACGCCGAGACCCTCACGATCCTGCAGCACCTTCTTGATCGGCACGATGTAGCCGCCGTCCTTCGGCCAGAGCGAGGTGGTCACCGTGGTGTCGCCGATCGTGACGGACGCCGGGATCATCCCCCATCCGTAGGTGACGACGGATGCGACTTCGTGGATCATCTCGCTCTCGACAGGCGGCACGGTGACGAAATGGAACGGTGCGGGGCCGCGCCAGAACCAGATCGCCCCCTCGATGCGCAGCCGCATGGGCTCAGGATCCGGCGGCGAGTTCCTTCGCCCTGGCGAGGGCGGCGGCTGCGGCATCGGCGAAAGTGCGGTCGAGGTGCGCGTCCTGCAGCACGGCGACTGCGCGCTCCGTCGTGCCCTTCGGACTCGTGACCCGGCGGCGCAGTTCGGCGGGGTCCTCCCCCGAGGCGTCGAGCAGTGCGGTCGCGCCGATGAACGTCTGCTCAACCATCAGCCGGGCGTCCGCTTCATCGAACCCCATGCCGATGGCGGCCTTCGTGAACTCCTCGATCAGCAGATACACGTAGGCCGGACCGGAGCCCGAGATCGTGGACAGCGCATCGATCTGAGATTCCGGCACCTCGACGACGGCACCGACGGTCTCGAAGAGGCGACGGACCAGTGCGAGATCCTCCTCGGGGACCGTCGCACCGGCGGCGAGACCGGTGACGCCCTTGCGCACGGTCGACGGCGTGTTGGGCATGGAGCGGATGACACGGGCCTCCGGACCGAGCACGTCGGCGAAGGTCTGCAGCGTCACGCCGGCGGCGACGCTCACCACGATCGCGTCGGCGGCGAGATGCGGCGCAATCTCGCGGAGCAGATCGGGCACAATGGCCGGCTTCACGCCGACGAGCACGATCCGCGCTCCTGCGGCGCCCTCGGCGTTGCCCTCCGGCCGTTCGGCGAGGGCGATGCTCGTGACGCCGTCGAGGCCGGAGAACGCCCCCGCCTTCTCCGCCGTGCGGTTCGTCGCGGTGATACCACCGTCGACCCGGATGCCCGAGGCGACCACTCCTCGGAGGATCGCACCGCCCATCGAACCGGCACCGAGGAAAGCGAGAGGAGGAAGCGAGTCAGCCATGTCGTCATCCTACGGCGAGCACTCCGACATCCTCGGGCACGCGGTTCTAGACTCGTCCCATGAGTGCATCCGGGGGCAACAAGGCCATCGTCGCGGCGTTCCTGGCGAACATGGGCATCGCCCTCGCGAAGTTCATCGCCTGGGCCCTCTCCGGTTCGGCCTCGATGCTCGCGGAGGCCATCCACTCCGTCGCCGACTCCGGCAACCAGCTGCTGCTCATGCTGGGTGGGCGCAAGGCGCGGCGCGAAGCCGACCGTGCGCACCCGTTCGGCTACGGCCGCGAGCGCTACGTGTACGCCTTCGTCGTCTCGATCATCCTCTTCTCCGTCGGCGGCCTCTTCGCGATCTACGAGGGCGTCGAGAAGCTCACGAACCCGCACGAGCTCGACAAGACCTGGTGGTGGCTGCCGCTGGTGGTTCTCGTCGTCGCGATCGGACTCGAATCCTTCTCGCTGCGCACCGCCGTGCGCGAGAGCAACCTCGTGCGCGAGAAGGGCCAGTCCTGGGTGTCGTTCGTTCGCCGCTCGAAGGCCCCGGAGCTCCCGGTCGTCCTGCTCGAAGACGTCGGTGCTCTGACCGGCCTCACGTTCGCACTGCTCGGCGTCGGCCTCACCCTCCTCACGGGCAACCCGATGTTCGATGCGCTCGGCACCGTGATGATCGGCGTGCTGCTGGTGCTGATCGCGATCGTGCTGGGTATCGAGACGAAGAGCCTCCTGGTCGGTGAAGGAGCGACGCAGGCCGACCACGACCGGATCGTGGACGCGATCAATGCGGGTGACGAGATCGAGAAGATCATCCACATGAAGACCCTCTACCTCGGCCCGGACGAGCTGATGGTGGCGGCGAAGATCGCCCTCAACGCCGACAAGCCGCTGCGCGAGGCCGCCGACGACATCGACGCGATCGAGGCGCGCATCCGCGAGGCCGTACCGGTCGCGCGCATCGTCTACATCGAGCCCGACGTGTACCGCCCGGCGATCGACCCCGAACCCTCGACCGACGTCTTCGTCCTCAAGTCGTCGGACTGACCGGGGACTCCGCTCGGCGCCACTGCTCGAAACTCAGCGCCGCCGCTCGAAGAACGCGCGCAGCAGCGCGGTCGCCGCATCCGCCTCGATGCCGCCGACGACCTCGGCGCGGTACGGCAGTCGTCGATCGCGCAGCACGTCGTACATCGAGCCCGCTGCTCCCGCCTTGTCGTCCCAGGCGCCGAAGACCACGCGGCCGATGCGGGCCTGGAGGATCGCCCCGGCACACATGATGCAGGGTTCGAGGGTGACCACGAGGGCGTGCCCTTCGAGGTTCCAGGAGCCGACGGCCGCGGCCGCACGCCGGAGTGCCTCGATCTCGGCGTGACCGGTCGGATCGTGAGTCTCCTCGCGGGTGTTGCGCCCCTCGGCGATGATCCGCCCCTCCGGGTCGAGGACCACCGCTCCGACGGGGATCTCGGATGCCGCCGCCGCCTCGGCTGCGAGCACGAGGGCGCGCTGCATGGCGAGGTCGTCGGCTGCGGTCATGCGTCGAGCCTACGACAGCCGCCGAGCGCGGCCGGAGTCTCGATGTCGTGGCTGACCGCACGGCGCATTACCCTGTATCCATGCGCGTTCACGTGGCCGACCACCCTCTCATCACTCACAAGCTCTCGGTGCTGCGCGATGCGCGCACGCCGTCGCCGGTCTTCCGGCAGCTCACGGAGGAACTCGTCACGCTGCTCGCGTACGAGGCGACGCGCAACGTGAAGGTCAGCCCGATCGAGATCACGACTCCGGTGACCACCACCATGGGCGTGAAGATCTCGGAGCCGCGCCCGATCGTGGTGCCGATCCTGCGCGCCGGTCTCGGCATGCTCGAAGGCCTCGTGAAGCTGCTCCCGACGGCCGAGGTCGGCTTCCTCGGCATGGTGCGCGACGAGACGACGTTCGAGCCGACGACCTACGCCGAGCGTCTGCCCGACGACCTGAGCGACCGCCAGTGCTTCGCGATCGACCCGATGCTCGCGACGGGCGGCTCCCTCGCCGCGGCGATCCAGTTCCTGTTCGACCGCGGTGCGAAGGACGTCACCGCGATCTGCCTGCTCGGGACTCCCGAGGGCGTCGCCGCGATCGAGGCCATGGCGGGCGACCGCGATGTCACCCTGGTGCTCGGTGCGCTCGACGAGCGTCTCGACGAGAAGGGCTACATCGTGCCAGGACTCGGCGACGCGGGCGATCGGCTCTACGGCACGGTCTGAGTCAGACCGGCTCGGGCAGAGTCAGGCGGTATGCGCGCTCGTCTCCGTAGTGGGTGAAGCCGGCGCGCGCCAGGATCGGCGCTGAGGTCGAGATCCGACCCTTGACCAGCGCCGTCTTCGCGCCCCAGGCGGCGCTCTGCCGGAGTCGCTCCGCGAGGACGGCACGATACGCTCCGCGACCACGGTCTTCCTCACGTGTGGAAGCGCCCCAGAGTCGGACGAACCCGTCGACGATCGTGCACCCTCCGGTGCTGACCGCTCGGTCGCCGATCCGCGCGAGGACCCGGAAGCCTTCGCGAGTCTCGAGCGCGGTCGCCACCTCGGCGAGCTCCTCCCGCAGCCCTTGGGCGTCGAGCGGCTGCTGCTGCCAGACCGGCACGTTGATCGCATCGACGTCGCGCACCTGCTCCCGCGTGCGCACGATCTCGACCGTGACCTCGTCAGGGACGTCGACGACTGCACCGTCGACCGAGAGGGCGAAGACGGCGACCGTGTCGATGTGCTCGGCGTTGCGCCCGCGCAGCTCTTCCTCGAGGTCGGGAGCGTCCGATGGGTTGGTCCAGAACGTGAACTGCGATTCGCCCCACGCGCGGGTGCGATCGATCGCGTGGTCGAGCACGGCCGCCGCGTCGAGGTCGGAGCGGACCTGCGACCCCCGCACCCCGCCTCCGAACCGCTGCGGGTATCGCACGAGCTGCAGGTGTTCGTTCCGATGATCGCTTTCTCGGGGGAACCATACCCACGCTGCCGACGCACGGAGGATCTCTTCGGCCGTGTGCCCGCTCATGAGGCCGCCCCGACCAGACGGGCGAAGGCGCTGAGCCTCGCCACACCTTCCGGCGTGTACGGCAGATCGTCGAGCAGCGCGGGCGAGTGGATCAGGTACGCCACCACCTGCGCGCGGGAGATCGCCACGTTGAGTCGATTCTGGAGCAGCAGGAACTCGGGGCCGCGCGGAGCATCCCGGCCGCTGGATGCCGCGAGCGAGGTGATCGAGACGACGGCCTCCTTGCCCTGGAAGTTGTCGACCGTGCCCACCGGAACATCGGGGAATCCCGCCTCGGCGAGCGCATCGAGCACGAGCTGACGCTGCGCGTTGTAGGGGGTGACGACGATGATGTCGGACGGGGCGAGCGGCCTCGCCGTGGCGTCCGGGTCGTTGTCGGTGAAGGTTCTGCCGACCAGATCGCGCACGAGTCGTACGACCTCCGCGGCCTCCTCCGGCGACTGGGTCGCATTGCCGCGGTGGCGCAGCGGCACGACGTGGAGCCCCGGATCGATGCCGTCGAGGGATCGGAGCTCCGTGCCGGGCGCCGAGGCGAGTTGTCCGGCATAGGCGAGCTTCGACACCGGCGCGGCCACGAACGGATGCATCCGCCACGATCGTGCCAGGAAGTAGCCGTACTCGGGTCGCACGACCGGGTCGCCGTCCATCACCCAGCCGAGGGCGGAGGTGTCGACCGGCTCGGGGTGGGCGCCCTGGCTCACCTGCGGGAGCTGCTGCGGATCGCCGAGGAGCAGCAGCCGCTTCGCCCCGGCGGCGACGGCGATCGTCGAGGCGAGTGAGAACTGCCCCGCCTCGTCGATCACGAGGAGGTCGAGGCCGGCACGGTCGACGCGCTGCGTGTTGCTGAAGTCCCAGGCCGTGCCGCCGACGACGGCTCCCTCCCCCGCATGCTCGGCGAGGAAGGCGGCCATGCCGTTCTTCGGGATCACGGTGTAGGGCGGCTCCGCATCGGGATCCTTCGGCGCCTTCGCCACCTGCGCCGGCGAGACCCCGTCGGCGACGACACGCGAGAGGAGCGTCTCGATGATGGCGTGCGACTGCGCGACGACCCCGACCTTGAACCCGTGTTCGTTCACCAGACGCGCGATCACCCTCGATCCCGTGTAGGTTTTCCCGGTTCCGGGAGGGCCCTGCACGGCGAGATAGCTGCGGTCGAGGTCGAGGACCCCGCGCACGATCGCATCGATCGTGTCATCGCCGGCCTCCGGCAGAGCGCTCCCCGACACGGTACGCGGAGGGAGTCGGCGCAGGATGTCGGTCGCCGCATCGTGCGGGAAGCCGGGGGCGGCGACGTGCACGGCATCGGCCCACTCGTCGATCGCCCCCTGCAGCGAGACCACGCGGGGAGGCGCCGCCGGCGTCAGCGCGACCGGCAGCTCGTCCCAGGTCTGCCCCTGCACGGCCGACTCGGTGACGAGGTAGCCGTCGTCGAGCACCTCGGCCACCGTGACGGTGTGCGGCACGTGGACCGCGCGGGACGGCACTTCGGTGTCGAACGGCGCAGGCACCTCATAGAGCGCGAACGGCTGCGCGCCGGGGCCGAGCGTGGTTCCGGGCGAGACCTCGCCGCGGATCTCGACGTCACGGGACATCACCCGACGCCCCTCACCGATGCTCCAGTCGCGGCGCACGGCCGACGACGGCCGGTCGATCCGCACCACGTCGCGCGTGCCGTCCCACATCGTCACCGGCTCGCGCAGCCGCTGGAAATGCGACACCCAGAAGCTCTTCGCCTCCCGAGGGAAGTAGTCGATGGCGGCCGCGGCGATACGGTGCACGAGCCCGTCGCCGCCGTCGTCCACCGCGCGCTCCGCATCGGCGAGCAGCGCGACCGAGCGGGGCGACGGCTCGTAGATGACCTCGTCGGCGTCGTCGGGCGGCGCGGGCGTCACGCCCTTCTGCCGGGCGATGTCGATGAGCCAGTTGCGCAGCCGTCGTGTCGATACGCAGTCGTAGCGGTTGTAGTCGGCGAGGTCGGCGAGGACCGCGTCGGCCTCGGACCGCTCCCCCGCCGCCGCGAGCTCGCGCGCCGCGACGTACTGCACGATCGAGTCGTCGCCCTTCTGCACGTCGCTGGTGCGCACGTCTTCGCCCATGTAGAGCGGTTCGAGCTTCTTGATCGAGTACGACCGGGAGCCGACGCGGACCGTGCGCAGCACCAGCGGGTAGAGGTCGACGAACACGCCTTCTCTCAAGAGCCGATCGACCTCGCCTTCACGCACGCCGTGACGTGCCGCCATCGCCACGAGGTGCGACGTCTCGTACGGTGCGTAGTGGTAGATGTGCATGCCGGGATGCGCCAGCCTGCGTGCGTTGACGAAGTCGAGGAAGGTCTCGAGCGCCCGCTTCTCGTCGGCGAAGGTATGAGCCCACAGCGCCGAGTACTGGTCGGCGTTGTCGACCCAGCCGAAGAGGTAGTCGATCCCCCAGTGCGCCTCGCCGTCGGCAGCAGGCTCCGTGTAGAGGGGATCGCCCTCGAAGTCGAAGAAGATGTCGCCGTGGCTGGGCAGCGGGAGCGTGTGGATCGCCTGCGCGTAGTGGACGTCGAAGGTCGGCACACCTTCGGCATCGGCGCGCAACTGCAGACGGGCCTGCGCGCGCAGGGTCTCGAACGTGTCGACGTTCATGCCCGCCGGAGCGTCGGTCGCATCGGCGAGCGCATCGATCGTCTCGATACCGGATGCCCGCAGCCGCGCCCGCTGCACCGGTCGCATGCGCGCCACCATCAAGAGGTCCCGGTGCGCGATCACCTGCTCTTCGCACGTCGCACAGCGTCCGCAGGCCACGACCTGGAGGTCGCCACGGTCATCACCCCACGCGAGGGGAGCGCCCGGTGCGCCCTCGGAGATGCGGCGGTCGGCGATGAGAGCGCGCAGCCGGGCACGCCGCACCTGGAAGAGCGGGAGGAGATCGTCGACCACGTGCGTACTGAGGGTGCCGTCGCCGAGGATGAGATCGACCTCGTCCGAACGCGGGATGCCGAGGCGGTCGAGCTGGTCGACATATGCCGCGAGCTGCATGAGGGCGGTCACACGGGCCTTGCGGGCGAGTTTCGAGTCCTGCACCCGCCAGCGCCCGTCGTGGTCCTTGCGGAGGAAGTCCGCGAAGCCGACGAACTCCTCTGTGGCGAAGGCCGCCTGGAAGACCACCTGCGCGTCTGAGCGCAGTGCGGCCACGGTCTCGTCGATCGCGGCGGCCAGCGCTTCGGCATCGACGGACGAGACCTTCTCGACGCGGTGGACGTTCGCGTCACCGAGATCGTCGATGTACCGGGCGAGCACGTTCTGCTCGTGCACGTCGCCGAGCTCGGCGGCCCGCTTCAGCGTCGCGTCTTCCGGCTCTTCGACGGCGGGCACGCGGCCCAGCTTGGCGTCGATCGCCCGACACCACGCGAACTCGCATTCTGCGGCCGCCTTGAGGTCGCTCGCGCTCCAGATGACGCGCTGCGCCTGAGTGTCGATCCGCACGATGCTCCCGTTCTGTCGGATGCTTCGACACTAACCGCGGCATCCGACACGGGCGAAGCGGAGCGCCTCTCTCCCGAAGGTGCGGTCAGCGCCACCAGGTGTCGTCGGGGGTCACCGGGAGGTGCCGCTTGTGCTGCGTCGCCAGGTACCTCGCCTCGATGCGCCCGGCGACCTCGGGGTCGACGGGGCGCCCCTCGAGGAAGTCGTCGATCTGCTCATAGGTGAGTCCCAGCTCATCTTCGTCCGCGCGTCCGGGCTGTCCGTCGAGAAGGTCGGCCGTCGGCACCTTGAAGGCGAGCCGATCCGGCGCGTCGAGGAACTGCAGCAGCGATCGTCCCTGCCGTTTGCTGAGACCGGACAGCGGGAGGATGTCGGCCGCACCGTCACCGAACTTCGTGTAGAAACCGGTCACCGCCTCGGCGGCATGGTCGGTGCCGATCACCAGCATCCCGTCATGGCCGGCGAGGGCGTACTGCGTGACCATGCGGACGCGCGCCTTGATGTTGCCGCGGTTGAAGTCGCTGATGTCGCTCGTGACGGCGAACTCGATGTCCTCCTCGACCCCGTCGACACCGTTCTGGATGTTGACCTCGACCGAGGAGTCCGGGGCGATGAACTCGAGTGCGGCCTCGGCATCCGCCGCATCATGCTGCACGCGGTAGGGCAGACGCACCGCGAGGAACCTCGCGTCGCCGCCCTCCGCCCGCACCCGCTCGACCGCGAGCTGCGCGAGGCGTCCGGCCAGCGTGGAGTCCTGCCCGCCGGAGATCCCGAGCACGTAACCCCTCGCTCCGGCCGTGCGGAGGTAGTCGGCGAGGAATCCGATGCGACGATCGACCTCGCTCTCGGGGTCGATCTCGGGATTGACGCCGAGGTCCTCAGAGATCTGCTGCTGCAACGACATGTCATCCTCCGTCTTGTCCTCGCATCAGTATCGCGCTTTCGTGTTACGCCCGGGTGACGCCGCGGCGTTCGCACGTTCCTGCCAGATCCGACCTGAGAGAATGGGGCAGTGAAACTCCTCGTCGCCGCCCTCGCATCCGAACTGTCCGCATTCCCGGAGGAGCTCGACGGCTTCGACCGTCTCGTCACGGGTCCCGGCAAGCTGCAGGCGACGTACGCGCTGACCCGCGCGCTCGACGCGGACGTCTACGACGAGATCGTCGTCGTCGGCACGGCTGGCGCGATCGATCCCGATCTCGAGGCCACCGTCCACGAGGTCGGCACGGCGTTCCAGCACGATGTGACCGACCTCGACGGCGTCTCCGGTCAGCATGTCTCCCTGCCCGCACGTGTCTCGACCGGACGCGAGGGCGTGCTGATCGCGACCGGAGACCACTTCGTGGAGGACGCCGAGGTCACCGCCGTGATCCGCCCGTCCGGCGCGGCTCTGGTCGATATGGAGACGTACGCCTACATCTGGGTCGCCGGACAGTTCGACGTGCCGATCCGCGTCTTCCGTGCCGTGTCGGACCAGGCGGAGGACGGTGCGCTGACGGACTGGCGCGAGGCCGTAGCGCGCTGCAGCGTGCAGCTTCGCGCGTTCATCCTCACCGAATACGGGGTCTGACCCGGAGGCGAACGCCCCATTTCGTTGCGTCAGCGGGCTTCGATGAGACTCGGCCCGTTCGGCAGTGCTCGCACCGTGAGCTGCGCCGGGATCTGCTCCTGCATGGCCTCGACATGGCTGATCACCCCGACGGTGCGGCCGCCTTGCCGCAGCTCGTCGAGGGTGCGCATCGCGACGTCGAGCGTGTCGCCGTCGAGAGAGCCGAAACCCTCGTCGATGAAGAGGGTGTCGAGGCGGATGCCGCCGGCACGCGCCGTGACGACTTCGGCCAGTCCGAGGGCGAGGGCGAGCGAGGTGAGGAACGTCTCGCCGCCGGACAGCGACTGCGGCGGTCGCGTCTGCCCGGTGAAAGCGTCGAAGACCACGATGCCGAGGCCGGATGCCGCCCCGCGGGCGGCGAGCGCGTCGGAATGCTGCAGCTGGTAGCGCCCGGTCGACATGTCGCGGAGCCGACGGTTGGCCGCTTCGACGATCTCCTCGAGCTCGGCGGCGAGGACGAACGTCTCCAGCGTCATCTTCCGCGTGTTCGCTCCGCGTCCTGAGATCGTGTCGGCGAGGTTCTGCAAAACCTCGTATTCGGCGGCGTCGTCGGCGGTGCGGGCCTGCTCCGCGGCGGCGGACTCGATCAGTCCTCCGAGGCGCTCCGCCGTGCCGGTGGCGTGGGCCGCCTCGTCGACCGCGGCCGTCCAGGTGGCACGAGCCGCAGCCGATGCCTGTTCGGCGGGGGCGAGGTCGATCGCTTCTTCCGGGAGGGTGCGCAGCTCGAGATCGAACAGGACAGCGCGTTCCTTCTCGCGCTGCACCGCGTGCTGGGTGATCCGCGCGTCGAGAGCCTCCTGCGCGGCGACCGAGCGCAGGGCGTGTTCGGCGGCGGACACGTCGTCGAAGGAGGAGACGGCGAGCGCCGTATCCCGCTCGGCCTCCGCCTCGGCGCGTGCTCGTGTTCTGCGCTCGTGCTCCGCGATCGCCTCCCCGAGACGACGGGCAGCGGCGATCTTCGCGGAGATGTCGGCGAGTCGGGCGGCGACCGTGTCGAATCCGCCCCTGGCCTCGGCGATCAGATCACGCGCCTCTGCACTCCGCTCCCGCAGGATGACGTGGTGCTCTCGGGCTTCGGCGAGGGCCCTCGCATCGTCTGCACGCTCGGCGTCCAGCCGTTCGGCGCGGGCGACGATCTCACCGAGCCGCGCATCGAGCTGCTTCAGCTCCTCTGCGGCGGCGAGGCTGCGGGCGTGTGCTGCGGACGCCTCTGCGTGCTCGACGTCGGCCTGCTCGATGCTCCGCCCGTCGGCACGGGCGGCGACGGCGGCGAGCTCGGCGCGCAGAGCGGAGGCGGTCGCTGCGAGCTCGCGCTCGCGCTGCGACGCGGCGTCGCGGGCCTCTTCCGCGCGCGTGATGTCTTCGGGGAGGACCGGATCGGAGTGCGTTGCGGGTGTCGGGTGCTCGATGGCGCCGCAGACGGGGCAGGGGTGTTCCGGCCGGAGGGTCGAGGCGAGCTCCCCCGCCATGCCGTCCGTCCGGCGCTGCCGCAGCTGTGCGAGGGTCGTCTGGGCGGCGGCATGCGCCGCGGTGGCTTCGGTGAGCTCGATCTCGGACGCCGTCTGCGCGGCCCGCAGCCGCTCCTCCTCGCGCGCGGCCGCACGTCGGGCATCGGAGGTCTCCTGCGCCGACTTCAGGTCGTCGGCCCGGTCGGCCAGGCGTCGTGTCTCGTCGCGCTCCGCCGTCAGCGTGGCGACCGCTTCGGGGAGGGAAGCACGCTCCGCGTCTCCGGTGTCGATGCGAGCGGCGGCGGCCACGACAGCCTGCTCCGCGGACTGCAGGGCGGCATCGAGAGCCGGCGTGTTCTGCTCGAGCTCGTGCGCGCGCTCCCAGGCGCCGCTCTCCCGCGTGCGCGCGGCCGCCCAGGCCGCGAGGTCGCCGGCGGCTTCGACCTCGACGTCGACCTCGAAGGCGTCCCAGGCGGCGCGTGCATTCTGCTCGTGCTCCTCGGCATCCGCGACGGCACCCTGCGCTCGAGCGGCGGCGGCGATCGTCGACCGCAGCGCCTCGGCCGCGCGCGCAGCCGAGAGCTCGGCACGCGCCTCGTCGATCAGCGGGACCTCGGCATCGAGACGCTCGAGCGCCGCACGCGCACGATCGCGTTCACGCTGAGCACGCTGCTCTTCACGCGTCGCCGCAAGCTTCGCATCCGCATCCGCCGATCGCTTCTCCGCATCGGCCCGCTCCGATGCTCGACGCTCGGCGCGGTAGTCGGCACGCGCCTTCGCCCGCCGGAGGGCGTCGAGGCGCTCGGCGATCGTCGACGGCACAGGAGACGCCTCGGCCGACGGCGCCACGCCTTCTTCGGTGTCTCCGGAAAGGGCTGCGGTCGTCACGAGACGCTCGGCTTCGTCGACGCGGGCTTCGACCGTGGCGAGTCGGGCGCCGAGTACCTGTTCCGCCTGCCGGCGACGCTCGTCGAATCGCGCCTGCACATCTTCGAACCGCTGGGTGCCGAACAACCGCCGCAACAGCGCCTGGCGATCGCGGCTCCCCGCCAGCAGGAACTCCGAGAATCGGTTCTGCGCGAGCAGGATCACCTGCAGGAACTGCTCGCGGCTGAGCTGCAGGATCTCGTCGAGCTCGTTGCCGACATCGACCGCCCGTGCCGCGCGCCCCACCCAGCTGGCGTCGGTCCACTCGTCGAGCGCCACACCAGCGGCCTGCTTCGTCATGCCGCCGCCGCGCTTGGCGGGACGCAGGTACTCCGGCGACCGGGTCACCCGGAACCGGCCGGCGGGCGTGCTGAACTCGACGACGACCTCGGAGGGGTCATCGGGCTCGCAGTGGTCGCTGCGCAGTCGCTTCTCGCCGCCGTCGTAGCGCGGCACTCCCCCGTAGAGGCCGAAGCAGACCGCATCGAGGATGCTCGACTTGCCCGCGCCGGTGCGTCCGGCGATCAGGAAGATCCCGTCGTCGGCGAACGCATCGAAGTCGACGGTCTGACGGGAGCGGAACGGGCCGAACCCTTCGACCTCCAGCCGATGAAGACGCATCTAGACGAGCGCCTCGGCGCGCACGCGCTCGTCGAGCACCGCGCGGATCAGCTCGCTCTCCGCCTCGGTCGGCCCGTGTCCCGCCCGCACGTGCTCGAGGAAGGCCTCGATGCGATCGGCGTCGGTGACCGCGGTGCGCAGCCGCTGCGCGTAGGAGCGCTCGTCGGCTTCAGCCCTGACGTCGGGCTGGTGCTGAACCATGGCGCAGTAGGGGTAGCTCTCACGAAGACGCCGCATCGGCTCGGTCTGCGGGACCGCGTCGGTGTAGATCGCACAGACCCAGTCCTCGGCGTGCGCGGCGACCAGATCCGCGGACAGGAGCTCGGCGAGCGCACCGGTCAGCGTGACGAGGCGGCGCGGCACCGGCAGCTCCAGCCACTCGACTTCGGCGAGACCTTCGGCGTCGATGTCGACGAGCCAGGAGCCGCGGGGTTTCTGCTGCTCTCCGAAGCTGTAGTGCAGAGGAGCGCCCGCGTAGCGAACCCGGTCGCTGAGCTGCTGCCGCCCGTGGATGTGGCCGAGCGCCACGTAGTCCGGACCGTCGAACACGCTCAGGGGTACGACATCGAGGCCGCCCTGGCGCACCTCGCGTTCGAGCCCGGCGGTCGCATCGACGCCGGCAGCGAAGCAGTGCGCGATCGCCACGGATCGCCCCTCGTGCCTCTTCATGCCGGCGCGGACCAGGTCCATCGCATGGGCCATGGTCTGCGCCTGGGTGCGCAGCTGGCGTCCCTCGCCGTCGCCGTCGGGCCAGTGCTGGCGGACGATCGCGGGCTCGAGGTAGGGGATGCCGAAGAAGTGCACCGGCCCATGGGCGTCGGCCACGGTCACGGGCACCCCGACCCCGAGCGGATCGGTCAGCACGTGGATGTCCTCGCGCAGCAGGCGGGCCTGGAAGCCGAGCCGTGCGGCCGAATCGTGGTTGCCGCTCGTGACGATGACGCGGGCACCCGTCTCGTGCAGCGCCACCAGGGCGTCGCCGAGCAGCGTGTAGGCGGCACCCGACGGTGTCGCGGAGTCGAACACGTCGCCCGCGACGACCACGACCTCGACCGCGTTCTCGCGGACCTGCGCGGTGAGCGCTCCGAGCACCTCGGCGAGGGCGTCCATGGTCGAGTTGCCATGGAACGTCCGGCCGATGTGCCAGTCGGAGGTGTGCAGGATCCGCATACTCACACGGTACGAACCCCCTCCGACATTCCGTCCGAGGCGTGCCGCAGCGCGCCCTTACAGCCTGAGGAGGAAGTGGAAGGTCCCCTGACCCACCCTCGTCACGACGATCGGCACGCGGTGATGCGAGATGCGCTGTGCACCTTCACCTGTGCGGGGTGCGGGGCTGCGCGATGCGAGATCGGGGCTGCCCTCCGCCCGACAGGTGCCGGACTTGCCCCGCCGGCTGAGGGTTGTGCCCGCTTCGTCACGACTACCGACTTCCGTCTTCCTCCTCGAGGTCGTTCGACCAGTTCGCCTGCTGGATCCGGTTGTCGAGCTCGCGCAGCTCCTGCGCGACGGCGTCGGCGCGCGACCGCAGCTGTGCGACCGGGAGCGCGGACACCTGCCGCAGCTCCGACCGCATCTGCCGCAGATACTGATCGCTCGATCCGGACGCCGCGGACGCCGCATCCGTCAACAGGGAGTGGCGGGCCCTCAGCACGTCGCGGGCAGCGAGGGCATCGGTCATCGTGCCGTCCGCCCCCAGATCGAGACGCGCGTTCGTGGCATTGATGCGCCGGATGAGATCGCGAAGCTGCGTCAGTGCGGCATCCGCCTCGACGATCAGGGCGGCCGCGTCCTCCGCAGGCTCCTCCCCCTCCTGGTACCGGGCGTTCGCGACGATGCGCGCCCGCAGCTGCTCGATGCGGCGCTGCAGATCGGCTCGTGCGGTGAGGGCTTCGGCGAGTCTCATGCCCTCATCCTGGCAGGCAGCAGCCGTAACACTTCGTCATACGGCCGGAGAGTCAGCGGGTGCGCAGCAGGCCCCCGTGCTCCGGGTGGGCGGAGAACCAGTCCGACACGTACCAGCACACGGCGTCGACCTTGCGGTCACCGCGCTCCTCGATGTCGGCCACCGCCCCCTCCACGACCTTGCCCGCGTAGCCGTTGCCGCGGAAAGTCGGGATCGTGAAGGCCCTGGTGAGGGCGATCGTGTGACCGTCATCGCGGTAGTCGAGCACGCTCACGAGCTTGCCGTCGCGCATGAGCGTGTACCGAGAAGCATCTTTCTCGTCGGTCAGGATGAAGCCGCCGACAGTGTGCGAGATCGTCATTCGCTCCACGTTACGCCCGCCCGGAGCACCCGGGCGTTTTGACATGGGGCGTCACGATCAGACATAATCCCCCCATGACCACCAACGCAAGCCCTTTGTCCGCCCAGGAGGCGAACAGGACTGCCGGGATGATGATGCCCGGTCGCGTTGGCATGTGTTGCCGAATGTGTCGCTGAACGAACAGCCACCCCGCCTGACCTGAACTCCTCGCCATCTGCGAGGTCAGTGTCACCGAGCATCCACCCTTGCTCGCTTCCCGGCTCCGCCGGTCATTCATGCAACGCATCAGAGCCCCGCTCGATCCGGGCTCACGTCCTGAGGACTTCATCATCATGTCGAACACCGCACTTCTCGAGCGTCCCGCCACCGCCACCGCCGCCGCGATCCGCACGCAGCCGGAGGCCACCGCACCGCTCTCCACCGCCGGCGCCGATCTTCCCGCCGTGCGCTCGCCCCGCGGCTTCGCCCTCTACGTCGGCCTGGACGAGATCAAGGCCGCCGAGGCCGGCGTCAGCCTCCCGCTGCTCGTCGACGCTCTGCGCCGCACCCTGGCCGAGCTCGCGCCGGGAGCCGAGACCCACGCCACCGTCGCCCTCGCGCCGCACGGCTCGGGAGGACGCGACCTCGACGTCGTCCGCCTCGCTCTGCAGGAGCCCGGCGCCATCGCCCGGACCAAGGCGGCCGCCGAGGAGGATGCGACTGACGAGGAGAGCGGCGTCACGGTCGACATCTCCCGCAAGCGCGTCCTGATCGACGGCGAGTCCGCCGCGTTCACGTACAAGGAGTTCGAGCTGCTGCAGTACCTCGTGCTCCGCGAGGGTCGCACGATCGAGCGCAGCGAGCTGGTCTCCGCCCTCTGGCAGGCGCAGGACGACGAGACCCCTGGCGAGCGCACGATCGACGTGCACGTGCGTCGTCTCCGCGCCAAGCTCGGCCGCTACGAGGACATCGTCCGCACCGTGCGCGGCATCGGTTACCGCTTCGACCGCCACGCCGACGTCGTCATCCGCTACGGCCACGGCACCCCCTCGCCCGACCGCTTCTGAGTCGTCCGGCGTCGGTGTCAGAACCGGCGCGTAGGGTGGGCGCATGACCCTGACAGCGGACCCCACAGCGGCAGACGCCGCTCGCACCGTCCCCGCTCAGGAGACCGTCTACCGCCCGCCGCACGAGCTCGACCTCCGTCGCACCGTCGGCATGCTCCGTCGCGGCGGCACCGACCCGACGATGGTCGTCGACGGTCCCGTCATCTGGCGCGCGATGCGCACACCCCTCGGACCGACGACAGTGGCCCTGCGCATGATCGGCGGCGAGGTGCACGCGACCGCGTGGGGTCCCGGATCGGACGTCGCCCTCGATCTCGTGCCCGCACTCTGCGGCGCCCAGGACGACGCCGGGGACTTCGATGCGTCGCGGCATCCCCTCATCGCCGAATCCGCGCGACGGCACCCGGGATTGCGGCTCACCCGCACCGACGAGGTGTTCGACGCGCTCGCGTGCGCGATCATCGAGCAGAAGGTGACGGGCATGCAGGCCTTCGGCGCGTGGCGCTGGCTGGTCACCCGCTTCGGTGCACGTGCGCCAGGACCGACACCGCGACCGATGTTCGCGGCGCCCTCCCCCGAGCAGTGGTTCCGCATCCCCTCGTGGGCCTGGCACCGCGCCGGAGTCGAGCCGCCCCAGTCGCGGACCCTCGTGCGCGCGGCCGAGCGCGGAGACCGCATCGCACGCGCCGTGCGGATGGCCGCCGGCGGGGCAGACCGCGACCGCGTGCTCACCAGCCTTCCCGGAGTGGGGGTCTGGACGTCGGCGGAGACGCGCATCCGCGCGCTCGGTGATCCGGATGCGGTCAGCGTCGGCGACTACCACCTCGCGCACGAGGTCGGCTACGCGCTGACGGGAAAGCGCACCGACGACGACGGGATGCTCGAGCTCCTCGCCCCCTGGACCGGTCAGCGACAGCGTGTCGTCCGCCTGCTCTCCGCCAGCGGGGTGCAGGAGCCGCGCCGGGGTCCTCGTCTCGCCCCCGAAGACCATCGCGACCGCTGACCCCGCCACCTAAGCTGGTGCCATGTCCCGTACCGCACTGCGCATCTTCGTCACCGTCGGCCTGCTGATCGTCGGCGTCGTCGTCGGGCTGATCTTCCAGAACGTGTGGCTCGGCGTGCTGCTCGCCGCGATCGTGTGGCTCGGCTGGTTCCTCGGCTACGAGTCGCGCCGCGGCAACAACGCCGGGGTCAACGACGAAGACCACGGCATCGAGCTCTGAGAGCCCGGCGACGCAGGAGCGGCCGGCGAGTCAGTAGTAGACGGCGAGCGGCCCCGACGGCCCGTCGACCACACGCACGGGCGTGTCGAACACCCGCGTGAGCACCTCATCCGTCATGATCGCGGCCGGCGAGCCGAACTCCACGACGGCGCCGTCCTTCATGGCGCAGATGTGGTCGGCATAGTGTCCCGCGAAGTTGATGTCGTGCAGCACGATCACGATCGTGCGACCGAGTTCCTCCGCCGCCCGTCTCAGGTGCTTCATCATCTGCACAGCGTGTCGCATGTCGAGGTTGTTCAGCGGCTCGTCCAGCAGCACGAATTCGGTGTCCTGTGCCAGGACCATCGCGACGTACGCACGCTGACGCTGACCGCCGGACAGCTCATCGAGGTATCTGCCCTCCAGCGCGCCGAGGTCGAGGAAGTCGATCGCCCGGCTGATGATCTCCTCGTCGGTCCGGTTCAGCCGCCCCTTCGAGTGCGGGAAGCGCCCGAAGCCGACCAGCTGGCGCACGGTGAGCCGGGTGACGAAGTGATTCTCCTGGCGCAGGATCGAGACGACCTTCGCGAGATCCTTCGATTTGGTCGACGCCACGTCGAGACCGGCGATCTCGATGGCACCGGCATCCATTCCACTCAGTCGGCCGATCATCGTGAGCAGTGTGGATTTTCCTGCGCCATTCGGACCGATGAGCGCGGTGATCCCGCCCGCGGGGATCTCGAGATCGACGGGGCCGATCGCGACCTCGCTGCTGTAGTCCCGGCGGACGCCGTCGAGAGCGATCACAGTCTGCCCTTTCTGAGGATGACGATGAGGAACACGGTGCCGCCGACGAGTTCGATCAGGATCGACACCATCCCCTGCGCATAGAACACGTTCTTCATCACGAAGTACGCACCGGCGAGGATCGCGAAGGCCGTGAGAACCGCGACCGGGAAGATGAGTCGATGATCGTGCGTGTCGGCGAACTGGTACGCGAGCGTCGCCACCAGGAAGCCGAGGAACGTCATCGGACCGACCAGAGCGGTCGAGGTCGCCATCAGCACGGCGACCAGGAACAGCACGATGAACAGCTCCCGCCGATGGTCGACGCCGAGGGAGCGCGCCGCGTCAGGGCCGAGGGCCATCAGGTTGAGTCGACGTGAGCGGAGCCAGAGAAGCGCGGATGCCGCGATCACCAGCGGGATCGCGAGCGGAAGGTAGGAGGCGTCGGCGTTCGACACGTTGCCGAACAGACGTGCGGCCAGCACATCGAACTCGCTCGGGGTGAGCAGCCGCTGCATGAATGTGGCGATCGCCCCGAGACCGCCGCCGATCACGATGCCGACCAGGAGCATGATCTGCAGGTTGCCGTAGCGCCCCGAGAGTAGCCACCCGTACAGCGCCACCGCGAGGGCGACCATGATCGCCACCTGGATCGCGAACTGCCCGATGCCCTGGATCGCGACGAGCCCGGCCACCCCGAACAGGTACACCGTCGAGGTCTGCACCACGCGGTAGAGCGACTCGAAGCCCATGATCGACGGCGTGATGATGCGGTTGTTCGTCACGGTCTGGAAGCTCACGGTGGCGACGGCCTGTGCGACCGCGACGAGCGCCATCACGGTGACGTCGGTCGCGCGGTGCTGGGCGATGCGCCAGAACCCCGTCGAGCCGACCGGCATGGGGTTCGCCCACGCGAGCAGTCCGAAGCCGAAGACGGCGGCGAGGACGATGAGGATGCCGAGCACGATGACGTAGCGGCGGCGCGCCCGCGCGGTCGTGAACGCCCCCGCGGATCGTGACGAAACCTCCACTGCCACGTCGCTCACCCCGTTAGCCACGTCGCCGCTGCCTGAGCAGGAGGAGCACGAACACCACGGCGCCGACGACGCCGAGGATCAGGGAGACGGGAACCTCGAACGGCATGATGATGGTGCGTCCGATGATGTCGCACACGGTGACGATCGCGATGCCGAGCAGGCACACCCAGGGCAGGTTGCTGCGCAGATCGTCGCCGCGCACCATCGAGACGATGTTGGGCACGATCAGCCCCAGGAAGGGGAGGTTGCCGACGACGACCGTGACGACACCCGTCGTCACCGCGATCAGCACGGTGCCGAGCAGGATGATCCGGTTGTAGTTCACACCGACGTTCGTCGCGACCTCCTCGCCGAGGCCGGCGATCGTCAGTCGGTCGGCGACGACGAAGACGACCACGCCGATGAGGGCCACGATCCAGAGCATCTCGTACTGGCCGCGCATCACCGACGTGAAGCTGCCGGCGAACCAGACCCCGACGATCTGCAGCGAGTTGGTGGCCAGCGCGATGTAGGTCGACAGCGCACCGACGACGGCGCCGAGCATGATGCCGACGATCGGGACGATGAGCGAGGACTTGAGGGCCACGCGACGCAGGAAGGCGAAGAACACCATCGTCCCGATGAAGGCCGCGAGAACTGCACCGGCCATCCGCAGCGGGAGCGACGGCTGGGGCACCAGGATCATGACCAGGAGGAGCCCGAGACCGGCCCACTCGGTGGTTCCGGTGGTGGTCGGCTCGACGAAGCGGTTCTGGGTGAGCAGCTGCATGACGAGGCCGGCCATCGCCATGGAGGCGCCGGCGAGGACGAGGGCGATCGTGCGGGGGATGCGCGTGATCTGGAACATCTGCGCGCCGTCTTCGGCGCCGGTGACGTCGTACACGCCCGTGAAGAGCGAGATCACGAGGAGGGCGGCGACGACGAGCACGCCGATGAGCAGCTTCACGTCGAAGAGCCGCCCGGCGTTGCGGGGCGGCGCGGTGATGTCAGTGGTGACCATGATGACGGTGCGGCGGCATCCGGATCAGCCGGATGCCGCCGCGAGAGCTCAGTTCGCGCTCTTCTCGAGCGCGTCGGCGAAGTCGTTGAGGAACGTCGTGTACGTCTGGATGCCCTCGTTCAGGTAGGTGTCGGTGGGCATGTAGACGATCTGCTCGTCCTTCACGGCGGTGACGCCGGCGAGGGCCTCGGAGCTCTCGAGGATCTCGGCCGCCTGCACGTAGTCGGGGGTGTCCGCGGCGAACACGGCGTCACGGTCGAGCACGAGGATCCAGGAGGGGTTCGAGGCCGCGATCGCCTCGACCGAGATCTCGTCGCCCTGGTGGTCGTCGCTCGCGTCGTCGACCTCGAGCGCGGGCGTGAGGCCGAGGATGTCGTAGATCGGGCCGAGCGAGCGGCCGACGGTCGGGGCGAGGTAGCCGATCTCGCCGCCCGAGGTGTTCACGGCCATGACGGTGTCGGCATCGTCGTAGGCGGCCTTGGCGCGCTCGACCGCGGCGTCGAAGTCGTCGACGAGCTTCTGGGCCTCGTCCTGCTTGCCGAAGATCTCGCCGAGCACGGTGACCTGACGCTTGAGCTCCTCGTCGAAGGGCTCGCCCTCGCGCGGCTCGAGGTCGATGATGGCGGCATCGGGCACGAGGTCGGCGATCGCCGTGTTGTGCTGTGTGAAGCGCTGTCCGCTGATGATGAGGTCGGGCTCGACCGCGACGACCGCCTCGAGGTCGGGCTCGCTGTGCAGGCCGATGTCGACGATCCCGTCGTCCTTCACATACGACACGGTCTCCGGCATGAGTGCGACGGCACCGGCGGAGAGCTCGACCCCCCAGTCGGAGAGCGTCTGGAAGGTGCGGTTGTCGAGAGCGACGACGGAGGTCGGCGGAGTCTCGATCTCGTGCGTGCCGGTGTTGTCCTCGATCGTGACGGATCCCGCTGCGGATTCGGTCTTTTCCGGTTCCGCCGTGGCACCGGACGCGCAGCCGGCGAGGGCGAGGAGGCCGACGAGGGCGACGCTCGTGGCGGTGAGGGTTCTGGGCACGGACATGGAGAGACTCCTGTTCTGCGGGATGTGTGCGCACACGATGGGCGCCGGGATGACGAGGTGAGGGCGACCTTACCTCGTTCCATTTAGGTTAGCCTTACTTCATGAGCGATACGAAATCCGGTTTCTCGATCGAGCGTCGCGGCCTCGAGCTGCGCTTCCGCAACGTCACCCTGAGCGCCCGCGAATGGCTGGCTCCGGACTTCGTGCGCGTGCGCCTGACGGGCTCCGACCTCTCGGGCTTCGACTCCCCCGGCGCCGACGATCACATGCGTCTGTTCTTCCCCGCAGGGCCGACCGACTCCGTCGAGGAGCTGCGGGCCTCTCCGAGCCGCGAGTACACCCCGCTCGCGTGGGGCGCGGACTGGCTCGATGTCGAGTTCGCGGTCCACGGCGATCAGGGGGTCGCCGCGCCCTGGGCCGCGACCGCACCGCTCGGGTCGACGATCGGCGTCGGCGGCCCTCGCGGCTCCGCGGTGCTGGCGGGCGAACCCGGGTCGTGGCTGCTGGTCGGCGACGAGACGGCCATCCCCGCGATCCGTCGCTTCGCCGCGCTGATCCCCGAAGACACACCGGCACGCATCGTCGTCGAGACCGTGAATCCCGGCCGAGAGGTCGATATCGCAGCACCGGTCGAGATCGAGTGGCTGCACCGTGGACCGGCCCCCGCCGGCTCCGCCCTCATCGCCTTCCTCGAGGAGCTGAGCGCCGACGACGCCGTCGGCGCGGATCCCTTCGTGTTCATCGCCGCGGAGCAGTCGATCGTCAAGCCGGGCCGGGCGCTGCTCGAGCGCTGGGGCGTCGACACCGCGAACGCCGTCGTGAAGGGCTACTGGAAGCGCGGCGAGGCCGAGTACCACGCACCGCACTAGTGCCACGTCGGACCCGGCTGGAAGACTGAGCGCATGGCTCTTCTGGATCATCTGGGTATCACCGTCGACGACCTCGAGCGCGGCCGGGCGCAGTTCCATCCGGTTCTCACCGCGCTCGGCTATCAGAGCGGCGGCGCGAACGACCACTCGATCTCGTGGAACAACGGCGACGAGACGGAGATCATCCTCTACACCTGGGATGAGGACTCGGGTCCGCATCGGCATGGTCGGATCGGATGGCAACACATCGCGTTCGCCGTGCCCACGCGCGACGACGTCGATCGCCTGCACGCGGTCGCCACGGATGCCGGGTGGTCGGCGGTCCGCGAGCCGAAGGAGTATCCCCGCTACTCGAACCGCTACTACGCCTCGTTCGTCGAGGACGACGACGGCATCCGCGTCGAATTCATGTACAACCCGCCACGAGCGACCGCGTGACTCCTGACTAGTGCCGCCTCCGCGGGCGGCGCTAGTCCGGCGCGCTCTCCCCGAGGTTGGCGGAGACGACCTCGAGCACGTGGGCACGGGCCTGCACGGCATCGTCACCCCGCTCGGCGGTGACCGCCGCGGCGAACACCTCCGCGAACACGAGATAGGCCACCCGCGACGTGTGCTCGAGCTCGTCGCGGAAGCTCACCCCGGTGGGCGCGATCACCAGAGACAGGGACGCGACCTCGGTGAGCGCCGACGACGCGAACGAGGTGAAGGCGATCACCCTCGCACCGCCCCGCGCCGCCGCCGTCGCGACGCGCAGGCTCGCCTCGTTGGCGCCGGAGCCGCTCACGACGAGACACACATCGTCCGGAGTGAGATGACGCGCGGCGATCTGCTGTGCGATCGCATCGGCGATGAACTCCGCCGACCGCCCGGACGCGGTCAGGCGCATCGCCAGGTCGTTCGCGATGGGTGAGGACAGGCCGTTGGCGAGCACGAGCAGACGGCGAGCGGATGCCGCCAGACGCACGGCCTCGGCCACCGCATCCCCATCCAGCAGGCTGGCGAGTGCGGGCAGCGAGGCGGCCAGACGGTCGATCTCCCCCCGCATGCGTCCGAGCACGCCCGGACCGTGATCGACCGCCGCCTCCCCCGGCGCCCCGCCCAGCTCGGCCGCGAGCGCGACCCGCAGCTGCGGATACCCGCGGTAGCCGATGCCCTGACAGGTGCGCACGACCGTGGCACGACCGACCCCGGCACGGTCGGCGAGCTCCTGTGCCGTCCACTCCACGACCTCGTCGGCCGATTCGACGATCAGCTCGGCCACGCGGCGCTCGGCGGGCTGCAGTGTGTTGAGCACCGCCGCGATGCGCGCGGTGGGCGGGGCGCTAGACGAGAACACGGGCACGGGCTCCCTCCATGATCCGGCGGCGGATGGCGCCGGAGGCCGCATCGATCAGCATCGTCACCACGACGACCACGATGAGCAGGACACCCACCGTCGACCACTCACGGTACTGCGTGTAGGACGTGAGCATGTCGCCGATTCCCCCGACCCCGATGAGTCCGAGCACGGCCGAGGAGCGCACGTTGATCTCGAAGCGGTAGAGCCAGAACGACCAGAACGCCGGTTCAGCCTGTGGCCACACACCCCAGCGCAGCACCTGGAGGGTGCCGCCGCCCGCCGCACGCGCCGCCTCGATCGGACCGCGGGGCACGGCCTCGACGGCCTCGTACCCCCACTTGCCGAGGGTGCCGATGCCGTTGACGGCGAGGGCGAGCGCACCCGTGAACGGGGTGAGGCCGGTGACCGAGAGGATCACGATCGCGATGATGATCTCGGGCACCGCACGGATGAGCGAGAAGAGTCCGCGCAGGAGGGCACGCAGCCAGGCGGGGCCGAATCCCCGGGCGGCGAGCAGGCTCAGCGGAGTCGCGAGCACGATGCCGAGGATCGTGCCGACCCAGGCCATCTCGATGCTCCGCCACGTCTGCCACAGGGCTTCCGGCAGCTTCTCCCAGTTCGGGTGGGCGAACATCAGGAAGGTGTATCGGATGATCTCGGACGGCAGGTCGGCGAGACGGGACCAGTCGATGTCGATCGACCAGAACGCGAGCACGACGATGCCCGTGACGAGAGCCCAGCCTGCGATCAGCCAGGGCCGCCGGGGCTTGGCGGGGATGACGGTGAGCGCCGCGCTCATACGAGCCTCCGTCGGATGGCGTCCGAGACGAGGTCGATCACGACGACGACGATGAGGATCTCCAGGATGATGAGCGAGAGCTGGTCGTAGCGGTAGAAGGTGCGCACCGCATCGATGAGCAAGCCCATGCCGCCCGCGCCCACGAGCCCGAGCACCGTCGACGCCCGCACGTTCAGTTCGAACACGTAGAGGGTCTGGTTGGCGAAGGCGGGCCAGGCGTCGGGCAGGGCGAGCGTGCGATTGATCTTGGTCTGGGTGGCCCCCACCGCGCGTCCGGCCTCGAGGGGGCCGCGGTCGTTGGTGTCGATCGCCTCCGAGACGAGTTTGACGATGATGCCGACGTTGAACAGCAGCAGCGCGAGGATGCCGGGGAGTGCGCCGACCCCGACCATCGCGACGAGGATCGCCGCGTACAGCAGATCGGGCACGCTGCGGATGACGTTGAGGATGCCGCGCACGACGATGCGTACCGGAGTGTTCGGGTTGGTCGCCCTGGCGGCCCAGAAGCTGAGCGGCAGTGAGACGGCTGCGCCGATGGCGGTCGCGATCACAGCCATCTGCAACGTCTCGACGAGAGGTGCGACGGTGCGGGGGAAGAAGCTCCAATCGGGCACGAGCAGCCTGACGATCTTGTCGGCGCCGTTCTGCCAGTTGCGCGCGATGGCGGAGAAGTCGACCCCGATGCCGATCACCGGCAGGCACATCACGACGGTGACGACCACGACGGCGGCCACCACCGCCGGCCCCTTCCAGGCCCCGCGTGGCCGGGTGGGGATGTCGAGGACGGGAGGGGCGGAGGCGCTCATGCGTCCAACCGGTCGTCGGGGGTGAGGGAGCGCCCGTAGATGCTCTCGAAATCGGCATCCGTCGCACTGGTCGCCGGACCGTCGTAGACGATCTCGCCGGCGCGCATGCCGATCATCCGCGCCCCGTACTCGCGAGCGAGGTCGAGCAGGTGCAGGTTGACGAGCACCGTGATGCCCAGGTCGCGGTTGATGCGCCGCAGATCGTTCATCACCCCATGCGCGGTGGGCGGGTCGAGACTCGCGACCGGCTCGTCGGCGAGGACGATGCGGGGTTCCTGTGCCAGTGCGCGCGCGATCGCGACGCGTTGCTGCTGGCCACCGGAGAGCTCGGAGGCGCGGGAGTGGAGCTTGGGCAGGATGCCGACGCGATCGAGCGCGTGATACGCGAGCTGCTTGTCGGCTTCCGGGTAGACGCCCAGGAGTGTGCGCCAGAGCGGTGTGTGCGCGAGGCGCCCGACGAGCACGTTCTGCAGTACGCTCGCGCGGCCTGCGAGGTTGAACCCCTGGAAGACCATCCCGATGTCGCCGCGGAGGCGCCGGAGCGTGCGCGGCGAGGCCCCGCTCACGCGATGCTCGCCGACGTCGAGCATCCCGCTCGTGACGGGCACGAGCCCGTTGATCGCGCGGATGAGCGTGGATTTGCCCGACCCAGAGAGCCCGACGACCACGACCATCTCCCCTGCGTCGACTTCGAGGGACACCCGATTCAGGCCGAGCGTCCCGTTCGGGTAGCGCACCGTGACCTCGTCGAGACGGATGGACCACGGCGTGGACGCCGCAGCCGGAGCTGCGGCGTCCACGTGTTGGATCTGATCGGACAATTTACTGGAGCCCCAGAGCCTGCGCGGCGCGGGCCACGACGTCGAGCGAGTCGGGGTCGGCCGGCGCGAGCTTGGTGATCGAGTAGATGCTGGTGAGGATCTCAGAGCCCTCCGGGGTGTTCGAGAAGTCCTCGAGCGCCTTCGTGATGCGGTCCTGCAGCTCGGGCGAGAGGTCGGACGAGAGCGCGACGCCGTCGTTCGGGATCTCCTCGGTCATCGCGAACACGACGACCTTCTGTCCGACGTCGGGGGTGTCCTTCGCGACGATCGTGCGCGCGTCCCAGAAGCTGAAGCCGACCTCGGCGTCCCCGTTGTAGACGGCGAGCACGGAGGCGTCGTTCGCGGTGACGGGGATCTGCTGGATGTCGGTGTCGGTGTCCAGGCCCGCCTCCTGCAGCGCGACGATCGGGTAGATGTAGCCGGCGGGCGAACCGGGGCCGAGCACGGCGACCTTCGCACCCTTCACCTTGTCGATGCTGTCGAGGCCCGCAGGGCCCTTCATGGCGTCGGCACCGTTGCAGAACAGCATCCCGTCGCGCTCGACCGGCTCGTCGTCGCAGTACTTGTCGGGGTTGTTCGTCATGAACTGCGCGGGGTAGGTGATGTTGCCGTTGCGCTCGGTCTGCAGCACGACCTTCGCGTCGTACATGTCGTTCGCCTGCCACAGCTGCAGCGACGGCAGGAAGCCGATCTGCGCCTGGCCGGCACCCATCGCCTCGACGGCGGCCTGGTAGTCCTTCGACACGACGCCGGTGACGTCGATGCCGAGCTCCTTCGTGAGGTAGTCGGTGAGGGGCGCTGCGGTGTCGACGAGTCCGTCCTGATCCTGCGAGGGGACGAGGGCGAGCACGATCGAGTCGGGGTCGGCGGCGGGAGCGGCGGACGCGTCAGGGGCGCCGGTGCTGCTGGAGCAGCCGGCGAGCGCGACGGTCAGCAGCGCGCCGACGGCGATGACGCCCGCTGCGGAGGAGCGGAGGAGAGAGGTACGCATGGTCATCCTTCGGTGGGTGTGGGTGTGTGAGGGAGGGTGTGGCTTCAGCCGCGGAGCCAGGCCTCGAGCTGGGGTACCAGCGTCGAGAACTCGGCGGCACGGAAGGTCGGGGTGGCGTTCGGGTCGGAGAATCCGCCGATCAGCGCGGTTGCGTGGCCGCGGGCATGCGCGGGGGCGAGGTCGTTGTGCCAGATGTCGCCGATGCTCAGGACGCGGGCGTCGGCGGGGAGCGCGGCGAGCACGGCCTCGAGTCCCTTCGGCTTGCCGGCGCCGGTGACGATCCGGTCGAACAGCCCGTGGAGACCGAGCGCCTCGAGCGCTTCGACGATGCGGATCGCCGGCGCGTTCGTGACGAGGATCCGTTCGGCATCGACCGATTCGAGGAAATCGGCGAGGCCTTCGGGCGCGTCGATCGGCGCCTCCGCCGTGCCGAGCTGCGCGCGGCTGGCGAGGTATGCGGTGCTGAGGAGGGTCGCATCCGCGCCCCGGGTCTCGGCGACGCGGCGCACGGCGTCGTAGCCGTCGAGTGCATCGTCATCGGCGGAGGTGAGGACCGCGCGGATGACGTCGACGAAGGTGTCGTCACCACCGAGGGCGGCAGCGACCTGCTGCGCGTAGGCGAGGACCGGGCCATCACCGAGCGCGATGGTGCCGTCGAAATCGAAGAGGAGGATGGAGTTCACGGAGTTCTTTCTGTGGGGACGCTCCGTCCAGCATGGGGAACGATTGTGGACAGAAGGTCCCGAGCGTGTGAACGCCGTGTGAACAATCCGTCCACGCGAATCGCGTAAGTTGAGCGCCGTGTCCGAACTCGCCCAGCTCACGCGATCCGCGACCCTCGCCGCCGATGGAACCGCCGCGGGGGCGCACGCCGCCGTCGACGCCCTCCCCTGGCTCGCCTCCGCGATTCGCGTCGACCGCGGCGCCGACCGCTTCGCGATGTGGGGCCGATCGACGACCATCGACGAGAACACCGGCACGGCCGTCATCCCGCAGGCCCTGTTCGAGGAACTGCATCGGCGGGCCGGCATCACGGCGGACTGGCCGGTCGGCAATGCGGGCCTGCTGCACTGCTACGGCTACCTGCTCTCGCAGGAGGTCACGCCCTACGGGCTCAAGCGCGACCGCTGGACACAGCACGCGCTCGCGCGGGCGTGCGGCCTTCCGGACGATGCATTCCATCCCTGGCACGCGGGGCCCACCCTGCTCGAGCGGGCGACGTCCGCGGCATCCGCCCTTCTCTCCGCTCCGGCTGCAGGGGCCGAACAGAGCCTCGAAGGACGGATGGTTCGCGTGGCCCTCGGCGCCGCACGGGGACCCGCCGCGCTGGCCTACGCCGTCGCGCCGACTCCAGGGGCGGCACCCCTGCTGGTCACCTTGTTCCCCGTCGCCGACGCGACGACCCCGCTCGCCGCGTTCACCGCCGATCCGCGCCTGCGCTGGAACGCGGACTAGGAGGACTACTCCCTCCCGGCCAGGCCTCGGGATCGGCCATGATGAACCCATGACGACATCTCCCGTGCTCCCTCCCCTCCCGACGACCGTCTCGATCACCGAGGTCGCCGTCGCCGATGACGTGGCGCTGCGCGTGCTTCGGACGGGTACCGGCACGCCGATCGTGATGCTCCCCGGCTGGACCTGCTCGGCGGACTTCTTCGTGCATCAGCTGACCGGACTCGCCGACCGCTTCGACGTGATCGCCGTCGACCCTCGCGGGCAGGGCGGGTCGAGCCGGCCGCTCACGGGCAACACGTTCACGCAGCGCGGACACGACCTCGCCGCACTCGTCGATGCCCTCGACCTCGACCGCTTCGTGCTGCTGGGGTGGTCCTTCGGTGTGCTCGATGCCTTGAGCTACATCCGCTCCCACGGTACGGATCGGATCGAGCGCCTCGTGCTCGTCGACGAGACGCCGAAGGTGCCCGCCGACCCCGATGACGCGTCGGAATGGGGCGAGGCGCCGCTCACCCACGACGGGATCGTCGGACTGCAGCGGGCCGTGCTCGACGACCGTCTCGGCTTCTGGACCGCGTATGCCGGATACATGATCGGCGATGAGGACGCCTCCTCGCCGGACGTCGCCCGGGTGGTCGAGCTGGGGATGCAGACCCCGGAGCACGTGGCCGTCGCGACCGTGATGGACGGCGCGACCAGCGACTACTCGTCCGAGGCGACGGCCGCGAGCGCCGCGGTGCCGACACTCTTCCTCGCGCGAGAGGACTGGGCGTCAGATGCCGGCGCCTGGGTCGCAGCGAAGATGCCGGATGCCGAGTTCGACACGATCCCGCTGCACATGGGCTTCGCGACGCATCCGGATGCCTTCAACGCTCGCGTCGCCCGCTTCCTGGCGTGAGCCCGAACCGCCCCGGCGGAGCGCGGAGGAGCCTCGCCGCTCACGGGGCTTCTGCGGGGTACAGGTAGCGGCGCACGAACTCGTCGAAGAGGGGGACCATGTCGACCGACTCGTCCAGCAGCCACTGCAGCTGGATGCCGTCCATCACGGCGCTGATCAGACGTGCGGCGAGCACGGGGTCGATGTCGGCTCTGACCTCGCCCGCCTCCTGCCCCCGGCGGAGGATCTCCTCCGCCGCGTCGGCCCGCGTCCGGTAGCGCGCCGCGAAGTCGGCGTGCGAGGGATGCTCGGGGTCGGTCGCCTCAGCCGACACGATGGCGTACAGCGAAGTGAGGCCGCGCGAGGTCTGGTTGTGGGCGACGACTCTCTTCGCCTGCTCGAGGAGGGTGTGCTCGGCGGGGTCCCCCGCCGCCGCACGCACCTTCTCGTCGCGCTGGTGCAGCACCTCGGCGAACAGCTCCTCCTTGTCGGCGAAGTGGTGCAGGAGACCGGCCGGGGTCACACCGACGCGCTTGGCGATCTCGCGCAGGGACCCGCCGTGGAAACCGGTCCGGGAGAAGACCACGAGCGCCTCGTCGACGATCGCCTGCCGTCGCGCCTGCCCCGTGGCGTACGGGCCACGGGAACCACGCCCTGCCGCCGACTGACCGTCCGCTCCCACCGCCCACTCCCATCCCTCGGGGTGGGGAAGAAGCGGTTCAGCTCTTGTAGCCGTCGCCTCCTGCTCCCCACGACGAGCCGAATTCCTGCTGTCGCATCGCGGGACGCAGAAGCTTCTCCATCTGGCGATCCACGAAGTAGTCCTTGAGCTTATCCTTCGTGAGCTCGTTGCCGATCGCCGCCATGATCATCGACTGGTCGAGCGACAGGTAGCGCTCGGCGATCGTGCCGCTCTTCACCGCGACCGCGTCGTAGAACCCGCCGGGACCGTAGGCGCCGAGGTCGTTCTCGATTCCTTCGAGGTTGCTCAGCACGCCCTTGCGGTCGTAGGGCAGCGCGAGGAATGCCGCATGCGGCGTCACCACGCCGTCACCGAACTCGGGGGCGGGATTCTTGCCCACCGTGCATCCCGGTCGGTCGACGTCGACGTCGGTCTTCTCGGCGTCGGACGTGTAGCCGTCAGAGCGCATCCCCGCGATGTCGACGCCGTACTCCGCGTATCCGCCGAAGGGATTGCTCGCGGGCGAGAAGCCCCAGTATCCGTAGCCGGCCTCGTCGAGCCCATGCTGCTTCTGCACGGCGACTGTGATCGGATGATTGAGCTTCCACGATTTCGGCCCCCACTTCGTCTCAGGGACGAGCAGGTCGGGCATCAGCGACTCGAACATGCTGCCGCCCCAGCTCGGAACGAACGACATCCCGTCGGAGCTGTACGCCCCCTCCCAGACCTCGACGCCGCTGTAGGTGCGGTACTCGCCCTCGGGGAGCTGCTCCTGCCAGGCCCAGTCACAGCCCGGCGGCATCGTGCGGTGCGTGCCGTACAAGGCGGTCGCCGGGATCTGACCGTTGGCGATGCCGAGGTAGGTCGCGATGCGGCTCTCGCTCACGGTCGTGTCGTAGTGGTGGCACGTGTAGTACGCGGTCTCGCCCGATCCGTTGTACATCGGCGCAGCGACGCTGCACTCCGGCGGCACCTCGTCCCAGAAGCCGCCGCGGTTGGTGCCGGCGGGGAGGCCGGCGGCGCCGGCGGGGTCGAAGAACGAGGCGAAGTCCATCGAGTCATAGAGGGCGTCGGCCTGCACCGCGAGCGTGGGGTCGGCCTCGCGCACGATGCGCAGAGCCGCGGCGAGCCATCCGTTGTCCACCGTGCTGAGGAACGGATACACCGGATCACCGGAGTCGGGCCAGGTCGTCAGTTTCTCCCCCGTCGTCGGCGAGTACCAGTTGTAGAACATCCCGCTTGCGTCGTTGCGCTCGAGCCCCTCGAGGGTGTCGAGCGTGGCGGACATGCGGATGCGCGCCTCGTCGGCGCCGATGATGCCGAGGTCTCTCGCCGTGACGGTCGACCACAGGTATCCGCCGATGTTCGTCGGCGAGGTGTAGGCACTGGGGGTCTGCAGATCGCCGGTGACGTTGTCGGCGGGCAGGCCCGTCTCCTCGTCGGTCATGGCCACCAGGGAACCCCAGGTGTCCTGCGCCCAGCGCTTCAGTTCCGCGTTGCCCTGACGACCGTCTCCCGCCGCAGCCGGCCCGGCGAGGGCCAATCCCGAGACGACCAGCCCGACCGTCGCCAGTGTGCTCATCCACCGCTTCATCGTGTCTCCTCATCGAGAACGGGCGCCGCTGACCGGAGCCACTCAACACGCGAAAACCTAACACGTGTTCAGTGTTCGCTCAACCCCTGCTCCCGGTGCGACCGCGGCGGAGGGGTGGAAGAGGCAGAGGGGCCGCGGTCACCGCGGGGCGTGCGCCTCGAGGAACTCGTACACGTCGGTGGTGTCGACGCCGGGGAAAGCGCCGGTCGGGAGGGTCGCCAGCAACGTGCGCGGGGTCTTCACATTGGGCCAGGAGTTCTCGCGCCAGCGGTCCTCCAGATCGGCGGGCGCCCGGCGACAGCACACCTCGACCGAGTGCTTCGAGACGCCGCGGTGCGCCGTGTCGCGGCCCACGAACCATTTCGTGTCGTCGAAGCGCACTCCCACACTCACCGAGTGCAGCCCCTCGCTCGACGACTCGACCCGCGCCGTGCACCAGTAGGTGCCGTTGCCGGTGTCGGTGTACTGGTAGTACGGGTTGAAGCGGTCGTCCTCGTCGAACACCACGCGCGAGGTCCACCGGCGGCAGCACATCTGCCCCTCGATGGCCCCGAGGCGGTCGGTCGGGAAGTTCACGTCGTCGTTCTCGTACGCCTTCGTGATCGTGCCCGACTCGTGCACCTTCAGGAAGTGCACCGGGATGTCGAGATGCCTGGTCGCGAGGTTCGTGAAGCGGTGCGCCGCCGTCTCATACGACACCGAATAGGCGTCGCGCAGGTCTTCGATCGAGATCGCCCGCCGCTGCTTGGCGTCTTTCAACGAGGGGACGACGTGCGCCTCCGGGATGAGGAGCGCCCCGGTGAGGTAGTTGGTCTCCACGCGCTGCCGCAGGAACTCGGCGTAGCTGCGGGGTTCGGCGTGGCCGAGGATGCGGCTCGACAGCGCCTGCAGCACCGCGGTGCGGGCATCGCCCTTCGCGGGCACGCTGCTCGACAGGTAGAGCCGGCCGTTCGCGAGGTCGGCGACACTGCGGGTGGTCTGCGGCAGATCCGGCGCGTAGTGCAGGGTGAACCCCAGGTAGGCGGCGATCTCGGATGCCGTGCGCTGCGTGAGCGGACCTCCCGGATGACCGACGGCGGCGAGGATCTCGGCGGCCTTTCCCTCGAGATCGGCGAAGTGGTTGTCCTGTCGTCGCATGAGGTGCCGCAGCTCGACGTTCGCCCGCCGGGCCTCCTCCGGCGTCGCCGCCCGCTCGTCCTTGAGCCGGTCGATCTCGCCGTGCAGCGCGAGCAGGGCCTTGAGCGCATCCGTGGGCAGGCTCTTCGCGATGCGGAACGGCTCGATGCCCAGCGCCTGGAACGTCTGCCCCTTCATCGCCCGCTCGAGTGCGATCTCGACGGCGCTGCGCTCGTCGAGCGGCTCGCCCTCCAGCAGCGCATCGATCGTGACCCCGAGTGCCCGGGCGATCGTCTGCAGCTGCGTGAGCTTGGGTTCGCGCTTGCCGGTCTCGATCATCGACATCTGGCTCGGCGCCCGATCGACGGCGGAGGCGAGGTCGTCGAGGGTCATGCCCTTCGCCGTGCGGAGCTGGCGGATGCGGCGACCGATTGTGAGGGCGTCGGTCTCTTCTGCAGCGTCGATGGTGCTCATGCGGCCGATTCTGTCACAGAAACAGAATTTCGGCGGATCTTCTCCCCGGATTCGGTCGGTCATACCCCTGAACTTCACGCACAGTGGAACCACGCCACACCGGCACAGCCGCCGGATCCACCGAGGAGACACCATGACGAACACCGCCCACACCCCGACGCCCCGCCCCGCCGGTCTGCGAGCCGGCGACCAGGTTCAGACGGCCGCCGAGCTCCAGGAGATCTGGGACACCGATCCCCGCTGGGACGGCGTCGAGCGCACCTACTCGGCAGAAGACGTCATCCGCATCCGCGGCTCCGTTCGCGAAGAGGCGACTCTCGCCCACCGCGGCGCCGACAACCTCTGGAACCTCCTGCACACCGAGGACTACGTCCGGGCGCTCGGTGCCTACACCGGCGGCCAGGCCGTGCAGCAGGTGCGCGCAGGACTCAAGGCCATCTACCTCTCCGGGTGGCAGGTCGCCGCCGACGGCAACCTCGCCGGGCAGACCTACCCCGATCAGTCGCTGTACCCCGCGAACTCGGTGCCGGCGGTCGTGCGCCGCATCAACAATGCGCTCATCCGCCAGGACCAGCTCGAGCACGCTGAGGGACAGACCACGCAGGACTGGCTCGCGCCGATCGTGGCCGACGCCGAGGCCGGCTTCGGCGGACCGCTGAACGCGTACGAGCTCGCGCAGTCGCTCATCCAGTCCGGTGCCGCCGGCATCCACTGGGAGGACCAGCTGGCCAGTGAGAAGAAGTGCGGCCACCTCGGAGGCAAGGTGCTCGTGCCCACCCAGCAGCACATCCGCACCCTGAACGCGGCCCGCCTCGCGGCCGATGTCGCCGGAGTGCCGACCGTGATCATCGCCCGCACGGACGCCCTCGCCGCCGACCTGCTCACCAGCGACGTCGACGAACGGGACCAGGAGTTCACCACCGGCGAGCGCACCACCGAAGGGTTCTACCGGATCCGCCCCGGCCTGGAGTCGGTCATCAGCCGCGGACTCGCCTTCGCCCCCTACGCCGACCTGCTGTGGGTCGAGACGGGCGAGCCCGACATCGAGCTCGCGCGCAATTTCGCCGCAGCCATCCACGCGCAGTTCCCGGGTAAGCTCCTGGCCTACAACTGCTCTCCGAGTTTCAACTGGAAGAAGCACCTGTCCGACGCCGAGATCGCGACGTTCCAGCAGGAGCTGGCTGACCTGGGCTACAAGTTCCAGTTCATCACGCTGGCCGGCTTCCACGCCCTGAACTACTCGATGTTCGACCTCGCCCGCGGCTACGCCGATCGCGCCATGAGCGCGTACGTCGAGTTGCAGGAAGCCGAGTTCGCCGCCGAGGCCGACGGCTACACCGCCACCAAGCACCAGCGCGAGGCGGGCACCGGCTACTTCGACGTCATCTCCACCGCCCTCAACCCCGACAGCGCGACACTCGCCCTCGCCGGCTCCACCGAAGCCGCGCAGTTCCACTGACCCCACGCCCCCTCCGCGCGCGTGGCCCCTTTTGTCGCATCGTTCGACACCAACTGAAGGACTCACGATCATGACCACTCCCACCGCTCCCCCGACCACGGCTCCGATCCAGACGGCCCAGCAGGGCCCCGCGATCGAGGTCACCGGCCCCCTCCGCGACCGCTACGAGGAGATCCTCACCCCGTCGGCGATCGCCTTCCTCACCGAGCTGCACCACCGGTTCGCATCCCGTCGCCATGACCGGCTCGCCGACCGGATGCGTCGCCGCTTCGAGATCGGCAACGGGCACGACCCCCGGTTCCGCGACGACACGGCCCACATCCGTGAGGACCGCGACTGGCGGGTCGCGGGTGCCGGACCTGGGCTCGAAGACCGCCGCGTCGAGATCACCGGGCCCACGGACCCGAAGATGACGATCAACGCCCTCAACTCCGGCGCGCGGGTCTGGCTCGCCGACCAGGAGGATGCCACGAGCCCGACCTGGAAGAACGTGATCGAGGGGCAGCTGTCGCTCCGTGACGCGATCCGCGGCGAGCTGTCGTTCACCTCCCCTGCCTCTGATTCCGGCCCAGGCAAGGAGTACCGCGTCACGGCGGAGCGGACGCCCACGATCGTGATGCGTCCTCGCGGGTGGCACCTGCCCGAGAAGCACATCGCCTTCATCGATCGCGCCGGTCGTCGCACCTCGACATCCGGCTCCCTGGTCGACTTCGGCCTCTACTTCCTGCACAACGCGCAGGCACTGATCGACGGCGGTCGCGGACCGTACTTCTACATCGCCAAGATCGAGTCGAGCGAGGAGGCGAAGCTGTGGGACGACGTCTTCTCGTTCAGCGAGGAGTACATCGGCATCCCGCACGGTACGATCCGCGCGACCGTGCTGATCGAAACACTGCCTGCGGCCTTTGAGATGGACGAGATCCTCTACGAGCTGCGCGATCACTGCGCGGGCCTGAACGCCGGCCGCTGGGATTACATCTTCTCGATCATCAAGAACTACCGCGGCCGCGGGGCGCGCTTCGTGCTCCCCGACCGCAGCGAGGTCACGATGACGGTGCCGTTCATGCGGGCCTACACCGACCTGCTCGTGCAGACCTGCCACAAGCGCGGCGCCTTCGCGATCGGCGGCATGAGCGCGTTCATCCCGAACCGCCGCGACCCCGAGGTGACGGCGCGTGCGATCGAGAAGGTCACGGCCGACAAGAAGCGCGAGGCCGGCGACGGGTTCGACGGCACCTGGGTGGCGCACCCCGACCTGATCCCCACGGCGCAGGCGGAGTTCGACGCCGTGCTGGGCGACCGCCCCAACCAGATCGATCGCCAGCGCGACGACGTACACGTGGAGGCCCGCAATCTGCTCGACCTGCACATCGGCCGGCCGATCACGGCGCAGGGTGTGCGGGACAACGTCTCGGTCGCCATCCGGTACCTCGAGGCCTGGCTGCGCGGACTCGGCGCCGTGGCGATCGACAACCTGATGGAGGATGCCGCGACGGCGGAGATCAGCCGCTCGCAGGTGTGGCAGTGGATCCACCAGGACCGCACCACGCAGGACGGCACCCCGATCACCGCGGAGTACATCGAGGGATTGATCGCCCAAGTGCTCGCGCAGGCGACGCGCAGCCACGACGACCGCTACGACGACGCCGCGGAGATCTTCCGCGAAGTCGCCCTGCAGGAGGAGTTCCCCACCTTCCTCACGCTGGGCGCCTACAGCCGATTCCTGGTCGACGAGGACTGAGCGCACGCGAGGGCCCCGGACCGTGGCGGATGCCAGGTTCCGGGGTTTCTTGCGCGCCAGGGACCGGGGCCGCCACTCGTGCCCGGAGCCGGTGCCGGCAGGCAGGCGTAGCCTGATGGCATGACCGACGTCTGGGCGGACATCGCCTCCGAGTTCCTGCACTTCTACCCGCGTGGCCGGCGTCTGCTCGCGGTCGCCGGAGCGGATGCCGAGCGCTCGCGCCTCGCGGCCGATGCGCTCTCCGCGGCCCTGAGCGCCGTCGACCAGCAGGTCATCCGCGAACATTCGGCAGATGGCGACGAGACCGGGCTCCGCGCTCTGGTCACCGCGTTCCGCGAGGGCCCGAAGAGCGACGACGTCCTGCTCGTCTCCGGGCCCGCAGGCCTGCTCGGCGAGCGCTCCAGGGGCATGTGGAACTACGCGGTGTGGCAGCTGGCCGGCGACGAGCCGCCGCACACGGTCGCGGGCTCGATCGTGGATGTGACCGATCCCGAGAATCCGACGCGGCGGTTCGCCGACTACTGCGCGCTGCCCGCCTCCTACGGCGCCTGACCCGCGGAGCCTGAACTGCGGCGCCTCAGCGCGCGTCGACGGGCTCGGCGTCGAGGCGCTCGCGCACCTCGGCGTCCAGCACGAGGTCGGCGGCTCCCAGCGCCTCCTCCAACTGGGCGAGCGACGACACTCCCACGACGGGGATCACCGGGACCTCCGCGCCGAGAAGCCACGCGAGCGCGACCTGGTTCGGCGTCGCACCGATGTCCGCGGCCACCTCGTGCAGCAGAGCGCGACGTGCGTGGCTGCTCGGGTGGTCGACGCCTCCCCACAGGGCCTTGTCGAGTCGTGCGATCCCGCCCTGATGCAGCGGCGAGTACACGGTGATGGCGAGCGGTGGACGCTCGGGTGTGCCGGTGGATGCCGCGTAGTCGAGCAGGTCGGGGGTGACGAAGTTGTTCCGTCCGATGCGCGGCGCCGGGTACAGGTAGCTGTACTGCTGCTGCACCACGCCGTAGGGGGCGATGCCCTGCCGCTGCGCCTCCTCCCGCGCCTCCACGACGCGCCAGGTGGGGACGTTGGAGATGCCGGTGATGCCGACGAGGCCCTCGCGCTGCAGCTCCCCGAAGGCGCCGATCGTCTCGGTGAGAGCGACGTCGCGGTCGTCGACGTGGCCGTAGAGGACGTCGATGTGGTCGATGCCGAGGTGGCGGGCGCTCTCCGGGGCCTGCCGGCGGATGACCTCGGCCGAGAGTCCCTCGAAGTTCGTCGGCGGAGTGTTCGACAGCGGCTTGGACGGGTCCTTCTGCGCGGCGCCGAGCTTGGTGGCGATGCGGAGGGAGTCGCGGTTTCCGCGGTCGCTCATCCACCGCCCGAGGAGGTCTTCGCTGTCGCGGCCGTCCCCGCCCGCCCAGAGGCTGTAGTTGTTGGCCGTGTCGATGAAGGTGCCTCCGGCCTCGACGAAGCGGTCGAGGATCGCACGGGAGGTGGCCTCGTCGGTGCGGCTGCCGAAGTTCATCGCTCCCAGGCACAGCGTCGAGACGTCGAACGAGGTGCGGCCATCGGAGAGGGTGCGGTACTGCATGGTGTTCCTTTCTCGGGGGATGGTTTTCACGCTAGGGAGAGATCGGCATGGGGATACACTCCAATCACGATGCAGAAGACCAGACCGATTCTCGCCTGGGAGACGCTTCTCGATCTTGAGGCCGAGGGCACCGAGGCCCGACCGCCGCTCCGGGACCGGGTGGAGTCCGCACTGCGCCGCGCGATCGACGAAGGCCGCCTGGCCGCGGGGTCCGCCGTGCCGCCCAGCCGCACCCTCGCGGAGACGCTCGGAGTGTCCCGGTGGGTCGTGACCGAGGCATACGGGCAGCTGGTCGCCGAGGGCGTGCTCGACGCACGGATCGGTTCGGCGACGCGGGTCGCCGAACGGCAGGAGTTGCCGGAGCCCACCCGGGACATCGATCGCCCCCGGCCGCGCGACCCCGCGCCCGTCTCCGCACCACCCATCCGCTACGACCTGCGTCCGGGCATCCCCGACCTTCGCTCCACTCCCCGATCGCGCTGGGCGGCCGCGCTGCGCGCCGGTCTCGCCGACCTCCCCGATCGCGAGCTCGCCGCCGCGCATCCCTTCGGATACGCTCCCGCCCGCGCGGCCGTCGCCGCCTACCTCTCCCGATCGCGTCACGCCGACGCCGATCCCGACCGTGTCACGATCACCCACGGTGCCACCGATGGCATGGACATCCTCACGCGCGAACTGCACGGGCGCGGCCACCGGACGATCCTCGTGGAGGATCCGAGCTGGCCACGGCTGCGAGGCGTCGCCGAGAACAACGGACTGCGCCCGATCCGGGTGCCGGTCGACGACGACGGCGTCGACACCGAGATGCTCGCCGCCGTCGCCGCGCGCACGGGAGCACGTGCCGCGCTCGTGACGCCCGCGCATCAGTTCCCCCTCGGCGCCGCGCTTGCGCCGGCTCGACGAGAACAGCTGGTCCGCTGGGCGCGAGAGCACGCGGGGCTGGTCATCGAAGACGACTACGACGCCGAGTTCCGCTACGACCGGCGTCCGGTCCCCGCGCTGCAGCGCCTCGCTCCCGACTGCGTCGCGCTGATCGGATCGCTGTCGAAATCGGTGTCGCCCGCCCTGGGCCTCGGATGGATGCTGTTGCCGCCGGGCATCGCACCCGCGCCGTCTCCGAGCGCCCCGTCGCTGATCGATCAGGCCGCCCTCGCGCATTTCGTCACTCAGGGTGACTTCGAGCGGCACCTGCGCGCCTCGCGCACGCGCTTCCGTCGCCGGCGGCAGCGGCTGCTCGACGCCCTCACGACCGAGCTCCCCGACTCGTCGGTCGCGGGCATCGCCGCCGGCATGCACCTGGTGCTGACACTCCCGTCGCATGCCCCGGCTTCCGCCGTGGTCGACGCCGGTGCCGCCGAGGGGCTGGCTCTCACCGCGCTGCGCCGCTACACCGACGCCGCCGATCGCCCGGATGCGCTGGTCCTCGGATATGGAGATCTCGACGATGCCCTCGTCGAGGAGGCGGTCGCTCGCCTCGCCGCCCTCCTCCGATGAGGCTCGAGCCGCACACCCGCCACTCCGGGCGCAGTTCGTGTCGGCTGTCGTGCGTCCGGGCGACAGGAGGTGCGACCGGAGCGCCGGTCGAGGCCCCCGTTCAGCGGAACGACGCGGCCACCGAGTTGCGGTGGTAGTCGAACACGATGCTCGTGCGAGTGGAGGCGACGCTGCTCTGCGCCGAGAGATGTTCGAGCACGAACTCGCGCATCTCGGACGAGTCGGCAACCGCGATGTGCAGCAGGAAGTCGTCGTCGCCACCGAGGAAGAAGACCTGGATCACCGGCGCCAGCACGCGCACCCGATCCGCGAACTCGACGATGCTCTCCCGCCGCCCGCTCGGACGCAGCGTGACACCGATGATGGCCTGGAGCCCGGCACCGAGCATCCGCTCGTCCACACTCGCGTGGAAGCCCGTGATCACACCCCTGTCGACCAGGGCGCGCAACCGTGCGTGGGCGGTCGACGGCGCGACGCCGAGTCGTCCCGCGAGCTCGGCGTTCGTCATCCGCCCGTCCGCGGTGAGCAGCTGGACGATCCTGGCATCGATCGGATCGAGGGCCGGAGCCCGAACGGTGTTCGGCTCCCGGGCGTCTGAGGTCGTCTCCATACGAAGCATTATTCAGGAATTTCGGCTTCGGCGAATCATCTTCACCTTTTCTGTTGTTCTGTCGATGTTTCTGCGATCCTGGGTGCCGACCCGCGCGACAACTGGAGGATCAATGAAGATCGGCGTTCCCACCGAGGTCAAGAACAACGAGAACCGCGTCTCCCTCACCCCCGCCGGCGCCGACCGCCTGGTGCGCGAGGGGCATCGCGTGCTCGTGGAGTCCGGCGCAGGGCTGGGCTCGCGCATCACGGACGACGACTACCGCGCGGCCGGTGCCGAGATCGTGGCGACCGCCGCCGAAGCGTGGGGCGATGCCGACCTCGTCATCAAGGTCAAGGAGCCGATCGCCCAGGAGTACGGCTTCCTACGCGCCGACCTGACCCTCTTCACCTACCTGCACCTCGCGGCCGACCGTGCGCTGACGACGGCGCTCATGGATGCCGGGACCACCGCCGTCGCCTACGAGACGGTGCAACTCCCCGACCGCAGCCTGCCGCTGCTCGTGCCGATGAGTGAGATCGCCGGACGCCTCTCCGTCACCATGGGCTCGTACTCGCTGCTGCGCTCTCAGGGTGGTCGCGGGATGCTGCTCGGCGGCATCGCCGGCACCCCACGGGCCAAGACCGTCGTGATCGGCGGCGGTGTCGCGGGAGAGCACGCCGCGGCGAACGCGCTCGGGCTCGGCTCGAAGGTCACCGTGATCGACGTCTCGCTGCCACGCCTGCGCGAGCTCGAGCACCGCTACGGCGGAGCCCTCGAGACCCGGGCGTCCAGCCGCTACGACATCGCCGAGGAGCTCAAGACCGCCGACCTCGTGATCGGCTCCGTGCTGATCCCGGGCGCCGCAGCCCCCAAGCTCGTGACCGACGACATGGTCGCCACGATGAAGCCGGGCTCCGTGCTCGTCGACATCGCGATCGACCAGGGCGGATGCTTCGAGGGCTCGCGGCCGACCACACACGACGACCCCACGTTCGCGGTGCACGACTCGATCTACTACTGCGTCGCGAACATGCCGGGCGCGGTCCCCGAGACCGCGACCCGCGCGCTGACGAACGCGACCCTCCCCTACGTCTCGGCGATCGCCGGCAAGGGCTGGGAGCGCGCGGCCTCCGAGGACGCGGCACTGGCTGCGGGTCTGAACGTGCAGGGCGGACGCATCACCCTTCCGGCCGTCGCACAGGCGCACGGACTCGTCGCCGGCTGACCTTCCGAACCCGAAAGAACCTCGGATCTTGGCGGCATCCCACATCTCACCCGCCGCATCGACCCGAGTACGCTCGTAATCGTGACCGAACGCGCTCCTCTCTCCCGCAAACTGTCCGCCATCGCCGAGTCCGCGACCCTCAAAGTCGACGCCAAGGCCAAGGCTCTCAAAGCCGAAGGCAAGAACGTCATCTCGTACGCCGCCGGCGAGCCCGACTTCGCGACGCCGCAGTTCATCGTGGATGCCGCGGCCGAGGCTCTGGCCGACCCGGCGAGCTACCGGTACACGCCCGCCCCTGGCCTCCCGGCGCTGCGCGAGGCGATCGCCGCGAAGACCCTGCGCGACTCCGGCCTCGAGGTCTCCCCCAGCCAGGTGATCGTCACCAACGGCGGCAAGCAGTCCGTCTACCAGGCGTTCCAGACGGTGGTGAACCCCGGCGACGAGGTGCTGCTGCCCGCGCCGTACTGGACCACGTACCCCGAGGCCGTCCGCCTCGCCGACGGCACCCCGGTCGAGGTCTTCGCCGGCGCCGACCAGGAGTACAAGGTCACGGTCGAGCAGCTCGAGGCCGCCCGCACCGCCCGCACCACCGCTCTCGTCTTCGTCTCGCCGTCGAACCCCACCGGATCGGTCTACACCGCCGAGGAGACCAAGGCCATCGGCGAGTGGGCGCTCGAGCACGGCATCTGGATCATCAGCGACGAGATCTACCAGAACCTCACCTACGAGGGCGTCAAGGCCACCTCGATCGTCGAGGCCGTCCCCGAGGTCGCCGGTCAGACGATCCTCGTCAACGGCGTCGCGAAGACCTACGCCATGACCGGATGGCGCGTGGGCTGGATGGTCGGTCCGGCCGATGCCATCAAGGTCGCCGGCAACCTGCAGTCGCACCTCACCAGCAACGTGAACAACGTCGCCCAGAAGGCCGCGATCGCTGCCCTCACCGGTCCGCAGGACGAGGCCGAGCAGTTCCGTCAGGCATTCGACCGCCGCCGCCGGCTGATCGTGTCGGAGCTGTCGAAGATCGACGGCCTCGTGGTCCCGAACCCTCTCGGCGCCTTCTATGTCTACCCCGACGTGCAGGGCCTGCTCGGCCGCACCTGGGGCGGCGTGACGCCGACCACCTCACTCGAACTCGCCGATCTCATCCTCGACCAGGCCGAGGTCGCGGTCGTCCCCGGCGAAGCCTTCGGGCCTTCCGGCTACATCCGCATGTCGTACGCACTCGGCGACGAGCAGCTGCTCGAGGGCGTCCAGCGCCTGCAGCGCCTGTTCGCCTGACCCGCTGAACCGACGAAGACCCCGCCCCGTCTGCACGGGGCGGGGTCTTCGTCATCTATACGAGGGCGCCCTGGCTCACGACGCGAGTTCGCAGTTCAGCTCGACGACCCGGGTGCGGCCGGCAGGTTCTCCGCACGCTCGGCGATACTGGAGGTATGACGAACGACGCGCAGGAGGATGAGCGGATGCCGGTGACTCTGCGGGTGGCGTTCACCATCCTGATCACGGCGACCGTGCTGGTCTTCTTCCTCTCCCTCGTGGTCGCTCCCTTCCTCTGGTATTGGGGAGGAGAGTCGCGACAGTGGCTCAGTGTGCTCCCCTTCGTACCGGTGGTCGTCTACGCGACCATCACCGTGCTCGTGATACGACGAAAGTCGTGGGCCCGATACGCGACCCTGCTGTTCCCGCTCCCGCTCGCGCTCTACGTTCCGGCGGCAGCGGCCCCGATCTGGGAGTTCTGGGTCGCCCTCGCGGCCCTCGCCCTCACCACCGCGGCGGTCGTGTTGATCTTCCTGCCGTCGTCTCGTCCCTACTTCGGCAGCGGGACACCTCAGTCCTCGGGGTGGAAGCCGATCAGCCAGCGGATGCCGTAACGATCGACGAGCGTTCCGTCGAAGTCACCCCAGGGTCGCTTCTGCAGCGCGTCGATCACACGGCCGTCGGCGGCGAGCTTGTCGTACCATCCGGTGAGGGTCAGGGCGTCTGCCGTGCCGAGGAGCGACAGGAACATGCCGCCCATCTGCACCGCGTCGTCGTCGGCTCCGGCATCCGCTCCGGCGATCTCGACCGGCCCACTCAGCTGCCCGTGCGCGATCGCATCGCCCGGCCCGTCGTGCCGACCGGCGGTGGCGTAGTCGAGCAGCTGCAGGTCACCCCCGAACACGGACCGGTAGTGACGCAGCGCCTCTGCGGCGTTTCCGGGGAACAGCAGGTACGGGATCAGTCCGCTCATGCCGCGAGTGTAGCCCCGTGAACCGACGCGCCCCGCCGGCCGCCCCTACAGATCGACGCCGACGAGCACCGGCTCCGGCTGCAGCACGAGACCGAACTCGGCGTGCACCCTGCTCTGGATGAACCGTGCGAGCTCGGCGACCTCGCCGGCGGTCGCGCCGCCGCGGTTGGTCAACGCGAGCGCGTGCTTCGTCGACACCGAGGCGCGCGACCGCGGGAGCTTGAACCCCTTGCGGATGCCGGCCTGCTCGATCAGCCACGCCGCGCTCACCTTGACGTCGGAGACGGCAGAGGGCTTCGAGGGCGGCACCTGACCGTCGTAGGACGCGAGCGGGATCACGGTCACCGCATCGAGGTCGGGGGCGACCGGCCAGCGCGGACATTCCGCAGGCAGCGCCCTGGCCACCGCCGCCGTCACGATCGCGTTCTGGAAGAAGGAGCCGACACCGTGGGTGTCCGGGTCGTCCGCATCGAGCAGCATGCCCTTCGAGGCGCGGGTCGCGAGGATGCGCTCACGCACCCAGCTCAGCGGCACAGGCGCCTCATCGGTCAGCCCCAGCGCGCGACGCAGCTGCTCGCCGCGCACCACGCGCTCGCCCGCCACGAGCAGATCGACCGTCACGGAGAGGATCACCGCGCGACGCAGCGGCACGCTCCCGTGGTGGTGCTTGAGCACCGAGGTGCGGAAGCCGAGTCCGAGCTCGGCGGCGGGAACGGTCGAGATCTCGCCGGTCGACTCGTCGATCAGTTCGACCTCGACCAGCGTCTCCTGGATCTCCTGCCCGTACGCGCCGATGTTCTGCACGGGGGCCGCGCCGACCGTGCCCGGGATGCCGCTCATGGCCTCGAGGCCCGCATAGCCGTGGGCGACGGCGTAGGCGACCAGGTCGTCCCAGCCGTGTCCGGCCTGCGCACGCAGACGGATGCGACCGGCATGCGGGGAAGGGAGCTCCTCGATGCCCTCGGTGCGCACGCGGATGACCGTGCCTTCGAAGGGCTCGTCGCCGACGAAGAGGTTGGAGCCGCCGCCGAGCACGAACCACTCGTCGCCGCGCTCCCACGTCTCCCGCAGAGCCTCGACGAGCCCCGCGGTCGTCGTCGCCTCGAACATCCGCTCCGGTGCCGCGCCCGTGCGGAGCGTGGTCAGTTCTGCAAGTCGGATCGACTCGATCTCCCGCATCAGAGCGTCCTCATCGGACGGCGATGCGCAGCTGCGCCTTGACGAGCACGGTGGTCTCGCCGAACGTCACCTTGAGATCGATGCGCGCGACCTCGTCGTCGACCGCGCCGACCGTGGCGACGACCGTGATGTCGGCGCCGTCGACGGGGTCGACCACGACCGGCTTCGTGAAGCGCACGCCATAGTCGAGGATGCGGGTCGCGGGATCGAGCGCCGCGACGACGACCGACGAGGCGATGCCCATCGTGAGCATGCCGTGCGCGAGCACCCCGGGGAGGCCGACGGACGCGGCGACGTCATCGCGGTAGTGGATGGGGTTGAAGTCTCCGGACGCTCCCGCGTAGCGCACGAGCGACTCCCGGGTGAGGTGCACGGTGCGCTCGGCGATCACGTCTCCGACGGTGTAGCCCATCAGACGGCCTCTCCTTCATCCGCGGTCTCCTCGGCGCCGACGAGCAGCACGCTGGTCGCGGTCACGACGTGGGCTCCCGCAGGGTCGGTGATCTCGGCCTCGCTGGTGATCATCGCGTTGCCGCCCATCATCCGGATGCCGGTGACACGCAGCTGCGCGGTGAGCTCGTCGCCCGCGACGATCGGGCGCGTGTAGGCGAAACGCTGCTCGGCATGGATGGTGCGGGCGAGCACGATGCCGGAGTCCTCCTGCCCCAGCAGCTGCTGGAGCGTGAGGTCCTGGATGACCATCGCGAAGGTCGGCGGCGCCACGACGTCGGAGAAGCCCGCCGCGCGAGCCGCCTTCAGGTCGGTGTGCTGCGGGGCGTCGGCGAAGACGGCGCGAGCGAACTCGCGCACCTTCTCGCGGCCGACGAGGTACGGGGCCGTCGGCGGGAACTCCCGGCCGACCAGTTCTTGGTTCACTGCCACCCCTCGATCCTACCGAGGGGTGGCAGGGAAGCCGTCCGCGCGCCGGGTCTCGGAGGGTTCAGGCCGCCCGCGCGGACATCGCCGATCCGAGCAGGACCATCCTCATGCTGCGCTCCGCGGCATCGCGCAGCAGCGCATCGCCGTGTTCCACTGCCTGTTCGAGCGGCATCGGCACGGTGATGATCGAGGCGATCGCGTCGATCCCGATGTCGTGCACGGTCGGGGCTCCCACGCCGAGCGATCCGGCGATGCCGAGCACGGGGACGCCGGCGACCCGGGCGCGCATCGCGATCTCGGCCGGCACCTTGCCGCGCGGGGTCTGGAAGTCGATCGCGCCTTCCGCGGTGATGACGAGGTCGGCCACCGCCATCAGCTCATCGAGCGGTTCGGGCAGCAGGTCGCTGTCGAGCAGCACCTCGAACCGCGGGGCGAGTCGAGCGCCGAGCACCGCGGCGAGTCCCGCCCCGAGCCCACCCGAGGCTCCGGTGCCACCGCCGGTGCGCACATCCATCGCCGCCCCGAACGGGCTCTGCTCCTCGAGGAGGCCCGCCCACACGTCGAGGGCGGTCGCGAGCTCCTCCACCTGCTCGGGCGTCGCCCCCTTCTGCGGGCCGAACACCCTGGCCACCCCGCGAGGTCCGCACAGCACGTTGTGGATGTTGCAGGCGAGCACGATCTCCACCTCGCCGATACGGGGATGAAGACCCGCGAGATCGAGCTGCGCCGCTTCGCGCAAGTGCCGCCCTCCGCGGGCGATCGGCGCGCCGTCGCGATCCAGGATGCGTGCGCCGAGCGCTTCGAGCGCCCCGGCCCCGCCGTCGCTCGTGCCGGAGTCGCCGCAGCCGACCACGATCCGCTCCGCACCGGCGTCCAGAGCCGCGGCGATCAGCTCGCCCACCCCGCGCGTGGTGGTCTCGCCGGGGTCGCGGCGATCGCGCGGCACGAGTCGCAGACCCGCGGCCGATGCCATCTCGACCACGGCAGTGCCGGCGGCATGACCGCCGAGCCGGGCCCAGTGCGCCTCGACGGCGTCACCGACCGGACCGGTGACCCGCACGGGGATGAGGTCGCCACCGGTCGCTGCGGCGAGCGCGGCTGCCGTCCCCTCTCCGCCGTCCGGCACCGGGTACTCGTCGACCTGCACGCCGGGGATGACCCGGCGCACGCCGGCGGCGATCGCCTGGGCCACGGCCTCGGCGCTCAGGCTCTCCTTGAAGCCACTCGGTGCGACCAGGATGCGCTGCGGGGTGTGGATCGACATGATTCCTCCTTCTGCGCCCGAACGGGCGACGAACGCCCGTCTTGCGGGCACGACGAGCACCGGTGCACCGGCGGTGCACGCGGAACGGTTGAGAACGGGGCGGGGCGGCACCCGCCGATCAGAGCAGCAGCGGCAGTCCCATCAGGGGCCAGATCCACAGGGCGAACACGGCCACGAGCACGAACATCGCGGGGGCCAGCAGCACCGAGAGCCGACGCAGATCCTGCGGCGTGAAGCCGCCGCGGACGATGTCGGGGTCGGCGAACATGGCGACGGGCTTCGCGGAGCTCGGCAGCGTGTGGCAGAAGCCGGCTGCCGCGGTCGAGGCGAAGGCCGCAGCCATCGGGGAGACGCCGAGGGCGGGAGCGAGCGCGATCACGACGGGGATGATCGCGGCCGAGCGCGCCGAACGCGAGGGGATCAGCAGGTGCGCCGCGGTCGAGATCGCGATGACGACGAGCACGAAGGCCACGGCCCCCGCGGCGCCGAGACCACGCAGCGGCGCGAGCGCGGACGAGCTCAGCCATGCGGCCGCCCCCGTGGTGGTGAGAGCGGAGGCCAGCGCGAGTGTCGCGGCGAGGAACAGCAGCAGCGACCACGGCACGCGCTTGATCGCGGCGGGGAACGTCAGGCAGCCGATGCCGGGCGTGACGGCGGCGACGGCGCCGAGGAGTGCGACCAGGGCCGGCGAGAGATGGTGCAGCGGTTCGGTGCTCCAGAGCAGGATCACACCACTCAGCAGCAGGGCTGCCCGTCGCTCCATCGTGCTGAGCGGTCCGGTCACGGCGGTCGACGCGGACCTGCCGATCTCGGCGGCATCCATCCGCAACGCGATCGCGCGATCCGTCCTGCCGGTGAAGCGCCAGAGGATGATCTCGCAGGCCAGGTGCGATGACACCACCGCGAGGGGCAGCCCGAGCCAGAGCCAGCTCAGGAAGGTGAAGCCCTCCTCGCCCGAGGCGCGCAGCAGCTGGTCCGTGACGATGTGCGCTCCCGCGCCGAGCAGGGATCCGACGGCCGAGAGCAGCACCACGGTCGGCATCAGCAGTGCGAGGGCGCGGATCACCCGCTCGCGTCCGGGCAGGACGGCGGAGACCGCGGTGTACACGGGGACGGCGAGCGCTGCCCGCCCGGATGTCGCCGGCACGGCGAAGGCGGTAAGGGTGAGCGCCACCGTCGTGAGGTGGAACAGGCTCCGCGGTCCCCGCGCGAAGCGGAGCAAGTGCGAGGCGCCGCGCAGCGCGAGGCCCGAGGACGAGACGGCGGAGGCGATCACGAATGCTCCGATGAGCAGCCAGATCGTCTCGTCGCCGAGCGAGGCGAAGAAGTCGCTCGCGGGGAGCACGCCGGTGACGATCAGCGCGATGGCCGCGAGGAAGGCGACGAGCGTGTCGTCGAGGCGCGTCGAGGTCCAGGCCCACACCGCGAGCAGGAAGACGGTGAGGGTCACCGCGATCGGCAGGGTGATCGCGTCGGGACCTGCGGCCGGCGCCAGCGCCGACGACGCCATCGCGAGACCGGCCGACAGCACGAGGCCGAGGACGACGAGGCGGAGGACGTCCGCCCGCCGGAGCCGGCGCACGGTGAAGGGCCGGGCGGTGGGCGGAGTCGGGCGCTGCGGCGGCATCGTCGCGAAGCGCGCACGCTCTCCCCCCACGGGCTCCGCCCCGCGGCTCCTGGTCTCGGTGTGATCGCTCATCGGAATCGGTATCCCGCCCCGCGCACGGTCTCGATGCGGTCGACGCCGATCTTGCCGCGCAGTGCCCGCACGTACACGTCGACCACGTTGGAGGCCGGATCGAAATCCATCCCCCAGACGTGCCCGATCAGCTGGTCGCGCGACAGCACCTGGCCGGCGTTCTGGAGGAACACCTCGAGGAGCGCGAACTCGCGTGAGGTGAGCTCACGCATATCGCCGTCGACCGTGACGGTGCGTGCCCGCACGTCCACGCGCACGTCGCCGTGCGTGAGCACCGGCCCGGCCGCACGGCCCTCGCCGTCGCCGATGCGCAACCGCACGCGGGCGATGAGCTCGGCGAACTGGAAGGGCTTGGTGACGTAGTCGTTCGCGCCGCTCTCCAGACCCCGCACGGTGTCGATCACCGAGTCGCGGGCCGTGAGGATGATGACGGGAGTCGTGACGCCCTCGCCGCGGAGGTTCGCCAACACGTCGAAGCCGTCCATGCCGCCGAGCCCGATGTCGAGCAGGACCAGATCGAACATGCCGCTGCGAGCCATCAGCAGGGCGGTGTGTCCGTCGGCTGCTTCGGCGGTCTCGTAGCCGGCCGCCCGCAGGCCGCGGCGGACGAAGGAGGTGATGTGCGGATCGTCTTCGGCGATCAGGATGCTGCGCATCTCACTCGATCCTCTCTGCCACGGCGTCGTGCCGTGTGCGGGTGGGGGCCGGGAGGTCGACGCCGAAGGTGGCGCCGTCCCCGAGCACGCTGTCGACCCAGGCCGAGCCGCCGTGTCCGTCGGTGATCGCCCGCACGATCGCGAGCCCGAGTCCCGACCCCCGGCGCGCGCCGGAGCTGTCGCCGCGGGCGAAGCGCTCGAAGATGCGCTCGGCGTCGACGGCCGCGACCCCCGGGCCGGAGTCGCGCACCCACAGCCGCAGCCGGCGCTCGGCACCGTCGCCGTCGAAGCGCGAGCCGATGAGGATGCGGTCGCCCGGCTCTGTGACCTGCACCGCGTTCGCCGCGAGCTGGAGCACGGCTTGGGTGACCCGCTGCGGGTCGAGCGCCGCAGTCCCCTCCGCCACCTCCATGAGCTGCCACCGACGATCGCCGAGGTTCTGCGCCTTGGCCTCGATGTCGAGCGTGAGAGCGGCGATGTCGCAGTCCGCGACCCGCACGAAGTCGGGCTGCTCCGCCCTGGCGAGCACGAGCAGGTCGGTGACGATGCGGCTCATCCGGTCGAGCTCGTCGCTCACGAGGCGCAGGGTGGCCGCACGCTCCTCGGGGTCTTCGCTGAGCAGTTCCAGCTGCCCGCGCACGATCGTGATCGGGGTGCGCAGCTCGTGGCCCGCATCATCCACGAACCGCTGCTGCGTCGCATGCACGGCCTCGAGCCGGTCGAGCATCTGGTTGAAGGTGGTGGCCACGGCCGCGATGTCGTCGGTGCCCTCGACCGGGACTCGCGCCGAGAGGTCGTGCTCTCCGATGTCGCGGGCGACCCGGTACACCTCTCGCACGGGAGCCAGGATCTGTCCGGCGACGAGCCACGCGACACCGGAGCTGAGCAGGATGCCGATCAGAGCGACCCACGCGATCGTGGCGAACCCGGCGTCGACCTGCGACCTGGCCTCCTGCGTGTACTGCACGATCAGCACGGCACCGTCGCCGTCGCCGGTGGTGAAGTCCAGCCGACCCCACCGCAGCGGTCCCGCCTCGGGAGCGTCCATCGCCCCCGAGGTCGCGGTCTCGCCGAGCAGGCGGGTGACGAGCGACTCGCCTCCCGGCACCGCCGACACCGTCGACGGATCCGTCGCCTCCACCCGGCCGTTCGCGACCGCGATCACCGCCCCGTCGACCACGGCGACGACCACCTCGTCCTCGTGCACGGACTGGCGGGCGACGTACTCGGTCACCAGATCCTCCGCCGTGGTGTGGCCGCCGACCGCGGCATCCTCGGCGAACCGGGAGAACTCCGCGGCCTCCTGCTCGATCTCGGCGTTGGCCGACTGCTCGACCCCCGCGAGGAAGATGCTGCGGCCGATCATGCCGACCGCGAGGAGCGTGATCGCCGTGCTGAGGATGATCCACAGCGTGATCCTCCAGCGGGCGGGGAGGGTACGACGTCGCAGCGTGCGCAGCGGTGCGCCGGCGGGAGCCTGCGCCTGCGGTGCGGGCATCGTCTCCTGGCGCACCGACGCATCGTGCCCTCCGATGTCGAGGGGCAGGGTGGGAGCATCAGTCATCGTCGCCGCCGCCGTCATCGTCGTTGTCATCGTCGTTCGGTGCGGGTGCCGGTGCCGGTGCCGGTGCCGGTGCCGGAGCAGGCGCCGGAGCCGGGGCCGGGGCGGTGGTGTCGGGCGCGGCCGGGGGCTCGGGTGCCGGCTCCTCGGTCGGCACCGGCGGTGCCAACTGCACCGACATCGGCTCGGTCGGGATCTGCGGAGACGGGGGCATCTGCGCCAGCACGACGCTTCCGACCGCGAAGGCGACCGGGATCGCGATCAGCGCGCCGGTGATCAGGAGGCGTCGTGGGGAGGTCATGACCCCATGATGCCCGTCGATCATGATGCGCAGATGAGCCGTGGATGAAGATCCTTTCATCCGGGTGTCATCAGGCGCGCTTGCGTCCTCTGATCGCCTTGATCGCCATCTGCACCGCGATCACGACGAGGTATGCCGCGAAGAGCATGTTGCCCAGCGTCGGGTTCACGATCGTCGCCAGCCACGCGCCGAGCGCGGTCGTCGTGCAGGCGGAGACGCCGATGAGAGCCGCGGCCAGGAGATCCACGTTGCGGTTGCGGAGATTGCCGATCGTGCCGGAGATCGCGGTCGGGATCATCATGAGCAGCGAGGTGCCCTTGGCCACCAGGTCACTCGTGCCGAAGGCCAGCATCAGCACCGGGACGACGATCACTCCCCCTCCGACGCCGATCAGTCCGGCGAGGATGCCGGTGGCGACGCCCACGCCGACCAGGGCGATGCCGGTGAGCCAGGAGAGTTCGAACGCCGCATCTCGGGAGGGGATGACGAGGAAGAGGCTGACGATCACCACGACGAGGAATCCGACGAAGCCCCAGCGCAGGGCCGTCTGCGAGATGCGCGGGAGCAGACGGGTGCCGATCTGCGCGCCCACCACCGCGCCGGCCGCGAGGATGATCGCGGGGATCCACGCCACCGACCCGGTCGTGGCGTACGAGATGACGCCGACGCTGGCCGTGGGCACGATCGCCGCGAGCGAGGTCCCGGCGGCGAGGCGCTGGTCGAAGTGGAGCAGGAGAACCAGCAGCGGGACGATGACCGTGCCGCCGCCGACCCCGAAGAGCCCGGAGAGGAGACCGGCGAGAAGGCCGATCCCGATGAACGTCGTGTAGGCGCGCGGCCCTCGTGCCTTCGCCTGTACGTCACTCACCGGATCAGCCTACTCGCGGCCTCCTCCCGTCTCGAATTCAGACCTCGGAGTCCGCCTTGATCGGCACGGCGATCGACTCCGTGAGCGCCTGCTCGTACCGGCGCTGCCGACGGCGCAGCCACAGTCCGCCGACGATCAGCAGCGCGAGTACCCCGTACGCGATGGCCGCGAACGGCTGCATCACCAGCGTGCTCAGATCTCCCTGGCTCAGCTGCAGCGCCTTGCGCAGCTGCTCCTCGGCCATCGGCCCCAGGATCATCCCGACCACCAGTGGCGCCACCGGGTAGCCGTACCGCCGCATGAAGTACCCGAGGATGCCGACGATCAGGAGGATCACGATGTCCGACGGCGAGCTGTGCAGCGCATACGCCCCGAAGACCGCGAACAGGAGGATGCCGGCGTACAGGTACGGCCGCGGGATCTGCAGCAGCTTCACCCACATCCCCACGAGCGGCAGATTGAGCACGATCAGGATGACGTTGCCGATGTAGAGGCTCGCGATCAGCGCCCACACCAGATTCGACTGGCTCTCGAACAGCAGTGGCCCCGGCTGGATGCCGTACGACTGGAACGCCGTGAGGATGATCGCCGCGGTCGCAGTGGTCGGCAGGCCGAGCGTCAGCAGCGGCACGAGCACGCCGGCGGCCGCCGCGTTGTTCGCCGACTCCGGACCGGCGACGCCCTCGATCGCGCCACGACCGAACTCGTCGCGGTGCTTCGACAGCTTGCGCTCGGTCGCATACGACAGGAACGTCGCGACATCCGCGCCGCCGGCGGGGATCGTGCCGATCGGGAATCCGATCGCGGTTCCCCGCAACCACGGCTTCCACGACCTCCGCCAGTCGGCCTTCGTCATCCAGGAGCGCCATCCGCGCGTGACCGGGATGACATCGACGCCGCCATGCCGCATCCGGGCGGCGATGTAGAACGTCTCCCCGACGGCGAACAGGCCGACCGCGACCAGGACGATGTCGACGCCGTCGGACAGCGCAGGAAGCCCCAGCGTGTACCGCTGCTGCCCGGAGAGCCAGTCGGTGCCGACGAGCCCGAGGAACAGCCCGACGCCCAGCGAGAGCATTCCTCGTGAGATCGAGTTGCCGATCAGGGCGCCGACGGTGATGAAGGCGATGACGATGAGAGCGACGTAGTCCGCCGGCCCGAGGTTCACCGCGAACTGTGCGAGCAGCGGCGCCAGCAGCGTGAGCCCCAGCGTCGCCAAGGTGCCGGCGATGAACGATCCGATGGCCGCGGTGGCGAGCGCGGCTGCGCCACGCCCCATCCTCGCCATCTTGTTGCCCTCGATGGCCGTGACTATCGAGGCCGACTCGCCCGGTGTGTTGAGGAGGATGCTCGTCGTCGAACCGCCGTACATGCCGCCGTAGTAGATGCCGGCGAAGGTGATCAGCGCGGCGGCCGGATCGAGCGTGTAGGTGAGGGGAAGCAGCAGCGCCACAGTCATGGCGGGGCCGATGCCAGGGAGCACACCGACCGCGGTGCCGACGAAGACGCCGAGGAACGCGAACGCGAGGTACTGCGGCTGCAGCGCCGTGGCGAAGCCTTCCAGGAGCAGGGTCCAACTGTCCATCAGAACATCCTTCCGAGCCAGCCGAGAGCAGGGCCCCAGGGCAGCGACAGGCCGAGCAGCCCGCCGAAGACGACCTGGATCACGAGCGCGACGACGATCCCGATGAGGAACGCCATCCACCAGCGCTTGGCGGCGAGCGACCAGGCGACGCCGCCGAACAGCAGAGCGGCCGCGGGTGCCCACCCCAGGGGCTCGATCAGCAGCAGATGCGCGACGACGAGCCCCGCGAGCTTGGCGAGGGTGACCCAGTCGGTGGGGAGGCTCTCATCGATGTCCTCCGCCTCCTCCGCACCGCCGCGTTCGCCGCGCAGGACGCCGATCAGCACCGCGACGGCGGAGGCGAGCAGGATGACCGAGACGAAGATCGGGAAGACGGTCGGACCGGCCTTCATACCGACGGGGACATGGATCAGGAAGATGCCGACGACGGCGAAGACGCCGAGCGCGACCATGATGCCGGCGAACACGAGCTCGCCGATGGGGACGGAGGGAGCGCGGCGTGCGGGCCGACCGTCGTGGTCGACCCGCACCCTCTGCTCCTCGGTCCCCGATGAGGCGGGGACCGTCATGTCACTGCACCAGCCCGATGTTCTTCAGCGTCGCCGTGACTTCCTCGATGTTGCCGGTGAGGAAGTCGTCGAACTCCGCGCCGACCAGGAACGCGTCGGTCCAGCCCTTGGTCTCCAACTGCTCCGTCCAGGCCGCGGACTCGTGCAGCTCGGTGACCACGCGCACCAGCTCGTCCTTCTCGCCGTCGGAGATGCCGCCGGGGGCGATCACGCCGCGCCAGTTGGTGAGGACCACGTCGTAGCCCTCGTCGGTGATGGTCGGGACGTCGGGGAGCTGCGAGACCGGCTCCTCGCTCGAGACCGCCAGCGCCCGCAGCGCGCCGCTCTCGATGTGCTGGGCGAACTCGCCGACGCCCGAGATGCCCGCGGCCACCTTGCCGCCGATGAGCAGGGGAACGGCCTCTCCCCCGCCGGAGTTCGGAGTGTAGTTCAGCTTCTCCGCGATCTCCGCCCCGTCGAGGCCCGCTTCTTCGAGCATGAGGCCGGCGAGGATGTGGTCGGCGCCTCCGGCGGAGCCGCCCGTGATCGTGACGGACTGCCCGTTGTCGACGACATCCTCCACGAGGTCGTTCAGCGTCTCGTACTTCGAGTCGGCGGGCACCACCACCACGAGCGGTTCGTCGGTGAGACGGGCGATCGGGGTCGTGTCCTCGATCCGCACCGCCGAGGCGTTCGTCTCGACCGCTCCGACCATGACCAGCCCCATCACCATCAGCGTGTTCGGGTCCTTCTCGTTGGCGAGCTGGGCGAGCCCGACCGTACCGCCCGCACCGCCGACGTTCGTCACCGGCGCGGAGCTCACGATGTCGTCCTCTGTGAGCACCTGCGACAGTGCCCGTCCGGTCTGGTCCCATCCCCCGCCGGGATCCGCCGGGACGACGATCGAGACGTCGGTGATCGCGGCGACCTCCGCGTCCCCACCCCCGTCGTCGGTCGCCGCGCTGCCTCCGGCGCACGAGGTGAGTGTGAGTGCGGCCACCGCCGCCAACGCGGCGAGTGTTCCGATGCGTGCATTCTTCATGTGCGCTCCTCCTTGAGCGTTCGTGGTGCTGTGGCTCCACCCTGGAAGCTCGCGCACCCGCGCTCAAGCTTCGGAAACCATTGGTCGGAGTTTCGGAACTATTGGTCGCGAGCAGCTCTCGTCCCCGCTCGCACGGCACCCGCGAAGGGGCCAGAATGATCAGGTGGCCTCGAAGATGACGCTCCGCGTGCAGTTGCTCGTGCTGCAGGCGCTGATCGTGTTCCTGGTGACCCTGGCGACCGGCATCGTGGCCGGTGCATTCCAGGAGCAGGCCCTCCGCGAGGCGTACAAGGACCGGATGCAGGCCGTGGCCCAGTCGATCGCCGCGCTGCCGACCGTGCATGCGGCGTTCGATGACATGGAGCCGTCGACCGTGATCCAGCCCATCGCCGAGGTCATCCGCGAGGCGTCCGATCTCGCCTACGTCGTCGTGGCCAACGAAGACGGCATCCGCTATTCGCACCCGAATCCGGCGCGCATCGGCGAGAAGGTCTCCACCGACCCGTCGATCCCGCTCTCGGGTGGGATCTACGTCGGCACCCAGACCGGCACGCTCGGCACGTCCTGGCGCGTCAAGGTCCCTATCCGCGATGACGACGGCGACGTGATCGGCACCGCATCCGTCGGCATCCTCGAGTCCGACCTGAACGAGGAGTTCACCGCCAACCTCGTCTGGTTGATCTCGGCCATGCTCGCAGCGGCGGTGCTCGGCGTGTTCGGCTCCGCGTGGGTCACGTCGATCATCCGTCGTCGCATCTACCGACTCGAACCGCACCAGATCGCCGCGCTCGTGAAGAACCAGGAGACCACCCTGCACGGTCTCAGCGAAGGCGTGATCACCGTCGACGGTGCGGGCCGGATCACGCTCGTGAACGATGCCGCGGCGCGGTTCCTGGAGAAGGACGCTGCAGACCTCGACGGTGCGGCGGCGTCCGACGTGCTGGGAGACGAGCTGACGACCGTGCTCCGCGAGGGGGAATCGGCGGGGCGCCCGGTCATCGTCGGGTCGCATGTGCTCGTCGCGCGGAGCACGGGAAGTGCGGGGAATGCCGGCGACATCGGGGCGACGCTGCTGCTGCGTGATCACACCGAGCTCCACGACGTCGTCCGGCGGGTCGAGGCGGCGGATGCGATCATCGCGTTCCGCCAACGGCTCGGCCTCCCCAAGGGGCTCAGCGCGGAGACCCTCGATCGGGTGTCCACGGCACTCACAGCGCGTCCCGACGCCTCGGCTACCGAGATCGGCGGGGACCTGGACATCTCGCGGGTGAGTGCGCGTCGCTACCTCGAGCATCTCGCGGCGTCCGGGCGGGCGACGCGCGCACTCGACTACTCGACCAAGGGCCGCCCGAGCACCCGCTACCGCGCCAGCGACGCCGTCTGACCCGATCACACCCCTGGGACGCAGTGCCATTGTGTGCGACACTGGATCGCATTCGACGACGACGTCAGCCTGCCCGGATCGAAGGAGATCTCATGGTTCGCAGTACCTATCCCGATGTGGAGATCCCCGAGGTCTCCATCCACGAGTTCCTGTTCGGCGATCTCTCCGACGCCGAACTGGACACCATCGCCCTCATCGACGGGGTGAGCGGGGCGATCACCACGTATCGACAGCTGGTCGGACAGATCGATCTGTTCGCCGGCGCACTCGCCGCACGCGGGGTCGGCGTCGGCACGACGGTCGGCGTGCTGTGCCCGAACGTCCCGGCGTTCGCCACCGTGTTCCACGGCATCCTCCGCTCTGGGGCGACGGCCACCACCATCAACTCCCTCTACACCGCAGATGAGATCGCGAACCAGCTCACCGATGCCGGTGCGACCTGGCTCGTGACCGTCTCCCCGCTGCTCCCGGGTGCGCAGGCAGCTGCGGACCGGCTCGGCCTCGACGCCGACCACGTCATCGTCCTCGACGGCGTCGACGGCCACCCGTCGCTTCCCGCACTCCTCGGCGAAGGCCATCCGGCTCCGGACGTGTCCTTCGACCCCGCGACCCATCTCGCCGTCCTCCCCTACTCCTCGGGAACGACGGGGCGTCCGAAGGGCGTGATGCTCACCCACAGGAATCTGGTGGCCAACGTCTCCCAGTGCCGTCCCGTCCTCGGCGTCGATGCGAGTGACCGCGTGCTGGCCGTGCTGCCCTTCTTCCACATCTACGGCATGACCGTGCTGCTGAACTTCGCTCTGCGTCAGCGCGCCGGACTCGTCACGATGCCGAAGTTCGACCTCCCCGAGTTCCTGCGCATCATCGCGGAGCACCGCACCACCTGGGTGTTCGTCGCTCCCCCGATCGCCGTCGCCCTCGCGAAGCACCCGATCGTCGACCAGTACGACCTCTCGGCGATCAAGGTCATCTTCTCCGGTGCGGCCCCTCTCGACGGCGCACTCGCGTCAGCGGTCGCGAAGCGGCTCGACTGCATCGTCACGCAGGGATACGGCATGACCGAGACCAGCCCCGCCGTGAACCTCATCTCCGAGGCACGCACCGACATCGACCGCTCGACCATCGGCCCACTCGTGCCGAACACCGAGGCGCGACTCGTCGATCCCGACTCGGGTGCGGACGTGGCCGTGCCCGCGGAGGGCGCGAGTGAGCCCGGGGAGCTGTGGGTGCGCGGTCCCCAGGTGATGGTCGGATACCTCAACCGCCCGGATGCCACGGCCGAGATGCTCGACGCCGACGGCTGGCTGCACACCGGTGATGTCGCGACCGTCACCCACGACGGCATCTATCGCATCGTCGATCGACTCAAGGAGCTCATCAAGTACAAGGGCTATCAGGTCGCGCCCGCCGTACTGGAGGCGGTGCTCCTCGAGCATCCCGCCATCGCCGATGCGGCCGTGATCGGCGCCCTCGACGACGACGGGCAGGAGGTTCCGAAGGCCTTCGTCGTGCGTCAGCCCGGTGCCGAACTCGATGCGGACGCGGTGATGGCACATGTCGCCGCGCACGTCGCCCCGCACGAGAAGGTGCGACAGGTGGAGTTCATCGACGTGATCCCCAAGTCCAGCTCGGGGAAGATCCTCCGCAAGGATCTTCGGGCGCGCTGAGAATCGCGGCCGGCGCACGACGCAGACGAAGAAGCCCGCCACCCCGAAAGGGATGGCGGGCTTCTTCGTGAGCGAGGTCCTTACTCGGACTTCTTCTCGACAGCGTCCTCGGCGGCAGCCTCGGCTGCTTCGCCCTCGGCCTGCGACTCGGCGCCGGCGTCGGCGGCCTCCTCGACGGGAGCCTCCTCCGCAGGGGCCTCCTCGACGACCTCGGCCGGCTTCTCAGCCTTCTCAGCCTTCTCGGCCTTCGGCGCCGCAGCAGCCTTCTTGGTCGACTTCGCCTTCGGGGTGACGGGCTCGAGAACGAGCTCGATCACGGCCATCGGAGCGTTGTCGCCCTTGCGGTTGCCGACCTTCGTGATGCGGGTGTAGCCACCCTCGCGCTCGGCGACGAGCGGCGCGATCTCGGAGAACAGGATGTGCACGACTTCCTTGTCACCGATGACCGACAGCACGCGACGACGCGCGTGCAGGTCGCCACGCTTGGCGAAGGTGATCAGACGCTCGGCGAGCGGGCGAAGGCGCTTGGCCTTGGTCTCGGTCGTCTTGATCGACTTGTGGGTGTAGAGCGCCGCCGCGAGGTTGGCAAGCATGAGGCGCTCGTGTGCGGGGCCGCCTCCGAGGCGGGGACCCTTAGTGGGCTTGGGCATAATCGTCTAACTCCTGGTCAGAAAGGTCGGGTATCAGAAGGACTCGTCTTCGCTGCCGCCGTAGAAGTGGGCGCCGTCGAAACCGGGCACCGAATCCTTGAGCGACAGACCGAGCGAGATGAGCTTGTCGCGCACCTCGTCGACCGACTTCTGGCCGAAATTGCGGATGTTCATGAGCTGCGTCTCCGACAGGGCGACGAGCTCGGAAACGGTGTTGATGCCCTCACGCTTCAGGCAGTTGTACGAGCGGACCGACAGGTCGAGGTCTTCGATCGGCATCGACAGCTCGCTGGAGTTCACTGCCTCCACCGGCGCCGGGCCGATCTCGATGCCCTCGGCCTCGACGTTCAGCTCGCGGGCGAGACCGAACAGCTCGGTGAGCGTCTTGGCAGCCGAAGCGACGGCGTCGCGGGGGCTGATCGCCGACTTGGTCTCGACGTCGAGGACGAGCTTGTCGAAGTCGGTGCGCTCCCCGGCACGGGTCGCGTCGACGCGGTAGCTGACCTTCAGGACCGGCGAGTAGATCGAGTCGATCGGGATCTGACCGGCCTCGGCGTACTCATTGCGGTTCTGCGTCGCCGAGACGTAGCCACGGCCACGCTCGATCGTGAGCTCGAGCTCGAACTTCGCGGTGTCGTTCAGCGTCGCGATGACGAGCTCGGGGTTCTGCACCTCGACACCGGCCGGAGCCGAGATGTCGGCGGCGGTGACTTCGCCCGAACCGGTCTTGCGCAGGTACGCCGTGATGGGCTCATCGCGCTCGGACGAGACGACGAGCTGCTTGATGTTGAGGATGATCTCGGTGACATCCTCCTTCACGCCGGGGATGGTGCTGAACTCGTGCAGCACGCCGTCGATGCGAACGCTGGTGACAGCAGCACCGGGGATCGACGACAGCAGGCTGCGGCGCAGCGCGTTGCCGATCGTGTAACCGAAGCCGGGCTCCAGAGGCTCGATGATGAACCGGCTACGGTTCTCGACGATCTTTTCCTCGGTCAGTGTGGGACGCTGTGCAATAAGCACTCTGTGTTCCTTTCGATCACATGCCCGCTATATGACATGTGGTGGGGTGAGGTCTTGAGTTGTGGAAGTCGATGCCCGTACGCGGGCGTCGAGCCGCTCGGACCGCGAAGGGGCCGAGCGGCTCGAGGCGCGTATCAGACGCGGCGGCGCTTCGGCGGGCGGCAGCCGTTGTGCGCCTGCGGGGTGACGTCCTGGATCGAACCCACCTCGAGGCCGGCGGCCTGCAGCGAGCGGATCGCGGTCTCGCGGCCGGAGCCCGGACCCTTCACGAGGACGTCGACCTTCTTGACGCCGTGCTCCGCAGCCTGGCGGGCTGCGGACTCGGCAGCCATGCCGGCGGCGTACGGGGTCGACTTGCGCGAGCCCTTGAAGCCCACGCCACCCGACGAAGCCCAGGCGATGACGGCGCCGGACGGGTCGGTGATCGAGACGATCGTGTTGTTGAACGTCGACTTGATGTGGGCCTGGCCCAGCGCGATGTTCTTCTTTTCCTTGCGGCGCGGCTTGCGCGCGGCGGCCTTGGGTGCAGCCATGAAAGTGTTCTCCTAGTCCCTGGGGCCGCGCTTAGCGGGCCTTCTTCTTGCCTGCGACGGTGCGCTTCGGGCCCTTGCGGGTACGGGCGTTGGTCTTGGTGCGCTGACCACGGACCGGGAGACCACGACGGTGGCGGATGCCCTCGTACGAGCCGATCTCGACCTTGCGGCGGATGTCTGCGGCGACCTCGCGGCGCAGGTCACCCTCCACCTTGTAGTTGCCTTCGATGTGGTCGCGGAGGGCGATCAGCTGGTCGTCGCTGAGGTCCTTCACGCGGATGCTCTCGTCGATGTCCGTCGCCTTGAGGATCTCGACCGAGCGGGTACGGCCGACGCCGTAGATGTAGGTAAGGGCGATCACCACGCGCTTGTCGCGCGGGATGTCAACGCCGGCAAGACGTGCCATGCGGTTCTCCTGGGTGTTGTGGAGGTATGGAACAGGATCGGTGCCCGGGCCTCCGCCCGAGGTGTCCCCCGCTTCCGCGGGTTCTGATCCTGCCGTTGTGTGTGTTCAGTTGTGAGATGTGCGTGAGCGATGCCGCGCAGCTCGGGCCGCCGACCAGGTCGGCGAGCCCGCCGGGGCTCAGCCCTGGCGCTGCTTGTGACGCGGGTTGCTCTTGCAGATCACCATGACGCGGCCGTGACGGCGGATCACCTTGCAGTGATCGCAGATGGGCTTGACGCTGGGGTTGACCTTCATGATGTTTCCTGTTCGCTGTCTTCGTACCGCCCCGAGGTGGGGCAGGCCGTTACTTCTCGACCGATCAGCGGTAGCGGTAGACGATACGGCCGCGGGTCAGGTCGTAGGGGCTGAGCTCCACGACCACACGGTCCTCGGGGATGATGCGGATGTAGTTCTGCCGCATCTTGCCGGAGATCGTTGCAAGGACCTTGTGCCCGTTGCTGAGCTCAACGCGGAACATCGCGTTGGGCAGAGCCTCGGAGATCACGCCCTCGATCTCGATGACACCGTCTTTCTTAGCCATAGCCTCGCTGACGCTTCTGCAGATCGGTCGATCTGCGGTGGGTGATTGGGTTTGTGGTGCTGCGCCGCCGGACACGCCGAATCAAGGCACAAAGCACCAAAGATCTATGTTATCCGACGACACCGCATCCGGCAACTTGGCGACCTCCGGCGAGGGAGCGGCCCTCCCCCACAGGATGCGATGGCGATCGGCTCAACCGAAGAGCTTCGCGAACGATGCGGCGATGTCGGCGTTGTCGAGGCGCTCACCGTTGACCTCGACGGTCGGCGTGCCCTTGATCTCGTGCGCGACCGCCTGGTCGCGGGTGAACTTCTCGTACGTGCCGTCGGCGATGCAGCTGGTCGCCGCTTCCGCCCCCGCCTGTGTCGCGAGGTCGGACAGCTGGTCGTTCGTCAGACCGGTCGTCCCCTCGTCGGGCTGGTTCGTGAAGAGCAGGTTGAAGTAGTCGAGCGCCGCGTTCGGCTCTTCGGCGGCGACGCAGTACATGGCGCCCGCCGAGCGGGAGGAGTACTCTCCGCCGGCCGAGTAGCGGTCGAGGATCGAGATGGGGTGGATGTTCAGCGTGATGTCGCCATCGGCCGCCGCGTTCTGCAGCTGCTCGCCATAGGCGTCTTCGAAGTCACCGCAGATCGGGCACATGAAGTCGACGTACGTGTCGACCGTGTCCTCGCCGTCGCCGAAGGTGATGGCGCCCGTCTCCTCGTTGATGATGTCGCTCTGAGGCGCTGCTCCGGGAGCCGTGGCCTGACTGTTGAGGAACACCACGAGTCCACCGATCGCTACCAGCACCACGACCACGGCGATGGAGACGCCGATCGCGAACCAGTTGGTGTTGCTCTTCGCCGCTGCCATTACTTTCCGATCTCTCGAGGCTCGATCCCGAATGGGGCGAGTCCGGCTCTTCCGCCATCGGGCGCGGTGAGCACCCAGATACCACCATCATGCAGGGCGACGCTATGTTCCCAATGGGAGCCGTCCGTGCCGTCCACCGTCGTGACGGTCCAGTCATCCTCTTCGATGAACGTCGCCTCGCCGCCTGCGGTGACCATGGGCTCGATAGCGAGCACGAGACCGGGCTTCACATCCTCACCCCGGTCCGGAGTGCGGTAGTTGAAGACGCTGGGCGCCTCGTGCATCTTGCGACCGATGCCATGGCCGACATACTCACGGAGGATGCCGTAGGGCTCGCCGGAGACCGTGGACGGCCCCTGCGCCTCGATGTACGCCTGGATGGCCGCACCGATCTCGTCGATGGACGACACGGAGGCCATCGCAGCGATCCCCGCCCACATGGATCCTTCGGTGACGCGGGAGAGCTCCTCGCGACGGGCGACCAACTCGGGGCGCTCGGGGTCGGGGACGACGACGGTGATGGCGCTGTCGCCGTTCCATCCGCGGAACTGCGCACCGCAGTCGATCGAGACGATGTCACCGGGCTCGAGCACCCGCTCGCCGGGGATGCCGTGGACGACCTGCTCGTTCACCGAGATGCACGTCGTGTGGCTGTAGCCCCGCACCAGCTGGAAGTTCGACTCCGCTCCCCTGTCCAGGATCGTGCGGTTCGCCACCGCATCCAGCTCGAGAGTCGTGACGCCGGCGGCGATCAGCGGACGGACGGCGTCGAGCGCCGCGGCCGTGATGAGCCCTGGCTCCACCATCGCCCGCAGCTGCGTCGGGGTCTTGTAGATCGACCGGCGGAACATCTCAGGAAGCTGATGCCGCGAGACGCAGGCCTCGTGCGGCGAGAGCCTGCGAGATCCGCTCGGTGATCTCGTCGAGCGAGCCGACGCCGTCGATGCGGTCGACGATGCCCTTGGCGCCGTAGACCTCGAGGATCGGAGCGGTCTCCCGCTCGTAGATGTCGAGACGGTGGCCGATGGCCTCCGGCGTGTCATCCGAACGGCCCTGCTCGGTGGCGCGGAGTGTGAGACGCTCCAGGCTCTCCTCGCGCGGCACGTCGAGGAGGATGACGGCGTCGAGCGCCTCACCCCGCTCGGCGAGGAACGACTCGAGGTGCCCGACCTGCGCCGTGTTGCGCGGGTAGCCGTCGAGCAGGAAGCCCTGGGCCGCGTCGTCTTGCGACAGCCGGTCGCGCACGATCTCGCTCGTCAGCTCGTCCGGAACGAGGTCACCCTTGTCGAGGATCGCGGTGACCTGCTGGCCGAGGGGCGTCCCCTCCTTGATGTTCGCGCGGAAGATGTCGCCGGTCGAGACGACCGGGATGCCGTAGGACTCGGCGATGCGCACGCCCTGCGTGCCCTTGCCGGAGCCCTGCGGGCCGACGATGAGAAGACGTGCGGATGCTGTCATCGGAGGAGCCCTTCGTAGTGTCGCTGCTGCAGCTGCGCATCGATCTGCTTGACCGTCTCGAGACCCACACCCACGATGATGAGGATCGACGCGCCACCGAACGGGAAGTTCTGGTTGGCGCCGACGGTGGCCAGAGCGATGAGCGGGATGAGCGCGATCAGACCGAGGTACAGCGAGCCGGGAAGCGTGATGCGCGTGAGCACGTAGTCGAGGTACTCGGCGGTCGGGCGTCCTGCGCGGATGCCCGGGATGAACCCGCCGTACTTCTTCATGTTGTCTGCGACCTCGACCGGGTTGAACGTGATCGCCACGTAGAAGTAGGTGAAGCCGATGATGAGCAGGAAGTACGCGGCCATGTAGACCGGGCTGTTGCCCGTCGTGAAGTTCGCGCTGATCCAGGTGACCCAGGCGGCCGGCGTCGAGCCGTCCTGCGGGGTGTTGAACTGGGCGATGAGCGCCGGGATGTAGAGCAGCGACGACGCGAAGATCACGGGGATCACACCCGCCATGTTCACCTTGATCGGGATGTAGGTGTTGGTGCCGCCGTACGTGCGGCGTCCGACCATGCGCTTGGCGTACTGCACCGGGATGCGCCGCTGCGATTGCTCGACGAAGACGACGAGACCCATGACGACGATTCCGACGAGCAACACCAGCAGGAAGACCTCGAAGCCCTTCGTCTGCCAGATCAGGCTCATCGCGCCGGGGAACGTCGCGGCGATCGAGGTGAAGATGAGCAGCGACATGCCGTTGCCGATGCCGCGCTCGGTGACGAGCTCGGCGAACCACATGATGAGACCGGTTCCGGCCGTCATGGTCATGATGATGAGCAGCTGTGCCCACCAGACGTCGTTCGTGAGGAGCTGCTGGCAGGCCGCCAGATCGGTCGTGCCGAAGAGCTGCCCGGTGCGGGCCACGGTGACGAGCGTCGTCGACTGGAGCAGCGCGAGCGCGATGGTGAGGTAACGCGTGTACTGGGTCAGACGGGCCTGTCCGGCCTGTCCTTCCTTGTGCAGCGCCTCGAAGTGCGGGATGACGACGCGCAGGAGCTGCGTGATGATCGTCGCGGTGATGTACGGCATGACGCCGAGCGCGAAGATCGACAGCTGCAGCAGGGCGCCGCCGGAGAAGAGGTTGACCAGTCCGAGCAGGCCTTCGGTGCCCGCGTTCGCCGCGAGACACTCCTCGACGTTCGGGAAGTTCACGAACGGTGCCGGGACGTTGGAGCCGAGGCGGTAGATCGTGATGATGGCGAGGGTGAAACCGATCTTCCGACGCAGGTCGGGGGTGCGGAAGATCCGCGCGATGGCGCTAAACAAGGACGTTCCTCCTGAAAAGGTTGCCGATTCCCGAAGGACGGCTGAAAGACCAGGGTAACGCAAACCGGGGTTCCCGGAATTCGCCACCGATACCAGGCCCGCCGGATGCGGCCCCAGAGCGAGGTCTCGGAGTGTGCAACCACAAGAGGGGCCGGAGAATCTCCGGCCCCTCTCGTCTTGCGGCTACTTGACGGATCCGCCTGCCGCGACGATCTTCTGCTCGGCAGAACCCGAGACCTTGTCGACCGAAACGGTGAGCTTCACGGCGATGTCGCCGTTTCCGAGAACCTTGACCTTCTCGTTCTTGCGAACGGCACCCTTGGCGACGAGGTCGCCGATGGTGACGTCGCCACCCTTCGGGTACAGCTCCGCGAGCTTCTCCAGGTTCACGACCTGGTACTCCACGCGGAACGGGTTCTTGAACCCGCGCAGCTTCGGGGTGCGCATGTGCAGAGGCATCTGCCCACCCTCGAAACCGACGCGAACGGTGTTGCGGGCCTTTGTGCCCTTGGTGCCACGACCGGCGGTCTTGCCCTTCGAGCCCTCACCACGGCCGACGCGAGTCTTGGCGGTGTTGGATCCGGGGACCGGACGCAGGTGGTGCACCTTCAGCACGCCGGGGCGGGATGCCGGAGCATCCTTCTTCGGCGCCGCCTTCTTGGCAGCCGGCTTCTTGGCAGGAGCCTCAGCCTTGGCATCGGCGGCTGCGGCCTTGGCCGGAGCCTTCTTCGCAGCCGGCTTCTTCTCGGCGGCAGCCTTGGGGGCAGCGGCCTTCTTCGTGGCCTTCTCAGCCTCGACGGCTTCGTTCTTCTCAGCCATTAGTCGATCTCCTCAACCTTGACGAGGTGGGCGACGGTCTTGACGTAACCGCGCGTCTGCGCGTCGTCGGGGCGGACGGTGGTGTCACCGATCCGCTTGAGACCGAGGCTGCGCAGCGTGTCGCGCTGGTTCTGCTTCTCGCTCACCTTGGACTTGATCTGCGTGACCTTCAGTCGCGCGGCCATCAGGCACCTACCTTCTGTGCGGCGATGGCCTCGGCCTCGGCGCGCACGAGACGCGCAGGGGCGACCTGGTCGAACTCGAGGCCACGACGCGCGGCGACCGCACGAGGCTCCTCGAGCTGCTTCAGGGCGGTGACCGTCGCGTGCACGATGTTGATCGTGTTCGACGAGCCGAGCGACTTCGACAGCACGTCGTGGATTCCGGCGCACTCGAGCACGGCGCGGACCGGACCACCGGCGATGACACCGGTACCGGCGGCTGCCGGACGGAGCAGGACCACACCAGCGGCGGCCTCACCCTGCACGGGGTGCGGGATGGTGCTGCCGACGCGCGGAACGCGGAAGAAGTTGCGCTTGGCCTCTTCGACACCCTTCGAGATCGCCAGAGGGACCTCACGGGCCTTGCCGTAGCCGACGCCCACCAGACCGTTGCCGTCACCGACGACCACGAGAGCGGTGAAGCTGAAGCGACGACCACCCTTCACGACCTTCGAGACGCGGTTGATGGTGACGACGCGCTCCAGGAACTGGTTGTCGCCACGGTCGCGCGAGTTGCGGTCGCGGCCACCCTGGTTGCGGTCGCCACGGCCACCGCGGCGGCCGTCGCGCTGATCGCGAGCCGGCTCTGCCTGCGTGGTGCCGGCAGCCGTCTCGGAAGTGGCAGCAGCCGCTTCGGTCACTTCGTTCTCCTTGTTGTCACTCACAGTGCCAGACCCCCCTCGCGGGCGCCGTCGGCGATGGCGGCGACACGACCGGCGTAGCGGTTGCCGCCACGGTCGAACACTGCCTCGGAAACGCCGGCAGCCTTCGCACGCTCGGCGAGGAGCTCGCCGACCTTGCGGGCCTTGGCGGTCTTGTCACCCTCGAGCGAGCGAAGGTCGGTCTCGAGCGTCGATGCCGACGCCACGGTGTGACCCTTGCTGTCGTCGACCAGCTGCACGAAGACGTGGCGGGCCGAGCGGTTGACGACGAGGCGCGGACGCACCTCGGTGCCGACGACCTTCTTGCGAAGGCGGGCGTGACGACGCGCGCGGGCGTCAGACTTTGACTTGAGAGCCATGGTTACTTACCACTCTTTCCGGCCTTGCGACGCACGTTCTCGCCGGCGTAGCGCACACCCTTGCCCTTGTACGGCTCGGGCTTGCGGATCTTGCGGATGTTCGCAGCTGCCTCGCCGACAGCCTGCTTGTCGATCCCGCTGACGGTGAGCTTGGTGGTGCCCTCGACCGTGAGCGTGATGCCGGCGGGCGGGTCGATCAGGACCGGGTGCGAGAAGCCGAGCGCGAACTCGACCGAGCTGCCCTTCTGCTGCACGCGGTAACCGGTGCCGACGACCTCGAGACCCTTGGTGTAGCCCTGGGTCACGCCGATGATGTTGTTGTTGATGAGCGTGCGGGTCAGGCCGTGAAGCGACCGCGACTCGCGCTCGTCGTCGGGACGGGAGACCAGAACCTGGTTCTCCTCGACCGCGACCTCGATGGGGCTGGCCACCGTGAGGGTGAGCTCACCCTTGGGGCCCTTCACCGCGACCTCACGGCCGTCGACCGAAACGGTCACGCCCGCGGGAACGTCGATGGGAAGTCGTCCAATACGCGACATTTCGAATTACCACACGTAGGCGAGAACTTCTCCGCCCACGCCCTTCTGCTCAGCCTGACGGTCGGTGAGGAGACCGGAGGAGGTGGACAGGATGGCCACGCCGAGGCCGCCGAGGACCGTGGGGAGCTCGGTCGACTTCGCGTACACGCGGAGACCGGGCTTCGACACGCGCTTGATGCCTGCGATCGAGCGCTCGCGGTTCGGGCCGTACTTCAGCGTCAGGGTGAGGTTCTTCCCGACGCGAGCGTCAGAGGTCTCCCAGCCGGCGATGTAGCCCTCCTGCTGGAGGATCTGGGCGATGTGCGTCTTGAGCTTGCTCGACGGCAGGGTCACGGAATCGTGGTGCGCCGAGTTCGCGTTGCGCAGACGGGTCAGCAGATCTGCGACCGGGTCTGTCATTGTCATTGTTGTTTTCCTTTGTTCATGAGGTTCCGGCTGCCGTTACACGACAGACGGCCTGCGATGACACGCAATCTTCAATTGTAGGTGCATGTCGGCGAGTGCTTCGACAGGCTCAGCGACCCGAGGGTCCCTGAGCCTGTCGAAGAGTCACGCCTGGGCGTCTTCCGAGCGGAACGGGAAGCCGAGGTGGCGGAGCAGTGCCCGGCCCTCGTCATCCGTCTTCGCGGTGGTGACGACGGTGATGTCGAAACCGCGAACCCGGTCGATCTTGTCCTGATCGATCTCGTGGAACACGCTCTGCTCCTGGAGACCGAAGGTGTAGTTGCCGTTGCCGTCGAACTGCTTGGCCGAGAGACCGCGGAAGTCGCGGATACGGGGCAGTGCGAGCGAGACGAGGCGATCCACGAACTCCCACGCGCGGTCACCGCGGAGGGTGACGTGCGCGCCGATGGCCTGGCCCTCACGCAGCTTGAACTGCGCGATGGACTTGCGAGCCTTCGTGACGATCGGCTTCTGGCCGGTGATCTTGGTGAGGTCGTCGACCGCGCCATCGATCACCTTGCTGTCGCGAGCTGCCTCGCCGACACCGGTGTTCACGACGACCTTGACCAGTCCGGGGATCTGCATGACGTTCGCGTAGCCGAACTCTTCCTGCAGCGCCTTCTTGATCTCGGAATTGTACTTCTGCTTCAGGCGCGGCTGGATCTTGCCAGCCGGCGCGGCAGTATCGGTGCTCATCAGAGGTCCTTACCGCTCTTCTTCGCGTAGCGCACGCGGACGGTGCGCTTGACGCCGTCCTTGGTCTGCTCCTCGACCCGGTGGCCGACCTTGGTCGGCTTCTTGGTCGAGGGGTCGACGAGTGCGACGTTCGAGATGTGGATGGAGGCTTCGACGGTCTCGATGCCTCCGGTCTTGGTGCCACGCTGCGTCTGTCCGACGCGGGTGTGCTTGGTGACGTAGTTCACGCCTTCGACGATGACGCGGTTCTTCTCGGCGAGGACGTCGAGGACCTTGCCCTGCTTGCCGCGGTCGCCGCCACGCTCCTGCGTGGCACCGGTGATGACCTGAACCAGGTCACCCTTCTTGATCTTCGCCATGATTAGATGACCTCCGGCGCCAGCGAGACGATCTTCATGAACTTCTTGTCGCGAAGCTCACGACCGACCGGCCCGAAGATACGGGTGCCACGGGGCTCCCCGTCGTTCTTCAGGATCACTGCGGCGTTCTCGTCGAACTTGATGTAGGAGCCGTCCGGACGACGGACCTCCTTCTTGGTGCGGACGATGACCGCCTTGACGACGTCGCCCTTCTTGACGTTGCCACCGGGGATCGCGTCCTTGACGGTCGCGACGATGGTGTCGCCGAGGCCCGCGTAACGGCGCTTCGAGCCACCGAGAACACGGATGGTGAGCAGCTCCTTGGCGCCGGTGTTGTCGGCGACCTTGAGTCGGGATTCCTGCTGAATCACTTGGCCTTCTCCAGAATCTCCACCAGACGCCAGCGCTTCGTGGCGCTCAGCGGGCGGGTCTCGTTGATCAGGACCAGGTCGCCGATGCCGGCGGAGTTCGCCTCATCGTGCGCCTTGACCTTCGAGGTGCGGCGGATGACCTTGCCGTAAAGCGGGTGCTTCACGCGGTCCTCGACCTCGACCACGATGGTCTTGTCCATCTTGTCGCTGACGACGTAGCCGCGACGGGCCTTGCGGTACCCGCGGGCAGCGGAGTCGCGGACGTCGTGCTCGGACGACTCGTGTCCAGCGGCCTGCGTCTCCACAGTCGCTTCCTTCTTGGTGGCCATCACTCAGCCTCTTCCTTCACGGCGTCGTCGGCGGAGTCCGCCTTCTTCGCCTTCGACTTGGTCGCCTTCTTGGCCGGAGCCTCGACCGGAGCGGGCGTCGCACGGATGCCCAGCTCGCGTTCGCGGATCACGGTGTAGAGACGCGCGATGTCGCGCTTGACGGCGCGGATGCGGCCGTGGCTCTCCAGCTGGCCGGTGGCCGACTGGAAACGGAGGTTGAACAGCTCCTCCTTGGCCTTGCGCAGCTCCTCGACGAGGCGCTGGTCTTCGAATGTGTCGAGCTCTGCCGGAGCGAGCTCCTTGGTGCCGATCGCCATTACGCGTCGCCCTCCTCGCGCTTGATGATGCGTGCCTTGAGCGGCAGCTTGTGAATTGCACGGGTCAGGGCCTCGCGAGCGAGCTCCTCGTCGACACCCGCGACCTCGAAGAGGACGCGGCCCGGCTTGACGTTGGCGACCCACCACTCGGGGGAACCCTTACCGGAACCCATGCGGGTCTCGGCAGGCTTCTTCGTGAGCGGACGGTCGGGGTAGATGTTGATCCACACCTTTCCACCACGCTTGATGTGACGGGTCATCGCGATACGAGCGGACTCGATCTGACGGTTCGTCACGTAAGCGGGCGTGAGGGCCTGGATGCCGAACTCGCCGAAGGAGACCTTCGTGCCGCCGGTGGCCTGACCCGAGCGACCCGGGTGGTGCTGCTTGCGGAACTTGACCTTACGGGGGATGAGCATTATGCCGACGCTCCTTCTGCAACAGGTGCCTCGTTGCGCGGGGCACGGCGGCGGTCGCCACCACGGTCGTCACGACGAGCCTTGGGTGCGTTGGCCTGCTCGCGAGCGAGCTCCTTCGCGGTCAGGTCGCCCTTGTAGATCCAGACCTTCACGCCGATGCGGCCGAAGGTGGTCTTCGCCTCGTAGAAGCCGTAGTCGATGTTCGCGCGCAGGGTGTGCAGCGGCACACGACCTTCGCGGTAGAACTCCGAGCGGCTCATCTCGGCGCCGCCGAGGCGGCCGGAGACCTGGATGCGGATGCCCTTGGCGCCGGCGCGCTGAGCGCCCTGCAGACCCTTGCGCATCGCACGGCGGAACGCCACACGAGCAGAGAGCTGCTCGGCGATGCCCTGTGCGACGAGCTGAGCGTCGGCCTCGGGGTTCTTGACCTCGAGGATGTTCAGCTGGATCTGCTTGCCCGAGAGCTTCTCGAGGTCGCCGCGGATGCGCTCGGCCTCGGCTCCACGACGACCGATCACGATGCCCGGACGGGCGGTGTGGATGTCGACGCGGACGCGGTCACGGGTGCGCTCGATCTCGATGTTCGAGACACCGGCGCGGTCGAGCTGCGTCTTGAGCAGGTTGCGGATCTTGATGTCCTCGGCGACGTAGTCGGCGTAACGCTGACCCGGCTTCGTCGAGTCAGAGAACCAACGCGAGACGTGGTCCGTCGTGATGCCGAGACGGAAGCCGTACGGGTTTACCTTCTGTCCCATTACTTGCTCGCCTTCTTGTTGCTGTCGCCCGTGGCGGCCGGAGCTGCCTCAGGCGTCGAGAGCACGACCGTGATGTGGCTCGTGCGCTTCTTGATCTGGAAAGCGCGACCCTGTGCACGGGGCTGGAAACGCTTGAGCGTCGTGCCCTCGTCGACGTAGGCGTTAGCCACGTACAGGTCCTGCTCGTCGAGGTACTCGCCGTCACGATCCGCCTTGACCTGCGCGTTGGCCATGGCCGACGCGACAAGCTTGTAGATCGGCTCGCTGGCGCTCTGCTGTGCGAACTTCAGGATCGCCAGAGCCTCCTGGGCCTGCTTGCCCTTGATGAGCGCGACGACACGACGAGCCTTCTGAGGGGTCACGCGGATGTGTCGCACGCGTGCGATCGATTCGACCATTAGCGGCGCCGCCCCTTCTTGTCGTCCTTCTCGTGGCCGCGGAAGGTGCGGGTGGGCGCGAACTCGCCCAGCTTGTGACCGACCATGGTCTCGGACACGAACACAGGGATGTGCTTGCGTCCGTCGTGGACCGCGATCGTGTGACCCAGCATGGCCGGGATGATCATGGACCGACGGGACCAGGTCTTGATGACGTTCTTGGTGCCGGCTTCGTTCTGCACGACCACCTTGCGAAGCAGGTGATCGTCGACGAAGGGGCCCTTCTTAAGACTGCGAGGCATCTTCTCTTACTCCTACTTACGCTTCTTGCCGGCGTTACGACGACGCACGATGTACTTGTCGCTTTCCTTGTTGGCGTGACGGGTACGACCCTCAGCCTGGCCCCACGGGGAGACGGGGTGACGACCACCAGAGGTCTTACCCTCACCACCACCGTGCGGGTGGTCGACCGGGTTCATCGCGACACCACGCACGGTCGGGCGGACGCCCTTCCAGCGCATGCGGCCGGCCTTGCCCCAGTTGATGTTCGACTGCTCGGCGTTGCCGACCTCGCCGATGGTCGCGCGGCAGCGCGCATCGACGTTGCGGATCTCGCCCGAGGGGAGACGCAGCTGAGCGTAGGGGCCGTCCTTGGCGACGAGACGGACGGATGCACCGGCCGAACGTGCCATCTTCGCGCCGCCGCCGGGGCGGAGCTCGATCGCGTGGATGACGGTACCCGTGGGGATGTTCTTCAGCGGGAGGTTGTTGCCCGGCTTGATGTCAGCCCCGGCACCCGACTCGACGACGTCGCCCTGCTTCAGCTTCGCCGGTGCGAGGATGTAGCGCTTCTCACCGTCGAAGTAGTGCAGCAGCGCGATGCGCGCGGTGCGGTTGGGGTCGTACTCGATGTGAGCGACCTTGGCGTTGACGCCGTCCTTGTCGTTACGACGGAAGTCGATGACGCGGTACTGGCGCTTGTGGCCACCACCGATGTGACGGGTCGTGATGCGGCCCTGGTTGTTACGACCACCGGTCTTCGAGAGCGGGCGCAGCAGCGACTTCTCCGGCGTCGATCGAGTGATCTCGGCGAAGTCAGCCACCGACGAGCCGCGACGGCCCGGGGTCGTGGGCTTGTACTTGCGAATAGCCATTATTGTCCTTATCCCCCGGATCAGCCGATTGCCGTGAAGATGTCGATGGTGCCCGACTTCAGGGTGACGATGGCGCGCTTGGTGTCCTTGCGCTTGCCGGTGCCGAAGCGGGTGCGACGAGCCTTGCCGACGCGGTTGAGGGTGTTGACCCCAGCGACCTTGACGCCGAAGATCTTCTCGATGGCGAGCTTGATCTCGGTCTTCGAAGCGCGCGGGTCGACGAGGAAGGTGTACTTACCCTCATCGATGAGCCCGTAGCTCTTCTCGGACACGACCGGCTTCAGGATGATGTCGCGCGGGTCCTTGTTCAGGGCCGTCTGGAGAACAGATGCCTGCTCGCTCATGCGGAGACCTCCTGGTTGGCGCCGGACTTGGAGGCGATGAAGCCCTCGAGCGCGGCCTGGGTGAAGACGATGTCGTCGGAGACGAGCACGTCGTATGCGTTGAGCTGGTCGAACGTCAGCACGTGCAGGTTCGACAGGTTGCGGATGCTCTTCAGCGTCACGTCGTCGTTGCGCTCGATCACGACGAGCACGTTCTTCGACGAGACGACGTTGGTGAGGAAGTTCACCGCGGTCTTGGTCGAAGGCGTGCCGTCGATGCCGAAGGACTCGATGGCGTGGATGCGGTCACCGCGGAAGCGGTCGCTGAGCGCGCCCAGCAGGGCGGCCGCGATCATCTTCTTGGGGGTGCGCTGCGAGTAGTCGCGCGGCTTCGGGCCGTGGACGATGCCACCACCGGTCATGTGCGGCGCGCGGATGGAACCCTGACGGGCGTTACCCGTGCCCTTCTGCTTGAAGGGCTTGCGGCCGGCACCGGAGACCTCGCCACGACGCTTGGTCGAGTGCGTGCCCTGGCGAGCCGCCGCGAGCTGCGCGACGACGACCTGGTGGATGAGCGGGATGTTCGTCTTGGCGTCGAACAGCGCGGCGGGAAGCTCGATCGAGCCTGCCTTCTTGCCGTCTGCCTTGAGGACGTCGAGCGCGAGAGTGGAGTCAGCCATGATCAGGCACCCTTCACTGCGTTGCGGACATAGACGATGCGACCACGAGCACCGGGGACGGCGCCCTTGACGAGCAGCAGACCCTTCTCGATGTCGATGGCGTGCACCGTGAGGTTGAGGACGGTCACGCGCTCGCCACCCATACGGCCGGCCATGCGCATGCCCTTGAAGACGCGGCTCGGGGTCGACGATGCGCCGATGGAGCCGGGCTTGCGGTGGTTGCGGTGCGAACCGTGCGAAGCCGAGACGCCCTTGAAGTTGTGACGCTTCATGACACCGGCGAAGCCCTTGCCCTTGCTCGTGCCGACGACGTCGACGAGCTGGCCCGCCTCGAAGGTGCCGTCGACCGTGAGCTCCTGGCCCAGGTTGTAGTCGCCGGCGTCCGCGGTGCGGATCTCGGTGACGTGACGACGCGGCGTGACGCCGGCTGCCTCGAAGTGAGCGGTGAGGGGCTTGTTCACCTTGCGGGGGTCGATCTGGCCGTACGCGATCTGCACGGCGTTGTAGCCGTCCTTCTCGGGCGTGCGGACCTGGGTGACCACGTTGGGTGCCAGCTCGATGACGGTGACGGGAACGAGCTTGCCGCTCTCGTTCCACACCTGGGTCATGCCGAGCTTCGTGCCCAGCATGCCCTTGGAAATCTTGGAGTTGATGTCAGCCATGTCGAACCTCAGAGCTTGATCTCGATGTTGACATCGGCCGGCAGGTCGAGACGCATCAGCGAGTCGACGGCCTTGGGCGTCGGGTCGACGATGTCGATCAGACGCTTGTGGGTGCGCATCTCGAAGTGCTCGCGGCTGTCCTTGTACTTGTGCGGCGACCGGATGACGCACACGACGTTCTTCTCGGTCGGAAGGGGCACGGGGCCGACGACGGTTGCGCCCGCACGGGTCACGGTGTCGACGATCTTGCGTGCGGACGTGTCGATGACCTCGTGGTCATACGACTTCAGGCGAATGCGGATCTTCTGTCCCGCCATTGTCTGCTCTCTCTCTTTAGGCGTCTTACCGTCCGGGACCGGGTGGCCCTGGGGCATTGGACGCACGTCGGCGCTGTTCGCGCCTCGGCACGAGAACGGCTCTTGCGAGTCGATCTGCTGCACCACTGTTCTTCTGTCAGCCGGTCGCGGTGAGGCGAACGGATGCCGACCTCCGCGCATGGCGGAACCCTCCGTGAAGAGGGGTGTCGGGGTGTGTGTCCTGCTACCCGCGGCCTAGAACCCTGCACCGTCCCGGAGGAGGCGCCGTCTATGCACTGCCCTGGCAGTGATCCGGCGCACGCACAGCGGCGACGGAATATCGAACCTGTCTATTCTGCCATGGCTGATTTCACTTGCGCAAACCCGGGCGTGTCGCGCCCCGGGAAGCTCATTCCGCCGCGGCCGGGAACATGCCCTCGCAGCCCGGATCGATGGTCACCGGAGTCTGGGTGACCGTCGGCGTATGGCGGACCGAGAGGGGCGCCGTCGCGTCGTCGGGCACGGTCGACGTGAACGACACCGTGCGCGACTCCCCCATCGGGATCGCGATGAACAGGCTCCTGCCCTCGCGACCGTTGTAGACACCGGTGCGGTCCCACTGGTCGTCACGGTCGCCCTCCGCAGGGTCCGTCGCGACGAGCGTGCCGCCGGGGAGCGCGAAGGAGAGGACATCGAACAGCATCGTCGTCCGGGGGTAGCCGAGGCTCTGGTTCCGCCAGGCGAGCGTCCACCCGTTCAGGTCGGGGGTCGGCACGGCGTTGTTCATGGTGATCGACGTGGTGACCGTACGGTCCTCCGCATTGCAGGTGACCGCCATGGACGTGGACAGGAAGTACTCCAACTTCGAATACGAGGCGTTGTTGAGGTAGATCCCGAGCTGCGTCATCTCGTCGTTCGAGGCGGTGACGGTTCCCTCGAGACCGAACTCCACCGCCATTGCCTGCTGATTCTCGTCGGCGAACCAGAGGTACAGGCGCTGTTCGTCCATCCCCTTGCGGACCTGGTCGATCATCGCCATCGGGTCCCAGCCGCCCCCCATGATCCGGGCGAAGATGCCGGCGGTCGCCTTGGCGAAGTACGCGTCCGATGCCACGGCGTCGGTCCCGAACCGCTCGTACGTGTCGAACAGCAGCAGCGAGACGGCGTTCTCCGCCGTGATCGGCTCGGTCTCGCCGGCGAGCGTGACCGGGCCCGCGACGGAGAGCATGTAGGACAGGATGACCGGGTCGAGTGAGAAGACACCGTCGAGCGTCCCCCCGGTCGTGTCGTTCCAGAGCCCGGACACCATCGCCGCGGTGTCGCTGAAGTCGGGGGTGCGCGTGAAGTTCTGCGTGTAGCGCCAGGTGTCCTTCTCGAA
>NZ_PCOY01000011.1 GCF_002979475.1 Microbacterium sp. MYb62 | reverse complement strand
GCATGTACACCACCGGGGTGCGCACGACCTCGCTCGCACCGATGCTGGCCGAGAACGGCACCGCGGGCGTCGCGCGTGCCCTGAGCGAGCCCTCATGGGTCGAGGTGAAGTGGGACGGCATCCGGGCGATCGGGACCTGGGCGGAGGGTCGGATGCTGCTGCACGCACGCCGCGGCACCGACATCACGGCCCGCTACCCCGAACTCACCGCCGACGGTGCGCCCTTCCTCCCCGTCGCGGATGCCATCGTCGATGGGGAGATCGTCGCGTTCGACGTGCACGGCCGCCCCAGCTTCTCCCTGCTGCAGAACCGCATGCACCTCACGCGCCCGAGGGAGATCGAGCGCGAGGTCGTGCGCACCCCGGTGGTGTACATGCTGTTCGACCTGCTGCGCCTCGACGGCCACGACCTCACCGGCCTGCCGCTGAGGGAACGACGGACACTGCTCGAGGATGTGATCGCCGACCTCGATGCGCCGGTGCAGATCCCCCCGGTGTTCGACGACGTCGATGCGGCCCTCGCCGCCAGCCGGGAGTTCGGGTTGGAGGGCGTCGTCGTCAAGGACCCTCGGTCGCGGTACCGCCCGGGGCAGCGCTCCCCCTCATGGTTGAAGCTCAAGCACACGCGGATGCAGGAGGTCGTGGTGGTGGGGATCCGGCCGGGCAAGGGCGACCGTGAGAGCACCCTCGGCTCCCTGCTGCTGGCGGTGCCGGAGCCGGATCGGCGCCGACTCCGCTACGTCGGCCGCGTGGGCACCGGATTCACCGACCGCATCCTGCGGGACCTGCTCACACGGCTCGAGCCCCTGCGCATCGACGCCGCGCCGCTCGACGGGGTCCCCGTCCTCGATGCATCCGATGCGCTCTGGGTGCGTCCGGAGGTCGTCGGGGAGGTCGAATTCGCGAACTGGACGCCCGACGGTGTGCTCCGCCATGCCCGGTGGCGAGGACTGCGCCCGGACAAGCGCCCGGACGAGATCGTCGTCGAGTCCTGACCTTCCGCGCGATCAGGCGTGGTGCGGTTCGCAGTCCGACTGCTCCGCCGGCTCGATCTGGAACGTGGAGTGCTCCACGTCGAAGTGATCCGCGAGGCACGACTGCATCTCGGTGAGCAGTTGCGTCGATCGTCCGTCCGCGAACAGCGCCGGCTCGATGCTCACATGGGCCGTGAAGACGGGAGCTCCGCGGGTCAGCTGCCACACGTGCACGTCGTGCACCCCCACGACTCCCTCGTAGCCGAGCAGATGCGTGCGGATCTCGCTCACGGCCGTCCCCTTCGGCGCCGACTCGGCGAGCACGGAGAACACCTCGCGCAGGAGCGCGATCGCCCGCGGGATGATCATCGCCGCGATGAACAGCGACGCGATCGCATCCGCCGGCATCCATCCGGTCACGAGGATCACGATCGCGGCCACGATCACCGCTGCCGATCCGATCAGGTCGCCCATGACCTCGAGGTAGGCACCGCGCACGTTGATGCTGGTCCGCTGCGCGCGACTCAGCAGCCACATCGACACGGCGTTCGCGAGCAGCCCCACGACCGCGACGACGAGCATGAGTCCGCCGGCGACCTCGACCTCTCCCGGGTCGATGAGTCGCCCGATGCCCTCGATCGCGACCCAGGTCGCGAGGGCGATCAGGATGACGGCGTTGATCAGCGCGCCGAAGACCTCGGCCCGCTGGTACCCGAAGGTGCGCCGGTCATCGGCCGGGCGTGCGGCGACAGTCGCGGCGATCAGGGCGATCACGAGCGCCGAGGCGTCGGTGAACATGTGCGCGGCGTCGGCGAGCAGCGCGAGCGACCCGGTGAGAACGGCCCCCACGACCTGCACGACCATCACGGTCGCGGTCAGTGACAGCGAGATCGTCAGCAGGCGTCTGCTGCTGGCCGAACGGATGCCGCCGGGGTCGGGTGCGTGATCGTGCATGCCCCCAGGCTAGACCGGGATGCCGGGCCGGGAGGCGTGTTCCGGCTAGTCGGGAAGGGTAACGATTCTCAGCTTCAGCAGCGGTTTCTCTCCGCACCTCGGCTCAGAGTCCGGCGAGCAGCGGAACCAGCTCGGCGAAGGCACGGGCACGGTGCGACTGCGCCTGCTTCTCCTCGGCGCTGAACTCCCCGACCGACCGCTCCTCTCCTGCGGGCTGACCGTCCGGGAGGAAGATCGGGTCGTACCCGAAGCCCCCCGCACCGGAGGCGGCATGGGCCAAGCGCCCCGGCCAGAGCCCCTCCACGACCTGCTCCCGGCCGTCTGGCAGGACGAGGGCGATCGTCGAGGTGAAATGCGCGGCCCGATGCGGGTCGGCGATGTCGCGCAACTGATCCAGCAGCAGCTCGAGGTTGGCCGCGGCGTCCTTCTTCTGTCCGGCCCAGTAGGCCGAGAACACGCCGGGCGAGCCGCCGAGCACGTCGACGCAGATGCCCGAGTCGTCCGCGAGGGCGGCGAGTCCGGTGTGTGCGGCAGCGGCACGCGCCTTGAGGAGGGCGTTCTCGGCGAACGTCACGCCGTCTTCCACCGGCTCGGGCCCGTCGTACCCGATGATCTCGAGGTCGGGACGCGCCAGCGCGACGATCTGCTGGAACTCCGCGACCTTGTGCGGGTTGTGCGTCGCCAGGACGACCTGCATGTCACTCGCCTGCCAGGGAGGCGAGCTGCGCGCCCTTCAGATCCTCGCATCCGGCCAGGCCGAGCTCGAGCAGAGCATCCAGTTCCCGCTTGTCGAACGGGGCGCCCTCCGCCGTTCCCTGCACCTCGACGAAGAGACCACGTCCGGTGACGACGACGTTCATGTCGGTCTCGGCGCGCACGTCCTCGACGTATGCCAGGTCGAGCATGGGCTCACCGTCGATGATCCCGACCGACACCGCGGCGACGGAGTCGAGCAACGGCGTGGAGTTCCTGCCGATGAACTTCTTCTCCCGACCCCACTCGATGGCGTCGGCGAGAGCCACGTAGGCACCGGTGATGGCCGCCGTGCGCGTTCCCCCGTCGGCCTGCAGCACATCGCAGTCGATGACGATGGTGTTCTCACCGAGCGCCTTCGTGTCGACCACCGCACGCAGGGCGCGTCCGATGAGGCGGGAGATCTCGTGGGTGCGCCCGCCGATGCGTCCCTTCACGCTCTCGCGGTCGTTGCGGCTGTTGGTGGCGCGAGGGAGCATGGAGTACTCGGCCGTGACCCACCCCTTGCCCTTGCCGGTGAGCCAGCGCGGGACGCCGTTGGTGAAGGAGGCGGTGCACAGCACCTTCGTGCCGCCGAAGCTGATGAGGGCTGATCCCTCGGCATGCGCACTCCAGCCGCGCTCGATGGTGATCTCGCGCAACTGATCGGTGGAACGGCCGTCGGCGCGGACGATTTCGGTCATGAGCTTCTCTCGGGTCGGGATGGTGGATCGAGTCGTCTCGATCCGCGGGTCTTATTCGAAGGCGCTGTCGGGGAGGGTGATCACGCCGGTCTGGACGAGCTGCACGTCGCGGACCTCCCGACCCATCAGGCGGTTGGCGAGCGCCGTGAAGTCGTCGGTCGAGGCGCCGGTGGCCTCGTAGACGTAGGTCGCGGCGGCATCCGGCGACGCCAGCAGATCGCCCCGGACGAGTTGGCGGTAGACGTCGCCGGCGGTCTCGTCGTCGCTGGAGACGAGGGTGACGCCCTCCCCCATGACGTAGCTGATGGCACCTCGAAGGAACGGGTAGTGCGTGCAGCCGAGCACGAGGGTGTCGACGTCGGCTTCTCGCAGCGGGGCGAGGTATTCCTCGGCGACGGCGAGCACCTCGGGCGTACCCGTGATCCCGCCTTCGACGAACTCGACGAAACGCGGGCAGGCGGCGGTGAAGACCTGCAGCCGCTCGTTCACCTCGAGCATGTCCTGATACGCGCGGGAGCCGATCGTTCCGACGGTGCCGATCACGCCCACCCGCCCGTTGCGCGTCGTGGAGACGGCGCGCCGCACGGCCGGACCGATCACCTCGACAACGGGGATGTCGTAGCGCTCACGGGCGTCGCGGAGCATGGCGGCCGATGCCGTGTTGCACGCGATCACCAGCATCTTCACCCCCTGATCGACGAGCGTGTCGAGCACCTCGAGCGCGTATCGGCGGACGTCGGCGATGGGCTTGGGCCCATACGGGGAATGCGCGGTGTCGCCGATGTAGACGAACGACTCACGTGGCAGCTGGGCGCGGATGGCCCGCGCCACCGTGAGCCCGCCGACACCGGAGTCGAAGATCCCGATCGGCGCGTCGTTCATGACTCCCCAGCCTACCCGCGCGGGACCGGCCGCGCGCATCAGCACGCTCACTAAACTGAGCGCATGACCACGTCGACGGCGCTGCTCACCGACCGCTATGAGCTGACGATGCTCGCCGCATCCCTGCGGGACGGGACGGCCTTCCGTCCGAGCGTCTTCGAACTGTTCTCTCGACGGTTGTCCGGCGGTCGCCGTTTCGGTGTCGTGGCGGGGACCGGTCGCCTCCTCGGGCTGCTGCGGGACTTCCGCTTCGGCGACGACGAGCTCCGCTTCCTCCGGGATGCCCAGGTCGTCGATGCGACCTCGCTGAAGCACCTCGAGGACTACCGTTTCACCGGGTCGATCCGCGGCTACCGCGAGGGCGAGCTCTACTTCCCCGGCTCCCCCATCCTGACGGTCGAGGGCACGTTCGCCGACGCCGTCGTGCTGGAGACGCTCGCGCTCAGCGTGCTCAACCACGACTCCGCCGTCGCGACGGCCGCCTCGCGCATGAGCATCGCCGCGGGTGAGCGTCCGCTGGCCGAGATGGGCTCCCGCCGCGCCGCCGAGCGCTCTGCCGTCGCCGCGGCACGAGCCGCATACATCGCCGGCTTCGGCGCGACGAGCAACCTCGAAGCGGGGCGGAGCTGGGGCATCCCGACGATGGGGACGGCTGCGCACTCCTGGACGCTGCTGCACGACACCGAGGAGCAAGCCTTCCGCGCACAGGTCGACAGCATGGGCATCGGCACGACGCTCCTCGTCGACACCTACGACATCCGCACCGGCGTCGAGACCGCGATCCGCGTCGCCGGCACCGACCTCGGCGGCGTGCGCATCGACTCCGGCGACCTCCCGATCGTGGCGGGCGATGTGCGTGCGCAACTCGACGAGCTCGGGGCGACCGGGACGCGCATCACCGTGACCAGCGACCTCGACGAATACGCCATCGCCGCCCTCGCGGCGTCACCCGTCGATGCCTACGGGGTCGGGACCTCTGTGGTGACGGGCTCCGGCTACCCGACCGCGAGCATGGTGTACAAGCTCGTGGCTCGACAGGATTCCGCCGGAGCCTGGATCGGCGTCGCCAAGGCCTCCGCCGACAAGGGCTCGTACGGCGGGCGCAAGGCCGCGTTCCGGACTCTGGTCGATGGCGTCGCGACAGCCGAGACCGTCGTCGTCTCCGACGGCTTCGAAGAACTCGACACCCCGGACGAGCATCTCGACGGCCGGCCGCTGCAGGTGACGTTCGTCGAGGCGGGCGATATCGACACGGCCCACGAGGGCGTCGAGGGGACGGTCTCCGCGCGGGCGCATCACCTGCGCGTGCGGGAGGAGCTTCCGGTGCGCGCTCTCGCGCTCAGCAAGTCCGACCCGGCGATTCCCACCGTGTACGTCGAAGCCGACTGAGGTCAGCCGACCATCGACTCGTAGATCTCCTTGCACGTGGGGCAGATCGGGAACTTCTCCGGGTCACGGCCCGGCGTCCACTTCTTGCCGCACAGCGCGCGCACCGGTTTCCCGGTGATCGCGGACTCGAGGATCTTGTCCTTCTTCACGTAATGCGAGAAGCGCTCATGGTCGCCCGGTTCGAGATTCTCCTCGCGGAGGAGCTCTTCCAGTTCGCGATCAAGCGTTGCCACGCCGCCCTGATCGGGGCTGTCCAGCGGAGTACTCATCCCGTGAGTCTAGCGGCGTCGAGCTCGCCGCGGGCGGTCGTCACGCGGTCTCGACGAACTCCATCAGACGCTCGCCGCTGCGCTCGAAGATGCGCCCGCCGACGATCGCCCCCACCACGAGGACGACGATGCCGACGATGAGCCCGACCCAGAACGCCGCCGGGGCATACGCCGACCCTCCGACGAAAGCGGCGGCGAACAACCAGATGGCCGGAGCGCTGCACACGATCGCCCCGAGGAACGCGGCGGCCGGACCGTAGGCGCCTCGCGACGTGGGACGCTGCGGCTGCTGGAACGGGCTGTCGCCCGGACGGGACACCGCGTACGGCGCCACCACCGAGACGATGCTCGAGATACCCAGCGCAGAGAAGAGCAGGCTCGCGGCGAGACCGCTGAGCGGCAGCAGCAGGGCCCAGTCCCCGATGACGAGGAGCGAGAGGGGCACCGCGATCGCGAGGACGGGGATCGCCACGAGAAGCACGGGCACGAGACGCCCGAGACGGTCGGGCAGGCCGCGCACCCCGCTCGCCACGTGCGTCCACAGGGCCGTCGAGTCGTAGGCGACGTCGTTGTGGGGCAGCCAGCCGAAGAAGAGCGCCATCACGGGCACCGGGACGAGGACGGCGACTTCGAGCGGGACCCCCGCGACGATGAGCGGCAGCACGGTGAGCACACCCGCCACCGGCACCACGATGATGTTCATGATGTAGCGGCGATCCCTCAGCCAATAGACGAGGCTTCGAGCCGCGATCGCACCGAACGCGTTGGAAGGGAGCAGTCCGAACCAGCCGAGCCCCGTACGCTCGCGCGATGTGACGGGGCGCTCCGTCGTCGTGAGCAGGCGCCGGACGAGCCACGTCCAGGCCACCCAGAGCAGTGCGACGCTGACGACCGCGATGACCGCGCTCGTCCACGCCGAAGCGGTCTCGTCCGCCGCGGCGGCGAACAGGAAGGCCGGCGATGCGGCGAGAGGGCTGAATCCGATCGCCGTGGTCAGAGCGGCCAGCGAGGCGGGGACGTGTCCGTCCCAGCGCAAGGAACCGAGGAAGACCGCGACCGGGAAGGCGATCACGATCAGCGCGAGCGCGAACAGCGCGGTGAGCTCCCGGGAGCGCCGCTCGGGAAGGAGCAGGGCGTTTATCGCCATCCCGATCCGAGACGTCAGCACCGTCGTGATCACGCTCACGAGCGTCATCGACACCGCGAGCGGCCAGGGCGCGCCCGCGCCGATCGCGACGATGCACACACTGATGTAGACGGCGAGGAGCGCGAGACTCGGCACGCTGACGAAGGAGGCCAGAGCGAGCACCCACGGCATCCGACGTTCATCCACGCCGAACACCGCGAACCGTCGCGGGTCGAGCTGGTCGACGGCTCCGACGAGGATCGGCCCCACGAGGAAGCCGAGAAGAAGAGCGGCGCCGCCGAGGACCGTGACGGCGCGGGCGACCGGGACAGGGGCGCCGGCCAGGCTGAAGACCGCGAGGCACACCACCACGGTGACCGCGACGACCGCGCCGAAGGTGACGAGCACCCGAACCCGACGATCGCCGCGCAACGAGCCGAGGAGAAGCGCGAACCTCAGTCGGAGAACGTGTGCAACCACTCGAGCCCCTCCACCTCTCCGCTGGAACCGGCGAGTTCGACGAAGCGCGCCTCGAGCGTCTGGCCCGCGCGCACCTCGTCGATGGTGCCCTCCGCGAGCACTTCTCCGTTCACGATGATCGCGACACGCGAACAGACCCGTTCGACAAGGTCCATGCCGTGGCTGGAGAGGATCACGGTGCCGCCGTGCGACACGTAGGCCCGGAGGATGTCGAGGATGACCGCGGAGGAGACCGGATCCACGGACTCGAAGGGCTCGTCGAGCACCAGCACTCTCGGTGAGTGGATCATCGCTCCGGCGAGCATGATCTTCTTCGTCATGCCGGCCGAGTAGTCCGATACCACCCGGCTGAGCGCGTCGCCGAGATCGAAGGCACGAGCGAGGTCGGCCGCCCGCTTCTCGATGACGTCCGCGGCCAGCCCGCGGAGCAGCCCGTAGTAGTACAGGAGCTGACGCCCGGTGAGGCGGTCGAACGTGCGCAGCCGATCGGGCAGCACGCCCATCAGTCGCTTCGCCGCCTGCGGCTGTGCCGCCTGATCGATGCCGCAGATGACGACACGGCCCTCGTCGGCGCGGAGAAGACCCGCGACGATGGACAGGGTCGTCGTCTTTCCCGCCCCGTTGGGACCGACGACCCCGTAGAACGAGCCGGCCGGGACCGTGAGGTCGATGCCGTCGACGGCCCGGTTGTCGCCGAAGTGCTTCACGAGACCGCGAATGCTGATCGCTTCGCCGATGGAGGGCCCGTCGACAGGGCCGACAGCATCTGCCGACTCGTCGTCCGGCTCCTCGACGGCCTCGAAGATCTCGACCGGATCGACCCGGTCCTCGACGACGGATTCGGGATCTTCGAGCAGAACCGACTCGGCGCTCTCGATCCCCGGGGTCGGAGTCTCGCCCGCCGTGGCGACCGGAGCAGGCTCGAGCGAAGTCGCCGTCTCGGCGTGAACCGTCTCGACCGGGGCCGAATCGATGGGGGCCGACTCGACCGGAGTCGACTCAGTGGGGGCGGACGCGACCGCAGTCGACTCGGTGACCGACGTCGAGTCCGCGATCGCCGCCGCTTCCGCCTCCGCCGTGGCCGCCTTCTTCGCTTCCGCTTCCTTCGCTGCGACGGCTTTCGCCGCCGCCGACTTCGCCGCCGCGGTCTTCGCCGCGACCGTCTTCGCCGATGCTGCCTTCGCACTCGCCGAGCGGGCCGTCGACTTCGCGGCAGCAGACTTCGCCGCCGCCGTCTTCGCGGCCGTGGTCTTCGCCGCCGCCGTCTTCGCGGCCGTGGTCTTAGAGGCCGCCGTCTTAGAGGCCGCCGTCTTGGAGGCCGTGGCCTTCACCGCCGCCGACTTCGCCGCGGTGGTCTTCGCCCCTGCCCGAGCCGTGCCGGACGCGGCAGCGGTGGTCGATGAGGCCGTCTTCGCCGATGCCGCTCGCGCCGCCGTGTTCTTCGCCGCGGCGCTGCGAGCAGCTGCCGCCGTGCGATTCTCCGTGGATCGGCCCGACAGGGCCTTCTTCAGCGGCTCCACCACGACCTCCGCGGTCGGCGCGGCCTTCTCCGCGGCCGCCTTCGCAGCGGTCGTCTTCGCCGCTGTCGCGTTCGCCGGGGTGCGGGCAGCCCCGGGCTTCTTCGCGGCCGTCGATTTCGCGGCGGTCTTCTTCGCGGCCGGCGTGCGCGTGGTCTTCGGGGAGGCGGTCGAGGCTGCGGGAGCCTGCTTCTCGGTCGGCGCGCGCTTCGCCGACGCCTTCTGAGGCGCGATCTCGGTTTCGTCCACCTGGGCGGTGCGGTCGTCAGGGGAGGCAGTCACCGTCCTACGGTATCAACGGGTCGACGCAACAAGAGGCCGCCGCGCAACAATCCGCCGCGGAATCTCGCTTATCCGCCGCCGTGCCGTGCCGTGGCGGAACCCTGTGCATCCGGTGTGTACTCGATCACGAAATGACAACAGGGCGCCCCTGACCCCGAGCTTCCCAGCCTGAATCGATACCATGATCCCGGCACGACGAAGTGTCTGGTCGGTTAATCGACCGTGAACACAACTTCCTTTAGGAGCACTCGTGACTCTTCAGACCGTCATCCTCGCCGCCGGCATGGGCTCGCGCCTCGGCCGCGCGCTGCCGAAGCCGCTCACCGAACTGAGCGACGGCCGCACGATCATGGGCCAGCAGCACGACAACATCCGGGCCGCATTCGGATCCGGCGCCCGCATCACCACCGTCGTCGGCTACCGCGCCGAGACCATCATCGACGCCTTCCCGCAGGTGAACTACGTCCACAACGAGCGCTACGACGAGACCAACACGTCGAAGAGCCTGCTGCGCGCTCTCGGCGCGACCGGCAAGGGCGGCGTGCTGTGGATGAACGGCGACGTCGTCTTCGACCCGATGATCCTCGGCCGGGCGCTCGAGTACATCGAGCGCGATCAGTCCTTCGTCACCGTCAACACCTCCAAGGTGAGCGACGAGGAAGTGAAGTACACCGTGACCGCCGAAGGCTTCATCGACGAGCTGTCGAAGACCGTCAAGGGCGGTCTCGGAGAGGCCGTGGGCATCAACTACATCTCCTCCACGCACAAGAAGGCGTTCATGCGCCAGCTGCAGCGCGTCGAGGACCAGGACTACTTCGAGCGCGGTCTCGAGCTCGCGATCGCCGAAGACGGACTCCTGCTCGAGCCGATGGACGTCTCCGACCTGTACGCGGTCGAGGTCGACTTCGCCGAAGATCTGGAGCGGGCGAACCTCTTCGTCTGATCATTCGTTCCGAAAGCCCGGCTCCCCGAGGAGCCGGGCTTTCGGCGTTCTCGCGGACTGGCTGCCTAGGATCGCATCATGGCCCCCAAGGTGCACAAGATCCATTCCCTCCCGGACGATGCTCCGTGGGACAAGGGCGTGCCGCCGACCGGCTCGCCGGAGCATCCGATGATGGTGCGCGGTCTCGACCGCGTGCTGTCGATCCAACGCCCGCTCGTCCTGGCGCACATCCGCAGCATCCGCCTGCGCAACCCGCAGGCGTCGCCCTCCGAGATCATCCGCATCCTCGAACGCCGCTATCTCGCAGCCGTCACCACCGGTGGTGCCGCGGTGGGAGCGACCGCCGTCGTCCCCGGCATCGGCACCGGGGTCACGCTCGCGCTCTCCGGCGTCGAGACCGTGGGTTTCGTGGAGTCGACGGCGCTGTTCGCCCAGTCCGTCGCCGAGGTGCACGGCATCGCGGTGGCGAACCCCGATCGTGCCAGGGCGCTCGTGATGACGCTCATGCTCGGCAAGGAGGGCGTCGACCTGGTCGGGCAGCTCGCCGGACAGATGGCCGGACGTGGCGGCAGCAGGTCGTCGTACTGGGGCGAGCTCGTGACGAAGTCACTCCCTCGCGCCGCGGTGGGACCGCTCGTCGACCAGCTCAAGAGCATGTTCGTGAAGCAGTTCGCCGCCAAGGGCGGGGCTTCCGTCATCGGCAAGGCCCTCCCGTTCGGCATCGGCGCCGCGATCGGAGGTGCGGGCAACCACATCCTGGGTCGACGGGTGCTCACCACTTCCCACCGGGCCTTCGGCGCCGCCCCCATCGACCTGCCTCGGGAATTGGAGCCGGTTCCCGGCGCCGAGAAGCTGGAGTTCCGGATGCTGCGCGGAGCGCGCTATGCCGGCAACGCGGTGGCAGGTGCCGCGGGCACCACGGTTCGCGGCGTCGAGTGGGCAGGACGCAAGGCACTCTCGCTCGGTCGTCGCCCGAAGAGCGACGACCCGGCGCTGGAACCGGGCGCCGTCGACGACGAGTGAGCAGACAGCGCTGATCGGCGATACTGCGCGCACGTCGCCAAAGGATCGGCCGCCTCGTTGTGGCGAGCATCCAACAGACGGGGCCGACCCGACGATAGGGTGGAATCCGTGACGGACAAGCCCGACCTCTTTACCACCGCCGGCAAGATCGCGGATCTGCGCGCTCGCTACACCGAAGCCGTCGTCGACGCAGAAGCGAAGGCGAAGGAGAAGCAGCACGCGAAGGGCAAGATGACCGCCCGCGAGCGCATCGAGCTGCTCGTGGACCCGGGGAGCTTCGTCGAGTTCGACGAGTACGTGCGCCACCGCACCACCGCATTCGGGATGGATCGTTCGCGACCCTACGGCGACTCCGTCGTCACGGGCGTCGGCACGATCAACGGCCGCACGGTCGCGGTGTACTCGCAGGACTTCTCGACCTTCGGCGGCTCGCTCGGCGAAGTCGCCGGCGAGAAGATCATCAAGATCATGGAGTTCGCCCTCACCGGGGGCATGCCCTGCATCGGAATCCTCGACTCGGGCGGCGCGCGCATCCAGGAAGGCGTCGTCGCGCTCGGCAAGTACGGTGAGATCTTCCGCCTGAACACCCGAGCCTCCGGCGTCATCCCGCAGATCTCCATCATCATGGGCCCGGCGGCGGGTGGCGCGGTGTACTCCCCCGCCCTCACCGACTTCGTGATCATGGTCGACAAGACCAGCCAGATGTTCGTCACCGGCCCCGACGTGATCAAGACGGTCACCGGGGAGGACGTGGGCATGGAAGAGCTCGGCGGCGCCTACACGCACAACACCCGCTCGGGTGTCGCCCACTACCTCGCCGAGGACGAGGACGACGCGATCGACTACGCGCGCACGCTCCTCAGCTTCCTGCCCGACAACAACATGGCGGAGCTGCCCACCTACGAGAGCACCTTCGAGTTCGAGACGACCGACGCCGATCGCCTGCTGAACACGATCGTCCCCGACTCGACGAACCAGCCCTACGACATCCACACGGTCATCGAGCACGTCGTCGACGAGGGCGACTTCCTCGAGGTCCAGCCGTTGTTCGCCCCCAACATCGTGATCGGCTTCGGTCGCATCGAGGGTCGTTCGGTCGGCATCATCGCCAATCAGCCGTCGCAGATGGCCGGCACCCTGAACATCGAGGCCGGCGAGAAGGCGAGCCGCTTCGTGCGCTTCTGCGACGCCTTCTCGATCCCGATCGTGACGCTCGTCGACGTCCCCGGATACTTGCCGGGTACCGATCAGGAGTGGACGGGCGTGATCCGCCGCGGAGCGAAGCTGCTCTACGCCTACGCCGAGGCGACCGTGCCGCTGGTCACCGTCATCCTGCGCAAGGCCTACGGCGGCGCGTACATCGTGATGGGCTCGAAGCAGCTCGGCGCCGACGTGAACCTCGCTTGGCCGACGGCCGAGATCGCGGTGATGGGCGGACAGGGTGCCGTCAACATCCTGTATCGCGGTGAGATCAAGAAGGCCGAAGAGGCCGGCGAGGACGTCGCCGCCGTCCGCACCCGTCTCGCGAACGAATACACCTACAACGTGGCCTCCCCGTTCCTGGCGGCCGAGCGCGGCGAGCTCGACGGCATCATCGAGCCGGCGAACACGCGCGTGTCCATCGCGAAGGCACTGCGTGCGCTGCGTGGCAAGCGCGCCGACCTGCCCCCGAAGAAGCACGGGAACATCCCGCTGTGACCGCGCAGAATCCCCACGTCGAAGCACCGGGCCAGGAGGCGCCGATGCTCGAGATCACGCGCGGAGCAGCGACGGAGGAAGAGCTCGCGGCCCTCATCGCCGTGATCAGCGAGGCCTATGCGACAGAGGCGGCGGATGCGGTCGCCGACGAGCCGTCCGTGTCGGCCTGGACGCGCACCCAGCGTCCGCTCCGTCGCCCTCTGCGCCGCGACATCCCGTGGGGACGATTCTCCGGCTGACGGTCTCCCCGCCGACGACGTCGGTGCCGCCTCAGTGGACGAGCAGCAGATCGGACGCACGAGGGCTGAGAACCGAATCGAGCACGACACAGGCCGCGCCCACCGCGCCCACGTCGTCGCCGACCACCGTGCCGTCGACGGGCAGCGACCGCACCGCACGGGTCGCACTCGCCCGATCGAGCCTGTCGGGGATCTCACGGAGATACACCTCGGCGAGCCGGGACCAGAACGGCCCTCCGAAGACGACCCGATCCACATCGAGCATGTTGGTCAGCGCGGCGGTCAGCACCGCGGTGTTCGCCGCAGCCTGCCGCAGCACGCCCATCGCCGGGGTATCGCCGCCTGCGGCGCGTTCGCACAGCTGACTGAATCGCGCATCGACCGCGGCGACATCGCTCACCTCGCGGTCGTCGAGGAACACGCCCGCACGCTCCGCCTGCTCGATGATCGCCTGCGGCGTGCACACGACCTCGACGCACCCTCGGGATCCGCACGTGCAGGACGGTCCATCCGGATCGACGATGATGTGCCCGACCTCGCCGATGTTCCGCGTGCTCCCGCGAACGGCTTCGCCGTCTCTCGCGAGAGCCGCACCGATGCCGGTCCCGAGATAGACGAACACGAAGGAGTCGTCCGCCGACTCCCTTCGCGTCCACAGCTCACCGACCGCGGCGGAGGTCGTGTCCTTCTCCAGCACCACGGGGAACCCGGTCGCCTCCGCGAGCACCGCGCGCAAGGGGACCCGATGCCAGCCGAGCAGCTTCGGCGGATCGATCACGGTGCCCTTCTCCGCATCGAGCGGACCAGGGGCAGCGACCCCCACACCCGCGATCAGCGTCCGATCCACCCCCGACCCCTCGATCAGGGCATCGATCGTGCCGGCCATCGCCTCGACGATGCGCCGCGGATCCTTCGCCGGAGTACGCACGCTCATACGCCGTACGACCGCACCGGAGAGGTCGAGCAGCACGAAGGTCATCACCGCGGGGTCGAGGTGCACGCCGACCGCGAAACGGCTGTCCGCGATGAGCCGGAGAGTCACCCGGGGCTTGCCCGGCCCGTTGATCGTGCGCCCGGCTTCCCGGATGAAGCCGTCGTCGAGGAGCCGGCGGGTGATGTTCGTGACGGTCTGCGCAGACAGCCCTGTCGCCGCCACGAGCTCGATCCGGCTCAGCCCTTCACCCGACTGGCGGATGGCCTCGAGGATCACGGACTGGTTGAAGTCGCCCATGCGCGGAAGGTTGGTGCCTCGACGCGTTCCCATCATCCAATGATCCCTCATCGGCAGAGGAATCGTGTCCCCCAAAATACCTACAGACAACTTCTTTGCGAGCCACCAGACTGAGGGAGACGCTTCGCGTTCGGCTGGTCTCTCTGTCCCAGGGTAGACAGACGCTGATCGGCCACCAGCGGATGGTTTTCGGGTAACTGTCCGCACGGCGAGGGGCTGGCGATAACGCCGCCCCTCGCCCACTCTCAGCATCCTCGACTCCGGTCGCCTCCCCCGGCTGGAGCCGAGGACGTTCGCGCGACGGGTGCGACCGACGTCAGACGCCCGACACCTCGCGCGGGATCTCGTGCCAGAGGTCGACCGAGTCGTCATCACCGGACGAACGCGAACCGGCACGACCGACGACGGTCACGGCGACACGAGGGTCCCGTGCCGAGCGGATGATGAGGCGAGCGGTCTGTGCGCGAGTGATCACGGCGGCGAGCTCATCCCTGATATCTCTGCGGCGGGCCTCGTCGATCCCGTCGAAACCGCCCTCGTCGAACACGGTCACCGCGGCGCCACGTCGGCGCGCCGCCTCGATCGCATTGCGCACCGCGTCGTTGAGCAGATCGGCACCGCGCAGCTCGTCGCGCAGCCGGCCCTCCGCGAGACGCGCGTCCAGCCGCTCATGATCATCCAGAGCGCCGCGCGAAGCCACCACCCGGCTCAGCACCGGGCCGGCGACGGCCAGCGCGAACTGCGTGCGCAGCCGCCGCTCACGCTGTCGCACCCGCTGCGTGGCATGCCACGCGGACACCGCCTGCTGGATCTCGGCGAGGCGCTCGGTGTCACGCACCGCCCTGTCCCAGAACATCACGAGCAGCCTGGCGACGGCCACCCACATGATCGACCCGACGAGTCCGAGGTTGAGCGCGACTCCGAAACCCAGATCGGCGGACGCCGCCACCACGAGCACGGCCAGCACCAGCCAACCGAACAGCGCCCGGCGACGCACGACGCAGACGACGCCGAGCAGCCCCAGCGCGCCGATGTACCACGTGGCGAACGGCGCGGTGCGGTCCCCCGGGGCGAGGGAGAACGTCACGAGGGCCGGGACCACGGCGCTGGCGAGCACGGCGAGGATCGCAGACCACAGAGGCATGCGCACCGAGGCACCATCGCCCAGGATCGCGATGTTGACGACGACGAGGTACAGGCCGATGGCGAGGACCATCAGCAACGGGGCGGTCGGCTGCTCGATCCACCAGATGCCTCGCGCGACGAAGTACAGGGCGAATCCCACGGCGAGCGATGTGGCGACGCTGCGTACGGTGCGGTTCACGTGCGCTCCCATCCCAGCGTGACCGTCGTACCGTGCTCATCCGAGCGGATGTCGGCGGTGCCGGCGACTCCGGCCATGCGAGCGAAGATCGACGCCCGGATCCCGAGACGATCCGCTCCGATCGACTCCACGTCGAAGCCCGGGCCCGTGTCCGACACGGTCACGCCGATCCCTTCGTCGCCGTGGCCTTCGGCGATGATGTGCAGCCCGCGCCCGTTCGCGTGGGAGACGGAGTTCCCGATCGCCTGTCGAGCGGCGAGCACCAGCGCTCTGGCGGCCCGACCGGGGATCAGACCGATGCCGCCGCGCTCCTCGACGATCGCGTCGGCGCCGAGCTCGGACAGCGCACGGCGCAGCTCGACGACGATCTGGGACGTCCCCACCGGCTCATCGCTGCCCTCCTGTGCGACGGCGGCCTCGGTGTTCGCGAGGCGGGTGAGCGCTTCCCTCGCCATGGCGACGGCGAGCTCCTTCGCACGCGCGCTCTCGGCACGCTCCGCGGCGATCAGGGCGGCGAGCACGCTGTCATGCATCAATGCCGACATCGCCGCGCGCTCCTCCTCCGCCGCAGCGGCGGCCGCAGCCGTCGAGTAGGACGCCACGGCCTGGCCCCTGGCCTCGTCGACTCCGGCGGCGACGGAGCGGAACATCCAGCCGAGCGAGATGATCACGACGCCGAGGATGAGGGTGAACGACACGTCGAAGGCGGTGGTCACCCAGAACTCGCGCGAGAACTCCCCCTGCACGAGCCTCACATAGCCGTAGACGAACGGCATCAACGCCGCCCAGGCGAACTGGATCCGGACGGGGAAGGCGAGCATCGCCGCCACGACGCCGACGTTGACGAGGAAGAAGATCCAGGGCTGCTCGCCCGCACCCTTGGCGGAAGGATCGACGACGGTCGGCCATGCGGCGAGCGCGAGCACGTAGACCACGGCGAAGATCCCCGAGAGCACGCGCACGCCACGGCCGATCAGACAGCCCACCAGCATGGCGGCGAGGGGGACGAAGACCACGACGAGCATCACGACGTGCGCCACATCGCCGTGGGACAGGGTGTTCACCGCCGCGATCAGCGCCTGGGCGCCGAGCACGGAGGAGCCGATCGCGGCCACGATCGCGAGGATCCGCTCCATGCGCTTGCCGGTGAACCGCTCGAACGCGGTCTCTGTGCTGCCGGGAGAGGGGATCTTGCTCCAGGCGTCGCGGATGCTGAGCGGCTCAGACGCCACTGGGCGCCCCGTCGGCCGCGACGATCCCGTCCTCCATGGCGCGACGCAGGAGGTCGACCTTCGTGGGCGCCGGGCGTCCGACCTCGACGTACTTCACGCGGATCCGGGTGATGTTCTCCTTGGCCGTGGAATAGGCCACGCCGAGACGCTCGGCCACGGCCTTCAGCGGCAGCCCCGTCGCGTACAGGCGGAGCACCTCGCGCTCGCGAGTGGAGAGCTGCGCATTCGCGAAGGCGCGATCGCCGTCGACGGCACTGGCCCATTCGACGTTGTTGAGCGCCTCCCCCTGGGCGACCGTGCGGATCGCGTCGAGCACGTCGTCGAGGGCGGACGACTTGCTGACGACGCCGGCAGCGCCGGCGGAGAGGGCCTCGCGCACGGCGGCGGGGCGGTCGGCGACACTGTGGATCACGACGCTCGCGCCGTCGTTCACGAGCGATGTCACGTTCTCGGTCACGGTGGTGCCGTCGCCGAGCGTGAGGTCGAGGACGACCACGTCGGCCGGCGCGGCGGTGGTCGCCTTGCGCCATTCGAGGTACGAGACCACAGTGCTCCCGGAGAAGACCACGGTCTGCGAGTCACGCGCGCACGCGGCCTCGAGACCGAGGCGAACGGACTCGTGATCGTCGATGAGTGCGACCGTGCTCATCCACACAGCCTACTGAGTCCGCCGAACGGCGACGATCACTCACCTCGTGAGCAGCGCGACCACCTCGAAGTGGTGCGAATGCGGGAAAAGGTCGAAGCCTCGGAGACGGTCGACGTTCCACCCGAGCGTTCGGAACGTGCCGAGGTCGCGCGCGAGCGCGACCGGATCGCAGGCGACGTACGCGATCGCCTCCGGCGCGAGCGCGTGCACGGCCTCGACGACCTGGCGTCCGGCTCCGGCGCGTGGCGGATCGAGCACGACGGCACCGGTGCGCCCCTTGCGCGCCTGCGTCGAGAGGAACCTGTCGACGCGGGCCGTCACCGCCGACACCGGGAGCGGCGCGAGGTTCGCGGCCGCATGCTGGGTCGCACGGGCGCTCGATTCGACGGTCACGATGTCGGTCCCGCCGAGATCGGCGAGCGTCGCGGCGAAGAGCCCGACTCCTCCGTACAGGTCGTAGTGCGTCTTCTCGTCATCGACGTGCCCGTCGAGGATGCCGTAGACCGCGGCGTCGAGCACGGATGCCGCACGCGGATGGACCTGCCAGAAACCCGTGGAGTCGACCTCGAAACGACGATCGTTGACGACCTCGTGGATGACCTCGGGCGCCGGACGCTTGCGGAAACCCCTCTGCACGCGAGGGGCGCGCTCGGTCTCCTCGCGACGGATGATGCGCACTTCGCCGTCTGCGGGCTCGACCAGCTCGATGCGGCCGGGAGCTTCCCCCCGCAACGCGAGCGCGGCCTCGGCGATGGCGGGGCGGGCGAGCGGGTGCGAGGTCACCGGGATGACACGGTGGCTGCGCGCGGCGAACGGACCGGCAACACCCGCCTCGTCGACGTGCAGGGTGACGCGGGTGCGCCATCCGAGACCGTCTCCCGATTCGACCGACTCGATCACGGGAGCCTCGAGGCCCCCACCGGCGAAACGATCCAGCGCCTCGGTCAGCACGCGTCGCTTGAGCTCCCGCTGGTGATCGAGGTCGATGTGGCCGAGGTCGGCACCACCGGGGCGCTCGGCAGGGTCACGCGACACGTCCGCCTCCGCCCAGATGTGCGGGCGGCGGTGCGCAGAGGCGTCCAGGACCTCGACGGTCTCCGCCCGCCAGAAGCTGCGGGTCGCGGCATCCGCGCCCTCTGCCGGCGCGATCAGGCGAGCACGGACGCGCTCACCGGGGATCGCGTCCGAGACGAAGACCACGCGTCCCTCGTGGCGGGCCACGAAGGTGCCCCCGTGTGCGATGCCGGTGATGTCGAGTTCGAGCACGTCGGCTGGGGAGGAAGTCATCCTTCGAGGATACGGTGGTGGACATGCGTGTCTGCCTCGCCTCCACCTCACCCGCCCGGCTCATGCTGCTCCGACAGGCGGGCATCGAACCGCTCACGGTGTCTCCGGACGTCGACGAGGACGCCGTCGCCGCCGCTGCGGAGGCGGAGCGGGGCCGCTCTCTGGCACCCGAGGAGCTGGTGCTGCTGCTCGCCCGCGCGAAGGCGGCCGCCGTCGCGCGGGGTCTCGCCGCGGAGGGGACCTTCGACGGGCTGGTGATCGGCGGGGATTCGATGTTCGCGATCGGCGGCCGGGTCTACGGCAAGCCCCACACACCGGAGGAGGCGACCAGGCGCTGGCAGGAGATGCGCGGCGCCACCGGCATCCTCCATTCCGGGCACTCCGTCTTCCGGGTCGCTCCCGGTGTCGCACCAGCGGAGGCCACCGCTGTCGCCGAAGCCGCGGTGACGTTCGCCGACGATGTGAGCGACGCCGAGATCGCCGCGTACGTCGCCTCCGGAGAGCCGCTGCACGTGGCGGGAGCGTTCACCGTCGACAGCCTGGGCGGCGCCTTCATCACACGGGTCGACGGCGACCCCTCCACCGTCGTCGGCATGTCGCTGTCGACCGTCCGCCAGCTGGCCGCGGAGCTCGGCGTTCGATGGACCGACCTCTGGTCGTAGACTCTCCTCCACGTTTTCCCGTCTTTCTTGTGGAGAGTCGTCAAAAGGATCAAGGTCCTACTCGCTAGGCTGGCAACCATGCCTGCTATCGCCAAGGTGCTCATCGCCAACCGCGGCGAGATCGCCGTCCGCATCATCCGCGCCGCCCGTGACTCCGGGATCGCCTCGGTCGCCGTCTACGCCGACCAGGACCGTGATGCCCTCCACACCCGTCTCGCCGACGAGGCCTATGCACTCGGAGGCTCGACCAGCGCCGAGACCTACCTCCAGATCGAGAAGATCCTCTCGATCGCCCGTCGTGCCGGTGCCGATGCCGTGCACCCCGGATACGGCTTCCTCGCCGAGAACGCCGAGTTCGCGCGCGCGGTCATCAATGCGGGTATGACCTGGATCGGCCCGTCACCGGATGCGATCGAGGCTCTCGGCGACAAGGTGACCGCGCGTCACGTCGCCGAGAAGGTCGGCGCTCCCCTCGCTCCCGGCACGCCCGGCCCCGTCGCCGGAGCCGATGAGGTCATCGCCTTCGCGAAGGAGTTCGGCCTGCCGATCGCCATCAAGGCGGCGTACGGCGGCGGCGGCCGCGGCCTCAAGGTCGCCCGCGAGCTGGACGAGGTCGCGGAGCTCTTCGAGTCCGCCACCCGCGAGGCGGTCACCGCCTTCGGTCGTGGCGAGTGCTTCGTCGAGAAGTACCTCGACAAGCCGCGTCATGTCGAGACCCAGTGCCTGGCCGACGCCGAAGGCAACGTCGTCGTGATCTCCACACGCGACTGCTCGCTGCAGCGCCGCCACCAGAAGCTCGTCGAGGAGGCACCGGCGCCGTTCCTCACGGAGGAGCAGAACGACCTGCTGTACTCCGCTTCCAAAGCCATCCTCAAGGAGGTCGGCTACGTCGGCGCTGGCACCTGCGAGTTCCTGATCGGCGCCGACGGCACGGTCTCGTTCCTCGAGGTGAACACCCGCCTGCAGGTCGAGCACCCGGTCTCCGAAGAGGTCACCGGCATCGACCTGGTGCGCGAGCAGTTCCGCATCGCCGCTGGCGGCACCATCGACTACGCCGACCCGGAACCCCAGGGGCACTCGATCGAGTTCCGCATCAACGGCGAAGACCCGGGTCGCGGATTCCTGCCCCAGCCCGGCCCGATCCACGTGTTCAAGACATTCGGAGGTCCAGGCATCCGTCTCGACTCCGGTGTCACGGCGGGCGACTCAGTCTCCGGCGCATTCGACTCGCTGCTCGCGAAGATCATCGTGACGGGCAAGGACCGGGCGGAAGCGCTCGAGCGCTCGCGTCGCGCACTCGACGAGTTCGAGGTCGCGGGGCTCCCCACCGTCATCCCGTTCCACCGCAAGGTCGTGCGCGATCCCGCGTTCACGGCCGAGAACGGCGAGTTCGGCGTCTTCACGCGCTGGATCGAGACCGAATTCGTCAACGACATCCCGGCGTGGGACGGCGAGCTCGAGGCCCCGACCTCCGCCGAAGCGCGTCACACGGTCGTCGTCGAGGTGTCCGGCAAGCGCCTGGAGGTGAGCCTGCCCGATCGCGTCGCCGTCGCCGCCGGCACCGCAGGACGCCCTGCCGCCGTTCCGCCGTCGCGCCGCAGCCACGCCACCACGGCCAACGCCGGAGCATCCGGTGACGCGGTCAAGTCGCCGATGCAGGCGACCGTCGTCAAGATCGCCGTCGCCGACGGACAGCAGGTCGTCAAGGGCGACCTGGTCGTCGTGCTCGAGGCCATGAAGATGGAGCAGCCGCTGCAGGCGCACAAGGACGGCATCATCGGCAACATCAACGCGGATGCCGGAGCGACGGTCTCCGCAGGACACCAGCTGCTCACGATCAGCTGACCGCAGAATGAAGAAGGCCCCCGCCTCAAGAGGTGGGGGCCTTCTTCATTCGTCAGTCTGCGGGCGCGGACGCGCACCACTCGTCGAACAGCCGCTGCCCCGTCGGTGTGCCGAGGGCGGCGCGTGTCGAGGGCGAATCGTGGAAACCACGCAGTGCCGACCAGACGACCTGCGGATGGGTCTTCAGCATCGCCGGGGCCACGGTGACCGTTTCGGGAGCACGCATCCCGTCGGACGCGGTCACGCGGCGCGGATCCACGCGGAGTCGGATGAGCGGGAGCCCGTCCATGCCGCGACGCTGTTCGGTTAGGTCCGGCTCCACGCGGCGGATCGCGCTCCACGGCACGTACAGGGTCTCGGTGGCACGCATCAGGAGCACGCCGTCCGGGCCCATACCCAGCCCGATGGGTCGACGCCCGAAGGAATCGGAGCGGTACTGCGTGATGCCCGCGCGCACGGCCGCGTAGGCGAACAGCGCGGCGGTCGCTGCGAGCACCGCGACACCGAGGAAGGCCTCCGGCCGCCCGGTCAGCCCGATCCTGATCGCCACGACCGTCGCGGCCATGAGCACGAGTGCCCACAGGACGCACAGCAGCAGGGTGACGATCCCCGGACGCCGCTCCGGCACGAAGTGCACTCGTGCATCAGGGCTCGACACCCGCCCGCGCGTCAGCGTGGACGCATCGACCGGGCGCGCGCGCCCCTCGACGAACGGTCTGCGTGCCGCGACTGCCAATGCCGTCAGAGCGAACAGGGCGATGAACGCGCCCGACCACAGCGGGCCGGCGGCGCCACCCGAGAACCCGACCATGGCGGCTGCGGCCACGATGAGGGCGAGGCCAAGCCAGAGCATGCCGGTATTGCGTCGGGGTCGACGTTCACCCCACTTCGCCGGCCATTCCTGCAGCACTGGCGATGTGAACGGATCCGTCACTGCACCCCTCCCGCGACGACGAGCGACAGTTCAGCGACAGAAGGCGGCACGGCCACCATTATCGCAGCGCATTCGAAGCAGACTGCGCGCCGGAATCCGGTCGAAGAAGGAGCGCAGTCAGCCTCGCGCCGGTCCCGTCACCGCCGACGACGATACCGGCTGCGCCCCCTCGTCTCGTCGACCTACGAGATGTTGACGAGGTGCATCGCCCTGCTCGCATCGGTGATGCTGCTGGAGAGCGAAGGATACGCCGCGAAGACCCGCGAGACCTGGTCGACCGTGAGACGGCGCTCCACGGCGACCGCGATCGGGTAGATCAGCTCGGAAGCCTTCGGAGCGACGATCACGCCGCCGATCACGGTGCCCGACCCCTTGCGCGCGATGAGCTTGACGAAGCCGTCCTTGATGCCCATCATCTTCGCGCGCGGGTTCGCCGCGAGCGGGAGCTTGTAGACCAGGCCGTCGGCCACACCGTCCTCGACATCCTTCTCGCCGTACCCGACGGTGGCGATCTCGGGCGCCGTGAAGATGTTCGAGGTGATCTTGATCTGCTCGAGCGGGATCACGATGTCGCCGAGGGCGTGGAAGACGGCCGTGCGCCCCTGCATCGAGGCGACGGATGCCAGCGGGAAGAAGTTCGTGCAGTCGCCGACCGCGTAGACGTTCGGCACCGAGGTGCGTGCGACCCGGTTCACGCGCACGTGCCCGGACTCGTCGAGCTCGACGCCTGCCTCCTCGAGGCCGATGCCCGCGGTGTTCGGGATGGACCCGACGGCCATGAGGCAGTGGCTGCCGTCGACGGTGCGGCCGTCGGACAGCGTGACCGTGACGCCGTCGTCCGTGACCTCGACCTTGTCGGCGCGGGACTTCGAGAGCACCTGCATGCCGCCGCGCTTGAACACCTTCTCCAGCACGCTCGCCGCGTCCTTGTCCTCCCCGGGGAGCACCTGCTCGCGGCTGGAGATGAGCGTGACCTTCGCGCCCAGGTTCATGTAGGCGGAGGCGAACTCCGCACCGGTGACGCCGGACCCGACCACGATGAGGTGCTCGGGGAGGGCCTTCATGTCGTACAGCTGCGTCCAGGTCAGGATGCGCTTGCCATCGGGCTTGGCCGAGTCGAGCTCGCGTGGCGAGGCGCCGACGGCCACGATGATCGTGTCGGCCTCCACGCGGTCGAAGTCCGTGCCGCCCTGGCCCGTCGACACGATGATCGCGGTGGGGCCCTCCAGCCGGCCGTGGCCGGACAGGATGCGCACTCCGGCTTCGAGGAGCGTCGCACGCATGTCCTCGGACTGCTGGCCCGCGAGCGCGAGGAGGCGCTTGTTCACGGCCGCGAGGTTGATCGCGATCTCCGGCTTGAGAGGCCTGGAGTGGTCTCCCTTGGCGTAGAAGTTCACGCCGAGGTCGCTCGCCTCCGAGATCGCGACGGCGGCATCCGCGGTGGCGATCAGGCTCTTCGAGGGCACGACGTCGGTGAGGACCGCCGATCCCCCGACCCCCACACGCTCGACCAGGGTGACCTCGGCCCCCAGCTGGGCCGCCGCGAGGGCCGCCTCGTAACCGCCGGGACCGCCGCCGAGGACGGCGACGCGCTGAGTGCGCTCGAAAGTGGTGGAAGACATGGAATCCATTCTTCCCCAATCCTGGCCCCCGAGCCTGCACCTTCCTAGAGTGGATCCATGCCCGAAACGCACAGCAACCCTCTCGACGACCCGACCGCGAACCCGTTCGAGGTCGCCGCACAGGCCGCGGCCGACATCGCGCGTCTGACAGGCGTCGAGAATCACGACATCGCCCTGACGCTCGGCAGCGGCTGGGGCAAGGCCGCCGACATCCTGGGCGAGACCGTCGCGACCATCCCCGCGACCGAGGTCACCGGTTTCTCCAAGCCGGCGCTCGAGGGCCACGTCGGCACTCTGCGCAGCATCCGCACCCCCGGGGGCAAGAACGTCCTCGTCATCGGCGCGCGCACCCACTACTACGAGGACCACGGCGTGCGACGCGTCGTGCACAGCGTCCGCACCGCCGCCGCCACGGGAGCCAAGATCATGGTGCTGACGAACGGCGCCGGAGGGATCCGCGAGACCTGGACGCCCGGCCAGCCCGTCCTCATCAGCGACCACATCAACCTCACCGCGGACTCTCCCCTCGAGGGTGCCACGTTCGTCGACCTCACCGACCTCTATTCGAAGCGCCTGCGTGACATCGCCCGCAGCATCGATCCCATGCTCGACGAGGGTGTGTACACGCAGTTCCGCGGCCCGCACTACGAGACCCCGGCCGAGGTCCAGATGGCCAAGCACATCGGCGGTCACATCGTCGGCATGTCGACCGCGCTCGAGGCGATCGCCGCCCGCGAGGCCGGCATGGAGATCCTCGGCTTCTCCCTCATCACGAACCTCGCAGCCGGCATCCAGCAGACGCCTCTCAGCCACGCCGAGGTGATCGAGGCCGGACGTGAGGCCGAGCCGGTGATCTCCGCTCTCCTGGCCAGGGTGGTCGAGGCCCTGTGAACGAGGAGCGGCTCGCACAGGCCCGCGCCTGGCTGCGCCAGGACCCGGATCACGAGACGCGCGACGAGCTCGCCGGCGTGATCACTCGGGCCGCCGCCGGCGACGAGGAGGCGATCACCGACCTGGACGACCGTTTCGGCGCGCGCCTCGCCTTCGGAACCGCCGGGCTCCGCGGTGAGCTCGGCGCCGGGAGCAATCGGATGAACCGGGTGCTGGTCGCTCAGGCCGCGGCCGGGTTCGCCGCATATCTGCGTGAGAAGTCCGACGGCGGCACCCCGACGGTCGTGATCGGCTACGACGGCCGCCGCAATTCCCGCGTGTTCGCGACCGATTCCGCCGAGCTGTTCGCCGGCGCCGGCCTTCGTGCGATTCTGCTCCCCCGCCTGCTGCCGACGCCCGTCCTCGCCTTCGCTGTGCGCCACTTCGGCGCCGACGCCGGTGTGATGGTGACCGCGAGCCACAACCCGCCCAACGACAACGGCTACAAGGTGTACCTCGGCGGCGCCGACCAGGGATCGCAGATCGTCGCACCGGCGGATGCCGAGATCGCCGCGCATATCCAGCGCACGGCGGATGCCGGCTCGGTCGCCGCGCTGCCCCGCTCCACGGACTACGAGACCGCCGGCGAAGAGGTCGTCGAGGCCTACATCGCCGCGACCGCCGCCGTGGCCCCCGCACCTGCAGGCACCACCGGGATGCGCTGGGTGTACACGGCGATGCACGGGGTCGGATGGGAGACGCTGTCCCGCATCGTGAAGGATGCCGGGTACCCGCAGCCGTTCGTCGTCGACGAGCAGCTCACCCCCGACGCCACCTTCCGCACGGTGTCCTTCCCGAACCCGGAAGAGCCGGGGGCGATGGATCTCTCCTTCGCCAGGGCCCGTCGCGTGAAGGCGGACTTCATCCTCGCCAACGACCCCGATGCCGATCGGCTGGCGGTCGCCGTCCCCGACGCCTCCGCGGCAGACGGCTGGCGCCGTCTCACCGGCAACGAGGTCGGCCTCCTCCTCGGCGCGCGGGCAGCGCGTGCTGCGGCCGGCACGCCCGGAGCCTCGCTCGCGTGCTCCCTCGTCTCCTCCCCCGGCCTCGGAGTCGTCGCGGCCCACCACGGACTGGACTTCCACGAGACCCTCACCGGCTTCAAATGGATCTCCCGCGCCCCCGGCATCGTGTTCGGGTTCGAGGAGGCCCTGGGCTATCTGGTGAATCCGGAGACCGTGCGCGACAAGGACGGCGTGTCGGCAGCGGTCGCCATCCTCGGCCTCGCAGCCGAGGCCCGCGACCGCGGGGCCACGCTCGTCGATCTGCTCGACGAGCTGGGCGAGACCTACGGCCACTTCGCGAGCGGCCAGGTGTCGGTGCGCGTCGAAGACCTCGCCGTGATCGGCGACGTCATGCTCGCGCTGCGCACGCTCCCGCCGACGCACATCGCCGGACGTTCGATCGCCTCGGCGGAGGATCTTCTGCAGGCGGCGCCAGGCCGACCCTCCGGCGACGTGCTGCGGTACCGGTTGGTCGACGACTCCCGTGTGATCGTGCGTCCGAGCGGCACCGAACCCAAGCTCAAGGTCTACATCGACGCCCGCGCGGAGTCCGCACCGGGTGCGCGCGAAGCCGTGGCGGAACTCGAAGCAGGGGTCCGCTCGCTGTTGGACGAGCGTTCCTGAGCATGCCGGTCCGACGCGTCATCGTCAGCGCGCACAACGGTGTGCACGCCCGTCCGGTCGCGGAGCTCGTCCGGCTCGCCCAGTCGCATGCCGAGACGGTGACCCTGCGCACCGCCGACGGCACCACCGTCGACCTCAGCAGCGTGCTGGCGGTGATGGATCTCGGGATCGCCTCGGGTGATGCCGTGGTACTCGAGACGGCCGCATCGGACACGTCCGAGGCTGTGCTCGATCAGCTCGCCGAGGTGCTCGCACCCCGCGAGTGAGTGCCGCGGTCAGCCGTCGATCACGGCGACGAGCTCGTCGAGGAACGCCTCGAACGTCGTCCCCCGCCGCACGATCCGCTGCACGCTCTCACGTTCGCTGAACACCTCGACCAGCTGCTCGAACACGGTCTGGAACGCGGCACGGTCGCTCTCGCTGAAGGCGGCGAGCGCGACGACCTGCACGCGTCCACCGCCCCACGCTGCCGAGCCGTCGGCCACTCCGATGGCGATGGCGGTGCGCTTCGCGGTCATCTGCAGTGCGTGCGGAACCGCGAGCGCATCCGTGAATGCGGTGGACGACATGCGCTCGCGCACGATGGTGTTCTCGATGTAGTCCTCGCCCACGAGTCCCGTCTGCACCAGAAGCCCGCCGAGGCGGCGGATGATCGCCTCCTCGCCTTCGTCCGGCAGCGGGAAGACGTAGGCGTCGGCGAGGAAGTAGCGGGCGAGCTCCGCGCGCAGGCGGGTGAGCCGCCGTCCCCTCCGAACCCGAGCCGCAGCCTGCTGGATGCGGTCGACATCGGCATCGGTCAGGAACGGCTGGATGCGCACGAAACGGTCCCCGGACGATCCGGGCTCGATCGTGCTGAGCACGAGGTCGGTGTCGAACGACGCCCAGTCGGGGTCGACGTTCGTGACCACGGTCGTGACCTCGATCGCCGAGCCCAGCGAACGGTCGACGCTGGACCGGAGCAGCTCGTGCAGTTCGTGATACCCCGGGCAGACGATCGTGGCGGTGAGGATCGACTCGGCTTTGCGACTGCGTTCGAGGCGTCCACCCACGTGCATGGCGATGTAGGCGATCTCATCGTCGTGGATGGGCGTTCCGACGCGGTCGTGCAGGCCGCTTGCGATCGAGACGGCCACTTCGAAGATCATCGGATAGGTCGTCTTGAGCGAGCGGGTGAGGGGGTTTCGCGTGAGGGCGCTCTCCGCCGCCCGTCGCAGCAGGTTCTGCACGTGGAGCGCGAGCCGCAGGACGAACGTCTCGTCCACGAGGTCGACCTGGAAGTCGTCGGCTGCTCTCGCGATCTCGGCGCGCACGGCCGCCTCGACCATCGGATCCACGCCGCTGCGCGCGACCTCGCGCGTGGCGTCCTCTCCCGGCGCGACGATGCGGGTGAGCACGAGCGACGCGAGGTGTCCGCTGTCTCCTTCGCCGAGGACGACGGAGAAGTGCTCGGCCGCCAGGTGGGCGATGACCGCGCCGACCCGCGGGATCTCCGCGCGGGCGCCTGACGGAGAGGATTCCAGTGCATGGCCGGCTGCCACCCGTTCCGCCGCGATCGCGATGTGCAGCAGCACGTCGGCGATCGCGAGCTCGTTCACGTAGTAGCCGAGTTCGCCGAGTTCGCGCACCAGGGCGGACTTGAAGGGCCCGACGGCGCTGGCGGCGACCGCGGATCCGGAGAGCGCACGACGGAAGGTCTCGGGATGGAAGGAGGCGTCGTCCATCTCGTCATGGGCGAGTCTGCTGAGAAGGCGTCTCTGGGCGGTCTCGTTCCCGCGTAACCGCACGTTCTCCCTGTCGCGTTCGAGAGTGAGATCCGTGTCGTCGAGGAGACCCCGCACCCGCACCAGATCCGCCTCGAGCGTCGCCTCGCTGACGTGCAGCTCCTCGGCGGTGTCGAACACGTCTATTCCGGCGGGCTGATCCAGCAGGAGTCGCACGAGCGCGTGCAGGCGGTCCCGTGGTGCGGACTCGCCGCTCTGACGCATCCGCAATGCACCACGGGCCCCGGATCCGGCACGGTAGCCGGCCGGGCCCGACTCGATCACCGCGGCACCGGGCGTCCGGGCGTTCAGCGCCGCGACATAGGACCGGATGCTGCGAGGGGTGACCCCCATCAGGTCGGCGAGGCTCGCCGCCGTCGCCCATCCTTCCTGGCGCAGGAGCGCCGCGAGGAGCTGGTCCTGGCGCTGGCGCGACATGATGCTCCCCTTCCCGCGTGCTGACCGCACTGTCTCGACGTGTTCTCCATGATGTCAGCTGCCCGGCACCCTCGGGCGGAACGGTGCGTTCCGCAGGGGCGGAAAGGAACGTGTTGGCGCGGACCCCTCAGCGGTTCCCAGACTGTTCTCAGGAAGGGTGGGCATCGATGAGGATTCTCGTGGTGTGCGGCGCTGGCGCGTCGAGCACGTTCGTCGCACAGCGGCTCCGCAGCGCGGCGGCCGCAGCAGGCCTCGACTGGGATGCGTCAGCAGGCATGGAGAGCTCCGTCGCCGGCTCCGACCACGACCTCGTCCTCGTCGGCCCCCATCTGAGCGACCGCCTCGACGCCATCAGAGTCACCGCGGGCGCACCGGTCGCCGTGCTCCCGGACGACGTCTTCGCCGACCGCGACGGCTCGCGCACCCTCGTCTTCGCCCGATCGATCCTCGCCGCCGCCGGCGACACCCCGAAAGGAACATCATGACCGCCACCCGCACCGTCCGGATCGGCTCCTCCCACGGATTGCACGCTCGCCCGGCGAAGCTCTTCGCACAGGCGGCGAAGGAGTCCGGCATCCCCGTGACGATCGCCAAGGACTCGGGCAAGCCGGTGAATGCCGCCAGCATCCTCGGCGTCATCGCCCTCGCCATCGAGTACGGCGACTACGTGACCCTCACGGCTGACGGCGATGGCGCCGAGAGCGTTCTCGACACGCTCACCGAGCTCCTCACGACCGACCACGATCAGGACGCCGCCGGATGAGCGAGCTGCGCGGGGTCGGGATCGGTCTCGGGGTCGCCCAGGGACCGATCATCCGCATGGCCGAGGCGATGCCCGCCCCGGAGAACACGCCGAGCACCGCGGGTGCCGATGCCGAGCGGGCCCGAGTGCGTGAAGCGGTCTCGATCGTCGCGAACGAGCTGAACGAGCGGGGCGAGGCAGCGGGAGGGTCCGCGCAGGAGGTCCTCGAAGCGCAGGCGATGATCGCCGAGGACCCGACGCTGCAGGATGAGGTCGACGCCCGGATCGACGCCGGTTCGACGGCGGAATGGGCCGTGCACGATGCGTTCGCCGGATTCCGTGCCACCCTCGAAGCCGTCGGCGGGTACCTCGGCGAGCGCGCAGCCGATCTCGACGACATCGCCCAGCGCGTCCTCGCGCACCTTCGCGGTGTCGCCGCCCCCGGCGTCCCGAACCCGGGGCACCCGTTCGTCCTGGTCGCACGCGACCTCGCCCCCGCAGACACCGCCCTCCTCGATCTGGATCAGGTGCTCGCTCTGATCACCTCCGACGGCGGCCCCACATCTCACACGGCGATCCTCGCCAGGGAGAAGGGAATCGTCGCGATCGTCGGAGTCGCCGACGGCGCGCTGCTCACCACGGGCGAGACCGTGATCGTCGACGCCGCCAGCGGCGTCGTCACGCGCCAGCCGACGGATGACGAGAAGGCCCGCGCCACCGAACGCGCCGCCGCTCGCCAATCGGCGGACTCCGCCCCACCTACTCCCGGCGCTCTCGCCGACGGCACGCCTGTCGCGCTGCTCGCGAATCTGGGGAAGCCCGCAGACGCGGCCGATGCGGTCGTTCGGGGGGCCGAGGGCGTCGGGCTGTTCCGCACCGAGTTCCTGTTCCTCTCCTCCGCGCAGGCACCGACGATCGCACAGCAGCGCGAGTCGTACCGCGAGCTGCTGGCGGCATTCCCCGGCAAGAAGGTCGTGGTCCGGATGCTGGATGCCGGCGCCGACAAGCCGCTGGCCTTCCTCAACGACGCGCACGAAGAGAACCCGGCGCTCGGGCTCAGGGGGCTGCGAGCCCTGCGTGCCAGCGAGGACATCCTCCGCGAGCAGCTCACCGCCCTCGCCGAAGCCGACGCCGCCACCGAGGCGGATCTGTGGGTGATGGCCCCCATGGTGGCCACCGTCGAGGAGACCGTGTACTTCACGGGGCTCGCCCGCGAATACGGGCTGAAGACCGCCGGCGTCATGGTGGAGATCCCGGCGAGCGCGCTGCTCGCCGATCGCGTGCTCGCACACGCCGACTTCGCCTCGATCGGCACGAACGACCTCACGCAGTACACGATGGCGGCCGACCGCATGCTCGGCTCCGTCGCCGGCTTCCAGGACCCCTGGCATCCTGCCGTCCTCCGTCTCGTGCGCGAGGTCGGCGACGCGGGTGCGCGTCTCGGCAAGCCGGTCGGGATCTGCGGCGAGGCCGCCGCCGACCCGCTGCTCGCTGTCGTGCTCGTCGGTCTCGGGGCGACGAGTCTGTCGATGGCGCCGTCGGCCCTGGCCGATGTGCGTCACGCGCTGTCCGAGCGCACCCCGTCCGAGGCGCGGAGCCTCGCCGAAGCCGCCCTGGCCGCTGACGATGCCTCCTCCGCCCGAACCGCCGTGGCGACGCTCGCCGCGGAACTCCCCCACCACAAGAAAGAGACGACATCATGACGACGACGTCACCTGCCGCCACCAGACCCGGCGGCCTCCGTGTCGGAGTGCAGCGCTTCGGCACATTCCTCTCAGGCATGATCATGCCCAACATCGCGGCCTTCATCGCCTGGGGCTTCATCACGATGCTCTTCATCCCCAAGGGATTCTTCGGCGCCGAGAGCCCGTTCGGCTGGCACTGGGCCGGAGTGTCCGAGATCCTCGGCGGCGGCGGCGACTCCGTCATCATCGGCTGGCAGGGCGCCATGACCTCGGTGGCCGAGAGTGCCGACGGCAACATCCTCGCCTACGTCGGCCTCGTCGGCCCGATGGTCACCTACCTGCTTCCTCTGCTGATCGCCAACACCGCCGGCCGCATGGTCTACGGGGAGCGCGGCGGCGTGGTCGCCTCGATCGCGACCGTCGGCGTGATCGTGGGCACCAACATCCCGATGTTCCTGGGCGCCATGATCATGGGTCCGCTCGCCGCCTGGATCATGAAGAAGGTCGACAGCATCTGGGACGGCAAGATCCGCCCAGGCTTCGAGATGCTGGTGAACAACTTCTCCGCCGGCATCCTCGGCATGATCCTCGCGATCATCGGCTTCTTCGCCTTCGGCCCGGTCATGCTCGGCATCAGCGCCGCACTCGGCGCTGCCGTCGACTGGCTCGTCACGCTGCAGCTGCTGCCGCTCGTGTCGATCATCGTCGAGCCGGCGAAGGTGCTGTTCCTGAACAACGCCATCAACCACGGCGTCTTCACCCCGCTCGGCATCGAGCAGGCGGCGGAGACCGGCAAGTCGATCCTGTTCCTCATCGAGGCGAACCCCGGCCCCGGCCTCGGCCTGCTGCTCGCCTTCAGCTTCTTCGGCGTCGGCGCTGCGAAGGGCTCGGCACCGGGTGCGGCCATCATCCAGTTCTTCGGCGGCATCCACGAGATCTACTTCCCGTATGCGCTCAGCAAGCCCACCACGATCCTCGCGCTCATCGCGGGTGGCGCGGCCGGAGTCACCACGAACATGGTCCTCGGCGGCGGCCTGGCGTTCCCCGCGGCTCCCGGCAGCATCATCGCCGTGACCTTCGCGGCCCTCGGCGCCGGCGTCGGCAACGTGATGGTCGTGTATCTGTCGGTCATCATCGCCGCGACCGTCACCTTCCTCATCACCGGTGTAATCCTGCGGGCTTCGCGCAAGCGCGACCTGGCTGCGGAGGGCGATGCCTTCGGCGCCGCGATCGCGCAGACCGAGGCGAACAAGGGCAAGTCCTCCGCCGCGATGGACGCGCTGCGCACGTCGACCGCGACCGCGGCTCCCGAGGCCGCTGCCGCCCCGAGCACGACGGTGGTCGCCGCCGCGCCCATCGAGCGCATCGTGTTCGCCTGCGACGCCGGCATGGGCTCGTCCGCCATGGGCGCCAGCGTGCTGCGCAACAAGCTCAAGAAGGCCGGCATCGAGGACATCACGGTCACCAACCAGGCGATCGCGAACCTCGACGGCACAGCCGACGTGGTGATCACGCAGCAGCAGCTCACCGAGCGCGCCACCGCGAAGTCGCCGAACTCGGTCCACGTGTCGGTCGACAACTTCATGAACTCGCCCAAGTACGAAGAGGTCGTCGAGATGGTGCGCGAGCAGCGAAAGGAAGCAGAATGAGCGTTCTCACCCCCGAACAGGTCCGCATCCACCCGGGAGGCGCGACGCGGGACGATGCGCTCCAGGAGGCGACAAACATCCTCGTCGCCGCCGGAGCCGTCACCCCGGCCTACGTCGATGCGATGCGTCAGCGCGAGGAGACCGTGTCGACCTTCATGGGCAACGGACTGGCGATCCCGCACGGCACCAACGACGCGAAGGACGCGATCCTCGCCTCCGCCCTGTCCGTCGTCCGCTACGACGGCGGTGTCGACTGGGCTGGCGACCCGGCGACGTTCGTGATCGGTATCGCCGGAGTCGGCGACGAGCACCTGGAGATCCTCTCCCGGATCGCGATCCTGTTCTCCGAGGAGGACGACGTCGCCCGGCTCTCCGCCGTGCAGACCGCGGAGGAGCTCTACGCCCTGCTCGCGGAGGTGAACGAAGGATGAAGGCGGTCCACTTCGGGGCGGGCAACATCGGGCGCGGGTTCGTCGGTCTGCTGCTTCGCGAGGGCGGGTACGAGGTCGTGTTCTCGGACGTCGCCGATGCGCTGGTCGATGCGATCAACGCGGTCGACTCGTACACCGTGCACGAAGCCGGCCCCGGAGGGACCGATCACGTCGTCACCGGCTTCCGTGCCGTGAACAGCCGCACCGATCCCGCCGCCGTGGCGGAGGAGGTCGCGTCAGCCGACGTCGTCACCACCGCGGTCGGGCCGACCGTGCTGCGCTTCGTCGCCCCGTCGATCGTCGCCGGCCTCGCGCTCCGCTCCCCTGACGCCGCACCGCTGCAGGTGATGGCGTGCGAGAACGCGATCGGCGCCACCGATCTGCTGCGCAGGGAGATCATCACGGCCGCGGGAGGCGATGCCGAGACGCTGCTCGCCCGAGCGATCTTCGCGAACACCGCCGTCGACCGCATCGTGCCGGCACAGCCGGAGGGAGCGGGGGTCGACGTCACGGTCGAGCCCTACTTCGAATGGGCGATCGAGTCCGTCCCGTTCGGCGGTGTGCTCCCGAACATCCCCGGCGCGCACTTCGTCGAGAACCTCGCGCCGTACATCGAACGCAAGCTCTTCACGGTGAACACGGGCCACGCCGCCACCGCGTACTTCGGAGCGCGCGCGGGCATCGAACGCATCTCGGATGCCCTGGCCGATCCCGATATCGCGGCGAGCGTGTCGGCGGCACTGGAGGAGACATCCGCCGTGCTGGTCGCCGAGCACGGGTTCGATCCCGCCGACCTCGCGACCTACCGCGCCACGATCCTCGACCGGTTCCGCAACCCGGCGCTCGTCGACACCGTGCAGAGGGTGGGGCGCCAGCCGCTGCGCAAGATCTCGCGACACGAGCGCTTCGTGGGTCCGGCGTCGATGGCCGCGGAACGTGGACTGCCGACCGCGGCACTGGTCGCCGCCGTGTCCGCAGCGCTAGAGTTCGACGATCCGACCGACGAGCAGTCGGTCGAACTGCAGCAGCTGCTGCGGACGGAAGAGCCGTCGGGATTCACGACACGCACGACGAGCCTCGACCCCGAGCACCCGCTGTTCCCGCTGATCCGAGACGCTGTCGCGGCACGTCAGCAGCACCTCGGGGCCGCCTGACGGGCCCGCTCTCCGACGCCCCCGCCCACCCGATACGATCGGTGGGCGGGGGCGTTTTTCGAGCACAGCGACGTGCGGGGAGCAGCATGAACAGATACGCCGTGATCGGTGCGGGCCCATCGGGCCTCTCCGCGGCGCGCGCATTGCAGAAGCGCGGCATCACCGTGGACGGATACGAGGCCTCGCACGGCGTCGGCGGCCTGTGGGACATCCGCAATCCGCGCAGCACGATGTATGAATCCGCGCACCTGATCTCGTCGCGCACGACGACGGAGTTCGCCGAGTTCCCGATGCGGTCGCACGTGGACTACCCGGGTCACCGGGTGCTGCGGGAGTACTTCCAGGAGTACGCCGACCACTTCGGCCTCACCGAGCTGTTCCGTTTCGACACGGGCGTCACCCGGCTCGAACCGCGTGACGGCGGCTGGGATCTCACGAGTGCGGGCCCCGAGGGCGAGGAGACCCGCTGGTACGCCGGCGTCGTGCTCGCGAACGGCACCCTCGCCGAACCGAACGTGCCGACGTTCCGCGGCGAGTTCACCGGCGAACTGCTGCACACCAGCGCCTACAAGTCGCCGGAGCAGCTGAAGGGCCGGAGGGTGCTCCTCATCGGTGCCGGGAACTCCGGGTGCGACATCGCCGTGGATGCCGTCCATCACGCGGAGTCCGTGGACATGAGCGTCCGGCGCGGGTACTACTTCGTGCCGCGCTACCTGTTCGGCCGGCCCAGCGACACGCTCAACCAGGGACGCCCCCTCCCCGCGCGCCTCAAGCAGGCGGTCGACAGCCGGGTGCTGCGCGCCTTCACGGGCGACCCGGTGCGCTTCGGGTTCCCGAAGCCCGACTACCGCATCTACGAGTCGCACCCCATCGTGAACACCCTCATCCTGAACCACCTCGGCCAGGGCGATCTGCGCATCCGCCCGGACATCGATCGCTTCGACGGGGCGACGGTGCGGTTCCGAGACGGCAGCGCCGACGAGTACGACCTCGTGCTGCTCGCCACCGGATACACCCTCGACTATCCGTTCGTCGACCGCACGCACCTGCATTGGCAGGGCGCCTCGCCTCGGCTGTTCCTGAATGTCTTCCCGTCGTCGTTCAACGGCCTCTACGTGATGGGCATGATCGAGGCCTCCGGCATCGGTTGGCAGGGGCGGTACGAGCAGGCCGACCTGCTCGCCGCGTACCTCGACGCCGCCGAGAACGACCCCGCGCGCGCCGCACGCTTCCGCGACAGGGTCACGGGCACAGCCTGGCCCGACGTGACCGGCGGCTACCACTATCTCGGCCTCGAACGGATGGCCTACTACGTCAACAAGGACGCCTACCGCGGGGCCGTACGGCACGAGAAGGACGCGCTGGAGGTGTCGGCATGAACGTCGACGACGTGGTCCTCTCCTTCACACCGGGAACGCTCACGATCCTGAACGTCGTGCTCGGCCTGATCATGTTCGGCATCGCGCTGGACACCTCACCGAGCGACTTCCGCGTCGTGGCGAGGCATCCGAAACCGTTCGCGATCGCCATCCTCGCCCAGCTGCTCCTGCTGCCGATCGCGACGTTCCTGCTGACTCTCGTGCTGCCCGTGCCGCCGTCGATGGCGCTGGGGATGCTGCTCGTGGCCTGCTGCCCGCCGGGGAACATCTCGCAGGTGCTCACGCATCGCGCGGGCGGCAACGTCGCCCTCTCGGTGTCGCTCACCGCGGTGGGGAACCTGATCTACATCGTGGCGATGCCGCTCAGCATCACGTTCTGGGCCTCGCTCCATCCGACGGCACGCACCCTGCTGCGGGACATCTCCCTCGATCCGTGGCGGATGCTGCTGGAGATCTTCCTGATCGTGGGACTGCCGTTCGCACTCGGGCTGCTCCTGCGGGCGAAGGCGCCCCGTTTCAGCGCGCGCGTGCAGCCGTTCGTGAAGTGGTTCAGCCTGATCGCCCTGCTCGGCTTCATCATCGCCGCGCTGATCGGCAACTGGGCGGTGTTCATCCAGGTCCTCGGGATCATCCTGCTCGTGGTGGCGGTGCACGACGCCGTCGCTCTGGCCCTCGGCTACGGCACGGCCGTGGTCGGCGGTCTCGGCACCCGCGAGCGCAAGGCCATGACGTTCGAGGTGGGCATCCGCAACGCGGGTCTCGGGCTCGGCCTGGTGTTCCTGTTCTTCGACGGGCTCGGCGGCATGGCCATCGTCGCCGGATGGTGGGGCATCTGGGACATCATCGCCGGGCTCGTCCTCGCCGGTCTCTGGGCCCGTCACACCAGGAGGCGCACCGGATCGGCGTCCGGCGACGCCGGCGGCCGCACGCCCGTCGAGGCCACCTGATGAGCAGGGTGCTGATCACGGGTGGCAGCGGCTTCCTCGGCTCGCATGTGGCGACGGCTCTCGCGGCGCGCGACGATGTCGCGATCGTGGTGGCCGCGGATCTGCGCGCAGGTGCGCCCCGCGCAGGAGTCATCGATGCGGTGCTGGATGTCACGGACGCCGCGGCGATCGCACCCCTGCTGCGCCGGCATCGCATCGACACCGTGGTGCATCTGGCGGCGATCGTGAATCCGGGACACGACGTCGACCAGGAATACCGCGTCGATGTGACCGGCGCGGCGAACGTGCTCGCCGCCTGCGTCGAGGCGGGAGTCCGCCGCATCGTGGTCTCCAGCTCCGGCGCGGCATACGGTTATCACGCCGACGACCCCGACGGGATCGACGAGGACCGGCCGCTGCGCGGCAACGACGCCTTCCCCTACGCGCGGCACAAGCGCCTGGTCGAGGAGATGCTGGCCGAGCACCGCGAGACGCATCCGGAGCTGGAGCAGGTGGTCTTCCGCATCGGCACGATCCTCGGTCCCACCGTGCGCAACCAGATCACCGCGCTCTGGGACGGACGGCGGATCCTCCGCGTCGCCGGGTCCGAGTCCCCGTTCGTGTTCATCTGGGTGGACGACGTCGCCGCGGCCATGGTGCGGGCTGCGACCGATGGCCCTGCGGGCATCTTCAATGTCGCGGGGGACGGACGCATGACCGTCCCGGAGATCGCACGGCGCCTCGGCAAGCCGCAGCTCGTGATCCCGGCGTGGGCGCTGTCGACCGCCCTGCGCGTCGGGCGGCGGCTGGGTCTCACGGCGCACGGCCCGGAGAAGGTCCCGTTCCTGCGATACCGGCCCGTTCTGGCGAACAGCCGGCTGAAGGACGAGTTCGGCTTCACGCCGCAGCGCACCACACGGGAGGCTTTCGAGGAGTATCTGCGCACGCACCCCGCGGTCGTCGGCGACCGACGCGACGCGGAGTAGCGTTGACCCGTGCAGAAGAAGCCTCGCCGGACACTGAGACGCGTTCTGTTGAGCGTCGCGATCATCCTGGTCCTCGCCGTGGGTGGCGTCCTCGCCTGGACGCAGATCGGCGTGATGCCCGCGGAGCCGGGCCCTCTGGCGACGGTGCAGGAGAACCCCGCGATCACCGTGACGGACGCCGACCAGGGCATCGTGCTCGCCCCCGCCGACGGCGATTCCGATGTCGGTCTGGTCTTCATCCCCGGCGCCAAGGTCGACCCCTGGGCCTACGCCGCCATCCTGCAGGGACTCGCGGAAGACGGCGTGACCGTCGTGATCACGCGTCCCTGGCTGAATCTGGCGTTCTTCGACCCTCGGGGGCTCGGCTCCTTCACCTCGGCCGCTCCGGAGATCGACGTCTGGGGCGTCGGCGGACACTCCCTGGGTGGCGTGCGCGCGTGCCAGCTCGCCGCTGACGCCGATGCGCTCGTCCTGTTCGCCTCCTATTGCGCGAACGATCTTTCGGATAGCGGCCTGCCGGTCCTCAGCCTCTCCGGCAGCGAGGACGGGCTGTCCACGCCGGAGAAGATCGCCGATGCGCGCGACCAGCTGCCGGCCGACGCAGAGATGGTCGAGATCGAGGGGGCGTCGCACGCGTCGTTCGGCGACTACGGACCCCAGGACGGCGACGGCACCCCGACGATCTCGACCGAGGAGATGCACGCGGAGGTCACCCGAGATCTCGAGGGATTCCTCGGACCGCTCGCCCCCTGAAGCTCACTCCGCGGCGAGCCCGACGACCCCGTCCAGCAGCGGATGCAGGTGCCGGGAGCGCAGCACCGACGCCGCCGTCCGTGCTCCCGCCTCGAGGGCGGCGGAGATCCCCGCCCCGTCGAGACGCGCATCGAGGACCCCGGCGAGGAACGCGTCGCCCGCACCGTTCGTGTCGATGACGTCGGCCGGCACGGCGGAAACCCGGTGTTCGACGCCGTCCTCGTCCACCGCCACCGCACCGTCGGCACCCAGCGTGCACACGGCCAGGCGCGACCCGGCGGCGACGCACGATCGCAGGAAGGCGATCGGGTCGTCGAGCCGGTCGGCGTTGCAGAACACGGCGTCCGCGACCTCGAGGAACGGCCGGTGGAACTCCGCCGTCCCGTCGTAGTCGTGCACGTCGACCCAGATCGGCGTGCCGGTCTCCTGAGCGAGCGGGAGCAGTCGCCGGGGCTCCGCCGCGAGGTCGAGCACCACGACGTCGGCCGTCTCCATCCGCTCGCGCAGCCAGACGTCCCCCTCCCCCGACGTCGCCAGCGGTGTCGACAGGTACAGCGAGACGCGCCCGCCCTCGCGCGTCATCAGGTTCAGATGCCGCTCGGTCGCCCCCTCGCCCCAGCGCACACGCACCCCGGCGGCTTCCAGAGCCTCTCGTATGCGAACGCCGTCGGCATCCTGCCCCGCCAGGGCGTAGAGCTGCGTCGCCCGGCCCAGACCGGTCAGGCTGAGCGCTTTGCCCGCGCTGGTCCCGCCGACCGTCTCCCAGGTCTCCTGTGCGAACTGCATGTGCGGCACGGGGTCGGGGAGGTGGTCGAGCACGACGATCGTGTTCCATGCGGCGGGACCGGCGACGAAGACGGAGCGAGCGGGCATTCCCCCATCCTGCCGTGTGTCGACGCTCAGCCGATACGGGAGACCAACGCGTCCAGGCCCATGCCGTAGTCGATGCGCACGACCGGGAGGGCGAACTTGTCGGTGCCGATCGTGACGTAGCCCGGCTCGATGGTCCGCCCCATCTCGTAACCGGCCTGCGCCACGCCCTGCTTGGTCGTGTCGTTGTAGTGGCCGAACGGGTAGGCCACGACCTCTCGGACGCCGAGGACGTCGGCCGAGGCGTTGAGGTCGGCCGCGATCTGGTCCGCGGTCCAGTTGACCATCCGCCCCTTGCCGTTGTCACCCGCCTGATGCATGTCATGCGTATGCGAGCGGCGCTGCACGTACGTCGACGGCGCGGGGTCCTGTCGATATGCCGTGATCATGAACGACGTCGAGAGCAGCTGGTACTTGTCGACGACCGGCACGGCGAGGTCGAACCAGGTCTGATCCGCATCGTCGTCGGTGATGATCACGCTGCGCGCAGGGAGCGAGAGCCGCCCGTCGATGAAGGCGCTGAGCTCGTCCCAGGTCGGCAGATAGAACCCCGTCGTCGCGATGTGATTCATCTGCGCGTCGAAGTCGCCGATGTAGGCGTAGTTCCCGCGCAGCCACCCCTTCTCGCCCTCGGGTGCGGCAGTGAACTGGTGGTACATGAGGATCGGGACCTGCACGTCCTCTGCCGCGTTCTCCTCGGGGGACTTCCAGGCGGCGAAGAGCTCGATCTGCTGGTCGACGCACACGACGGGGTCGGCCCCGTTCACGCGGGAGGCGACCGTGAAAGCCCCCGCATCCGCTGCGCTCGCGTACCAGCCGGCGAACACGCGACCGTCGAGCTGCGGGATCGGGAGCCCCTGGTAGAGGCCTTCCTGCCACTGCAGCATGGGATCGGCCGGTGCTCCCTCGCCGACGAACGTGACCGCGCAGGCTCGAGGATCGTTCGCATCCGCCACGATCTGCTGCGCCGGCGTGAGCGGGTGCTCGATCGTTGCGGCGCGTGCCTTCGGGACAGGCTCCGGCTGCGCGCGGTTCAGCCACGCGTAGCCGGCGGCTGCGCCGCCGAGCACGACGACGGCCGCGATGGCGCTGACGACTACTGCGGTGCGCGTGCGCCGCTTCTTCCCCCCGGAAGCCATGATCAGGCGTCGAAGCCTTCGGCGATCATCTCCACGAGTTCCTCGCGCTCCTCGACGGGCAGGAAGGCTGCGGCCGCCGCATTGAACTGGAAGGTCTCGAGGTCGTCGAGGTCGTATTCGAAGGCCTCGACCAGCAGCGCCAGCTCGCGCGTGAGCGAGGTGGCGCTCATCGTGCGGTTGTCGACGTTCACGGTGACCGCGAACCCGAGCTGGTAGAGCAGGTCGAACGGGTGGTCCACCATCGTGTTGCCCCACGCGGCGATCGCACCGGTCTGAAGGTTCGACGACGGCGAGAGCTCGAGCGGGATCTCCCGATCGCGGACCCAGCGGGCGAGGTCGCCGAACTGCACCTGCACCTCGTCGCCCTCCTGCGTGATCACCTCGAGGTCTTCGGCGATGCGCACACCGTGGCCGAGACGCAGCGCGCGCCCGTCCAGCAACGCCGAGCGGATCGAGGCAGGGCCCGCCGCCTCGCCCGCATGCACCGTGACGGGGAAGAAGTTCTCGGCGAGGTAGTCGAACGCCTTGCGGTGGTTCGACGGCGGGAAGCCGTCTTCGGGGCCGGCGATGTCGAAGCCGACAGCGCCACGTCCACGGAAGTCGACCGCGAGTTCGGCGATCTCGAGGGCGCGATCGGTGTGTCGCATCGCCGTGATCAGCTGACCGACGCGGATGCTGCGACCGGCGCGGTCCGCGGCGTCCTCGCCCTCCTCGATGCCCTGCTGCACGGCCTCGACGGTCTGCTCGAGCGTGAGTCCGCGGGCCAGGTGCTGCTCAGGAGCCCAGCGCACCTCGCCGTAGATCACGCCGTCGGCCGCCAGGTCCTGCACGAACTCACGCGCGACGCGCGTGAGCCCTTCCTGGGTCTGCATCACGGCAGTCGTGAGGTCGAACGTCTTGAGGTACTCGACCAGCGAGCCCGAGTCGCTCTGCTTCGCGAACCATCCGCCGAGGGCTGCGGCATCCGACTCCGGGACCTCGAGCCCGATCGCGTCCGCGAGCTCGATGATCGTGGCCGGGCGCACTGCGCCATCGAGGTGGTCGTGCAGCGACACCTTGGGCAGACTCCGCAAGGAGACGCCCTGCAGCGTGACGTCGCCGTTCGCATCGATCGACATGGTGATCCTCTCGGTCGCGGATGTGCTCAGTTCAGGCTAGCGGTCGGAGGTCACGCCGTGATGCGCTCGCGGACGATGGGACCGGTGGCCGGAGCCTCGTCGCCGATCTCCCACGAGCCCTCGAGCGCATCGAGGGCCCTGGTGAATCGCGCGTCGTCGGCCGCGGAGAGCGTGAAGAGCGGCTGACCGGCGACGACACGGTCTCCCGGCTTCGCATGCAGGTCGATCCCGGCCTCGAAGACCACCGGGTCCTGCGCCCTGGCACGGCCCGCGCCGAGACGCCAGGCGGCGACCCCGAACGGGAGGGCATCCATGCGCGTGACGACGCCGTCGGCGGGTGCGAGCACCTGGTGGGTCTCGCGGGCCGTGGGCAGCGCGGCATCCGGGTCGCCGTCCTGCGCGCGGATCATCGCCTTCCAGGTGTCCATCGCGCGGCCGTCGTCGAGGGCGGCCTCCACGTCGGCGTCCGGCTGCCCGGCGAGGGCGAGCATCTCGCGCGCCAGGGCGAGGGTCAGCTCCCGCACATCGGAGGGTCCGCCGCCGGCGAGGATCTCCACCGACTCGCGGACCTCGTTCGCGTTCCCGATGGCCAGACCGAGCGGGACGTTCATGTCCGTCAGCAGCGCGGTGGTCGCGACGCCGGAGTCGGTGCCGAGGGCGACCATCGTGCGGGCCAGTTCACGGGCGCGATCGATATCCTGCATGAACGCCCCCGAGCCGAACTTGACGTCCAGGACGAGAGCATCCGTGCCCTCGGCGATCTTCTTCGACATGATGCTCGAGGCGATCAGCGGGATCGCCTCGACGGTGCCGGTGACATCGCGGAGCGCGTACAGCTTCTTGTCTGCGGGGGCGAGGCCGGAGCCGGCAGCGCAGATGACCGCACCGACGTCGCCCTGCATCTGTGCGAACATCTCCTCGTTGCTGAGCGCCGCCCGCCAGCCGGGGATCGACTCGAGCTTGTCGAGCGTGCCACCCGTGTGACCGAGACCGCGACCGCTCAGCTGCGGGACGGCCACGCCGAACGAGGCGACCAGAGGCGCGAGCGGCAACGTGATCTTGTCGCCGACGCCGCCGGTCGAGTGCTTGTCGACGGTCTTCTTGCCGAGGGACGCGAAGCTCATCCGCTCCCCCGAGGCGATCATCGCGTCGGTCAGCACGCGGATCTCATCGCGCTCCATTCCGCGCTGGAAGATCGCCATCGCGAACGACGCCATCTGCGCGTCGGAGACATAGCCCCGCGTGTAGGCGTCGACCATCCAGCGCAGCGCGGCCTCGGGGACGACACCACCGTCGCGCTTCGCGCGGATCACATCGATCGCGTCGAACGGTTCGATGGCTCCCTGAGCCTGTCCAGCGGTCATCGTGCTTCCTCCAGGTCGCGCGGCCCGAATGCATCGGGCAGCACCTCGTCGATCGTGCGGATGCCGGAGACGGTCTCCAGGAGCATCCCGGGCATCGCGTGCTCGAACAGCAGTTGGCGACAGCGTCCGCACGGCATGATGGTCTGTCCCTCGTTGTTGACGCACACGAAGGCGACGAGCTGGCCGCCGCCGGACATGTGCAGGTCGCCGACCAGAGCGCACTCGGCGCACAACGTCACGCCGTAGGAGGCGTTCTCCACGTTGCAGCCGGCGACGATGCGCCCGTCGCCGACGAGAGCCGCCGCACCCACGCGATAGCGCGAGTACGGGGCATACGCCTTCGTCATGGCATCCGTGGCGACCTGGCGCAGCTCATCCCAGTCGATGTCCGTCATTGCGATGCTTCCCTCGTTCCGGCCGAGCTAGGACTTGATGTACGGCTTGCCGTCGGCGGCAGGTGCGCGGGACTTCCCGACGAGCCCGGCCACGGCGAAGATCGTCACGACGTACGGCAGCATCAGCATGAACTGGCTGGGCACGGGCGAGCCGATGACGCTCAGCACGCCCTGCAGGTTCGTCGCGAAGCCGAACAGCAGTGCGGCGAGCGTGGCCTTGATCGGATCCCACTGGCCGAAGATCACGGCGGCCAGCGCGATGAACCCCGCCCCGGCAGTCATCTCCTGATTGAAGCGCGGCACCGCGACGAGCGTGTAGAAGGCCCCGCCGAGGCCCGCCACGGCGCCCGCGAGCAGGATCGCCCGGTAGCGGGTGGCCAGCACCTTGATGCCGACCGTGTCGGCCGCCTGCGGGTGCTCTCCGACGGCTCGCAGGCGCAGGCCCCACCTGGTGCGGTACAGACCGAACCAGACGAGCGCGACCACGAAGTACATCAGGTAGACGATGAACGACTGCCGGAACAGGATCGGGCCGATGACGGGGATCTCGCTCAGGATCGGGATCGGGAACGCGGTGAACGTCTCCGGGCTGTTGAGCGTCTCGGTGTTCGGCGCGAGCACCTGACGGAAGAAGAACGTCGTCAATCCGATCACGAGCACGTTCAGCACGACACCGACGATGACCTGGTCGACGAAATACGTGATCGTGAAGATGCCGAGCACGAGCGACACCAGCATGCCGGCGCCCATCGCCGCGACCAGGCCGGCCCAGGGGGTGCCCGCTGCCGAGGCGGCGATCGCAGCCGAGAACGCACCGGCGAGCAGCTGCGCCTCGATCGCGATGTTGACGACGCCGGCGCGTTCGCCGATCACGCCGCCGAGAGCGCCGAAGATCAGCGGGGTGGCGAGCGCGAGTGCGCCGCCAAGCAGACCCACCATCGGCAGTGTCGCGCCGGCGGCCGCCCAGGCGAGGAAGCCGATCAGCAGCGCGGCCACGTAGACGACCACGAGCCACAGCGGCGTGCGCCGCCGGGAGTTCGCCAGGAAGACGGCGAAAACCGTGGACGCGGCGAGCAGCACGACCGAGACCCATGCCGTGGCCGTCGACGGCAGCACGATGTCGGGAACCGTGAAGAACGCGTCGCCCGAGGCCAGACGGAACGTGGTCGCCCCTTCACGGGGCACGAGCAGCGGCAGCAGCGCGAACAGCACGGTGAAGATGCCGAAGATGATCGGCGCCTTCCACGAGACGACCGCGACGATGCGCGGCGCATCGATCTGCGCGTTGGTGGTGGATGCGACGCTCATGCGGACACCTCCTGCTTCTTCGGCTCCGCGTGCTTTCGGGTCTTCTTGCGAGGCGTCTGCCCGGGCTGCGGCAGACCGAACATGGCGCGCACCAGCGGCGGTGCGGCGATGAAGAGCACGATCAGCGACTGCACGACGAGGACGATCTCGATCGGGATGCCCTGCGAGGACTGCATCGTGAAACCACCGGTCTTGAAGGCGCCGAACAGCAGTCCCGCGCCCAGGATGCCCAGCGGGGACGAGCGCCCGAGGAGGGCGACCGTGATCGCGTCGAAGCCGATGCCGGCATCGATGCCGCCGCCGAAGCCGCTGGTCTCCGTGCCGAGGATCTGGCTCACTCCGGCGATGCCCACGAGCGCACCGGCGATGAGCATGACCGTGAGGTAGACACCTCCGACGTCGATGCCGGCCACGCGCGCGGCGGCGGGATTCTCACCCACCGCGCGGAAGCGGAAGCCGAGCGACGAGCGCTCGAGGAGCCACCACGCGAAGGCGACGGCGGCGAGAGCGATCAGGAAGCCGTAGTGCAGCTTGTAGGAGTCACCGAGGAGCAGCGGCAGCACCGCGGAGTCCGGCATCGGCGCCGTCTTGGGGTTGTTCGACCCCGGTGCCTGCAGGATGCCCTGCGTCGCCAGCATCCACGCGAGCAGATAGACGGCGATGTGATTGAGCATGATCGTCGTGATGACCTCGTGCGCGCCGGTGCGCGCCTTCAGCAGCCCGGCGATTCCCGCCCACAGCGCGGCGGCGAGCATGCCGGCGATGACGGCGGCGATCAGGTGCAGCGGGAACGGCAGATCGATCTTCGTCGCGACGTAGCCGCCGGCCGCAGCGGCCATGAGCATCTGCCCCTGGCCACCGATGTTGAACAGTCCGGCGCGGAAGGCGAGTCCGACGCCCAGACCGGCAGCGATCAACGGCGTCGCGAACTTCAGCGTCTCGGTGAGCGGACGGATCCCGGTGGCGAAGTCGTCGGCGTTGAAGTTGTAGATCGCGCCACGGAACAGTGCGGCATAGGCGCCGGAGACCGAGCTCCAGACCGCGGCGATCATGTCACCCGGTCGCGCGAAGAAATACCCGGCGGCCGCCTGCACGTCTTCGTTCGTGGCGGCGATCATGATCGAGCCGACGACGACGGCGATCAGCACGGCGAGCACCGAGATGATGCCGTTCCCCGTCACGATCTGCTGGAGGGCGCCGCGCCAGCGCGACGGCGCTACCGGCGTCTGGGGATCCGCGAGCGGCCCGGTGGACTCTGCGCTGCTCATGCGCTCTCTCCGTTCATGCCGGCCATCATCAGGCCCAGCTGGTCTCGAGGGGTGTCTCCCGGGACGATGCCGACGACGCGGCCGCGATACATCACGAGGATCCTGTCGGCGAGCGCGGCGACCTCGTCGAGCTCGGTGGAGATCACGATCACGGGCACACCGGCATCTCGGGTATCGACGATGCGCTTGTGGATGAACTCGATGGACCCGACGTCGACGCCGCGCGTGGGCTGAGCGGCGACGAACAGCGACAGATCACGGCTGAGCTCGCGCGCCAGCACGACCTTCTGCTGGTTTCCGCCCGACAGGCGGCCCGCCGCCTGCGTCGGTCCCTGTGTGCGGATGTCGAACTCGACGATCTTCTCCCGGGCGAACTCGTCGAGCGCGGCTCTGCGCACCGATCCCGCCGAGACGAAGTCGCCGCCGAACGAGCGGTCGAGCATCAGGTTCTCGGCGATGGAGAACTCCTTGACGAGGCCGTCGACGCTGCGGTCCTCGGGCACGAAGCCGACGCCGGCGTCGAGGATCTGACGCACGGAGCGTCCGACGAGCTCCTCGCCGTCGAGGCGGATGCTGCCGCGCACCTGGTCCTGCAGACCGATGATCGCCTCGGTCAGCTCCGTCTGGCCGTTGCCCTGCACACCGGCGATCGCGAGGACCTCTCCCCCGCGGACCTCGAAGGAGGCGTCGTCGACGAGCACGGTGCCCAGCCGGTCGGTGACCGTGAGTCCCTGGACGACGAGACCGTTGTCGTGGAGCGTCGGTGCGTCCTTGTGCACGGTGAGCTCGACGGCGCGCCCGACCATGAGGGAGGCGAGCTCTTCGTTGGAGGCGGTCGGCGAGGCCTCGCCGACGACCTTGCCGAGACGGATGACGGTGATCCGGTCGGCGACCTCGCGCACCTCGCGCAGCTTGTGGGTGATGAAGACGATCGAGGTCCCCTGGGACTTGAGCTGACGCATCGTCGCCATCAGCTCGTCGGTCTCCTGCGGGGTGAGCACCGCGGTCGGCTCGTCGAAGACCAGGACCTTCGCCTCACGGGAGAGCGCCTTGATGATCTCGACGCGCTGCTGGAGGCCGACGGGCAGGTCCTCGACGAGCGCATCGGGGTCGACGTCGAAGCCGAAGCGCGCGGAGATCTCGCGCACCCGTGCTCGCGCGGCGGCGAGGTCGAGACGGCCGCCGAAACGCGTCTGCTCGTGACCGAGCATGACGTTCTCCGCGACGGTGAAGACCGGGATCAGCATGAAGTGCTGATGCACCATACCGATTCCCGCCGCCATCGCATCGCCGGGGCCGGCGAACTGCTGGACGACGTCGTCCAGCAGGATGTCCCCCTCGTCGGCCTGGTAGAGCCCGTAGAGGACGTTCATCAGCGTCGACTTTCCGGCGCCGTTCTCGCCGAGAAGACAGTGGATCTCCCCCTCGTTCACGGTGAGATCGATGTGGTCGTTGGCAGTCAGAGCGCCGAATCTCTTCGTGATGCCGCGGAGTTCAAGCTTCATGGTGTCGATCCTATTCAGCAGACCGGGGGCCGGGAATGCCTCCCGACAGGACAGAACGGGGAGGCCGGCACGTCGCCGGCCTCCCCGTTCTCACTGTGTCACTCGCTCAGGTACGAGGTGACGGTGACGTTGCCGTCGATGATGTCCTGACGCAGCTGCGTGACCTCGTCCTGCAGGCCGGAGTCGACCTTGTCGGCGAAGTTGTGCAGGTCGGCGATGCCGACGCCCTCGTTCTCCAGGGTGCCGACGTAGGCCTCCGGGTCGAACTCGTCCTTGCCGCTCGAGAGGACGGCCTCGTAGGTCGAGAGGTCCATGGCCTTCAGCACCGAGGTGAGGACGATGTCCGACGTGCTCGAATCGGTCTCGAAGAGGTCGGCGTCCGCACCGATCAGTGCGATGTCCTTGCCGGACTCCTTGATCGCCTGCTGCGCGGACTGGTAGATCGGTCCGCCGACCGGGAAGATCACGTCGACGCCCTGGTCGAGGATGTTGACCGCGACCTGCTTGGCGTCCTGGTTGGCCTCGAAGCCACCCGTGAACGATCCGGTCGTGCCGTCCCAGCCCACGACCTGCACATCGGCGCCCTTGACCTCGTTGTAGTGGTCGACGCCCTGCTTGAAGCCGTCCATGAAGATCGTCACCGTCGGGAACTCGCGTCCACCGAAAGTGCCGACCTTGCCGCTCTCGGAGTAGCCCGCCGCGAGGTAGCCCGCGAGGAATGCCGCCTGAGCGGTGTCGTAGAGGAGCGGCTTCACGTTCTCGGCGTCCTTCTTGCCGTCGAAGTCGTTGTCGGCCGCGTCGTCGACGAGGATGAAGTCGACGTCGGGGTTCGCCGTGGCCGCCTCGACCGTGGCCGCGGAGAGCGCAAAGCCGACGGAGACGATCGCGTTGCAGTTCTCGTCGACGAGGTTGGTGATGTTGGGACCGTACTCGGTCTCCGCGTTGGACTGCACGTCCTTCAGCTCCACGCCGAGCTCGTCGGCAGCCTTGGTCGCGCCTTCGAAGGAGAGCTGGTTGAACGACTTGTCGTCGAAGCCGCCCTCATCGGAGACGATGCAGGGGAGGAAGTCGGGGGACGCGGCATCGCCGCCGTCGTTGCCCGACTCCGCAGGTGCCTGGCCGCAGCCGGCGAGTGCGAAGATGACGCCCGCGGCGACGGTTGCGCCGAGCAGCTTCTTGGTGGTGGAGATGGTCAACTGATGCCTCCCTCAACGAAACCGCGGCCATCGCGGATCGATCAAAGTTACCTACTGTTTCAGCTTTTGTGCACGTCGGCGCCGCGCGGGCTGGCCAATGGTTACCAAGCTGAAATCAAGCCAGCCGATGAGCGCGAGCGCGTGCTCATCGGCGCACGCGTCAGAGCACATCCCCGCGGCCGGTGAGCTTGAGCGATTCCACGACGCCCTTCACGCGCTGCGCGTGCTCCACCGTGGTGACCAGCAGCGCGTCGGGGGTGTCGACCACGACGATGTCCTGCACCCCCACCAGGCTGATGACGCGGGAGGTCTGACTGACGAGGATTCCGCTCGCGCCGTCGGTGAGAACGCGCGCGTTCGGACCGAGGACGGCGAGATCGTTCTTCCTGCCGTTGTTGATGAGCTTGGTCAGCGACGCGAAGTCGCCCACGTCGTCCCAGTCGAAGTGTCCGGGGACCACGGCGAGCCGGCCCCGGCGCGCCGCCGGCTCGGCGACCGCGTAATCGATCGCGATCTTCTTCAGGCGCGGCCAGATCCGATCGACCGCGGGTCCGCGCTTGTCGCGGTCGTCCCAGGCCTCGGCCAGCTCGAGCAGCCCGGCGTGCAGCTCGGGCTCGTTCGCGGCGATCTCGTCCAGCAGCACACTCGCCTTGGCGATGAACATGCCCGCATTCCAGAGGTAGCCCCGATCGGCGAGATACGCCTTCGCGGTCTCCAGGTCGGGCTTCTCGACGAAGCTCTCCACGAGCGCGGCCTCGCGGGCGCCGTCGACCACGAGCTCGGCGCCCTTCTTGATGTAGCCGAAACCGATCGCCGGCTCGGTGGGGGTGATGCCGATCGTGCAGATGTAGCCCTCGCGAGCAACCTCGACGGCGTCGCGCACGGCGAACTCGAACACGCGGGTGCTGCGGATCACATGATCGGCGCTGAACGAGCCGATGATCACCTCGGGCTCGCGGCGGTGCAGGATCGCGGCGGCGAGTCCGATCGCGGCGGCCGACTCACGCGGCTCGGACTCCAGGAAGACGTTGAGGTCGGCGATGCCGGGAAGCTCCGCCTCGACGGCGGCACGGTGTGCGCGGCCGGTGACGACGGCGATCCGGTCGGCACCGGTGAGCGGCTCCAGGCGGTCCCACGTGTCACGGAGCAGCGAGTGACCGGAGCCGGTCAGATCGTGCAGGAACTTCGGGGCGTCGGCTCGGGAGAGCGGCCACAGCCTGCTGCCGATGCCGCCGGCGGGAATCACGGCGTAGAAATCCTCGATGGGTGCGCTCACCCCGCCAGCGTAGCCGCAGAGAAACATCTCGACATCGAGACACTTAGGCTCCCCTTCGTCGCTCCCAGTGATCTGACAGGAATAGGATGGACACCGATCGGGCGTGCCTGACACTTCGACAGGCTCACACTTGGACAAGCAGCGCACGCGACCGAGTCACATCGATCCAGGGAGGACGACCGTGTCCACAAGCGCCCGCTTGACACCGTCGATTTCGGAAACCACGTCCAAGACCCCCCGCGGCACCCTCTATCGGGGTCGCGAAGGCATGTGGTCGTGGGTGCTTCACCGCATCACCGGAGTCGCCATCTTCTTCTTCCTGTTGGTGCACGTGCTCGACACGGCGCTGATCAGGGTGTCCCCGGCGGCGTACGACGCCGTCATCGGCACATACAAGCAACCGGTCATGGCGCTCGGCGAGGTCGTGCTCGTCGCCGGCATCGTGTTCCACGCGATGAACGGCCTGCGCATCATCGCCGTCGACTTCTGGTCGAAGGGCGCCAAGTACCAGCGTCAGCTGTTCTGGGGCGTGCTGCTGGTGTGGGGCATCATCATGGCCGGCTTCGTCCCGCGGCACCTGATGCTCGCGTTCGCCGGGTTCGGAGGAGGGCACTGATGTCCGCGCAGACCATCGCCGCCGCGCCCGCACGCCGCCGTCGCGGGGTCAACCTCGAGAAGTGGGGCTGGATCTTCATGCGCGTCTCGGGCGTCGTGCTCGTCGTGCTGATCTTCGGCCACCTCTTCGTCAACCTCATGGTCGGCGAAGGCATCCACGCCCTCGACTTCGCGTTCATCGCCGGCAAGTTCGCCACGCCGTTCTGGCAGTGGTGGGACGTGCTGATGCTGTGGCTTGCACTCATCCACGGCGCCAACGGCATGCGCACGATCGTGAACGACTACGTCACGAACAACACCGCTCGCAAGGCGCTCACCTGGGCACTCGGCCTCGCCGCCGGCCTGCTCATCATCCTCGGCACGCTCGTCGTCTTCACGTTCGACCCGTGCCTGGGTGTGACCGAGGACAGCGTCCTCGCGTCCGAGTGCGCCGCGATCGTCGGGAACTAGAAGAAGGCATACGAGAAGTGACTACCGAGACGCAGGATTCCGTCGTCCGTGACGGCGTGCACTACCACCAGTTCGACATCGTCATCGTGGGCGCCGGCGGCGCCGGCATGCGTGCCGCCATCGAAGCCGGTCCGGGGGCGAAGACCGCCGTGATCTCCAAGCTGTACCCCACGCGCTCGCACACCGGTGCGGCGCAGGGAGGCATGGCGGCGGCCCTCGCGAACGTCGAAGAGGACTCCTGGGAGTGGCACACCTTCGACACCGTCAAGGGCGGCGACTACCTCGTCGACCAGGATGCGGCCGAGATCCTCGCGAAAGAGGCCATCGACGCGGTCATCGACCTCGAGAACATGGGCCTCCCCTTCAACCGCACGCCCGAGGGCAAAATCGACCAGCGTCGCTTCGGCGGGCACACGGCCGAGCACGGCAAGACGCCGGTCCGCCGCGCCTGCTACGCCGCCGACCGCACCGGCCACATGATCCTGCAGACGCTGTTCCAGAACTGCGTCAAGCTCGGCATCAACTTCTTCAACGAGTTCTACGTGCTCGATCTGCTGACGGTGAAGGACGCCGACGGCAAGACCCAGGTCTCGGGCGTCGTCGCCTACGATCTGTCGACCGGCGAGCTGCACGTCTTCCAGGCCAAGGCCGTGATCTTCGCGACCGGCGGCTTCGGCAAGATCTTCAAGACCACGTCGAACGCGCACACCCTCACCGGTGACGGCGTCGGCATCGTCTGGCGCAAGGGCCTCCCCCTCGAAGACCTGGAGTTCTTCCAGTTCCACCCGACCGGCCTCGCCGGTCTCGGCATCCTCCTCACCGAGGGCGCACGAGGCGAGGGCGCGATCCTGCGCAACGCCTCGGGCGAGCGCTTCATGGAGCGCTACGCCCCGACCATCAAGGACCTCGCGCCGCGTGACATCGTCGCGCGCTGCATGGTGCAGGAGGTCCTCGACGGCCGCGGAGCCGGCCCCCACAAGGACTACGTGCTGCTGGACTGCACGCACCTCGGAGCCGAGGTCCTCGAGACCAAGCTTCCCGACATCACCGAGTTCGCCCGCACGTACCTGGGCGTCGACCCGGTCGTCGAGCCGGTGCCCGTCATGCCGACCGCGCACTACGCCATGGGCGGGATCCCGACCAACAACGACGGCGAGGTCCTCGCGGACAACACCACCGTCGTCCCCGGCCTCTACGCCGCCGGCGAATGCGCCTGCGTCTCGGTGCACGGCGCCAACCGCCTCGGCACCAACTCGCTGCTCGACATCAACGTCTTCGGCAAGCGCGCGGGGCGCAACGCGGTCGAGTACGTCAAGACCGCCGAGTTCGTCCCGCTCCCCGAGAACCCCGCGGCATTCGTGTCCGGCATGCTCGAGGATCTGCGCAACAACCAGGGCACCGAGCGCATCGCCGTCCTCCGCAAGACGCTGCAGGACGAGATGGACAAGGGCGCGCAGGTGTTCCGCACGCACGACTCGCTGCAGCACGTGCTCGGCGTGATCGCCGAACTGCGCGAGCGGTACAAGAACGTGCACGTCGACGACAAGGGACAGCGGTTCAACACCGATCTGCTCGAGGCGGTCGAGCTGGGCTTCCTGCTCGACATCGCCGAGGTCGTCGTCTACGCCGCGCAGAACCGCGAGGAGAGCCGCGGCGGTCACATGCGCGACGACTTCCCGAAGCGCAACGACGAGAAGTACATGAAGCACACCATGGCCTACCTGACCGGTGACCCGCACTCCTCCACTCCGAGCGATCACATCAAGCTCGACTGGAAGCCGGTCGTCTTCACGAAGAACGAGCAGGGCGAGTTCAACTACCCACCGATGGAGAGGAAGTACTGAGCATGTCGACAGCCATCGCAGAGGCACCTGCCGACACGACCGAAGAGACCGGGATCCAGTCCTTCATCGTCACGTTCAACATCCGCCGCTTCAACCCGGAGGTCGACTCCGAGCCGCACTGGGTCGACTACGACGTGGAGCTCTACTCCACCGACCGCGTCCTCGACGCGCTGCACAAGATCAAGTGGGAGGTCGACGGCTCGCTGACCTTCCGGCGCTCCTGCGCCCACGGCATCTGCGGCTCCGACGCCATGCGCATCAACGGTCGCAACCGCCTGGCCTGCAAGACGCTGATCAAGGACCTCGACATCTCGAAGCCGATCTACGTCGAGGCCATCAAGGGTCTGCCGCTGGAGAAGGATCTCGTCGTCGACATGGAGCCGTTCTTCGCGTCGTACCGCGAAGTGCAGCCGTTCCTCGTCGCCAGCTCCGTGCCGGAGAAGGGCAAGGAGCGCGTGCAGTCGATCGCCGATCGCGAGATCTTCGACGACACCACCAAGTGCATCCTGTGCGCCGCGTGCACCTCGTCGTGCCCCGTGTTCTGGACCGACGGCCAGTACTTCGGCCCGGCAGCGATCGTCAACGCCCACCGCTTCATCTTCGACTCGCGCGACGACAACGCGGCGGTGCGCCTCGACATCCTGAACGACAAGGAAGGCGTGTGGCGCTGCCGCACCACCTTCAACTGCTCCGAGGCCTGCCCCCGTGGCATCGAGGTCACCAAGGCCATCGCCGAGGTCAAGCAGGCCATCCTCCGCGGGCGTCCCTGACGTCCGTTCAGGCCGGAACGTGAGAACAGGCGGTTCCCTTGCGGGACCGCCTGTTCTCACGTTCCGGCCTGCTCTCCCCCTCACCTCCCCTTGGATAGGGTGGGGACGTGTCTGAACCCGATGGCTCCCCGACCGAGCCCGGTCGCCTCGATGCGGCCGTCGAGCGCGCGACCGCACTGACGCAGCGCACCCTCGGCCTGTTCCCCGTCCGCGTCTGGCGTCATTTCCTGCAGCACAACGGATTCCTCCTCGCCGCCGGCGTGAGCTACCAGGCGCTGTTCGCGATCTTCGCGGCGATCTACCTCGCGTTCGCGATCGCCGGGCTCTGGCTCGGCGGCAGCGAGGAGGCCGTCAACGGCCTGATCGAGATCATCAACAGCTACGTCCCCAACCTCATCCTTCCGGAGGGCCAGGGCGGCGTGGTCACGCCGGAGCAGGTGCAGGAGATCGCCGCGAGCACGACCGGTGTGCTGAGCGTCACGGGTCTGATCGCGCTCGGAACCGTGATCTGGACCGCGATCGGCTGGGTCACCTTCTCGCGGCGCGCGACGAGGGACATCTTCGGTCTGCCGCCCGACCGCCGCAGCTACGTGATCCTGAAGGCTCGCGACCTGCTGGCGGCGCTGATCTTCGGCGTCTCCCTCATCGTCGGCTCGGTGCTCAGTTCCGCGAGCGCTGGCGTGCTGAGCTGGATCCTCAGCCTGCTGGGCTGGGAGTCCGATTCCAGCGGGGTGAACATCAGCATCCACATCGGCACCGTGCTGGTGTCGTTCGCGATCATGTCGGCAGCACTGGCGGCCATGGTCCGGTTCCTCACGGGAACGTCGCTGCGCTGGCGCACCATCTGGCCCGGCGCCCTCCTCGGGGGCGGCGCGATGACCATCCTGCAGTTCGGCGCAGGATTCCTGCTCAGCTACACGCCCTCCAACCCGCTGCTCGCCACCTTCGCGATCTTCATCGGTCTGCTGCTCTGGTTCCGTCTCAACGGCGTCGTGATGCTGGTCGCCTCGTCATGGATCGCGGTCGCCGCGAAGGATCGCGACCTGCCTCTGCTCCCGCTGACGGAGGCCGAGCGGCGAGTGGCCGAGTATCAGACGCTGTTGACGGCGGCGCGCATCCGCGTGCGAGAGGCTCACGCCGCCCGCCAGAGCGCTCCCTGGTACCGGGCCTGGACCGCCGGGCGGGCCGTGCGCGAGGCGGAGGACGAGCTCGCGGATCTCGAGGCGTCGCCTCCCCCGCCCGCCGACCAGACGACTCCGCTCGCGCAACGCCTGCTCGGAGAGCTGCACCGCCAGGGACGGGATGTCGGCGGCGCTCGTTAGGCTTGTGTCCATGCCTCATCTGCGTATCGCCACGGTCAATGTCAACGGAATCCGAGCGGCGGCTCGCAACGGGATGAGCTCCTGGCTGGACGACGCCGGCGTCGACATCCTCACGCTCCAGGAGGTCCGCGGGCAGGACGAGCACCTCGAGGCCGCCCTTCCCGGGTGGTCGTTCGTGCACGACGAGGCCACGGCGAAGGGTCGTGCCGGCGTCGCCATCGCGAGCCGCACGCCGGCCCTGGCCTCGCGCACCGACCTCGGCCCCGAGGACTTCGACTCCAAGGGCCGCTGGATCGAGGCCGACTACGTGATCGGCGACCGTCCGCTGACCGTCGTGAGCGCCTATGTGCACTCCGGCGAGGCCGACACCCCGAAGCAGGACGAGAAGTGGAAGTTCCTCGACGCGTTCGGGACGCGGCTCGGCGAGCTCGGCGCCGACGGTGCGCTCGCTCTCGTGACGGGCGATCTCAACGTCGGGCACCGCGAGCTCGACATCAAGAACTGGCGAGGAAACCGCAAGAAGGCCGGCTTCCTCCCCCGTGAGCGCGCCTACTTCGATCGATTCCTCGGCGAAGCGGGCGCAGAGGTGTCCGGCGTCGACGGCACGGTGGGCACCGGTCTCGGCTGGATCGACGTCGGCCGGAAGTTCCACGGCGAGATCGACGGCCCGTACACCTGGTGGTCGATGCGCGGTCAGGCGTTCGACAACGACTCCGGATGGCGCATCGACTACCACCTCGCCACGCCCGCGCTCGCCGAGCGCGTCGAGACCTATCACGTCGCCCGCGCCGCGGCCTACGACCAGCGCTGGAGCGACCACGCGCCCGTCGTCGTCGACTATCGGTACTGAGCGGGCACGGGGGCGCCGCCCCCGTCTGCGGCGGTGACGTCCGACCTGGCGTCCTCCGCATGGTGGTACCACCCGCGATACTCCATGACCGTCCCGAGCACGGGGCTCGTCGCGCGCATCTCGATGGTGCGTCGGCGGCGAGCCTCGTCCCAGCCGTCGACGAGATCGACGTCGATGCGGAGGATGCCGCGCAGCGCGATCCGGCATCCGCCCAGACGCAGCGCGACGGCACGGGTGCGCATGCGCAGCGCGCCGTCGTCGGTCACGGAGCACTCCTCGAGCATCTCGACCCGCCCCCGGGAGCCCAGGGCGTTCTGCACGATGCCGGGGTGCCCCGTCGCGAAGAGCCGATCCGTGACGTGCTGGGTCGCCCCGGGGAAGCGGAATTCACGAACCGTGGCGAGCGTCGCCCGCCCCGAGCGCGTCCGCCCGGACACGGTGTCGATCCGGAACGGGACGTCGCGTGCGAACCGCGTCACGAGCAGACCGGGCCCGACCACCGGAGAGGCGAGACCGGCGAGGCGCCCGAACCGGCTCCCAGCGACCTCGAAGACGCCCTCGGCGCTGTCACTCTCCGCCGCCACGCGCATCTGCGCGAGGATCTCGGGGTGGAGTCGCTCCGCCTCCTCCCCCAGCGCTTCGAGGAACGCTTCTCCTCGAGCGATCACTCCCGTATCTCCTCGCGGTACGGTTTCACGGTCGCGGGCGCCGGCCCGTCGACGAACTCGCACGTGAACGTCCCCTGGTAGCCGAACAGGAATCCGAACACGTCGTTGTGGATCTCGAGGTCGATCAGATAGCGCTCCTGCGCGTCGTCGTAGCGCTCGAGGAGCCGGGCGCGTCCGCTGAACAGCATCGGGAACCGGAAGGCGAGGCGCCCCTCATAGAAGCGCTGTGCGCCCGAGGTGAGGAGAAGCCCGCCGTCGTCGGTGACGGCCAGGTCGAGGTCGACCGCGAGGTGCTGGTGCGTCCCCAGGTAGTCGACCACCCGCCGACGCGCATCGCTGTAGATCATGGTCGCGTCGAAACGGCGTCTGCGGCCGGGGCGCACGTCCATCGTCCTCACGAAGGTCACGGTCTCGCGCCCGAAGTCGTCGACGTAGGCGTGGTTGTCGATCCGGAAGGGCACATCGCGCCCACGCTCGGGGAACAGGATGTTGCGGAACGTGCCGATCAGGAGGAAGGGCAGCGTCCACCACGGGCCTCGACGCACCTGCGTCATCACCCCGCGCCCGATGCAGCCGTAGCCCGCGTCGACGCCGACGCCGAAGCGGCGCTGCAACTGCGGATGGAGCCTCCCGAAGTCGTCTCCGAGCACGCGCTCGAAGATCCCGTTCCCCCTCGTCATGCGATCTCCTCGAGCGATTCCGGTGCGTCCGCCATGATCGTGCGGCCGGTGCGTCGAGGAGGTCGCGACAGGCAGTTCCGTGCGCGAGGCCGGTGTCCACGGCGCAACGACCGCCACCCGCTGGCGTCCTCCGGTGCGATCCCCTCCTCCGCCCACAGCCGCAGACGATCGAAGCTGCGCGCCGTGAGCCACCAGATGAAGCGCCGGGTGATCACCGGATCGAGCACCCGCCCGAGCCATCCCCACCCTGGCACGTAGTCGTAGCCGGTGAGGAACCGGACGCCCTCCTCGGTCGGCACATAGCGCCAGTAGCCGCGCCCGGCGCCGAGCGGCGACAGCGCGTCGTCGGTATCGAAGAGCAGCGCGGAGGTCCGCTCGCCCGAGGGGCTCTCCTTCGTCGCGAGCGAGACGCCGGTGCCGCGGATGGTGTGCACACCGAGGTCGAGCTCGTAACGGAAGTCCTGCGCGCCGTCCGCTCTGGTGCGCTGCGGGACGATATCGCTGAATCGCGCATCCCAGCGCACGTGGGAGGCGGGGTCCTGTGTGAGGCGCCACACCTCGTCGATGGTCGCGCGGATGAGGATCTCGACGTAGAGCGCTCCGTCCCCTCGCGGCCGGGAGCGAGGGGATTCGGACGCCATGCGCCCATCGTAGGGGCACCGCACGCACCCCATAGGATTGAACGGTGACGAAACCTCGCCTTTACTCCGGAATGCAGCCCTCCGCCGATTCTCTCCAGATCGGCAACTACATCGGCGCGCTGCTCCAGTGGCGAGAGCTGCAGACGTCATACGACGCATACTTCTCCGTCGTCGACCTGCATGCGATCACGGTCGCCCAGGACCCGGCGGAGCTGCGTGAGAAGACGCGCCGCACGGCCGCGCAGTACATCGCCGCGGGCATCGAGCCCTCGCTGTCGACGCTGTACGTGCAGTCGCACGTGCGCGCGCACGCCGAGCTCGCGTGGATCCTCAGCACGATCACGGGCTTCGGCGAGGCCGGCCGGATGACGCAGTTCAAGGACAAGTCCTCCCGCTACGGCGCAGAGTCGACGAGCGTCGGACTGTTCACGTACCCGGTTCTCATGGCCGCAGACATCCTGCTCTACCAGACCGATGTGGTGCCGGTGGGCGACGACCAGAAGCAGCACGTCGAGCTCACGCGCGACCTGGCGGAGCGCTTCAACTCGCGGTTCGGCGAGACCTTCACGGTGCCGATGCCGGTCATCCAGAAGGAGACCGCCCGCATCTACGACCTGCAGAACCCGACCGCCAAGATGTCGAAGTCGGCGGAGAGCGATGCAGGCGTGCTGTGGATGCTGGACGACCCGGCGAAGTCGGCGAAGAAGGTCATGCGAGCGGTGACCGACAACGAAGGCTCGGTGCACTTCGATCGGGAGAACAAGCCCGGCGTCTCCAACCTCCTGACGATCTACGCCGCCCTCACCGGCCGTCAGGTCGCCGCGATCGAGGACGAGTACGCGGGACGCGGATACGGCGACTTCAAGAAGGGCCTGGCCGAGGTCGTCGTGAACGAGTTCGAGCCGGTGCGGACGCGGGCGCTCGAACTGCTCGACGATCCTGCCGAACTCGACCGCATCCTGGCCGAGAACGCCGCGCGCGCCGACGCCGTCGCCGACGCGACCCTGTCGGACGTGTACGACCGCGTGGGACTGCTCCGGCGCGTCTGAGCCGCACCTTAGGATGGGGGCGTGACTGATCCCCAGCTGCCTCCCCCGTCCGGCGCCGTGACACCTGAGACGCCGGTGCCACCCGTGACCTCTGCGCCCGCAGCGCCGTTCGACGCGGTTCCGCCGCCCCCGGCATTCGCCGCGCCGCATGCGCCTGCCGCCCCGGGGAGCGACGCACTCCCGGCAGCGCCCGGGTACCCGGCGCCCGCAGCGCCCCCGGCCGTGCCGGCGTATCCGACCTCCCCGACCTCCCAGGGAGTCCCTTCCGCTCCCGGGTACCCGGCGGCTCCTCCCGCGTCCGGCTATCCGGCAGCCCCTCCCGGGGCCTACCAGGTGCCGGTCGGCGGCTATGACGCACCGGCAGGTGCCTACACGGTTCCCGACACCACGACGCGCCCCTCCGGATTCCCCGGGATGCTCGCCCTGATCCTCGCCCTCATCGCCGCGATCGTGACGCCCCTCATCGCCGGCATCAACGCCTTCGAGATCGGACGGGTCCTCCCCCAGGGCGCGAGCGTGACCGCGGATGACCTCAGCGTCCTCGCCCCCGCACGCGATCAGGTGCTGTGGACGGAGCTGTCGTTCTGGGCCGGTACCGTCTTCGGCATCGCCGCGATCGTGCTCGGCATCATCGCCATCCGCAAGAAGCAGGGGCGCGGCGCCGGCATCGCCGCCCTCGTCGTCGCCGTGATCGGTTCGGCGATCTTCTTCGTCGTGCTCGTCATCGCCCTCGTGGCGGGCAGCGCGGCCGGTTTCGCGGCCTTCACCGCCTGACCGGCTGCGGTCCGGCCGTGACGGCCGCTGCTTCAGCGCGGCGCGTGATGCTTCTGCTGTGCGGCGAGCAGTCCTTCGGCCACGAGCATCTCGACCGCGTCGGCGGCATCCGAGATGAGGATCGGCAGATTCGGTCGTTCGTCCTTCCCGAAAGGCGCGAGCACCCAGTCCGCAGGATCCTGGCGCCCGACCGGGCGGCCGATGCCCACCCGCACCCGCGGGAAGTCCGCTGTGCCCAGCGCGCGCGCGACATCCCGCACGCCGTTGTGCCCGCCATGTCCGCCCCCGGTCTTGAGCTTGACCGTGTCGAACGGGATGTCGAGCTCGTCATGCACGACGACGACCTGCTCGGAGGGGACCGAGTAGAACCGGGCCAGGGCCGCCACGGGAGTGCCGGAGACGTTCATGAAGGTGTTCGGCTTGGCGAGCACCAGCTTGTCCGCTCCGGGACGCAACCACGTCTCGACGACGCGCGCACCGCCCTTGTGCTCGCGGAACGCCTCGCTGCGTCGCGCGGCAATCTCGTCGACGACCATCTGGCCGATGTTGTGCCGGGTGCTCTCGTATCGCGGGCCGGGATTCCCGAGTCCCACCACGAGCCAGGTCGATGCCATGTCGTCGTCCTCTCCCTGCCCGGGGCGCGCCGCCTCGGTCAGGATACGACAGAAGGGACGCGATCGGATCGCGTCCCCTCTGTGATGAATCAGCCGGAGATCACTCCGCGGCGGCCTCTTCGGCGGTCTCGGCGGTCTCGGCGTCGGCCGCGGCGTCATCCTCGGTGGGTGCAGCCGGGACGGAGATCGCGACGACGAGGACCTCGGGGTCGGAGAGCAGCGTGGAGCCCTTGGGGAGCTTCACGTCGGCGCCGGTGATGTGCGCGCCCTCTTCCAGGCCCTCGACCGAGACCTCGATGTTCTGCGGGATGTGCGTGGCCTCGGCCTCGATCGACAGCGTGGTCGCGTCGAGGTTCACGATGGTGCCCGACGCGGACTCGCCCGTGACGACGATCGGGACGTCGATGGCGACCTTCTCGCCCTTCTTCACGACGAGCAGGTCGATGTGCTCGATGATCTGGTGCACCGGGTCGCGCTGGACATCCTTGACGAGGGCGAGCTGGCCCTTGCCCTCGATGTCGAGCTCGAGCAGCGCGTTGGCGCGACGGATGATGAGCGAGACCTGGTGGCCCGGCAGCGCGACGTGCACCGGCTCGGTGCCGTGGCCGTAGATGACGGCGGGGATCTTGCCGGCGGCGCGGAGGCGGCGGGCGAAGCCCTTGCCGAAGCTCTCGCGGAGCTCGGCCTGGACCTTGGTGTCTTCAGACATGGGGTTCTCCTTCGGGGCACGCAGCGAAGGCGCCGCGCGGTGGTCTTGGAATTTTCGAACTCGCTGACGCAGGAGGAAAGCCACCGGGCTTGCTTCGCCGCGTCGATAACGGATGTTCGCGCACGCGCAGAAGCATCCCTCGCCGAGGTACAGCCTCAATGGTACCGGATGACCCGATAGGCTGATGACACCGGTCCTTTTCTGCAGAACACGGAGAACTCCCCATGCTCGACGGCGCCTTCCTCTCGCACGCACTCCTCTGGCTGATCGGCGCCATGACCGTGTGCGCCGCGGTCACGTCGTTCATCGCGCTGTTCGCCATGGGACGCTCCGGCTACCGCAAGGACTGACGTCCCGGCGACCGCACGCTCAGCGTGCCGGTTGCGCCGCCGCAGCGATCCTCTCGGCGGCCGTTCGCACATCCGCTGATCCGTCGATGCGGATGCCCTGCTCGTCCTCGTCGAGGGATTCGAGCGTCTCGAGCTGCGACTGCAGAAGCGCAGGCGGCATGAAATGGTCGGAGCGCGCCCGCATGCGTTCCTCGAGCACCGCCCGACCGATCGCGAGTTCCGCGAAGAACGCGTCGGGCGCCTGTTCCCTGATGACGTCACGGTAGACGCGTCGGAGGGCGGAGCAGGCGATGACGATCCGATCCTCCGTCTGCAGCGTCTCGCCGACCAGGCGGAGCCAGGGCAGCCGGTCCGTGTCATCCAGCGGGGTACCCGCCGCCATCTTGCGCACGTTCACTGCGGGGTGCAGATCGTCGCCATCGATGAACCGGGCGTCCACGGCATCGGCGAGGAACGCGCCGACGGTCGACTTTCCGGAACCGCTCGGCCCCATCACGACGATGCGCATACTCAGATCTCCCGGCCGAAGTCGATGAGCACCTTGCAGGAGCTCGCAGGATCGGCGGCCAGGGCGAACGCGTCGAGCGCATCGTCCACCGGCAGCACCTCGCTGATGATACCGCGGACGTCGAGGCTGCCGTCGGCCAGAGCGGCGATGACCGCGTCGAACTCCGCGCCGAACCGGAAGGACCCCCGCAGCGTGAGTTCCCGAGTGATCGCGGTCGCCATCGGCGCCGGAACCTCTCCCCCGCGCTGCAGCCCCAGCAGCACCACGATGCCGCCGCGGACGGCGGCGGAGACCGCAGCGGCGAGACCCGGCACGGTGCCACTCGACTCGACGACGACGTCGGCATGCAGGTCCGCGATCTCCTGCTCCGCCCGGGCGTCGATCGCGCGGATTCCGCGCGCACCGGCGATCTCCCGCGGTCGCTGCTGCAGGTCGGTGACGGTCACGGAGGCCGCACCGCTGCGCTGGGCCACGGCGGCGACCAGTTGGCCGATGGGTCCGGCGCCGATCACGACCACGCTGCGCCCGCGCACGTCGCCCGCGCGCTGCAGGCCGTGCCAGGCGACGGCCGCCGGCTCGGCCAACGCCGCCGTCCGCAGATCGAGGCCGGCGGGAAGGGCGTGCACCATGCGTCCCGGCAATGCCACGCGACGTGCGAATGCGCCGTGGGTGTGCGGCAGATGCATCGCGGAGCCGAGATAGGTCGAGGCCGGGGCGAGGTTCGGGTGCTCGGCCGGCCAGGGGGTGCGACCGTCGCCGTGCGGGGTGAGCGGATGGACCGCCACGGGAGTGCCGGTGGAAGGGCCCGAGCCATCGGCTGCGGCAGTGACGACGACGCCCGACACCTCGTGCCCCAGGATCATCGGCTCGCGCAGGACGGAGGCACCCGCGGCTCCATGTCGCCAGTAGTGCAGGTCAGATCCGCAGATGCCGCCGTACGCGATGGCCACGACAGCCTCGTCAGCTCGGGGCATCGGGGTGCCGATGTCTTCGATCCGCAGATCTTCGGCGGCGTGCGCCACCACGGCGAGATTGTCCACCGTGCTCCTTCCTCGGTCACGCGAATGCGGTGACCAACTCGATTCCGGCCACCCTGATCGTCACGCGCTGTCCAGGGCACACCGGCGCCTGCGAGTGCGGAGCCCCGGTCATCACCACGTCGCCCGGTCCGAGCGGCGACCATCCGGTCACATACGCGAGGCACTCCCTGATCGACACGGGCAGCTGCCGGCTTCCGGTCTCGGCCACGAGACGTCCGTCGACCTCGACCTCCAGACCCACATCGTCGATCCCGGCGTCGGTGTCGATCCACGGCCCGAGCGGTGTGTACCCCACTCCGGACTTCGACTCGAAGTTGCGTGGATCGAACTCTGCGCGCTCCGGGCTGGAGAGATCGTTCACCGCGGTGACGCCGAGCACGTACTCATGCGCGTTCTGCACGGTCAGACCGACGGTCGACCGGCCGATCACGACCGCGATCTCCCCTTCGGCGATCTGTCCACCGGCATCGCGACGCAGCGCGACCTCGGCGCCGCCGCCGATCACGGTCCTCGGGCTCTTCAGCCAGGCCTGCACCGGCGAGACGTGTCCCGGCCCGTTCTGGGCGATGCCGATGACCACGACAGGATCGGCCGGCGGGAGCAGCGCTCCCTCGATGACGTCGCCCTCATCGCGCGGATCGCGGCCTTCGGCGAAGGCCGCGAAGGGGTCGGAGATCGGCACCGGTCCCGCTGCCGTCTCGCGGACCCAGCGGGGGCCGTCGGACGTGGCGATGCGACCGAGACGCATCAGACCACCGCCGTCATGCCGCCGTCGACGAACAGGGTCTGCCCGTTGACGAAGTCGCTCGCACCGCTCGCGAGGAAGACCAGTGCGCCGACGAGGTCGCGCGTGTCGCCCCACCGGCCGGCGGGCGTGCGCCCGCGCACCCACGCCGAGAACTGCTCATCGGCGACGAGCGCCTGCGTGAGCTCGGTGGCGAAGTAGCCGGGAGCGATCGCGTTCGCCTGGATGCCGTGCGGAGCCAGGTCGGCGCACAGTCCCTTCGTGAACATCACGATCGCCCCCTTGGTCGCCGAATACGCCGCGATCGAGGGACGGGCGAGCTGCGACTGCACGCTGCCGATCTGGATGATCTTGCCCGAGCCGCGCGCGATCATCCCCGCCGCGGCCCGCCGCGACAGGTGGAAGACACTGGAGAGGTTGGTCTGCACGAGCGCGTCCCAGTCGTCGTCCGCGAACTCCGCGATCGGCGCGCGGCGTTGGACCCCGGCGTTGTTCACCAGGATGTCGGGGGTGCCGATCAGATGCTCGACCTCGCTGATGCCGGCATCCACCGCCGCGGCATCCGTCACGTCGAAGACGACGCTGTGCACGACGGACCCCGTGACCCGAGCGATCTCGCCCGCCGACGCCTGCGCCTTCGCGGCATCCCGCCCGTGCACGATCACGGTCGCACCCGCACCGGCGAGTCCCTCGGCGAGCGTCCTGCCGATCCCCTGACTCGATCCCGTGACGAGCGCGGTGCGCCCCGTCAGGTCGAAGGCGGCGAGTCCCGCAGGCAGCAGCACGGTCATCGTCCGACGGCCTTGATCGAGACCGTGGTGGCGAACACGTCATCGCCGCCCTCGTCGCGCGAGACCTTGATCGCGTCGTCGACACGGGTGAGGTCGCGGCGAAGGGTCTCGGGAGCGAGGAACGTCGACGCGGTGGTGATGAGGGCGAGCACGGCCATGTAGATGGCCAGGAGCACCCAGTTGCCGTCGCTCACCGCGATCAGATAGGCGCCGAGGACTCCGGCGAGACCGCCGGCGAGGACCGCAGAGATCTCGCGGGCCATCGCCACGCCCAGGTAGCGGTGACGGTTGCCGAAGAGCTCGGGGAGCATGGCGCACTGCGGTCCGAGCATGCTGTTCACGGCGACGCCGATGCCGATCGCGATCACGCCGATGGCCACGGCGTAGTTGCCGAGCGACAGCAGCCACCAGGCGGGGAACGTGTAGACCAGCATGAAGACCGCTCCGAACCGGTACACCGTCCGCCGCCCGAAGCGGTCGGAGAGGTGTCCGGTGAACGGCACGGAGAAGACGCCGATCAGCGACCCGAGGGTGACACCCCAGGTGAGCAGGCTCTTGTCGGCGTTGTCGCCGACCACGGTGACGAAGAACGCGAGACCGAGCGTCTGGAACATGTACGAGCCGCCGTTCTCGGCCATCCGCAGGCCGACTCCGACGATGACGCCGGGCAGCCCGTGCGTGAAGATCTCCTTGATCGGGCGGTCGGCGACCTGCTCGTGCTTCTCGAGCTCGATGAACGTCGGGGTCTCGCGCAGCCGCATCCGGATGAACAGCGCGAGCAGGATCAGCGCGAAGGAGGCGAGGAACGGCACCCGCCATCCCCAGCTCAGCAGCTGATCCTCGGGGAGCAGCGTGATCAAGCCGAAGACGACCGCGGCGAGCAGCGTGCCCGCCTGGATGCCGACGAACGGCAGAGCCGAGAAGAAGCCGCGACGCTTCACCGGCGCGTACTCGGCCATCAGCACCGTCGCTCCCGCCTGCTCGGCACCGGCGCCGAAGCCCTGCAGCAGCCGCATCAGCACCAGCAGGATCGGCGCCCACACGCCGATCGCGGCGTAGGTGGGCAGGAGGCCGATCGCGGTGGAGGCTCCCCCCATCAGCACGATGGTCGCGACCAGGACCCACTTGCGGCCGAGCTTGTCACCCAGGACGCCGAAGAACAGGCCGCCGAACGGACGCGCCAGGAACCCGACGCCGAAGGTCGCGAACGCGGCGACCGTGGCCATGGCCGGGTCGTCCTGGGGGAAGAACAGGACGTTGAAGATCAGCGCCGTCGAGAGGCCGTAGAGCGCGAAGTCGAAGTACTCCAACGCGCTGCCGATGCTCGACGCGAGTGTCGCGCGGCGCAGGTTCGCCGCATATTCCGGGTCATCGGACACTGCTCGGGCTGAGGTGCGGGGGTCGGTCACGGCCATCTCCTTCGATCGGCTTCGCCTGCGGCGTGAACCCGACTGTACCAGCCTGTTGGATTGCGTTCAACCCTTTGGACCGGCTGTGCGCGCGCGGGTGCACGCGGATGCGGAACCGCCCCCTGCGCCCGGTGGGCGCCGCCTGCTGCGGGCCGAGCGGGCCCGTGCCCTCAGCGGCGTGCGGCGGAGCTGAACGGGTTCGTCAGCGCCGCGGCGGCCTCGCGCAGAGCCTCCCCCACGCGCTCGATGCGCTCGTAATCGGCCTCGGCGGCGCGGATCGCCACCCCGAGAGCGAGCGGAGGGTCAGTCGGCGCCCACCCCTCGAGCGGGACGGCGACGCCCACGATGCCACGGAACGACTCCTCCGCATCCAGCGCCCAGCCGCGACGGCGGGCCGTGGCCAGCACCTCGAGGAGCCCCGCCATCGTGGTCGCGCTGCGCTCGGTGAGCTGCGGGAAGACGGCGTCTTCCCCGAGGAGTTCGATGACCTCCTCGTCGCTCATCGCCGCCAGCAGCGCACGCCCGGTCGCCGACAGCGGCGCCGGCAGCCGCGAGCCCAGAGGAGTTCCCAGACGGAGCGAGCGCGAGCCCTCGTGCCTGGCGAGGTACAGCGCATCGGTGCCGTCGAGCATCGCGACCTGGACGAGTTCGGGTGCCAGGCGGGGCGAAGCCTCACACACGCTGTAGAACTCTCGCACCTGGTTGAACTGCGCCGCGAAGGCGCCCCCGAGCTCCGCGGTGCGCACGCCGAGACGATATCCCTGGGCGGTGCGGTCGATCATGCCGCCCGCCTCCAGCGCGAGGCACAGGTTCGCCGTCGACGACTTCGCCAGTCCCAGGTCCCCCGCGAGCTCGGTGAGCGTGCGCGGCGCCCCGGCCTCCGCGAGGATGCCGAGCAGACGGATGCTCCTGGTCACGGCAGGCGCCGGATCGCGCCCTTCGCGGGTGTCGTCATCCATGGCAGCGCCCTCCGCCGTCCGGTGCGCCGCAGGCGGTCGAGCGCCCGCGGCTGATCAGTAGAACTCGACCGTATCGACCACGGCGCTCAGCGGTTCGCCATCGAGCAGGCGCGCCGCATTCTCCGCGAAGCGGCGGGCGATGCGCTCCTCCTCCTTCGAGCTGAGAGCCGCGGTGTGCGGGCTCACGAGCACGTTCGGATGCGTCCACAGCGGAGACGCGTCATCGAGGGGTTCCTGTTCGAAGACGTCGAGCGCGGCGAAGGCGATGCGGCCGTCGTCGAGCGCCCCGAGCAGGGCGGTCTCGTCGATCACGGTGCCACGGCCCACATTGGCGATGATCGCGCCGGGCCGCACGGCGTCGAACACGTCGGTGCCGATGAGATGGTGGGTCTGCGCCGTGCCCGGCAGCGTGACGACGATCGCGTCGACGTGTGCGACGGCGTCGATCAGCTCATCGAGCGGCACCAGGCGATCCACCCCGGCCACCGGTTCTCCCGATCGGGTCGTGCCCCAGACCCTGGCGCCCAGCGCGTGGAAGCGCCGCGCGCACTCCGCTCCGATGCCCCCCAGACCGACGACCAGCACGGTCATCTCGTCGAGCTGGCGCATCTCCCAGCGGTCGGGCCAGGTGCGCGTGCCTTGGTCGGCGAGGAGGCGCGGGAGGTTCTTCGCCCCCGCCATCACCCCGAACACCGCGAACTCGGCGAGCGGGCCGCCGTGCACGCCGGCGCTGGTGGTGAACACGACGCGGTCGAGGGCGGCCCGATCCAGACCTGCCGCCTTCACCGACGCCCCGCCACCTGCGGCGGTCGTCATGACCCAGCGCAGGCGCGGGTTCGCGGCCACGGTGCGAGCCAGCGCTGCGGCATCCACGTCGGGGATCCCGAAGAGCGCGTCAGCCGAGTCGACCAACTCCTCGAAGGCCTGCTGCTCACGGGGGGCACGGGTGAACTCCGGGTCGCCCGACCAATCCGCCGGCCCGCGCATCGGAGCCATCAGCGAGTGGTCGCGGACCACCTCGACGCGCGGCTCGAGCTCTTCGATCAGCCGACACAGGTCCTCCCGCAGCGGCACCGCCACGACGGCGCGCAGCTTCTTCTCGGTCCCCGTCATGCTGATCCCTTCCTCGGGAGTTCTTGGATTCCTCACCATAGCTCAGATCCATTCTGTTGGACACTGTTCTCTGGGTTGGATTGTTGCTACCGTGTGCGCATGAGCATCTCATCCGTCACCGTCGGCGCCGTGGGTCTCGGCGCCATGGGCCGCCCCATGGCCGAGCATCTGCTGGCCGCACGCGGCAGGCTCGTCATCCACGCCCGCCGCCCGCAGCCGGAGCTGCTGGCGGCCGGAGCCTCCTGGGCGGAGACGCCGCGCGAACTCGCCTCCAGAGTAGACGTCCTGCTCATGATGCTGCCGGATCTCCCTCCGTTCGAAGCCATGCTCGACGGTCCGGACGGTCTGCTCGCCGACCCCGGCGACCTGCTCATCCTCATCGGCTCCACATCTTCGGCTCCCGCCGTCCGCGCACTCGCGGAGCGGGTCGGCGCCCGGACGGGCGGCAAGGTGCGCGTCGTGGACTGCCCGGTCTCCGGCGGCGAGGATGGAGCCAGGGCCGGAACCCTCTCGATCATGCTCGGCGGTGACCCCGAGGATGCGGCCCTCGCTGCCGATGTGCTCGCCCCCTGCGGGACCCCTGTCCTGCTCGGACCGCTCGGCGCCGGCGAAGTCGCCAAGGCCTGCAATCAGCTCGTGGTCTCCGCGACGATCCTGGCGCTCGGCGAGGCCACCGTGCTCGCCGACCGCTCGGGGCTCGACCTCGATGCGCTCTGGTCGCTGCTCTCGGGCGGATACGCCGGCTCGCGCCTGCTCGACAGCCGGCGGGAGAAGCTCGTGACCGGCGATGACTCCCCCAGCGGCATCGCGCAGTACATGGTGAAGGATCTCGGCTTCGCCTCCGACATCGCGGACGCCACGGGGACCTCCCCCGTCCTGCTGCCCACCCTGCGCGCGGCCTTCGACGAGCTCGTCGCCGCGGGTCTCGGAGATCGCGACATCGCCGTGGCACGGCGCTTCATCGCCACCCGCGACACAGGTGGCCACTGACCTCCCGTACAGCGATACGCTGAAACCACCCCTTCTTCACGATCGAGGAGCCTTCTGTGCCCGAAGCATCAGCGAACATCGGAGTCGTCGGACTCGCCGTCATGGGATCGAATCTCGCCCGCAACCTCGCCAGCCGCGAGGGCAACACGGTGGCGATCTTCAACCGCAGCTACGAGAAGACCCAGACCCTCCTCGACGAGCACCCCGAGGCCGGATTCGTCCCGGCCCACACCTACCAGGAGTTCGCCGACTCGCTGCAGAAGCCGCGCACCGCGATCATCATGGTCAAGGCCGGGGGCCCCACCGATGCGGTGATCGACTCGCTGGTCGAGGTCTTCGAGCCGGGCGACATCATCGTCGACGGCGGCAACGCGTACTTCCCGGACACCATCCGTCGCGAGAAGGCCGTCCGCGAGACCGGCATCAACTTCGTCGGCGCCGGCATCTCCGGTGGCGAGGAGGGCGCCCTCACCGGCCCCTCGATCATGCCCGGCGGCTCGGACGAGTCGTGGATCACGCTCGGACCGATCCTGAAGTCGATCGCGGCGATCGCCGAGGGCGAGCCGTGCGTGACGCACGTCGGCCACGACGGCGCCGGCCACTTCGTCAAGATGGTGCACAACGGCATCGAGTACGCCGACATGCAGCTGATCGCCGAGGCCTACGACCTCATCCGCCGCGGCACGGGCAAGTCCCCCGCCGAGATCGCCGAGATCTTCGCCGAGTGGAACAAGGGCGAGCTCGAGTCGTACCTGATCGAGATCACCGCCGAGGTGCTCCGCCAGATGGATGCGGAGACGGGCAAGCCGCTCGTCGACGTCATCCTCGACCAGGCCGGAGCCAAGGGGACCGGCGCCTGGACCGTGCAGACCGCGCTCTCGCTCGGCGTCCCCGTCTCGGGTATCGCCGAGGCGACCTTCGCCCGCTCGCTCTCCTCGCACCCCGAGCAGCGCGCCGTCGCCGGTGTGCTCCCCGGCCCCGACGAGGAGTTCGCGGTCTCGGCCGAAGACACCGAACAGTTCATCGAGGATGTGCGTCTGGCACTCTATGCGTCGAAGATCGTCGCCTACTCGCAGGGCTTCGACGAGATCCGCGCGGGTGCGGCCGAATACGGCTGGAACATCGACCTGGGTGCGATCTCGAAGATCTGGCGCGGCGGCTGCATCATCCGCGCGCAGTTCCTCAACCGCATCGCCGACGCCTATGCGGCGACCCCCGAGCTCCCGGTACTGATGACCGCGCAGTACTTCGTCGATGCGCTCACGCGCGGCCAGGCGTCGTGGCGTCGTGTCGTCGTCACGGCGGCTCAGGCGGGCATCCCGGCCCCGGCGTTCTCGTCGTCGCTGTCGTACTACGACGGCATCCGCGCCGACCGCCTTCCGGCCGCTCTCGTCCAGGGTCAGCGTGACTTCTTCGGTGCGCACACCTACAAGCGCATCGACAAGCCGGGCACGTTCCACACGCTGTGGTCGGGCGACCGCACCGAGATCGAGGCCGAAGACACGCACTGACGTCTCACCGCGAAGGGCCGGGCACCGCGAGGTTCTCGGCCCTTCGCGCGTCACACGACGACGTTGTGATTGCGACGGAACAGATTCTGCGGATCCCACACCGCCTTCGTCGCGCGCAACCGCGCGAACCCTGCCTCCGAGAACATTCCGGGTACGGCCTCCGGCCGTTCGGTGTCGGCGAAGTTGCCGTACTCCGCGAGACGACCGGCTTCGATCTCCCGCCAGTCGGATTCGATCGCTGCGCGGGTCTCCTCGTCGATCATGCCGGGGATGTCGAAGGCCCCCGCGAGCACGAACCAGTTCGCTGCGCGGGCGGGGAACGCGGTGTCCTCCTGCGCCACATCGCGGACGGCCCCGCCCAGGGACCGCAGGAAGACGACGGATGCCGGATACGCCTCCCGGAAGGCCACGAGTCGCGCGAGGAGGGCATCGTCGAGCTCGGCGTAGAGCCCATTTCCGCCGATGAACCCCGGAGGCGCGGCCGACTCGTCGTCCTCGGGCTCCGGCATCTCCAGCAGCACCTCACGATATGCGGGTGTCGTGACCGTGGTCCGCACCCCGTGGAGGGTGGAGATCGGCTCCAGCACGGCGCGCAGCCGGTCGGGTTCCGGTGCTGACCACACGGCGCTCAGCCGCGCCCCGGCCGGCGCGCTCGGGTCCATCGGCGGCACATCCATGTAGGTGACCGTGAGCTCCCGGGGCGCGTCTCGGAGCAGTTCTCTCGCGGCGCGCAGCACAGTGGCCGGGTCGCTGTCGATCACACTCTCGGCGAAGGCGATGCCGGACAGCGGGTGCGCGGCGAAATCGAAGCGCGTGACCACACCGAAGTTGCCTCCCCCACCGCGCAGCGCCCAGAACAAGTCGGGGTTCGACGCCGCCGACGCCTCGACGACCTCGCCCGTCGCCGTGACGACCTGCGCTCCGATCAGCTGATCGACGGCGAGGCCCCACGCACGCGCCATCCACCCGATGCCCCCACCGAGCGTGAGCCCTCCGACCCCGACCGATGCGGTGTCGCCGGAGCTGATCGCGAGTCCGTGCGCGGCGAGGACGGTGGCCACGTCGCCCCAGACCGCACCGCCGCCGATGCGGACGGTGGTGCCGTCGACCTCGATATCGGACAGACCGCCGAGGCGCAGCCGTCGCGTCGTGCGCCGTGCCACCGCGGCGCCACCGCCGACTCATGCGTCACCACGATGATCGAGGTCCCCGCGGCGCACAGGCGCGGCGCACAGGACCCCAGGAGTGCGCGGGTCAGCCGGTATGAACGGCCTCCACGAACGCCCTCGCGCGAACAGCGAGCGCATCGAGGTCGCCCCCGGGGCTCGCGGCATCGCCGACCAGAGGTCCCCCCACGCCGATGCCGAAGGCGCCGGCGGCGAGATACGCGCCCACGGTGTCGACGCCCACTCCTCCGACGGGGATGATCCGCGCCTGCGGGAAGGGGTCGCGTACGGCACGGAGGAAACCGGGGCCGAGCGCCGACGCGGGGAACAGCTTCACCGCCGCGCTGCCGAGGTCGTGGCCTCGCTGGATCTCGGTGGGTGTGTACACGCCAGGAAGGACACCGATGCCCTGGCTCACCGCAAAGGGCACGGAAGCGCTGAGCGTGGGCGTCACGATGAACTGCGCGCCGGCGGAGACCGCCCGTTCGACATCGGCCTCGTCGAGCACCGTGCCCGCGCCGATCAGCGCGTCCTCCGGCGCATCCCGCACCACCTGGGCGATCGCCTCGACGGCATCCGGCAGAGTGAGCGCGATCTCCAGCGCCAGGACGCCCGCGCCCAGAAGCGTGCGCGCCGCGGCGACCGTGGCGTCGACGTCCGTTCCGCGAAGGATCGCGACGAGCCGCGTGCTGCGCAGCCGTTCCTGCAGCTGCGCGTTGTCGACGGCGCTCACAGCGCCTCCCTCTCGACGGAGCCGACCTCGCCCACGTTCGGTGCGGTCCCACCCCAGGGGAACGCGGGTGCGCCGCCGACGTCGACCTGCACGCCGAGCAGCGCGCCGTCGGCGTGGGCGGGATCGGCGAGCCCGATGCTGGCCGTCGTGACCACGAGCAGCCGATCGACGAGTGCCACGGCGGTGGGCCGCCTCGCGGGGAGCCCGATCGTCTCGAGGAGCTCACCCCCTGGCGAGTAGCGACGCACCTCGGCGGCATCCCAGACCGCGACCCAGAGCATGCCGTCGAGGTCGATCGCCATGCCGTCGGGGTTGCCGCCCTCGACCCGGCACACGGTGCGACGGTTCGAGAGCTCTCCGTCCGGCGCCACGTCGAACGCCTCGATGCTGCGGTGCGGGAGCGTGTCGATGTAATACAGGGTCGAGCCGGTGCGGTCGAACGCGAGGCCGTTCGACACCGTCACCCCGTCGAGGCGCGCGATCGGCTCCCCGTCGGGCTCGATGCTCCACAGCGTGCAGTGCGGGTCGCGCGGCATCGACTGGCTGCCTACCCAGAAGCGCCCGGACGGATCGCCGCCCCCGTCGTTCATGTAGTCCCCCGGCCCGGCGATGTCGTCCGTGAGGGGAGAGATGACGCCGTCGTCGCTCACGTGCACCACGCGGCGGTCGACGCCGACCAGCCAGCCCGCCCCCGGCTGCGAGAGGGGGACGGGAGCACCGATCTGCGCACCGATGATGATCGCCGTCTCCGGGACGACCTTCCCGTCTTCGATGCGGCCGCGATGCAGCGAACCCGTCGCCATGTCGATCCAGGCGAGCCCCCCGTCGCGGCCGTCCCACCGCGGAGACTCGGCTTGGACGTAGCGGGCGTCGGAGAGGATCTCGACGGTTCGGGCAGTCGGGGTGTGCGGCATCCGGGTCATCCTTCACTGGTAGCTCGTAACCGTTATGTGGCAGACTATCTCACAATATGCATAACACTTGCGAGAAATGTGGACACACGATGATGAAGCGGGGAAACAGCTGATGGCTCCGACACTCCACGGCTTGATGCCCATCCTGGCGACTCCTTTCGACGAGTCGGGCGCCCTCGACCGTGAGAGCCTGCGCCGACTGGTCGAGTTCCAGCTCGACTCCGGAGTCGACGGCGTCGCCGTCTTCGGCATGGCGAGCGAGGGCTTCGCTCTCACCACGGCGGAGCGCCGCACGATCCTGGACGATGTCGTCCGCGTGGTCGACGGCCGGATCCCCGTGATCGCCGGCGTCAACGGCACCTCCACGGCGACCTCGATCGAGCAGGCCCTCCTCGCGGAAGAGGGCGGCGCGGACGCCCTCATGGTCCTCCCGCCGTTCATGGTGAAGCCCCCGGCCGGCACTCTCGTGGACTTCTACGGCGACGTCGCCGCCGCCACCTCCCTCTCGGTCATGGTGCAGGATGCCCCCGGCGTCACCGGCGTCGTGATGGCTCCGGCGCTGATCGCCGAGATCGCCCGCCTCGACGGCGTCGACTCCGTCAAGGTCGAAGCGCCGCCGACCGCCCCCAAGGTCGGCGCCGTCGTCTCGGCCATCGACGACCCGGGATTCGCCGTGCTCGGCGGACAGAACGCGCAGTTCTGCCTGGAGGAGTACGCCAGGGGCGCCGTCGGCACGATGCCGGCCTGCGAGTTCCCCGACCTCCTCGGTCCCGTGCTCACGCAGTTCCTCGAGGGGCGCGTCGATGAGGCGCGCGCAGAGTTCCGTCGTATGCTCCCTCTCGTGCTCATCGGTCTGCAGGGCGGCATCGCGTGGGCGGTGCACAAGGAGATCCTCGTCGCGCGCGGCGTGATCGACCACGCGACGGTCCGCTATCCGGCGTCGCGCCTGGACGCCGGCAGCCGCGCATCGGTCAAGCTCGTGATCGACGAGCTCGCCCTGCCGCCGATCCCCTCCAGGATGCGCGTATGACCCGCCGCGGCGTGCTGCTGATCGGCGGCAGCTCCGACATCGGGCTCGCGATCGCCCGCGCCTTCGTCGACGGCGGAGACGCCGTCGTCGGGGTGGGGCTCGAGGACTCCGCCGATCAGGTCTTCGAGAGGTACCTGGTCGCGGACTGCAGCCGTCCGGAATCCGCCGACCGCGCCGTCGCGGATGCGGAGCAGACGCTCGGTCGACTCGACGTCGTGGTACTCGCAGCCGGGCGCATGCCGATCGGCCGCGCCGAGGCCACGAGCGATGAGGACTGGCGCGGCGCCCTGGGTGCCACCCTCGACTCGGCGTTCTTCGTGGCGCGGGCGGCGCTCCCCCGCCTCGCCGCCGGATCGTCGATCGTCGCCGTGACCTCCGTCAACTCGTCGCTCGCCGCCCCCGCCCTGCCTGCGTACGCAGCGGCCAAGGCGGGCGTGGACGGCCTCGTGCGGCAGCTCGCGCTCGACTACGGCCCCCGCGGCATCCGCGTCAACGCCGTGCAGCCGGGCAGCATCTCTGCCGTCGATACCGGCGAGAGCGAGGGCTACCCGCTCGGACGCATCGGCCGCCCGGAGGAGGTCGCGTCCGTCGTGGCGTTCCTCGCCTCCGATGCCGCGTCTTTCGTCACCGGCACGTCGCTGGCCGTCGACGGCGGTCTGTCGATCTCGTCGCCGGCCGCCTGGCTCAAGCCAGTGCTGCGGGAACGCTGGCTCTGAGCCGCACGCTCTACGAAGAAGGCCGCGTCCCCTCTCGGGACGCGGCCTTCTTGCTCTGCCCTCGGCCCCGAGGGAGACGCTCGAATCGCCTGAATGGCGGCATCCGGGAGGAGAACGCGGCCTTTCAGGCGATTCGAGAGGACGCGCAGCTCAGGCGTTGGCGTCGAGCAGGCCCTGCACTTCCTTCTTCAGCGCGTTGAGGCCCGCCTGCGCCTCGACCTGACCGGCGAGGATCGTCGCGACCCCTGCGCCGATCGCCGCATCGATCTGGGCGGTCACCGCGACCCGGTCCCATGCCGCACCGCGAGCATGCTCGGAGACCTCGGTGCGGAAGGCACCCTGGAACTTGTCCGCCGCGAGAGCCGGGATCTTGTCCGCCACGCTCTTGGCGGCGGGAGCGACCGCGGAGTTCTCGTACAGCGCGGTGGCCGCCTCGACGTTCGTCGCCGCGTAGAGGATGAAGTCACGGCTCGTGAGCTCTCCTTCGCCCGCTGTCGCGAACACCCCGCTGCCCCAGGCCCGGTTGAAGGACTCCTTGCCACCGGCGGTCGGGCGCGAGATGGCACCGATGTTGTCGATGATGTTCTGAGCGGCGCCGTTCGTCTTGACGAAGGTCGACGCGAGCGGAGCATCGTCGTACAGGGCCGCCCGGCCGCTCGCGAACAGGATGCGGGCATCGCTGCGCGCCACGTTCGTCTGCGTCAGGCCGGCATCCTGGAGAGACTTGTACCAGGTGACCGCCTTGACGCTCTCGGCGTCGCCCAGGGTGCACTTCAGGTCGTCGGTGACGACGTCGCTGCCGAAGCCCCACATCCACGGCACGGCGTCCTTGAGGTCCGGGTTCTTGGTGACCGCCGCGTAGGGGATCAGCGACGAGTCCTGCTTCTTGATCTTCTCGAGCGCGGTGGCGAACTGCTCCACGGTCATACCCGACTTGATGCCGACGCTCCTCGCGATCTCGCCGTTGGTGATGATGCCGATGCCCGCAGCCGTCAACGGCAGCACGAGCAGCTTGCCGTCCATCGTGTAGGAGTCGAGCACGCCCTGCGGGATGCCCAGGCCCTTCGCGAGGTCGGTGAGGTCGGCGAGCACGTTCATCGGGGTGAGCACCTGCCACCCGCCCGACTGCCCGACACCCATCAGGTTGCCGGAGCGTCCGGTCAGGGCCAGTTGCGTGGCAGCCTGGTCGTACGGGTAGATGACCGGGGCGACCGTGACGCCCTCCTGCTTCGAGAAGCCGTCGAGGATCCCCTGCCATGCCGACTTCAGGGCCTCCTCGCCGAGCGAGTTGCCGTAGAAGTTGATGGTCTTGGCCTTGGTCGCGGCGTTCGCCGTCGCACCGGCACCGGCACCGGGCGCGGCGGGCGTCGCGCAGCCGGCGAGCGCGAGAGCGCCGAATGCGGCGAGCACGGTGCCGCCTCCGAGGAAGGCTCGGCGGCTCAGCTGTGAGTTCGAGATGGTCATGGAGACTGCTCCTTCGAGGTGATGGGGGGAGAGCTGTTCAGGTGACGCATGGCTACCCCTTGACGGCTCCGGCGGCGAGGCCGGAGACGAAGTAGCGCTGCAGGAGGATGAAGATGATGACGAGCGGCAGCGAGGTGATGAGCGACGCCGCCATGAGCGCAGGCCAGTCGGCCGTGCCCTCACGGATGAAGGCCTGGGTCAGACCAGCCGGCAGTGTCTGCTTGTCGGGACCCGCGAGCGTGAGCGCGAAGAGCAGGTCGCTCCAGCCGCGCATGAAGGCGAACATCCCCGCGGTGATGAGACCGGGGACCACGAGCGGGAACACGATGCGGAACATCGTGCCCGTGCGCGAGAGCCCGTCGACCTTCGCCGCCTCGAGGATGTCGTCGGGGAGTGCGTCGATGATGCCCTTCAGCAGGAACACCGCGAGCGGCAGCGTGAACGTCGTGAACGAGATGATCAGGGCCGTGTAGGTGTACAGCAGCCCGGCGGAGCTCAGCATCAGGTACAGCGAGATGAGCAGCAGGGCACCGGGGATCAGCTGGCCGATGAGGAACATGAACATGACGGCGTTGCGGCCGCGGTAGCGGAACTTCGACAGCGAATACGCCATCAGACCGCCGACCAGGACCGCGAGCAGGGCGGTGCCGGTGGAGACGATGATGCTGTTGAGGAGGTTCTTCAGCAGCAGGTCGTTCTGGAAGAAACCGATGAAGTTCTCGAACGTCGGGTCGACCGGGAAGAACGGACGGTCCAGCGAGAAGACGTCCTCCTTCTTCGTGAACGCGGTCGCCGTGAGCCAGTACACCGGCAGCAGACCGAACAGCGCCAGCAGCAGGAGCAGGACGCGCCCCGGGATGGACAGGTGGGGGCGGATGATCGACTCCCCCACATCGCGACTACGGCGCATCACTTCTCCAGCCGTCGGTTGAGGAACAGGTATCCGGTCGTGATGATCGCGAGCAGGACGAGCCAGAGCGTGCCCATGGCCGACGCCTTGCCGAGTTCGTAGCTGCCAAAGGCCAGGTCGTAGAGGCTGACCGCGAGCGTCGTGGTCGAGTTGCCGGGCCCGCCGCCGGTCATGACGAAGATCGTGTCGAAGTTGCCGAAGTTGTAGATGAACTCCAGCACCGCGACGAGGGTGACGGGGCCCGCGATGTGCGGCAGCGAGATGTGGCGGAACCGCTGCGAGCGGGTCGCACCGTCGATCGTGGCGGCCTCGATCTGCTCGCTCGGCAGAGTCTGGAGCACCGCGAGGGCGACGACCATGATCCACGGGAAGGAGTGCCAGGTCTTGGCGATGACCACGGCGGCCATCGCACCCGTCGGGGTGCCGAGCATGCTGACCTCCGGCAGGCCGAAGACCGAGAGCACGTGGTTCACGACGCCGTAGCTGTCGTTGAAGATCCACGCCCAGAGGAAGGAGACGACCACACCGGGAAGCAGCCACGGCAGCATGAGGGCGCCGCGCAGGATGTTGCGTCCGCGCATACGGGCGTTCAGCAGCAGGGCGAGTGCCACGCCCAGCACGAGGGGGAAGACCGTGGAGAGCGACGCGAACACGAGGGTCGTGCCGAGCCGGGCGAAGAACTCCTCCCAGACGGCGGCGTAGTTGTCCAGACCGACGAACGTGCGCTCCGGGCGCAGGAGCGACTGGTCGAAGAGGCTCGTGAAGATGCTCGACACGAGGGGGAAGATCGCGATCACGAGGAAGAGGAGGACCGCGGGAAGTGCGATCATGAAACCGAAGGTGCGATCCTTCGCGCCCAGCGTGGAGCGTCGCCCGGAGCGGGGCTCGACGGCCTTCTGCTCGCTCTCTGCGGGCCGCTCGAGTATGGCTTGTTGCATTGCAGTCACTTTCCAGTAGAGACGACCCGCGAGGGGCCCTGCGCGTCGTCGTCACAGTCGTCGACGTCGACGTGCGGCCAGTTAACCACAATGCGGATGCTAAATCCACAAAATGCATAAGACACCCACATTTGTGTTGCTCGAAGTCATTTCACTCAATAGGATGACTGGCAGCGGCGATCAGCCGCGGCGTCGCACGAGCGGCGGCAGCGATGAGGAGGAGTCACCATGGCATCGGAATCGGTAGGCGGCACGCAGACCGTCGAACGGGCGATGTCCTTGCTCGCCTGCTTCACCGAGGAATCCGGTGAGCTGAGGGTCTCCGAGCTCTGCACCCTCACCGGTCTCGGCCAGTCCACGGTCTCCCGCATGATGTCCGCGCTCGACCGCATGAAGTTCGTGGTGCAGGACAGCCGCACCGGGCTCTACCGCCTGGGTCCCGCCGCCGTGTCGCTGGGCACGATCGCCCTCAACGGGTCCCCCATCTTCCGTGCCTCGCGGCAGATCGCCCAGAATCTCGCCCGCAGGATCGAGATCGGCGTGAACGTCGCCGAACTCACCGGTTTCACCTTCACCTACCTCTGCAACTTCGAGGGGTCGCTGGCGCCGAAGTCGTTCGCCATGGCCGGTCGCACCGGTCCGCTGCATGCCACGGGCATCGGCAAGGCGCTCCTCTCCGGCATGACCGACGAGCAGGTCGACGAGTACTTCGCGCAGACGCCCCAGCGCTTCACCCCGCACACCATCGTCGACCGCGACGCCATGCAGGTCGCGCTCGACGAGTCGCGCAGCCGCGGATACGCCACCGAGATCGAGGAGCTCGCCTTCGGACGCGCCTGCATCGCCGCCCCGATCCGCAACCGCGCGGGTGAGATCGTCGCCGGCATCTCGGCCAGCGGCCCCCTCTCCGTGCTCGATCTGCACGAGCCGCACCAGGAGCTCGCCCTGCAGCTCATCGAAGCGGCCGACGAGATCTCGGTCGCGCTCGGGTACAGCCCTTCTCGCACCGCATCGGCGTTCGCGGCGCTCTGACCCCCGGCTTCCCCCGGCCGTGACGCGACACGGCCCCTGATCCCTGACCGCGGCACCTGCCGCCGGCCGCTCGCCCCTCGATGTCTTTGGAGACCCCAGTGAGAATCACGCGCGTCCAGACCTTCCCGCTCTACCTCTCGAAGGAGGAGGCGAACAACTCCTACGCGGGCGACACCGCGGTGGACCACCGCGGGTATGTGATCCGTCCGCCGTGGCGGAGTCTGTACTCCCCCGGGTACGAGACCCTGCTCGTGAAGATCGAGACCGACGAGGGTCTGGTCGGGTGGGGTGAGGCGCTCGCGCCGGTCGCGCCCGTGGTCGCCGCGGCCATCGTCGACAACCTGCTCGCTCCGCTCGTCCTCGGCGAGGACCCGCGCTCGGTGCGCACCCTCTGGCACCGCATGACGGAGTCGATGCGCGAGCGCGGCCACCTCACCGGCCACCAGGCCGATGCGATGGCGGCGGTCGACATCGCCCTGTGGGACCTCTGGGGGCACGCCACCGGACTCTCGGTGTCCGAGCTCGCCGGAGGACGCTTCCACGAGGTCCTGCCGACGTACGTCTCCGGCATCCGCGGCGTCGACGACGTCGAGCGGGCCGAGAAGACCGCCGAGCTCGTGGAGGGCGGCGTGCGCCGCATCAAGCTGCACCTCGGCGTCGACATCCGCACCGACCTCGCCACCTACGACGCCGTCCGGGGCGTCCACCCCGACCTCGACGTCGCGCTCGACGCGCACTGGACGTACCGGCTCGGCGAGGCGCGAGCCCTCGGCCGTGAGCTCGACGACCGCCAGGCCTGGTTCTTCGAGGCACCCCTGGCTCCTGAGGATGTCGAGGGCCACCGCGACCTCGCTGCCGCTCTCGCGACGCCGATCGCGGTCGGCGAGGCGATGCGGAGCCGTTTCGAGTTCACGGACTGGCTGACCCGCCGCGCCGTCGGCCTCACGCAGCCCGACATCGGACGCACCGGCATCACCGAGGGACTCGCGATCGCCGCGGTCGCCGACGCGTTCCATGTGCAGGTCGCGCCGCACCACTCCGCCGCCTTCGGCATCGCGATGGCCGCCGGAGTGCACGTCGCCGCGAGCGCCGCATCGCTCCTGGCTTTCGAATACCAGCCGTTCACGCTCCCCGTCGCCAATCGACTCCTCACGTCGCCGCTCGAGGTACGCGCCGACGGCGGATTCCTCGTCCCGACCGGACCCGGGCTCGGTGTCACCGTCGATGAGGACGCGATCCAGGAGTACGTGCGCCACTGATCCTCCGCCCCTCTCCCGGCGACGCGCACGACAGGCGACACGAACGGCGGACGGGCCGCGAACGATCGGCCCGCCCGTCGTCGGCGACGGTAGCGTCGAGCAGGCAACCCCACCGGAAAGGACGCACACCGTGACACAGGACCCTCCCGAGGAGATGACGGAGTACTCCCTGGGGACGTTGCTGACCCCTCTCGCGCCGCCGGACGAGCCCGACGACTTCGACGACTTCTGGCGGACGACCTTCCAGGAGTTCGGCACGGGCGCGGTCGACTGGCGCCTCGCCGAGGACCTCGCGCCGACCGACACGCACCGCGTGTCGGAGATCCGCTTCCGATCCTCCGCCGACGAACCCGCCGCCGCCTATGTCCTGCTGCCCCGCGCCGCCGCCACCCGTCGGGGGCTGGTGGTCGGACACGGCTACGGTGGCCGCACCGGCCCCGACCTCGACCGCGTTCCCGCCGACACCGCGGCGATCTTCCCGGTCGCCCCCGGCACGCACGTCGACACGAAGAGCCGCTTCCCCGCCCTTCCGGACGAGCACGTTCTGGCGGGGATCGCGCACCGCGACACCTACTCGCATCGCTTCAGCGCGGCCGACATCTGGCGCGCCGCGACCGTCCTCCTCGAGATGGCGCCTGCCGCGACCGGAGCACTCGACTTCAGCGGCGGGAGCTTCGGCGGCGGGATCGGGGCACTGGCACTCCCCTGGGACGCCCGGTTCCGTCGCGCGGCCCTGGACGTCCCGAGTTTCGGGAACCACGGTGTCCGCCTCTCCCGGCGATGCACCGGGAGCGGTGAAGCCGTGCGCCGATACCTGCGCCACCACCCCGACACGCGACCCGTGCTCGACTACTTCGATGCCGCCATCGCCGCGCGGCGGCTGCGCCTTCCCGTGCACGTCAGCGCGGCGGTGCTCGATCCCGCCGTCGACCCGCGCGGACAGTTCGCCGTCTATCACGCGCTGGCGGGGCCGAGACGTCTGAGCGTCCGCGCCAACGGACACCTTCCGGGGCCGATCGGAGAGCTGTCCGACCGACTCGCCCTGCAGGAAGGCATCGACTTCCTCGCACTCCCCGACGAGCGCCTGATCTGAGCGCGGTCACGCACACGCCGACGCCTCTTCTGGCACCTCGCCGACCGTCTCTCAGACAACGCATAGCGATCTCCATAGAAATCACATAGGAGATTCCGCAGAATAGGGATATGACCAGCGACCTGCCCGAACTGCGCCGCCCCGACGGCTCCCCCCTGCGCATCCTCGCCGTCGACGACGAGCAGATGCTGACCGACCTGCTCGCGATGGCCCTGCGCATGGAGGGCTGGGAGGTGCGCACGGCATCCTCCGGCATGGAGGCGCTCCAGGTCGCCCGCGAGTTCGAGCCCGATGCGCTGGTGCTAGACATCATGATGCCCGACCTCGACGGGATGTCGGTGCTCAAGCGGCTCCGCGAGTCCGGGAACCTGGTCCCCGTGCTCTTCCTCACCGCCAAGGACGCGGTGGGCGACCGGGTCGCAGGGCTCACGGCCGGCGGCGACGACTACGTCACCAAGCCGTTCAGCCTGGAGGAGGTGATCGCACGGCTGCGGGCGATCATCCGTCGCACCGGTCACGCCACCGCCGACGACGGTCAGTCGATCCTCCGCGTCGCCGACCTCACGCTCAATGAGGACAGCCACGAGGTCGTGCGCGACGGCACCGAGATCGAGCTCACCGCGACCGAGTTCGAGCTGCTGCGCTACCTCATGCGCAACGAGCGGCGAGTGCTGTCGAAGGCGCAGATCCTCGATCGTGTCTGGAGCTACGACTTCGGCGGCAAGTCGTCCGTGGTCGAGCTGTACATCTCCTACCTGCGCAAGAAGATCGATGCCGGGCGCACGCCGCTGCTGCACACCGTCCGCGGCGTCGGCTACATGATCAAGGCCCCGCAGTGAGTTCTGCGACGATGATGAGACGGCCGATGAGCCTGCAGACGCGGTTGATGACCGCCGTGATCGGGTTCGTGTCGCTCATCCTCATCATCGTCGCCGTCATCACCAGCGCGACGCTGGGCAAGACCATGGAGGACCAGCTCGATCAGAAGCTGAATACCTACGCACACCAGCTGGTGCGCGTGACCCAGGCCTTCTCCCCCTCCTCCGCCACCGCGCAGAACATCCTGGCCGGGCCTTTCGCGCCTCCGACCGGATTGCTCTTCGTCGTCTCGAGCCCCGTGAGCGGCTACAGCGGCGCCATCGTGGAGAGCACCGCCGGGGACGAGCTCTCCAGCGGCCTGCAGACGCTGAGCGGGTCGCAGATGATCGAGATCGCGGCGGCGCTGAAGGACACCTCCGTCGCCACGGTCTCGCTCACCGACCTCGGCTCGTATCGGATCATCGCTCTGCCCGCCGACAACGGCGTGATCGTGGTGACCGGACTCCCCCGCGACGAGATCCAGAACCAGCTCACGCAGCTGCTCACCGTGATCGCCCTCGCCACGATCGGCGGTCTGATCCTGCTGGCCCTCACCACCGCGATCACGATCCGGGTGAGCCTGCGGCCGCTCCGCGCCGTCGCGATGACCGCCACCAGAGTGGCGAACCAGCAGCTCGACCGCGGCGAGGTGAGCATCACCGAACGCGTGCCCGCCGCCGAGGCCGATCCGCGCACCGAGACCGGGCTCGTCGGGGCGGCAGTGAACAAGCTGCTCGATCACGTCAACACCTCTCTCGCGTCGCGGCAGGAGAACGAGGAGCGGATGCGCCGCTTCGTCGCCGATGCCAGCCACGAGCTGCGCACCCCCCTCGCCTCGATCCGGGGCTATTCGGAGCTGTCGCTGCGGGCGCTGCGTCAGGCGGACGCGCCGGTGGAACGCCCGGAGATCATCGAGAGCACGACGTCATCGCTGGAGCGCATCCAGGCGCAGTCGCTGCGGATGACCCGTCTGGTCGAGGATCTGCTGCTGCTCGCCCGTCTCGACGAGGGCCGCGAGCTCGTCTACAGCACGATCGACCTCGCTCAGCTGGCGCTCGAGGGGCTCTCGGATGCGCGTCCCACAGCGGCCGATCATCACTGGCACATCGAGGTGCCCGAAGAGCCCGTCACGGTCGTCGGCGATGCCGGACGCCTGCACCAGGTCGTCGCGAACCTGCTCGCGAATGCGCGCACCCACACTCCCGCAGGCACCACCATCACGTTGAGTGTCGCCCAGGAGGGCGACGAGGCGGTGCTGCGCGTGCACGACGACGGTCCGGGGATCGACCCCGCGATCCGCGACGAGCTGTTCGCCCGCTTCGCCCGCGGCGACACCTCCCGGGCCCGCCAGACCGGAGGCACGGGACTGGGACTCGCGATCGCGAAGGCGATCGTGGAGGGGCACCGCGGCTTCCTCACCGTCGCCAGTGAGCCCGGTGACACGACCTTCACCGTCCGCATCCCGACGAACCCGGCCGCGGCGACCGCGGGAGACGTGCCCTCCGAGGCCTGACCCGTGGTTCCGCAGCAATGCGCGGGACGGATGGAGGGAGGTGCAGGAAAGAGATTCACCGCGCCCCTGTCGGGTGGTTGCACGGGCGTCGGGACACCGGCGGTCGATGCACCCCGCATCCGCACCATCTCCCGACGAATGCCGCTCCGTGCCGGGATGCGCCTGACCGCGATTCAGTAGCCGGCGAAGGCGTCTGTCGTGAGGCTCCGGGCCTTCTGCAACGCCGGGGCGAGGTCGGCGATCAGTCGCGGCGGACCCGAGATGAAGGCATGGCGCACCGCGAGGTCGTCGACCGTGCGCTCCAGGGTCTCCGCATCCAGACGAGCGCCCTGTGCCCAGGACCAGTGCGCGGGGAGGTCTGCGGGCTCGTCACGGGTGAACACGACCGTGCGCACGCCGGTCGCTGCGAGCTCATCGCGGAAGGCGAGTTCCGATGCCTCGGATGCCACGTACACGAGCACCACGTCACGCTGTCGCCCCGTCGCCTGCAGCTGCCGCAGCTGGGAGACGAACGGTGTCACGCCGATCCCCGCAGCCACCATGAGCACCGGCTGATCGCCACGCGGCAGGATGAAGTCGCCCCAGGTGCCCGTGACCGCGAACGTCGCGCCGGGTTCCGCGGCGGCGAGAGCGCGCTTGTAGCTCGAGGGATGCTTCTGGTCGCCGTTCTTGTACGCGATGCGCAGCGTCGGCAGATCGGCCGGCGCCGACACGATGCTGAACTCCCGGCGGGTGCCACGAGCGTCGGGTCGATGATGCGGCACGTCGAGCTCGAGGTACTGCCCCGGGAGGAAGCGCACCCGCCCCTTGGCGCGGAAGGTCAGCTCCTGCGCGGTCGGGGTGACGAACGCGCGCCGCTCGAGCACGAGCCGCACCGACCCGCGCAGGGCGAAGGCGAACGCCACCAGGTTGCCGATCAGGAGTGCGCGCTCCTGACCGAGCGTGAACAGCCCCGCCACCGAGATCGGCCACCCTGCGAGCAGGCCCACCACGACGGCCACCGCGAACTGCTGACGACGACGCGGGGGCAGCGTGAGCGGCTCCGAGAGCATGAACGCCCCGAGGAACAGGAACGGCGACTGGAGCACGGCGAACTGCAGCGCGGTCGCGGCGTCGAACGCGATGTCGAACTGCGTGGCCTGCACCGCCTGCCGCACCACGGAGGTGGCGACCGCGACGAGCAGGAACACCAGCACGACGCGGATCTTCTCGGTGCGCCAGAGCACCGCGAGACCCAGCACGGCGACCGGAATCGTCAGCACCGGAGTGCCCACCCACCACGACGACGACGTGCCCAGCCATTCGAATGCCCCGAAGGCGCCGAGGATCGACACCACGGCGGCTCCGAACGCGGCCGGGTTGAAGATGTGGCGTCCGCGCCACGCGATCAGATACTTCGAGACGCTCGCCACCGCGCCGGCGAGGGCCAGCCCGAGCAGCGCTCCCGGTTCGACACCCGGGCGGAGCACGAACAGCAGGATGAGCGCCGTGACCAGAGATGATTCGATGCGCCAGGGGAGTCGCAGGATGCGCTGCGCCGCCGCATCCACGGCGGAGATGACGATAGCGAGCACGAGGAACGAGGCGACCATCTCGAGCGGAGTCGGCGAGACGATCACGCCGAACAGCGACAGCACGAAGGCGATGACCGCGAGGGCGACCAGCGCGAACAGCACGAGACGGTACATCGACAGCGAGCCCAGCACCGCGAGGACCCGCTGACGTGCGGCGGCGAATGAGGTGATCACGTTCTCCACTCTTCCCTAGTTCGAGCCGGCGCCGCGCATGTTTCCCCCGGCGACGAACAGCTCGGCAGGACAGGCGGGCGAACGCTGCACCCGTCCGTCGGTGCTCATCCGCACCCATTCCACGCCCCAGGATGCCGCGAGCTCGGCACCGCCCTCGAAGAAGAGGGCTGTCGCCGCGGCATCCGCCCTCATCGCCTCGGGGGCCAGCGCCCAGGTCGCGGCCCACGTGCGCACGGGGAGTCCGGTCCGGGCATCGAGGACATGATGCAGCCCGCTCCCCCACGTGCGCCTGTTGATCGCCGAGGCGCACAGCGCCTGGTCCCGCAGCTCGACGACCCCGATCGCCTTCTTCAGGTCGTACGGATGCTCGAGACCGATGCGCACGCCCGCTCCGCGGACGCGGATGTCGCCACCCGCATCGACCACGAGGTCGCCGGGGACCGATGCCAGCCGCTCGCACACGAGATCGACCAGGCGCCCCTTGCCCAGCGCACCGACATCGAGGAGCAGGGGCTCGGATGCCGCGACCTCGGTCGTCGTCCACGACATCCGAGTCTTCCAGTCGACCGGGGCGACGACCGGCTCGCCCGCGACGAGCGAGTAGTCGGCGTCGTATCCGAGTGCGTCGAGGCTTGCGGCCACGAGAGGATTGACCGCACCGGCCGTCGCCGCGGAGAGAGCCCGATACGCGTCGAGCATCGCGCCGGCATCGCTCGATGTGAGCACACCGCCCTCCCGGCCCAGTCGGGCGACGTCGGAGTCGTCACGGAACCGGGACCACTCGCCGTCGAACCGCGCGATCTCGGCGGAGACCATGGTGCGGACCTCATCCGAGAGCGGATCGGTCGTCTCGATCTCCCAGTGCGTTCCGATCGCCTCGAAGCGCCAGCTCGCCATGCGGCCGCAGGCGCCTAGGCGGCTGCCTGCTCCTTGATGGCCTCGACGGCGGCGTTGAACCCGCCGCTGGTCAGCGAGGAGCCGGCGACGCGGCTGACGTCCAGGTCGTCGATCGCCACCCCCTCGACCTCGGCGGCGATGCCGTCGATGAACTGGCCCTGGTACTGCTCGGTCTCGGGCGCCTGCGGGTCGCCCGTGACCTCGACATCGGTCACGACGCCGTCGGCGAGAGTCAGCGTGACGGAGATCTTCTCGACCGTCTCGGGGGTCTGATACGAGCCGTCAGCGGTGTAGCTGCCGTCGGCGTAGGTCGCCGTCGAGTCGCCGCCGGAGGATTGGGACGATGACCCGGTGCCCGCCGTGCTGCTGTCGTCGGCCGGGGCTTCGGCGTCCGCGGTACCGGAGCATCCGGCGAGGACGAACAGACCCGCGACCCCGAGCAGTGCGGATCCCTTGCGGACAGAGGTCGGTACGGTCGTGCGGATCATGCGGGTCCTCCCGGCTCGGTGTCGGTCGACGCGCTCGTCGACCATTCGACCGTAGGCACGACGGCTATGCGCGGGCTGTGCCGTGACGATGCGTTACGCGTCGCCGCCGAACATGCTCGTCACGGAGCCGTCCTCGAAGACCTCGTGGATGGCGCGAGCCAGCAGCGGGGCGATCGGGAGGATCGTCAGCTTGTCCCAGCGGCGCGACTCGGTCAGCGGGATCGTGTCGGTGATGACGACCTCGTCGATCGACGAATCCTGCAGCCGCTCGGATGCCGGGTCACTGAAGATCGCGTGCGTGGCGGCGACGATCACGCGATGCGCACCGGCCGCCTTGAGCGCCTGCGCGGCCTTGACGATCGTGCCGCCGGTGTCGATCATGTCGTCGACGAGAAGGCAGGTGCGACCTTCGACGGCGCCGACGATCTCGTGCACGGAGACCTGGTTGGCGACCTTCGGGTCACGACGCTTGTGGATGATGGCGAGCGGAGCGCCGAGGCTGTCGGACCAGGTGTCGGCCACGCGCACGCGACCCATGTCCGGGGAGACGACGGTGAGGATCTCGCGGTCCTGCGGAGAGAGGGTGCGCTCGAAGTAGTCCAGCAGCACGGGCTTGGCGAACAGGTGATCGACGGGGCCGTCGAAGAAGCCCTGGATCTGCGCCGCGTGCAGGTCGACGCTCATGACACGATCGGCGCCGGCGGTCTTCAGCAGGTCGGCGACGAGACGGGCGCTGATCGGCTCGCGTCCGCGGCCCTTCTTGTCCTGACGCGAATACGGATAGTACGGCGCGACGACGGTGATGCGCTTGGCCGACGCGCGCTTGGCGGCGTCGATCATGATGAGCGTCTCCATGAGCCACTCGTTGACCGGCTCACCGAACGTCTGGATCAGGAAGAGGTCCACCCCGCGGATGGAGACCTCGAAGCGGGCGTAGATCTCGCCCGAGGCGAAGGTGCGGTGCTCGACCGGAGCGATCTCGGTGCCGAGCGCCTCGGCGACGGCCGCCGTGAGCGCGGGATGGGAGCGCCCGCCGGCGACGACGAGCCGCTTCTTGGTCTTGGCGATGATCCCGGGTGCCACGCCGTTGTCGCGATCCAGATCGACCGTCTTCTTCTTGCGCGCCATGCTCCGCCTATTCCGCCGAATTCTCGCGGGACGCAGCATCCGCCGCGCCCGTGCCTGCTCTGTTCTTCTCGACCCAGCCTTCGATGTTGCGCTGGGGGGCGACGGTCATGGCCAAGGCTCCGGCCGGGACATCCTTGCGGACGACCGCGCCGGCGCCGGTCTTCGCGCCTGCACCCAGCCTAACGGGCGCGACGAGCACCGTGTGCGACCCGGTGTGCACCTCGTCGCCGATCTCGGTGCGGTGCTTGTGCACGTCGTCGTAGTTCGCGGTGATCGTGCTCGCACCGAGGTTCACGCCGCGGCCGATCGTCGCGTCGCCGACGTAGGAGAGGTGCGGGACCTTGCTGCCTTCGCCGATCTCGGCGTTCTTGGTCTCGACATAGGCGCCGATCTTGCCCTTGGCGCCCAGCACGGTGCCGGGGCGGAGGAACGAGAACGGACCGACGGTGGCTTCGGCGCCGATCACGGCGAGGGTCGCATCGGAGCGGCGGACGATCGCGTCCTCGCCGACCTCGCAGTCGACGAGCGTCGTGTCGGGCCCGATGACGGCTCCGGCCGCGATCACCGTGGCGCGCAGGATCTGCGTGTTCGGAAGGATCGTGACGTCGGGTGCGAGCTTCGCGTCGTCGTCGATCCAGGTGGTGGCCGGGTCGATCACGGTCACACCCTCGAGCTGCCAGTGACGCACGATCCGCTGGTTGAGCAGACGCCCGACCAGAGCGAGCTGCGTGCGGTCGTTGACACCGTAGGTGACTGTGACATCGGACACCACCGATGCCGCGACACGGTCACCGTCGCGACGGAGCAGCCCCGGCACGTCGGTCAGGTACATCTCACGCTGGGCGTTGTCGAGGCTCAGCTGCGGCAGGTAGGTGCGAAGCGTCGCGGCACGGAACACGTACATCCCGGCGTTGATCTCGCGGACCGCCGCCTCCTCGGCGCTCGCATCCTTCTGCTCGACGATGCGGTCGACGCTCCCGTCGGCATCGCGCACGACGCGTCCGTAGCCGGTCGGGTCGTCGACCAGCGCGGTCATCAGCGTGGCCGGCGCACCCGAGGCACGGTGCTCGGCCACGAACGCCGCGAGGGTGTCGACGTCAGCCAGGGGGCAGTCTCCCGACAGCACCAGCACGTCGCCGTCGAAGTCGTCGGGAAGCGCGTCGATCGCGACCTGCACCGCACGGCCGGTGCCGGGGACGTCATCCTGGTCGACGAACACCGCGTCGGGGTAGTCCTCCGTGAGCGCGGCGACGACCTGGTCGCGCTCGTGCCGGACGACGACCTCCACGTGCGCCGCCTGCAGCCGCCCCGCCGTCGTGAGCACGTGACCCACGAGCGGACGCCCGCTGATCGGGTGCAGCACCTTGGGCAGGCGCGACTTCATCCGAGTGCCCTGGCCCGCGGCGAGGACGACGATGGCGAGATTGTTCCCAGTCATGCTCCGCCGCCAGGACTCGAACCTAGACCTCACAGCTCCAAAGGCTGTCGTGCTGCCATTACACCACGGCGGACCGCGCCACCCGAGGGCGCCGCGGATCAAGTCTGCCATGCTCCGGCCCCGGTTCCGCTGACACCGTCGCCCGTCATCCGTCCGAAACACGGCTCTGGGATGCTGACGACATGAGCATCGTGATCGAACGGATCGAGGCCGCCGACCCCGCCATCGCAGCCTTCCTGGCCGCCCACCACGCGGAGATGGAGCACACGGCACCGCCGGAGAGCCGCCACGCCCTGGTCTTCGAGCGGCTGCTCGCACCGGGCGTCCGACTGTTCGCGGGGATGCTCGACGGTCGCCCCGCCGCCACCGGCGCACTGGCGGCGGTCGAGGACGGGCACGAGGAGCTCAAGTCGATGCGGACCGATCCGACCCTGCGCGGACGGGGTCTCGGGCGGTCCATGCTGTCGTTCCTCCTCGCCGATGCCGCCGCTCGCGGCATCCGCCGGCTCTCGCTCGAGACCGGGAGCGCGGACTTCTTCCTCCCGGCCCGCGCGATGTATGCCGCAGCCGGCTTCCGCGAATGCGGCCCGTTCGGCGGTTACGTCTCCGACCCGCACAGCACGTTCATGACGCTCGAGCTGCCCTCGGCGTCCTGATCCCCGACCCGCACACGCGATAATGGGCGGATGAGCGAGGTGGATGAGGTCGACCGGATCGTCGGCGCGTGGAACACCCAGCGTCCCGACCTCGACTTCTCCCCGCTGGAAGTCCTGTCACGGATGGACCGGTTGTCGCGGCACCTCGACCGCGCGCGCCGCGACGTGTTCCGTCGCAGCGACCTGGAGCACTGGGAGTGGGACGTCCTCTCGGCGCTGCGTCGGGCGGGCGCACCGTTCCAGCTCTCCCCCAAGCAGCTGTTGCAGCAGACCCTGGTGTCGAGCGGCACGATGACGAACCGGATCGACAGGCTCGTCGGCCGTCGTTTCGTGCGCCGTGAGGCCGACCCCGGCGACGGACGCAGTGTGCTGGTGATCCTCACCGACGACGGCCGCATCCGCGTGGATGCCGCCATCACCCGCCTCGTCGACGTCGAGGCCGACCTGCTGCAGGCGCTGTCCCGTGCGGACAGAGATCGCCTGGCCGGACTGCTGCGCAAGCTGAGCCTGAGCTTCGACTCGTGACCGGCCGCAGCTGATGGGCATGCCCTCTCCCCTCCCCGTCCGTGACGGCGTGGGGGCGACACGCCTGCACGTGCCCCTCACCGGCACCTGGCCCACCGTCGCCGCCTACATGGTCGAGCGCTTCTTCCACCTCGACCCCGAGCGTCTGCTGCAGAGGTTCGACCGCGGCGACATCGTGCGCGCCGACGGCTCGGCCGTCCCGCGCGACGCCCCGCTCGGCAGCGTCGAGTTCGTCTGGTACTACCGCGAGCCCGCCGTCGAGACGCGGATCCCGTTCGAGATCGAGATCCTGCATCAGGACGAGCATCTCGTGGTCGTGGACAAGCCGCATTTCCTGCCCACGACTCCCGGCGGCAAGTTCCTGCAGAACTCGGCGCTGGTGCGACTGCGCAACCTCCTCGACAACCCCGAGCTGGCGCCGATCCACCGCCTGGACCGTGCGACCGCCGGGCTGCTGATGTTCTCGTCACGCCCCGCGACTCGCGGCGCCTACCAGCTGCTGTTCGAGAACCGGCAGGTGCAGAAGGTGTACGAGGCCGTGTCGGCCCTGCCGGAAGACGCTTCTCTCCCGGCGTTCCCCGTGGTGTACCGCAACCACATCGAGAAGCCCCGCGCACAGGTGCGCGTGCAGGTCGACGACGCCAGGGAACCGAACGCCGAGACGCTGATCGAGCTGATCGGCAGCGACGACCGCGTGGTGCACACTCTGCTGCGCCCGCACAGCGGCAAGATGCACCAGCTGCGCGTGCATCTCGCCGCGCTCGGCATCGGCATCCTCAACGATCGCTTCTACCCTGAGCTGCTCGCGGATCTGCCGGACGACTTCGAGCGACCGCTGCAGCTGCTCGCCAGGGAGCTGAGCTTCGTCGATCCGCTGAGCGGGGCGGAGCGGGTGTTCACCACGCGGCGCACCCTGCAGGACGCACCGGTCGGCGAGAATCCCGTCGACAGAGCTCCCGACAGCGAGGCTCCCCTCAGCGGCGCATGACCTTGCGTGCCAGGCGCGTGCCCAGCATCTGCACGAGGTGCACGAACACCACGATCAGGACGATCGCCGTCCACATCACGACCGGTTCGAACTGCCGGAACCCGTAGATCTGGGCGAACGCGCCGAGACCGCCGCCACCGATCAGCCCGGCCATGGCCGTCATGTCGATGAGTGCGACCACGATGAACGTGTAGCCGAGGATCAGCGGGCCCAGCGACTCGGGGATCGCCACGGTGAACAGGATGCGCCAGGGGCCGGCTCCCATCGCACGGGCGGCTTCGATCACTCCGGGCGACACCGACACGAGGTGCTGCTCCACGATGCGTCCGATCGCGAAGGCGGCGGCGAGCGCGATCATGAACGCGCCCGCCGTCGTGCCGATCCCGGTACCGACCACCACGCGGGCGAACGGCTGGGCGACCGCCACGAAGAGCACGAACGGGATCGGCCGGAAGAAGTTCACCCCGAGGTTCGCGATGAAAGCGACGGGCTTGTTCTGCGCGAGCCCGCCGGGACGGGTGACATAGAGGATGACGCCGATCGCCAGGCCGAGGATGCCTCCGAGGACGAGCGCGAACGTCGTCATGTAGAGCGTCTCGAGCGCGGCCTTCCACAGCTCGGGCCACAGTTCGTTCAGGCGATCCATCAGCGGGCCTCCTCTCCGGCGATCTCGGTGACTTCGACCCGCTGCGCGATGTCGGCGAGGGTGCGGTCGATCACGGCATCGTCGCCGCGGATCGCGAGCGTGAGATGGCCGAAGGCCCGTCCGCGGATGTCGTTGATCCCGCCGTACACGAGCTCGAAGTCGAGACCGGCGCCGGCGAGCTCGAGGAAGACCTGCGCCTGGGAGGAGTCGCCATCGCGGAACGAGAACGTCACCAGGCGGCCCTGATGTCGGTCGCGCAGCACGGAGCGCTCCGACGGCGAGGGCACGCCCTTCACCACCGTGCCGACGAATCGCTGCGATGCCGGGTTCTGCGGGGCCGAGAAGACGTCGAACACATCGCCCTGCTCGATCACACGCCCGTTCTCCATCACGGCCACTTTGGTGGCGATGGTCTGGATCACGTCCATCTCGTGTGTGATGATGACGATCGTGACGCCCTGCTCCTTGTTGACGCGCTGGAGCAGGTCGAGCACCTCGTGCGTGGTCTGCGGGTCGAGGGCGCTGGTGGCCTCGTCGGCGAGCAGGATCGCGGGGCCCGTGGCGAGGGCACGGGCGATGCCGACGCGCTGCTTCTGGCCACCGGAGAGCTGCTCGGGATACGCCTTGGCCTTGTCAGCGAGGCCCACGAAGCTGAGCAGTTCGGCGACCCGCCTCTCGATGTCGGCTTTGGACCAGCCGGCGAGCTTGAGCGGGTAGGCGATGTTGGCCTTCACCGTGCGCGAGGAGAACAGGTTGAACTGCTGGAAGATCATCCCGATCCCGCCGCGCACCGTGCGCAGCTCGCGCTCATCGAGTGCGGTGATGTCGACACCGTCCACGGTGATCGTGCCGCTCGTCGCCGGTTCGAGGGCATTGATCAGGCGCACGAGCGTGGACTTCCCGGCGCCGGAGTATCCGATGATGCCGAAGACGTCGCCCTTCTCGATCGAGAGGGTGACGTCATCCACGGCCACGATCTCCGCACCGTCGCGGGTGCGGGAGGGGTAGGTCTTGGCGACGTTCGTCAGGGTGACGATCGGCATGTGCTGCTCCGGTCTGCTTCGGGAAAGAAGAATCGGGTGACGCGTTTTCGCGCCACCCGATTCTCCCTCATCGGACAGGGGTGGAATCCCCCCGTCCTACTTCTTCGCCTCGGCGTCCTCCTGGACCTTCTTCAGCGACGCGACGAGGTCTTCGACCGGCGTCTGCAGCGCCACCGCGGTGCCACCGGAAGACTCGAGCAGTCCCGCCTGCACGGCCTCGTTCGTCTGGAAGATCTCGACGAGCTTGAGGTACGTCTCGTTGTCGGCGTCCTCGGCACGTGCCGCGAAGATGTTCACGTACGGGAGCGCGCTGGGGTCTTCGGGATCGTCCTGCGCGATCGCATCCTCGAACGTGAGGCCCGCGTCCTGGACGAAGTCGTTGTTGATGATCGCGGCGGCGACGTCCGGCAGCGACGTCGGGATGAGCGCGGCCTCGAGCGCGGTGACCTTGACCTTGGACTTGTCGGTGTCGACGTCGGCGAGGTCGGAGTACGGGGTGCCCCCGCTCTTGAGCTCGACGAGGCCTGCCTGCTGCAGCACGTTCAGCGCACGGGCCTGGTTGGAGGCGTCATCCGGAACGGCGACCGTCTCACCCTCGGGGATGCTGTCGACGTCGTCGTACTTCTTCGAGTACAGACCGAGCGGGTAGATCGCGGTCGAGCCGATCGGCGTGAGGTCGGAGTCCGAAGCGTTGTTGTACTCGGCGAGGTAGACGATGTGCTGGAACTGGTTGAGGTCGATCTCCCCTTCGGTGAGAGCCGGGTTCGGCTGCTCGTACGAACCGAAGTCGACCAGTTCGACCGTGATGCCCTCTTCGGCTGCGGCATCGACGAAGGCGGGCCACTGCTCATCGCCCTTGCCGACGACGCCGATCTTGACGACCTCGTTCTCGGTCGACCCTTCGCTGCCGGAGCCGGCTTCGGAGGATGCCGTGGCGCAACCGGAGAGCGCGACGAAGAGCGGGACCGCGGCGAGCGCGGCGAGAACGGAGGTGGTGCGGCGTGACATGTGAAGGAGTTCCTCTCTTGGGGGGACTCGAATACGTTAGGCAGGCCGGACCGCGCACCAGGAATCGTGTGTCACACGGCGTCACAGCCGGGCAGGGAGCCAGTCAGTCGTACTCCTCGATCCCCTGCAGGCGCACCTGCTCCAGGTCGAGGCGGGCCGAGATGCGGCGCACCACGATGTCGTCCACGGTGCCGGCGCCGCGCAGGCCCAGCAGCACCTCGCGCTTGCGGTCGATGAGGGCGAGCTTGAGGCGGGTGTGCTCCTCGTGGCGGATCAACGGCGAGCGCTGCGCGAGGTCGACGTCGGTCGACATCGCGATGATCTGCAGGACCGTGCCGTCGGTGGCATCCGTCTCGGGGATCTGCTCCGTGTCGCGGTGCGCCGGCTCCCCTCCGACGGCGACCGGCGCGGGGTCGGCGACCGGTCCGGCGGTTCCGGCGCTCAGCGGATCGGGCGCGCCGAGCATCTCGTCGAGCGCCTCGGCTTCCGCGTCGACCAGCGCCTGCTCACGTGCCAGCGAGCGGGCGTTCGCGAATTCGAGCATCTGGTAGCCCTCGGAGCGCACGCGGTCGAGCACCTCCTGCCCCACGCCGTGCTCGGAGGCGAGGTCGTCGAGGGCGGCGAGCGCCGCTCCGGAGATCGCTCGCTCGGCGAGTTCGTACTCCTCGTCCTCGACATGGTCGACGGGGAAGCGCGCCCACCGCACGATGGCGGGCAGCAGCGGACCCTGCACGAGCAGGCTCAGCAGGATGACGCCCGCGGTGACGAACACGATCTCATCGCGCCCGTTGATGGCCCCGCCCTCGGTGATCGTCGCGGGGACCGACAGGGCGATCGCGAGCGACACGGCGCCGCGCATGCCGGCGACGGTGGAGACGGCTCTTGCTCGGGCCCGTGCACCCCGCGCCGGCCGTGGACCGGTCTGCCGCTGGAAGGGCACGTTCAGCAGCTGGAACAGGTACCGCACCGCCAGCAGCGTCGCCCACACGGCGAGGGTGATGAGCACGAGACGGCCGATCGCCGCCGCCGAGATCTCATGCACGACGTACTGCACCTCGAGCCCGATCAGCACGAACAGGGCGCCGTTGAGCAGGAAGACGCCGAACGGCCAGGCCGCATCGGCCTGCCGCCGGGACGAGGCGGTCGTCACCCGCGGCGACACGTAGGCGACGATGAGCCCGGCCACCACGACCGCGAGCACCCCGGAGGCATGCACCATCTCGGCGACGAGGAACGCGGTGAACGGGATCAGCAGCAGTGCGACGTTGATCACGATCGTCGACGAGGTGCGACGCAGCAGCAGGTAGCCCAGAGCAGCGACCACGACACCGGCCGCGATGCCGCCGACGTAGGAGATCAGCACGTCGAGAGTGACCGACAGCGGCGTGATCTGGCCGCCGAGTGCGAGCGACACCGCGATCGCGTACAGCACCAGTGCCGTGCCGTCGTTGGTCAGGCTCTCGGCCTTGAGCTTCATGAACATGCGTCGGGGCAGCAGACGCCCGAGGGCCGCGACGGCCGTCGCGTCCGGTGGGGCGACCGCGGCTCCCAGGATGAGGGCGATCTCCCACGGCATGCCGAACAGCACGCCGATGCCGGCGACCGCGAAGGCCGAAGCGACGACGAGGACGGTGCTCATCGGCAGGATGTAGCGGAAGTCGCGGCGGATCGACCGCAGCGAGGTGGTCAGGCTCTCCCAGAAGAGCATCACCGGGAGGAACAGCAGCAGCACCGTCTCCGGGGGCAGCTGCACTTCGCGCAGCGGCGGCACGAAGCCGAGCAGCAGTCCGAAGATGACGAGGACGAGGGGCAGCGCGAGACGCACGCGCGGGGCGATCAGGGTTCCGACGAGAATCGTGAGTCCGAGCAGGACTGTTACTTCGAGGCCTTCCATCCCTACCTCCCAACAGCGGTGAGAGAAGGATATTCCTCTGTCAGCCGATCTCCTCGGTGAGTTCGAACCAGCGCAGCTCCAGCTCCTCGATCTCGGCCTGCTGGTCGCTGATCTTCTTCATGCGATCGCCGAGGCCCGCGTAGTCGGCCTGGTCGTGATCGGCCAACGCGGTCTTTGCGGCGTTCACCTGCTGCGTGAGCTTCTGGATGCGTCGCTCGAGGGCGGAGATCTCCTTCTGCGCCGCGCGCAGGGCCGCACCGTCGAGCCCCGTGGCTTTCGCGGTCGCGGTCGCCGTCGCGGCGGCCGTCGCCGTCTGCTTCGACCCGCTGGAGGCCTGCAGGTGGCGCAGTCGGAGATACTCGTCGACCCCACCGGGAAGGTGCCGCAGATGACCGTCGAGGATCGCGTACTGCTGGTCCGTGACGCGCTCCAGGAAGTACCGGTCGTGGCTGACGACGAGGAGCGTGCCCGACCAGGAGTCGAGGAGGTCTTCGATCGCGGCGAGCATGTCGGTGTCGAGGTCGTTGGTCGGCTCATCGAGGATCAGCACGTTCGGCTGGTCGAGCAGCACGAGCAGCAGCTGCAGACGGCGCTGCTGACCGCCGGAGAGATCCTTGACCGGAGTGGAGAGCTGGGCGGAGTCGAACCCGAGACGTTCGAGCAGCTGGCCCGGCGTGAGGTCCTGCGCCTTGGAACCTGCGCCCATCGTGTACGAGGTGCGCAGGCCCGAGATGATTACGCGCACCGGGTCTTTCCAGTGCTGGGTGAGCTCGTCGAGCCGCTGCGTGAGGGTCTGCACCTTCACGGTCGTGCCGCGCTTGACCCGGCCGACGGTCGGCTCCACGGTGCCGGAGATGAGTCCGAGCAGGGTGGACTTGCCGGCACCGTTCACGCCGAGGATGCCGGTGCGCTCACCGGGAGCGATGCGCCACTCGATGTCGCGCAGCACGACCTTCTCGCCGCCGTCCGCCGTCGGGTACGTCACCCCGACGTCGAGCAGGTCGACCACGTCCTTGCCGAGGCGCGAGACGGCGAGCGACTGCAGCGAGACCTTGTCGCGGATCTCGGGGACATCGGCGATGAGCTCGTTGGCCGCGTCGATGCGGAACTTCGGCTTGGCGGTGCGGGCGGGCGCTCCGCGGCGGAGCCACGCGAGCTCCTTCTTGGCGAGGTTCTGACGCTTCGCCTCGGTCGCGGCCGCCATGCGGTCGCGCTCGACGCGCTGCAGGATGTACGCCGCGTAGCCGCCCTCGAAGGGCTCGACGATGCGGTCGTGCACCTCCCAGGTCTCGGTGCAGATCTCGTCGAGGAACCACCGGTCGTGGGTCACGACCATGAGGGCGCCCGAGTTCGGCGACCAGCGCTTCTTGAGATGTCCGGCGAGCCAGGTGATCGCCTCGACGTCGAGGTGGTTGGTGGGCTCGTCGAGGGCGATCACGTCCCAGTCTCCGGTGAGGAGTTTCGCGAGCGAGACCCGGCGGCGCTGGCCACCGCTGAGCGAACCGATCTCGGCATCCCACGGCAGGTCGGTGAGCAGTCCTTCGATGACGTCGCGCACCCGCGCGTCACCCGCCCACTCGTACTCCGGGGTGTCGCCGACGACCGCGGCGCTGATCGTGAGGTCATCCGGGAGGTTGTCGGCCTGATCGAGAACGCCGATGCGCGTTCCTCCGCGCACGGTGACGCGTCCGGAGTTCGGCTCCTTGATGCCGGCGAGCATCCCGAGGAGACTGGATTTGCCGTCGCCGTTGCGGCCGACGATGCCGATGCGGTCGCCCTCCTCGATGCCGAGGGTCACGGAGTCGAAGACGACCCTGGTCGGATATTCGAGGTGGAGGGCTTCAGCCCCGAGAAGATGTGCCATGTTCCTTCAAGGGTAGTCGCGTGCGGGCGGCGCGCCGGCCGCCCTCCACGGCGAGACCGTCTGGATGCCCCGTTGTCGGGCAGGGCGGTCTCCGACCGCCTTCGCCCGATCTAGGATCGACGGGTGCCAAGGAATCGCCGGGTGTTCTCGCTCTTGCTCGACAATCGCAAGGCGAAGCTGATGCAGTCGAGAAGGCGACCCGGTCGCTACGAGCTCAGTGTCGATGGGATCGCGCAGTCCGTCGTCTCGATGACCGATCCCACGGAACTCGAATACGCCTACACGCAGCACGTCGCCAGGGCGATGGATGCCGCGGCCGAACCCGGTGCACCGCTGTTCACCGTGCATCTTGGAGCCGGAGCACTCACGCTGGCGCGCTACGTCGAGGCTACGCGCGCCGGATCACCGCAGCTCGTGGTCGAGTTCGAGCCCGCCCTCTATGCCGCAGTGATCGCCGCGCTGCCCCTGCCCTCGGGCGCTGATCTGCGAGTCATCTTCGGCGATGCGCGAGCCGTCGCAGACGCGGATCTTCCGGACGAGAAGCGATCGTCCGTGCCGTCCCCCCCGTCCCCCGCGCTCGGCGCCGCAGCGTCTGCGGGCACCGCGGTCGACACCGATTGGGTGGATGCGCGCTTCACCGTCGTCGATCTGTGGGACGCCGCGGTCATCCGACATCGTGTGGCCAGCCAGGAGTTCTACCGCCGCGTCGCCGCCCGCTCCGCCGCAGGGGGAGTCGTGGCCGTGAACCTGCTCGACGGTCACCCGTTCGAGTACTCACGGCGACAGGCGGCCACCCTTCGCACCGTGTTCGATCACGTCGCCGTCGTCCTCGACGCGGAACCGGACGATGGGGAAGGACCTCTCGGCAACGTCGTCATCTTCGCGAGCGATGAGCCGCTGAGCATCGTGACGACCCCCGACCTTCTCGGCTCACCACGACCTCACATGCTCCACGACGGTTCTCTGACGTCGTGGATCGCCGAAGCGCGCATCATGACCGACGCCGACGGCACGGACTCCCCCGACCCCGATGACCCGATCTGGGGCTAGCGCGCCTCCGCTGCCGCACTGGCCGCGGCTGCCGGTGCAGTGACCGACCCCGCAGTGCGCAGGAACACGATGATCCAGCTGAAGATCAACACGGCGGCGATCAGCTCGACCGCGGTGAGGTTGTAGTAGCCGACCGCGAAGAAGGCGGCGAGCAGGATGATCACCAGCACGTAGATCCATCCGAAGGCGACGAACACGCGAGGGATGGTCGGCAGGAACCAGGGCAGCCCGACCACGACGATCCCGAACACCACGGTCATGCCGGTCGCGACGGTGTTGTGCAGGAGGAAGAATTCGTCCACGGGGAAGAGTCCGACGCACGCGAGGAAGATCCCCATCAGGATCAGCCCGCCGCGCACCATGAACCGCCCTCGACGCTCCTCCGGGCTCTCGGCCGGAAGGCCTGCGGTCGCGTAGCGCGAGATCGTCGTGATCATCACGCCGGCGATGACGAGCGTGACGTTGAAGGCGACCGAGGCGCTGTTGGTGCTCATACCGAGTGCGGACAGGTTGTCGCGCCACCAGTGCACGTCGCTGGAGGCGAGCATGCTGGCGAACGCCCCGACCACGAGGAAGACCGCGAGCACCAGCGACAGCACCATCGGGGTGAGCGCCACGGCGCTGAGGAACGAGACGTATCCGGTCAGCGCGAAGGCGACGGCCACCAGCACGGCGCCGGGGAACGGGAACACCGGGGCATCGGTGAAGCTCCGTTCGAGGAGCGCCGCGATCCCGAGCCAGCCGAGGCACGCGATCGCCGCGTGGGCGAAGGCGATCGCCGTGAGGTCGTACCACCGCAGTCGGTCACCCGGCACGCTGAATCCGTCGCGCACGGATTGCGGGTCGGGCTGCTCCGGTCGCACGGCGAGTCGTCCCAGAGTGAAGGCGATCACCGCGGTGATCGCACCGCCGTACGCGGCGAAGACGCCGATCGACCCGCTGCCGCTGATCGCCAGGTCGTGGCCCCAGAAGACCGGGAGCCCGATCAGGAATCCTGCGACGAAGAAGCCGGCGCCGACGATCAGGGCGGTCGCCTCGAAGACGGCCTGCGCTGTCTCCGGACCACGCACCTGGCGCAGCACCTGCATCACCCTGCTCGCGAGTGCATTCATCCTCGTCCTTCCCGGTCCACATCCTAGAAGGCGCGCGCTCCGGTCGCCGCGCGGTCGACGCCCCGATTCTCGCGTCGACGACGTGCGTCGTTCGCCGCGCCCGAGAGCGCCCCTCCCCCGACACCCTCAGCCGCCGGCAGTAGCCTGGACGGGTGACCCAGACCATCGCCGCCCGCGCCGCCCTCCTCGATATGGACGGCACCCTCGTCGACTCGACCGCCGTCGTGGAGCGACTGTGGCTCGCCTGGGCCGAGCCGCACGGCATCGATCCCGAAACCGTGCTGCGCACCGTGCACGGCCGGCAAGGGCATCAGAGTATGGCGATCATGCTCCCGGAGCGCGATCACGCGATCAACCTCCACGAGAACGACGTCATGCTCGCGAACGAGGCGGGCGACGTCGAGGGCGTGATCGAGATTCCCGGGGCACGCGCGCTGCTCGATGCTCTGCGCCCGTTCCCGCACGCGATCGTCACCTCCGCGAACGTCGCCCTCATGACCGCGCGGATGCGCGCGGCGGGGCTGAGTGTCCCCGAACAGAAGGTCACCGCCGAGGACGTGTCCGCTTCCAAGCCTCACCCTGAAGGCTTCCTCCGGGCGGCGGAGCTTCTGGGAATCGATCCGTCGGACTGCGTCGTGTTCGAAGACTCCGGTGCCGGCATCCAGGCGGGTCTCGCCGCGGGCATGCGCGTCATCGGTGTCGGGAAGCACGCGGCAGCGCACCACCCCACCGTTCTGGTCACCGACCTGTCGCAGGTTTCCGTCACCGCCACGGAGAACGGGTTCGAGCTCACGATCGGCTGAAACCGAAGGCGGGCCTTCCTGCGGTCGCGCTCTGGTCCCTCGGCGGCTCCCCGCGGCGATCTCCGCCGTCTACCCGCACCGCTACGATGAGGCGATGCGACGATTCCCCGCCTCGGTGTACGGCATCGGTGAGGAGCCCGATCCGCGCTTCTCCCTCGCGAACGAGCGGACGTTCCTCGCCTGGACGCGCACCGGTCTCGCGCTGATCGCCGGTGGCGTCGCCCTGGAGGTGCTCGGCCTCGACCTGCATGCCGGATTCCGCCTCGCGGCCTCGTTGCTGCTGATCTTCACCGGCACTGCCGTCGCACCGCTCGCCTGGTGGGAGTGGATGCGCGCCGAACGCGCATTGCGCCAGTCGCGTCCGCTTCCCGGCGCGTTCTCTGCGGTCGTGCTCGCCGTCGTCGTCACCGTCGTCGGTCTGCTCGTCGTGGCCGGGGTGCTCTGGCGGTGACGGGTCAGGGGCCGAGCGTTCACGGGCCGTTCGATCCGGGCTTGCAGCCCGAGCGCACCGAGCTCGCGTGGCGCCGCACGGCTCTCGCGATCGCGATCGGCTCCCTCGTGTCGCTGCGGATCTTCCCCCTGATGCTGCCCTCGGCATTCGCGGCATGGGGGTTCGTCCCGGGAGCGGTCGGCCTCGTCGCGGCCTGCGCGCTCTGGTCGGCCGCGCGGCGACGTCAGCTGCGGATGACCGCGTGGCTGCATTCGACGCTTCCGGGAGCGACGTCGGAAGCGGCGCCGGGAGCGGCGCCGGGAGCGGCGCCGGGAGCGACGTCGGGAGCGACGCCGAAGATCGCTCCCGGCGGAGGACTGCTCGTCGCCCTTGCAGTCCTCGCCACAGGCTTCGGGATCCTGTGCATCGGGATCGTCGCGATGTCGTCGCTCGTGGCCGCCACGGGCTGAGCAGAGGCGCGGCCTGATTGACGGCGCAGAGTGATTGACGGCGCAGACTGGCGGACGACACAAGCTGTCCGACGAGGCAAGCTGACCGACGGCACAAGCTGACCGACGGCGCAAGCTGACCGACGGCACAAGCTGACCGACGGCGCAAGCTGACCGACGGGGGGAAAGTGACCCCGCGCCATCAAGATCTGACAGGTGTCCGTCGGGGTTGCGCGGCTGGGCTCGTCGCGGTGGATCGTGGTGCGGGTGGTTGTGGGGTGCGCCATTGTCGGGTGGGGTCCCACCAGGCGGGTCCGCGGACGT
>NZ_PCOY01000010.1 GCF_002979475.1 Microbacterium sp. MYb62 | reverse complement strand
CGAGCTCGGCGAGGTTCAGGAACACGTTGAAGTCGTTGCGCACGCTCGTCGCCTGCACCTCGAGATCGATCCCCTGACGACTCGCCTCGGCGATGCGTGCGAGATGCTGCTCTTCGGCCCGCAGCGCCAGCACGGTGTCGACGCCGCGCACCGCCTCGATCGTGCGCTGCCCGCGCTCGGCGACGACGGCACGGTGCGCGCGGTACACGGGCGCGGAACGACGCAGGAACCGACGCAGGGCGAAATACTGCAGGGGCGCGGCGAGCAGCGCGGCCAGAGCGAAGCGCCCATCGAGCAGTCCCATCCCGACGAGGCTGAGGGCGACGCCGAACAGGGCGCTGAGGAACGCCGGCAGAGCCTCCTCCACCACCTGCCCGACGGCCCGGACGTCACCGGACAGACGAGCGACCAGGTCGCCGGTGCCCGCGGCCTCGATGCGGGCGGTCGGCTGCGCGAGGGCGGATCGGAACGCGGCCTCCCTGACCTCGCGGATGGTCCTCTGTCCGAGCCGCGCCAGCAGTACACGACCCACCCACGTGAGCACCGCTCCGAGCACGACCGATCCGGCGAGCGCGATGCCGTACGGGAGCAGCGAGCGTCCGCCGTCGACGATGTCATCGACGATCGCGCCGATGATCCACGGAGCGAGGAGGGCGGCGCCGACTCCCGCGCAGAGCGCCAGGAGCGCGAACACCAGGAGCACCCGCTCCTTCCCGAGGGCGGTCGACAGCCCGCGAGCGGTCTCGGCCCTGGTCGCGATCGGCAGCTTCTCGTCAGACATCCTCCGCTCCTCTCAGGTCGTGCACGCGATGGCAGGCGGAAAGCAGCGACGCCCGGTCTGTGAGGAGCAGGATCGTGCGCCCTTCCGCGGCCAGTCCGGCGGCGACCTGCGCCTCGGTGACGGGGTCGATCGCGGTGGTCGGCTCGTGCAGCACGACCAGCGGCTGGGGCTGGTGCAGAGCCCGGGCGAGCAGCAGCCGCTGCCGCTGACCACCCGAGAGAAGCAGACCGCGCTCGCCCACACGCTCGTCGAGGCCGGCCGGGAGACGTCGGAGCACTTCGTCGAACGCGGACGCCTCGAGGTGCGCGTGGTCGATCCGGGGCGCGATGTTCTCCGCCGCGGTCCCGGTGAAGACGGCGGCGTCGTGGGGCGGCGCGAACACCGCGGCGCGCAGAGCCGCCGGCGCGAGGTGCGCGGCATCGACGTCGCCGATGAGCAGTTCACCGGCGACGGCATCTCGTCGTCCTCCGAACAGGTGCGCGAGGTCGACGATGCGCTCGGGATCGGCCCGGATGCCGGTGACCTCGCCCGCGGCGATGTCGATCCACCGTCCGGCGACCTGCACCCGGGCGACGGTGCGACCGCGAGGAGCGGACCGCTCCCCGTCGGGCTGAACGGCATTCGCTCCCCCGTCGGCGACGGCCCTGGCCTCGTCGGAGAACTCCGCGATCCGGGTGGCAGATCCGTGTTTGGCGGCGATCTGCGCCGGGAGGTGGCCGAGCGACTGCAGCGGTTCGCGGATCGTCTGCGCGAGCCCGATGGCGGTGACGAAGCCGCCGACCGTGATCGTCCCCTCCAACGCGAGCCATCCGCCCAGCACCGCGATCCCCGTGAAGGCGAGCCCACTCACGAACAGACTCAGCGCGCTGAGTCCGGCGGCCGCACGCTCGGCACGGTAGGCCGCCTCGGCGGCGATCGCGCTCTCCGCGACGTAGCGCTCCGTCGCTCGGGGCGCGCCGCCGAGCGCGCCGAGCACGCGCAGTCCGGTCGCGTAGTCGGTGCTCACGGCATCGAGCCTCGCCGCCTGACGCTGCGCCTCGTACCCGCGCCGCCGGAGCCCCCGGCTGCACGCGTTCACGACCAGCGCCTGCACGACGGTGCCGATCACGACGGCGACCGCCAGCGGCCAGGCGATCACGAGCAGCGTGGCGCAGGCGACGAGCACCGCGGTGGCCGCGGCAGCCTGCTCTGCGATCGTCCAGAAGAACCCGGCGGTCTCCCCGGCATCCGAGGACGAGATCGTGAGCACCTCGCCGGCCGGACGACGGGTGCGGCGACGCAACGCCAGCCCGACCACGCTCTGCCGCAGCTCATGCTCCCCCTGCGCGTACACGCGCGTGCCGAGACGATCGCCGAGCTGCCAGGCGCCGATCAGCACCGCGAACACGACGACCAGGAAGACGATCCCCCAGGCCAACGCCACAGGATCCCCCGGCGCGATGGCCCGATCGATCACGACACCCACCGCGACGGGCACCATGACCTCGGCGAGCTGATGCCCGCAGAATCCCGCGACGGACAGCACCGCGCGACCGCGGCGTCCTGGCCCCCAGAGCCCCTCGCGGAAGACAGCCCCCGCCGTCGTCACAGCGTCGCCGAGCCGAGCGGCACGACGAGCGGGCTGCCTGCGACAGGGTCGGCGACCACGAGGCACTCCAGGCCGAAGACCTCGTTCACCAGTTCGGCCGTCACGATCTCCTTCGGCGGGCCTTCGGCGACGACCTGGCCGTCCTTCATCGCGATGATGTGCGTCGCGTATCGGGCGGCGTGGTTCAGGTCGTGCAGCACAGCAACGAGCGTACGGCCTTCGTGATGCAGGCGTCGGAACAATTCGAGCAGCTCGATCTGGTGGGCGATGTCGAGGAAGGTGGTCGGTTCGTCGAGCAGCACGATCGGCGTCTCCTGCGCGAGCGCCATCGCGACCCACACCCGCTGACGCTGTCCGCCCGAGAGCTCGTCCACCAGCCGCGTCGACAGCTCCGTGGTGTTCGTCGCCGCCAGGGCCTCGGCGACCGCACCGGCATCCTCCGCCGACCACTGCCTGATGAGTCCCTGGTGCGGATACCGTCCCCGCGAGACGAGGTCGGCGACGACGATCCCGTCCGGAGCCAGCGAGGTCTGCGGCAGGAGGCCGACCTCTCTCGCGAGCACCTTCGCCGGCATGCGCGCGATCGAGCGGCCGTCGAGCAGCACGTGCCCGCGCACGGGCTTGAGCAGACGAGCGAGGCTGCGCAGCAGGGTCGACTTGCCGCACGCGTTGGGACCGACGATCACGGTGAACGAGCCGTCGGGGATACGCACGTCGAGCGCCTCGGAGATCACCCGACGGTCATAGCCGATCGTCACGTCGTCGGCGTGCAGTCGGGTGGTCGCGGGAGCGGATGCGGTCATGACGGGTCCGTCTTTCGAGAGGGTCATCGGCGCCGGGTCTCCCTGATCAGGAGCCAGACGAAGTAGATGCCGCCGACCGACACCGTGACGATGCCGACCGGGAGCTGCAGCGGGGCGAACAGACGCTGCGCGAGGAAGTCGCTGAGCACGAGCAGGAGAGCACCGGTCATGCCGGCGGCGATCAGGCCCACCCCGGCCGAGCGGGTGAGGCGGCGCGCGATCTGCGGCGCGACCAGGGCGATGAACGCGATCGGCCCGGCCGCCGCGGTCACCAGGGCCACCAGGGCGACGCCGAGGACGATCGCGGCGAGGCGGATGCCGGTGGGGCGCGATCCGAGGGACCCGGCCGCGTCGTCGCCGAGTTCGAGCACCCGCAGCGCCGGGGAGAGGGCGAGGACCGCCGGAACGAGCACGACGAGCACGACGACGACCGGCACCAGCTCCGCCACGGACAGGCCGTTCAGGGATCCACTCCCCCACACGCCGGCCGTCAGCTGCTGCTCGGTGGAGGCTTTGAGCATCAGATAGGTGTTGAGCGCCGCGAGCAGGGCGGAGACGCCGATGCCGACGATGATGAGGCGGAACCCCTGCACGCCCCGCCGGTAGGCGAGCACGAACACCACCAGGGCGGTGGCGATGCCGCCGAGCAGCGCTCCGGTCGCGACCGCGTAGTACCCGCCGCCGGTGACGAGGATCACGATGAGCGCGCCCGTGTAGGACCCCGCCGAGAAGCCGATGATGTCGGGCGAGCCGAGCGGGTTCCGGGTGAGCGATTGGAAGACCGCTCCCGACATCCCCAGCGCGATGCCGAACAGCGCCGCCAGCAGGGCACGCGGCATCCGCCACTCGCGCACCACCAGGACCGTGCCGCCGTCGGCCGTACCCAGGAGCCCGCCGACCACCTGGTCGAGTGGGATGTCGGAGGTCCCGGTGGAGATCGACAGGATCACACCGAACACGGTGGCGGCGGTGATCGCGAGTGTCACGAGCACCGCGCGTGCCGACACCGTGCCCGACCAGTGTCGATGCTGCACGCCGAACGTTCGATAGCCGAAATCGACCACGGGTCCGCTCGCGGTGTTCACAGCGTGCTCACCCTCGTGCGACGGGCGAGGACGATGAGCACCGGCGCCCCCACGAATGCGGTGACGATGCCCACCTCGAGTTCCTGCGGAGCGAGGACGACCCGCCCGACGACGTCGGAGGCGAGGAGCAGCAGGGCGGCACCGAGGGCCGAGAACGGGATGATCCAGCGCTGATCAGGACCCGTGAACCAGCGCACGACGTGCGGCACCATGAGCCCGACGAAACCGATCGGACCGGCCGCCGCCGTCGCCGCGCCCGCGAGCAGCGTGACGGCGACGATCACGAGAACGCGGGTGCGGGTCACGTTCGCGCCGAGCGATCGTGCGAGATCGTCGCCGAGCGAGATCGCGTTGAGCGGACGACCCGCGACCGCCCCGATCAGGAGTCCGATCGCGATGGGGACGGCCACCACGGCGAGGGTCGACCACCCCCGCCCCGCGAGCGACCCGGCGCTCCAGCGCAGCATGTCGTCGAACGAGTCCGGGTTCAGCATGGTGATCGCCGAGGCGAAGCCGCCGAGCACCGCGCCCAGCGCGATGCCGACCAGCGTGAGCCGCACGGGCGTCGCGCCCGCCGTCCCGATCGATCCGAGCGCGTAGACCAGCACCGTGACGAGGACGGCGCCGGCGAAGGCGAACCACAGATACTGCGAGAGCGCGGTGACCCCGAGCAGGCCGATCGCGATGACGACCGCGACGTTCGCTCCCGCCCCCACGCCGAGGATGCCGGTGTCGGCGAGCGGGTTGCGGGTGAGCGCCTGGATCAGCGCGCCGGCCACCCCGAGTGCTGCACCGACGGCGAGTGCGAGGCAGGCACGCGACATCCGCATCTCGTGCACGATGAACGACGTCTCGCCGCCGTCGGGATGCCAGAGCGCCTGCCACACCTCGGCGAAGGAGATCCCCCGTGCGCCCACCCCGAGACTCACCAGGAACATGAGGATGAGCAGGACCAGCGCAGCGAGGAGGAAGAGCGTGCGGGTGAGCGCCAGGTGCCGCGGACGCGCGGGCGCGGCCACCTCGGCGGCGGGAGTCTCGACGATCGTCACGGTCAGAGTCCGAGTCGGGCGAGGTGCTCGTCGTAGCGGTCACGGCGCACCTCGTCGTCGTCCGCCGACTGCCAGATCGCCTGGAGCGAGGCGACCGTGTCGTCGTCGAGTCCTTCGTAGCGCTCGAGCCACTCCTCCTGCCGATCACGCCAGTACCCGATCACGGCGTAGCGGTCGGCGGAGAGCCCGCGCTCGTGGCGCAGGTAGCGACGGGCGGCACGCAACTCGCCCGCCTCGCCGGCGACCCACACGTAGCAGTCGTCGGTGATGGGCAGCGCCCGGAGGGCCTCGGTGATCGCGCTCGGGCCCACGCCGTTGCCGCGTCCGACGATCCAGCGCACCGCCAGCGAGCCGTCGCCGACCGGCATCCGATGCGACTCCTCAGCCACTTCGACCGCGGCGACCGCGCGGATCCCGGGAGGCAGTTGCTCGCTCAGCCGCGCGAGCGCAGGCAACCCGGTCGCATCCGTGACGAAGACCTGCTCGATCGCACCTGACGGTGGTCGGTACAGCCCCCGCGGATCGCCGAACGCGACCCGGTCTCCCTGCACCGCGGCGGAGGCCCACGCGCCCGCCCGCCCGTGGCCGTGCACCACGAGGTCGATGTCGACCTCGCCGGTCGCCTCGTCATGCCGACGGATCGTGTACGGCTCGACGTGGTCGTCCACTCCCTCCGGGTAGTGCCAGACGCCGTCCTCGTCGATCGTCGGAAGATGCAGCACCCCGTCGGATGAGGGGAAGTGCACGCGGACGAACTCGTCGCCGACGCCGGTCGTGCGGAAACCGCGGAGCCCTTCTCCGCCGAAGGTGACGCGCACCATGCCCGGCGTGAGCCAGGCGGTGCGCGTCACCTCTGCGACATGCAGTTCGCTCATCAGCCCTGGGCGTCGACCTTCGTCTGCACCTGGGCGAGCAGGGCGTCGAGATCCTCGAGGTTCTCGGACGCCCAGCCGAACGATCCTGTGGGCGACAGCGGGATGTAGTCGAACACCATGCCGCCCTGCACCGCGGGGAGGTTCTGCCAGATCGTGTTCGCGTCGAGCATCGCGAGAGTTTCCTCGTCGTGGTTGTTGAGCAGGATGACGTCGGCGTTGGCGAGACGGTCGAGGTTCTCGTACGAGAACCAGTTCGGGAACTTCGCTTCGTTGATCTCGTCGTCCGCCTGCTCGCGGAAGGTCGCTCCGAGGTCGCGCAGGATCGGGGTCGAGAAGTGCGTGTCGGCGTACGTCGCCCACTCGTCCGCGAACGGTACGAAGACCGTGACAGCCTGATCCGAGAGGATCCCCGCGTACTGCTCCTTGATCTCGTCCCGGCGGGCGTCGTACTTCTCGACGAGGGGCTGCAGCACGTCCTCCCTGTCGAGGATCTTCGCCAGCTCCGTCGCGCGCGTGCGCCAGCTCTCGCCGTCACGCGCGTCGAACGTGATGATCGGCGCGACCTTCTCCAGCTCCTCGCGCAGCGGGTCGTCCAGGGGCAGGAAGTCGCTGGTCGCGATGATGACGTCGGGGTCAGCCTTGGCGACGGCTTCGAGGTTCAGCTCGTAGTACTCGCCGATGGACTCGACGTCGGCATCCGCGATGGCCGACGAGTACTGCACCGGGATCGCCAGCCCCTCGGTGTCGGTGAAGTAGGTGTTCACCACGCCCACCGGCATGATGCCGAGATCGATCAGCGCGGCCGGCGTGTAGAAATCGACCGAGACGATGCGCTCGATGGTCTCGGGCAGCTCGACGTCGCCGAAGGCGCTCTCGTAGACACGTGTGTCGTCGGAGGCGTCGCCCTCCGCGGGGGCGCTGCATGCGGCGAGCGCGAACACGGCGACGGAGGCGGTGAGGATGCCGGCGAGACGGCGCACTCTGCGATTCGGGTGCGCGGAGGCGAAGAGGGACATGGGACTCCTGTGATCGCGACGAAACCCCGGACGATGACACCGCCCGGCGTTGGTAAGGGTTGCCTGACCTAAGCTAGACGATCACCCATGCCGAAGAGGGGACGGGTTGTACCGGTTTCGGTACTCACTCTCCGCCGCTGCTGGCTCGATCCGCCCGCGAACCTCGCACATACTCCGCCGGCGTCTGCCCCGTGAGCGCGCGGAAATGGTCGATGAAGGTCGACGGATTGCGGTATCCGACCGACCGCGCGACCGCGACGATCGGGCGCCCGTGCGTGAGTTCGCGGATCGCGAGTTGCATCCGCGCGAGGATGCGCCACTGCGTGAACGAGATCCCGGTCTCCGCCTCGAACTGCCTCGCCAGCGTGCGTCCGTGCACCCCGCACTCGTAGGCCCAATCGGCGGTCGTGCGCTTGTCTGCGGGATCGGCGAGGATCGCACTCGCGACCATGTGCAGGTGCGCACTCCGCGGCATCACGAGCTCGAACGACTCGCGCGGCGCGGGCACGAGCAGGTCGAGGATCACCCGCTGCAGTCGATGCCGCGCACCGTCGTCGAGAGTGCCCTGCAGGTTGTGATCGAGCAGCACGCGCAACGGCTCGGTCATCGCCACCCCCGTCACGACATCCGGCATCGCCGCCGTGTGGGGACCGCCATGCGTCAGATAGGTGGCACGCACCCGTGCGCCCCGCTCGGCAGAGGCCCGATGCACCACGCGCGAAGGAACCCACACGGCGAGCGCAGGAGGGATCGCCCACACCCGACCCTCGGCCTCGAGCCGCGCCATGCCGCCGGCCGACCACAGCAGCTCATGCTCGTCGTGCACGTGCTCCGGCCAGACGACCGGGTCGTGCACGTCGTACTCGAAGGTCGTGAGCAGGTAGCCGGACGGCACCCGCCGATAGTCGACCTGCGGACCCGCCGCGCTCACGGCGCGCACCGATCCCGGCGGTGCCGCACCCACGGGATGCTGCCGGTGGCCGACAGGATCACGAGGCGTCGTCGTCGGGGTCGGTCGGCCATCGGCCCATCGTATCGAGCCCCCGTGCGGTGCGGAGCCGGCGATCGACCGGCCGGAATACTGGCACACTGAGCGGTGGGAGGGGTCCATGAGCATCGACGCGCACGCCGACGAATCCGCACGCCCGAAGAAGGTCCGCAGGCCCTGGCACCGCACGAAGGTGGCCCTGGCAGTGGTCATCGCGGTGGTGGCCGTGATCGCGATCATCGGGTCGATCACGCCCTGGCCGTCCGCCATGATCATCCGCGCCGTGTTCACGAAGGGCGGCGACGACACCGCCGCCGAGATGGAGCGGCACGTCCCCGACACGAAGCTCACCGAGAAGCTCGACGTCGCGTACGGGGATGGCGGCGCCGACACCACGATGGATGTCTTCCGTCCGGCGTCCGCCACGGGGCCGCTGCCGACGGTGGTGTGGATACACGGCGGCGCCTGGATCTCGGGCGCCAAGGAGAACGTCGACCCGTACCTGCGCATCCTCGCCGGTGAGGGATACACGACCATCGGCGTGAACTACACGATCGGCCCGGAGGGCGTCTACCCCCTCGCCGTGCACCAGCTCGACGAGGCGCTCGCCTACATCGACGCCCACGCCGCGGAGCTCGGCGTCGACCCGACGCAGATCGTGCTCGCCGGAGACTCGGCCGGTGCGCAGCTGGCGAGCCAGATGGCGACCCTGATCACGAGCCCCGACTACGCGGCCATCATGGGCATCACGCCCTCCCTCGAGGCCGACCAGCTCGCCGCGACCGTGCTGAACTGCGGCGTGTACGACCTCGCCGCCCTCGCCCGGCTCGACGGCATCGCCGGGTGGGGATTCAAGTCGGCGATGTGGGCCTATTCCGGCACGAAGACCTGGGCCGAGGATTCGACCGGGGCCACCATGTCGACCGTCGACTGGGTCACCGCCGACTTCCCGACGACCTACATCTCCGGCGGCAACGGCGACGGGCTCACCTGGCTGCAGTCGATCCCGATGGCGCAGCGCCTGGATGAGCTCGGCGTCGACGTGACGACCCAGTTCTGGCCCGCCCCGCATGAGCCGCAGCTCCCCCACGAGTACCAGTTCCACCTCGACCTGCCCGACGCGCGGACGACCCTCCAGAAGACCATCGACTTCCTCGACGCGCACACCACGCGCTGACGGCATCCGCCCGCGTGAGCACCTCGCGGTCGAGGCCCGGACGGCGCCCGCATGTGCCCGCCGACACGCCCCGGGCCGGCTCGCGCTGGGCCGCCTCACCCCGGGGGCCGACACGCCTCGGACTGGCTCACCCCGGGGGCCGACTTTCCCGGGCCGACACACCTGCGGGCCGACACGCCAGATGTCGGACGCATACCCGTAGTCCGTCCGACATGTGGCGTGTCGGCGGGCAAATGGACGGGCACAGGGCCCGGCTCACCCCGGACTTGCTCACCCCGGAGGCCGACACGCCTCGGACTGGCTCACCCCGGGGGCCGACACGCCAGATGTCGGACGCATCCCCGTAGTCCGTCCGACATGTGGCGTGTCGGCGGGCAAATGGACGGACACTCGGGCGCTCGGGCACACGGGCACGGACACGCACACGCACACGGGCACGGGCACGGACAAGGGCGAAAGGGCGGTGCCCGGAGCGCCGACGCCTCGCTACTTCATCGTGTCGAGGATGCCGACGAGGTCTTCGAAGGTCGTCAGCGGGTTCAGGATCGCGAAGCGCGTGTTCGGTCGCCCGGCATGCGAGCTGGGCACCACGAACGCCCGCTGCGAGTCGAGCAGGGCCGACGACCACCGGTCGTAGTCGGCGCGCTCCCAGCCCTCGCGTTCGAACACGACGATCGACAGCTGCGGGTCGCGCACGAGACGCAGCTCGGGACGTCGGGAGATCTCGTCGGCGATCCGTCGCGTCAGCGCGAGCCCCGCACTCACCGCCTCCCGGTACGCGGTGACCCCGTACGTCGCGACCGAGAACCACATCGGCAGACCGCGCGGTCGCCGGGTGAGCTGGATCGAATAGTCCGAGGGGCTGAACTCGTCGACGTCGGTGAGGATGTCGAGATATTCGGCGTGCTGCGTGTGCGCCCGGCGCCCGCTGTCGGGGTCGCGGTAGATCAGGGCGCAGCAGTCGAACGGCGCGAAGAGCCACTTGTGCGGGTCGACGATCACCGAGTCGGCACGCTCGACGCCCTCGAAGAGGTGCCGCGCCTCGGGGGCCAGCATCGCGGTGAGGCCGTAGGCGCCGTCGATGTGCAGCCAGAAGTCGAACTCGTCCTTGAGCGCGGCGATGCCGGAGATGTCGTCGACGATGCCGAAGTTCGTCGATCCCCCGGTCGCGACCACCGCACAGATCTCGTCGCCGTGCGCGAGAAGGGCTTCGCGCACCCCCTCCGCCCGCAGCACGCCGTCTTCCCCTGCCGGGACCAGGAGCACGTCGGCATCCATGACCCTCGCGGCCGACTTGTTCGAGGAGTGCGCCTCGACGCTGCACAGGATCTTCCACCGGGTCGGCAGGTCCTTGCCTGCTGCGATCAGTCGAGCCTTCGCTGCCTCGCGCGCGGCGACCAATGCCGACAGGTTGCCGATCGTGCCGCCCTGCACGAAAACCCCGCCCGCGGTGTCGGGCAGACCGAATTCGCTCGCGAGCCAGGACAGCACCTCGTTCTCGGCGTGCACGGCGCCGGCACCCTCGAGCCAACTGCCACCGTAGAGTCCGGATGCCGACACGACCAGGTCGAACGCGATGGCAGCCATGGTCGGAGCCGTCGGGATGAACGACAGGTACAGCGGGTGGCTCGTGGTCAGGCACGCGGGAGCGAGGACGTGCTCGAAGACGCTGAGGGCGCGCGCGGCGCCGAGGCCCGCATCGGTGATCGTGGGCCCGACGAGACGATGCAGTTCGGCCTCGGACTGCGGCTTGTCGAGCGGCACGTCGGCGGCGAGCATGCGGCGACGCGAATAGTCGAGCACGGCGTCGACGATCGCGGTCGATTCGGGCGAGGCCGCGTGCATGCGCACAGCATCCATGGGCGTTCCTTTACTTGTCTTCGGGGCGGGAGTCGGCGAGCCGGGAATCGGCGGACCGGAAGTCTTCGGGACGGGAGCCGGCGAGCCGGGAATCGGCGGACCGGAAGTCTTCGGGGCGGGAGTCGGCGAGCCGGGAATCGGCGGACCGGAAGTCTTCGGGCGTCGCGCTGTCGAGCACGGCCGACAGCGCGCGCCGGGCGAGGTCGGCACGGTCGCGGGGCGCCCACTTCACGAGCGAGTGCGCATTCATGCCGTCGACCATCGCGAGCAGCAGCCACGCGGCGGTGTCGGCACGGCCGGCGGCGATCGCCCCTGTGGCGGCGGCTCGGGCGAAGATCTGCTCGAGCGCGCTCTGCCACCCGTCCATCTCCTGCCGCACGCGCGCCGCGAGCGCATCGTTGCGGGCACCGAGCGCCCAGGCCTGCACCCAGATGAGGGTGACATCGTCGCGGTCGGCATCGAGCAGAGTCTCGATCAGGCGCAGCAGACCGGCCCTCAGGTCGTCGGCGTCGTCGAAGGCGGTGTCGTCGAACGCGGCGATCACCTCGTCGCGCTCCGCCGTCACGATCAGGCCGAAGACATCGGCGACGAACGTGTCCATCCCCGGTCGATAGTGCGCGACGAGTGCGGGGGTGACTCCGACGCGGGCAGCGACCGCGCGCACGGTGAGGCTCTCGAGTCCGTTCTCGCGGGCAAGGGCGATCGCGCCGTCGAGGATCGAGTGATCGCGCTCCTCCGGCGACATCCGCCGCGCGGCGGCACCTGTTGACGTGGTCTTCATCACGGGTTACCGTAACACCTGTTGATCGCGTGTTCAATAGATGGATCGGCCGCAGCGAGGAGACCACGATGAGTTGGCGCATGCCCACGGAGACCGCACGTCACGAGCGCACCTGGATGGCGTTCCCGGCGGAGGGCGAGACTCTCGGCGACACCGATTCCGCGCGTGAAGAGGGCTACGCCACCTGGACAGCCGTCGCCCACGCGGTCGCCGAGTTCGAGCCCGTGTCGATGCTGGTCGACCCGAGCGAGATCGCGAGAGCCCGGCGCATGCTCAGCGGCAGCATCGAGATCGTGGAGGCACCCGTCGACGAGTTCTGGGTGCGCGACTCCGGGCCGACGTTCGTCGTCGACGACGAGCGGCCGGGAGTGCTCGGCGCTGTCGACTGGATCTTCAACGGCTGGGGCGCGCCGGAATGGGCCGAATGGCGCAAGGCCGCGCAGCACGCCCGCATCGTGGCCGGTGCGGTCGGAGCCGAACTCGTGAGCTCGACGCTCGTGAACGAGGGCGGCGGCATCCACGTCGACGGTGAGGGCACCGTGCTGCTCACCGAGACCGTGCAGCTCGACCCTCGACGCAACCCCTACGCCGACAGGCAGCGGATCGAGGCCGAGATGGTCCGCACGATCGGTGCAAGCAAGGCTGTCTGGCTCCCCCGCGGACTCACCCGCGACTACGACGACTTCGGCACGAACGGCCACGTCGACATCGTCGCCACCATCGTCTCGCCCGGACGGCTGCTGCTGCACGACCAGCAGAATCCCGATCACCCCGACCACGCCGTCACCCGTGAGCTGCGCGCCCTGCTCTCGGAGCAGACGGATGCCGCCGGCCGCCGCTTCGAGGTGATCGGGTTGCCGGCTCCGTCGACGCTGAGTGACGACGAGGGGCCTGTCGACTGGAGCTACGTCAACCACCTCGTCACGAACGACGGCGTGGTGGCGTGCGGCTTCGGCGAGGAGAAGGCCGATGCCGCGGCGCGCGAGATCCTCGCCGATGCCTACCCCGGACGCCGGGTCGTCACGGTCGATGCGCGCCCCCTGTTCGACCGCGGCGGCGGCATCCACTGCATCACCCAGCAGCAGCCCGCGCTCGACGGAAGTCGCTGATGTTCGACGTGGTCGAGGCGCCCATCGCCGACCTGCGACGCGCCCTCGAGACAGGCGAGACAACCGCGGTCGAGCTGGTCGATGCATATCTCGCCCGCATCTCCGCCTTCGACGCGCCCGACACCGAGACCGCTCTGAACGCCGTCGTGGTCGCCAACCCGGAGGCACGGCGGGAGGCCACGGAATCCGACGCGCGCCGCGCCCGCGGGGAGACACGGGGTCCACTCGACGGCATCCCGTACACCGCGAAGGACAGCTACCTGGTGCGCGGGCTCACCGCCGCCGCGGGGAGTCCTGCGTTCGCGCAGCTCGTGGCCCAGCGCGATGCCTTCACGATCGAGCGGTTGCGCGCGGGCGGCGCGATCTGCCTCGGGCTGACGAACATGCCTCCGATGGCCAACGGCGGCATGCAGCGCGGTGTGTACGGCCGGGCCGAGAGCCCGTACGACGCGGCTTCTCTCACCGCGCCCTTCGCCTCCGGTTCGTCGAACGGCTCCGGCACGGCGACGGCGGCGAGCTTCGCGGCCTTCGGACTCGGCGAGGAGACCTGGTCGTCGGGTCGGGGCCCGGCGACCAACAACGCCCTGTGCGCCTACACGCCGTCGCGCGGCGTGATCTCGACCCGCGGCAACTGGCCGCTCGTACCGACGATGGACGTCGTGGTGCCGCACACCCGCACGATGGCCGACCTGCTCGAGGTGCTCGAGGTGATCGTCGCCGACGACGCGGAGACCCGCGGTGACTTCTGGCGCGTGCAGCCGTGGGTGGAACTGCCTGCCGCCTCGACCGTCAGACCGCAGTCGTACCCGGCACTCGGGACCGGCGACCCGCTCGCCCTCGTCGGCACGCGCATCGGCGTCCCCCGCATGTACATCAACGCGGATCCGGATGCCGGCAGCACCGCGGACCCCGGCATCGGCGGCCCCACCGGCCGGCGCATCGAGACACGGGCGAGCGTCATCGAACGTTGGGAGGCGGCTCGCCGCGACCTCACCGCCGCGGGAGCGACAGTGATCGAGGTCGACTTCCCCGTGGTGTCGAACTACGAGGGCGATCGGCCGGGCGCCCACACCATCGCGACCCGCGGCCTCGTCTCGCCCGAGTACCTGCACCGCGAGATCGTCGACCTCTCAGCGTGGGCGTGGGAAGACTTCCTGGGGGCGAACGGCGACCCGGCCCTGCACTCCCTCGTCGATGTCGACGGGTCCACGATCTTCCCCCACCCCGATGGCGCACTCCCCGACCGCTACACGGGCTTCGACGACGACATCGCCGAGTATCCCGACTGGGTGCGCGTCAATCCCGACGCCTCGTTCACCGACATGCCCGAGCTCGAAGACGGCCTGCGCGGCCTGGAGGAGACCCGTCGCCGCGATCTCGAAGTGTGGATGGACGTACTGCGGCTCGATGCCGTGGTCTTCCCCGCCGTCGCAGATGTCGGCCCGGCCGACATGGATGTGAACCCGGAGTCCGCCGACCTCGGTTGGCGCAACGGTGTCTGGATCGCGAACGGCAACCTCGCCGTGCGCCACCTCGGCATCCCGACCGTCACCGTGCCGATGGGCCTGATGAGCGACATCGAGATGCCGATCGGCCTGACCTTCGCGGGGCGGGCCTACGACGACACGAAGTTGCTCCGCCTCGCGGCGGCGTTCGAGGCCTCCGGCAGCCCGGGAACCCGTCGCACGCCACCGCCACGCACCCCCGCGCTCTGAGGATCCGCAAGATATAACACTCCTGTGACGCTCGCTACGAAAGTGATATGTTCGGCACATGCACACCGAGAACGAACGCGCCCTCGAATCCGGCATCGTCACCGACCTCTCGGGCCGGATGACGTACGGCTCGTACCTGGCGCTGGACCAGCTGCTCACGGCGCAGCATCCGGTGAGCGAGCCGCAGCACCACGACGAGATGCTGTTCATCATCCAGCACCAGACCACCGAGCTGTGGCTCAAGCAGCTGCTGCATGAGCTGTCGTCCGCCCGTGAGCTGCTCGCCCGCGACGACCTGCGCGAGGCACTGAAGCGCATCGCCAGGGTCAAGCGCATCCAAGACGTGATGACGCAGCAGTGGTCGGTGCTCGCCACCCTCACCCCCACCGAATACGCGCAGTTCCGCGGTGCTCTGGGCAACTCGTCCGGGTTCCAGTCCGTGCAGTACCGGGCGGTGGAGTTCGCGCTCGGCAACAAGAACGAGAAGATGCTGAGCGTCTTCGCCGACCACCCCGCCAACCTCGCTCTCCTCACCGCCGAGTGGGAGAAGCCGACGCTGTACGACGAGTTCCTGCGCTTCGCCGCTCGACGCGGGCTGCCGATCCCGACCGAGATCCTCGAACGCGACGTGCGCGAGCCGTACCGGGAAACCCCGGAGCTGGTGCCCGCGATCCGCGAGATCTATCAGGACCCGAGCCGGTACTGGGACCTGTACGAGGCGTGCGAAGACCTGGTCGACCTCGAGGACAACTTCCAGTTCTGGCGCTTCCGGCACCTCAAGACCGTCGCCCGCACGATCGGCATGAAGGTCGGCACCGGCGGCTCCAGCGGCGTCGGCTTCCTGCAGCGCGCGCTGGATCTGACCTTCTTCCCCGAGCTCTACACCGTGCGCACCGAGATCGGCCGCTGATGCACGCCGCGACGTTCTTCGACGGGTTCGGGTGGCGCGAGGGCGTCGTCGAGCTCGTCGACGGGCGTGTGCGGCTGCGCGAAGAGGTCCCGACCGCCGGACTCCCCCGCATCGAAGGCGTCATCATCGGTGGGTTCACCGACCACCACGTGCACCTGCAGCTGGTGGATCACGCCCTGCTGGCGGGCTCCCGTCTCGGTCGCGTGGTCGACCTCGGCGGAGAGCCCGAGGAACTGCGCCGGCTCGCCGTGCACAACTCAGGAGGAACACCCTCCGACCGGTCCGCCACGGGCGAATCCGGCCCGGCCGACGCTCATGCTCCTGAGATACGAACCCGGCAGGCGGTGGAGATCGACTTCGCCGGCGCGTTCCTGACGGCTCCGGGCGGCTACCCCTCCGACCGTGACTGGGCGCCGGCAGGCTCGGTCCGTGAGATCGCCGACGTGGATGCCGCGGTCGAAGCTGTGGCGGAGATGGCGGATGCCGGCGCCTCCTGTATCAAGGTCACCAGCAACAGCACCGCGGGCCCTGTCTTCACCGACGACCTCTTCCGCCGGACCGTCGGACTCGCCGCCGACCGCGGCCTCCTCGTCGTCGCGCACGCCGAGGGTGCGGGCGAAGCGCAGCGCGTCGTCCGTCTCGGCGCGGCACGTCTCGCCCATGCCCCGTTCACGGAGCGCCTCGACGACGACGAGATCGCCCGCCAGGCGGCCGCTGCCTCGTGGATCTCGACGCTGGCGATCCACGACGACCCGGAGCGTGCGATCGCGGTCGACAACGTGCGCCGCTTCCACGCCGCCGGCGGCACCGTGCTCTACGGCACCGATCTGGGCAACGGGCCGATGCCGGTCGACCTGAACCCGCTCGAGGTCGCCGCTCTTGCTCGTCCCCGGCAGCGCGGCGACCGCCGGCCCTCTCGACGCCCGCCCCCTCACCCCCGCAGATCTGAAGGTGTGACATGACCGATCCCCGCGATGACGCCCTCCTCGAACGCGCCCGCGCCCTCGACGCGGCCGACCCGCTGCGCGCGCACCTCGATGCATTCGCCGATGCCCCCGGCGTCACCGCCTACCTCGACGGCAACTCGCTCGGCCGCCCCCTGCGCGACATACCGGAGAAGCTCGCCGCCTTCGTGCGCGACGACTGGGGCACGCCGCTGATCCGCTCCTGGGACGAGCAGTGGATGACGCTGCCGATGGAGCTCGGCGACCGCATCGGCCGCACAGCCCTCGGCGCGGCCGCCGGGCAGACCGTCGTCGCCGACTCGACCAGCGTGCTGATCTACAAGCTCATGCGGGCCGCCGCGGCCGCCGACGCGGACCGGACCGAGCTCGTGATCGAGGCGGGCAACTTTCCCACCGACCGCTTCCTCGCCGAAGGTGTCGCCGCCGAGACGGGGATGACCCTGCGCTGGCTCGAGCCCGACCCCGTGCACGGAGTGACGATCGCCGATGTCGAGGCCGTGGTCTCCGCCCGCACCGCCCTGGTGTCGCTGAGTCACGTCGACTACCGCTCCGGAGCGCTGGCCGACATGCCGGGCATCACGGCGGCGGTGCACGAGGTCGGCGCCCTGATGATGTGGGACCTGTGCCACTCGGTCGGCGTGATCCCGATGCAGCTCGACGACTGGGGTGTCGACCTGGCCGTCGGCTGCACCTACAAGTACCTCAACGGGGGCCCCGGCTCCCCCGCCTTCGCCTATCTCCGCCGGGGACTCCAGGGTGTGCTGCGTCAGCCGATCCAGGGCTGGTGGAGCGCCGCCGACATCTTCGCGATGGGGCCCGCGTACGTGCCATCGGGCGACATCCGCCAGCTGCTCAGCGGCACCCCTCCGGTGACGTCGATGCTCGCGATGCAGGGCATGCTCGACCTCATCGAGCAGTCCACGATCGAGGGTGTGCGGGCCAAGTCGCAGTCGCTGACCGATCTCGCGGTGCGCGCCTACGACGAGGTGCTCGCGCCTCTCGGTGTGCGGCTGCTCAGCCCCCGCGACGCCGAGCTGCGCGGCGGCCACGTCACGATCGGCCACCCGGACTTCCGCGATGTCACGCGACGGCTGTGGGCCGACGGCATCATCCCGGACTTCCGGTTCCCCGACGGCATCCGCCTCGGGCTCTCCCCGCTGAGCACCTCGCACGTCGAGACGATCACCGGCGTGCTCGCGGTGCGCGACGCCTTGGAGTCCGGTGACTTCTGATCTCGCCGCCGCCCCCGTGCTCGATGACATCGATGCGCGTCCCGGCAGCACCGCCTCGCTGCTGCGGACGTTCATCGGCGTCTTCCTGCGCCCGCTCGGCGGCTGGATCTCGGCCGCCGATCTGGTGGCCCTCGCCGGCGACCTCGGCGTCGAGGCCGCCCCGGCGCGCACCGGCGTCGCACGCCTCAAGCAGAAGGGGCTGCTGCTCGCCGAGCGTGAGGAGCAGATCGGCTACCGACTGAACCCGGCCGCGATCCCGATGCTCGAGCGCGGCGACCGGCGCATCTTCGAGATGCGGGAGATGACGGATGCCGACCCCTGGTGCCTGCTGTCGTTCTCGATCCCCGAGAGCGCGCGGAGCGTGCGCCATCAGCTGCGTCGACGGCTGCAGTGGATCGGCGCAGGAGTCGTGTCACCGGCGCTGTGGATCTGCCCCGGCCACCTGCAGGACGAGGTGGCGCAGATCCTCGACGAACTCGACGCACGCCCGTGGGCGACGCTGTTCCTGTCATCCACCCCCGTCCCCTCCGGTCCCCTGATCGACGCCGCGGCCCGGTGGTGGGACCTGGAGGCGCTGCGCGCGGAGCACCTCGCCTTCCAGGTCTCGCTCGACGCGCTCCCCGCCGAGCCGTTCGCCGCGTATGTGCAGCTGATCGACCGCTGGCGGGTGCTGCCCTACACCGACCCGGGTCTTCCCCCGTCGATGCTGCCGACCGATTGGCCCGGTCGTCGCAGCTTCGACGAGTTCGCCCGACGTTCGGCGGAGCTGACGGCACCTGCCTGGGCGCACGTGCGCGCCCGGATCTCCTAGCTCGGTCATCCCGCCCCTGCCCGTTCCGGTCGAGAGTCGGGTCAGCCCGCGACCTCGGCGAGGAAGCCCGCGACGTGCTCCTGCAGTCGCAGGATGCGCAGGTCGCGCGCGAACTCGCGGTCGAAGCCCTGGTAGGCCAGCGGCGGCAGGATCCGCACGTTCCGATTGCAGCCGAACTCGGCGCAGGTGAGCACGCCGATGGAGTCGCCCTTCCGCCCGGCCGGCCCGGCTTTCCTGGCCACGAACAGCTGCACGTCGTTGCGGAGAGTGACGTCTTCGCACCACGAGCACTGCGCCCTGGCGATCACGCGCTGCTCGGCGCGCTGCAGGAAGACGCCGACCGGGGCGTCATCGATCCAGGTGACGACGTAGGCCCGGCGGGGCATCTTCGGGTCGACCCAGCCGAGGAAGTCGAGCCGATCGAAGTCGAGCTCGGCGAAACCGGGAGGCAGGGTGAGGTCGGAGACCTCTTTGCGGGAGGCGTTGAGGAAGGAGTCGCGGATGGCGCGCTCATCGATGGGACGCATGAGAGAAGTGCTTTCGGAGTGGTCGCCGCGAAGGCGAGTCGATCGGAGGAAGGATTCCCGGACGCGGACGCCGGGTACGACACGGCACCGGGGACGGGGGTTCCGCCTCCGGTGGGTCCTCAGCCTCTGTCTGCGGCGCGGAAGGCGCCTGCAGCTCCGTTCTGCGCCCCGAGGGCGCTCATCGACGACAGCACCCGGCGAGCCTACACCCGTTTGTTTCACTCCGTGTCGGCCGGCCTGGGCGCCGCGGGACGGCCGACTTAGTCTTTCCGGAACGTCGAACGAGAAGACGTCGAACGAGAAGGAGACCACCGTGTCCACGCCGCTGAACCGCCTTTCGCCCCTCCCGGTGCGTGAGCGTGCGGCGTGCATGTGCAGCCATGGCGGCCGGTGCTCCTCGTTCGCCCCCGGCCACGCACTGCACCTGATCCAGGCACGCATCGCCTCGGCCACGCCGGCTGAGTGGATCGACGCTCTGGTCGAACACGCCGACGCCGTCTCCGGAGACCTCCTGGTACGCACGCTCGACGGCGAAGCGCATGCGCTGTGGAACGGAGCCGGCGCCGCGCTCGAGGCCGCACCTGGCACGCCCGTCGCCCTGCACACGCGCTACGGCGTGCTGGCCGTCGGCAGCACCCAGTTCAACGTCGCCGCCGTCTGACGCCAGCCTCCGAGGAATCCCTGAACCCGAGCTGCGGTTCAGGCGCTCGCCATCAGCATGTCCTTCATGGCGGAGCACGCATCCATGCAGGCCTGGCACGCCTGAGCGCACATCCGGCACACGTCGCTCTCGTCCGCATGACGCGCGCACGCATCCATGCACGTCTTGCACATCGCGATGCAGGCGTTGAGCATCGCCATCATCGAGGCGGGCGTCATGCCCTGCATCCGCATCATCGACCGCATCATGGTGTTGCACATGTCCGCACAGTTCATGCACGCGGGCGAACAGTCCATCATCTGCGTGGAGCACACCGTGCAGGCTTGCTCGCACGCGGCGCACGCATCCATGCACGCCTGCATGACGGACATGTCCATCATCTGCATGTCGGGCATCGACTCCATGTTCTTCGACATGGCGCCCATCATCATCGAGTCCATCGCACACCGCTTCCTTGGTCGAGGTCCGCGGGCAGGACCACCCGCCTGGCGCCAGGCTAGTCCTTCGCGGAGCGCGCGTCGATGGCGGGCGGAACGCTGTCACGCCCCGGCCCGATTGTCAATCCCGTGGCCCCTTCGGCAACACGGTGACAGTGTCGGAGACGATCCAACCGCCTACGAGAGGAGCTGCACATGAGTGCCGCAGACGACATCAAGAACGCCGCCGAGAAGGCCGCCGGAAAGGTCAAGGAAGGCGTCGGAAAGCTCACCGACAACGAGAAGCTCGAGGCCGAGGGCAAGGCGGATCAGGTCAAGGCCTCCGCCAAGCAGGCCGGAGAGAACGTGAAGGACGCCGCCGAGAAGACCGGCGACAGCGTTCGCGACGCGTTCGACAAGAAGTAACGGCCCCTCGGACGCCGAAGAGGTGAGGTCCGCCGATGGGCGGGCCTCACCTCGATGGGGTCAGACGTACGGTGTCGTCAGACCTTGCGGCTGCCACTGATCGCTCGGATCAACCAGGCGATCACAGCGATCGCGAGGAGGACGAGCCCGACCCACAGGAGGAACTGGAGCGACTGCACCAGTCCTCCGGTGATCGCGAGGATCACTGCGACGACGATGACGATGATCAGGAGGATGTTCATCGGTCTTTCCCTTCTTTCGGGGCGCGGACGCCCGACTGCGGTGACTCCACGCTAGCCGTGGCACACCATCTGCCAGAGGGGGTTGACTTCCACCCTCCGAATGCGCGAAGGAGATGAGAAACATGCCAGGACGACGGAACAATTCACTCAAGGATCCCGAGCTGTACGAAGAGCTCAGGGACGAAGGGGCGTCGAAGGAGAAGGCTGCGCGCATCTCGAATGCCGCCGCGAAAGAAGGGCGCAGCGCGGTCGGACGGCGGGGCGGAGAGCATGGCGACTACGAGGACTGGACCGTCCCTGAGCTGCGCAAGCGCGCGAAGGAGCTGGGCCTCACCGGCTACAGCGGCAAACGGAAGTCCGAATTGATCTCCGCGCTCCGGAATCACTGAGGCCGGGGATGACCCGCTTCGGCATCGAGGAGGAGTTCCTCTTCCTCGATGAGCACTCGCTGGTGCCCGTGACTCTGGCCGCCGGCACTCGCGAGCGCATCACCCGCCTGCGCACGGGTGGCGAGGTCACGAAGGAGTACCTGACCTCGCAGATCGAGTGCCTGACGGAGCCCGTCTCGACCGCCGACGACGCCGACGCACAGCTGCGACACCTGCGAGGGCTCATCGGCTGGCATGCCCGGGAGCAGCAGGCGATCGCCGCCGGCACCGGCACGCCGTTCGCGACGACGCGCTCTTCGGCCGTCTCGCCCTCCCCGCACTACGACGACGTCTCCGCACAGCTCGGTCATCTCACCCGCGACCATGAGGTCAACGGCCTGCACGTGCACGTCGAGGTCACCGATGACGAGGAGAGGGTCCGCGCACTGAACCGCGTGCGGGGCTGGCTCCCCGTGCTGCTGGCACTCACCGGCAACAGCCCGTATGTGAGCGGCCGCGACTCCGGTTTCGCCAGCTGGCGCAGCATCCTGATCCGCCGGCTGCCCGCGTCGTGGAGCCCTCCGAGGTTCCACGACTTCGACGACTATCGCGCCGGTGTGCGGCGGCTCATCGATCTGCACGCCGTCACGGATGCCGCGTCGTTGGCGTGGGCGGCCCGGATCTCGGAGCGCTATCCCACCGTGGAGGTGCGGGTCTTCGATGCGCAGCTGACGCCGGAGGATTCGGTGTTCGCCGCACTCCTCTCGCGGGCGATCGTGCGCACGGACGATCAGCGGCAGGCCGACATCGGCGTCGACGGGATCGACGCCTCCCTGTGGACGGCGGCCCGCCGCGGAATGGGTGCCCGTCTGATCGATCCGACGACCGGCGAGGTGGATGATGCCTGGGCCGTCGCCGAGCGGATGCTGGCGATCATCGGCCCCGCACTGCGTGAGCTCGATGACGAGGAGCGGATCCGCGACGGAGTCGAGCGTCTGCGCGTCCACGGCACCGGCGCCGCCCGGCAGCGACGCGCGCACGATGAGGACGGAACGCACGGACTCGCGGAGCTGCTCCTCGCCGGAACGCCGACGCCGTCTCCCGCCGCGCAGACCACACCGCGTCCGGAGCCCGCTCCGGCGCCGTGATCGCACCGCCCCGGGGGTCCGCCACCGGGAGTAGGGTCGGCCTGTGGCATCCTTCGCCCCGCTCCAGCGGCTCGTGATCTCGATCGCGGTGCTCGCGTCTTTCGTGACGTTCCTCGACGGCACGGTCGTGAACGTCGCGCTGCCGGCGATCAGCCGTGAGCTCGGCGGTGGCATCACCACGCAGCAGTGGGTGGTCGATGCCTACCTGATCACCTTGAGCGCCCTGATCCTGCTGGCGGGCTCCGTCTCCGACGCGTACGGCCGCGTCCTCGTGATGCGCATCGGCCTCATCGCCTTCGGCATCGCCTCGATCGCGGTCGCTGCGGCGTTCGATCCCCTGATGCTGATCATCGCCCGCGCCGCGCAGGGCGCCGCCGGGGCCCTGCTGGTGCCGAGCTCGCTCGCGCTGATCACCGCGACCATGCGCTCCGACGTGCAGTCCCGCGCGATCGGGGTGTGGACCGCCTTCACCACCGCAGCCCAGCTGGTCGGCCCGCTGCTCGGCGGACTCTTCGTCGACTTCCTGTCGTGGCGCTTCGTGTTCCTCATCAACGTCGTCCCGATCGGGATCACCCTCTTCCTGCTCGCCCGCCTCCACCTTCCGGAGCATCCGCGCGGCATCAAGGTCGACTGGTGGAGCGGAGCCTTGTGCGCGATCGGTCTCGGCGCCGTGGTGTTCGCCCTGATCGAGCAGCCCAACATGGGGTGGCAGTCGCCCGCGATCTGGATCCCCGCGATCGCCGGAGCAGCCCTGTTCGCCCTGTTCCTGTGGCGCCAGCAGCACTCGGCGTCGCCGCTCATGCCGCTCTGGCTGTTCCGGGTGCGCGACTTCGGCTGGGGCAACCTCGCCACCTTCTTCGTGTACGCCGCGCTGTCGCTCAACGGGTTCGTGGTCGGCGTCTACCTGCAGCAGGGAGCGGGACTCAGCGCGACCGCCGCGGGGCTCGCGAGCCTGCCCATGACGATCCTGATGATCCTCGTCAGCTCGCGCGCCGGCCAGTGGGCCGGCAGGTTCGGGCCGCGCATCTTCATGACGGTCGGCCCGCTACTCATGGCCGTCGGCGCCCTGATGCTGCTTCTCGTCTCCACCGAGTTCGACTACTGGTGGCAGGTGCTGCCGGCCATGATCGTGATGGGGCTCGGGCTCTCGCTCACGGTCGCCCCGCTGACCGCCGCGATCCTCGGGGCGATCGATGAGAACCACTCCGGTATCGCCTCGGCCGTGAACAACGCGGTCTCCCGCGTCGCCGGCCTGCTCGTGGTCGCGATGCTGTCGACGATCGTCGGTGGCACCCTCGACCTCGACGGGTTCCACAGCGCGGCGTGGGTCACCGCGGCGCTGCTCGTGATCGGCGGCGTCGTGTCGTGGATCGGCATCCGTCGCAATCCGGCCGAGTCCGTGCCGGCCGACGTCGCCGCGTCCGGCCCCGACCCGCATTGACCGTGTCGGCGGCCGCGCGCAGACTGGACGCACCGTCGCTCAGCAACCGGAGGTCATCGTGAGCACAGGACAGACAGCCCTTCCGCCGGTCGTCGATGCCGAGACATGGCGCCGCGAGCTCGACGCGCTGCGGGTGCGCGAGAAGGCCGCGACCCGCGAACTCGATGCCATCGCCGCGCAGCGACGCCGTCTGCCCATGGTGGAGCTGCCCGAGTACACACTCGTCGGCGCCGACGGTCCGGTGCGTCTCGCCGACATCTTCGACGGCGCCTCGCAGCTCATCGTCTACAACCACATGTGGTCGGACGGCAGCGAGTGGCAGTGCCCCGGCTGCACCGGCTTCACCTCGCAGTTCACGCGGCTCGACGTGCTCGATCGCTACTACGACGCCCGCTTCGTGATCGGGACGAACGGTCCGATCGATGAGGCTCTGGCCTACCGCGACCGCGTGGGCAACCGGATGGACTGGTACTCGAGCGCCGACAGCACGTTCGGAGCCGATGTGGATGCCCCTCCGAACGCGGGCTTCGGGGTGAACGTCTTCCTGCGCGACGGCGAGACCGTGTACCGGACCTGGCACACCGAGGGCCGCGGCACCGAGCGGCTCAGCTCCCTGCAGGGGCTCGTCGATCTGCTGCCGTACGGCCGGCAGGAGGAGTGGCAGGACGTGCCGGAGGGCTGGCCCCAGCACCCGACCTACTCCCAGGGGATGGGCTCGAAGGAGATCGCGGAGCTGTACGGGGCGACGCACTGAACCGGCTGCTCCGTGGCGCGCTGCTCCCCGCCGTCGCGGCGCTGCTGCTCGCGCTCGCCAGAGGAGCTCCTGCTGCACGCCGACGGCGAGGTCGTCTTCGATCCGGACTGGCCCGATGAGGCGCTGCTCGACACGTCGACCGCCGAGCATCGCGACCGGATCGACGGCTACGCGTTCGAGGTCTGCCGCTGATCCGACCGGAGGATCACTGCGGCGTGAGCACGATCACGCGACCGCCGATCACCCACTCCGACACGGCGATGGCCCCCGACGCGTCGACCGCGATGCCGTGCGGACTGCGGAAGACACCCCCGACGAGCTCGGACCGCTCCAGCTCATCGCCGACGATCGTGTTCGGCCAGCCGGCTGCGTCCGCGCCGTCGGTGTCGCCCAGCCGCGCGGCCACCCGCTCGTCGAGCCCGAATGCCACGATCGCGCCGTGCAGTTCCGTGACCCACACCTGCTCTCCGTCGAGCGCGAACCCCGATGGGCTCGTCAGCTCTCCCTCGCCGTAGGAGCGGAGGAACCGCCCTTCGGTGCTGAGCACGACGATCCGTCTGTTGTTGCGATCCGCGACCAGCAGTTCGGGAACGGGCCGGCGTGTGTCGAGGATGATGGCGTGCGGTGACGCGAAGGCCAGGCCGCCGTCGCCGCCGTCGGTCGTCCAGAGCGGTTCTCCGCTGCGGGCGAAGCAGTGCACGCGGCTGCGCCCGTAGCCGTCCGCGACCCAGATGCGTCCGCCGTCGCGCTCGGATTCACTCGTCACGCCGGTCGGACGCCAGCCACGGGATTCCTCACCGAGGGCGCTGTCGTCGATGACCTGCTGCGTGTGCCCGGTGGCGTCGACCCGCACGACCTGTCCAGGCCGGTCGACGTCGAGGTGGTCGCCGCGCTCCCGGTGGTCGTACTTCGTGCCGTTGTCGGCGATCCAGATGGCGTACTCCGTGCCGAACGCGTCGACGCTCATGCCGTGGCACTCGGTGACGTCGAGCTCAGCGGTGCGTCGCCCCTGTGCATGACGCAGATGCACGAGCGCGCGGCCGTCCGGCGACGCGGTCACGAGTCCCTCACCGTCGGGGCCGACGACGACGCCGTGATGCGCCCAGCCCCGGACCGGCCCCGCAGCGGTCGTGTATTCGCGCCAGTGGTAGCTTCGCTCGCCGAGGTCGACGGTGGTCCGTGCATCCACGTTCTCCGCGTCCCAGATCCCGCTGCCCCTGTTGTCCTTCACACCGCTCACAGTCCGTCATCCAGGTGCCAGTGCTCCTGCCAGCGCCAGTCGATCGGCTCGGAAGCGCGTTGGTAGCGGATGTCCGTCGAGAGGCGGACGCGGTCGAGCGGATCGACGTTGTCGGTGCTGGCGTGCACGACGTACGACGAGTGCACCATCACATCGCCGGCGCGGTAGTTCGCCATCAGCCAGCGGGCGTCGTGCGCATCGGCGAGTCCGGGGAGGTCGGCGGTGATCGACGCGGCAGGGTGCTTGTCGCCGCGCGCACGTTCGTCGGCGAGCGCCCAGTGGTGGCTGCCCTCGAGGTAGGCGAGGCCGCCCTGTTCGGCCGGACAGTCCCCGAGCGGGATCCACATCGACAGCACGCGCTCGCTCCCCTCACGCAGATACACGAGGTCGTAGTGCGCCTGCGTCGCGGTGCCGATCCCCGACTCCCCCGGGCGGATGTGGCGGATGATCTTGCGCTTGTGCAGATGCACGTCCTCACCGAGGAACCACTCGAACCACCCGCGGATATCGGGGTGCCCCGTGAGCGCCGCATACTGTTCGCCGGGAACGATGTGGTCGAACAGCGCCGAGCGGATCTTGGCCCTGTCGATCTCGCCTTGGGCGCCGACGCCGACCGCGGGGTCGGATCCGGGTGCCACGATCCCGGTGTCGGACATGGCGGTGAAGTAATACTCGCGGAAGTCGCGCACGATCTGCGGATCGAGTTGCTGCGGCAGGTACAGGTAGCCGTCCCGGCGCAGGCGCTCCCACAGGGCGTCCTTGTCGGTGCGGATGGCATCGGGCACGGGCTCCATCCACCCCAACCGCGAAGGCGAGTCGTCGAGCGTATATCCGTTGGACGTGAACATGAATCCAGGATCGAGGACATTTGGACTTCAGTCCATGGACTTTCACGCCCGATCGTTGGATTTTCGGGATGAGAGCCTGGGGACTTGGATGATTCAGTCGTTCTGAACGCGAGCTTGCTGCCGCCGGAACACCGAGGGCGAGACGCCGGTGCGGCGGCTGAAGATGCGCGAGAAGTACGCGGCGTCCTCGTACCCGACCTGTGCCGCGATCTGGCCGACGTCGAGTCGCGTCTCCGCCAGGAGCGTCTGCGCACGCGTGAGGCGCACCTCGATCACGAAGTCGTTGACGGTCAATCCCGTCGCGGTGCGCACCGCCTCGCCGAGCTCGCGGGCTGTGAGCCCGACTCCTCCGGCGCGGTCAGCCACGGAGAGCGATCGGGCAGCATCCCGAGCGATGAGGTCGACGACGCTCCCGCCCTCGCCCGCCGCCTCCACGGGATCGAGAGCATCGAGGATCGCGAGCAGGAGCCGCTGCGCGGCGACCGAGGCGGCGACCTCCGACCGCGGCCCGACCGCGGCGACCGCTTCCCGCAGTTCTCCGAAGAGCGCTTCCGCCTCGTCCACGGGCCGCGCGAGCGACTGCACCGGGCGGAGCCGCCCTCCCAGCCCTGTCCCCTCGAAGGCCGCGAACGGCTCGCCCTCGAACAGGATCCAGTGCTCGGACCAGCCGCCGGCATCCGGTCCGTATCCGTGCCGGACGCCGGGGGTCAGCCAGATCACCGCCGGTCCCTCGACCGGCAACCGCAGACTCCGCGGTTCGTATTCCTCGTACGTGCCGCGCCCCTCGGAGACGTACACCAGGCCTCGGGTGGGCAGCGCACGCCGGCTGAAGGGGCGCAGGGGGCCCGACTGCTCCCCGGCGCCGTGACACGAGACCAGGAGACGCCGCAGCGCGTGGCGCGGCGAGGCGTAGTGGGACCAGGAGCCCTGCGCAGTCATCGACGTCAGCCTAACGCCCCTCGATCGTCGCGCTCCGCTTCGCATCCGCGTCCGCCGCATGCCCCGCTGGGCGGCGCACGTCAAGTCCCTGTGCCCACCTCGCTCGGGCGGGCAGGATGCGAATGTCCGCATCGATTGGGAGCCCGACACATGACCACATCCGCCCCGGCGTCCACCCCCGGCACATCCCTCGCCTTCGCGGCGCGCGGCCCGGTGAGCCGCGCCGTCCTGGCGCACCTCACGGGCGACGGCGCCGACGAATCCGACCACACCGCCCTCGCCGCGGAAGCGGTGGCGGCGAGCGGCGACATCGCACGCGACGACGACATCCAGCTCGCGCTCTTCCTCCTCTACGCCTCCGCATACGGATCACTGCCCACGCTGGCCGCCGACCTGGAGTGGGATCCCGCGCTCCTCGCGACCCGGCGTCTCCTCGAGGGGGCGTTCGAGAGCGAGCTGCGCGCGAGGGTACCGATCCCGGAGCTGCCGGAGCCGACCGTGGATGCCGTCGGCCGGGCGCTCTTCGCCCTCGCCGCCGCCGATACCGGCCCGAGCCTGTCACGGTACTTCGCGAAGAAGGCCACCAGGGAGCAGGCCGAGGAGATGCTCGTCCTGCGTTCGGTGTACACCTTGCGCGAAGCGGATCCGCATTCCTGGGCGATTCCCCGTCTGGAGGGCCGCGCCAAGGCCGCGCTCGTCGAGATCCAGTCCGACGAGTACGGCGGCGGGCGTCCGGAGCGCGTGCATGCCGTGCTCTACGCTCGCGCGATGCGGGCCGCCGGGCTCGACGACACCTACGGCGCCTACGTCGACGACGTGCCGGCCGTCACACTCGCGTCGCTCAACATGATGTCGCTGTTCGGACTCAACCGCCGCCTGGTCGGAGCGATCGTCGGGCACCTCGCCGCGTTCGAGATGACCTCGTCCATCCCGTGCCGGCTGTATGCGGACGGCCTCCGGCGCCTGGGCTTCGACGCGGATGTCGCGGAGTACTTCGACGAGCATGTCGAAGCCGACGCCGTGCACGAGCAGATCGCGGCGCGCGACCTCGCCGGCAGCCTCGCGGAGGATCGCCCGGAGCTGCTCTCCGACATCATGTTCGGTGCTGCCGCGTGCCTCGCCGTGGACGGCTGGAGCGGAGCTCGCACTCTGGACGCCTGGTCGGCAGGCCTGTCGTCGCTGCGCGGACGGGTGTCATCGTGAGCACCGGGCATGCGCACGCGCGCGCGACGATCACGCCGTACCCCGACGGCCCGCTGCTGGTGCGCGGCGACGTCGAGCTGCGCACCGGCGACGGCGAGCCGATCGCGCCGCACCGCCGCACCATCGCGCTGTGCCGCTGCGGACTCTCCGCTCTCAAGCCCTTCTGCGACGGGACGCACAAGGCAGCGGGGTTCCGCACCGACGACTGACCTCCGCTCGCGACCAGCAGCGGCCGGACTCACGAGCGGAGGAACGGATCGACCCCGACGGCGAGGAAGAGCACAGCGAGATAGACGATCGATGCCCGGAAGACGAGCATCGGGCGCAGCTCACACCCGCGGCGGTCGCGGACCCGCAGGCGGTGCGCCGAGAACAGGAACCCCGCTCCGGCCCCTACGGCGACCGCCGGGTACAGCCAGCTCACCTCCGCGACGAGCGGGAGGACGAGCGAGCAGGCGACGGTCGCCCACGCGTACCCGATCACCCGGAGGGCGACGTAACCGGGTTCGCGCGTCGCCCCGAGCATCGGCACCCCCGCCCGGCGGTAGTCGTCGCGGTAGGTGATCGACAGCGGCCAGTAGTGCGCAGGCGTCCAGAAGAACACCACGAGGAACAGCACGACCGCCGGCCACTCGATGACTCCGCGCTCCGCCGTCCAGCCCACGAGCACGGGGACGCACCCGGCGATCCCGCCCCAGACCACGTTCTGCTCGGTGCGGCGCTTCAGCACGAGCGTGTAGAGGACCACGTACAGGACCAGGCCCGCCGTCGACAGCGCCGCGGGCACCGGCCCGACGGTCGCGAGCATCCAGATCACGGATGCCACGGCGAGCGACCAGGCGAATGTGAGTGCCGCTCGCGGAGAGATGATCCCCGTGACCAGCGGGCGCTGGGCCGTGCGCTCCATCAGGGCGTCGCTCTCGCGCTCGAGGTACATGTTGAACGCCCCGGCCGAGCCGGCGCTCAGCGCACCGCCGAGGAGCACCGCTGCCAGCAGGAAGAGGTCGGGCCACCCGTCGGCCGCGAACACCATGACCGGGATCGTGGTGACGAGGAGGAGTTCCAGGATGCGGGGCTTGGTGAGCGCGAGGTACGCACGCAGGGTCCGCACCACGGGCGTTCAGGCCTCCGGCCAGTAGTAGCTGTCCGGCAGCGCGCGGGCGCCGAAGATCGCCTGCCCGACGCGCACGCAGGTAGCGCCCTCTTCGACGGCGATCTCGTAGTCACCCGACATGCCCATCGAGAGTTCGCCGTTGCCGATGAGCTCGGGCGCGTCTTCCCTCGCCTGATCGCGCAGCGTGCGCAGCACGGCGAAGCACTCCCTCACCCGTGCATCGTCCGGCGTCAGGATGGCGAGGGTCATCAGCCCCCGCACGCGAAGGGCGGAGTAGGAGGGAAGCGCCTCGAGGAACGCCGGGAGCTCCTCCGGCGGCATCCCGAACTTGGAGTCCTCCGCCGAGGTGTTCACCTGCACGAAGACGTCGAGACTGCGCCCTGCGGCCTGCAGGCGGCGGTCGAGCGCCTCGGCCACGCGCAGTCGATCGAGCGCCTGGAACTCGGTCGCGAACGCGGCGACGTCTCTGGCCTTGTTGGTCTGCAGGTGCCCGATGATCGACCAAGACACGTCGAGGTCGGCGGTCTCGCCGTTCTTGCGCACGGCCTCCTGCACCTTGTTCTCGCCCAGCAGTCGCATGCCCGACTCGATGGCGACGCGGACACGGTCGGTCGGGACGGTCTTGCTCACCGGGAGCAGCGTCACGTCCTCCGGCGCGCGTCCCGCCCGCCGGGCGGCATCGGCGATGCGCGCCTGGACGCGGGCGACGTTCTGCCGGAAGTCCTCGACGGTGAACGCCGTGGGATAGCGATCGTCGGACCCGATCGGTGCTTCCATCTTTGACATAGGTCAAAGCCTGACATAGTCTTAGGTCGATCCGACCGAGCGGATCCCTTCGTTCGGCGACGCTCACCGAAGGAGCCACCATGCCCTCGTCCCGCGTGCTTCCCGCCCGCTCGTCCGCACCGTCCGTCCTCACCGCGGTGCCGGGACCGCGCAGTCGCGAGATCCACGAGCGACGCCTGCGCACCGTGGCCCGAGGCGTGGGCAGCGTGCTGCCGATCTACATCGCGCACGCGGACGGGCCCTGGGTGACGGATGTCGACGGCAACCGCTTCCTCGACCTGGGCAGCGGCATCGGCGTGACGACCATAGGCCACGGGAACCCCGCGGCGACCGCTGCCGCCGCCGCGCAGCTCGAGCAGGTGACGCACACGCTGTTCACCGTGACGCCCTACGAGGGGTATGTGCGACTGGCGGAGCTGCTCGCCGAGAAGACGCCGGGCGACCACGAGAAGCGCTCGATGTTCGTGAACTCCGGCGCCGAGGCGGTCGAGAACGCGGTCAAGATCGCCCGCAGGAGCACCGCCCGTCGCGCCGTCGCGGCCCTCGACCACGCCTTTCACGGACGCACGAACCTCACCCTCGCGATGAACCACAAGGCGGCGTACGGCACCGGCTTCGGCCCGTTCGCCCCGGACATCCATCGCGTACCCAACTCCTACCCCTACCGCGACGGCCTCACCGGGGAGCAGGCGGCCCAGCGGACGATCGAGCACCTCGAACAGCGCATCGGCGTGACCGACCTCGCCGCACTGATCGCGGAGCCCATCCAGGGCGAGGGCGGATTCGTGATCCCCGCCGCCGGCTACCTGCCCGCTCTCCAGGAATGGTGCACGCGCAACGGGGTCGTCTTCATCGCCGACGAGATCCAGACCGGACTCGGCCGCACCGGCACCTGGTTCGCGAGCGAGCACTTCGGCGTCGTCCCCGATCTCGTGCTCACCGCCAAGGGAATCGCCGCCGGCCTCCCGCTCGCCGGGGTCACGGGACGCGCCGAGATCATGGATGCCCCCGACCCCGGCGGACTGGGCGGGACCTTCGGCGGCAACCCGGTGTCCATCGCTGCGGCACTCGCCGTCTTCGCCGAGCTCGAGAACGGCGACTTCTTCGCGGAGGCCCAGCGCATCGGTGGGCGACTCCAGCACCGCCTCGACGATCTCGCCTCGCGCCACCCGCTGATCGGGGACGTCCGCGGCACGGGCGCGATGTACGCGTTCGAGCTGAGCATCCCCGGCTCCCGACTCCCCGCGGCCGGCGCGGCATCCGCGATCGCCGCCTTCGCCGCGCAGCACGGCATCCTCCTGCTGACCGCGGGCAGCGACTCCAACGTCATCCGCTTCCTGCCGACGCTCACGACCACCGACGATCAGATCGACATCGCGATGGACGTGATCGACAGCGCACTCACCACCCTCGGGTGATCCCGTCAGCCGTGCGCGCCCGCGGCATCGACCCCGAGGACCCCGGCTCGCCACCGCACGCGGCCGAGATCGGCGACGACGAGATCGGGGTCCCCCGCCGCCGATTCCATCCCCACGCCGATCACGGCGCCGGCACCCGCCGCGCGCGCGGAGCGGATACCCGGCACGGAGTCCTCGAACACGACGCAGTCCTCGGGAGCACGCGCCAGCAGGTAGGCGCCGAGGAGGTAGGGATCGGGCTCGGGCTTCCCCCGGGAGACGTCCTCCGCGGCGACCATCACCGGCGGACGGGGCACATCGGAGCCCCGCAGCCGAGCCATCGCCACCGCACGGTTGCTGCTGGTCACGAGTGCCCACGCGTCACGTGGCAGCGACCCGACGAGGCGCGCGGCGCCGGGGATCTCCCGCGTGTGCACGGCCGCCGCGATCTCGAGGGCGATCAGCTCTGCGGTCGCGGCTTCTGCGGCATCCCGGCCCACCAGCCGGGCGACAACCTCGCTCGGCCGCATCCCGTGCGGCGCGTCCCGCAGGAAATCGAAGGAAGGGGCGTACCTGCGCGCCCAGGCATCCCACGCCGGAGCCGCAGCCGCCACGGAGTCCACGAGCACGCCGTCGCAGTCGAAAAGCAGTCCTGCGTGCGCGAACTCCCAGGAATCCCCATTCCGCGCATGTGATAATTTTGGCATAGGCCAAAAGTATCATCCGGCACGGGGGGACCGCGCCACAGAGAGGAGCCTCATGCCCGCACGAATCGCCATCAATGGACTCGGCCGCATCGGCCGCAATCAGCTCCGTCTGCTCCTGGCGCGCAGATCGGACCTGGAGCTCGTCGCCGTGAACGATCCACGCGGCACCCGCACCCTCGTCGGGCTGCTGCGCGCGGACGGGGGCAGCGGCCCCTCGACACGGGGCGTGAGACACGACGAGAAGCACCTCTTCCTCAACGGTCACGCGATCCGGATGTTCTCGGAGAACGATCCCCTGCGCCTCCCGTGGGCCGAACTCGGCGTCGATGTCGTGATCGAGGCTTCCGGCGCGGAGACCAGCTCGGACCACGCCAGAAGGCATCTGGCGGCAGGCGCGAAGAAGGTGATCATGACCGCACCCGCCGCGGGAGACGACGGGACCATCATGCTCGGCGTGAACGAGCAGACCTACGACACGAACAGGCATCACGTCATCTCCAGCGCCTCCTGCACCACGAACTGCCTCGCGCCGGTCGCGAAGATCTTCCATGAGGCATTCGGGATCGACGCGGGTCTGATGACGACGATCCAGGCCGGCTCGACCGATCACCTCCTACGCGACATCCCGCACTCCGACCGGCGCACATCCGGCGCGAAGGACGGGAAGATCACCTCGCGCGCGGCGGGCACGGCGCAGGCCATCGGACGGCTCCTGCCCGACCTCGATGACGGGCGCCTCGACAGCTTCGCACTCCAGGTCCCCACCATCAACGGGTCGATCACGCACCTCACGGTCACGGCGTCCCGACCGGTCACCGCCGACGAGGTCAGAGCCGCCTACAAGACAGCGGCCGAGGGGCCGTTCAAGGGGATCCTGCGATGCGCGGACGACGAGATCGCCGTCGCCGACACCGTCATCGATCCGCATTCGTCGATCCTGGATGCCGGGCTGATCCGGGTGATCGGATCCCAGGTGAAGATCTCCGCGTGGTACGACGACGAGTGGGGATACTCGCACCGTCTCACCGAGCTCGCCGAATACGTGGCAGAGAGGCTGTGAGCATGGGGAACCTCACGACGCGACCGCGCACCGCGCTCGCATTCCGGCACGTGCACTTCGAGGATCTGGGGATCATCGAGCCGCTTCTGCGCGAGCGCGGATACCACGTGGAATACCTCGACCTCGGCGTCGAGGCGATCGACATCGAGCGCGTGGACACGGCCGATCTGCTGATCGTCCTGGGCGGCCCGTTCGGCGTGCACGACACAGACGGCTACCCGCTTCTGCACGCCTCGAAGGAAGCCGTGGCGCATCGCCTCCGCGATGGACGCCCCCTGCTCGGGATCTGCCTCGGCGCGCAGTTGGTCGCCGAGATGCTCGGCGCCGAGGTGCGACCGACCGGAGCGGTGGAGATCGGGTACGCGCCCCTCGATCTCACCGATGAGGGCCGCGATTCGCCCTTGCGCGCCCTCGACGGCATGCCCGTGCTGCACTGGCACGGCGATGCGTTCACGATCCCCGAGGGCGCGCAGCATCTCGCCCGAACGCCGGGGTTCCCGAACCAGGCGTTCCGCATCGACTCGGTGCTCGCCCTGCAGTTCCACCTGGAAGCCGACCACCGGACGATCGGACGCTGGCTAATCGGCCACGCGCACGAACTGCACCACCACGGGATCGACCCGCGCTCCATCCGCGAGGACGCGAGGACCTATGGTCCGAAGCTGGAGATCGCCGCTCGTGCCGCTCTCGGCAGCTGGCTGGACGACGTCGAGAGCGACGCGCCGACGCCGACGACGGCGCCGACCGAGTGACGACCGATCCACGATGAAGGGCCGGGTCCGCATGGACCCGGCCCTTCATCTGTGGGACGCTCAGCTCGCGCGACGCAGTGCCACGCTCGGGAAGTCGATCGGGACGTCGAGCGCGATGTTCACGTAGTTGGTGAACAGATTCAGCGCGACCTGGGCGATGGTCTCGACGATCTCCTCGTCGCCCCAGCCCTGCGCACGGACGGCGTCGACGTCGGCGGACGACACCTGGCCGCGTTCGTCGACGAGCTTCAGTGCGAAGGCGAGCAGCGCGGCCGTACGCGGGTCGTCGGACTCGCCACTCTGCGCGGCGGCGAGGGTCTCCCGCGAGAGGCCTGCCTTCTTGCCGAGTGCGGTGTGGGCGGCGAGGCAGTACTGGCAGGAGTTGCGATCGGCGACGGCGACGGCGATCTGCTCGCCGAGCGCCGGACCGAGGGCACCGCCACCGAAGGCGCCGAACGCACCCCACATGCTGGTGAGCGCAGCGGGAGAGTTGGCGACGGCACGGAACATCGCGGGAACCGCGCCGAAGGCCCCGTTGATCTGGTCGAGCTGCTCCTTGACGTTGCCGGTGGCGTTTTCGCGGTCGATGAGAGGGACGTTGGGCACGAGATGCTCCTTCGATGGTGGATGGAACCCCGGTTCGGGTTGCTTCCAGTCTTTCGAGATCTACCGGACGATACGCACCAAAGTGTCTTGCTTTCATGACTTATCGTCCAGATAATGGAGTCATGCCTCCGCTCGACCGTCTGTCGCCGCTGCTCGAACGCTTCCGCGTGCGCACGCGCCTGTTCCACAGCGGGCCGTTGTGCGGGACGACCGTCTTCCCGGCGAGCGGCGGCCACGGCTTCCTGCACGTGCTCCGACGCGGCGAGATGGAGGTGACCCATCGTCGCGCCGACGGCGGCACGGAACGCGAGGTCATCGTGCGCCCGAGCCTGCTCTTCTTCCCCCGCCCTCTCGATCACGCCTTCTTCAATGCGCCGACGGACGAGTCGGACTTCGCCTGCGCGACCCTGGACTTCGACGGCGGAGCCACGCATCCGCTCGTGCGCACCCTGCCCTCGACGATCGTGCTACCGCTCGATGAGGTCGCGACGCTGAGTCCCGCGCTGGATCTGCTGTTCTCCGAGGTCGACAACGTCCGCTGCGGGCGCCCCCTGGTGGCGGATCGGATGTTCGAGGTCGTGCTGATCCAGTTGCTGCGGTGGATGCTCGATCACACCGACCAGCTCGAGCTTCCTCCCGGCCTCATCCCGGGCCTCGCGGATGAGTGCCTCGCCCCGGCATTGGTGGCGGTGCATGAAGCTCCCGGGGAGTCGTGGAATCTCGGTTCCCTCGCCCGCACCGCGAACATGTCGCGGAGCGCCTTCGCCGCCCGGTTCAAAGAGGTGCTCGGGCGCTCCCCCGGCGACTACCTGACCGAGTGGCGGCTCACGATCGCGCAGGAGCAGCTGCGCGCCGGGATGTCGGTGAGCTCGGTGGCGGCAGAGCTCGGCTACGCGAGCTCGTCCGCGTTCTCGCGCGTGTTCGCGCAGCGCTTGGGCCACTCGCCGCGCGCGTGGCTGGCAGCGGCCGCCTGAGACGGAACCCGATGTGAGGTGGAGGCAGGATTCGAACCTGCGTGCACGGTCTTGCGGACCGCGACCTGGCCACTCGGTCACTCCACCGGGTCGGAGGCGCTCAGCGCCCAGGTGGGGAGTACCCGTTCAGGAACGCACCGAAGCGTCGGAGCGCATCGGTGAGCACATCGGCCTCCGGGAGGAACGCGATCCGAAGGTGGTCGGGGGTGCGCAGATTGAACGCCCTGCCGTGCACGAGGAGGATCCGCTCCGCATCGAGGAAGTCGAGCACCAGCTGCTCGTCGTCGCCGATGCGATGCACCTGAGGATCCAGACGGGGGAAGAGGTAGAGTCCGCCACCGGCCTCCTGCGTGTGCACGCCCGGAATCGCGTCGAGCGCATCGAGCGCCGCATCACGCTGCCGCGTGAGACGACCATCGGGAGCGACGAGGGCGTCGAGCGTGGCGTCCTGGGTGAGGGCGGCCGTGATGGCGTGCTGGGCCGGCACGGATGCGCACATCCGCATGGACGCCAGCAGGCGCACGCCGGAGAGGAAGGGGTCGTCGCGATGGAATCCGGTCGCCGTCATCCACGCGGCGCGATATCCGGCCACACGGTGCGTCTTGGAGAGCCCCGCGAAGGTGATGCACGGGACATCCGGGGCCACCTGCGCCGTCGACACGTGCTCGAACCCGGGGTACACGACACGGTCGTAGATCTCATCCGAGAGCAGCAGGAGTCCGTGGCGCCTGGCCAATTCAGCGATCTGATCGAGCACCGCGCGCCCGTAGACCGCTCCGGTCGGGTTGTTCGGGTTGATGATGACGATCGCCACCGTGCGCGGGCCGATCAGTGATTCCATCGCCGCCAGGTCGGGGATCCACCCCTCGGACTCGACGCAGGGATAGTGCACGGCCCGCCCGCCGGCCAGCACCGTCGATGCCGTCCAGAGGGGGTAGTCCGGGCTCGGGATCAGCACCTCGTCGCCCGGTTCGAGCAGCGCCTGGAGGGTCAGGCCCACGAGTTCGGAGACACCGTTCCCGACCGTGATGTCGTCGATTCCGAGTGCGGGGAAACCGGGGCGAAGCGCATAGTGCGCGCCGATGGCCTCGCGGGTCTCGGGCAGCCCCGCGGACTCGGAGTAGCCGTGTGCGTGCGGCAAGGCCGAGCGGAGGGCCTCGACGATGGCCTCCGGAGCCTCGAAACCGAACGGGGCCGGGTTGCCGATGTTCAACCGGAGGATGGGTTCTCCGCGCTTCTCCAGCTCGGCAGCGCGCTCCGCCACCGGCCCCCGCAGGTCGTAGAGCACGCCCTCCAACCGCGACGAACGTCCGATCCGATGCTCGACGCCGTCCGGTCGACGCGCGGTCATGCCACTGCTCCGAACGGGCTCGCGGGGCCGACGGCCGCGACCAGGTCGTCGACGAGGCGACGCAGGTCCGCGTCGTCGAGGTCGTGCACGGTCAGGCGCAGATGCCTGGAGCCCGGCGAGGTTGCGGGGTCGAGCGCGAACTCGGCTCCGGGGCGCGCGAGCCAGCCGCGCAGCGCGAGCCGCCGACTGACCTCGGTGGCATCGTGGCGGACGTCGACCCACACGTTGAGACCGTCGTCGCTCTGCACCTGCAGTCCGTGCGTGACGAGCATCGAGACGAAGAGGCTGTTGCGCCGCGCATAGTGCTCGCCCGCTTCGGCGATCAGCCGCTGCGTGCCCTCATCGCGCAGCATCGCGGCGGCGAGCCGCTGCATCACGTGACTCACCCACATCGTGCCGGGGCTGAGCCGCCGCGCGAGTCGATGTGCAGTGACAGGGTCGGATGCCGTCACGGCGAGGCGCATGTCGGGGCCCAGGAACTTCGATACCGAGCGGACGAGCGCCCACCGCTGATGCGTGGGGGCGATGACGCTCGAGTAGTCCGTCGAAGCGAGCAGCGAGAAGTGGTCGTCTTCGATGACCAGCACATGAGGGTGGTCGACGAGCACCTCTCGAAGCTCCTGCGCGCGCGCCGCACTCGTGCCTACACCGGTCGGGTTGTGCGCCCGCGGCGTGCAGACGATGGCCCGCGCGCCGCTCTCGAGCGCAGTGCGAAGCCCCTGCACCGTCATCCCCTCCCGGTCGACGGGAATCGCGACGGGCGAGTAGCCGGCGAGGCGGGCGGTGTGGATGCTGGAGAGGAAGCAGGGATCTTCGAGCCCGACACGGTCACCCTGCACCAGGGTCTGCGCGAGCAGCCGCTCGACGGCATCCACGGCTCCGGCGGTGATCGACAGGCGGAAGGGCCGGGGGTGATCCGCGGCGATCCACTCCGTCGCCCATTCGGCGAGGTCGGCGTCGATCACGGACTCGCCGTACAGCACGTGGGTCGGCGTGACCGTGGAGAAGGCGGCGGCGAGGTCGGGCAGGTGTGCTGCGTCGGGATTGCCGCTGCCGATGTCGCGCAGCACGGAGCCGGGGGTGAACCCCTCGTCGGTGCTCTGCTCCGGCCCGAGCACCGTGGTTCCGGTGCGGCCGCTCGTGGCGGCGATCCGCGCCGTGACCAGCGAACGATACGCCGCGAGCACCGTGTTGCGATTGACGCCGAGGCGAGCGGCGAGCGCGCGCACCGACGGGAGGAGATCGCCCGGGGCGTATGCGCCGCGTTCGACGAGATCGCGCACGCTCTCGGAGATCTCGGCGGCGGTCGAACCCGCGATGCCCTCGGAGACGTCGTCGCGATCGGGTGCCTGGGCCATGGTTCGACCGTAGGTGATCTTTTGACCTATGTCAAAAGATCTGCGCCGCGGGTGGGGGACTTCGGGGGTGCGCGCGTCGGAGGCACCGTGCACGATGGGGGCATGACCGACGGTTACGACGCGGACTTCCTCGGGGCCCGACTCCCCCTCCCTCGCCCTGTCCAGGAGGTGCGCGCCCTTGCGTACCCCCGGTTCACGGTGCTGCTCGACCCCGTGCGGCGACTCGCGGCGGTGACGGCAGTGAACATCGACGGCGCCAGCCTGCGCAACCTGCCGCGCAGCGGCGAGTGGCGGCTCGACGAGCGCGTCACGGCCGATGAGCAGACCGGCCCCGAGGTCTACGCACGCAACGACCTCGACCGCGGCCACCTGGTGCGCCGACGCGATCCGGGGTGGGGCGAGACTGAGGAGGCTCGCACGGCCACGGAGGCCACCTTCTTCTACCCCAACGCCGCGCCGCAGGCGGCCGACTTCAACCAGTCGAAGGAGCTCTGGCTGGGCCTGGAAGACCACGTGCTCACCTACGCCGAGACGACCGATCAGCGCGTCTCCGTGTTCACGGCACCAGTCCTCGCCGAGGACGATCCGCCCTATCGCGGTATCCGCGTTCCCCTCCGGTTCTGGAAGGTCGCCGCATGGGCAGGCCCGGACGGCCTCGCCGCGGCGGGCTTCGTGCTGGATCAGTCCGCACTGGTGGACACCGGGCAGGAGACACTCACCGTCCCGCCCCTCGGGACCTTTCGCACGTTCCAGGTCCCGATCATCGACATCGCCACCATGACGGAGGTCTCCCTCGGGCCGCTGATCGATGCAGATGTGCTCACCGCGCCGGGCGCGCGCGGATCCGGATGGCGGATGCTCGACTCATCACGCGACATCATCCTGTGATCAGCCGCTCCCCCTCAGCCGCCGAGGCCCGCCAGCAGGTCGGCGAAGTGATCGAGATCGGCGGCCGTCCAGTTGCGGAGTCGCTCGCCGATGCGCCCTTCGTAGCGCGAGCGGGCGAGAGCCACGCGTTCCTGCGCGAGGTCGGTCGCCACGAGGACGCGGGCGCGGCGATCCTCCGGGTCGGGGACGCTCTCGACGAGGCCCAGCTGTTCCAGCTGTCGCACCTGACGGCTCACCGCCGACTTGTCGGTCTGCAGCCGTTCGATGATCGCACCGGCCGAGGTCGCCTTGCCCGTCGCGATGGAGGTCAGCACCTGGTAGCCGAGGGGCTGCAGGTCGGGATGCACGGTGGCCGCGGCCTCACGCCAGCCGATGCGGATCCGCGCGAAGAGTCGCCCGAGCTCCTGTTCGACCCTGGTGACGGCCTGATCGAGTTCCGCGTCTCCCAGCCGGCCCGTCGCGGCGGCGGATGCCGGGACCTCGGCGGGGGCATCGGAAGGGGCGTCGGAAGAGGCGCTCATGCTCGCCAGTGTACGGCGAAGCCCCGCCGTCGATCGTGACGGCGGGGCTTCGGGTCAGACCTCGGCGAGCAGCCGGAAGGCCTTGGAGGCCGCCTGGATCTCCTCGGGAGTCAGCTCGTCGATCACCGCCTGCAGACGCGTGCCGTATTCGCGGCGGACCTCGGCGAGCGCTGCGCATGCCGAGGGCGTCGCGCTCAGCACCCGGAGTCGTCCGTCGCGCACGTCGGGGTGCGACTCGAGGAGCTCCAGCTCCTCCAGCATCCGCACCTGGCGGCTGATGACCGACTTGTCCATCTCGAACCGCTCAGCGAGCTCATGCGCGTTCGCGGTCCCGGCCCGATCGATGAAGGTGAGCAGCTTGTAGCCGGCCACCTGCAGCTCCGGGTGGACCCGGGCCGCGGATTCCCTCCACAGCGACCGGGTCCGCGCGAAGATGAGGTTCAGGTGCGCCTGCAGATCACCGAGCGCGCTGTCGACATCCGACGGCACGACCGCTCCCGAGGCCATGACCTCAGCGCTCCCCGCCCCGGTCTTCGCGCTCACGGTCTTCCCGCTCGAGGACGCGGACCGAACCGGTCGTCGGCGCGGTGCTCGCACCTTCGAGGCGGATGGCTCCGGTGGAGAGCGAGGCGCCGACCTCGGCCTCGGAGACCTCGATCACCGATTCCTCGGCCTGCTCGAGCATCTGCTCTGCGGCGTTCTTCGTCGACAGCGGCTTGTTCTTGATGAACGCGATCGCGATGATGGCGATCACGGCGAGCGGGATCGCGATGATGAACGAGTCCGCGATGCCGTGGCCGTACGCGCTCTCCACGATCGCGCGGATCGTGTCGGGCAGCTGTCCCACCTTCGGCACGTCGCCGGATGCGAGGTGCTGCAGCGCGTCGATCTCGTCCGGCGTCGTCGGCGTGAATCCCTTGAGGGCGTCGGTCATGTAGGTGGCGACGCTGGTCGACAGCAGCGAACCCATCACGGTGACGCCGATGGTGCCGGCGATCGTGCGGAAGAAGTTCACGTTCGACGAGGCGGCGCCCAGCTGCTGCGGAGCGGTGTCGTTCTGCACGATGAGCGTGAGGTTCTGCATGACCATGCCCAGACCGGCGCCGAGGACGAACATGTAGACGGCGACCAGCGGGAACGGAGTGTCGTAGCGGAGGGTGGCCATCAGGCTGACGCCGACGGTCGCGAGGACAGAGCCTGTCAGCATCCAGCCCTTCCACTTGCCGAAGCGGCTCACGAGCTGGCCGATGATGATCGACGCCCCCATCTGGCCGATGATCATCGGGATGGTCATGAGGCCCGACTCGGTGGGCGTGGCGCCACGGGCCAGCTGGAAGTACTGCGCGAGGAACACCGAGGTGGCGAACATCGAGACGCCGATGGCGATCGAGGCGATGACCGAGAGGGTGAAGGTGCGGTTGCGGAACAGCGTCATCGGGACGATCGGTTCCTTGACGAAGAACTCGACCGTGATGAACGCGGCGATCGCGACACCGGCGGTGACGGCGAGCATGATGCTCGTCGAGGAGTCCCAGTCGAACTGGCTACCGCCCATGGAGACCCAGATGAGGAGTGTCGAGACACCCACGGCGAGGAGCACGATGCCGAAGTAGTCGATCGACACCTTGGTGTCACGCTGCGGCTTGGGCAGGTGCAGCGTGAACTGCAGCAGCACGAGGGCGAGGATCGCGAACGGCACGCCGACGAAGAAGTTGGAGCGCCAGCCCCACACGTCGGTGAGGAGTCCGCCGAGCAGCGGCCCGCCGATGGTGCCGAGAGCCATGATGCCGCCGACCACTCCCATGTACTTGCCGCGCTCACGCGGGGAGATGATGAGGGCCACGGCGATCATCACGAGCGACATCAGGCCGCCGACGCCGATGCCCTGGATGACGCGGACCGCGATGAGCATGTTCGTGTCGGTCGAGAAGCCGGCGATCACGGTGCCGACCGTGAAGAGGATGAGGGAGATCTGGACGAGGACCTTGCGGTCGACGAGGTCGGCGAGCTTTCCCCAGATCGGGGTCGAGACGGCCGTCGCCAGAAGGCTTGCAGTGATGACCCAGGTGTACTGGGACTGCGTGCCGCCGAGGTCGGCGATGATGACCGGCATCGAGGTCGACACCACGGTGCCCGAGAGCACGGCGACGAACATGCCGACGACGAGGCCGGAGATCGCGGTGAAGACCTCACGAGCCGAACGTGTCGTCTCGAGGGGTGCGGATGGGGTGTTTGTCACGTGTTGACGCTCCTGCGTAGAAAGTTGATCGAGGTCAACCATACGCCGGTAGTTGCCAAAGCGCAACTATTGCACGACGCGGCGTGATTCGCGCACCAGGGTCACGATCTCGCGCGGGCTGTAGCGCAGGAAGACCCGCTGCGGCCGCGCGCCGCGGACCAGCGCATCCGTCCCGCCGTCGCAGTACACGACCTGCCCGGTCATGAACCGGTTCTCGGGCGAGACCGCATGGGCGAGCAGCGCAGCCACGGGAGCGATCGGGCCCGGCGCCCCCATCGGCTGCGGGAGCGCCGTCTCCAGCAGACGCCGTTCCTGCTCCCAGGTGCGCATCACGACCTCCGTCCCGATGATCCCCGGCGCCACGGCGTTGAGGACGACCCCGCGGCCGGCCCACTCGGCCCGCACGGACGCGGAACGGACCCAGTGGTTGAGCGCGATCTTGCTGGACCGGTAGAGCTGACTGCCCTTTCTGCGGCGGATCAGTCGGCGGGCGACGTCGAGCGCCTTCGCCTCCTGGCCGCGCAGGCACGCACGCACCAGCGCGTCACTCCCGCGATTCAGAGTGGAGGACGACGAGACGACCACCGCCGCGGGTGCGGATGACCGCGCGAGGAGCGGACCCAGTCCTTCCAGCACGGCGATGGTGCCGAAGTAGTTCAGGGCGACCGTCTCCACCCGCGGCGCACCGATGCCCGCTGCGGCGACGACGCCGTCCACGCAGCCTCCGCTGAGAGAGCCGACCTCCGCGAGAAATCGCGCGCGCCCCTCCCCCGTCGCCAGATCCGCACGGACGTCGACCTCGTCGCCGACGCCGCAGGCGATCACCCGCCCCTGCACGGCGAGGAGGTCCGCCACCGCTCGTCCGAGACCTGAATCCGCTCCCGTCACGACGTACGCCCGCGTGCTCGTTTCCATATCGACATCATGGATCAAAGATTGCAGATCTGCAATCTTTGATCCCTGAGTCTAGACTCGACGCATGCCCCAGGCGCCGGAAAACGGACACGACGCGCGCCGGAAGCGCACGCACCAAGCGCTGCGCGACAGCGCATCCCAGCTCTTCGAGACGCGCGGCTACGAGGCGACGACGGTGGCGGAGATCGCCCGCCACGCCGAGGTCTCCGAGCGCACGTTCTACGTGCATTTCCCCTCGAAGGAAGACCTCCTCTTCGCGCACGTCGACGACTTCGCCGCACTCGCCTGGCGCGTCGCCCACGAGACCGGATCCGCCCACGCCGCCGATCGGGTGCACGCGGCCATGCGAGCGCTGATCGATGCCGCATCCACCGAAGAGGCCGTCACCCGACAGGCCGCCATCCGCGCAGCCCTCGGAGCACGAGGCGAGCTCCCCCGCTCCCTCGCCAACCGGCTGATGAACCTCGCACGGGGACTCGCCCTGCGGATCTCGGCCGACACGGGCTCTGCACTCGCGGATGTCGCCCCCATGGTCGGCGCCGCGCTCGGAGCCATCGAGGGCGCCGGTCTCGACGGCGCACTCCGCGTCGACGCGATCGACGTGCGGCGCGAAGCGATGATCCGGGCCCTGGATGCCGCGCTTCACGGGTTCCGCGCCCTGGACGCCGAGCACCCCGCGAGCGACGAGCCGCGACGGCATCCACATCGCCCGTGACCTCGTTTCACGATCCCGGCGCCGAGCACGCCGCAGGCAGCTCCGAGGCAGGACTGGCCGACGCCGACGTTCGTCTTCCTGACGGCGCCGGCGAGCGCGAGGATCGCGCCCCGCTCACGAGGACCGCCGCCACTCCCGCCGCACAGAGCACGAATCCGAGGAGCGTGACCGGCGTGAGCGGTTCGCCGAGGAGGAGCGCCCCCGCGAGCGCCGTCGCGGGGGCGATGAGGAAGAGCAGGGCGTTCAGCGCCGTGACGCCCACCCGCCGCAGCAACCACCAGTACAGGCCGTACCCGGCGAGCGTCGGGAACGCCGCCGCGAACCCGGCGGCGAACCAGAAGGAGGCGGACGCGGGCGGGCCGAGCGCGCCGAACACGGCAGCGACGGGGATGAGGGCCACGGTGGTCACCGTCACGTGGATGGTCAGCGTGAGGAGCATGCCCGTGCGCGGGGCGGACCGACGCTGGAGGAACGTGCCGACGATGAGACAGGCCATCGCCGACGCGGGCCAGAGATAGGCGGCCGGGTGCGCCGTCGAGTCGTCGAGCTGCGAGCGCACCACCAGGAGCACCCCTGCCGCGCCGACCAGGAGTCCGACCCACTGCGCCCCGCGCACCCTCAGTCCGAGAAGCGGCCCGACGAGGACCGCGACGATGAGCGGCTGCACGGCGTCGATCAGGGCGGTGGTGCCGGTGGCGACGCCGGACGCGATCGCCGCATACACGGCGGTGCAGTATCCGAACTGGGCGAAGAGTCCGATGAGCGCCTGGCGCCCGATATCGATTCGCGCGACCCCGCGCGCCGCACCACTGAGCGCGACGACCATGAGCAGGATCGCCGCGAGGGGCACGAACCGCCAGACGAGCAGGGTCAGCGGCGCGGCCTCGGCCGCGGCGATCGCCGGCACGAGGAAGCCCGAGCTCCACGTCGCGACGAACGCCACGGCGGCCGCGATGGTCACACCGAGATGGAGTATACCGATCTGTTTACTCATCTCCCCGACTATACAGGTAGGTATACTCACCTCATGGCACCCTCCACCCCCGTCCCCGAGCTCGCCCCCCTCACTCCGGGCGCCACCCGCGTGCTCGACGCCGCCTCCCGCCTCTTCTACGAGCGCGGCATCCACGCCGTGGGGGTCGACACGATCGCGGAGGCGGCAGGGGTCACGAAGAAGACGCTCTACGACCGGTTCGGCTCGAAGGAGGCGCTCGTCGTCTCCTACCTCCAGCACCGCGACGCACGCTGGCGCATCCATCTCGCGGAACACCTGTCCCGCGTGCCCGACCCCGGAACGGACCGCATCCTCGCCGTGTTCGATGCCGCCATCGCCTGGTCGGACGAGAACAGCCCGAAAGGATGCAGCGCCATCAATGCGCGCGCCGAGATCGGCGACGGACACGACGGCCACCCGGTCTTCCCCGAGGTCGCCCGCCAGAAGACGTGGCTGCTCGCGCTGTTCGCCGAGCTCTGCCAGGAAGCCGGCGCATCCGACGCGGATCTGATGTCGAAGACGATGATGCTGCTGTACGAGGGGGCGATCGTCACGGTCGGCATGGAGACCTTCGACGAGCCTTTCGCGGTGGCGCGGCGCCTGGCGCGCGTGCTGCTGGAGCAGGATCCGGCACGGCAGTACAGCTAGCGGAACGTCGGCCGAACAGGTCAGGCGTTGTTGTTATAATAATATGATGTCGGCTTCCGCCATCCCTCTCTACGCACAGATCGAAGACGCCCTCGTCGCCCGGATCACGAGCGTCCTGCATCCGGGAGATCGCCTTCCCACCGAGGATCAGCTGATCGACGAGTTCGGAGTGAGCCGGATCACCGTTCGACGGGCCGTGCAGAACCTCGTGGCCCGCGGTCTGGTGGTGACCCGACCGGGACGGGGAGCGTTCGTCACGGCACCGAAGCTCCGCCAGCCGTTGACGGAGCTGACCGGATTCGTCGAGGACATGGAGGCGCACGGTCTGGCCGCCACGGCGCGCGTGCTCAGGGCGGAGGAGATCACCGCACCGCCGGAGGTCTGCACCGCGCTGGAGCTGCCGGCCGGGTCGACCGTGATGCTCATCGAACGCGTCCGCCTCGCGAACGGCACGCCGATCTCCTTCGATCGCACCCACCTTCCCCTCGAGCTCGGTCGGCGGGTGGCGGAAGAGGACCTCGCGAACGAACCGATCTTCGACGTTCTGGAGCAGAGACTCGCCACTCCGCTCCGGGAGGCGTCCTACGCCCTGCAGGCGGTAGCGGCGGATGCCGGCGTGGCCGAGCTGCTCGAGATGCGGGCGGGCGATGCCGTCTTCCGCATCGAACGCACGTCGTACACCGACGGCGGGCGGCCGGTCGATCACGAGGTGCTGCACTACCGCGGTGAGACCATCACCTTCACCACCCGCCTCCCGCGGCGTCCCACGTCGCCGGACGCCGCACGGTGAGCCCCGATCAGTTCCTCCTCCTCTTTGTGGCGGCGCTGGCGGCCGGCGCCCTGGGGAGCGCCCTGGGAATGGCAGGCGGCATCTTCATCGTCCCGATCCTGACGCTGTTCGCTGGAGCGCCCTTTCCCGTCGCCGTGGCGGTCAGTCTCCTCTCGGTGATCGCATGCTCCTGCGCCAGCGCCTCACCGTTCCTCGCCGCCGGATTGACGAACCTGCGCCTCGCGGTCGTCCTCGAGGTCGCGACCGCGCTCGGCGCTCTCGTCGGCATCCTGATGATCGGGATGTTCCCCCCACGGATCCTCTTCGCGATCTTCGCTGCGGTGCTGGTGGCCTCCGCGATCCAGATGCTCCTCGGTCGGCGCCCTCCACCCCCACTCCCCTCGGCCGGTGCGGATCGGAGGCTGCGTCTCGCTTCCTCATACACGGAACACGGAGGGACGACCGTCGCGTATCGCGTCTCGCGCGTGCCGCTCGGCCTGTCCTTCATGTTCGGCGCGGGACTGCTCTCCGCGCTGCTGGGCATCGGCAGTGGGGTGCTGAAGATCCCGGCGATGGATGCCGCCATGCGTCTGCCCCTCAAGGTGTCGTCGGCGACCGCGAACCTCACCATCGGGGTGACGGCATGCGGCGCCGCCGCCGCATACCTGCTGGCCGGGAACGTCGATCTGACGCTCACGACACCCATCGTCCTGGGTTCGCTCGCCGGCGCCGTCATCGGTGCTCGAGCCCTGGTCCGGATGGCGGGACCGGGGCTGCGCATCGCGTTCGTCGTCGTCCTGCTGGGCCTCGCGATCCCGATGACGTCGAGCGCGTTCGGCCTCACCGACCTCGGAGGGGTGTCATGACGGAGCTCCGGTCTGCCGACGAGGAAGACCGCGCGCTGCGCCGACGAATCGCGAGACTGATGCGCGGGGGCACCGGAGCGGCGGCCGCCCTCTTCGCGACCGGAGCGATCCTCGGGTGGGCAGGAGCGCCTCTCGTGTCGACCGCGATGCTCATCGCCGGATGCAGCACGCTCGTCCTCCTGCCGTTCACGCGGCTGCTCCTCATGCTGGGCGCGTTCGCCCGACGGAGGGACGCCCTCTACGTCGGCATCACCGCAACCGTGATCGTCCTCGTCATCGCTTCCGCCGCGACCGGGCTGCTCCGGTAGCGGCGCGGGGCACGGCCGCGCCCCCGGCTGCCTCGAAGGAGGGACCGGGGGCACGGCCGATCGGCTACGCGACGTAGTCGCCGATCAGGGAGCGATCGTGCTTGTAGGGCTCGTCGAGCGCGTGCGCCTCGATCCCGAGCCCCTCCGCCGCCGCCCGGATGCGGTCGCCGAGTTGGTCGGCGATTACTCCGGCATGAGTCGCGCGGCCGTCTCGTCAGCGGTGCGCACGCTCCTCGTCCACGGCATGATCACCCGCTCGGCATCCGCCACCGACGCAGGAACCGGATGCCCGACTCCACGAGCCCGCCCCGGAGACGAAGAGCATCACCTAGACCGGCGCGCGATCTTTCTGCACGGGCGTGCGGAGGAGTAGCTTTTCAGCGTGTCGACGGAATCGCGGAGTGAGCGGGCGCCCATCGCCCCGGCATCCCTCGACGCGGCCATCGGCGACATCGACTGGACGGTGCCGCCGTCAGGGTCGACGAGCTCACGGTTCTCCGCACCGAGCGGCGACCTGGCCGTGGTGTCGCTGGGCGATCCCGCGCATCCGCGCGTGGTCCTGGTGCCGGGGGCGACGGGGTCCAAGGAGGACTTCACCCTGATGCTGCCGCTCCTCTCGCAGGCCGGCTACTTCGTGCAGTCGTTCGACCTCGCGGGACAGTACGAGTCGCACGCGGCCGGCGCGGACGCGAGCTACACCTACGAGCTGTTCATCGGCGACCTCATCGCCTTCCTCGATGCCGGAGCACCGGCCCACCTGCTCGGGTACTCTTTCGCCGGCACGGTGGCGCAGTCGGTGGCGGTACGCCGCCCCGACCTGGTCCGCTCGCTCGCGCTCCTCACCACTCCGCCCGGCACCGGCAACGTCTTCGCGACGATGAAGTGGCTGGGGCCGCTCGCCCCGATCGCAAGCCCTCGCCGTGGCGCCGGACTGCTGATCTGGGGGATCGTGACGAACAAGAACCGCGTCCCGCCCGGGCGACTCGACTTCGTCCGCTCCCGGTTCGCACTCACGAGCCGCCGCAGCGTCGACGAGATCGTCGGCCTGATGATGACCGCACCCGATCTGCGGAGCGACGTGCGGGCGCTGAGCGTCCCCAAGCTCGTGGTCGCAGGCTCGCACGACCTCTGGCCGATCACCGCCCACGAGCGGTTCGCCCGCGACATCGGCGCGGACTTCCGCGCCTATGCGACCGGGCACAGCCCGAGCGAGACCACACCGCACCAGCTGACCGCGGATCTGCTCGGCCTCTACGCGCGCGCCGACGGCTGAGTCACCGCCCGAGCGCCGACGGCTGAGTCACCGCCCGAGCGGCGACTCGGTCGCCTGACGACGGGCCTGACGTCGGCGATGCAGAGTCTCGCGAGGCAGGTGCAGGCGAACGGTGGGTAGCACGTAGCTCAGCCGACGCCGCAGAGACGCCCAGTCCTGGAAGGGTCGCGCCGACACCTCGACGACCAGGCTCCGATCGCGCAGCACGGTCATCCCCGGTCGCACATGGAACGACAGGTCGAAGTCGTCGTGGATGTTCTGCTCCTCCCGATGCACCTCGCCGCTCAGTGCCCGCCAGGTGGAAGAGCGCATCGCCATGTTCGAGCCGAACAACGGCGCGTGTCCGAGCAGCGGGGTGAACACCGTGTACATGCCGCCGATGTAGAGGTGCTCCCCCACCCAGTGCACGAGCGGTGTCGAGCCGTAGAAGCGGGGGTCGCCCGTGAGGAAGTCGAGACCGTCGCGGTCGCGGAAGGTCCGCTCGATCCGCGCGATCCAGTCCGGCCCCGGGCGGGAATCGGCATCCAGCCTGGCGATGATGTCTCCCGTCGCCGCGTCGTAGCCGGCCGACGAGGCACGGGGGATCCCCTGGACGGGTTCGGTCACGACGTGCGCGCCGAAGCGCTCCGCCACGGCCACCGTGTCGTCGGTGCTGCCGTTGTCGACGACGACGACCTCATCGGCCCTGCGCGTCTGCTGCTCGAGGGCACGAAGGCAGCGCTCCAAGAGGATGGCGTCGTTCCGCACCGGGATGACTACGGAGACGGAACACGGGAAGACGGTCGTCATCGTTCTCCTGTCTGCGCGTCGCGTCACTCACGGACAGTCTCCATCGTTCGCACGCGGGCGTGTGGATTGAGCGAGGATGGACGCATGATCCGAGCCGTACTGTTCGACCTCGATGGCGTCATCCGGCACTTCGACCCCCGGTCCGTCGCCGAGATCGAGCTGCGGCACGGGCTGGCCGCCGGAACGCTCGAGGGCAGCGCATTCGCGAAGCCGCTGATCGACGAAGTCACCACCGGACGGATCACCCGGGCCGAGTGGGTACGTCGGGTCGGAGAGAGGGTCGGGAGCATGGCGGCCGCCGAGGAGTGGGGCACCCAACCCGCCACGGTCGACGACGCGGTGCTGGAGATCTCCGACGAGCTCCGCGCCTCGGGCCTCCGCACGGCCGTGCTCACCAACGGCACGGACACCATCCCGGCCGAGATCGAGGCGCACGGCATCGCCGACCGGTTCGATCGTTTCTTCAACTCCGCGCAGATCGGGTTCGCGAAGCCCGACGTCCGGGCATTCCAGCACGTCCTGGACGCGCTCGACACGACGGGCACCGAGGTGTTCTTCACCGACGACTCCCCCTCGAAGCTCGCCGGCGCGGCGCGCCTGTCGATGCGCACGCATCTCTTCACGGGGGCAGCCGGCCTCCGCGCCCAGCTCCTCGCGGCCGGCGTCGAGTTCCAGCAGCCGCGGGACGAGACCACGCGCGAGTTCAGAGGCGGGGCCGCCGCCGTCGTGCGAGGCCGAGCCCCATCAGCACGATCAGAATCCCCGCCGCAAGAGCGGTCGTGCTCTCCGCGCCCGTGATCGCGAGCCCGCCGCTGCTGCCGCTCCCGCCACCGCCTCCTGGCACAGGAGCCGCCGCGGCATTCCAGACACCCTGAGCGTCATTGTCGGTCGCCGACGCATCGGTATCCGTGTCGATCGTCGGCACGACGAGCGGGTTGTGGCGCTCGAAGACGACGTCGTCGAACCCGTCGCCGTCGAGGTCGCCGACGTCAGCCGGCGCGACGTAGGCGACGTCGCGCATCGTGCCACCGCCGCCCGGCACCGTGACGATCCGGGCCACGACGGTGATGACGGCCCCTTCGACCGCTGCCGGCAGGTCGTCGACGGATGTCGCGGTCGCTCCCGCGACGGCGTAGCCCTCGCCCGTCATCGACACGAGCTCGACCCCCTCGGGGAGGAGTTGCGTGACAGACCATCCCGCCGGTGCGGCCCGGGGGCCCGCGTTGTGCGGGGTGAGGGTCCACGTGATGGTGTCGCCGGAATTGATCACCTGGCCATCGTCGAGGTCGAGCGACTGCTGGAGCGACAGGTCGATGCAGTTCATCGGATAGAGGACAGGCGCCGCGGTCAGCTCCTCGACGGCCGCGCCTCCGCCGTCATAGAAGAGTGTGCCGTCGAGGTATCCGGTGGCCAGGCACGCGGACCCCCAGTCGTTGGGTTCGCCGTGATCTCGGGCATCCACGGCGACCGGTCCGTCGCCGGGAAGCGAACGCGCCGCCGCAGCGTCTTGCCCGACGACCGCGTTGGGGAAGGTCCGCACGGCGACGGAGTCCGGGTCGAAGGTGTTGCCGGTGACCAATACCGGGTCTCGCAGCGTCCGCCGCTCCGCTTCCGGATCAGTGGGATCCGCCGTGCCGACCACGATCGAAGTGCCCGTCCCGGTGAAGACGTTGCCCTGCACGCGAATGTCGGACGACGAGAAGGAACCGGGGGCCGCGCCGTCTTCCCAGAGGGGCGCGACCAGCACGCCGACGCCATCCGCGAGGTGATCGATGTCGTTGTCGGCGACGAGGAGGTCGTGAGCGCCACCCGCGACCACGACGTCCGCCTGACCGCTCACGGTGTTCCGCACGACCTGGGTGGCGGTCGTGCCCTGAAGCACGTGAATCCCGGCTCCGTTGTCGGTCATGACGTTGTCGTGGATGACGATGTCGTGGCTGATGCCGTTCGCGGGCGTCGTCACGACGAATGCGCCGACAGCAGCGTTGCCGGTGAACGTGGAGGAGCCGACATCCAGGTCTGAGACGCTGCGCCCATACAACGCCCGCTCCGCGACGTTGGCGACGACGGCGTTCGCGACTGACGCCCCGGCGGTCGCCGAGTAGAAGAAGCCGTAGGATCCGGCGTCGATCGACGCACGATCGACGTTCACGTCCTGCGAGCCGTAAGCCCGCAGGATCGCGGCACCCGTGACCGAGGTCGGTCCGGTGCGACCGTGGACGACGATGTCCTCCGCCTGCACGCCGACGGACTGGTGGATGACCAGAGCAGCGCCGGTCAGTCCGCCTTCCACATCGGAGATGGTGGCGTTCGTCACCCCGAGCAGGTAGATGCCGCTCGACGCGTCGGGCGCGCCATCGACCGTGACGCCCGAGATCGAGATGTCCGTGCGATCGGACTCGGCGGTGAACGACGACTGCGACCCGATCGCGTACAGGAATCCTGTCGCTGTCAGACCGGTGACGGTCACACGGCCGGCGTTGACGATGTTGATCCCGGTCCCGGCAACGCCCCAGGTGCCGGCGTCGAGCACAGCGTCCATGACGGAGGCTCCCTGCGTCGAGCCGAGGGTGATCGCTCCGAACGCGGTGATCGTCGGTGCGATGATCTCGGGGCCCTCCCCGACGTTGTCCACATGCGTCGTGATGCCGTACATCATGCCGATGATGGTCGGGGACTCGACTCGGACACCCGTCGCCCGCAGGAGGAGGATGCCCGTCGACAGAGTGGCACCCGCGCCCGCGATGTCGGCACGCACGACGTTCGCCCCGGTGGTGGCACCGAGCGCGATGCCCTCGCGTCCGGACCCCGTGATCGTCGCATCCGTGATCGTCGCTCCGGCCGAAGCGTTGGTGGTGGACGTACCGATACCGCGGGCGAAGCCGTCCACGGTCACGAGCTCCACCTCGGCCGCGCTCGAGTTCGCGAGGTCGATACCTGTCCCGGTGCCCTCCGTGCCGGTGACCTCGACGCCGGACACCCGCGGAGAGGATGTCGTTCCCAGATACAGCCCCGATACCGCCGACGAGAACGTCCCCCCGGTGACGACGATCCCGCCGGCGGTCGAGGCAGCCGTCACGGCCATGCCTGTCGCGACGCCGCGGATGTCGGCCTCGGTGACCGTCGCCGACGCCGTGGTCAGGTTGATGCCGTAGGACGAGACGACGCCGCCGCCGTCCATCGTGAACCCGTCGATGACGACTCCGGTCAGACCGGCCGCCACCTGAATGCCCGTCGGCCTGGCGACCGCGTTCGGATTCCGCACGGTCACGTCCCGGAGTACGACGGCGGCGCCCGTGACCGAGATGGTGGCCCCGGTGGAGGCGATGCCGATGGTGACGCCGTCGGCCAGTTGCAGTCCTCCCGCACTGACGGTGAACCGCGTGTAGAGCGTCGAGGCGGCGCTGGTATCGAGCGTCACATTGCGAGAGATCGCAAGCGCTCCCGTGAACGCGTAGTCATTGGGGACGAACGAGACGGTGCCCCCTTCCGGCGCGGTGGTGATCGCTGCCTGGAGGGTGAGCAGCGCGGTGTCGTCCGGCCGCTGCGCGGGGGTTCCCACCCACGCCATCCGGACGGTGTTGGCGTTCGGGATGAGGCCGGGCGCGGGCGGAGGCGGGAATTCCACGACGGATTCGTCCGGAACGGGTGGCGGCTCGTCGAGGCCGTCCGGGACGGGTGCACCGTCCGGAGGCTCCGGATCGCCGGTCGAGGAATCGTTCGGCGCGAGCAGCGCCGGAACCGGACCTCCGGAGGTCGGCACCGCCTCGGCCGCAGCAGGGCTGAGACCGACTCCGGCCGCGGTGAGGACGAGGGCGAAGAGCACCACGCCGAATCCGCGCGCGCCGGGATTGCGCTCCATCTGGCCCCCTCGTTCCGCACCGGGCCCGGCTATCCACCGGTGAGTGTTGAGCGTAGCCCTCGCCCCGCCGTCCGACCAGCCCCTTGTGCGAGGGTCGTCACGAGCCTCGGCATCAGCCGTTCCGGTGGGCCCTCCTCACGATCGCGGCGTAGAGCTGCAGCAATCTCGGCACGATCACGTACACCGCCAGCGGGATGATCACGACCGTCAATGCGAGCGCGCGCAGAACGGGATGCCACCCCTCGGCGAAGGATCCGAGGAGGACCAGACCGAGGGTGACGAGCGGGAAGATGGCCAGCCATGTCAGCGCGGCACGGACATGGATGGAGGGCACGGGCGTGGTGCCCGGCGGTCGAGAGGACATACAAACTCCAAACGGTTGGTTGGCTTTTTTGGAACCCTAGTCGCCGCAGATCAATACTGCAACCAACCAGTTGGTTTGTTAGGGTAGGCCCCATGGCATGGGACACGCAGCGCACACGCCGGCTCCTCCTCGAGGCGGCGACCGCGGAGTTCAGCGAGCGGGGACTGGCCGGAGGGCGGGTGGATCGCATCGCCGACGACGCCGGCATCAACAAGCAGCGGATCTACAAGTACTTCGGCAGCAAGGCCGAACTCTTCGACGAGGTCGTCGCGGGCGAGATGATCCGCGTCATGGCCCTGATCCCGATCGTCGGCACCGGCAGGGAGGCCGTGCTCTCCTACGCCCAGCGGATGGTGGAGCATCACCGCGATGACCAGACGCTCGCCCGTCTGCTCTTCTGGGAGAGCCTCGAGAACCGACCGCCGACGAACTCCACGGAACGCCTCGATCTCAGCCGCGAGAAGGTCGAGGCGCTGGCTGAGGCGGTGCCGGGTCTGCGCACGGAGGAGGCGGCGGAACTCGTCTTCTTCATCGTCGCCCTCGCCTGCAGCACGCCGATCCTCGGCCACGTCGATCGTCAGCTCGTCGGGGCGCAGGTCGACCACGGGCGCCGCCGGGATCTGATGACCGCGGCCGTCGCCGCCGTCCTCGATGCGCTCGTGGTCGACATCACTCGCACCGCGTGACGCCCCGCGCGCTCCGCCTTCCGCGACGCGCATCACCCGGACGGGTGACGCGCCGCCCCGAGCCTGCGTGAGAGCATGAGGGCGATGTGGTCCGAGACCTCGGCGACGAGCCCCGGTCGGCACGCGTGGTTGCGTGTCGACCTCATCGTCGCGCTCATCGCACTCGTGGTCCTGCTGCCCTCGAGCATCGCCCTGCTCACCGAGCCCGCCACCCGCCCCGACCCGCCGCTGCTCGCGACCGTGATCGGCCTCTGCCTGATCCTGCATGTCGCGACCTTCGTCGCGATCCGCCGCCCGGTCCTCGCCGCCGTGATCGCGAATGCGGCGATGTTCGTCCTCGTCCTGGTCTCCACCTTCGGCGCCGCATCCACTTCGTTCCTCCCCTCGTCCGTGGCCTACCTCCTCGTGATCGCCCAGGTCGCCGCGCAGTCGAGCAGAACCTTCCGCATCCTGGCGCTCGCAGCCGGAATCTTCGGAGCAGCCCTCATCGCGTTCGCCGAGCCGCAGTTCGACGACTTGCGACTCGGGGCATTCGCGGGTCTCAGCGGGGCGATCGCGGCCGCCTGGGCGATGGGGCTGGTCCTCCGCGTCCGACGCGATCAGGCGGAGGAGAGGACGAACACGCGCGTCGCACAGGCGATCTCCGACGAGCGGGCACGGATCAACCGGGATCTGCATGACGTCGTCGCCCATGCCATGACCGTGATGATCGCGCAGGCCGAGGTCGCCCGCGCCGTGCGAGAGGACGACCCGCACCGCAGCGACGCCGCCCTCACCATCGTCGTTGACACCGGGCGTACGGCGCTTCGGGGCATGCGCTCGGTCGTCGCCGACGATGCCCCGCTCGAGCCGCTGCCGACCGTCGACTCTCTCGGCGCCCTCGTGGAGAGCGTGCGCACTCCCTCGGTGCAGGCGCGGCTCGAGGAGTCGGGGGCGCGCGGCGACCTCCGTGCGGATGCCGCGCTGGCCCTGCATCATGCCGTGCGCGAGGCGCTCACCAACGCCGTCCGCCACACCGCGCCTCCCGTCGACATCGAGGTCCGTCTCGAATGGCAGCAGGGTGCCGTGCACGCGACTGTCCGCGATGACGGCGGCTCGGGCACCGTCCTGACCGACCTGGGCAGCGGCATCGGCCTGATCGGCATCGCGGAGCGGGTGCGGCTGGCCGGCGGTGTGCTCACCACGGAGCGGCGAGCGCCCCGGGGCTGGACCCTTCGTGTCGAACTGCCTGTGGAGAGGAGTCCTGCATGAGCCTGCGCGTGCTCATCGTCGATGACCAGGAGCTGCTGCGCTCCGCCATCGCGCTGATGCTCGACCGCGATCCGCGCATCGCGGAGGTGATCACTGTCGCCTCCGGTGAGGAAGCCGTCGCTCACGTGCGCGCACATGCCGTCGACGTGGTGCTGATGGACATCCGCATGCCGGGAATGGACGGGATCGCCGCGACCCGCGAGGTCCTGCGCATCCGCCCCACCGTACGGGTCCTGATCCTCACGACCTTCGATCTCGACGAGTACGTGTACGCGGCGATCCGAGAGGGCGCGAGCGGTTTCCTCACGAAGGACGCCACCCCGACGGACCTCGCGGATGCCGCCGCTGCGGTCGCGGCCGGCGAGTCGGTCATGTCCCCGCGCGCCACCACGGCGCTGATCGGCTTCGTCCGCGACGGCGCGCCCGCGGTGGACTCCGCCGCCGCGCTCTCGCAGCTCAGTCCGCGCGAGCAGGAGGTGGCCCGCGCCCTGGCGACGGGCGCGTCGAACGAGGACATCGCACGGAAGCTGTTCCTTTCCGCGAACACCGTGAAGACCCACGTCAAGGCCGTTCTCGCGAAACTCGGCGTCCCCGATCGGGTGCACGTCGTCATCTGGGCGTATGAGAACGGCGTGCTGCGCCCGCGAGCCTGATCCCGGCGGATACCCGTGCGAACTAGCCCACATGGGTGAGGGGAATGCCTCGTGCGGGAGAGGCCCGCCGTCACGGTCGTTTCTAGCGTGGAAGCATGTCCGCTCTCACCCGCACCTTCGTCCTTCTCGCCACCGCCGCCGGCGCCTTGACCGTCGCCATCGCCAGCCTGGTGATGATGCTGATCCCCACCATCGACGCGCCGCCTTCGAGTCTGATCGGCCACCTCGGCGCCGGCGTCGAGTTCGCCCTCTCCCTCACCGGAGCGCTGGCAGCCCTCCTCGTCACGGTGTTCGCGCTGATCGCGCAACTTCCCGCGCGCCGCGCCAGCGCGACCGGGTTCTCCCGGGCGGCTGCTCTCGTCTCGGCACTCCTGCTCGCGGTCTCGACGCCCGGCGGCATCATCCCCGCCGCCGGCTACACGTTCGCGATGACCGTCATCGTGGGAAGCACGGTCCTCGTCGTCTTGATCGCGCTCCGGCGCCCCTGGCTCGGCATCCTCCTCGCCGCCGTCGTCATCGGCGTCGTCGTGTACGCGGGGGTGAGCCTGGAATCCGCGCCCGTGGTGCCCCAGGTCATCGGCACGCTCGGGACGATGCTCCCGCACGTGGGGCTCGCCCTCGCCCACGTCGTCGCCGCCGCCGGTCTGCTCATCTGGACGATCGGCGAATCCAGCGGCGCACGAGGGGGTTTCGCGCGGGCCGTGCTCCGGCACCGCCGCGCGCTCACGATCGTCGCGGCCGCCTGCGCGCTCCCTTATGTGTTCACCCGGGCCACCTGGCTGACCCCGTGGCCGCTCTTCGGTGGAAGCGCCGAGCTGTTCGCCCAGGAGCCGGCCACCCGCGTCGTCGGCCTCGCACTCGGCGCGGGGATGCTGGCGGGCGGCGTGCTCACGATGGGCCTGATCCTGCCGTGGGGCGAGCGGTTCCCGCGGCTCTTCGCCGGCGTCGGCGGACGTCCGGTGCCTCCCGGCCTCGCGATCATCCCCGCAAGCGTCGTGAGCGTCCTGTTCACGGCCGCCGGGATCCAGTTCGCGCTCGAGGGTGCCGGGTCGATCGACGACACCCTGTACCTGCTCCTGATGTTCCCGTTCTGGCTCTGGGGGCCGCTCCTCGCGATCGCTACGTGGGGCTACGCGATGAACCGGATGGCGACTCTCACCGCCCCGGCGCTCGCTCTGTCCGAGAGCCGCCGCTGAGATGCGATATCAGCCGGGCCGCCGCTCAGCCGCAGAACGCCGCGGTCGAATCCTTGAGCTGCTCGATCGCCTCGATGGTCTCCGGCGACTGCAGATCGGCCATGCCGCCGATCTGCTCGGCGCCGGAGCGGATGAGGTCGCCCAGCTGCCCGTCGACATCGGCCGCGAGTCCATCGAGGGACGCGACGAGATCGGCGCGGGCCGCCTCCGCCTGCTCCACCGAGAGGTCGCCCTGATCCAGGAGGGCCTGGTACTGCCCGTACGCCTCGTCGATCGTCGCGCAAGTCGCCGGCACGTCGACGCCGAGGGCATCACCGGCCATCTGCGTCACCTGCGAGCACCCCGCAACGAGCAGACCCGCAGCGAGGACGAGGGGCAGGGCGATGATTCGGCGCATGGCTCGAGGGTAGCGGGGCGGGCTGAGGGCGGCCTGGTGATGGTGGTTGCGCGGTGGTCGGCGCTCCGGGTCCGCGAACCCGAAGCGCCGACCTCCGAGATCTCACCGGGGGATACGACCCGCGCTCGCCCGGCGGAGACGGATCAGCAGGCCCGTCGCCAGCAGGGCGAACCCGGCGAAGCCGAGAGCGCCGACCGCGGGGTCGAGGCCGGAGGCCGCAAGACCCGAGCCCTCCGCCGGGACGACCGGTTCGACCGGCTCGACAGGAACGGGTTCATACGCGTTCGTCACTGTCACCGCCACGGGCGCAGGCGCTTCCGCGTCGATGGTCACGGTCGCCGGCTCGATCGTCTGCGTGGTGAGTGTGACGGCCGCGTTCGCCCCGTTGGCCGGCTCGGAAACGGTGCACGACGCCCCGTCCGGGATTCCGGTGAAGACGATCGGGTCGGGCACCGTGACCCCCGCGGGAAGGACGGCGGTGTTCGGGATGCCTGGCGGCAGCCCCGGCGTGCAGTCGATCTGGATCGTGATGTCGCCCTGCAGTCCTGCACCACTCCCGGTGATCGTCTTCGTCACGCTGAGGGCCCCCGCGGCGTAGGGGGTCACGCGGACGCCGGCGCGGACCGGCAGCGTGGCGGTCTGGGCCAGGACGAGCTTCTGCGCTTCATCCAGGTCGGAGGATTCCGGGTCGTAGAGGTAGACCGTGCCCTGCGTCAGCGATGCCACGCCGGTGATGCGGAATCCGTTGATCGGCAGGTCGGGCCCAGTCCATCGGGCCCACAGCTGTGTGCCCGGCGGGATCGGATCGGCGTCCGTCACGGGCTGGGTGGCAGCCGCATCGAAGAACACCTCGACGCCGAGGGCGATGTCGAGGGTGCCGGTGACGTTGCCGGTCACCGTGAACGGCCCGACCACCTCGCCGGAGACGGGCACCTCCGCGGTGGCGGGATCGATGGCGAGCGTCGGCAGCGTGGGCTCGGGGAGTCCCCCGCTGTCGAGCGCATCCTGGACGACGAGCGCGGTCGCATTCCGGACGACCGGATCGGTGCCGGTCGCGAGCACGAATCCGTCGCTGAAATACCAGATGGCGGTCTGCACGGCGGCAACCTGCTGCGCCGGTGTGAGCGCCGAGATCGGATTCGTGGTGTCGAAGGGGAAGTAGTTCGTGAGGATGTAGTTGATGTAGGTGAGATGGGGCACGTTCGATTCGTCCCATTCCCCGATGGCATAGCCCGCGCCGACCCCCGTCTCCGTGCTGAAGTCGATGCAGTAGGCCGTGCCGGTCGCCCCCGTCGTCGGGTCGGAGATCGTGATCAGCTGCGGGCTGACGGCTTCGACCGAAGCACCCGTCGCCGGATACGGAGCCGGAGTCGGTCCCAGCGTGGTGAGCTCACCGGTCACGTTGGACGCATATTGGGACCCGGTGATCGTCACCTCCGTGATGAACCCGGCTTGGGGGGTCACCGGCTCCGGCGTGTAGATCGCGGCGGCCGGTAGCGCACCGACCAGGATCAGCGCCGAAGAGACGGCGGCCACCAGAAGTCCTCGCACCGCGAATGCGTGGTTGCGTTCCTGCTCTACTCGCATGTCGACTCCGCTCTCAGTTCCAGATCTGAGTACAGCGCCCCCGCACATCATGATCCTCGGTCCGCTCTCGCGCAAGACCCTAAATCGCGGAGCCCGCCGCCGCGCGGGGCGGCGGACTCGGAGTGGAGCAGAGTCAGGAGCTGCCGGTCGTCGAATCCAACTTCGCCATGACCTGATTGATCGTGAACGACGCCGACTCCTGCCGCGCGGGGAACTCCACGAGGCTCTGCAGCATGCGAGCGACATACGCCTGCGCCGGCACGAACAGGAAGACGTGATCGAGCACCCAGTCCCAGTACGTGTTCGAGGTGATGTCGGCCCGCTCGTACGGGTCGGTACGGAGGTTGAACAGCTTCGGGAATCGCAGCTCGATGTAGGGCTCCTGCCAGACCAGCAGCGTGCCGACGGCGCGCTGCTCGAGGAACACGACCTTCCAGTTCTCGAAGCGCAGCGCCGTGAGGTCGCCGTCATCCGAGACGTAGAAGAAGTGCCGCCGCGGGCTGTGTTCGACGGCGCCGGTGATGTAGTCGAGCTGGTTGTGCCCGTCGAGATGCACTGTGAAGTCGGTGCCGTGCAGTTGCGTCCCCGTCTTCAGGCGCTCGGCCACGTCGTCGTCTCCGGCGGCCGCCAGCAGCGTCACGAACCAGTCGTTGTGGCTGACGATGCCGTTGAGCGTCGTCCCCGCCGGGATGTGGCCCGGCCAGCGGACCATCGCCGGCACGCGGTAGGCGCCCTCCCAGTTGGAGTTCTTCTCGTTGCGGAACGGCGTCATGCCGGCATCCGGCCAGCTGTTCATGTGCGGGCCGTTGTCGGTGGAATACATGACGATGGTGTTCTCGGCGAGCCCGAGCTCGTCGAGCAGATCGAGCAGGCTTCCCACCACGTCGTCGTGGTCGAGCATCGTGTCGTGGTACTCCGACTGCCAGCGTCCGGCGCGCCCCTTGCTCTCCTCCTTGGTGTGGGTGCGGAAGTGCATGTGCGTCGAGTTGAACCAGACGAAGAACGGGGTGTCGTCGGCGGCCTGCGTGCGGATGAAGTCCGCGGCCGCGTCGCGGAACTCCTCGTCGACCGTCTCCATCCTCTTCTTCGTCAGCGGACCGGTGTCTTCGATGCGCTGGGTGCCGTCCTCGTTCGCCCAGGAGTGGAGCACGCCCCGCGGGCGGAACTTCTCACTGAACCCGGGGTACTCCTCGTCCGTCGGATAGTCAGGATGCTCCGGCTCCTCCTCCGCGTTGAGGTGGTAGAGGTTGCCGAAGAACTCGTCGAAGCCGTGCGCGGTGGGCAGATGCTCGTCGCGGTCGCCGAGGTGGTTCTTCCCGAACTGGCCGGTGGCGTAGCCGTGGTGCTTGAGCGCGTCGGCGATCGTGGGGTCCTCGGGCTGCAGCCCCAGCTTCGCACCCGGCATCCCCACCTTGGTCAGTCCGGTGCGGTACGGGTTCTGCCCGGTGATGAAGGCCGCGCGTCCGGCGGTGCAGCTCTGCTCGCCGTAGTAGTCGGTGAACTTCACGCCCTCATCGGCGATCCGATCGATGTTCGGCGTCCGATAGCCCATGAGACCGTCGGAGTAGGTGCTCAGGTTGCTGATGCCGATGTCATCGCCCCAGATGATGAGGATGTTGGGCTTGTCTGCCATGGGTGGCTCCTTGCGTCAACCGGTGAGATGGGGCGAATGCCCTCGGTCGAAGCCAAACAGTTCCCTGCGCAGAAGCCCAGGGAGCCTCACTCGGAGCGGGTGAGGCGGAACCCGATGTGCGACATGCCGGTGTCCTCGGCCTGCGGCGAGCGCGCGGCCGGACGGAAGCGCAGGCAGTAGTCCGGTGAGCACAGGTGCGACCCGCCCTTGAGGACGCGACGCGGGATGTCGGGGAACCCCTCCTGCGCGCTGGCAGCGGCCAGGAGGTTGGTCCGTTTGCCGGCGTCGACGGGAGTGTCGGAGAGGCGGATGTGCCGCGGGGTGTAGAAGTCGGTCGTCCACTCCCACACGTTCGCGATCATGTCGTAGAGGCCGTAGCCGTTCGGAGGGTACGAGCCGACCGGAGCCGTCCCGCCCACGCCCTGGTTGTCGTACGGGAAGCGCCCCAACCACGAGTTCGCCTGGGCGACGCCTCCGGGGTACGCCTCGTCGCCCCAGGCGAAGGGGGCACCGTCCGCTCCCCCGCGCGCGGCGTACTCGTGCTCGGCTTCGGTGGGCAGCCGCATCCCCGCCCAGTCGGCATACGCGACCGCATCCTCGAAGGCGACGTGCACGACCGGATGCTGCAGCCGATCGTCGATCGACGAGTCGGGCCCGAACGGCCGTCGCCAGAAGGCCCCGGGCTGCCAGCGCCACCAGTTGCGCCAGTCGCCCAGATTCGTCGGCCCGGCCGTCGGGGTGAACACCATCGCGCCGGGCACCAGGTCCGCAGGGTCCGCTCCCGGGAACCCCGCGGGGTCGAGCTCGCGCTCGGCGACCGTCACGTACCCCGTCGCGTCGACGAACTCCGCATACTGCTCGTTGGTCACCTGATAGCGGTCGATGAAGAACGGCGCGACCTCGCGCTGGTGGGCCGGGCGCTCATCCGGATAGAAGTCGTCCGAACCCATCAGGAACGTGCCGCCGGGGATGTGGACCATGTCGCGCGAGTTCGTCACGAGACTCAGCGTAGTGTCCGGGTCTCCGCCGCAGCCGGGTCGTTCTGCGAAGATCATCCGCATGATCACCATTCACCTGCGCTACGAGATCGACCCGGACAAGCTGGAGGAGTTCACCGAATACGGGCGACGGTGGATACGACTGGTGGCGAAGCACGGCGGCACCCATCACGGCTACTTTCTGCCGAGCGAGGGCGACAGCGACGAAGCCTTCGCGCTGTTCACGTTCCCCTCCCTCGCCGAGTACGAGACCTACCGCACGGCCTCGCGCACCGACCCGGAGTGCGTCGACGCGTTCGAGTTCGCACGTACGACGCAGTGCATCCGCCGCTACGAGCGCCGCTTCCTCAGCCCACTCTTCGAATAGGCGGCGCCGCCCCACGGCGGGTCCGGTCGCCAGGACCCCGCCGCCTACCGACGTCCGACGCAGCCGAACCCTCTGCGCCCGGCGACCGCTCCCCGCGGTCACCGGGCGCTTTTCGTCGTGTCGTCACGGTTCGGTACCTATACCCCCTAGGGGTATATAGTGGACCCGTCCGGACACCCCGGCTGACCTTCAGGAGAATCACATGTCCACCCGTCCCACACCACGAGCGAAGCGCTGGCTCGGCTTGGCGCTGATCGCCACCGCGCAGTTCGTCGTCATCATGGACACCTCGATCATCGGTGTCGCCCTCCCCGACATCCAGCGCGAACTCGGATTCACGCCCGAGTCGCTTTCCTGGGTCTTCAATGCCTACGTGGTCGCCTTCGGCGGCCTGCTCCTCCTCGGCGGCCGACTCTCCGACATCTTCGGCGCGCGCAAGATCTTCGTCCTGGGCTGGCTGGTCCTGATCGTCGGATCCGTGCTCGCCGGAGCCGCGACGAACATCGGAATGGAGATCACCGGTCGCGCGATCCAGGGCGCCGGATCCGCGATGATCGCCCCCGCAGCGCTCACCCTGCTCATGATGCTGTTCGGCGGCACGTCCGACCTTCCGAAGGCCTTCGCCGTCTACGGCGCCGCCGCACCGATCGGCGGCACGGCGGGCGTCTTCCTCGGCGGAGTGCTGACCGAGTACGTGAGCTGGCCGTGGGTGTTCTACATCACCGTCCCGATCGCCGTGATCGTCCTCGCCTTCACCGCCTCCGCCCTTCCCCGCACCATGAGGAAGGCGGCCGGCTCGATCGACATCTGGGGTGCGCTCACGGTCACGGTGGGACTCGCCGCCGTGGTGTACGCGGTGGTCAACGCGCCGGAAGTCGGCTGGCTCACCTGGTCGACACTCGTCCTGCTCGCCGCCGGCATCGCGCTGCTGGTGATCTTCTTCGTCATCCAGGCGCACAGTCGGGACCCGCTCCTGCGACTGGGCCTGCTGCGCGCGCCCCTCCTCGCCGCCGCGAACAGCGCGCAGCTGCTCCTCGGTGCGGCATGGGTGTCGATGTGGTTCTTCCTCAACCTGTACCTGCAGCAGGTGCTCGGAGCGAGCGCCTTCGCCGCCGGCGCAGCCCTCCTTCCCATGACGGGACTCGTCGTGATCGTGATGATCGCCCTCGCTCCCCGACTTCAGGAGCGCTTCGGCGCGAAGTCGATGATCGTCAGCGGCCTGCTCCTGCTCGCCGGCGGCCTGTTCTGGCTGTCGTTCGTCCGCCCCGACGGCGTCTACGCGGTGGATGTCCTTCCGGCCTCCCTGCTGGCGGCACTCGGGATGTCCCTCGCGTTCGTCCCCTCGCTGGGCACCGCGATCAACGCGGCGCCGGCTGCGGAGACGGGCGTGGCTTCGGGACTCGTGAGCACGAGCTACCAGATCGGTTCGGCACTCGGGCTCGCGGTCCTCACCGCGATCGTCTACGGCATCTCGGGCGTCGAGCCCTCGGGCGCCGAGCTCACACAGGGCTACTCCGCCGCCTTCGTCGGCGCGGCGATCCTCGCCCTCGTGGGGGCGGTCGTCACGTCCATCTGGATGGTCAAGCCCCGAGTGTCGACGCTCTCGTCGGCAGCCTGACCGCCAGACGCACCCCGCACGAATCCTCTGAAAGGAACATCGCATGTCTCGTCTGAAACTGCTCATCGCCTACGACGGTTCACCCAACGCCAGGGCCGCGGTCGCCACGGCCGCCGAGCTCTTCCCGGGAGCGGAGGCGACACTCCTCTATGCACGCCAGTACATGGAAGGCTTCGCCGCGCACCTCGAAGGCCACCCTGCGCTCGAGAAGCTCGGCGAACTCGACGCGGCGACCCTCGACGCGTCCGAGCTCATCGCCGTGCAGGGCGCTGAACTGGCACGGAGCCTCGGCCTGGACGCCGACCCGCGCGTCTCCTCCACGATGGCCACGGCCTCCGAGGTCATCGTGGAGGCGGCGGAGGAGCTCGAGAGCGATCTGATCGTGCTCGGCTCGCGCGGTCGCCGTGGCCTGGCGGCCACTCTGCTGGGGAGCACCTCCGCAGAGGTGCTGCACCATGCGACGCGTCCGACGCTCGTCATCCCGTCCGACGAGATCGCCCTGGCCCGCCGCCGGGTCCGGGCCTCGGCGGAGTCGGAATCCCGAGAGGACACGACGCCGGCCGCGGCCGGCTGACCTCTCGCTGCGCACGAGCACTCTGGGGCTCGGGTTCCCGCGAACCCGAGCCCCGCCCCATACGAAGGAGGATCCGATGACCACCCACCGCACACTCATCCTCGGCGCCGGCGCCGCCGGGACCGCGGCAGCCCGCGCACTCGCGGAGCACCACGACCTCGACGTGACGCTCGTGGGACGAGGCAGCGAAGAGCCGTACTCCCGCATGCTGATCAAAGGCGTGGCCGTCGGGTCCAGCGCACCGGGTGTCACACGGCTCCCCCTGCCGTCGGTGCGGTTCGTCAGCGACACCGCCGTCTCGATCGACGCGGATGTGCGCATGCTCGGACTGCGGTCCGGTCTCACCGAGACGTACGACTCCCTCATCATCGCCACCGGGAGCGCACCCCGGCAGCTCGCCAGTTCCGTCGCGGGCGCCGCGGAAGCGCGCACGACCGGCACCCTCACGACCTTGCACTCCCTGCGCGACGCCCTGCACATCCGGCGGATCCTGGAGCGGGGTCCGAGGAACGTGCTCCTCTACGGCGGAGGCATCATCGCGGCGGAGACCGCCTCCCTCCTCGCGGATGCCGGGCACGGCGTCACCCTCATCGCCCGCAGTTCCTTTCCCGGCGAGAGCGTCTTCGGCGCCCGACTCGCCCGGAGCATCGCCGAACTCCATCGCGACCGGGTGGACACGCTCTTCGGTGCGACGCTCGCAGCGGTCAGCCACGATGAGCGGACGGTGACCGCGCACCTCGACGACGGCTCGTCGCTCACCGGCGACCTGCTCATCGTCGCCCTCGGAACCGTCCCCCTCTCCCCCGCACCGTGGAACGGCGGCATCCTCGTCGATGACCGTCAGCGGACCACCGTCGACGGGGTGTGGGCCGCCGGCGGCGCGACCGTGCATGACGACGCGCGGGGGATGTGGCGCATCGACCACTGGGAAGACAGCACCGCGCAGGGCACGCATGCGGCCCAGCATCTGCTGCACGTTCTCGACCGGGGACACGACCCCGGTCCGTACCTTCCCCGCAGCGCGTTCCTGGCGATGATCCACGGTCATGTCGTCTCCGGCGTCGGACTCACGGCCCCCGGGACCACCCGCATCGAACCCGGCGAGGAATTCGTGCAGGTGCACGAGCACGCCGACGGAACCCCGGTCGGCGCCAGCGGTCTCGATGCCGTGCTGAGCGTCCATCGATGGCGCGAGCGGCTGCACGGCGTATCGACCGTGTGAGACGGCCCGTCGACGCCCGGGCGGCGAACAGGCCGTCATCGCCGATCGCCCCTGCCCGCGAGCGGGCGGCCTCTCGTCGGAGCGTCCGCCGAGGCGCCAGGCCTGTACCTGGCGATCGCCCATCCGGGAGTGATCCTGTCCGCGGAGATCGGACGACGGGTCGCCGCCGACCACGCCTCCGCAGGAGGGCGCCGAGCGCATCCCTCCCTCCTGGCGCGGCTCGCGACCTCCGGATACGGTTGGCGCATGCCACTGAGTGACTTCCCCCTGCGCGCATCGGTCGCCGTGTCCGACATCGACCGCGCCGTGGCCTTCTACGAAGGTGCGCTCGGACTCCCTGTCGTCCGCTCGGGCCCGAGCGCGAAGATCGCCGGGGGCAGCCGCGTCTATCGCTCCGGCGGCGATGACGCGCTGAACGTGTACCAATCGACGACCGCGGGCACATCTCAAGCGACCGTCGCGACCTGGTACGTCGACGACCTGGATCAGATCGTCGCCCAGCTCACGGACGACGGCGTCGAGTTCCTCCGCTACGAAGGCCTGATCCATGACGACCTCGGCGTCACGGCGAGGGCAGGCGGGGGCAGGATCGCGTGGTTCCAGGATCCGGACGGCAACATCTTCGCCCTGGAGAGCGACCGCTGACAGCCCGCGCGTCGCAGAGGCGCGCCGTTACCGCTGCGGACCTCGATCGGACTCGCCTCCGGCGTCTAGCCCGAGGTGCCGCCGCATCGCCGCACTGATGTCATCCACCTGTGCGAGCTGCTCCGGGGAGAGGGCATCGACGAACTGGGAGCGGATCGCCCGCAGGTGCGGGACGTTCGCGGCGCGGAAGGCCTCAGCCCCGGCCTCGGTGCGGAGCACCTCCACCCCCTGCACGCCGTCAGCGCACGGGACGCGCCGGACGAGACCGCGCTTCTCCATCCGCCCGAGATGGTGAGACAGTCGGCTGCGCTCCCAGCCGATCAGCGCGGCCAGCTCCGACGAGCGCGCCGTGTTCCGCTCCACCTCGCTCAGGGCGAGAAGCACCTGATAGTCCCCGGAAGACAGTGACGACTCGCTCTGCAGCTGTCCGGCGAGCCGCGCACGCAGCACCTCGGAGGTCTCGATGAAGTTCCGCCAGATGCGCAGCTCTTCGGGCGTGGGCGTGCTGCGGCGTCGTCCTTCGGCCATCACCCCTCCCGGGAATTGATACGTCAATCATACGGTTGCATGCAGTTGATACGTCAATCCGGAAGGGCCGGGGACGTCGAGAAGGGTCGTGGTGGCGATGACGGAACTCGAGTTCGGGCTGAACTCCTTCGGCGAGGTGGCGACCGACGACGGACGCCCGCTGTCGGATGGCGAGACGCTGCGACTGCTCATCGAGGAGGCGCAGCTGGCAGAGTCCGTCGGCCTCGATGTGTTCAGCATCGGCGAGCACTACCGCGAGGGACACATGGACTCGGCGACCCCCGTCGTCCTGGCGGCGGCGGCACAGGCCACGTCGACGATCGGTCTCGGCACATCGGTGACCGTGCTGTCGACCCAGGACCCGGTGCGCCTCTATCAGGAGTTCGCGACCGTCGACGGGCTCTCGAACGGGCGCGCCCAGCTCATCCTCGGGCGGGCATCGGCGATCGAGTCGTTCCCGCTCTTCGGCTACGACATCGCCGAGTACGAGCAGATCTTCGAGGAGAAGCTCGACCTCTTCCTGCGCCTGATGCGAGAGGATCGCGTCACCTGGACCGGTACCTACCGCAGTCCCCTGGAGAATGTGCGGCTGACTCCGCGCATGCCGGAAGGCGGCATCCCGGCATGGATCGGCATCGGCGGCAGCCCCGACTCCGTCATCCGCGCCGCCGAGCACGGGCTGCCCCTCATGATGGCGATCATCGGCGGACGCCCCGAGCGCTTCGCCGGGCACGCCCGCCTGTACCTGCGCGCGCTGGAGCAGTTCGGGCGGCCGGAGCTCCCGATCGGACAGCACTCCCTCGGCCTGATCGCCGACACCGACGACGAGGCGAAGAACGTGCACTGGAAGCACTGGGAGCCGGTCGTGACCCAGATGAGCAAGGAGCGCGGCTTCTACGCGCCCACGCTCGAGCGCTACCGGGAGGAGGTCGACACCGGAGCGCTGTACGTCGGCTCACCCGAGACCGTCGCGCGCAAGCTCGCCGCCGCCGTACGCAGCAATCACCTGTCCCGGTTCGACCTGAAGTACGACATCATGCATCTGCCGAAGGACGTGCGTGCCCGCAGCATCCGCCTCTTCGGGGAGAAGGTCGCCCCGCGCGTGCGCGAGCTGCTCGCCGAGGATCCGGGAGAAGGCGCTTTCGCCGATCCCGGACTGGCACGCATCACCAAGGACGGCAAGGCCGTCCACGCCTGAGGGAGAACGTCATGAACGACAGCATCACGACCGTCGGAATCCTCGGGGCGGGCAAGGTCGGCACGACCATCGCGCGACTCGCTCTCGCCGCGGGCTACCGGGTGCTCATCGCGAGTTCGGGTGCGCCGGAGCGGATCGCGCTCACCATCGACGTCTTCGCACCGGGGGCCATCGCGGTGACGGCTGAGGATGCGGCCGCCGAGGCGGACGCCGTCATCCTCGCCCTTCCGCTGGGCAAGTACCGCACGCTTCCGGTGACGCAACTGCACGGGACCCTGGTGCTCGACGCGATGAACTACTGGTGGGAGACCGACGGGATCCGCGACGACCTGAGCGACCCGCGCACTTCGACCAGCGAGCTGGTGCAGGAGTTCCTTCCCGGATCGCGGGTCGTGAAGGCACTGAACCACATGGGTTATCACGACCTCGAAGATGAGGCCAGACCGGCCGGAGAGCCCGGTCGCAAGGCCATCGCGATCGCGGGAGACGACCCTGCCGACCTCACCCTCGTCTCGGACATGATCGACAGGCTCGGCTTCGACGCCGTCGTCATCGACACCCTGGCGGAGGGCGCCGTGCTCCAGCCCGGAAACCCGGCGTTCGGCGCCGACGTCACGGCCGACGAGTTGCGAGAGCTGATCGGAGACCGAGTGGCATCGGCGTGACCGGACTCCGGATCGCCGACGTCACCCCCCGTCCGACCGGGAGCGACGAGTCGGGCTAGGATCCCAGAAGCCGGCGACGCCCAGGGAGGCACCGATGCCCACCACCCCCCGACTCCGCACCAGCGCGCTCATCCTGGCCGGGATGCTGGCCTGCGCCGGATGCTCGACGGCGATCCCGCGTCCCCCGGAGGCCGTCGGCGACGGTTTCCCCGGCACCTGCCTGCCGTCGGAGGTCTCCTGGCCCTCGGACTTCCTCGAAGCCCTGCCCGGAGAGTCCGAAGCGACAGGTGGCACCATCGTGGGTCTGCGCCTCGAGTGGGTCGACTCCGACTTCGCCTGGCGGCTGCGCAGCGCCGACACCCGCGAGGACAAGTTCGGCGAGCGGGTCGACGACCCGAGCTTCGGCCGGGAGTCGCTGGTCGACGTCCGCACGCTGGAGGTCATCGCGACGGGCGAGACCGAGCTCACCGAGGCGGAGCAGCAGATGAACGGCGACAGCGCCTACAGCGCGGCCCAGCTCTCGGGCGAGACGTACCCGAGCCCGCTCATCGTCGAGATGGCCCGGGTCATGGAGGACGGCTCGCCCGTGTGGCGGCTCACCCTGTGCGACACCGCCACCAACGAGCTGACCGTCACGACCCTGAACTGATGCGCGTCAATCTGCGATCACTCAGCTAACTTGCACGCTGGTGTGCACGTACTGTGTAAACTCGTCCTGTGAAACAGAGCTGGCGGGTCTACAAGCGCGACGTCAAGAGACTCTCCCGCGTCCCCAAAGCCTGGATCATCATCATCGGGGTGCTCATCACCCCGGCCCTGTACGCGTGGTTCAACATCAACGCGTTCTGGGACCCCTACGCCAACACCGCGAACATCCGCGTGGCGGTGGTGAACCTCGACGACGGCGCCACCTCCGACCTCACCGGTCACATCGACATCGGCGAGCAGGTGACGGAGCAGCTCGAGGACAACGACCAGCTCGGCTGGACCTTCATGGGCGAGGACGAGGCCCAGGAGGCGGTCAAGAAGGGCGACGTCTACGCCGCCATCGTCATCCCCGCGCCGTTCAGCGAAGACCTGCTCAGCATCACCAGCGGCGACTTCACCCAACCGGCGCTGGAGTACTACGTCAATGAGAAGGCCGGAGCGATCGCGCCGAAGATCACCGACGTCGGTGCCTCCGAGCTCGACAAGCAGGTCACGAGCGCCTTCAAGGAGCAGGTGGCCCTCGCCGCGACGAACGCCCTCAAAGACGTCGGCGACTCCACCGAGCTTCGGCTGCTGAACGCCAGGGACAACACCCTCAACGCCTTCGACCAGGCGACGGAGACCCTCTCGTCGGCGCGCGAGAACCTCGCCGAGACACAGGACGGGCTCACCGCCTCCCGCGGCACGCTCTCATCCGCACGGAGCATGCTGGGCGACGTCGACAAGACGCTCGGCGATGTGCAGAAGTCGCTCGTCCAGACGCAGTCGATCATCGCCGAGACCCAGAAGGAGGTGATCGCCTTCACCGACAGCGCCACCACCGCGTTCCTCCAGGGCACGACCCTGCTCGCCGATGCCTCCTCGAAGGCGAACGTCTCGATCACCCGTCTCACGCAGAGCCTCGAACAGGCGGGCACGCGCATCGACGCCGGGATCGACGACGTCTCGAACGTGCTCGAGGCGAACGAAGCGGCGGTCACCCGGCTGCAGACGCTCCTCGACAACACCGACCTCAGCGACGAGACGAAGCAGCGCCTGACCGAGGTCATCGCCTCGCTGCAGCAGCGCAACGCCACCGACCAGCAGCTGCTCGCGGACCTGAAGGACCTCAAGGCCGGCACCTCCGACACCGTGAAAGCCGTGCAGGCGACAGCCGATGCGGTCGATCAGGCGATGCAGGACACCCGGGATGCCTCGTCGGCCATGCGCGACATCCTCACCGGCACCGTCCCCGCGCTGAACAGCGCGATGTCGCAGCTGTCGGCGAGCGTCGGATCGCTCTCGGCGGCGCTGGATGCGCAGAAGGGCGTGCTCGCCCAGGCCGACCAGCTGCTGGCCGGGTTGGACTCGCAGCTCGTGGCCACCTCGTCGGCACTGGCGAGCTTCGACAACGACCTCGCCGGCATCGAGCAGGGACTGCAGACTTCGCGCACCGACGTCGTCGCGCTCAAGGCCGCATCCGAGTGGGGTCTGCTCGGCACCCTGACCGATCTGGAGCCCGAGCAGATCGCCCAGTTCATCTCCTCCCCCGTCGAGGTCGACGAGCACCTGGTGTTCCCGGTCGACACCTACGGGTCGGCGATGGCCGCGCTCTTCACGAACCTCTCGCTGTGGATCGGCGCCTTCGTGCTCATGGTGATCTTCCGCGTCGAGGTCGACACCGAGGGCGTCGAGGGCGTCACGGTGCGCGAGGCGTACTTCGGCCGTTTCTTCCTCTTCGCGACGCTCGCCGTCGGCCAGGCACTGATCGTCTGCATCGGAAACCTCATCATCGGCGTGCAGACCGTCAGCGCGGCGGCCTTCGTCGGCACGGGTGTACTCATCGCCCTCGCGTACGTGAGCATCATCTACGCCCTCTGCGTCGCGTTCGGGCACGTCGGCCGCGGCCTGTGCATCCTGCTCGTGATCATGCAGATCCCCGGCGCGTCCGGGCTGTACCCGATCGAGCTGATGCCGGGATTCTTCCGTGCGATCTATCCGCTCCTCCCGTTCTCGTACGGCATCGACGCGACGCGCGAGACGATCGGTGGCTTCTACGACGGCCACTACTGGCGCTTCCTGGGCGCTCTCGCCGTGTTCGTCGCTCTCGCGTTCCTCATCGGGCTCGTGCTGCGCCGCCGTCTCGCGAACTTCACGCTGCTCTTCAACCGGCAGGTCCTCGCCACCGACCTCCTCATCGGCGAGAAGGTGCAGGTCGTGGGCAGCGGATACCGGCTCACCGACGTGATCCGAGCGCTCTCGAACCGCGGAGAGTACCGCGAAGACCTCGCTCGCCGCGCCGAGCCGTTCACCCGCCGGTACCCGGCACTGCTGAAGGCGACCGTGCTCACCGGGGTCGCGGGGCTCGTCGTGCTCGGGGTCATCACCTGGGCCCTTCCCGGATCGAAGGCGCTGCTCCTGGGACTGTGGACGCTCTGGATCCTGCTCGTCATCGGATTCCTCGTGGCCATCGAGTACATCAAGCACAGCTTCGAGAACGGCGAGGAGGTCGCGGCTCTCGACGACGCCGAGCTGCGTGAGCTCGCCCTCGCCGGACCCGCCGGCCATGCAGCGGTCCTGCCGACCACGACGCACGAACCGCTCGGCACGACCCCCTCCGCACCGGTCGCCTCGACCGAAGCCGACGTGACGGATGCGCCGGCCGAGCGGGACGAACCGGCCGCCGGCGTCGAGGCCGACGCCCTGCTCACCGAGTGGTTCGCTTCCGAGCCGCCGCCGGAGCCGGAGCCCGAACCGGATGCCGAGCTCATGCAGCCGGAGACCACCACGGCGGCGGACGCCCCTGAGTCCTCCTCCGATGCACCTCACGCCCCGGAGGACGGCGAGCGGACGGAAGAAGACGATCACCCGGACGAAGACGAACGGGCGGACACGGAACGAGCAGAAGGGGAGGATCGCGAGTGAAGGACATCCTGCACCTGACGCTCCGCGACGTGCGTCACGCCACCCAGAATGTGATGGCGTGCATCGTGCTCTTCGGGCTCGTCGTCATCCCGTCGCTGTTCACCTGGTTCAACGTGATCGCCAGCTGGGATCCGTTCGCGAACACGAAGGACCTCAAGATCGCCGTCGCGAGCACCGATGCGGGGTACGAGAGCGACCTCGTGCCGATCCGCGTGAACGTGGGCGAGCAGGTCCTCTCCCAGCTGCGTGGGAACGACCAGCTCGACTGGGTCATCACTGATGAGCACGACGCGATCGACGGGACGAAGTCGGGCGAGTACTACGCCGCCATCGTGCTCCCGGAGACGTTCAGCGCCGACATGCTGACGTTCTACGCCGACGGCGGCGACCGCACGCACATCGCGCTCTACACGAACGAGAAGAAGAACGCGCTGGCTCCGAAGATCACCGGACAGGGGGCGGAAGGGGTGTCGTCCGCGATCAGCGACACGTTCGCCCAGACGCTCGGCGACGTCGCTCTCGGCCTCGTCTCGTCGATGTCCGACTATCTCACCGACGAGGACACGCAGGCAGCGCTCACCCGCGTCGAGGCGCGCCTCGGAAGCGTGGGCGCTCAGCTGCGATCCGGCGCGCACACGGCCGACACTTTCACGGCTCTGCTCGAGGCGAGCCGTCCCCTGCTCGACAGCGCCTCGGCCCTGGTCGGCGAGGCCGGTGACGCGTTCACGGACACCTCGGGCGCACTCGGCAGCGGGGTGGACGCGGCGAGCGCCCTGAAGTCGACGCTGCAGACGGCGGCGCAGTCCCTGTCGGACGCACTCGCGTCGACGTCGAGCAGCTACGACGCCGTCGGGCAGCGCATCGACGAGCTGTACGCCGGGGCCGACGCGCTCAGCGGTAGCCAGGTGCAGGCGATCACCACACTCGCAGAGCGCGTGCAGCAACAGATCGATCAGTACGCCGCGGTCGAGAACACACTGGTGACCGAGGTCGGACCGAACCTTCCGGAATCCGCGCAGCCCGACTTCGACGCCGTGATCAGCCGGCTCGACGAGGCGATCGCGCGGCAGCAGGCCCTGCAGGAGCGCCTCCAGAAGGCGGCCACCGAGATCACGGCCGGCAACGAGTCCGCACAGAGCTCCCACCAGGAGATCACGGCCGCGATCGCCGACGCGAAGAAGGCCATCGCTGATGCTCGGAGCACCTACGACAACGGGCTGAAGGCGCAGCTGAACTCCCTCTCGTCGACGCTCACGCAGATCGGCTCCGATGTGTCGGGGATCCGCTCCGACCTGTCCGGCATCACGTCGGGACTGTCCGGCGCATCCGATTCCGTGCTGTCGACGCTGTCTCGTGCGCAGGAAGCCACGACGCAGTTGTCGGCATCGCTGAACGCGATGGCCGACCGATTCGACGCCGTCCAGCAGTCGATGGCGAAGGCCGCGGACACGGGTGATCTCAGCGAGCTGATCGGCGCCGACCCCGGTGTGCTCGCCACCTCGCTCGCCGAACCCGTGCGCCTCGACCGCACCGCCGTCTTCCCCGTGGCCGGGTTCGGCGCGGCCATGGCGCCGCTCTACATGATCCTCGCCCTGTGGGTGGGCGCGCTGCTGATGACCGTGACGATCCGCGTCGACGTGAACGCCGAGACGCTCCCCGACCGCCCCGAGCTCACTCCGACGCAGAAGTACCTCGGCCGCTACGGCATCTTCGGTCTGGTCGGTCTCGCGCAAAGCACGCTGCTCACCCTCGGACTGATCCTGTTCGTGCAGATCGAACCCGCGCATCCGCTGCTGCTGATCGTGGCCGGGTGGGCGATCTCGACCGTGTTCACGCTCATCGTGTACACGGCGGTGGTCGCATTCGGCAACGCGGGCAAGGCCCTCTCGGTGCTGCTCCTGGTGATCCAGATCTCGGGTTCAGGCGGCGCCTACCCGTTGCAGCTGCTCCCCGACTGGTTCCAGAGCATCAGCCCCTTCCTTCCCGCGACCTACGCCGTGAACATGGTGCGATCGGCGATCGCCGGCATCTATCAGGCCGACTTCTGGTGGGCGCTAGGGGCACTCGCACTGTTCATCATCCCCGCGCTGCTGCTCGGCCTCGTGCTGCGGCGCCCCCTGATGACGTACAACCGCAAACTGGTCGACGCCCTCGCGTCGACCAAGCTGATGTCCTGATCCCCGCGAGTCCGCGAAAGGACCCCGAAGTGACCGCACCGAACCCGCCGCGTCGACGAGATGCGCTGGCCAACCGCGAGGCCCTGCTGCGCGCGGCGCAGTCGGTGCTCGCCACCAACCCCACGGCGTCGCTCGACGTGATCGCCCAGGCCGCCGGTCTCACGCGTCGCTCCGTGTACGGCCACTTCGCCGACCGCGACAGCCTGCTGCGCGAGGTGATCGCCGTCGGTGCCCAGCGGTTCAACGCGATCGCCGAGGCAACCGACGAATCCGATCCCCGGGTCACGCTGGCGCGGATGGCGACGCGGCTGTGGCGTGAGGCATCCGCCGTGCGCGCCTCGGCCAACATCGCCCTCGACGACGCCCATCTGGCCGACACCGTGCTCGCCCTCGCGCCCCTGCGTCGCCGCATCCGCGATCTGACGCGAGTCGGCGTGGGCTCGGGGGCGTTCCGCGGAGACATGCCGGCCGAGCTTCTCGCCTTCCTCATCGAGGAGACCGCCCGAGCCACGCTGCGCGAGCTGCGGCTCACCACGACCGACGCCGATTCGACCGTCGTGCGCGTCGTGCTGAGCATCGTGGGCCTGTCCTGGACGGAGCAGGCCGAGCTCATCGGCGCGCACCCCGAGATCTTCGCGCAGGACTGAGGCGGCGGCGGCGGGCCGAGGCGGCCTCCGGCGGTCATCCCCTCCGTCCGGGAGAATGGACGATATGTCCGCGAGATCCCGCCGGCCGCTGCTCTCCTCCGTACGCCGTCTGCTGCACACCGATCCCTCGGCTGTCGCGCACACCGAGGCCATGCCGATCATCGATGAGCGCACCGTCCCCCGGGTGCTCGACCTGGCGACGCGCATCGGAGAGTCGATGTTCGCCGTGGGTGCCTCCGCGCACGAGGTCACGCTCGCGATCACCCGCGTGTGCGACGCGTACGGGATGCGAGGCGTGCAGGTCGACGTCACCTACAACTCCATCACGGTGTCGTTCCACGTGAGCGGAGAGGTCTGGCCCGAGACGCTGGTGCGCGTCGTGCGTGTCACCGCCCCCGATCACGCGAAGCTGCAGCGCGTGCAGGCTCTGGTCGCCGACATCGACGGCGGGCTCGACCTCGAATCCGCACGCACCACGTTCCGCGCCATCCGGCGGGTGCCGTTCCGCTATCAGCAGCCTGTCGTCATCGTCGCGCGCGCGCTGCTCGCGGTCGGCGTCAGCATCATGCTCGGCGCCTCCCCGATTATCGTCGGTCTCACGTTCGTCGCGGCCCTGTGTGCGGCATTGACGCAGGCCGGCCTCGCCCGGCTCCGTGTGCCGCTGTTCTTCAGCCAGATCGCCGGCGGCTTCGTGACGACCGTCGTGGCGGTGGTGGTCTCTGCTCTCGGCGCGGCCGGGATCGAGCTGTTCGTCGGCATCCGGCCATCCATCATCGTGGCGTCGGCCATCGTGCTGATGCTCGCCGGCCTCACGGTCGTGGGGGCGGCGCAGGACGCGATCGACGGCTTCGCACTCACGGCCGGCGGGCGCATCCTCGATCTCACGATGCAGACCCTCGGGGTCGTGATCGGCATCCTCGTCGGACTCGAACTGGGAGGCGTCCTCGGGTTCACGATGGACCTCCCCGACGACCCGGCCCCCTTCGGTCCGCTCCTGAACCAGTTCGTCGGCGCGATCATCATCGCGGTCGCCGTGGCGGTGTTCAACGGCGCGGGCATCCGGATCATCCTCGTGAGCGCGATGCTCAGCGCCCTGACGATCGCGGGATACTCCGCCGCGGTCGCCGTGAATCTCCACCCCGCCGCGGCGAGCGCGCTCGGCGCTCTGCTGGCGAGCTTCGTCGGGATGCTGATCGCACGCAACCTGCACGTGCCGTCCGTCGCGGTGACGACGGCAGCGATCGTCCCGCTGGTCCCCGGCGTGGCGGTGTTCCAGGGACTGCTCGAAGTGGTGCACGCCACCGGGACGCCCACCGGGATGCTGGTCGCCGGCGGATCCCTCATCGACGCCGCGGTGATCGGCATCGGACTCGCCTCCGGCGCCTCTCTCGGTCTGTACCTCGGCACCCCGCTCAGGGCCACTCTCGCGAGCGTCGCGAAGACCCGCGCCCGGGTCCGCCGCTGACGCGAAGGCCCCACCCTCGGCGCAGACGACTCGACTCGTCTCGTCGCTATCCGAGTTGATCGAGGACGAGCTCTCCGCGCGCGTTCAGGTTCTCCATCATGCGCTCGATCCTCTTCGGATCGATGATCGGCATCGTCGAGTCGTCGAACGCGAGGACCAACGGGATGCTCGGGTGCATCCAGATGGTGAGGCGGCCGGAAGGGTTCTTCTCGTCCGGCAGCCAGGTCATCATGAAGCTCTCGTGACGGCGCAGCTTCGTGCCGATCACGATCTTCAGGTGCGCCAGGGTCGAGTCGTCGACCTCGATCGGAGGACGAGAGCTGTTGTACTCGAGTGTTCCCATGGACTGCAGACTACTCGTCCCCGTCTTCTCGGAGCGACCGTCCGGGGAGTCCTGGTAGCGTGCTGAGACCGCCTCGTCACATCTCGTGTCACTGGGGCGCACGTGGCACGACGCGGGAGAATCACATGCGGGGAACGGCGAGAAGGCAGACGGTCGCGCGCCATGGGCAGCTGAAGTCGCCGGGACCGCTCGGGCAGCTCGTGAAGCTGATCGCCATCGCGATGGCCGTCGTGCTCGTGAGCGGGATGGGTGTCGCCGCGTACGTCTACACCGACCTCACCAGCACCGTCGCCGCGAACTCGGTCGACCTGGAAGGCCAGGAAGCGCTTCCGCCGAGCATCGGCGAGTACAAGCACGGGTTCAATCTCGTGCTCACGGGCGTCGACACGTGCGAGGAGGCCTATAAGGACCTCTTCCCCGGGCGGTGCGACGGCCCCGATGCCGAGGGCACCCTCAATGACGTGAACCTGCTGGTGCATGTGTCGGAGGAGCCGCGCCGGGTCACCGTCGTGTCGTTCCCGCGCGACATGATGGTCCCGATCCCCGAGTGCACGGACGAAGACGGCCGGACCCACTCCGCCATGAGCAAGCAGCCCCTGAACGTGGCCTACAGCGACGCCGGCCTGAACTGTGTCGTGAAGACGATCTCGACGCTCACCGGACAGGAGGTCGGGTTCGCGGCGACTGTCACCTTCGGCGGTGTGATCGAGATCACCAATGCGATCGGCGGCGTCGACGTCTGCCTGGCGACGCCCATCCGCGACAAGCACACAGGACTCAACCTCCCCGCCGGGACCCACACGATCTCCGGCCTCACCGCCCTGCAGTTCCTGCGCACCCGCTACGGCGTCGGCGACGGGAGCGACCTGGGTCGCATCGGCAATCAGCAGCAATACATGTCGAACCTCGCCAAGAAGCTCATCAGCGGGGAGACGCTGGGCAACGTGCCGGTCGTGCTGAAGCTCGCGACCACCGCGATCGACAACCTCGAGACCAGCACCTCCCTCACCGACCCGATGCTCATCGTGCAGATCGCCCTCGCCGTGAAGTCCGTCGACTTCTCGGACATCGTGTTCCTGCAATACCCGACGGTGACGGATCCGGACAACCCCAACAAGGTCGTCCCGGACAAGCAGACGGCGGCGGAGATGTGGGATGCGATCGAGGCGAACGCACAGCTGCAGGTCACCCACGAGAACTCGAGCACCGAAGGCGTGATCCTGACGGACCCCGGACCCGCGACCGGGACCGAGACCGCGCCGGACGCCACTGCGGACCCCGCCGCGACCCCGGAGAACGTCGTGGCGCTACCGGACTCCATCAAGGGCAACTCCGCCGCGCAGACCACCTGCTCGAACGGCAAGCAGCGGTAGCCCCGTCGGCGTTCCGGACGACGAGCGCTCGCTCGAACGGCGTCCCGATGGCCTCATCATCGGATCGTGTGGTCCGAGGGTAGAAGGAGATGCGGTCAGATGCTGTCCTGAAGAACGCGCTCCGAACGTGGGGTTCCTCGCGTCACACGTCGGAACCGAGCGCCTTCCGGAGCAACCGGGTCAGCTCCTCGCGCTCGCCCGGGTCCAGCCTCGCGACGGCGTGGCGGGCGAACTCGAAGTCGCGGGTGAAGGCGACGTTCATCTCGTCGCCCGCCCGCGTGCGCCGCACCCGACGCGCGCGTCCGTCAGCCGGATCCGGCTCACGCTCGACGAGACCGCGGGATTCGAGCCGGGAGACGAGCTGGGTGATGTTCGAGGCATCGCATCCGACATCCTCGGCCAGCTGCCTCATGCCGACCGGCTCGTGAAGCCGCACGAGGATGCACGCCTGCGCGGCGCTGAAGCCCTGAATCTCGGCTGCCTGTTCGAACGCACGGTCGTAGCCGTCGACCATGTCGAACAGCACGCGTTCGGCGTCGGTCTCCGCCTCGACCGGTCCTGATGGGGCTGACATGAGAAAAGAATACTTGATCAACTCAACGAGATTGTGCATACTGCTTGAGTGACTCAACTAAATTCGGAAACCATCCTCATCACCGGAGCGCGCGGGAAGACCGGGAGGCTGCTCCTCGACAGGCTCCTCGATCAGGGCGTTCGCGAAGTGCGAGCCGGCACATCCCGCCCGGCCGACGCGGATCTGCCTGGCACGACCGTGGCCTTCGACTGGTCTGACGCCTCGACGTGGCAGCCTGCACTCGAAGGCACCACCGCGGTCTACATCGTGCGTCCGGATCGGGAAGACGCGCCCGAGCTGATCGCGGAGTTCGTGGCTCTCGCCGGGCAGGCGCATGTGGTCCTGCTGAGCGAGCAGGGGACAGAGCTGCTCGCGGACGACGATTGGGCGCCGCGCGTGGAGCACGCCGTCCGCTCGACCACCGAGAACTGGACGATCCTGCGGCCGTCGTGGTTCGACCAGGTGCTCACGGATGAGCGCTTCTACCTCGACCCGATCCGCAGCGAGGCGACCCTCCCCCTCTCGTCCCGCGGAGGGGCGATCGCGTTCATCGATGCCGCCGACATCGCTGCCGTCGCGGCCACGGCGCTCGGGCAGGCGGCGGCGAACCACCAGCGAGTCCTCACCATCACGGGGCCCGAAGCTCTGACGATCGCTCAGGTCGCCCGGATCCTCACCGATGAGCTGGGACGCCCGGTCACCGCCGCCGACCCCGATCCGCTCGAGGGCGTCACGGGCGCTTTCGAACGCTACATCTACGCGCAGCTGACCGAACGCGTCGCCAACGGCGACTACGCCGTCGTGACCGACACCGTGCGCGAGACGACAGGAGTGGCACCTCGTCCTCTGGCGTCGTTCGTGCGTGAGAATCGCGCAGACCTGAACGGGGAGATCCCGAGCGCGAGGACCTGACCCGGGGGATACTGAACTCGTGTTCGAACTGGTGCGACCTCAGATGGATCTCTACGCGGAGTGGCTGGAAGCGCATCGCGAATGGGGTCCGGGAACGCATGAGGACGGCTTCGCGATCGGCCAGGACTCCGACGTCGACACCGAGCAGGGATTCCGCGCATGGGTCGATCGGCTGCACCGCGACCCGGGCGAGCTGTGGTGGGTGGTCGAGGACGGACGAGTCCTCGGCGGGGCGACCTTTCGAAGCCTCGACGATGAGCGGCTGCCGCGCCTGGGTCACGTCAGCTACGGAATCCGCCCCTCGGCCCGCGGGCGCGGTGCGGCCTCCTGGGCGCTGGGAGAGTTGCTGGCCCACGCAGCCGGACGCGGCGTCGACCCGGTCCTCGCCGTCTGCCGCGATGACAACGTCGGCTCGATCGCGACGCTGGAGCACTTCGATGCGACCCTGCAGGAGACCAAGGACGACGACGGCGTGCGCGTCAGGCACTACGCGCTCTCCACGGCGCGCTTTCGCCCCCTCCACTGACGCCGCCACGGTGCCACCGCCCACCCCGTCCTCCTAGTCGTCGCCCTCTTCGCCCGGGCGAAGGATCACGGCGCCCCCTCGCTCCAGGAGCCCGCCCGAGGGCTCCTGGGACGAGACCGTGTCGTCGCCATCCTCTGATCCGGGGACGGCGCCGTCGAGGCGCACCGTGAACCCCAGCGCTTCGAGTCGCGCGGTCGCCTCCTCGACGGGCATCCCGACGACGTCGGGGACCTCTGCGTCGGAGCGCTGCGTCAGGCGGGCGTCGGCTTCAGCGAAGCGATCGCCGCCGAACAGGCTGTTGGCGGCGCGCTGCACATCGCGCGCCAGAGCATATCGGCGCTCCCCGAACCGTCGGGTCATGTCGCCGAGCCCGGTCGCGTTCCCGACCCATGCTCCGGTCGCGACCTTGGTGCTGGACTCGATCATCCACGTCTGCTGCACCTCGTGCGATCCGGTCTTCCCCAAGATCGGGGTGCCGTCCCGGGGGTTCGCCCGCGACCCCGTGCCGCCGTTCATCACGTCCTGCAGCACGGAGGCGGCGGTGGCCGCCACGCCGGCGTCCAGCACGCGCGTGCAGGCACCGGGCGGCGGAACGATCTCCTCGCCGCTGGAGTCGACCACGCGTTCGATCGCCGTCGTCGGGCAGTACATCCCCCCGCCGGCGACGGTCGCATACGCGTTGGCCATCGCGAGCGGAGACACGTTCGCGGAGCCGAGCACCGAGAAGAGCGTGTTCATGGTCAGGTCGCCGCCCGCGGAGTCCTGCACCCCGAGCCTGCTCGCCACCTTCGAGATGTCGCAGAGGTCGAGCTGCTCCGCCATCGCGAGGTATCCCGAGTTCAACGACCGCGAGGTGAACTCCGCGGGTGTCCCGACATAGCCGGGCTGGTTGCCCCAGTTCCTGATGACCGCGTTGCCGTGGTTCACCCAGTCCCCGTCACAGGAGTTCTTCACCCGCGGAATGGCGCGGACCCGCCCGTCGACCCTCTCGTTGATGGAGTGTCCGGCCTCGAGCCAGGCCAGCAACGTGAAGAGCTTGAACGTGGATCCGGCGTTGAAGCCCGCCGCACCGCCCCGCGTCGGATCGCCCGCATAGACGAGCGCGGAGTAGCTGGGGTCTCCCGCGTGCGACGCGTCCTCGGTGAAGTTCGTGTTCTGCGCGACGGCCAGCACGCGACCGGTGCCGACTTCGACGCTGACGGCGGCTCCGCCGAGATCGAGCCCGTCGGCGGAGGCGGGCACATGCCGTTTCATGGCCTCGGTGGCCGAGCTCTGCAGCGAGGAGTCGAGCGTGGTGTGGATCTGCAGCCCACCCTGCCGCAGCCGCGTCTCGCGTGCGACCGCCGTATCCCCGAATCGAGGATCGCTGCGGATGCTCGCGATGACGTACTGGCAGAAATATGCGGCATCCCCCGTGCTCGCGCACCCGCTGGTCGGAGGCGTCACCACCGGGCTCACCGGGGCGATGACAGCCTCCGTGTACTGCTCGTCGGCGATCTTCCTGTCCTCGTGCATGCGGCTCAACACGTAGAGCTGTCGCCCCTTCGTCTCGCTGTAGCCGTCGGCGGCGTGGACGTACTGCTCCTCGGTGATCGCGCCGTCGCCGCGCAGCGTGTCGAGTGCAGCCAGCGTGCCTGCCGAGACGTCGTCGACCGATCCGTCGGGCGCTCCGTTCACGCGCTCCCCCGCCGCCGTGGCGATCGACCCTTCCGGGCGGTCGATCCGGTAGCTGTTCGGGTTCTGGACGACTCCGGCGAGAACCGCCGCCTGCCCCACCGAGACTGCGGATGCGGACGTGTCGAAGTAGTACCGCGCGGCCGCCTCGATGCCGTAGACCGTTCCCCCGAAGTTCGCGATGTTGAGGTAGCGCTCCAGGATCTCGACCTTCGAGTAGCGCTTCTCGAGCGCGATCGCGTAGCGCATCTCCTGCAGCTTCCGGATGTATCCATCGCTTCCCTCGGCGGAGGTCACCTTGCTCCAGCACTCCTGGAGAGTCTCGGAGCCGCCCTCCGTCTTCTCCGGTGAGGTCGCCTCGAGCTCGCAGCGCTGCACGAGGACGTTCTTGACATACTGCTGCGTGATCGACGATCCGCCCTGGGTCTGCCCTCCCTTGACGTTTCCCAGGACCGCCCGCGTCGTTCCGATCAGATCGATCCCGCCGTGGGTGAAGTATCGCGGGTCCTCGCTGGAGAGGATCGCGTCGATCATCGTCGGCGAGATCTGCTCGTACGTCACCGGTATCCGGTTCTGTTCGTAGAACCGGGTGAGGACCCTCTCCTCGCCGCTCTCGGCATCGCGGGCGTACACGGTCGTCGGAAGCATCGACTGCTCGATCGTGAGGTGCTCGGGCAGCTCCTCGAACAGGTCGAGCGCCACGCTCCCCGCCTGCCCCGCGAAGACGAGACCGGGGACGAACGGCAGCACGACCAGGATCCCCGCGACCATGCTCATCGCGATCAGACCCGCCAGGCCGCGGATCACGGCACCGGCCGAAGGACGTGAGACGTCGTGCGTCGTCGAAATCGCGCGGGGGAGATCAGAAAAGCTGTGAGACACGCTTCCAGCTTCCGTTGCAGCGTTAGATAAGTACAGCGAAGAGAATTCACCTAAACTGGTTAGGCACACTAACCAATACCGCCGGTCGAGGAGTCCCTGTGCTCAATGTGAACCGTCTCCGGATCCTGAGGGAACTCTCTCGACGCGGTACTCTCGCGGAAGTCGCGCGAGCACTCAACTACACCCCGTCCGCCGTGTCCCAGCAGCTCAGCGCCCTGGAACGCGAAGTGGGGATGACCCTTCTGGAACCTTCGGGGCGTCGCGTTCGGCTCACCGGGCCGGCGATGCTGCTCGCCGAACGGGCCGACCTGATTCTCGAGCAGATGGAACTCGCCGAGGCCGACCTGCAGAACCTCGCCGGCACGACGAGCGGCCTCGTCCGGGTCGGCTCCTTCCAGAGCGCACTCATCGAGCTCGCGCCGGCGGCGCTCACGCTCCTGTCACAGCGCCACCCGCACCTGGTCGTGGAGCTCTGCCATCGCGAGGTCGATGAAGCACGAGACGGCCTCCTCGCCCACGACTTCGACATCGTCCTGGGGGAAGAGTTCCCCGGTGGCGAGCAGCCGCCGACCGCGGGGGTCCACCGCCAGGACTTCCATTCCGAACCCCTGCATCTCGCGCTGCCCGATTCGGAGCGTGTCGGCGACCGTGCCGGCTCCACCACCCTGAGCGACCTCCGGCACTGCGGCTGGGCGCTCGATCTGCAGCAGTCGCGCATGGGAGCGTGGGCGAGGCAGAAGTGCCGCGAAGCGGGTTTCGAACCTCGCGTGGTCTGCGAGTCGCCGGACCCCCTGTTGATGCTGCAGCTCGTCCGCTCCGGACACGCCGCGGCCTTCATCCCGGCGCTCATCACGCAGGCCCGATTCGGAGGTGTGGAGGTCGTCGCTCTCGCCTCCGAGCCCCACCGGACGCTGTACACCGAAGTACGCGCCGGTCGACAGGAAGGTGCGGCCATCGCCGCCGTTCAGAAGGCCTTCGCCGATGCCGTCGCCGCCCACGCCAGCGCGGTGCCGACCGCCGTGCTCGCTTCCGCCGCGCTCCCCTGAGCCGCACCCGCACGCGTCGAGCGAACCGGCACCGCCCTGTGCGCCTCACTCCCGCGTGAGCGCCCTGCGACGACGGAACGCCCAGATCGTCAACGCGAGGATCGCGAAGGCGAGGATCGCGACGATGTCGACGATCGGATCGGCGAGCAGCGCGCCGCGCTCCTGGACCCAGGCCTGCACGTCCGTGGGAATGAGGGAGGGCATGCTGACGAGGCCGTTCGTGAGCCAGAACAGGATGCCGACGGCGACCACGAGCACTCCGGTGATGACCGATGTGGTGTGGAACTCCCGGCCGAGGACCGTGAAGGAACGCCCACGCAGCAGATGCCGCCCGCGCAGGCTCATCCTCTGCCAGACGGCGGCGATGACGACGAGGGGCACGACCATTCCGGCGCCGTAGACCGCGAGCAGCGCGCCGGCGCTCCACGGATTCCCCTGTGCCAGTGCGAGCGTGAGAATCGCGCCCAGGATGGGGCCGGCGCAGAACCCGGCGACACCACCGACCGCGCCCAGGAGGAGCGTGCGCACGAAGCCGGTCCTCGCAGACGCGCTCTGCTGCACGCGCGCTGCTCCGGGCAGCCAGCGGGACAGGTCGAACCCGATTCCGAGGATCTGCAGGACGCCGAGGCCCACGAGGACGACGGAGGTGATGGCGATGATGAGGCCACGTTCGGAGACGAGGAGTGCGCCGAGCGCGCCGATGCCGAGTCCGAACGGAACGAGGGTCAGCACCAGCCCCAGGTAGAAGACCGCGCCGTGCACCAGCAGCTGCCGCTTCGTTCCGACGGTCGAGGCGAAGAAGGCAGGGAGCAGGAGCGCACTGCAGGGACTCAGCAGCGCCAGCAGCCCGCCGAGGAAGGCCGTGAGCAGTCCGACCTCCATCTACTTCTCCGCCTCGCGCAGCGCCGCCTCGACGGCGTCGATGAAGACCGAGGTCGGCTGCGCTCCGACGAGCGGGCGCCCCGCGAGGAGGAAGGACGGCGTCCCCGTCACACCGAGATCACGTCCTTCCTGGGCGATCCTGGCGACCAGTTCCTGCACAGCCGGGGAGTCCATGTCCGCGGCGAACCGGTCGGGATCCAGTCCCAGCTCAGCGGCGATGTCGACGAGCGATTCCGTGGTGAGCTGCGCCTCCGTGAGGTGCTCCCCGCCCGGGTACAGAGCGTCGTGGAACTCCCAGTACTTCCCCTGGAGTCCGGCGGCATGCGCCGCCGAGGAGGCGCGTTCCGACGAAGGGCCGTACATGTTGATGTCGCGCCACTCGATGCGCAGATCGCCGGCTTCGGCGTACTTCATCATCTCCGGCAGAGTGCTGTGGGTCCATTTCGCGCAGAAGGCACACTGGTAGTCCGAGTACACGACGAGCGCGACGGGCGCATCCACCGGCCCTGCGGCTTGGACGTCCGCCGGGTCCCGGTACTCGAGCTGCGTGAGATCCGGCACGTCGGATGGCACCACCGTGATGCCGTCGACGGAGTCGGTGTCGGTGTCGGCTGCGGGGTCTTCCGGACGCAGCTGCAGGATCACCAGCACGATCAGCAGCCCGGCGATCACCAGGATGCCGATCGGGACGAGCCATCCTCGAATCCCCTGCACCGTCCGCCCGTTGCCGCGTGATTCCCTGCTCATGCCCGACCTCTCGATGCTCTCGACTCCCACTCGACTATCTTCCATAGTCGACTATGCCGAGTAGTAACCTATCAGGCATAGTAGAGACATGACTTCGGACGACGAGCCCTGCGGACCGCTGCGGCTCGGACCTCTGGAACAGCAGGTGATGGACGCTCTGTGGGATGAAGGACCGCTCAGCATCCGCGAGGTCATCACGCACCTCGGAGCGAAACACGCGTACACCACGATCGCCACGGTCCTGGGGAATCTCGAGCGCAAGCAGGTCGTCCTGCCGCAGCGCGAGGGTCGGGCGGTGAAGTATGCGGCGCGCTGCACCAGGGAGCGGCACGCGGCCCGCCTGATGGAAGAGGCATTGGCCACCAGCCACGACCGGGCCGCCACGATGCTGCACTTCGTCGACGCCATCGCCGACGGCGACCTCGAACGCCTGCGCGAGTATCTCGCACGACACGAGGGCCGCCCATGACGGCCCTGCTCTCTCCACTGCTGCTCGCCGCAGCGCTCGTGGCGACCGCGCTGGGCGGACCGATGCTGCTGCGGGGCGCTGCTCCCGCGTTGATGCGCACCCCGCGGACGGCGGTCGCACTCCTCCTGAGCGCCGCCGGTCTCTGGCTGATGGCGACGGCCGCGCTGAGCCTCCTGCTCGCCTGGCTGCTCACCGGTCCTGCGATCCTGCCCGCTCCCGTCGCCGGCGCCTGCCAGCGGTGCCTCGACGCCGCCACGCCCTTCCCCGCCGGCGACCTGATCGACACCATGATCCCGGTGGCACTCCTGCTTCTCCTTCCCGCTGCCGGCCTGCTGGCACTCGTCGGGCTCGGCATCGCGCGCGGCGTGCGACGCCGCATCCGGAATCGAGCCGTCGCACGCGGGATCGCGGATCGTTCACGGCGTGCGTGGGTCCAGGGACATCAGGTGCTCCTGACGCGGGATCCGCATCCCACCGCCCTCTCCCTCCCCCGCAGCCTGGGCGGAATCGTGATCTCCGAGTCCCTGATCGACGCACTGACACCCCCGGAGCTCGCCGCCGTGCTCGCCCACGAAAGAGAGCACGTGCACGGGCGGCACCACCTCGTGCTGGCGATCCTCGACGCCCTGGTCGCTCCGCTGCGCGGGGTTCCGTTCCTCGCGGCGATCGTCGACGCCGTGCCGCACTACCTCGAGATCGCGGCGGACGATGCCGCCCGCCGGCGCACAGGGACTCCCGCCCTCGCGAGCGCGCTGCTGAAGCTGGGAGAGCCACCAGCGAGTTCGACGGCCGTACCGGGCGGGGTCGCCGGAGCGCTCCACGCCGCGGGCCCCGACCGCATCGGACATCTGGTCGCACCGACGAAGATCGGCGCCGCCGCCGCGCCCGCATCCCTCCTCGGCGCGGCCGGCATCACCCTCGCCGTCTTCACCGCGGCGATCCATCTTCCCTACCTGAGCGTCATCCTCGACGGCTGCCATCTCGCGTACTGAACCTTGTCCCGGGCCGCGGTGAAGCGCGCGGGGAGTCGCCTCATCGGAGACGACGATCCGGAGATCCGCACCGCCGGCTATCGGGACACGGCCCCCTCGAGGGATGCGAGAGGCGGGCGGTCGGCGGCGAACGGGGTCGCGGCGCACTCGTCATCTTCGAAGACGTGCGCCTCGACCACCTGTTCCGGCGGGGCCGCCGCTTCGATCGCATCCAGCACCGAACGGGCCGCCATCAGATCAGCGATCGATTCGTCGATCCGTGCCCGTTCACGCTCGATGTCGGGCAGCAGTCCCGCGCACCCGGGCGCCAGGCTCTGCCCCTCGCCGACCATGCAGGGCAGGAGCGCGGCGATGGTGCGGGTGTTGAGACCGGCAGCCAGCATCCGCCGGATGTTGCGCACAGTCCGCACATCCTCTTCGCTGTACTCGCGGTATCCGCTGGGACGTCGAGAGGGCTGGAGCAGCCCCTGCTCCTCGTAGTAGCGAAGGAGACGCACGCTGACGCCTGTCTGCGCGGAGAGGCTTCCGATACGCATGTGCTGACCGCCGTTCACAGAGGAGTTGACTCTCACATCGATGTGAGACTCTAACGTACGGGTATGACCTCACCACACGCACCTGGACAGGAGGCTGGTCGCGTCAGCCTCATCGGACTCGGCCCGATGGGGATCGCCCTGGCCGAAGCACTCCTGGGGAATGGACACCACCTCACCGTCTGGAACCGCACGCCCGAGAAGGCCGACGACCTGGTCGCCCGAGGAGCGCGACGCGCGCGTAGTGCGACCGAGGCCGTCGCGGTCAGTCCGACCACGATCGTCTGCCTCGACAACTACGAGACGCTGCAGCGGGTGTTCGCCCCGTCGGACGGATCGACCGCGGGCGGCACGGTGATCAACCTCACGTCCGGCACACCGAACGAGGCGCGCGCCGCTTCCGCCTGGTTCGCCGATCGGGGGATCGACTATCTCGACGGAGCCGTCATGGTCCCGCCTCCCGCCGTGGGAACCCCCGGGGCGGTCCTCCTGTACAGCGGCGCGCGCGATGTCTTCGACCGGCATGCCGGAGCCCTGGCGAGCCTCGGCGAACCGCGCTATCTGGGCGACGACGTCGGGCTCGCAGTGCTCTACAACACCGCGCTGCTGGAGATGATGTATGCCACTATGAACGGCTGGCTGCACGCCGCGGCCCTCCTCGACTCGGCGAACGTCTCCGCGCAGGAGTTCTCGGAACTCGCGCTCGGATGGTTCATGCCGGCCGTGGTCGACTACGCGTCTCTCGCGGAACAGGCGCCCGAACTCGACGCCGCCGAGTACCCCGGCGCCCTGGGCACCTTGGCGATGAATCTCAACGCGCTCGAACACATCGCCCGCACGAGCGAAGAACAGGGCGTGCACACCGACCAGCCGCGGGTGATGAAGCAGATCGCCGAACAGGCGGTCGCGGCGGGGTACGGCACCCAGAACTACCTCGCCGTCTACGAGCTGTTCAAGGCCGCACGGACACGATCCTGATCCCCCGAACCGGATCACCGCCACCTCGCCGGACGCACGGCCCCCGGCGACGAGCGCCGGGGGCCGTGACGCCTAGAGCTGACGTCGCCAGCCTCGGGTGGTCGAGGTCACCTCTCGGAATCCGAGTCCGAACAGCTGCTCGCACTCGTCGGCATCGGCGGGGTCGACCGCCACGATGAGTCGCGCCACGTCGCTCGACGTGAGCCACTCGTGAAGGTCGCCGAAGAGTCGCACGAGCACGTCGGCGTCGTCCGCCTCCCAGTCGGAGAGCTCCGCGAAGCGAGGTCCAGCCGAGTGACGTTCAGCACGGTTCACGGTCAGATCGACTTCGACGTATCCCGCGGTCTCCCCATCCCGGGTCGCGATGAAGCGGATGCCGTGAGCGCCGAGCTCGCGCGTCGACGCGACGTCGGACGCGGCCGGAGGATCCGCGATGGACGCGAGCCCGGAGGTCGTCGCCAGGAGCACGACCTCCGTCGGTCCATCGTGCGAGAAGCCGGCCCCTTCCAGGGACCGTCGCACATGCGGCCACGATGCCGGGATCCCGTACACACCGGGGAACGGGAGCTGTCCGTCGGCGTATGCCGTCGTCACCGCCCACGCGCGCAGCTGCGCCAGGCACGCGCGCATCAGGGTCTCGGCGGCGGGATCTCCACCGTCATCCCCCGGCACCGACAGCGCCCACTGGATCAGCCCGGCTCCTCGATAGTCGTCGCTCACGCGCGGATGCTCGGCGAAGCGCTGCAGGTGGGCCGCGGCGACGATGCGCTCACCCTGTTCCACGACGATCGTGGCGCGCTCCACCACCCAGGGATCGACGATGTACTCGTCGGGCTGGCGCTCGAGGCTGCTCAGCACGGCATTCACCGAGACACGTGCGCCCGGAATCACCGAGGAGAGATGGGCATTCACCAGGTCGGTGAGCTGGTCGCGGTCGTCGCGTCGGAAGAGTCGGGCGCGGGGTACGGTATTCATGATCGGCCTCCAGAGAGATCAACAGGGAAGGCCGCCACCGGATGCGGTACGCACTCACCGTACAGGCGTTCGGCTCGGTGAGCAAAGCCCGCGGGTTCTCACCCCCGACGACTCAGAATCGGTAGTGCACATGACGGACAACCTCCGCGACTTCGGCCGGGCGGGGCTCTTCTGGCTTGCCCTGGCCAACTTCTCCATGGGCATCGACGGCTACGTGCTGGCGGGCCTCCTCCCCCAGATCGCCTCCGATCTGGAGGTGAGCTCGGCCGCGGCGGGCCAGCTCGTCGCGGTCTTCGCACTGACGGGAGCATTCGCCGGGCCCGTGTTGAGCGCGTTCACGGGTCGCTGGGAGCGCAAGGCGACGATCTCCCTCGCGTTGCTCGTCTTCATCCTCGGGAATCTCCTGGTGGCTCTGGCCCCCGACTACTCGTGGGCCATCGCAGGCCGAGTGGTCTCCGCCCTCGGAGGCGCCCTGCTGAACGCCGTCGTGAGTGCCTATGTGATCGCCCGCACACCCGTCGAGCACCGAGGTCGCGCGCTCTCCTTCGTGCTCGGCGGCTGGCTGGCCGCCACGGCGCTCGGCGTACCGCTGGGCCTCGTCATCGGGCAGGCGGACTGGCGGGCGCCGATGTTCCTGGTCGCCGGAGTGGGTCTCATCGCGCTCATCGGGATCATGATCAAGGTGCCCCGTCTGACGCTGCCGGCCCTTCCGCTGCGCGAGAGCGTGCGCCCCCTGGGGCAGCCGCGGGTGCTGGCGGCCCTCGTGATCCCGATCGGCATCATGTGCGCGAGCTACCTCTGCTTCACATACGCCGCGTTCATCCTCGAGCCCCGGATCGGTGCCGGGCTGCCGATCATCCTGGCCATGTTCGGTTACGGCCTCATCAGCCTGCTGGGCAACGTCGTCTCCGGTCGCAGCATCGACCGGCTCTCCCCCGTGCGGGTTCTGGCCATCATCATCGCCTCCCTGATCGTGGTCGCGGTGATCGGGACCGTCGGGATGACGCTGCCGGGGGCCGTGGGCATCGCCGTCGCGATCGTCTGGTTCTTCGGCTGCGCATTCTTCAACGGCGGGATGGGGGTGCCGCTGCAGGCACGCCTGGCGGCCATGTCGTCGGGTTCTCTGACGATCCTGCTCGCCCTCAACGCGAGCGCGATCACGCTGGGAAGCGCGTTCGGCGGAATGCTGGGTGGGGCCATGCTCGCCACCGGGTTCTCGCCCGAAGCGCTCATCCCCTCGGCGGGAGCGATACTCGTCGTCACCGGGGTCATCCTCTTCGGGACCACCCGCACGCGCGCGAATCGCGCCACGGAGGAGTTCGACCCCGCCGATGCGAGTTCCGATCAGGTGGCGGGAGACCGAAGCCTCGGAGGCCCGGCGTCGCCGTGAGCGCGGGCGACGGTGCGCGCCGTCGCCCGCGCACGCCCCGATCATTCGACGGCGTTCACACGCCTCTGCCGAAGCCGCTCCGCTCCAGACGGAGCCGCAGCTCGCCGTACGTGGGCGCCAGACGCCGAAGGGCCTCCGCGCCGTCATCGAACCGTCCGGTCACGACGGCATGCTGGAGCCTGCCCACCAGGCGCGCCTGTGCGAGCATGACGTCCGCCGCGTCGTCGAGCCCGATCCGGAGCATGCACCCGGCGGCATCCGAGAGGCGGCGAGCCCCGACCCGGATGGCGAACTGCACGAGATGCTCACGAACCTCCTCGTCGGGCCCTCGCTCGAGCAGGGCGGCGAGCGCGAACGCGGCATCCGCATTGGCCAGGCCGTCTTCGACGGGAGGATCGACGTGGAGCCATCGGCGCGACGCGCGGATCGAGCGCGCGATGCTCTCCGCCTCGCTCGGCCTCGCCCGTCGCACGAATTCCGCGCGCATCGAGAAGGGATGGCCGTAGTCCATCCCCCTCGCCTCCCAGGCCTCGAGGAAGTCCGGTAGCGCGATGTGCGAGAACGGGTGTCCCTCCGGGTCATGCGCGATCACGCCCTCATCGTCCACGGCGAGCGCGATCAGATAGTGATCGGCTCCGACGGGCTGCGTCGTGCCGGGGAGGTGGCGGAGGAACCCCATGTCGACCGGCCCCACGAGCACGGGTCCGTCGACGAGGTGCGAGCGAAGACGAGCGATGGCCTCCGCCGGCGCACCACCGTGCGTGAGCATGGCCGACCACCCGAGATGCGACAACGCTGCGTCCAGTCCGAGCTCCGGCGTCCAGCCGTATGGGTCGAAGTACGGCAGACCGTCGACGAGCTGCATGCCGAACGCGCTCCCCGTCGCCGTCTCCACGATCGCGGCGCTCGGCGCCTCTGCGCCGAGCATCATCGCCAGCGAATTCGAGTAGCAGTAGGGGCCGGAGCCGTAGTACGCCGTGCGAAGGTTCCGGGCAGGTCGTGGCAAGGCTTCTGTGAACATGCGTCGATGATGACAGTTTGGGCTCGATTTCGCTGGTGCCGTCTCAGAGCACGGGAAGGAGCTCGTCCCGGATCCAGCTGCGCAGGGACGTGGGCGTCGTCGTGACGACGGAGCGCGGCTGCTCCGGAATGAACCCGTCCCGCAGCCCCGTCGACATCTCGAGCACGGCCTCGGCCATGGCCGGCGGCATCCCGGCCGCGCGGTACTGCGCCGCCATCTCCTCGTCGGAGATGCGCTCGACGCGCAGGTCGCTTCCCGTCTCATCGGCGAGGATCGCAGCCACCTGCGCCCAGGTGAGGTCGGCCGGCCCGTGGACGGCCTGCACGCGGCGCCCACTCCACTCGGAGTTCAGCAGTGTCATCGCGGCCACCTCGGCGATGTCGCGTGGGGCGACCCAGCTCATGGGGTGGTCGCTGGGGAGGACAGTTCGCAAGAGGCCGGCCGCGATCGACTCGGCCTCGAAGAGCAGGTTCGTGAAGAAGAACCCGCAGCGCAGGTGCGTGACCGCGATTCCGAGCCGATCGAGCGCGACCTCGGTCGCGGCCAGTCCATCGATCTCACCGGCACCGTGTCGCTTCTCTGCGCCGACGCTGCTCTGGAAGACCACCCGCAGATTCGCGTGGGATTCTGCCGCCGCTCGAATCGCTTCCGTGGCTCGCGCATAGTCGGCGAGCGGATCGTCCGATTCCGCAGGCGGATCGACCCAGTAGACGGCGTCGACGCCGGCGAGGGCGGCGGAGACGATGGTGTCCCCACCCTAGGAACGGGCACCGACATCTCCGACGGGCGGCTCGCGAGCGACTTCGGCGCCTCCTCGGAGTCGACTCGCCTCCTCGTCCGTGGCGACCTGCGAGGATGATTCGCATGATCGAGGTGGATGAGGTCACGGTGTCGGCGGGCGAGGTGACGCTTCTGCGTCCGGTGACGGTGACGGCGCCGCGGGGTGAGGCTCTGGTGATCCGCGGCAGGAACGGCGCCGGCAAGTCGACCCTGCTCCGTGTGCTCGCCGGCACGCGGAAGCCGTCGAGCGGGACGGTTCGGATCGCCGGAGAAGCGGTGGCTCCGCGTGACCGGGGTTTCCGGCGCCGCGTCGCCACGATGATCGGCCTGCCTCCGATGGCGCCGGACCTGACGGTGTCCGATCACGTCCTGCTGGTCGCGACGACCTGGCTGGACGATCCGGATGCGGCGACCGCGCTCGCCCGTCTCGTCCTTGCCGAATTGGGTTTGACCGCCTTCGGGCAGCGGTTCCCGCACGAGCTGTCGTCGGGGCAGACGCAGCTGTTCGGCATCGCCCTGGTGCTCGCTCGGCCGTTCGACGTGCTGATCCTCGATGAGCCGGAGCAGCGGCTGGATCCGGAGCATGTCGAGTCTGTGATCCGGGTGCTGCGCGCGCGGCGCGACGAGGGTGCGGCCGTCGTCGTCGCCACGCACAGCCCGGTCCTCGCGGACGGGCTCGCCGACCGCACGCTCTGGTTGGATGCCGCGGCATGACCCGTCGTGCATCCGCGGCGATCCGGATCTGGCGTGCCAGGAACACCCGCACTGGCGGCGATCGGGGCTATACGGTCTACATGGTCCTGATGGTCGCGCTGGTGGCCGTGGCCCCGGTCGCACGAGCTGCGTGGCTGACGGTGACGAGCACGGAGGGCATCTCGCTCCTCTCCTCGTCGGCCGCGACGGAGATCACCGTCCTCGTCGTCGCGGGCCTGTGGGCGGGTGCGCTGCTGCTGGGTCGCGACCGCGGTCCGGCCCTGCATCCCCCGTTCCTGACACATGCTCTCGCCACGAGCGAACTGGCCGGATCCGACGCGTTCCGGGGCCCGATGCTGCGCGCCGGTGCTCTCGTGACCGCGGGGACCTCAGCGATCGCCGCGCTGATCGGTGCCGGCCTGGCATCCAGCGGCACGGTGGACCCCCTCGCCGCGGTCGCCTTCGTCGCCGTCGGCGCACTCGTCGGCGTGATCACCACCGTCGCCTGGCTCGCCGGCCAGGTGTTCCCCCGCGCTGCGGTGGCTCTCGCTTTCGGCGTCTTCGTGTCGGGGGTGATCACCGCTGCCGTCCCCGCGCTGACGGCGTTCACTCCCTGGGGATGGGTCGGACTCGCCTATCCCGGCAGCGGATCGCCGCACGCACATGCCGCGCTGATCGCGTTGATCGCGTTGAGCGCGATGCTCGTGATCTCGACGCCGCTGCTGATGAACCGGCTCGACCTCGCGGAGCTGATGGCCCAGGCCGCGCGGTGGGACTCGGCGACCACCCATGCGACGGGTATGGATTTCGGCGCTGCCGCGACCATCTACCAGCGGCGACCTCACTTCGGTCGCCGGTTCCGCGCCGTCCGCCCGCTCCGACGACAGGCCGTGATGTTCCTGGTCCGCGATGCGATCGGGGCGGTCCGCACACCGGGCCGCCTCGTCATCGGTGTCCTCGCTCTCGCCACGGCAGGCGCACTGACCGCACTCGCCTTCTCCCCGGCCTCGCCGGGCTGGGCGATGGGAGCGGCGGCCGGAGTGATCCTGTTCGCCGGGCTCGGCCCCCTCACCGACGGCATCCGGCACGCCGCGAGCATCGCGTCCGATGTCCCGCTCTACGGGGTCGGCGACGAACAGCTGCTCGCCAGACACGCGTCCTTCCCGCTGGCCGTCCTGATCATCGTGCTGCTCGCGGCGTCCGTCGTGTGCGCGGTCACGGCGGGGCTCGCGGTGGCCGGGCCGATCACGGGTTCGCTCGCACTCGGGCTGCTCGCCCTCGTCGCCCGAATCAGCGACGCGGTGAAGGGTCCGCTTCCGCCCGCGCTGCTCACCCCGACCCCGACGCCGATGGGCGACCTCGGCGCCGCCGTGCGACTGGCCTGGTCCTTCGACGGCCTGCTTCTCGCCGCATTCGCCGGCGCCGCCGCAGCACTCGTCTTCGAGTCTCCCCTCCTGCTCCTCGGCGCCGCCGTCGTCCTCGTCGGCATCGGCCTCAACCGCTGGCGACACCGCGCGTAGTCCGGAACGATGGCGGCGGCGAGGAGTCGACTCCGGTTCTAAGCTGACCGACATGAGCGAAGAGACCGGCCGAACCGTCATCGCGGATCTGTGCCGCATTCCCAACCCCGACGCCATCGATCGCACGGAATTCGTCACGCTCGGCGGTGTCGAACAGTTCGTCTCGATCCGCAGCCGGAGCACGGCGAACCCGGTGCTGATCGTCTGCCATGGTGGACCGGCGCTTCCTTCTCTGCCGTCGTCGTGGATCTGGCAACGAGGAGTGGAGGAGTACTTCACGGTCGTCAACTACGACCAGCGCGCCAGTGGCAGATCGGCGGCGAGCGCAACCGAAGGAATGGATCTGAGCCTCGACAGGTATGTCGATGACCTCATGGAGCTGATCATCTGGCTCCAGCACGAGCTCGGCGTGGAGAAGGTCGGCGTTCTCGGCCACAGCTGGGGAACGATCATCGGTCTCACGGCGGCGGAGCGACGCCCTGACCTCCTGTGGGGCTACATCGGGGTCGGCCAGGTGATCTCCGGCGCGGAAAATGAGCGGGAGAGCTTCGGGTTCGCGCTTCGGAGCGCCGTCGCCGATCGGAACGACGCCGCCGTCGCGGAGCTCCGGGCGCTCGGCGAGTACCCGGGCACGCAGCCGCTGACCACGGAGCGGATCGTGACCTGCCGGAAATGGGCGCAGCATTACGGAGCGCTATCGGCATATAGATCCGACTCCGTGTACTTCCTGGAGTCGCAAGAGCTCTCGCCCTACTACACGGAGGAAGACCTGAGGCTGATCGGCGTCGGACAGCAGGCGACGATGCCACAGGTCCTGCCCCAGCTGCTGTCCTTCGATGCGCGCGAGCGGGTCGCGTTCGACGTGCCCCTGCTGCAGTTCCTCGGACGCCACGACTGGACGACCCCGACGCCCCCGGTCGAGCGCTGGCTCGAGCGAGTGGCTGCGCCGTCGAAGGATGTCGTCTGGTTCGAGAACTCGGCGCACCTGTGCATGCTCGAAGAGCCGGGCAAGTTCGTCATCAGTCTCGTGACTCTGGCGCTGCCGCACGCCGTCGCCCGCGCGACGCGATAGCGCAGCCACCGCTCGGCACCCCGACCGGAACGGTGTCGGCGGTGAGGAGTCGACTCCGCTTCAGCCGACGGCGACGAACGACGCGAGAGCATCGTCCACCGTCTTCGCGGACGCGGCGATGGCGGTGTACCCGTCCTCGACATCCCACAACGTGTTCTGCAGCAGACGAGCGCGCGTCCACACGGCTGCGCGGTCACGGTCGAGGTCGAGCATCTCGGTGAGGATCTCGAATCGTCGACGCACGATACGTGGTGCGTCGGCATCGGCGGGATCGACGCTCCACCCGCTGTCCAGGGCAGGCCAGAGGTCGAACCCGGGATCACCGACGAGAGGCTCCGGATCGATCGCCAACCAGGGCTCACGGTCGGCGGCGAGGACGTTCCCGTAGTGCAGATCCCAGTGCAGGAGACGATCCCCGGGTTCGGCCCCCACCTCGTCGACCGTGCGAACCCATCGATCGAGTCGAGCCCGGTCGGCACTGTCGAGAATCCGCATCGCCTCGGGCGCATCGTCGATCATCCCCGCGACGATCGTCCCGAGACGCGGAAGCCCGTCGGGGGCGGGCACACCGTGCAGGCGCGCCAGGAGTCCCCCGATCACACGAACGGCATCGTCGTCGTCCTCGACGACGTCGAGACTGCGATCAGCATGGAGGCGCTCGATCAGCATCCCTCCCCGGTCGGCGTCACTGTCCAGGAGCCGAACCACCCCACGGCCGTCCCATCGGGTGAGACCGAGGATCGCGGCCCTGGTCTCGGCGCGCGGCACCTGCAACTTCAGCGCGGCAGGCGTCCCATCGGCGCGATGCACCGGCACGACGATGCCCGCCTCCCCCGATCGCACCTCGCCTTCCGGCCGAAGACCCCAGGTGCGAAGAAGGTCGTGAGCGACCGACGGCACCGTGCTCAGCCATTCACGGGTCGCGTCATCGCCGGCGTCGAAACCTCGGAGGACGGCAGCGGGGATGGTGAACTGTTCATCTCGGCCCATACTCGACAGTTCACCACAACGACCGGAGGAGACGGACCACCGTCCCCTCCGGTCTCAGACCTCAGGCCTCAGACCTCGCGCTCGCGGGTGTAGGTGAGGATGACGACACCACCCGGCGAGACCACGCTCTCGCTGAGCACGAATGAGGCCGCTCTGCTCTCCTGATCGAACATCCGCTTCCCCGCTCCGAGCACCAAGGGGAAGATCAGGATGCGGTACTCGTCGACGAGGTCTTGCGCCGCGAGGCCCCTGACCAGCGTCCCGGCGCCGAAGACGACGAGATCGCCGTCGGTGCGCGCCGCAAGGTCGACGACAGCATAGGGAAGGCCTCCGTCGATCGCGTGGGAGTTCTGCCACGGAGACTCGAGGGGTGACGATGTGACCACGTATTTCGGCATCCGATTCATCGCGGCGATGGCGGGGACGGAGTCGTCGGCCCCGGCCCACGCGTCACGGAGGATCTCGTAGGAGCGGCGCCCCAACAGCATCCCCGCCGCCCGAACCGTCGCATCCTGCATGAAGCCGTCGACGACGTGATCGCTGCGGGGCGGCACCCAGCCCCCGTGCGCGAAGCCGTCATCCCTGTCCTCGTCGGACGAGAGCGGCGACTGGATCACCCCGTCGATGCTGCTGAAGTTCACGACGACGATGCGTCCCATCTCAGACCTCCGTAAATCAGTGCGGTACACGTTGATGCAACTTTAGGGTTGCATCAACGTGTGTGCAACCCTACAGTTGCTCTCGACCGAAAGATCCCACGAAGGAGCACCCATGACCGTTCCACGCCCCGCCTTCTCCGGCGGTCGCAACATCGCCCTGAAGGTCCCGCCGCATCGCTACGAAGCGACGATCGGCTTCTACCGCGATGTCCTGCAGCTTCCCGCCATCTCCGGACCGGAGGGCGATGCCGTCGGATTCGAGTTCGGTTCCTGCAATCTGTGGATCGACCGCCGTCCGGAGCTGTCCCAGGCGGAGATCTGGCTGGAGGTCGTGACCTCCGACACCGAAGCCGCTGCCGCGCTCCTGGCGGAAGCCGGAATCCCTCGTCGCGACGAGATCGAGGATCTCGGCAACGGATTCGACGGATACTGGGTTTCGTCGCCCGCCGACCTCATCCATCTCGTCGACTCCACAGAGCAGTCCTGGGCCTGATCGTCGTCGCGGCCGGAGTCACACGGGGCCGCCGCGCTGCACGAACAGTCGCTGCGCGGATAGCCTGATGCCATGAGCATGCGGGACCGGCAGCGAACCTGGACATTCGCGGGCGCAGGACTCGTCTTGTGCGGGGTGGCCGGAATGGCGCAGAGGAGCCTCGGGGGAACCATGGGCTCCGATACCATCCGCATCGTGATCGACCTGATCTTCGCGGCATCGATACTGCTGTTCGCGTTCGGCCTGTCGCGTGACGCGAGCGTCGTCGGACGGAAGCCGCTCGGAGTGACGGCCATGACGGTCGTCGCACTCTGGCCCCTCGCCGAGTTCGCCGCCACACGACTGTTCGCCCTCGGGCCGCTGACCGACGAGACCGTCTGGAGAGTCCACGGCTATCTCGCTCTGATCGTCCCTGCGGCCGCGGGCCTCGTCGCCGCCGTCCAGATCGCCCGCAGCGACGAGGTTCCTCAGCCGTGGCGGTGGGCTCCGATGTGGGTTCTCGGCGGGTACCTGGTCACCTGGGCGATACCGCAGATCATCTTCGTCACCGAGCGCCCCGAGAGCATCCAGGCCTTCGCCGATCTGTTCCAGCTGCTCGGAGCACTGGCCGCGCTCGCGGGAACGCTCGGCCTGGGCATCGTCGCGCTCGTGCTCGCCGCGAGGCAGAGACCGGAGAGCGTCGAGGTCTACCGCTCTCCCTGAGCTTTCTCAGGCGCAGGAGAGGTCGGAGTACACCTCGATGACCCGCTCGATATCCGGATAGCCGGCATCGTCGAGCGCGGCCCGCACATCCTCGCGCACAGCTTCCAGGTATGCGGATCCCCGGAGACGGTTCTCCGACAGCGAGTCGAGGTCGGGATCATCATCGAGAAGGCGGTACCACTCCGACCACTGAGACTCGCTGACCGTCGCCTCCTCGAGCGCTTCCGCAGCCACGCGGCCGGCTTCGGCGGGCGGGTCATCGACGGCAGGGCCGAGCCACCAGCTGATCTCGCAGGTGCCGTCCGTCACGGGCACCACTTCGGAACGATCGGGACCGGTCACCGGAGGCAGCGCCCCGCATCCGGTCACGACGGCCAGCCCGGCCAGGAGGGAAGCACCGAACAGTGCACGTCTACGCATGCGGCGATCCTAGATGGCCCTTCCGAACGAGCACTGATGGTCGAGACCGCCTCGTCGAGCGGGGGCGTTCACGAGCCACTCGCCTCTTCCCGGGCGACTTCGGCCTCGGGATCGACCGATGCTCCGCTCCCGGCCGCGCCCCGACGAGCGGAGATCCGCCCGGCGGCGAACGAGGCGAGCAGCGCGCCGGCGGAGATCACCGCGGCGATCCACAGAACGCTCGCGGGGCCGACCACCTCGATCGCGATCGCCCCGACGGCCCCCGAGGCAGCGATGGCGAGGTAGAGAACGGACTGATTGAGCGAGAGCAGGATGGCGGCGCGGGCCGGGTCGACGGCCAGCACACGGTGCTGCTGGGGAGCGGTGATGGCGAAGGCACTCGCCCCATAGACGGCGCTGACGACGAGCGACCAGAACAGATCTTCCCGAACCACCGCCATCGCTGCGAGGCTCAGGGTGAGGACGATGAGCGCGCCGGCCACGACGACGCCGCCGCCGTGCCGGTCGACGAGGCGTCCGCCGAGAAGATTGCCGATCACTCCGGATACGCCGAAGGTCAGCATCACGAGCGACAGTCGCACCCCGTCGCCGCCGGTCGCGGGTTCGAAGACGGTGCCGACGTACGTATAGGGGATGTAGACCGCGGTGAAGGCCACGAGAGTCGTCGCGAGAAGCGCTCGCACCTTCGGTTGCGCGAGCGGCCCGACGATGCCGATCACCGCACCAAGGGCGTTTCGTGAGCCGATGTCGGAGGCGGAACCTCCGAGCGTCCGAGGAACGAGGGTGGCGATGCCGACGAAGCCGATGGCGGCGACCGCGCCGGCGAGCCACATCGTCGAGCGCCATCCGAGCTCTGCTCCGATCGCCGTCCCTGCCGGCGCGCCGACGGCGACCGCGATCGTGAAGCCGCTCACCACCGTGGCTATCGCGCGGCCACGCCGCCCCTCCGGAACCATCGCCGCCGCGGCCACGGCGGCGTTCGGCACGAAAACCCCCGTGCCGACGGCTGCAGCGACCTGCGCGAGCAGCACCAGAGCGAAATCGGGTGCGGCCGCCGTCCCTGCGGTGCCGACGATGTAGAGCGCAATCGCGGCCGACAGGACGCGGCGCCGGGGCCATCTCGTCGTCAGAACCGTAGCCACGGGCCCGGCGACCGCGCAGGTCGCCGCGAATATCGTCACCACCTGTCCGGCTTCGCCCGCGCTCAACGCGAACTCCTCCGCGACCTCAGGGATCAATCCTGCGAGGACGAATTCCCCCGTCCCGACCGCGAACACGCCGAGCGCCAGCATCCACACGACCGGTGTTCTCGTCTCTCGATGCATGCGGTTCCTTCTCCCCGTCCGTGGCGGCATCGCCGATGATCTCAGATGGCACCGATCGGTACCGTCTGAACGCTACCAGCGACAGCGCGCAGAGGGAACCATCCGGTACCATCTGGGCCGCGCCGCCGTAGACTGAGGGCATGGCCGTTCGTGCTCGCGAGAGACTTCTGCGCACCGCGCGAGAACTGTTCTACGCAGAAGGAGTCCGCGCGGTCGGTGTCGAGCGCCTCCTGCAGACCTCCGGCGTCGGGCGCGCCTCGTTCTATCGGCATTTCGCGAGCAAGGCCGAGCTGGTCACCGCGATGCTCAGCGAGTACGACATCGAGTATCGCGAGCGGCTTCAGGCACGGGTCGAGGAACTCGGCGGTGCCCCTCTGGCCGTGTTCGATGCGGCCGCCGAGGATGCCGAGCACAATCGGTACCGCGGCTGCGCCTTCTTGAACGTCCTCGCCGAGTCCACCGAGCCCGAGCAGCAGATCCGCCGCGCCGTCGTCGATCACAAGCAGGCGATGACGGACTACCTCGCCGACCTGCTCGAGAGCAGCAACCCGTCCGAGGCAGGAGCGCTCGCGGCGCAATGGCTGCTGCTCCTCGACGGCGCATCATCGGCCGCTCGCTATCGCCGGGACACCACGTCCTACACCGAGGCGAGGCAGCTCGCCGAAGCCACCCTGAGACGGACATCGACGACGACCGAGACCGGCCTGACCGGCCCATGATCGGCATCCGGCGTCAACACGGCGGGCTCGTCCGAGTTCCCGTTCCGCCACTGCGGCGGGCACGGTCGGCTCGACCGACGCGTCGGCGTCGCGGGCCAGGACGTTGTTGACGCCAGTCCCTGGAGACCCGCTGCCCCTGTATTCTGACGTCGTGCACAGGCAGCAGCGATTTTCGAACCCCCGGCCGGGATATGGCCGCGGGGTCTTCGACATGCGCTCCTAGCGCATCAGGTCTCCGCAGGCACGGCCGGGGGAAGTTCTCACCCTTCGCCATCTGCCATCGTTTCGGAGACCTTCTCATGTCGCACGCCGACCATCTGACTTCCGCCCAGCTCTGCCGCGCACTGAACCTGCGCGACCTCACCGACCCCGCTCAGGGCGCGCACGCCATCCAGACACTCCTCGGATCGGTGGTGGCCTCGTTGCAGTCCGAGTGGGGCGCCACGGTCCGCCAGGTGCGCAACTCGCCGATCGTCCCCGTACGCGAGAACTACGATCGCCTCGGCTACGGCGGCGGAGACGTCACGCGTGATCGTCGCTACACCCGCTACATCAGCCCGACCGTGATGTTGCGCAGTCACACCAGCGCCGAGCTCCCGCACGCGCTCGGCGACTACACCGCGGGAGGCGACGTCGATGAGCTGATCGTCGCGCCCGGCCTCGTCTACCGGCGTGACGCCGTCGACCGCAGCCACGTCGGCGAGCCTCACCAGGTCGATCTGTGGCGCATCCGCAGCACTCCCGAGACGGACGACGACGACATGCTCGCGATGATCGCACTCCTGGTTCAGGCAGTGCTGCCCGGCGCCGAGTGGAAGACGACGGATGCCGCACACCCGTACACCGTCGGCGGGCGACAGATCGATGTGCTCCACGAGGGCCGATGGCTCGAGCTCGCCGAGTGCGGGCGCATTCATCCCGACGTGCTCCGCGGATCGGGCCTCGACCCCGAGCGGTGGTCCGGACTCGCGCTCGGTATGGGACTCGAACGTGCCCTGATGCTGCGCAAGGGCATCCCCGATATCCGGTATCTCCGGGCGGAAGACCCGCGCATCGCGACGCAGATGCTCACCCTGGAACCGTGGCAGCACGTCTCCCCGCTCCCCGCAGTGCGACGCGACATCTCCGTCGTGCTGGCCGCTCACGAGGACGAGGAGACGCTCGGCGACCGCATCCGCACCGCCCTGGGAGACGACGCCGACGTGATCGAATCCGTCGACGTCCTCGGCCGCACCTCCCACGAGGAGCTTCCCGAGGCCGCACGATCGCGCCTGGGCACGCAGCACGGCCAGGTCAACCTCCTGCTCCGGATCGTTCTGCGCCCCATCGATCGCACGCTCACCTCGGTCCAGGCCAACACGATCCGCAACGCGATCTATCAGGCCGTGCACGAGGGGCCCGTGCGAGAACTGATCTGAGCCGGGAGGAGAGACCGTCATGACATCACGCCTGCACGCCAACGCGCCACTCTCACCCGAGGAACGCCGCCGTCTGGTCGAACGCTGCCGAACCCGTCCGATCGCGCACGTGGCCGAGGAGATGGGCGTCTCCCGCGCGACCGCCTCGAAATGGGTGAGCAGATACGAGCGGTTCGGAGACCTCGGCCTGCGAGATCGCTCACCCGCTCCGTTCCGACAGCCGTCGGCGACGCCTGGACGGCTCGTGGAGAAGATCCAGTCGATGCGCCGGAAGCACGGGTGGTCGGCGTCCCGCATCGCCCTCGAGCTCGACCGCGAGGGAACACCCGTGAGCCGTCGCACCGTCAGCCGCCTGCTCGCCCAGCTCGGACTGCACGCACCGGACGACATCGACCCTCGCGGCGCGACGACACAGGAGCGTGAACGCCTCACCGCCACGAGACCCGGGCACATCGTGCAGATCGATGCGAGAAGGGTGGGCAGCGCGAACGCCGACGAGATCTTCCTGCACTCGGCCGTGGACCGCTACTCCGAGATCGCCTACGCCGAAACCCTGCCCGACGATGCGGTCGCGACCGTCATCGCTTTCCTCCGCCGGGCGAAGGCGTCGTTCGCCGCCCAGGGCATCCCCCGCATCGAGAGGGTCGTGACCCCGGACGGCGCCTGCTATCGGACCGCCGCTTTCCGCGAGGCGCTCGGCACGAGCCCCCACCCGCCGTCCGCGTGGGAGGCACCGCCCACGCGCGCCGGCCACGGAGTCCAGAGGTGAGCGGATCGCGGGGCCCCTCATGCGGCTGATCGAACTCCTCGACGCCGCAGGCGCGTCCCGCTCGATGTGGGTGAACGTCGATCATGTGATCAGCGTCACGCCGATGCATCGCGACGCCCCACCGATGGTCATCGCCGAGGCGGAGGTGAGACTCGACGGAGCACCCTCGCTTCGAGTGGCGCTGGGCGAGCACACCTCCGCTCGAGACGCAGAAGAGGCGTTCCGGTCATTCCTCGAATACCTTCAGCAACACGGAGGAGTGACCTCCCCAGCCTCCCCGCAATTCACTCTGCGCGGGAGGTCGAGCGGGCCGATCTCTGTTCCTCACCGATAGCAACCTTCCGACGAGAACCGGAAGAAGGACTCTGCGACATGGCAGAAACAAGCGGCGGAGCAGGCAGCGCCCTCTCACATTCCGAGCTCAGCAACCCGGTCAGACACGCGGAGTTCACCATCAGCCGGCGCCTCGCGACATCACGGGCGACGGTGTTCTCCGCTTTCGAGAGCGACGAGATCCGCCGACGCTGGATACGGCTGCCCGGGCGGGAAGCAACGTACCGACACGATTTCCGCGTCGGTGGTGGTGAGGATGCACGAAGCACATTCCTCCTGCCGGACGGCACCGTCGAACAGATCCGCAACAGATCGCACTATCTGGAGATCGTTCCGAGCCGTCGGATCGTCTTCGCCTACGAGGCACTCGTCGATGCTGCCCCACGCTGGATCTCTCTCGTCACCGTGACCTTCCTCGACAACGATCTGTCGGGATGCGATCTGGTCTGGACGGAGCAGGTCGCTTTCCTCACGCAGAGCGGCGATGGCAGCGCAGATCTCCCCCACCTCCGAACCGGCACGGCGTTACGGCTCAATGGCCTGCCCGTCGCCCTGGGCGTCGAAGGATCGGTGCGGTGACACACGCGCGATTCGTCCGGTCCGTCACGTGATCGGGCGCGTCATGTGATCAGGTCGGGCTCGATGTCGACGGCCGGACGGCCAGTCAGTCGGCGGTCTCCCGATCGGGGATCGCCAGCTTCTTCTCCACCCACTCGAGGGCGCTCACATGTTCGCCGCCCAGGTGGGTGTACACCAGGAAGGTCAGGACGGCGATCGCATCCTTCTCGTCCTGCGTGAAGACTCCGGACTCATCCGGCACGAAACCGTCTTCCCGTTCGCGGCGGAGTTCGCGGTTGAGCCCGACGACGAGGTCGACGAGGCTCCCTGCACGCCAGTGCTTCGCGGACGCGGCGCCGTCGTACTTCCCGGCGGCTTCCCCGCCGTCGAGTGACAGGTAGATGAACTGCGCATCGGAGGCCAGGCTGAGCTGCGGGAAGTCCCTGTCCCACCACTTCCAGCCGTAGTACGCATCGATCTGCCAGACGGCCTCGGGCTTGACGCCCTGGGCGTTGACCTTCCCACCCTCGACCCCGTACGAGGGGTCGGCCACGGCGTCGTGAACCGCCTTCGCCCGCTCGTCTCCTTCGCGCGTGGGGGCCTTCTGAACCGTGATCAGGGCGGTCGCCTGCGCGGCTGCGAACAGCTTCGTCTCGATGACGACCTGGATCTCGGAGCCGCCCTCCTCGAGGAGCACGACATCCGGACTGAACCCGTCGATCGGCAGGTAGTCCAGAACCTTCTCCCCGATGTGCTGCGGAACCCCGAGCAGCTGGGCCGCGTGGCGGGTGAGCTTGGGCCTGAACGGAAGGAACAGCCCCCGCAGCGAACGGTTGACGAGGTTCTCATGGGACACGGCCATGGCCATCGGGGGCTCCTTCTTCGGGGCAGTGCCGGCGGAGTCGGCGCCGGGCCGTGGGTGTCAGTCACCCCCACGGTAGCGGGCACCGGCGACGTTCCTCCGCACGCCAAGCTCCGAAGAAGGGTTGACGCGCGCACGATCACACCCTTAAAGTAACTGCATGCACAGTCAGGTATCTCAGATCGATCGATCCGAAGCAGCGACGGTCGCGCACTCGTGGTCACGGGTGGCCCTTCTCGCCTCCACGATCGAATCGAGCCTCGACAAGTGGCTCGGCGACACCTACCGGGTGGGCCTCACGGAGTACCGGGCACTGGGCTTCCTGATCCACGCCGCAGACAAGGAGCTACGCGTCAACGACCTCGCGCAGCAGGTGGGGCTGAACCCCAGCTCCATCACCCGACTCGTCCACCGCCTCGAGGCCAAGGGGTTGGTCCGACGGGATCTCTGCGCCGACGACGGACGCGGGGTCTATGCGGTGATCGAGGAATCCGGCGAAGCGCTTCTGCGCGAGATCACCCCCACCTACGAACTGCGCCTGCACGCACTGCTCACCGAGCTCGGTGCACATTTCCCCCATCTCGCGAAGGACGCGACCAGCGCCGCGCTCACGCAGGTGCAGGCACTGATCGACTCCTGAACCGCCGCCTCGGCGCGGCCCCCCTCACGCCTTCTGTCCAAATACCTGCATGTACAGGCAACTACTATTTCGTACCATGTCCGTCGGCATCACTCGCCGACACGAAAGGAACCGTCATGAGCTGGCTCTATCTCGGCATCGCCGTCATCTTCGAGGTCGCCGTCGGCCTCGCCGCGGGCAAGGCCAAGGGCTTCACCCGCCTGTGGTGGACGATCGCCACCCTCGTCAGCGGCGCCATCGCCACCTTCTTCCTCAGCCTGGCCCTCCTCACCTTCGACGTCGGTGTCGGATACGCCATCTGGACCTCGGTCGCCGGCGTCGGAATCGTCATCGTCGGAGCCCTGTTCTTCTCCCAGCGCCTCACCGGCAAGAAGCTCGTCGGCATCGCGGCCATCATCGCGGGCGTCATCGGGCTCAACCTCGCCGGCAGCATCTGACCCCCTCCCCCACCCCCTTCGAAAGGACCAT
>NZ_PCOY01000001.1 GCF_002979475.1 Microbacterium sp. MYb62 | reverse complement strand
CGCGCCGGCCGACGTCGGCGCGGGCTGGGGCGCTGGGGGGAAGGCGACCGGCGGCTGCCCTGTGGTCTGCGCAGTCGGGGCCGGTGCGCTGTACGGCTGTCCGGGATACGGCGGCGCGGGGTACGGCTGTCCGGGATACGGCTGCGCGGGCTGCCCCTGGGGCGAGTATGCCGGGGCAGGATACGACGGGGCCGGGTACGGCGGGGCCGGGTAGCCCGGGATCGCATACGCCTGCGTCATCATCACGTGGTCCGGCACCTGGCGGGGAGGAGGCGCAGACGTCACGGCTCGATCGGGGTCGACGCGGAACGGGTCGTCCAGCTGATCCTCGGTCCAGCCCAGGTCGCGGCGCTCCACATAGGCGATGAGGGTCTGGTCCAGCCCCTCATACCGCATCCGGCAGTCGAGGTAGATGAGAGCCGCGCCGGTGCCCCGCACGACCAGGGCGATCGCCTGGATCACCAGCGTGAGCACCTGCGGCGCCACGACCGTCAGAACGAATCCGATGACCGCGCTCGGCTCCACGGCACCGGTGGGCGCGACGATCGACCCGAGGAAGGTGCTGAGCATCGTCGCGGGGAAGCTCACGACCTGCATCGCGAGGCCCATGATGACGCTGATGAGGAAGGTCACCCCGAACGCGACCCAGAAGCGGCCGCGGGTGAGTCGCCAGGAGCGGACGAAGGCGTCGCGGAAGCGGGCGCGTTCGAGCACGAGGATCGACGGGACGAGCAGCAGCTTCGTCGTGAGCCACACGCTCAGCGGAATGCACGCCAGCGCGAAGAGGATCACCACGAGCACGACCACGCCGATGACGTCGACGTTCGCGGCCGCACCCCCGGCGACGAACATCGCGACGATCACCGCGCCGATCACGAAGATGCCGAAGAGCGCCACCACGGAGAGCGAGGCGAAACCGGCGAGACGCCAGAACGCCGGGGCCATCCGGCGCCACAGCATCCGGAGCGAGGCCTTCACGCCGATCGCCGCATAGCCGATCTCGGCCGCGACGACACCCTGCATCATCGCGGTGAACGCGATCGACGCGAGCCCCACGGCGATGCCGGCGATCAGGTTGATCGCGATCGTCCCTGCGAAGACCGCTTCGAAGTCGGGAGACGACGGCGAGAGCGTCGCCAGCCGCGAGAACGTGGTGAAGAGGACGACGCCCATGACCACGGCCGTCACGATCACGACGCCGAGCTGGATCACCACGGCGAAGCCGAAGAGCACCTTCGGATTGTGTCGGAGCGCCGCGAAGGCCTTGCCCAGCAGCATCCCGAAGGTCAGCGGATGAAGGGGGATGATGCCCTTCTTCGGGGCAGGCGTCCACGTCTGGCCGGTCACAGGCACTCCCTCCGTCGTGCGCTCCCATCGTGTCATATCCCGTAGGTGGTGCGCGGACCTGGGGTCGGCGGGACTCGGTGCCATAAGGTAACAGTTATGACCTCACGCATTCTCGTGGTCGACGACGACACCGCGCTCGCCGAGATGATCGGGATCGTGCTGCGCACGGAAGGCTTCGAGCCGGTCTTCTGCGCGGACGGTGCGCGAGCCGTCGACGAGTGGCGCACCCAGCGACCTGATCTGGTGCTGCTCGACCTCATGCTCCCCGGCATGGACGGGATCGAGATCTGCACGCGCATCCGTGCCGAATCCGGTGTTCCGATCATCATGCTCACCGCACGCAGCGACACCGCAGACGTGGTCCGCGGGCTCGAGGTGGGTGCGGACGACTACATGGTGAAGCCCTTCAACCCGAAGGAGCTCGTCGCCCGGATCCGCACGCGCCTCCGCCCGACGCCTCAGGCCACGAGCGAGCAGCTGCGGGTCGGCGACCTCACGGTCGACGTCGACGCGCACGAGGTGCGTCGTGGCACGGCGCCCATCGCTCTCACGCCGCTGGAATTCCAGCTGCTGGTCGCCCTCGCCTCGAAGCCCCAGCAGGTCTTCTCCCGCGAGATGCTCCTCGAGCAGGTGTGGGGCTACCACTACAAGGCGGACACGCGGCTGGTGAACGTGCATGTGCAGCGGCTGCGCGCCAAGGTCGAACTCGATCCGGACAACCCGAAGATCGTGATGACGGTGCGTGGCGTCGGCTACCGCGCCGGGAGCGTCGGCTAGGAGCACGATGGCCGCGACGACAGCGACCACCACGACGGTCGCCGTCCTGCGCGACTGGCGCGGCTGGCCGACGATGCTCGGCATCCTCTGGCGACGGTCGCTGCGGTTCCGCACGCTCTCGATCACCCTGCTCGCGACGTCGCTCGCGATCTTCATCACCTGCGTGACGATGGCCCTCGTCATCCAGAACGACCTCTTCGTCTCACGCAAGAACGTCGCCCTCGAAGATGCACGCCGCGCCGTCGACCAGGCACAGGGCATCCTCGACGTCGCCGAGGTCGGTGACGATCCGGCCGCCCTCGCCGCGCTGTGGGCAGGCATCCCGGAGGTGCTCGCGCGCACGTCCAGCACGGATCAGCTCGCGGGGTACATGATCGACACCGATTCGGACGGCGTCCGCCTGAACGGTTTCGAGGCCGGATTGACGGCGAACCTGCTGAGCCCGGAACTCCGGGCGCGCGTCGTCGAGCTCGACTACCTCCAGGCCTGGCAGTCCGTCGCGCTCCCCGTGGCCGACGGGGGTGAGGTGCCGGGCATCGTCGTGGGCCAGCAGCTCCAGGTCCCGGAGGCGGGTCCGTTCGAGATCTATTTCGCCTACGATCTCGGCGACGCCGATCAGACCCTCGTGTTCGTGCAGCGCACCCTCTGGATCGCCGGCATCGGTCTCGTCGCGATCGTCGCCGCGATCTCCTGGATCGTGCTGCGGGCGGTATCGACGCCGATCATCGAGGCGGCGGAGACGAGTGCTCGACTCGCGGCCGGAGACCTGGGTGTGCGGCTCGAGGTGCACGGCGAGGACGAACTCGCCGTCCTGGGGCGTTCTTTCAACGCGATGGCGGACAGCATCGAGGCGCAGATCAAGGAACTCGGGGAGCTCTCGATGGTGCAGCAGCGCTTCGTGTCGGATGTGTCACACGAGTTGCGGACACCCCTGACGACCATTCGCCTCGCGGCCGACATGCTCAACGACCAGCGTGACGAGTTCGACCCGACGACGGCGCGCACGGCCGAGCTGCTGCACACCCAGGTGCAGCGGTTCGAGACGCTGCTGTCCGACCTGCTCGAGATCAGCCGGTACGACGCGGGTTCGGTGCAGCTCGAGCTGGAGGCGACGAGTCTCGCCCATCTGGCCGAGGACATCATCGAGCAGATGCGACCGCTCGCCGACAGCCACGGCACCGAATTGCGGCTCGTGGCACCCGGCGGATACTCGCCCGTCGACATGGACCCTCGTCGCGTGCGTCGCGTCCTCCGCAATCTGATCGGCAACGCCATCGAGCATGGGGAAGGACGTCCGGTCGTCGTCACCGTCGACAGCAATCAGCACGCGGTCGCGGCGGGCGTGCGCGACTTCGGCCTCGGCATGGAACCGGGCGACGCCGAGCGGGTCTTCGACCGGTTCTGGCGCGCCGATCCCTCGCGCCAGCGGACGATCGGCGGAACCGGACTCGGGCTGTCGATCGCGCTCGGGGATGCCACGCTGCATGGCGGCACGCTCGCCGTGTGGTCCGAGCTCGGGGTCGGGACGAACTTCGTCCTCACCGTCCCGCGGCACGAGGGGGTGCTCGACGGGCCGAGTCCGATCCCCGTCGAGCCGCAGGAGCCCCTCGCGGAGCTCGGCGACGCCACGCAGCCGATCTCGCTGGCGGAGGCACGTCCCGATCTGTTCGACGAGGGGGCCGGAACATGAACGGGGGGCGGGCGAAGAGGACGCTGCGCGGCGCCGCTCTCGCGCTCGTGGCCCTGCTCCTTCCGGCGTGCGCGGGGCTCCCGACCAGCGGTGACGTGTCCGCAGGGCTCAAGCTCGGCGAATCCTCCCAGGGCGTCGACATCCTCCCCGTCGCCTCGGGCCCGATCAAGGGCGCAGGTCCTGAGGAGATCGTCGAGGGGTTCCTGGAAGCGGGCATCACGACATCGGACAACTGGGCGACGGCACGGGAGTTCCTCGCGCCGGGCCTGCAGCGCACCTGGCGCCCCGCCGCCGGGGTATCGGTCGACGTCGGCCCGGAGACCCGGACGATCACTTCGACCGTCCCCGAGGATCAGGCGGAGGAGGCGGACTCCGCCGAGGTGCAGGTGCTCCTCGACCTGCTGGCGAGCGTCGATGAGGCCGGAGCGTATTCGGAGGCCCTCGGCGCATCGAACGTGCCCTTCACACTGCAGCGCATGGACGACGGCGAATGGCGCATCACGGAGGCCCTGGACGGGATCGTGATCGACGAGCCGCGGTTCAGCAAGGTCTTCGAGGGGTACCCCCTGCAGTACTTCGACATCAACTGGTCGCGGCTCGTCCCCGACATGAGGTGGTTCCCGCGGCGGCAGAGTCCCGCGACGACCGTGACCCAGGCGCTCATCGGCGGCACCCCCAGCGAGTGGCTGGACCCCGCCGTCCAGAACGCCTTCCCGGCGGATGTGCAGCTGGCGCAGGACGCGGTCCCCATCGTCGGCCAGGTCGCGGAGGTCGCGCTCACGCGCCCCGCCGTCGGGCTCGACGAGACGACCCTCTCCCGGATGCGCACGCAGCTGCAGGCGACGCTGCGGGCCGCAGGGGTCGCCGTCACACAGGTGCGGTTCAATGTCGACGGGCGCACCCTCGACGCGGGGGTGGTCGACGTCGTCGAGCCTTCGACCGACATCGGCACGCTGGTTCTGCAGAACGGCGCCTTCGGGCGCATCGTGGGGGATGAGATCTCTCCGATCGACGGGATCAGCGCCGACATCGCCGCGATCTCCGACCCCGTCCTCTCGATCGACGTCGCCGCCGACGACTCCCGGGCCGCTCTGCAGCTGGGCGATCAGCACGTCTACCTGGTCGGTGACGGGAGCCCCGTGGAGCTGGACGCGCGCCAGGGGCTCATCGAGCCGTCGCTGGATCCCTACGGGTACACGTGGTCCGTCCCCGAAGGGGATCCCACCGCCGTGCAGGCGTGGGGGAGCGACGTCGTCGAGCATCCGGTGGCGAACGCCTGGCCAACGGCCTCGGCGATCTCCGATCTGCGGGTCTCCGCAGACGGTGCGAGGGTGGCCGCCGTCCTCACCGTCGGCAAGCAGGTCTGGGTGGTCGTGGCCGGCGTCGTGCGCGACTCGTCGGGTGTCCCGATCGAACTCGGCGACATCAAGCAGCTGATCCAGGTCGCGGAGCCTGCCATCGGTCTGGTGTGGCTGGGAGCCGATCGGCTGGGCGTCCTGGTCGATCCGAGCAGTCCGAGACTCATCACGCAGATGGTCGGCGGGCCGGGTACGGCGGAGGCTGCTCCCACCGACGCGGTCTCGGCCGCGGGAGCGCGCACCGCCGTCGGTGTGCGCATCCTGGGCGCGAACGGGGAGCTGTACGCCCACGCGGGCTCGGCGTGGCGCGTGGTCGCCTCCGGTGTCTCGGTGCTGGCCACCCGCGTGGGGGAGTGACCCTCCCTGCACGAGCTGCCGCCGAAGGGCCTCGGCCACCGGAACGCGTGGCGAGCGCGCTGCCTGACGGCGCCGCCCCGCAGAATCGTCGGATGCGCATCGCGACTGACCTGTCCCGGATCGGTGTCGAGGTCGCCGCACTCCTCCTCGCGGCCACGTGCGGGGGATGCGGCGAACCGGGGATCCTGCTGTGCGGGAAGTGCCGGGAGGCTCTTCGTCCGGAGCTGCAGGACAGTATGACGCCCCGAGGCCTGCGAGTGCGCGCAGCCTTTCCGTTCGACGGCGTGGCCGCCCGGTGCATCCGCAGGCTCAAAGGCGAGGGGGAGACGTTCCTGGCCCGCCCGCTCGGAGCCGCTCTGGCCGAAGCGCTCGCACTGGAGACGACTCCGACGACCTGGGTCGTCCCGGTCCCCACGACGGCGAAGGCCTTCCGGCGGCGCGGCTACCGCGTGCCCGACCTCCTGATCCGCCGCGCGCATGTCGAGCCGCAGCGCGTGCTCAGCGTCGCCGCCGACACGATCGACCAGCGCGGGCTCGGAGCCCATGATCGCGCGGCGAATGTGCACCGCACCATGCGTGCCCGCCGGCGAGGGGAGGGGGCTGAGGCGGTGATCGTCGACGATGTCGTCACGACCGGGGCGACGCTCGACGAGGCGGCCCGCGCCCTCCACGCCGGGGGTTTCCGCGTCGTGGCAGCGGTCGCGCTCGCCGCCACGCCGCGTCGTGGCGGATTCGGATGAACCTCATCGAGAACGCACCGGCGACACAGGGGCATCACCCCGTGACATCCGCTGGCGGGCGGACTACGGTGGGGGGACACAAGGCGACCACGGTCCGCCCTTGGCCGGGAGGACCGGGACAAGGAGGCAGCAATGGAAACAAGCATCGTTGGCGTCGGAGTGGGTATCACCGATCGCTTCCGAACCGTTGTCGAAGAGAAGATCGCCAAGGTCCAGATGCTCGCGTCTCGCGCGCAGCGACTGGATGTGAAAGTCACCCATCGCGTGTATCGCAACGGTCGCGTGCCCGATGAGACCGTCGAGTTGACGCTGGTCGGAAAGGGTCCGGTCGTCCGCGCAGAGGCGACGGACGGCGACAAGTTCGTGGCACTCGACCTGGCCGTCGACAAGATGTCCGAACAGCTGCGCCGAGCCAAGGAGAAGCGCGTCGACGGTCGGCAGCACCCGCGCGGCGCCCACTTCGAGAAGGGCAGCGGAGCGCTGGAGGGGATCGATGTCCAGCCGGCGTCGGCGGAGGTGCTCCATGCCGTCGCGACCGGCAGCGTGCCGGTGCAGCAGACGGAGGAGGACGACTACTCGCCCGTCGTCATCCGCACCAAGAGCTTCGATGCCGAATGGATGACCGTCGAAGAGGCCGTCGACCGGATGGAGCTGGTCGGACACGACTTCTTCCTCTTCGTCGACGTCCGCACCGACCACCCGAGCGTCGTCTACCGGCGCAAGGGCTGGGACTACGGCGTGATCGCGTTGAGCACTCAGGCCCCGCCGTCGGAGGCACTCGCCTCCTGATCCGATTCGCGGAACGGCCCGATCCCGGGAAGGGATCGGGCCGTTCTGCTGTCCGGATGCCGCAAGGGCATGAGGTCAGTCGAAGATGCCGTCGAGCAGACTGCCGATCACGAGGCCGCCCAGGATGCCGGATGCGAGGTCTCCGCCGCCGCCACCGCGTCGTCCGCCGCCGCCACCGCCCCAGCCGCCGCCGCCCCAGTCCTGGTCTTGGGGACGGGAGGAGTCGATGTCGCGCTGGGCGAGTTGCAGCGCCTCGGACGCCAGATGGGCGACCCGACGGGCCTGGACGAGTGCCGCCTCACGGGTGTCTTCGGCGGGCAGCAGGTCGGACAGATCCACGCGCAGTCGCTCCGCTTCGGCGAGGCGGGTGCGGGCGTCGGCACCGATCCAGCCGCGGTGTCCGGAGATGAGGCCACGGGCGACGCCCAGTTGGCGGTCGGCGTCGTCGATCGCGTGCTGCACCTGGGCGATGCTCGGAAGGGGATTCTCCGCGCGGTGGCGCGCCTGGGCGATCGCCTCATCGAGGGCCGAGTTGGCGTCACGCAACTGGGAGAGCTCTGCGAACGGGTCGTTCGGCTTCCCGGAGGGTGTGAGTGCGGCCAGCGCCGTCTGGAGCGCGGCGACGGCCTGCGCGACGGCGGGAGTGTTCGGGGCGTTTCGTGCGGCGATGAGGTCGCCGCGCGAGTCCGCCACGACCTCGGCGAGGGTGGACTCGGCGCGAAGCGCTTCGATCTCGAAGTCCTCGACCGCGTCGAGCAGTGCGGAGGCGCGGCGGGTGGCCTCGGTCGCCGTCTCCAGCGCGACGTTCGCCTCTTCGTTCTGCTTGGCGGCGCGGCGGCGCTCCGACACGTCGGCGCTGTGCGTCGCGAAGCTGATCAGCTGCTCTGCCTCGGCGGCGCTGGCGGTGATCTGGTGCATCGCCGATTCGGCGTAGCGGGCCGAGAGGCGGGCGACGGCGTCGTTGGTCTGCGGGATGCGGGCGCTGAGCGCGGCGGCCTCGGCACGCACCTGGGCGATGATCTCGGGTGCTCGACGCACTTTGGCGACGGACTCCGCGAGCACGGAGGTCTTCTCATCGAGAAGATCCTGCGCCCAATCGCACAGCTGCAGGATGCGCGCGTTGCGCGTACGCAGCTCCTCATCGGTGTCGGGGATCTCGTCGTGGTTCAGCTGGTGGAGCTGGAAGGCTTCGCGCAGATGGGTGCGCACCGCCGCGAGCGCCTTGCGCAGATCTGCGGTGAGCGACTCGCCGAGTTCCGCCTCGGCGAAGGAGAGTTCATCGGCGGTCGTGCGGATCCGCTCGTCCGCTCCGACCAGAGCCTGCTCGGCGCGACGAGCCAGATCGGCGTCCTGTGCGGCGAGTTCTTCCTGTTCGCGTTTGCGTCTGCCCCAAAATCCAGCCATGAACCGATCCTAGTTTCCCCGGCGCCAGCGATGGCTGAGCATCCGCTTCAGGCGGGCGGTGTTCGCTCAGGGCGCGTCACGCGATCGCGGTCCGGCGGGTGAGCTCTGCGCGCCTGGGCGGCACCGACCAGCTCACGAGCGCGATCGCGAGCGGAAGCGCCACGACCAGCGCTCCCAGTGCGAGCCAGGGGATGTCGTCCATCTGCAGCGCGCCCCAGGACTGGATCGCGAACCCGATCGGCGGGAGGACTCCGGCGGCCGCACCGGCGATGGTGCCGAAGCCCGCGATGATCAGTCCCTGCCAGAAGCCGATCCGACGGCGGAGCGCCGCGGTGGCGCCGACGGCGGACAGCGTCGCGTCGTCTGGTCGTCGCTCGAACCGTGCCAGGCTCAGGGCCACGCCGCTGGCGCCGAGGACGAGCACGGTGACGGCGCCCAGGATGGGCACCATCCAGAACGCGTCGTCGGGTGGGCCGTCCTCGAACCTCGCCGACACCGCCCAGTCCGCTCCGCTGAACGCGCCGGTCTGCGCCTGCACGCGGTCGCGCACCTCGGTCGATGCCGGTGCGTCGAACGCGGCGATCACGAGGGACGGCTGAGCGACGATCCCGAGCTCGTCCGCGGTCTCCGGGGACAGGACGACGGAGAGCGGCTGATGGGGGAGGTCGATCGCGATCACGTCGAGGTCTTCCTGCCGGTTCGGCTCGACGCGCGGAGGGGCCTGAGGCCAGTGCGTCCAGATGTTGTCCGGCATCTTGCCTTCGGACACGTCCCTCGCGTTCCACTCGCCGAGCGAGATCGTGCCGGCGGTGATGAAGCGCGGATCCAGGACGAGCGCGGTGCCGGTCCGGTAGGCGGCGAGTTGGCTCGGCGTCAGCTCGATCCCGAGCGCGGCTCCGATCTCGTCCGCCGCGATCACCGTGATCGGGTTCGACGGATTCCGCCCGTTCCCGAGGAACGAGGGTTCGAGCTCCGGGTTCTGGAGGTGCTCCTCGGGGAGCACGGCGATCACCCTCGTCAGGTCCTCCGGGATGTCATCGGTGCTCTCATACGTCCAGATCTCCTCCTGCTTCGAGATCACGGCGGTGCTCGTCGCACCGGCGACGTCGGCGAGTTCCAGGGCGCCGTCGACGGCCTCGGTCGCCTGGTCCCGGTCGAGCCCTGCCGTGAAGTCCGGCGCATGGAGATCGAGGGCGAGGGTGCCCACGGGAGCCTGATAGGACCACTGCCGAGCCGTCTGCGCGTTCTGCATCGAGATCTGCCCGATCGCGAACACGGCGATGAAGACCGTCGCCGCGATCGCGGCGAAGGCGGGAACCGTGCGAGAGGCGTTCGCCGCCGCGTCCCGGGCTGCGAGTCTCGCGGCGAGCCCGCAGCGGGCGAGTGCCGTCGATGTGATGCCGAGCAGCCACCGCCCGGAGAGCGGGATCCCCAGCTGGAAGATGATCGGCCCGATCACGATGCCCATCGGGGCGATCACGCGCAGCGGCGAGTCTCCGGGGATGCTCAAGGAGTTGATGTTGACGGCGAGGACCGCGAAAGCACTGCCGATCGTCAGCGCGATCCCGAAGAGCAGGAGGAGTGAGCCCCAGACCGGGCGAGAGGCGCGCGGCGTCTGCGGGCGGCGGGCACCGCGGAGGGCGCCGAGCGTGTCGGAGCGCGCGATGGTGCGGGCCGGCATCGCGGCGGAGATCGTGCCGACGAGGGTCGAGAAGAGCAGGATCGCGCCGAGGAGCGGCCAGGGGACGTGGAACCCCCAGAACTGCGTCGCGGATCCGTCGCTGACGAGCGCCATCGTGAGCGCCGCAGCGCCGACTCCGAGCGCGACGCCGACGAGTCCACCGGCGAGACCGAGCGAGGTCCCCTGCAGGAGGATGACACGACGCAGGTCGCCGGAGGATGCGCCGACGGATGCCGCGATCGCGAGGGTGTGCTGCTGACGGCGGGCGGCCACGGCGAACGCGGCCCCGGCCAGCATCACGACGACGTACGCGGCGAAGATCCCCGCGGCGGCGAGGACCATGACGACGGTCATCATCGCGCCGGAGTTCCGGTCGTACGAGCCCTGGATCTGCGCGCTGTCGACGACGGGCGGGTCGAGCACCACGGGGCGCGAGAACGCCACGACGCCTGATTCGTTGAGCGCCTCGATCTCCGGCCAGCTCAGGGATCGTTCGGGGAGGTACCAGCGGACATCTCCCTCGAGGTCGGCGCTCGCCGGGAGGAAGAGCGCCGGTGCGCGGTCGCTCAGATCGGCGGCGGCCAGGGTCCCGACGACCGTGTAGGTGGAGCCGTCGTCCGAAAGGACGATCTCGTCGCCGATGCCGACGCCGAGGCGGTCGAGTGTCGCGGGAGTCGCCATCACCTCGCGGCTGCCGGTCGGGGTGCGGCCCTCGATGCGCTCGTAGCGGCCCTCGAAACGTGGGTCCCAGAGGTCACCGCTCAACGCGGCCATACCGGCGATTCCGTCGGCGGTGCGCACGCGCACGTCGGCGCCGACGACGCGGATCGTCTCGGTTCCCGCGGGGAGGAGTCCCGTGGGGTCGTCGATCGGGGTGCCCTCGGGGGCGGCTGTCGCCGACGAGGGGTAGCCGTTCCACTCCGGTTCGGCGGGCGCCTGCCAGAAGCCGCTGTCCGGCAGCCCTCTCACGGCGATCCATGCCTCGGTGCGGCCGAGCTCGACTCTCACCCGCTCAGCCGCCGTCCCGATCGTGCTGGTGGCGACGATCGTGTACGCGGTCATGGCCGCGATCGGCAGCATGATCAGCACACCGATGAGCACGCTCGACAGCAGCGTGCGTCGCAGCTGCCGACGGGCGAGGCGGCCGGCGACGAGCCACCGGGCGCGCGCGCCTTCGCGTCGAGGGGGAGGGGGAGTCGTCCGACGCCGGGATGTCGGCGCGTCGACGGTGGTCGTCATCGCGCCGTCCCGTTCAGCAGCGCTTCCGCACCATCGTGCCGGGTCTCGTCGATGATCCTTCCGTCGCGCAGGAACACGATCCGGTCGGCGAAGGCGGCGTGCCGCGCCTCGTGCGTGACGAGGATTCCGCCGGCCCCGGCATCCACTCGGCTACGCAGCATCCGGAGCACCAGTTCGCCCGTCACGGAATCCAGCGCGCCGGTCGGCTCGTCGGCGAGGATGAGCCGTCGGCCGCCCACGACGGCCCTGGCGATCGCGACGCGCTGCTGCTGTCCGCCGGAGAGGTCGTCGGGGTAGGAATCTGACCTGTCACCGAGGCCCACGGAATCGAGAGCGTCCTTCCCTGCGCGGCGGGCAACCGAGGTGCGGAATCCGTCGAGTTCGAGAGGAAGCGTGACGTTCTCGATCGCGGTGAGGGTCGGGATCAGGTTGAAGTCCTGGAAGACGAACCCCAGCGACCTCCGTCGCAGCCGTGCGACCTGAGCCGGAGTCTGCTCGCTGAGATACTCGCCTTCGATCACGACCTCGCCCGTGGTCGGCTTCGCGAGGCCCCCTGCTATCGCCAGGAGCGTCGACTTGCCGGAACCCGAGGCGCCCATCACGGCGACGAGTTCGCCGCGACCGACCTCCAGATCGACTCCGGAGAGAGCGGACACCGCGGTGGCGCCGTGACCGTACTGCTGGGTCACTCCGACGAGGCGGAGGAGGGTCTCGCCGGTCACAGCGCGGGCTCGACGCCGCCGACACCGGCTCCGGCCTTCGCCGGTCGCCCGCGCTTGGGACGTTCGGTCGCCAGCTCGAGCGTCATCGCGTGCTGCGGGTGCAGGGCCAGACGCTGTTCGGTGTGATCGAGCCAGCGCACCTCGGCCTCCGCGGCGAAGATCATCGAATCGACCACCAGCGACCAGGCGAGCTCCTCGGGGCCGTCGGCATCGCCACCCGCGTACTTCGCGCGCTGCAGCGACTGCAACTGTCGCAGCGACGCGGTGCGCTGGGCCTGGATCACGGCGGCCACATCGACGCCGGGGAGCGTCGCGGCCACGGAGAGTTTGATCGCCAGCTCATCGCGCGTCGCCTGCGTGCGCACGACGGGTGAGGAGAGCCACTGGGCGACGTCCGCGGAGCCGGCGGTCGTGATCTGCCAGTACACGTGGCCGTGCTCGTCGACCTCGCCGCGCTCGACCATGCCGTCGCGTTCGAGTCGCTCGAGAGTGTTGTAGATCTGCCCCACGTTCAACGGCCAGGTCGACCCGGTGCGGCGATCGAACTCATGCCGGAGCTGGTACCCGTAGCAGGGCCCCTGGTCGAGGATCGCGAGCAGGCTCTGGCGTACCGACATGGTGGACTCCCGGGTTCGACGTGATGAAAGCAATACCGAGTATATGCATACTCGGCAACCATTCGTGTCGGCGCACGGACGGAGCATGCAGGCGACGTGCAGGTCACAGGCCGGTAACATGGCAAAGTATGCCTGGCGTCGGGTTCACCGGCGGCCGGCGATTTACCCACTGACAGGGAGATGACATCCGTGGCCAATCCTCTTGAGAAGCTGCTGCGTGCGGGCGAGGGGCGGGTCATCCGCCGCCTGAATCAGGTCGTCAAGGCAGTGGGGGCGCTGGAAGAGGACATCTCCAAGCTCACCGACGACGAGCTGCGCAACGAGACCGTCGAGCTGCGTGCGCGCTTCGAGAACGGCGAGACGCTCGACCAGCTGATGCCGGAGGCGTTCGCGGCGGTGCGTGAGGCGGCCAAGCGCACGCTCGGCATGCGCGCGTACGACGTGCAGATCATGGGTGGTGCCGCCCTCCACCTCGGCAACATTGCCGAGATGAAGACCGGTGAGGGCAAGACCCTCGTCGCGACCCTGCCCGCCTACCTGAACGCGATCGCCGGCAAGGGCGTGCACGTCATCACGGTCAACGACTTCCTCGCGAGCTACCAGGCCGAGCTCATGGGCCGTGTGTTCCGCGCACTCGGCATGACCACGGGCATCATCGTCTCGGGGCAGACACCCGCGGTTCGTCGTGAGCAGTACGCCGCCGACATCACCTACGGCACGAACAACGAGTTCGGCTTCGACTACCTGCGCGACAACATGGCGTGGCGCAAGGAAGACCTCGTCCAGCGCGAGCACTTCTTCGCGATCGTCGACGAGGTCGACTCGATCCTCATCGACGAGGCCCGTACCCCGCTCATCATCTCCGGACCGTCGTCGGGGGAGGCCAACCGCTGGTTCGCCGAGTTCGCGAAGATCGCCCGCACCCTCGAGGTCGGCGAGGACTACGAGGTCGACGAGAAGAAGCGCACCGTCGGTGTGCTCGAGCCCGGTATCGAGAAGGTCGAGGACTACCTCGGCATCGACAACCTCTACGAGTCGGCCAACACCCCGCTGATCTCGTTCCTCAACAACTCGATCAAGGCACTCGCGCTGTTCAAGAAGGACACCGACTACGTCGTGATGAACGACGAGGTCATGATCGTCGACGAGCACACCGGTCGCATCCTGGTCGGTCGCCGCTACAACGAGGGCATCCACCAGGCGATCGAGGCCAAGGAGGGTGTGCCGGTCAAGGCCGAGAACCAGACCCTCGCGACCGTGACCCTGCAGAACTACTTCCGTCTCTACGACAAGCTCGCCGGCATGACCGGTACGGCCGAGACCGAGGCAGCCGAGTTCATGTCGACGTACAAGCTCGGCGTCATCCCGATCCCGACGAACCGGCCGATGATCCGTAAGGACCAGTCCGACCTGGTCTACAAGAACGAGACGGCGAAGTTCGCGCAGGTCGTCGAGGACATCGCCGAGCGTCACGCCGAAGGTCAGCCCGTGCTGGTCGGAACCGTGAGCGTCGAGAAGAGCGAGTACCTGTCGCGACTGCTCGCGAAGAAGGGCGTCAAGCACGAGGTCCTCAACGCGAAGAACCACGCGCGCGAGGCCGAGATCGTCGCGCGCGCCGGCCGTCTGGGCGCCGTCACCGTCGCCACGAACATGGCCGGACGAGGAACCGACATCATGCTCGGTGGAAACGCCGAGTTCCTCGCGGTCCAGGAGCTCAAGGGCAAGGGACTCGATCCCGTCGAGACGCCCGAGGAGTACGAGATCGCCTGGGACGAGACCTACGAGGCGATGAAGAGCGTCGTCGCCGAGGAGGCCGAGAAGGTCATCGAGGCCGGCGGTCTCTACGTGCTCGGCACCGAGCGTCACGAGTCCCGCCGAATCGACAATCAGCTCCGCGGTCGCTCCGGTCGTCAGGGCGACCCCGGTGAGAGCCGCTTCTACCTGAGCCTCACCGATGACCTGATGCGTCTGTTCCAGTCGGGCGCTGCCGAGGCGATCCTGTCGCGCACGAACTTCCCCGACGATGTGCCGATCGAGTCGGGCCTGGTCTCGCGCGCGATCCGCAGCGCGCAGTCGCAGGTCGAATCGCGCAACGCCGAGATGCGCAAGAACGTCCTCAAGTACGACGACGTCCTGAACCGTCAGCGCGAGGCCATCTACGCCGACCGTCGCCACATCCTCCAGGGCGACGACATCGCCGACCGGGTGCAGCACTTCATCGAGGACGCGATCAGCGGCGTGGTGCGAGACCACACCGGCGAGGGCCACAACGAGAGCTGGGACTTCGACGCGCTCTGGACCGAGCTCAAGACGCTCTACCCCGTCGGTGTCACGATCGACGAGGTCGTGGCCGAGGCTGCCGATCGCAAGGGCGGCATCGACGCAGACGGGCTCACGCGAGAACTGCTCTCGGACGCGCGAATCGCCTACGAGGCGCGTGAGGAGTCGCTCGGCGAGGCGGCCACCCGCGAGCTCGAGCGTCGCGTGGTGCTGCAGGTGCTCGACCGTCGCTGGCGCGATCACCTCTACGAGATGGACTACCTCAAGGACGGCATCGGCCTGCGTGCGATGGCTCAGCGAGACCCGCTGATCGAGTACCAGCGCGAGGGCTACGCGATGTTCCAGTCGATGATGGGACAGATCAAGGAGGAGTCGGTCGGGTACCTCTACAACCTCGAGGTCGAGGTGCGCCGGGCAGGCGACTCGCAGACCGCCGAGGTCGAGGCCAAGGGACTCGCCACCGGTGGGGGAGAGCAGCGGCTCGAGTACTCCGCCGCGAACGACGCCGGCGAGGTCGAGGTCCGCAACGACCGGGGCCAGGTCCAGCAGGCCGCGACGGACCGCGTCCGCCAGGCCGCCGCGCGTGCGCAGGCGTCCCAGGCGCCGCAGGCCGAGGCCGAGGAGGCGCCGAGAGGGGCCTTCGGGCAGCGGACGGAGGGCGGAGCGCCCGCCGCCGGCAACCGCGAGCAGCGTCGAGCTCAGGGCAAGAAGAAGAAGTAGCGTCTGCGACGAAAGGAGGGCCAGTCCACGTGGATTGGCCCTCCTTTCGTCGCTGTAGGCTTGGCCGATGACACCAACGCGCAACTTCGACCAGTCGTCGAAGCTCAAGAACGTCCTGTACGAGATTCGCGGAAACGCCCTCGTCGAGGCGGCGCGGTTGGAGGCCGAGGGGCACAAGATCCTCAAGCTGAACACCGGGAATCCGGCGATCTTCGGTTTCGATGCTCCGCACCAGATCGTGCACGACATGCTCGCCGCGCTGCCGAACGCGCACGGGTACAGCGACAGCAAGGGGATCATCTCCGCCCGTCGTGCCGTCGCGAGCCGATACGAGCAGATCGAGGGCTTCCCTCGGTTCGACCCTGACGACGTCTACCTCGGGAACGGCGTCTCGGAGCTCATCACGATGACGATGCAGGCGCTCCTGGACGAAGGCGACGAGGTGCTCATCCCGGCTCCGGACTATCCGCTGTGGACCGCGATGACGAGTCTCGCGGGTGGGACCCCGGTGCACTACCTCTGCGACGAGGACGACCAGTGGCAGCCCGATCTCGAGGACATCCGCTCGAAGATCACGCCGCGCACGAAGGCCCTGGTCATCATCAACCCGAACAACCCCACCGGAGTGGTATATTCGCGCCAGATCCTCGAAGGCCTGGTGCAGATCGCGCGAGAGCACCAGCTGCTGCTGCTCTCCGACGAGATCTACGACCGGATCCTGTTCGACGGAGCCGTGCACATCCCGACGGCGACGCTCGCCCCCGACCTGCTGTGCCTGACCTTCAACGGACTGTCGAAGACCTACCGGGTGGCCGGGTACCGATCGGGCTGGATGGTCATCACCGGCCCACAGGACCACGCCAAGGGTTTCCTCGAGGGGATCACGCTGCTGGCCTCGACACGGCTCTGCCCGAACGTTCCCGCGCAGCATGCCGTGCAGGCGGCGCTCTCGGGTGTGCAGTCGATCGATGCGCTGATCGCTCCGACCGGACGTCTGCATGAGCAGCGCGACATCGCCTGGGAAGGGCTCGAGTCGATTCCCGGGGTCTCCTGCGTCAAGCCGGAGGGAGCGCTGTACGCCTTCCCCCGATTGGACCCGAACGTGCACGAGATCAGAGACGACGCCCGACTGGTCTACGATCTGCTGGTCGCCGAACACATCCTCCTGGTCCAGGGCACCGGCTTCAACTGGGCGACTCCGGACCACCTCCGACTGGTCACCCTTCCCGAGCCCCGAGTGCTGAGCGAAGCCGTCGAACGGCTGGGGAACTTCCTCTCGAGCTACCGGCAGTCGTAGCGGTCCCCGTCTCGCTCGCTGTGAGTGCGGTGGCCAGCCGCCGCACTCCGGCGACGAAGGACGATCTCGGTGCGACCTCGGTCATCGGCCGGGCATGGAGCATGGCCGCATCCGCCGCGCGGCGCTCGTACGGGAGGAACGTGACGTCGGTGACGCCGGCGAATCGCTCGAACGTGCGCCGCACCTGTCCGCGGGCATCGATCCCGAGCGGACCCGGCCTGACCTGATTGACGACCACGACGACCGGTGTGGGAGCGGTGAGGCGGCGCAGCTCGGCGTGATCGCGCAGGAACCGGCTGACGCCCAGCGGGTCGGCCGCGGCGACAGCGATGATCGTATCGGCTTCGCTCAGGGACGCCGACGTCGCGGCGTGGCGTCGAGGGCCGGCCAGGTCGTAGGTCACCTCGTCATCTGCGTCGAAGGCCGCAGCCACATCGACGACGGTCTCCTCGATCCACTCCCGGCATACCCCCAACGTCGCTCGCAGTCGGGAAGAATCCAGCTCCGGCCAACGGCTCGGACGGTTGATGCCCGGCAGGATCTCGATGTCTCCACCGTTGGTGGACAGCGTCGTCGCCAGTCTGGTCAGTTCCGCCGGGTCGAGCGCGCCGCGCTCCGCCCGGCGGCACGCGGCGGCGACACCTGGCGAGTCGTCACTGAGCCCCAGGAGAAGCGCGAGCGAAGGCGCGACCGTGTCGGCATCGACGAGGGCGGTGCTGCGGCCCGTGCGGGCGAGCTCGACGGCGAGCTGGATCGCGAGGGTCGAGCGACCAGGGGCGCCGTGCGGCCCCCAGACCGCGGTGACCCGATGCGGGGCTGAGGCTCGCGGCCGGGGTGCGGCGCCGGTGTCGGCGGCCAGAGCCGCGGCGACCTCCCAGCCCGCCGCATCGGGTCGCAGGGGAGCCGCCACCCCGAGACGCCCCAGAAGCCGGCTGTCCACGCCTCCGAGGGCGAGCACGCGCACACCCGCGCGATCGCAGCTCGAGATCAACTCGGCGGTGAGCACACCACGCGTGGCGGGAACGACGAGGGCCTCGGTCCCCGCAGGGATCTCGATGGCGGAGGTGGTCGGGGCCGTGATCGCGACGACGCGGATTCCCTCGAGCTCCAGCTCCACGGCGAGCTCCCCGGCGCGTGGCTGCGGGATCGCCACGACCACGGCGGTCACGAGCCGGTCCCGACGGGCACGACCGAGAGGGCCGAGCCTCCGGTCATCGCTGCGAGGACCTCGGCCACATCGGCCCTGTCGATCACGATCTCGAGCTGGGTTCCCGTGTCGGCGAGGACGCCCTGCGGCTCGATCACGTCATGGACGACCGCGTCCGCGACGAGGATGCGGGGCGTGTCGTGGGCCCGTCCCTCGTCGCGCGGAGGCGCATGCCACACCTCGACGACGGTGCCCGCCTGCACCCCTTCAGGAATGCCCGTGCTGCTCTGGATCACGACGGTCGTGGTGCGGACGTGGTCGGCCTCCGTCAGTGCCGACGTCGGGACGATCTCGTCCTTCACGAGTGTTCGTGCGGCCACCTGATCCGTCCGGAGGTCTTCCGGGCCGAGGTAGTCGTCGGCCAATGCCCCCAACCCCACGTCGACCACCCGGAAGTCGTCTGAACTCAGAACCTCTCCCTGTGTGATCGTCCGGTTGGCCTGGAGCACCGGGGCGGCGTCGTCGGACGCCCAGACGAGGAACCAGACACCGGTGATGGAGAGCGTGACCAGGGCGATGCCGACGAGGAAACGGACGTCGACCCAGAACGCGCGCCGAGGACGGGTGAGGGAAGCCATGGCGATATGGTCACAGAAATCCGCACCGTGGCGGGGGAGTTATCCACAGGGGGCGAAGGGGTCGGAGCCGCGCGGACGGGTGGGGGAGAATGGGGTCATGGCATCCCCTTCGGCACGCGCACCGCGGTTTCTCGCGCCCGCGCAGGTGGCCGAGCTGCTCAGCATCGGCGTGGACGAGGTGATCGCGCTCGTCCACGATGGAAGGCTCCGCGGCGCACAGCTGGGATCACCGCCGCGGTGGCGAGTGGAGGAGTCCAGCTTGGACGGATATCTCGCAGAGGAGTCCGAGAACTCGCGACGGATCGCGCTGTGGCGGCAGTCCCAGACGGCGAGCTTCCCCGAGGTGTGGGGGACATCGTCGGCTCACGGCGTCTGATCCCCGGGCGTCCGCACCGCGATCAGTGAGGAGAACGGGATGATGCGGAAACCGTGCACCGCTCCGGCGAGGCGTGCTTCCCCCGGATCGTGCACCGCGAGATCGAGGTGATCCGCCGCGGCGCGGTCGATCGTGCCGTGGATGTCATCGCCCAGATGTGTGCTGATCCGCACCGGGATGCGGCGCCTGGCGAGGTCGCGTAGTACGAAACCGAGCGTCATCCGCTCGCGGAGCGGCAGCTCCGTGCTCGCCGGCTCGTCGAGGCTCGCCAGGATCATGCCGTGATCGGTCGTGACGCCGCCGATCGCATGCAGCGGGAGCAGCAGTGACGAGGGAACGGGGCGTCCTTCGCCCGTGCCGCGCGAGGAGACGGCGAGCCAGTCGGCCCCGAGCATCCGGAGCGTGACGGGGAGCCGCCGCGCGTTCGCGACGTCGATCGTGGCATCGGCACGGGCGCTGCAGAGCATCCGGAGCCGCGAACGCAGGTCCAGCCGTGCGATGCGGAGTCGTTCGGACTCGGCGTCGAGCACGGCGCGCTCCGCTTCCCATTCCGACGCCAGCTGGCCTTCGAGGTCTTCGAACAGACGGTCCCAGTGCATCCGACAGAGCGTAGGCGACCGCGTCGGGCGACGTACGAGTTATCCACATTCCTGCACGCTCACGGCTCGCCCAGAGCGGTTGCGGTGCTGTACTGCTGGCTCGCAGACCTCCCGATCGAGAGTTCGACATGACGCCCCACGAGTACTTCGCACCCCAGCCGACACCGACCATCGAGCTTCCGGACCCTGTGCCCCTGCTGCGCAGTCTCACCCACGGCGTCCTCGAGGTGCTCGCCGGCGTCAGGGAAGTCGATCAGCTCGCCAGGTGGTTCAGTGAAGAGGCGTTCCGGAGCCTGGTCACGCGGGCGAACCTGTCCGCGAGAGCGCGCAGCGCACGGGGCGTCGCTCCCGCGCGCCCGACGTTCGAGATCCGGGCGCTGCGAGTGACCGAGCCGCTCGACGGGGTGATCGAGGCCGTCGTCGTGGTGGCGGGCCCCGGACGTACGCGCGCCGTGGCGGTCCGCCTGGACGGGATCGATCGTCGCTGGCGCGCCACGTCCCTGGCGATTCTCTGACGCATCTGACCGTAGGCTGGTGAGGTGTCAACCCTCAGTGATCTTGCCCATGCCCAGGGGCGCCTGACCGACAGCGACGTCGAATGGCTCCACCGCCTCGCCGGCGACGGACAGCTCCTCGCCGACCTCGCCTCCGCCGACATCGTGATCTGGATCCAGACCGACGACGGCTCGTTCATCGCGGTCGCCCATGCACGACCGAGTGGGGCGGCGACCCTCTTCTACCGCGACATCGTCGGCGAGCGGGTGCGGCCGCAGTGGCGTACCCAGGTGCAGAGTGCCTTCGACTCGGCCGAGATCGTCGACTCCTCTTCGCCGGACTGGTTCGAGGAGACGCCGACGCGGGTGCGCGCGGTGCCGATCGTGAGCGTGCGTCGCGGAGCCGATGCCCCGGCGACCGTGATCGGCGTGGTCACCCGCCACACGAATCTCGGTGAGGTGCGTACGCCTTCTCGTCAGCAGATCACCTTCGACGAGTGCGCGAACGATCTGTTCCGCATGATCGCCGACGGCAGCTTCCCCGATCTCACGGCGCCCACGTCGCCGCGTCGGGGAGCGCCGCGCGCCTCCGACGGGCTCATCCGAATCGATGTCGACGGGATCACGACCTTCGCCAGCCCCAACGCGCTCTCGGCCTTCAATCGGATGGGGTTCGACGACGAGCTCGAGGGGGAGTCCCTCGCCGAGGTGACGACTCGACTCGTCCCGCCCTCGCGGCAGGTCGATGAATCCCTCCCTGTCGTGGTCACCGGGCGCGCGCCCTGGCGCACCGACATCGAAGCCAGGGGCGTCACGGTGTCGCTGCGCGCGATTCCGCTGAAGGACCACGGGACGCGCATCGGCGCGATCGTGCTCTGTCGAGACGTGTCGGAGCTGCGCCACCAGGAGCAGGAGCTCATCACCAAGGACGCGACGATCCGCGAGATCCATCACCGGGTGAAGAACAACCTGCAGACCGTGGCCTCGCTCCTGCGCATCCAGGCTCGTCGCACGCATTCGGATGAAGCGCGCGACGCGCTGACGCAGGCCATGCGCCGGGTCGACGCGATCGCCGTGGTGCACGACACGCTGGCTCAGGGGCTGACGCAGAAGGTCGACTTCGACGAGGTCTTCCATCGCGTGCTCAAACTCGTCGCCGAAGTGGCTTCGGCGCCGAACACGCGGGCGCGGACGCAGTCGACAGGACGATTCGGAGTGCTTCCGAGCGAGTATGCGACGCCTCTCGCGCTCGCGCTCACGGAGGTCGTGACGAATGCGGTCGAGCACGGTCTCGCCGGGCAGGAGGGCGTCGTCACGATCGATGCCAAGCGCACGGAGGAGAACCTCCGCGTGACCGTCCGCGATACCGGGCTCGGTCTGCCGGAGGGGCGGATCGGCCAGGGGCTCGGCACCCAGATCATCCGGACGCTCATCCAGGGCGAGCTCGGCGGCACGATCGAGTGGCACGGGAGCGACGGCGACGGCACCGAGGTGGTCATCGACATTCCTCTGCGCTGGCTCGAGCGGTGAGACCGGGCGAGCCGGGGCAGTCGAAAGCGGCCTGAGAGTCGATCTCAGGCCGCTTCCGGAAGTTCAGGAGGCGCGGCGTGCGCGAGCGGCGCGACGTTTGAGCGCGCGACGCTCATCCTCGGAGAGACCGCCCCAGACGCCCGAGTCCTGACTGGTCTCGAGGGCGTACTGCAGGCAGATCTCCGTGACCGTGCAGGTGGCGCATACAGTCTTCGCCTTCTCGATCTGATCGACGGCCGGGCCGGTGTTCCCCACGGGGAAGAATAGCTCGGGGTCGACAGTCAGGCAGGCGGCCTTATCGCGCCAGTCCATGGGGGCTCCTCGGTGTGGATTTCAAGAGATGTCGCGATGCGACCTCTCGGATTCGGGTAGTAGTTCGGGTTCCGCTACCCTGTTGAGATGCGGACGGAATGTCCGCGAATTGTGATGCGAGCGTGAATGCTCGCCCCACGCCGCTGTGGGAGCACATGACCTTCTCTATTCTGTTACATGAAAACCGTGAAATCAAGGGTTTTCTTCTCTTTCGCTCCTTAGGAGATGCTGTGCGCGCACCCGGAATCGCCCTCGCGGCCGCAGCGGTCCTCGCGCTCGAAGCAGTGGCGCTGCTCGTCTTCGGGATCATCGAGCTCGCAGGCCTCGGCGCCGGAGATGCCGCCTCCCTGCCGACCGCGATCGCGCTCATCGTGCTCACGCTGATCGGCGCGGCGGCACTCGCGGCCTTCGCGCTCGGCACCCGCGCCGGCAAGTCGTGGGCGCGCTCCGGGGGAGTGGTGTTCCAGGTGCTGGCGGTCGCGCTCGCCCTGGCTTCGCTCACGCTGCAGCCCATCACCTGGATGTTCACCCTCGGGGTCGGGCTCCCGGGGCTGCTCGGATTCCTGCTGCTGATCTCGAGTGCGCGCCGAGAGGGCCCGCAGCGCCTCGCGGAGTGAGGTCCGGGCCCTGCCGGCCGTGGGCACGGGGTGGGGCGTCAGGCGTCGATGCCGAGCTGCTTGCGCAGCCGAGCGACGTGACCCGTCGCCTTGACGTTGTACAGCGCGATGTCGATAGTTCCGTCTTCGTCGAGGACGAACGTCGAGCGGATCACGCCCTCGACGGTCTTGCCGTAGTTCATCTTCTCGCCCCATGCGCCGTAGGCGGAGTGGACCGAGTGGTCGGGGTCGCTGAGGAGCGGGAATGTGAGGGCGTCGCGCTCGCGGAACTTCGCCAGCGTCGCGGGTTCGTCCCGCGAGATTCCGATGACGCGGTAGCCGGCGCCCTGCAGCGACGAGATGCTGTCACGGAAGTCGCAGGCCTCGGTGGTGCATCCGGGCGTCATCGCCGCCGGGTAGAAATAGAGCACGGTCTTCTGGCCGCGCAGATCCGCCAGACGCACCGTGCTCCCGTCCTGGTCGAGGAGGGAGAAGTCGGGGGCTGCGGTACCGGGTTCGAGGCGCTGAGTCACCCCTCCAGCCTAACGGCCGGGGGCTTGGTCCGCCTTGTCCGCGAACGTCTGCAGGAGGCGCTGCAGGGAGTCGAGTCGTGCGCGGCCGGTTTCCCCCAGGTCGCCGCGCTCCGCCGCCTCGATGAGCGCGCAGTCGGGGGCATCGGCCAGATGGGTGCAGCCTCGCGGGCAGTCCTCGGCGATCACGGCGAGCTCGGTGAACGCCGCGAGGATGTTCGCGGGATCGACGTGCCCGAGCCCGAAGGAGCGCACACCGGGGGTGTCGATCACCCAGCCGGTGCCGAGCGCGCCCTCATAGCGCAGCGACACGGTCGATGAGGACGTGTGACGTCCGCGGCCGGTGACCTGATTCACGTGTCCTGTGGCGCGATCCGCCGTCGGGACGAGGGCGTTGACCAGGGTGGACTTGCCGACGCCGGAGTGCCCGACGAAGACCGTCGAGTGGCCGACGAGTGCCGCGCCGATCTCGTCGACGGGCATCTCCTCCTGTGCGCTGGTGAACACGCGCAGGTCGAGGCCGTCGAAGTGCGTGAGGAACTCGGTCGGATCCGCGATGTCGGTCTTGGTGACGACGAGGAGCGGGCGGATCCCGGCATCGAGAGCGGCCACGAGATAGCGGTCGACGAGGCGGGCGCGGGGCTCGGGGTCGGCGGCGGCCACCACGACGAGCATCTGATCGGCGTTCGCGACGATGACCCGTTCCACCTGGTCGGTGTCGTCGGCGCTGCGTCGGAGGAGAGACGTACGATCCACGATGCCGACGATGCGCGCGAGGGTCCCCTCGTCCCCTGAGGTGTCGCCGACCACGCGCGCCTGGTCGCCGGTCACGATCGGCATGCGCCGCAGCTCCCGCGCCCTCGTGGTGGTGATCATGCGCTCCTCGGGCGTGTCTTCGTCGAGGAGGACCGAGTAGCGACCGCGGTCGACGCCGAGCACACGCCCCACCTGTGCATCCTCGTGCGCGGGGCGTCGTTTGGTCCGTGGGCGGTTCGCCTTGGGGTTGGGGCGCGTCCGGATGCTGCTCTCGTCGTAGTCCTCGAATTCGTCCTCGAGGTCGTCGCTGTCGTCGAGCCAGCTCACCGTCAGCCTCGCAGCATCCGCTCCCAGAGCATCGTGAACTCCGGGAGGGTCTTCGCGGTCGTGCCGATGTCGTCGATCTCGACGCCGGGAACACGCAAGCCGATGAGCGCTCCGGTGGTGGCCATCCGGTGGTCGTGATGCGCGGCCCACCTGCCGCCGTGCAACGGACGGGGGATGATCCGAAGCCCGTCCGGCAGCTCCTCCGCCTCGCCTCCGAGCGCGCGGAGGTTGCCGATCAGCGCGGCGATCCGATCGGTCTCGTGCAGGCGGATGTGCCCGATTCCCCGGATCGTCGTGGGCGACTCCGCGAAGGCGGCGAGGCCGACCAGCGTCGGGGTGAGCTCGCTCGCTGCGGAGAGATCGAGATCGAGACCGCGGATTCCGGAGCCGGCGCGCACCGTGAGCGTGCCCCCATGCCGGCCGACGTGGGCGCCGGTGGCCTGGAGGATGTCCGGCAGCAGTGCGCCGGGCTGGGTGGAGTGCGCGGGCCATCCGGTGACGGACACCGAGCCGCCCGTGACGAGCGCGGCCGCGAGGAACGGCGCTGCATTGGAGAGATCGGGTTCGATCGCGATCTCCTTCGCCCGAGGGACGCCCGCCTCGACGAGCCACTCGCCCACGGCCGGGCGCTCGATGCGGATACCCCGTCGGCTCAGCGCCTCGATCGTCATGTCGATGTGCGGAAGACTCGGCAGGTGCTCGCCCGTGTGGACGAGGTGCAGGCCGACGTCGAACCGCGGTGCGGCGAGCAGGAGTCCCGAGACGAACTGGCTCGACGCCGAGGCATCGATCTCGACCCGGCCGCCGCGGATGCGACCGTGTCCGCGGATCGTGAACGGGAGCGACCAGGTGCCTTCGTCGTCGATGTCGACGCCGAGGTCGCGCAGGGCGCTGATGAGCCCGCCCATCGGACGGTGCAGCGCCGTCTCGTGTGCGGTGAGATGCACGTCGTGCGCGGCGAGCCCGGCCAGCGGAGCGATGAAGCGCATCACTGTGCCGGCCTGACCGCAGTCGATCGTCGTGCCGCCGCTGAGCTTCGCCGGGGTGACGACGAGGTCGGGGCCGAACTCGTGACCGGCATCCACCTCCTCGATACCGACGCCGAGCGCGCGCAGCGCATCGACCATGCGTGCGGAGTCGTCCGAGTGCAGCGGGGCGATCAAGCGCCCCGGCCCGTCGGCGATCGCGGCGATCATCAGCTCGCGATTCGTCAACGATTTGGACCCGGGGATCGTGAGCTCCGCGTGGACGGGCACGTCGGTCGTGGGCGCGGCATAGGCGCCCTGCACACGGGTGGGGGAATACCTGTTCGCGCTCATCGGTTCTCACCTTAGTAAACGCAGGAAGCTTCGTCGCGAAAGACGTGGCCCCTGACACGAAGGAGAGAGAATGCCGGCGACGTTGGAGCGCGAGGTGATCGACCTCAGCGGCCTAGACTGGCCCGTGATGGATGACACCGCAACCGCAGACATCGTCGGCGACCCCCGACGGGAGTTCGAGGAGCAGGCGATCCCTTTCATGGATCAGCTCTACGCCGCCGCGATGCGCATGACGCGCAACCCCGCCGACGCCGCCGACCTCGTGCAGGAGACGTTCGTGAAGGCGTACGGCTCCTGGTCGACGTTCTCGCAGGGGACGAACCTCAAGGCGTGGTTGTACCGCATCCTCACGAACACGTACATCAACATCTACCGCAAGCGCCAGCGCGAGCCCTATCAGGGCACGATCGACGAACTCGAGGACTGGCAGCTGGGCGGAGCCGAGTCCACGACGGCGTCGCACAGCCGTTCCGCGGAGGCGGAGGCCATCGACCGCATGCCCGCGTCTGTCGTCAAAGACGCGCTGCAGGCGGTTCCGGAGGACTTCCGGCTCGCGGTGTATCTCGCCGATGTCGAGGGCTTCGCGTATCAGGAGATCGCCGACATCATGAAGACCCCCATCGGCACCGTGATGAGCCGCCTGCATCGTGGCAGGCGGATGCTGCGGGAGCTGTTGGCAGATTACGCCGCTGAGCGGGGCATCGCCGCGGCTGAGACGAGGAGCAAGAAATGAGTGACTGCGGCTGCGACAAAGCGCGTCAGGATCTGGAGGAGTACCTCCGCAACGAGGTGTGCAAGACCGAGCACACCGAGATCCGCGAGCATCTGGAGAACTGCCCCTCCTGCCGGGATGAGGCTCTCGTCGCGACCACTCTCACCGACGTGATCGCTCGCGCCTGCAAAGAGACGGCCCCCGAGGAGCTGCGCGACCAGGTGTTCGCGCGTCTGCGTGCGGTGCAGGCCGCACAGCACTGAGCCCACCTCCGCCGCCGTCGGTAGTGTGGAACGATGACCTTCATCGATGCGCGCGACGTTCCCGCCGACACCACTTCGAGCGAACGACTGGCCGTTGCCGATCTCGACTATCGCGTCGTCGATCTGACCGATGATGCGAGCGGCGCACCGTTCGTGCGCGCCGTCGACCGCGGCTTCCTCGGCGCCGATCCGAGTGCGGAGAAGCTCGCCCAGGCGCGGAAGACGTTCGCCGCCCGCCGCAACGTCGGGGTCTACGAGAAGAACGCATCGGACGCGGCTCTTCCGGTGGCGACCGTCAACGGCTGGGTGACCCCGCTCACGCTTCCCGGCGGTGGCGAGATCGGGATGTGGGCGATCAGTGTCGTCACCGTCTCTGCGACGCACCGCCGCCGTGGCATCGCCAGGGCGCTGCTCGAGGGCGAACTGCGCGCCGCGGCATCCGCCGGCGTCCCCGTCGCGGGGCTGACGGTCACCGAGACCACGATCTACGGCCGCTACGGTTTCGGAGCCGCGATCCCGGTCGCCCGGCTGACCGTCGACACCCGGCACGCGGGCTGGGCAGGTCCGCCCTCGCCCGGCCGACTCGAATACGTCGACCGCGAGACGCTGGCCGCCGATCTGGGGGCCGTCCATGAGCGCACCCGTCGGGGAGTCGCCGGGAGGATCCCGGGCTGGCAGGGCCGCTGGGAGGGGTACGCGGGCGTCGCGCCCTCCACAGATAGGGACCAGGCCCGAGGGGTGCGCTACATCGACGAGGATGGCGTGCTGCGCGGTGTCATGGCCTACACGGTCACCGAGGCGGGAGGGACGTTCCGCTTCCGGATGGACGTGCGCATGCTCGCCGCCGAGACCGCGGATGCGCGTGCCGCCCTGTGGCGCTTCGCGCTGCAGCATGATCTGGTCGACGAGGTGGTCGCGGACCTGCGCCCGCTCGACGACCCGCTGCCGTGGCTGGTGCACGACTCCCGCGGCGTGAAGCAGGAGGTGCACGATCACGGCTGGCTGCGCATCCTCGACCTCCCGGCCGCTTTGACGGCACGCCGCTACTCCGCACCGCTCGACACCGTGCTCCGGGTGGAGGACTCATTGGGATTCGCGGACGGCGTCTGGCGGCTCCGTGTGGATACGTCCGGTGTCGCGACGGTCGAAGTGGCGGAGGAAGACGTCGATGTCGACATCGCACTCGACGTCGCGACGCTGTCCACCCTGTACGCGGGCGGAGTCCGCGCGTCGTCTCTGCACGGCGCCGGGCGGATCACCGCGGAGCCCTCCGCCGTCGAGGCGCTCGACCGGGCACTGATCGCATTCCCGTCGCCCTCGCTCGACATCTGGTACTGAACACACGAGAAGGGCGCCCCGACCGAGGTCGGGGCGCCCTTCTCGTCCGATGGCTCAGCCGAGCGTGACGGCCGAACGGATCAGTGCTGCCTGCTCGGCGGCGTGGACCTTCGACGACCCGGTGGCCGGCGAAGCCGATGCCGGACGGGAGACCGGGCGGAACGAACGGTCTCCGGGCACGTCGGCGAAGGCGAGCGCCAGGAACGGCCAGGCGCCCTGGTTCTCCGGCTCCTCCTGCACCCACACCAGCTCGGCGTTCGGGTACGAGTCGGTGATGGCCTTGAGCTCTTCGATCGGCGTCGGGTACAGCTGCTCGAGCCGGACGAGGGCGACCTCGGGGTTCGGGTTCTTCTCGAGCTCGGCACGCAGATCCCAGTGCACCTTGCCCGAGTGCACGAGCACGCGCTTGACGGCGGAGCGATCGAGACCGCGGTCGTCGTCGATCACCGGTTCGAAACGGCCCTGCGTGAACGCCTCGACCGGGCTCGTCGCGCCGCGCAGACGCAGCATCGCCTTCGGGGTGAAGACGATCAGCGGCTTGCGCGGGCGGGCGTAGGCCTGGCGGCGCAGCAGGTGGAAGTACGACGCGGGCGTCGACGGACGCGAGACGATCATGTTCTCCTGTGCGCACAGCTGCAGGAAGCGCTCGATGCGCGCCGAGGAGTGATCCGGTCCCTGGCCCTCGTAGCCGTGGGGGAGGAGCAGGGTCACGCTGGACTGCTGGCCCCACTTCTGCTCGGCGGCCGAGATGTACTCGTCGATGACGGACTGGGCGCCGTTGACGAAGTCGCCGAACTGGGCCTCCCAGAGCACGAGGGCTTCCGGAGCCTCCACCGAGTAGCCGTACTCGAAGCCGAGGGCGGCGTACTCGCTGAGCAGGGAGTCGTAGACGAAGAAGCGTCCCTGCGCATCGGACAGGTTCGACAGCGGCAGCCACTCCTGGCCGTTCGCGCGGTCGTGCAGGGTCGCGTGGCGCTGCACGAACGTGCCACGGCGGGCGTCCTGCCCCGCGAGGCGCACCGGGGTGCCCTCCACGAGCAGGGAGCCGAACGCGAGCAGCTCGCCGAAGCCCCAGTCGATGCCGCCATTGCGGCTCATGTCGAGACGCTTCTCCAGCAGCTGCTGGATCTTCGGGTGCACCGTGAAGCCCTCAGGCTTGTTCACGAACGCATCGCCGATCAGCTGGATGACCTCGTTGGGCACGCCGGTGATCTCCGGAGCGCCGACCTGGTCGTCGACGGGGGGCAGCTCCGGGGCGATCGGCAGGGCGCCGGTCTCAGCCGCGTGCGTCTCAGCGAACGCGATCTCCAGACGGTTCTGGAAGTCGGCCTTCGCCTCGTCGTACTCCTGCTCGGTGATGTCACCGCGACCGACGAGCGACTCGGTGTACAGCCGGCGGACCGAGCGCTTCGCCTGGATCAGGTCGGTCATCAGCGGCTGCGTCATCGAAGGGTCGTCGCCCTCGTTGTGACCGCGTCGACGGTAGCAGACCAGGTCGATCACGACGTCGCGGTGGAAGCGCTCGCGGTATTCGAACGCGAGCTGCGCGACGTGGATGACGGCCTCGGGGTCGTCGCCGTTCACGTGGAAGACGGGCGCCTGGATCGTCTTGGCGACATCGGTCGAGTAGATCGATGTGCGACCGTCGTTCGGGGTCGTGGTGAATCCGACCTGGTTGTTCACGACCACGTGGATCGTGCCGCCGGTGCGGTAGCCGCGCAGCTGCGACATCTGCAGCGTCTCGACGACGACACCCTGGCCCGCGAAAGCCGCGTCGCCGTGCACGAGGATCGGCAGCCAGGCGAAGGTGCCGATCGGCTTGCGATCCTGCTTCGCGCGGACGATGCCCTCCAGCACGCCGTCGACCGTCTCGAGGTGCGAGGGGTTGGCGGCGAGGTAGACCGGGAGTTCGGACTCGTCGTCGGCGACGAAGGTGCCCTCGGTGCCGAGGTGGTACTTCACATCGCCGGAGCCGCGCTGGTTGCCCGGGGTCTGCGTGCCCTCGAACTCGCGGAAGACCTGTCCGTAGGTCTTGCCCGCGATGTTGGTCAGCACGTTCAGGCGGCCGCGGTGGGCCATGCCGATCGCGGCGCCTTCGAGGCCGGCGGTGGCCGCGCCCTGCAGGATCTCGTCGAGCAGCGGGATCAGCGATTCGCCGCCTTCGAGCGAGAAGCGCTTCTGGCCGACGAACTTGGTCTGCAGGAAGGTCTCGAAGGCCTCCGCCTCGTTGAGCTTGCGCAGGACGCGCAGCTGCTCGTCGTGGCCGGGCTTCTGGTACTTGACCTCGACCTTCTCCTGGAACCAGCGTCGCTGCTCGGGATCCTGGATGTGCATGTACTCGATGCCGAGCGTGCGGCAGTACGAGTCGCGGAGCACACCGAGGATGTCGCGGAGCTTGGCGATGCGACGTCCGCCGAAGCCGCCGGTGACGAACTCGCGGTCGAGGTCCCAGAACGTGAGTCCGTGGCTCTCGATCTCGAGGTCGGGGTGCGAGCGCTGCACATACTCCAGCGGGTCGATGTCGGCCATCAGGTGACCGCGCACGCGGAAGGAGTTGATGAGCTCCTGCACGCGGGACTGCTTGTCGACGCGCTCGGCGAGGTCGACGGCGATGTCCGGGTTCCAGCGGATCGGCGCGTACGGGATGCGCAGCGCCGCGAAGATGTCGTCGTAGAAGCCGCGCTGGCCGATGAGCAGCTCGTGCACCTTCTTGAGGAACTCGCCGGAGCCGGCACCCTGGATGACGCGGTGGTCGTAGGTGCTGGTCAGCGTGATCGTCTTGCCGATGGCGAGTTCGTTGAGTGTCTTCGAGCTCGCGCCCTGGAACTCGGCCGGGTACTCGAGGGCACCGGCGCCGATGATGCAGCCCTGGCCCTTCATCAGACGCGGTACGGAGTGCACCGTGCCGATGCCGCCGGGGTTCGTGAGGGACACCGTCGTGCCCTGGAAGTCACCGGCGGTCAGCTTGTTGCCGCGGGCGCGGGTGACCAGGTCCTCGTAGGCGGAGAGGTACTCGGTGAACGTCATGGTGTCGGCGCGCTTGATGCTGGGCACCATGAGCGCACGCGTGCCGTCGGGCTTGGGCAGGTCGATCGCGATGCCCAGGTTGACGTGTGCCGGTGCGACCACCGAGGGCTTGCCGTCGACCTCGGCGTAGAAGACGTTCTGGCTGCGGAACTCGTCGAGCGTGCGGATGAGCGCCCAGCCGATGAGGTGGGTGAAGCTGATCTTGCCGCCGCGGGTGCGCGCCATGTGGTTGTTGATGACGATGCGGTTGTCGATCATCAGCTTCGCCGGCACCGTGCGCACGCTGGTCGCCGTCGGGACGGTGAGCGACTCGTCCATGTTGGCGGCGAGGGTCTTCGGGAGGCCGCGCAGAGGAGTGACCTTGTCCTCCTCGACAGGATCCGGGGTCTCCTTGGATTCGGGCTTCGGCGCCGGCTTCGGAGCCTGCGCCGGAATCGGCGCGGCAGCGGCCGGCTTCGCCGTCGTGCGTGCCACCGGCTGCGAGCCGATCACGGGGATGGGCGCCGTAACGGGATGCGCCGGCTGCGCCGGGGCGTCGGCGGCGGATGCGGGAGCAGCGGACGCCGCCTCGGAGTGGTACTTCTCCAGGATGGGCCACCACTCCTTGTCGACGGAGTCGCGGTTCACCTTGAACTGCTCGTAGAGCTCTTCAACGAGCCAGGAATTGGCTCCGAACCCCCCGTCGCCGTTGACGCCGGTCACCTGGTTCGACACTCTCGATCGCCCTCTTTCATCGCTGAAGCTCTCTGGTGCGGACGTCGACGCAGGATGCGTTCGGGCCCGCACACTCTCGACCAACAAGCCTAACGTGTTTCGCCTGGGGAATCGTCGAAGCCGAGCGCCCACCGCGTCGCGATCTGGGTACCGTGGAAGCATGAAGTTCTCTGGAGCGCAGCCGACCGTCGATCTGACCTACTCCGACGTCTTCCTGGTACCGCGTCGATCGGCGGTCACCAGCCGTCTCCAGGTCGATCTCGCCCCGCAGGACGGCACTCCGGCGACGCTGCCGCTGGTGGCGGCGAACATGAACTCCGTGACGGGGCCCCGCATCGCGGCCGTGCTCGCACGTCGAGGTGCGCTCGGCGTTCTGCCGCAGGACCTCCCGTTGCAGGATCTGGATGCCGCGATCCGAGAGGTGAAGGCGCAGCCGGTCCTGTGGGACACCCCGCTCGTGCTGCCGCCGGAGGCGTCCGTCGCCGACGCCCTCCGCCTGCTTCCCCCGACGACAGGGCACGGGATCGTCGTCGCGCGGGGGGACGCGCGAGGGGAGGGGCCGATCGATGCCGAGCGCATCCTCGGCATCCTCCCGGCGACGCGCCTCGCGACCGCGCTTCCCGATGCGCAGCTCGGCGACCTCGTGCATCGCGGCACACCGTCCATCGACGCGGACGACATCGGCTCGGAGCGGCACGCGTTCGACGTCATCACCGCCGCCGATGTGGAGATGGTGACCGTCGTGCACCACGGACACCTGGTCGGCACGCTGAGCGCCCGCAGTGCGTTGCGGTCGACGCTGTACCGACCCGCTGTCGATGACGACGGTCGGCTCGCCGTCGCGGCGGCGGTCGGCATCAACGGCGACGTCGCCGCAAAGGCGAAGGCGCTGGCCGCGGCCGGAGTCGACGTCCTTGTCGTCGACACGGCGCACGGCCACCAGGACGGGATGCTGAGAGCGCTCCGCGCCATCGCCGACCTCGACCTGGGGCTGCCGGTCGTGGCGGGCAACATCGTCACCGCCGACGGGGTGGCCGATCTGGTCGACGCCGGCGCATCGATCCTCAAGGTCGGCGTCGGCCCCGGCGCGATGTGCACCACCCGCATGATGACCGCGGTCGGTCGCCCGCAGTTCTCCGCCGTGCTCGAGACTGCGCAGGCGGCACGGGAGCTCGGCGCCCACGTCTGGGCCGACGGTGGCGTGAGGTACCCGCGCGACGTGGCACTGGCCCTCGCCGCCGGAGCCGCATCCGTCATGGTCGGGTCCTGGTTCGCCGGGACGATCGAGGCCCCGGGAGAGCTGCAGCGCGATGCCGAGGGGCGCCTGTTCAAGGAATCCTGGGGCATGGCTTCGACCAAGGCCGTCCAGGCGCGGTTCGGGCGTCTCGATGCCTACGAGCGCGCTCGCAAGGAGCTCTTCGCCGAAGGCATCTCCTCGTCGAAGATCTATCTCGACCCGCTGCGCCCCGGCATCGAGGACCTTCTGGACATGATCACCTCGGGTGTGCGCTCGTCGTTCACGTACGCCGGCGCCTCGTCCGTGCCGGAGTTCCATGATCGGGCTCTGGTCGGGCTGCAGTCGGCGGCAGGATACGAAGAAGGGAAGGCGCTGCCGGTCAGCTGGTGATCGCGAGCGCGCACCCGGTCGTCTTCGGTACAATCGTCGGCATAATGGACGACCCTCCCAGTTGCAGAACATCGCCCCACTGTCCGCCTCTCTCACAGGAGAGGAACCGCTGATGGACTACATCATGTTGGGCGTGGGGCTCCTGCTCACGGTCGGCACCGGCCTCTTCGTCGCAAGCGAGTTCGCGCTGGTGAACCTCGACCGCGCCGACCTCGAGGCCCGGCAGGCACGCGGTGAATCGCGGCTCTCGCTCACGATCAGCGCCCTCAAGCACACCTCGACGCATCTGTCCGCTGCGCAGCTCGGCATCACCCTGACCACGCTGCTCACCGGTTACACGATGGAGCCGGCGCTGTCGAACCTTCTTCGTCCGACCCTGCTCGTCTGGAGCATCCCGGAGGCCGCCGTCGCTCCGATCGCGACGATCGTGGCCATGCTGATCGCCACCGTGCTCTCGATGATCCTCGGTGAGCTCGTTCCCAAGAACTTCGCGCTCGCCCTGCCTCTCGCCACGGCGAAGCTCGTGATCCCCTTCCAGATCGCGTTCACGACGGTGTTCAAACCCGCCGTCGTCGTGCTCAACGGCAGCGCCAACGGCGTGCTGCGCAGCATGGGGATCGAGCCCAAGGAGGAGCTCTCCGGAGCGCGCAGCGCGGAGGAGCTGTCGTCGCTGGTCCGACGCTCGGCGAACGCGGGTCTGCTGGAAGCCGATACCGCATCGCTGCTCGATCGCACCCTGATGTTCTCCCGACTCACCGCCGCCGATGTGATGACGGCCCGCCCGAGCATGCATGCGATCGCCGCGGGCGATTCCGCGGACGACGTGATCCAGCTCGCACGACGCACCGGCCACAGCCGCTTCCCCGTGTACGGCGATGACCTCGACGACATCATGGGCGTCGTGCACCTGAAAGCGGCGATCTCGGTGCCGCGGGATCGCCGCACCGAAGTGCCCGTCGGCGCGCTGTCCACCGATCCTCTCCGGGTTCCCGAGACCGCGCACGTCGACGGACTGATCGCCGAGCTCCGCGCACGCGGCTACCAGCTCGCCGTCGTCGTCGACGAATATGGAGGCACGGCCGGGCTCGTGACCCTGGAGGACCTCGTCGAGGAACTGGTCGGAGAGGTCGCGGACGAGCACGACCGGACCAGGGCCGGAGTCATCCGCAACCGGGAGGGGATCACCTTCCCCGGTGAGCTGCGCCCCGATGAACTGCGCCGTCGTGCCGGCGTGGAGGTGCCGGAAGGCGATGTGTACGACACCGTCGGCGGCTACGTCATGAGCGTGCTCGAACGGGTGCCTTCCGTCGGTGATGAGGTTCCGCTCGACAGCGGCGCGCTGCAGGTCGTCCGGATGGACGGCCGACGCGTCGATCGCGTGCGCTACGTCCCGAGTCCGCTCGACGGCGAAGAGGAGGCCACCCGATGAACGATTGGGGAGGACTCGCATGGCTGGTCGTGCTCCTGGTCGCGAACGCCTTCTTCGTCGGCGCCGAGTTCGCGGTGATCTCGGCTCGACGGTCGCAGATCGAGCCACGTGCCGATCAGGGATCCCGCGCCGCCAAGACGGCGTTGTACGCGATGGAGCACGCGACGCTGATGCTCGCGACGTCGCAGCTGGGCATCACGATCTGTTCGCTGCTCATCCTGAACGTCTCCGAACCCGCGATCCACCATCTGCTCTCCGTGCCGCTGCACGCACTCGGCTGGCCGGACGGCGTCGTCGACGCGGTCTCGTTCACGATCGCGCTGCTGATCGTGTCGTTCCTGCACGTGGTGTTCGGTGAGATGGTGCCGAAGAACCTGGCGTTCTCGGTGCCCGATCGTGCCGTGCTGATCCTGGCCCCGCCGCTCGTGTGGGTGTCGAAGGTGTTCATGCCGGTGATCTGGGTGCTCAATGCGGCCGCCAACGGCGTCCTGCGCCTGTTCCGCGTCGAGCCGAAGAACGAGGCGGCATCGACGTTCACCCTCGACGAGGTCGCGACCATCGTCAGTCAGTCGCGCCGCGAGGGCGTGCTCATGGACGCCGCGGGAACGGTCGCCGCGGCGGTCGAGTTCACCGACAAGAAGGCACGGGACGTCGCCGTGCCCCTGAGCGATCTGGTGACGCTGCCGCAGTCCACGACGCCGGACGACGTCGAGAAGGCCGTCGCCCGCTATGGATTCTCGCGCTACGTGATCGTCGACGCCGAGTCCGTGCCGATCGGATACGTGCATCTGAAGGACATCCTTCGTGCGTCCGAGGGCCCGGACGCGGAGACCAAGATGATCGAACCCATCCCCGCCAAGCGCATCCATCACATGGTGCCGGTCCAGGAGGACACGGATCTGGAGGATGCCCTCGCCGTCATGCGTCGCGCGGGGCGTCACCTGGCCAAGGTGCGCGACGCGCAGGGGAACACGACGGCGGTGCTGTTCCTCGAGGACATCCTGGAGGAGCTGGTCGGAGAGGTGCAGGACGCGACCCGTCGTTTCCGCGGACGCTGATCCGCATCTGGACGCATGAAGGCCGCCGTACCCGCGAGGGGATGGCGGCCTTCATGCATGACCGGGAGTCAGCGCCACCGCGCGCGCTCGTACTGCGGAGGCCAGGCGATCTCCGCTCCGAGCTCGTGAGCGGCGCGAAGTGCGAAATGCGGGTCGCGCAACCACTCCCGTCCGGCGAAGATCGCGTCGGCCGCGCCGTCGGCGAGCACCTGCTCCGCCTGCGCGGATGCGGTGATGAGTCCCACCGCGGACACCGGGATGCGACCGCCTTGGCGCACGGTCTCGGCGAGGGGCACCTGGTAGCCGGGGAAGACGCTGATCCGCTGATGCGCGACGAGACCGCCGCTGGAGACGTCGATCAGGTCGGCGCCGCGCTGCTCCGCCCAGCCGCCCACGATGGTCGCCTCCTCCGGGGTGAAGCCGCCCTCCGCGTGATCCGTCGCGGAGATCCGGACGAACAGCGGAACCTCGTCGCCCGCGGCCTCGCGGACGGCGTCGACGACGCGGAGCAGCAGACGGGCTCGATTCTCCAGGGAGCCGCCGTATTCGTCGTCGCGCAGGTTGGACAGCGGGGAGAGGAACTGATGCAGCAGGTATCCGTGTGCGCCGTGGATCTCCAGGACGTCGAAGCCCGCATCGAGCGCACGACGCGCCGCCGTCGCGAAGGCGGCGACCACACGGTCGATACCCGCGAGGTCGAGGGCGACCGGCTCGTCGAAGCCGTCGAACGCGAGCGCTGACGGGGCCGATGTGCGCCAGCCCCCCTCGGACGCGGGCACCGAGCCGCGCACGGGCGCCCAGGGCCACCAGGTCGATGCCTTGCGGCCGGCGTGGGCGAGCTGGATCCCGGCATGCGCCCCGCGATCGTGGATCGCCTGGACGATGGGAGCCAGTGCGTCGCGCTGTTCGTCGTTCCAGAGGCCGACGTCGCGCGGCGAGATCCGACCTTCCGGGACGACCGCGGTCGCCTCCGCGATGACGAGACCGGCGCCCCCCGAGGCGAACTGGGCGAGATGCGTGTGGTGCCAGTCCTGCACGACACCGTCGACAGCGCTGTACATGCACATCGGCGAGACCCAGAGGCGGTTGCGGAACGTGGCGGAACGGATGCTCAGCGGGGAGAAGAGAAGACTCACCGTACGACGCTACCGCCGAGCGGGTGCGCGGCGGGCCGTCGCACTAACGTGGAGTCATGCTCGAGGTACGCGGATGGACACGCGGCGACACGGCTCGTCTGTTCCGTGCGCCGACGCCGGAGGACGACAAGTACGCCCGCGGGGTCGTCGCTCTGCGCACGGGGTCGCCCGCCTATCCCGGAGCGGCCGTGCTCGGTGTCGAGGCCGCATGGCGCACCGGAGCAGGCTTCGTGCGGTACGTCGGCGCGGAGCGGGTCGGCGACGCGGTGCTCGCCCGTCGACCGGAGACCGTCGTCGGGGCCGACGCCGGGCACTCGCGCATCGACGCCTGGGTGATCGGCTCCGGCACGGATCCGGAGCAGCGCAGCGATGCCGAGAGCGCAGCTCTCCGCGAGATCCTCTCCGGCACCGCGCCGGTGGTGATCGACGCCGGAGCGCTCGATCTCGCTCCGGACGCGCACGCATCGTTCGTCGTGACTCCGCACGCGCGGGAGTTCGCCCGTCTTCAGGACCGTCTGGGCGTTCAGCGCGACGATCAGGATCGGGGGGAGTCCGTTCGGCGGGCTGCCGAGGCGATCGGCGGCACCGTGCTGCTCAAGGGCGCGCGGACGCTGGTGGCAGCGCCGGACGGCACCGTCATCGCCGTCGAAGCGGGCACCGGATGGCTGGCGACCGCCGGAACCGGTGACGTCCTCGCCGGGGTGCTCGGGGCGGTGCTGGCGTCGAACCCCGGCACCTCGCTCGCCGAGGCCGCTGCCGCAGGGGCCTGGCTGCACGGTCATGCGGCGCGGATCGCCGCCGGTGTGCGAGGTGGGGGACCGGGGCATCCGATCGTCGCGATGGATGTCGCCGAAGCCCTCCCCTCCGCGATCGCGGACGTCCTCGCGTGAAGCGCGCGTCGACGACGAGGGTGGTCGTGCTGTGGTGCGCGTTCCTCCTCGTGCATCTGCTCACGGCGTGGGCGGGCTGGGTGTATCCGAGTCAGCCCATGGGTGACGTCGTCCTGGTCTACGAGCCCTGGGCCTCCTCGGCGCTCGGCGGAGGGCCGATCGTCGGCGTCACCGAGACCTGGGTCTATCCGCAGCTGGCCCTCGTGCCGATGCTCGTCGCCGCCGCGTTCGCGTCGCCGCTCGTCCTGCTGCTCGGCGTCTCGAACGCGTATCTGGTGGGCTGGGCGGTGCTGGTGGTCATCCTCGACGCGGTCGCCTTCGGGGTGCTCGTCGGGCGCTCGCCGTCACACGCCCGCCGCGTCGCCGCGTGGTTCTGGTGCGCCGCCCTGCTTCTTCTCGGACCGATCGCCCTGTACCGGATCGACGCGGTCACGGTGCCTCTCGCGGTGATCGGCGGCCTCTGGCTCGTCGCACGGCCCGCGGTCGGCGCCGCCCTCCTGACGATCGGCGCGTGGATCAAGATCTGGCCCGGTGCGCTCGTCCTCGCCGCGGTGCTCGCGATGCGGGCACGGTGGCGGGTGCTCGCCGCCGCCGTGACGGTCACCGCCGCGGTCGTCGCGACGCTGCTGTTGCTCGGAGCGGACACCGAGGTCCTCGGGTTCCTGACGGAGCAGACCGGGCGAGGACTGCAGATCGAGGCGGTGGCAGCGACGCCCTTCCTGTGGTTGGCCGTCGCCGGAGCGGCGCGGATCGAGTACAGCTTCGAGATCCTGACGTTCCAGATCACCGCCCCGGGAGTGGATGCCGTCGCCGCGGCGCTCACACCGTTGATGGCGATCTCCGTGCTGGCGATCACCGCGGTCGGGGCGGTCAAGGCGGTGCGCGGGGCGTCCTTCCCCCGGCTGTTCCCGCCACTCGCGCTGACGTTGGTGACGCTGCTGATCGTCACCAACAAAGTCGGATCGCCGCAGTTCCAGACCTGGTTGATCGCCCCCGTGATCCTGTGGATCGTTCTAGACCGCGCCAGAGCACGCACACCGGCGGTCGTCGTCCTCGCGCTCTGCCTGCTCACCTGCCTCGTCTATCCGCTCGGCTACGATGCCCTGCTGCGTGCCGACGCTCTCTCCGTCGCCGTGCTCACGGTGCGCAACGTGCTTCTCCTCGTCCTGCTCGTCCTCGGCATCCGTGCGCTCGTGCGTGTGCCTGCCCGTCATCCGAAACCCAGGGAGTGAACCCATGCTGATCGCCTTCTCCGTCGCCCCGAGCGGCACCCCCGTAGACGGTCCCGAGCGCACCGATGCCTCCGTGCACGACGCCGTGGCCGCAGCTGTCCGCGTGGTGCGCGAGTCGGGACTGCCGCACCGCACCACGAGCATGTTCACCGAGATCGAGGGCCCTGACTGGGACACGGTCATGGACGTCGTCAAGCGTGCGACCGAGGCGGTCATGCCGTTCGGGTCGCGGGTGTCGCTGGTGCTCAAGGCCGATATCCGTCCCGGCTACTCCGGGGAGCTCGACGCGAAGATCGAGCGGCTGGAGGCGGCGATCGAGGAGTCCGGTGACTGATTCCGCTGCACCCGCGCTGGTCGCGCTCCGGCCGGCGCGAGCCGACGATGTCGAATGGATCGCGGAGTTGCGCGCCGACGTGCTCCGACCCGACCTGGAGCGGCTGGGCCGCTACGACGCCATCCGCGTCCGGCAGCGGTTCCGCGACGCCTTCGAGCCTGCGCAGACCCGGATCATCGTCGTGGACGGTACGGATGTCGGCTCGGTCGCCATCCGTTCGGAGGACGACGCGCGCTGGCTGGAGCACTTCTACATCGCGCCGTCGCATCAGGGGCGCGGTGTGGGGACCCGCGTCCTGGCCGCGGTCCTGGACGACGACGTGCTCTACCGCCTGAACGTGCTCCAGGGCAGTGCGGCGCGCAGCCTCTACGACCGCCACGGGTTCGTCCTCGAGAGCCAGGACGACGTGGACGTCTTCCTGCGCCTCGATCGGACCGGGCGGGCGATCGAGGAGTCCGACGGACGCTAAGCTGATCCGGTGAATCCCTCGACGCAATCGAGGGGTGCGGCGAAGAGGGCGCTCCTCTCTCTCGCCATCGGCAGTTTCGGTATTGGCATGACCGAGTTCGTGGTCATGGGTCTGCTGCCGAACATCGCCGCCGACCTGCTGCCCTCGCTCTGGGCCACCAGTCGGGAGGAGGCGCTGAGCCAGGCCGGCTGGCTCATCTCGCTGTATGCGCTCGGTGTGGTGGTCGGTGCGCCGACCATCGCGGGATTCGTCGCGCGGTATCCGCGGCATCGCGTGATGATCGTGCTCGCTCTCACCCTGACGCTTTTCAACGCGCTCACGGTGGTCCTGCCCACGTTCGAGCTCGTCGCCGCCTCCCGTTTCCTCGCAGGTCTCCCGCACGGCGCCTACTTCGGCATCGGAGCGCTCGTCGCCGCCGACGTGATGGGTCCGGGCAACCGCGCCAAGGGCGTGGCGTTCATCCTCACGGGGTTGACCGTCGCCAACGTGATCGGCGTGCCTCTGGGCACCTTCCTCGGGCAGGAATGGGGCTGGCGGGCGGCATTCGCGGTCGTGGCGGTCGTGTTCGCCCTCGCGACGCTGTTCATCGCGCTGTTCGTCCCCGAGCACCCGGGCGACCCCGGACGCACGATGCGCCAGGAGCTCAGGGTCTTCCGCATCCCGCAGGTGTGGCTCACGCTCGGCGTCGGGGCGATCGGCTTCGGCGGCTTCTTCGCCGTCTACAGCTACATCGCGCCCGTGGTGACCGAGGTCGCCGGTTCGCCGGACTGGGCGGTCCCGATCGTGCTCGTGCTGATGGGCGTCGGCATGACCGTCGGAAACCTCGTCGGCGGCCACCTCGCCGACATCGATCTGCGCCGCACGCTGCTGTTCGGACTCGCGGCGATGGCCGTGGTCTTCGCGGTGCTCGCGTTCCTGTCGTTCTGGATCGTGAGCCTCGGACTGACGGTGCTCGTGGTCGGCTTCGTCTCCTCGGTGCTGAGCCCGACGATCCAGACACGACTCATGGATGTGGCCGGAGACAACCAGTCGATCGCGGCGGCGCTGAACCACTCGGCTCTGAACATCGGCAACAGCCTGGGCGCCTTCCTCGGCGGGGTGGTGATCGCCGCCGGCTGGGGCTTCACCGCTCCGGCGTGGGCGGGGGCCGCACTCGCGGTGGCCGGCCTGCTGATCGCGCTGCTGTCCTACCGCTGGGAAGCACGCCGCCCCGCCACTGTGGGGCTCATCGCATCGTAGAGTGACGGGGTGAGCGCCCCTGAGTCGTCCCTGCCTGTCGCCGGCACCGTCGTCCTCCTCCGCGACGCCGAGCCCGGCTTCGAGGTGCTGCTGATCCGGCGGCCCGATCGCGGGTCGTTCGCCGGAGCGTGGGTGTTCCCCGGCGGCAAGGTCGAACCAGGGGACCTCCGCGACGGCGCCATCGAGGTCGAGGACGCGCGCCGCGCGGCGATCCGGGAGACCTTCGAGGAGGTCGGCCTCACCGTCGCCGACCTCACCGTGCTCTCGGAATGGCGACCGCCCATCGAGGCGCCCACGCGCATCCGCACCTGGTTCTTCCTGGCGGAGGCACCGAAGGAGGAGCCTTCGCCCGCGGTGGACGAAGTGGCGGAGATCGCCTGGCTGAGTCCTTCCGCGGCCCTGGCGAGGCACGGTGCGGGGGAGTGGACGCTCTACCCTCCGACGTGGATCACACTGCATCAGCTCTCGGCGTTCGCCGACACCGGTGCCGTGCTCGCATCCGGCGGCGTGGCGCAGCTGTTCCAGACGCGTGTGCGGCGTTCGGACGCGGGCCAGGCGTTCGCCTGGGCGCACGGACGGCTGGAGGCGGGGGTGCTGCCCTGGCGGTTCGTCGCCGACTGAGTGGTGCGCTCAGCTCTCGAGCAGTCGCCGCAGATTCGAGCCGACGGCCTCGGTCTCGATCAGGAAGCCGTCGTGCCCGAAGTCGCTGGTGACGACCACCGCCTCCTCATCGATCACGTTCGGGATGCTGCGGGCGATGCGCTGCTGCCCGTCGACCGGGAACAGGCGGTCGCTGTCGATGCCGAGCACGAGGGTGGTGGCCGTCACCGCGTGCAGCGCCTCTTCGACTCCGCCGCGTCCGCGGCCGATGTCGTGCGAGTTCATGGCCTCCACGAGTGTGATGTAGCTGTTGGCGTCAAAGCGTCGTGTGAACTTGTTGCCGTGGAAGTCGAGGTACGACTCCACGGCGAAGCGTCCACCGTGTCCGAGCGGGGACACATCGGACTGCCATGACCGTTGGAACCGCTGGTTGAGCTCGATCGGGCTGCGATAGTTCAGCAGCGCCATACGCCGCGCCAACGCGAGGCCGCGGTGAGGACCGTCGCCGTCTCCCAGGTCGTAGTACTCGCCGCCTTGGAAGCGCGGATCCATCCGGATCGTCTCGAGCTGCACCGTGTTCAGCGCGATCTGGTCGGCCGTCGTCACGGGGGGAGAGGAGAGGACGGCGAGCCGTTCCACCCGCTCGGGGTGCGTGGCGGCCCATTCGAGCGCGTGCATGCCGCCCATGGAACCGCCGATGACCGCCGCCCAGGTGCCGATGCCGAGCGCGTCCGCCAGGCGCACCTGCGCGGCGACCTGATCGCGGATGGTCAGGTACGGGAAACGAGACGCCCATTCGTACCCGTCGGGTGCGACGCTCGCAGGCCCCGTGGAGCCCTGGCACCCGCCGAGCATGTTCGGCGCGATGACGAACCAGCGGTCGGTGTCGAGCGGGGCGCCGGGACCCGTGATGTCCTCCCACCAGCCCGCCGTGGGGTGGCCCGCGCCGGCGGCGCCGCGCACGTGGCTGTCTCCGGTGAGCGCGTGCAGCACCAGCACGGCGTTGTCGCGCGCGGTGTTCAGCTCGCCCCAGGACTCGTAGGCGATGCGGATGCCGGGGAGTTCCGCGCCGCTCTCGGTGGTGAAGGGGCCGGAGGCGGCGAAGCGGCGACCGCCCACGGGATCTCCGTCGCGCCACGCGCCGGTGGCCGGTGGGCGGGCACGGAGCAGCCGGACGTCGGCCTCCGTCACGGGCGCTGAGGGCACCGTGTCCTCGGAGGTCGTCTGCCAGTCCATGTCTCCATTCTCGCCTGGTCGGGAAGCGGCCGGTGGCAGGTTACGACCTGATGTCCTTTCGGCGCTGCGGAGCCCGCCGATCGAGAGAGTCGGATTCCGTGCACCCGGATCCGGGTGCGCTCCTGTCAGCGCACTCGGGTCAGGGTGGCGAGATGATCGCTGTTCCCGGCCCGCATCGTGTTCGACGTGACGACATCGAGTCCGCGGACGAACACCTGGTCGATGCGCACGAGGGGGAACGCGACGGGCCAGGTGAATCCGAGGGTCCCGTCGGTCGGACGTGCCCAGTCCGCCTCGGCGCGCAGGGCGGCCAGCGCCGGGTCGGTCGACGGCGCGTTGAAGTCGCCGACGGCGATGAGAGATTCTGCGGGATCGGCGGCGACCTGTTCCGCGATGCCGCTCAGCATCGTGTCGCGGTCCTGCTGATGTCCCGGCCGCACCGATGCCGCGTGCAGCACGTACACGGCGACCGGCGCCGACGGCACCTGTACCTCGACGCGGAGCGCCCGCTTCCAACTGAGGCCCAGCGTGAGCGGCTCGGCATCCGTGAGCGGATACCGGCTCCAGACACCGACGGTTCCCACCGTGTACGAGTGCGGATATTCGGTGGCGAGGGCGTTCTGCGCCGCGGAAAGGCTGTCTCCGTCGAGCTCGACGAGGGCGATCACGTCGGCACCGCTCTGCGCGAGCTCGGCCGCGGACGCGGCGGCCCCGCCGGATCGGGCCCGCACGTTCTGGCTCACGACCGTCAGCTCGGACGCGGATGCCGACTCCGATCCTGTCTGACCGGGAAGGCCGGGAAACGCCGGTGCCATCGCGAGGATCCACAAGAGGGCGGGGACCAGGATCAGGATGATCATCCGGCGAGTGAGGAACAGTGCGATGACGAGCAGCGCGAGAAGGACGAGTCCGAGCCAGGGGAGTGCAGCCGCGACCGCTGTCCCGACGATCCCGGGTATCCAGCCGCCTGCCACGACGAACAGCAGCACGATGCTGGCGACGGCGAGCCATCGGGCGGCAGCGGTGGGGGCACGCCGGGTGTGCGGCGGTCGGTGTTCGACGTCGATCATGCTCTCCTCACGGCGGGATCCCATTCTCGACGGAACCGCCTGTGGGTCGGCCGGGTGGGCCGTCGCCTGCATGCGACGATGCCCCGGAACTCACGGCTCCGGGGCATCGTCGTCGGTGTGTGCGGGTCAGGCGCGAGCGGCCTCCGACACGGCCCGGGCTGCGGCGAGAGCCTGCTCGAGGTCTGCCTTGAGGTCGTCGACGTTCTCGATGCCGACGGAGAGGCGCACGAGGCCAGGAGTCACCCCGGCGGTCAGCTGCTGCTCGGGCGTCAGCTGCGCGTGGGTGGTGGACGCGGGGTGGATCACGAGCGAGCGCACGTCGCCGATGTTGGCGAGGTGGCTGAACAGCGACAGGCTGTTCACGAACTCGCGACCGGCCTCGACACCACCCTTCAGCTCGAACGACAGCACGGCGCCGACGCCCTTGGGGGCGTACTCGTTCGCCTTGGCGTACCAGGGCGACGAGGGCAGACCCGAGTAGTTGACGGTCGCGACGTCGTCACGGCTGTCGAGCCACTCGGCGATCTCCTGCGCGTTCTGCACATGGCGCTCGATGCGCAGCGACAGGGTCTCGACGCCCTGGATGAGGTTCCAGGCGCTCTGCGGGGCGATGGCCGATCCCAGGTCGCGGAGCAGCTGCACGCGGGCCTTGATGATGTAGGCGAGCGGGTCCCCGACGGCGGCCGTGTAGCTGGCGCCGTGGTAGGACGGGTCCGGAACCGTGAGGCCGGGGAAGGTGTCGACGTTCTTCGACCACTCGAACTTCCCGCCGTCGATGATGACGCCGCCGATCGTGGTGCCGTGGCCGCCGAGGAACTTCGTCACCGAGTGCACGACGATGTCGGCGCCGAACTCGAACGGGCGGATCAGGTAGGGGGTCGCGATCGTGTTGTCGACGATCAGCGGGACACCGGCGGCGTGAGCGACATCGGCGACCGTGCGGATGTCGAGGATGTTGATCTGCGGGTTGCCGATGGTCTCCGCGAAGAACAGCTTCGTGTTCGGACGAACGGCACGACGCCACTCCTCGGGGTCGTCCTGGTTCTCCACGAAGGTGACCTCGATGCCGAGCTTCGCGAGGGTGTACTTGAAGAGGTTGTAGGTGCCGCCGTAGATCGAGCTCGAGGCGACGAAGTGGTCGCCGGCCTCGGCGATGTTCAGCACGGCGAAGGTCGATGCCGCCTGACCGCTGGCGAGCACGAGGGCGCCGGTGCCGCCTTCGAGCGCGGCGAGACGCTGCTCCAGGACGTCCTGCGTCGGGTTCTGGATGCGGGTGTAGATGTTGCCGAACTCCGCCAGGGCGAAGAGATTCGCCGCGTGGTCCGCGCTGTCGAACACGTACGAGGTGGTCTGGTAGATCGGCGTGGCACGTGCCTTCGTGACCGGGTCGGGGGCGGCGCCCGAGTGGATCTGCTTGGTCTCGAAACGCCAGGACTCGGGTGCGGACATGTGATTCCCCCAGGAGTGGTCGGAAGGTCGGGTGGCGGATGCCGTTGCAGCGAGAGTACGGAATATCGGTGCTTGTCAACAACAGATGGGAAATGTGACGTAACACAGCGGAAGCCCGGAATCACGCGGCTGAGCGATCTGCGACAGCCCCGTGGGGGAGTCCGCGATCCGAGGAGAACGCCGTACGGTGGAGGCATGGTGAACAGGCGTGCAGTGGTGACAGGTGCGAGCTCGGGCATCGGCGCGGCGACGGTGCGTGCGCTCCGTGCTCGAGGATGGGATGTCGTCGGGGTGGCGCGACGCGAAGACCGGCTGTCCGCGCTCGCCGCGGAGACCGGAGCCTCGGCCATCGCCTGCGACCTGACGGATGCTGCGGCCGTCGCATCGCTGGTGGACGAACTCGCGAGGTCCGGGCCGGTGCACGCGCTGGTGCAGGTCGCCGGAGGCGCGAGGGGGACCGATCGCATCGAGGATGCATCCGTGGAGGACTGGCAGTGGATGTTCGATGCGAACGTCCTGGCGAGTCAGCGCCTCGTCGCGGGTCTGCTTCCGCTGCTGCGCCGCGCCGCGACCGCGGACGGCCACGCCGACACCGTCTTCGTCACCTCCACGGCCGCGCAGACGGCATACGCCGGGGGTGCGGGATACAACGCCGCGAAGGCCGCAGAGGGGATGCTGGTCAAGGTCCTCCGGCAGGAGCTCAACGGCGAGCCGATCCGTGTCGTCGAGGTCGCGCCCGGGATGGTGCACACCGAGGAGTTCACGCTCAATCGCCTGGGTGGCGATGCTGTCGCGGCCGAGGCCGTGTACTCGGGGGTCGACGCGCCGCTGCAGGCCGACGATGTCGCCGACGTGATCGCTTACGCTCTGGAGTCGCCCGGGCATGTGAACCTCGACCTGATCACGATGCGCCCGGTGGCGCAGTCGGCGCAGCACCTGCTCGCTCGCGGCCCGCTGCGTGTGCGGTCCATCGACTGACGATGGCGCCGACCCTCTTCGAGCTCGCCGACGACGGACGGATCGATCCCGGCTGGGCGGAGGCGCTGGCTCCAGCCCAGGACACGATCACCGCACTGGGTGAGCGGCTGCGCGCGGAGCACGATGTCGGGAACGGTTATCTCCCGGCCGGTGAGAACGTGCTCAGGGTGTTCCAGAGGCCGCTGGCCGACGTGCGCGTGCTGATCACCGGTCAGGACCCCTACCCGACGCCGGGGCACCCGATCGGGCTGTCGTTCGCGGTCGACCGCGAGGTGCGACCCCTGCCGCGGAGCCTGTCGAACATCTACAAGGAGCGCGAGAGCGATCTCGGCATCCCACCCGCCCCGCACGGCGACCTCACCGCGTGGAGCGATCAGGGGGTGCTCCTGCTCAACCGCGTGCTCACGGTGCGTCCCGGCGAGGCCGCCTCGCACCGAGGCTGGGGATGGGAGACGGTGACGGAGCTGGCGATCCGTACGCTCGCCGCCCGCGAGCAGCCTCTCGTCGCGATCCTCTGGGGACGGGACGCGGCGAACCTGCAGCCGATGCTGGGCATGACGCCGGTGATCGCCTCGGCGCATCCATCGCCGTTGTCGGCACGTCGCGGGTTCTTCGGCTCCCGCCCCTTCTCGCGGGCGAACCTGCTCCTCGAGGAGCAGGGAGCGGATCCGGTGGACTGGCGGGTGGAAGGCGAAGCCGCTCCGTCCCTAAGCTGAACCCATGCAGTTCGAGCCGGGGGACCGTCGTCGCGTCCTGCCGCGCCATCTGCGCCCCCAGATCGCGCCCGAGGTCTTCTCCTACGCGATCCGCGCCGCCAGGCCCGCCGACCTTCCTCACGTGCGCGAGATCTACAACCACTTCGTGAGCAATTCCGCCGTGACGCTCGACGAGCGTCGCAGCAGCATCCCGTACTGGCGGGACAAGTACGCCCTGCTCACCCGGTTGGAGTTGCCGTTCCTCGTCGCGGTCTCGCCGGGAGGCGTGGTGATCGGGTATGCGCTCGCGCAGCCCTGGGCGGGGAAGAACGCCTACAAGTACACGGTCGAGGACTCGATCTATCTCGGGCCCGGTGCCGGCGGGAAAGGGCTCGGAGCGGCGCTGCTGCGGGCGCTCATCGACGCGTGCGAGCAGATCGGCCTCCGGGAGATGGTGGCGGTGATCAGTGATCAGGGCGCGGAGGCCTCGATCCGACTGCACGAGAAACTCGGTTTCGTCGAGGCCGGGCGGATGGGCCGGGTCGGGCACAAGTTCGGCCGCGATCTCGGCACCGTCTACATGCGCCGCGTGCTGCGTCCCACAGGACGACGGCGGAGGCTCTTCGGCCCCGGGCGCTGAGGAAGCGCGTCTCGCCCCACCGGCGCGCGTTCGACGGCGGAGACGACACCCGGGCGTTCGTTCATCGACCGGGAGCCGCGGGGATCACCGGGATCGCCGCCAGCAGCGCCTTCGTGTACTCCTGCGTCGGATGCAGGAGCACGTCCTTCGTGGCTCCTCGTTCGACGATGTGCCCGTCCTTCATCACGACGACGGTGTCACACAGATTCTGCACCACCCCGATGTCGTGCGACACGAGCACGAGCGTGAGGTCGGTCGTCCGTCGCAGCTCGACGAGCAGGTCCAGGATCTGCGCGCGCACCGTCACATCCAGCGCCGACAGCGGCTCATCGCCCACCAGGATCCGCGGACGATGCACGATGGCCCGTGCGAGTGCGATCCGCTGCCGTTGTCCGCCCGAGAACTCGTGCGGGTAACGGTCGCCCATCTCCGGTTCCAAGCCGACCTGTGCGAGCACCTCGCGGACGCGTGCACGGTGATCGCCGTCGATGTCGAGAGCCCAGAGCGGCTCCCGAACGATCTGGCCTGCCGTCATGCGGGGGTCGAGTGAGGCGTAAGGGTCCTGGAAGACGAGGCCGGTCTCCCGTCGCAGCCAGTGCAGCGACCGCGCCGATGCCGCGGCATCCACCCGTCTGCCGTCGACGGTCACGGTGCCGGATGTCGGTCGGTCGAGCCCGAGCAGCAGTCGCACCAGCGTGGACTTCCCCGAACCCGACTCGCCGATGACGCCCACGGACGAGCCCTCGACGATGTCGAGGTCGGTGGGTGCGAGCGCTGTCTGCGTTCTGGTGCGCTCGAAGGCCGAGCGCTTCGGCATGAAGAAGTCTCGAGCGAGCCCGCGAGCCTCGATGAGGGTCATGCGGCACCGCCGTCCGGGCGCCACAGCGTCGCCGTCGCATCGCGCAGAAGGCCCTGGGTGATCGGGGAGGTCGGTGCCGAGAGGAGGGCCGAGACAGGGGCCGCCTCCACGACCCGCCCGCGTTCGAGCACGACGCCCTCGGTCGCGACCTGAGCCAGGACGGCGAGATCGTGGGTGATGAACACCAGGGACATGCCCTCGTCGGCGACGAGCGCGAGAAGCAGCGAGAGGATCTCGGCTTGGATCGTGACGTCGAGAGCCGTCGTCGGCTCGTCGGCGATGAGCAGGCGCGGCCGGCAGGCGAGCGCCATCGCGATCGCGACGCGCTGCCGCTGGCCGCCGGAGAGCTGGTGGGGGTATCGATCCACGATCGACTCCGGATCGGGCAGTCGTACGCGGGCAGCCTCCGCGATCGCTCGTTCCCTGGCCTCGCGGCGGCCGAGCCCCTCGTGGATGCGGATCGACTCCGCGATCTGCCTGCCGACCGTTCTGATCGGATTCAAGGCGGTCCGCGGCTCCTGGAACACGATGCCGATGTCATCGCCACGGAGTCGGGCCAGCTCGCGGTCCGGCATCCCGATCAGCTCGGTGCCGTTCCAGCGGATGCTCCCGCTCGCGGTCGCGCCGTCGGGGAGCAGCCCCAGCACGGCGAGGGCGGTGAGCGACTTGCCCGAGCCGGACTCGCCGATCAGCCCGAGCCGCGCGCCGTCCGGTACCTCGAACGAGATGCCGTCGACGACGCGCCGTCCGTCGATCTCGATCACCAGATCCTGCACGGAGAGACTCATGCGACCACCCCCGGTGTGTGGAGCTCGGCGGCACGGTGACGCAGAGTCGGATCCGTCGCCTCGCGCAGGCCGTCACCGAGGAGATTCAACGCGAGCACCGTGATCGTGATCGCGAGGCCGGGCCAGATCACCGACAGCGGATGCACACCGATGTAGCGCTGGAGGTCGGCGAGCAGCAGGCCCCAGCTCGGCTCGACCACCGAGGCACCGAAGCCCAGGTACGACAGGCCGGCCTCGGCGAGCACGGCGACGGCCATCGACCAGGACAGCTGCACGATGAAGACCGGGGCGACGTTCGGGAGCAGATGGCGCACGAGGCTCTGCATCGGGGTGAGGCCGGAGGCGCGTGCCGCCAGCACGAAGTCGCTCTGCTGCACCCGGCGGAGCTCGGGGCGCGTGACACGGGCGATGTTCACGCCGAAGCCGATGCCCACGGCCCAGATCACCACCCACAGTGAGCCTCCCCACACCGACGAGATCATCATGGCGATCAGCAGCACGGGGAAGGCGATCAGGATGTCGACCAGCACCGCGACGGTCTCGCGCACCCCGCGTGTGGTGAGAGCGCCGAGGGCTGCGAGAGCGATGCCGACCAGGGTGGCCACGATTCCGGCGCCGACGCTCACGAAGACGGTCGTGCGTGCCCCCGCCATGAGCAGGCTCAGGATGTCACGGCCGGTGTCGTCGGTGCCGAGGAGGTGCGGCCAGCTCGGCGGAAGCCACCGTTCGCCGATGTCCGATGCCTGCGGGTCGAAGGGCGTCCAGAAGAGGGAGACGAGCGCCGTGGCGGCGATGACGAGGACGACGATGATCCCGAAGCACCCCGTGGGCGTGCCCCAGAGTCGGCTGAGCCAGCGCGGAGTCATGCGGCCTCCCGCTGGCGAGGGTCGATGGCGCGGTGCAGCAGGTCGACCAGGAAACCGACGACCAGGACGAATCCCGTCAGCACCAGAAGCTCGCTCTGCACCTTGATGAGGTCGCGCGTGCCGACGTCCGCGACGAGCATCCGCCCGATCCCCGGGAGGGTGAAGAGCTGCTCGATCACGACCGATCCGACGATGATCCCGGCGATCTGGAGCCCGAGCACCGTGATGATCGACAGCCCGACCGCGGGGATCCCGTGCTGGATGAGCGCGCGCGTGCGGGTGAGCCCCTTCGCCGCGGCTGTGCGGACGAAGTCCTGCCCCGCGGCCTGCAGAGTCGCGCTGCGCACGAAGCGCATCAGCATCGCGCCTTCGACGATGCCGATCGTGAGGGCGGGGAGCAGCAGCGCTTCGATCGCCCTGCCGGGGGTCGACCACCCGGTGCGCGGGAAGCCCTGCGGCGGAAGCCACCCCAGCCAGACCGAGAACACCACGATCAGCATCATCCCGGCCCACACCACGGGCACCGCGGCCAGTGTCTGCGCGCCGACGCTGAGCGCTGTGCCGCCGCGGCGGTTGCGCAGGAGCGCGGCGAGGATGCCGAAGGGCACCGCGATGAGCACCGCGATGAGGAGCGACATGACGCCCAGGGGGACGGTCACCTGCGCCTTGAGGAAGAGCTCCTCGCTGACGGACGCCCCGGAGAGCAGCGATGTCCCGAGATCCCCTCGGAAGATGCCGCCGATCCAGTCGGTGTACTGCGCGAACAGCGGCCGATTCAGTCCGAGGGATTCGCGCAGCGCCTCGACTTCGGCGGGGGAGGCCTGCGTGCCGGCGATGAGCTGAGCGACATCACCGGGGAAGACACGCAGCGTCAGGAAGATGAGCACGCTCGACACGAGGAGCCCCGCGATGAGCAGGGCCCCTCGGACGAGCGCGTAGCGGATCACGAAGGGGTGACCGCTCGCTACTTCTCAGCGGAGACGGTGACGCCGGCGAGGTTGATGCGGGAGTTGATCGAGTCCTCGGGGAAGCCCGCGACGATCGGACTCACCGCGGTGATGGTCTCCCCGTTGTACAGCCAGTCGGCGGCGTGGTCCTCCGAGACGATGCGCGCGGCCTGCGCGAGCAGCTCGGCGGACTTGTCCGGGTCGACCTCGGCCAGTGCCTTCGTGTAGAGATCCTGGACCTCGGCGTTGTCGTAGCCGAAGTAGTACTCGGGATCGGCGAAGTTGCCGAAGTCGCGCGGCTCGACGTGGAGCACGAAGCTGAGGTCGTAGTCGTGGTTGGTGTAGACATCCTCGAGCCAGGTCGGGAACTCGACCGAGTTCACCTCGAGCGCGACGCCGACCTTCTTGAAATCGGAGATCAGCACCTTCGGCACGGTCGTCCCGTAGAACGCGGGGATCGTCAGCGTCAGCTCCAGATCCTCCTGGCCGGCTTCGGCGAGCAGCTCCTTCGCCTTCTCCGGGTCGTAGGAGATCACGTCGGAGAGGTCCTCGTACCCGGGGTCGAGCTCGGGGATCGGGCCGTACAGTGCAGTGCCGGCGCCGACGGCCTCGATGAGGGCATCATGGTCGATGGCGAGTCGCAGGGCCTCGCGCACGCGGACGTCGTCGAGGGGTGCCTTCTTGTTGTTGAAGGCCAGGGTCGCTTTGTCGGTCGTCCGGCCCGTCGTGAGGGCGAAGTCGCCGGAGTCCTCGAGCTGAGGGGCGAGGTTCGGATCGACCGCGGTGAGGACATCGACGTCTCCGGCCAGTGCGGCGTTGACACCGGCCGTGAAGTCGGGGATGTACTGGAACTCCACCTGCGCGACGCCGGCCTGCTCGCCCCAATAGGCGTCGTTGCGGGCGAAAGTGATGGTGCTGCCCTTGTTCCAGCGCGTGAGTGTGAACGGACCGGTGCCGTTCTCCGCGGTCTTGAGGTCGGTCGTGTCGCCGGACTTGAACACGAGTCCCGCAGGTCCGGTCAGGGCGAACAGGAAGTTCTGGTTGGGCTCCGAGAGCACGATCTCGACCGTGGTGGCATCCGGCGCCGTGATCGACGTCACAGCGGCGAAATCGGCGTTGCCCTGCACGGTCGCGTCGGTGCGCACGGTCTCGTACGACGAGACGACGTCGGCGGAGGTGAGCGGCGTGCCGTCGTGGAACACGACGCCGTCGTTCACGGTGAAGGTGTAGGTGAGCCCGTCGGAGGAGACTTCATAGTCGGAGGCGAGACGCCCCTCGATCTCGTTGTCCTGGGTGCGGGTGACGAGACCCTCATAGATGTTGTCGATGAGGATCTGCTCGAGTGCCGCACCGCTCGTGTGCCGGATGTCGAGGTTGGTCGGCTCGAGCACGAGGCCGACGTGGAGCGTCGCGTCCGGGTCGGGGGTGCCAGGAGAGCTCGTGGGCTCCTGCGCGGGAGTGCCGGAGCAGGCGCTCAGGATCACGGCGGTGGCCGCGAGCGCGGATATCAGCGCGAGACGTCGGGTGCGTCGGAACATGGGCGTTTCCTCTCGGTGCGGCAGGTGCTGTGTGCCGTTGGATCGAGCCTAGGGATGCGGGAACGGGTGAGGGTCGGATGTGGAACGGAACGTCATATTCCGCGAGCGGGCGCCGCCGATCCGATGAGGGTGGACAGAGCGCCCGGCGCCGTCTCCTGCACGTTGTGGGTCGCATCCAGGACGATCACGTCCGCTGCGGGCACGCGCCGCTGGAACTCAGCGGCATCCGCCTCGCTGACGAACCCTCGCGCGGCGCGGACGAGCGTGATCGGGGAGCGGACTGCCGCGAGGTCGTCCCAGCCCGTCTCGTGGAGCGCGGACGGAGCGGCTGCGGATCCGGCGTCGTGCGCAGCGAGGGCCTGGGCGGCGAGGTGCGCGAAATGGTGTTTCCACTCCACGCGGCCGTCCGCACGCACGCGCGTGTTCAGGAAGACGCCGCGTTCGGTCTCCGGACGAGTCCCGCCGAAACCGAGCGACATCGCCTTGTCGACGAGTTCGTCGCGGGAGGCGAAGTCGGTGGGGCCCGCATAGAACTCGCGTAGCGCGGCGGGTCCGGCTGTCACGTCGATGCCGGGTGTGATGTCGACGACTATGAGCTCGGACACCAGGTCGGGTCGGGAGGCGGCGAGAGCGGCGCCGGTGAGCCCGCCCAGCGACTGTCCGACGACGATCTGCGGCTGCGCCGTCCAGGCGTCGAGCGCGGCGGCGACGTCGCGGGCGAGTGTGCGCGGCGTGTAGTCGGCGTCGTCGCGCCACGAGGAGTCGCCATGGCCCGCGAGATCGATCGCGAGCAGGGGCTGCGCGAGGGAGAGAGCCGTGGTGTCCCAGGTGTGGGCGTTCAGGCCTGCCCCGTGGAGCAGCGTCACACGGGGAGCCTCGGTGCCGAACCGCAGGGCGCTCAGGGTGCGACCGTCATCGAGGCGGAGGGTCAGGCGCGCCACCTCGGGGAGAGGGACGCCGAGAGAATCGGCCTGTGCGGGGAGATAACTGAACTCGCTGATGTCGATCGCCACCTCCATATTCTGCGCCCTTGCGGAGGGGCGGAGGAAATGCGGGAGCGTTATGACAAGCCAGTGCGTCCCTACGTCACGCATTATGACCGAAAGTTACCCATCCAGCCTGACTATCTGCATTCGGACGATCCCGTGCTGCAGAGGGTCTCCACGGCGTGGGCCGAATATCATGGACTCATGAGCGAGACGCGCGTGCACCTGTCCAAGACCGAGCCGACCGCATATCAGGCGCTGGACGCGTTCTCGAAGACCGTGGGTCAGATCTGCGCCGCGAACGGCATCGACGATCGTCTCAAGGAGATCGTCATGATCCACTGCTCGCAGCTCAACGGATGCGCTTACTGCGCCCGGATCCACGTCGACAGGGCGGTCGCTGCCGGCGTCGACGCCGACACCCTCACCCAGATCCCGACCTGGCGCGAGAGCGGTGTGTTCAGCGAGCGGGAGCGCGCGGCACTCGAACTCGCGGAGGCGTTCACCTTCATCTCCGAGGATGGCGTCTCCGACGAGGTGTACGACCTCGTCGGGAGCGTCTTCACCGAGAAGGAGTACGCCGCGCTGAGCTGGGCATGCGTCTCCATCAACGCCTTCAACCGCATCGTCATCGCCGGTCGCTATCCGGTGCCTCCCCGCGCCCCCCAGGCGCAGGCATGACGATCCTCGACATCGAGGGCGTCTCGAACGTCCGCGACGTCGGAGGGATCCCGACGACGAGCGGACGCATCCGCTCGGGTGTCCTGCTGCGGTCGGGGCAGCTCTCCGGCGCGACGACAGCCGGGGTGACGGCGCTGCGTGCGAGCGTGCAGCACATCGTCGACCTTCGCGACGGCGAGGAGGTGGCCGCGGAGCCCACCGAGATCGACGGGCTGCGCACCACGCACCTCCCGCTCTTCCTCGGCTCGGTCCGTTCGTTCTTCGAAGCGGATACCAGTCTCGACGAGCTCTATCTGCATCTGCTGGAGGAGAGTGGAGAGCGGCTGGCGGAGGCCATCCGCATCATCGCCGCGGGGGAGCCGACCCTCGTGCACTGCACGGTAGGCAAGGACCGGACGGGTGTGACGATCGCTCTCGCGCTCTCGGCCGTCGGCGCCGACCGCGAGGAGGTGATCGCCGACTACGCGCTGACCGAGTCGCAGCTCCCTGCCCAGCGCTCGCGACGGATCGCCGAATATCTGCGGACCCAGCACCCGGAAGCCGTGCATGCGGTCGCGCTCGCCACGCAGTCCCCGGCGCCGGTGATGCGCCGTCTTCTGGCGGAGGTGGATGACCGCTGGGGTTCTGCGGCCGGGTATCTGCGTGAGAAGGGGATGAGCGAAGGCGAACTCGCGGCGCTGTCCACCGTGCTCATCGCGCCCTGAACCCTTTCGGTCGACGCACAGTCGGAGCAAGGTTAGGCAAGCCTTCACTTGGTGTACGATGAAGACATCATGAACACCTCGCTCGAGATCCGCAGCACGCGCGCCGAACGCCGCGCGGCCCGTCAGCGGGCGCACCATCTGGTGACCGCGGACGAGCAGTCGCTCACCGAGCTCGAGGTGTTCTTGACGACTCTGCCGCTGTGCGCCTCCGGTCGTATCTTCATCGAGGTGCCGACCGTTGCGGACATCGGCGTGATCGATGCCCCCGGCCGGATGACGGTCACGTGGCTCGCTCGCGAACAGCGCACGGGAGCACCCGGCAGCGGTCGTGCCTGCGCGCCGGGACAGGCGCTGGCGCGCGCGACCTGCGCCTGGGCTGACGAGATGATGTGCGATGACGAGATCGAGACTCACGTCACGCTGCTCGGCGGATACCTCGGCACGGCCGACATCGTCGAACACCTGACGGGCGCACTGGAGATCGCTCCGGCGCTCATCCGCACGCCCGATCGCTTCGGTCTTCTGCCCGCAGACCGCTGATCCGTCAGCGCTTTATCCGTCAGAGCCCGATCCGTCAGCGAGAGCGCCGCACGTAGTTGCCGTCCTCGAGGCCCGCCTCGATCTCGAAGCGGTTGCGCAGCGGATCCCGTCCGGCGAACAGATACAGCACGGGCATCAGGAAGCCGTAGCGGAGCCACTGCTCCTTGTGCACCGCCTCGTGCCGGAGGACGGCATCCGTGGGGCGGGCGTCGCCGGTCAGGAAGCACCCGCCCACGCAGACCCCTCCTCGGTTGAACGTCCACTTCGGCATGCCCCGGAAGATCCACAGGCCTGCACGACGTTCGACGGGACCGGTGCTCCACAGAGAACCCCAGCACCAGCCGACGGCGGTGCCCCAGAGGTAACCGAGCCGACTGATCGGCGATCGCAGCAGGAACGAGGGGATGCGCCGGTCGAACCGGCGTCCGCGCGCGAGCACCACGTCGGCCTCGGATCGCCAGTCGGTCACCGCGCTCACGCCACGGCTCCGACCAGCCGGAGCAGGGCACCGAGATCGTCGACGGCGTCGGCGGGCGAGCGGGGTGCGAAACCGGCGATCGTCGCGCCGGCCAGCGGCACTTCGGCGCGCAGCGCGCGGATCGCGGTGCTCAGCGCAACGGGGGAGAGGCCGAAGGGCACCGAGGAGGACACCCCGGCGAAGTCCGAAGGGTCGAGCACATCGACGTCGATGTGAACCCATACCCGCGATGCCCCGGTCGCGCGGACGGCATCGAGCAGGGCCTCTGGGCGGTCGAGGTCGTCGACGGAGAGATTGGTCAGGGGGGCGATCTGCTCGACCTCGGCGTCGTCGAGATTGCGGATGCCGACGGTCACCACACGGCTCGCGGGGATCGCAGGCGTCAGAACGAGCTGCTCCTCACCTTCGCCGAGCAGCGCACGCAGCGCCATTCCCGAGAACGCGCCCGACGGCGAGGTCTCCGGGGTGTGCATGTCGGCGTGCGCGTCGCACCAGACGACGGCGAGATCGTCCGTGCCCCCGGGAAGCGCATCGAGCGCCGCGACGGTGACGCTGCAATCGCCCGCGATCACGACGGTGTCGGAGTCGATGTGCCCGTGCACGAGCTCACGGGTGCGAAGCAGCGCACTCAGGCGACGGACCCCGGTGCCCAGGGACTCGCCGGCCTCGACCGGTACATCGAGCACGGTCGTGGCAGCCCGCGGAAGATCCCCGGCGATCGCCGAGGCTCCGTCGACGAGGAGCATCGCGCGCGGTGCGGGCGAGCCCTGCCACTGCGGGATGACGAGGAATCGCACCATCGGAGCCTCCGAAGAAGAGAGGGCGGATGCCCCGGCACGCGGCCGGGGCATCCGCCGGGCGTGTCAGTTGCCTTCGATGGCCTGACGGGGAGCGCTGCCGCCGGCCTTGAGCTCGGCGAGCCGGGCCTCGACCTCGGTCAGCTCGCCGAGGTCCTCGAGGCTCTCGAACTGTGCATCGAGGCTCGACGCGGCGAGCTCGATCTTGCCCTGCGCGATGGCCTCCTGACGGCGGACCTTGTCCTCGAACCGGCCCAACTCGCTGGTGGGGTCGAGAACGTTGATCGAGCCGACCGCGTCCTGCACCTTGGTCTGCGCCTCGGCGACCTTGGCGCGGGCGAGGAGCTCGCTGCGCTTGTTCTTGAGCTCGACCAGCTTGTCCTTCATGCCGTTCAAGCCGCTCTTGAGCTTGTCGACGATCTCGGTCTGCGCCGCGATCTGGGGCTCGGCGCCCGTGGCTTCGCGCTCGGCGCTGATCTGGCGCTGCAGGGCGATCTTGGCGAGGTTGTCGAACTTGTCGGCGTCGGCGGTGTTGCCGCTCGAGCGCATCTCGTCGGCCTTGCGGCTCGCGGCGAGTGCTTTGTTGCCCCATTCGGTCGACGCCTGGACGTCTTCCTCGTGGTCCCGCTCGAGAAGGCGCAGGTTGCCGATGGTCTCCGCGATCGCGGACTCCGCGTCGGCGATGCTGTTCGTGTAGTCGCGAACGAGCTGGTCGATCATCTTCTGCGGGTCTTCCGCGGAGTCCAGCAGAGAGTTGATGTTCGCGCGGACGAGGGTCGAGATTCGTCCGAAGATGGACTGCTTGGTCATGCGTGGTTCCTTTCAGAGGGCGTCTTCGAGAGCTTGTCGTAAGTGTCTGTGTAGCGGATCAGAAGCGTCTACCTCCCGATCGGCCGCTGCGGCCGCTGCTGCGCGAACCGCCGCCGCCGCCGAAGCCCGAGCTGCGGAATCCGCCACCTCCGGAAGAGCGCCAGCCGCTGCTGCCACCTCGGCGGGAGGAGCCGCCCCCGCCACCGGCGAGCAGGCCGCCGATGATGCCGCCCAGGATGTCGCCGCCGATCCCCGAGCCGCCGGACGATCCGGATCCGCCGAAGGGTCCGCCGAAGCCGCCCTGATCGTAGCCGGGAGGATTGTAGGACTGGACATCGGACTGCGCCGCCGCCGTCGCCTGTCCGGCGAGGGCGAGCGCACGATTCGCTTCCGCCAGTGCGGCATCCGGATCGGTCGCCTGCAGATTCTGCGCTTGTGTCAGGCTCGTCTCCGCGTTCGCGAGGCGCGTGCGAGCTGTGGACCCGACGGTGCCGCGACGCGTCTCGATGAACTCCCGAGCGGCGCGGATCTCGGAGTTCGCCTGCGCAAGGGTCTGTGCGAGGAGCTGCTGCACGCGGCGGGCCCGCTCGACGCTCTCCCTGCCCTGGGCGATGGCGGCATCGATCTGCGCGTTCGCCGCGGTGAGCGCCTCGAGCACGCGCTGCGGGTTGCGCGCGGAACCTGCGAGGTCGGCGTGCGCGAGTTGGAGCTGCTGAGTGGTCGCGGATGCCGCGCCGGCGATCGCCCCTGAGGGGTCGGGCAGCTGCTGCGCTGCCGCGAGGTCTCCCTGCAGCTCCGCGACGAGCGCCTGCGCCTGCGTCTCGATCGCGGCGAGTTCGGTGCCGAGGCTCGTGACCGCCCGGGCGAGCTGAGCGGCTTGCGCCACGGACTGCTCTGCCGTGCGGATCGCGAAGGCCGCCTCACCCGACCGGCCTGCCGCGATCGCCTGGGCTGCGGCGTCGATCGATCGGTCTGCGAGTTCGGCGCGCTCGCGCGCCTGGGCGGGGTTGTCGGTCACCATCGCCAGGGCCGCGGGAGCGTAGACGGACGACAGAGCGGCGAGTGCGGGGGCCGCGGCGGCGAGCACGGGGTCGAGCGCGGCCCGCTCGCCGCGAACGCGCTCGAGTTCCTGGGGGGCGTTCTGCTCGAGCTGGCGGAGGGCATCGAACGCCGCGGTGTTGGCATCCAGCACGTCGTCGATCTCGTCCGCGAGTTGGATGATGCGGATGTGCCAGGCCCGGCGGTCGTGGATCGTGTCCTCGATCTCGTCGTCGAGCTTCTGCTTGAGGTCGAACGCCTCGGAGATCTTGGCCTTCGCGGTGTCGACGACGCGCGTGAACTCCTCGGTCGCACCTTCACCGAACTGGGCGACGGCGAAGCCGAGCTCTTCCTTGCTCGAGGTGATGGCGTCGTCCGCCTGGACCAGGGCGAGCCCTGCCTGTGTCTCCACTTGCTGGTCGGTGAGGGTGGAGAACGGATCGGTGGGGTCCGGGGTCTCCGGCATCGCGCCGCGTTCGCGGGTCGCGGCCCTGCGGCGCGCGCGCCGCACCAGCGCGATGGCGAGCCAGAGGAGCAGTGCGACCGCGACGACGGCGACGACGATCAGGCCGATGCGGAGCGCCCCGGCGCCCCCGTCGCCCTGGATCTCGTCGGCGGCGAGCGTGATCGCCCCGACCCAGTCGCCGTCTGCGGCGAAGGGGACCATCTTGTCTTCGATGCTGTCGAGTTGGCTGAAGCTCACCGGACCGTCGGGGGCGGCGGAGATGTAGTAGCTGCGGCCGTCCACGGCGATCGCGAGCAGGTACTGCTCGGTTCCGAGGTTGTTCGCGTCGGCCACGGCGTCGGCCCATCGCACGTTGTCGGTGGGATTCGTGAAGTCGTCGACGAGGACGACGAACAGATCAGCACTCGAGTTGTCGGTCAGCTCCTGGAGCCGCGTTTCGACGGCGGCCTCTTCATCGGCACTCAGCACGTCGGCCTGGTCGGTGACGTACCCGGAATCGAGAGTGACCGGATCGGTGGCGGACGCCGCGGAGGCGGTGAACGCCCCGGCGGTCGCGGCCAGCGTGAGTGCGGCCAGCGCCAGCCACCGTTTCGTCATCGTCTTCCCTCCGACCGGCAGCCGAGCCCCATGCCATGAGTCTATGCACAGAGCCCGACACGCGACAGCGTTCCGTGCGGGTTCACCGTTCGCCCTCAGCGGAGACACATACGCTGGGAGGCATGGACGACATGTACGGTTCGGATGTGCTGGCGACAGGCTGGCGCGACCGCGGCGCGAAGAAGGTGCTGCAGGTCGCGGCTGAGGCCGATCTCGTCGTGGAGGTCGCCGACGACGGATTCTGCGGCGCGGTCACGCGCGTACAGGGCGGGAACGTCGAGCTGGAGGACCGCGCCGGGCGCCGCCGGCTGTTCCCTCTCGGCGGCGGTTTCCTCATCGATGGTTCTCCTGTCCGGCTGACCGTCCCGGCCGCGAAGGAGCAGGGCCCGCGGCGTACGGCTTCCGGGTCGTTCGTCGTCGCCGATCAACGTGCGCGCGTCGCGCTGCCCAGCCGCATCCTCGTCGAGGGCAAGCACGATGCCGAACTCGTCGAGAAGGTCTGGGGTGCCGACCTGCGTGTCGAGGGCGTGGTGGTCGAGTTCCTGCAGGGCGTCGATCTGCTCGACGACCTGCTCGCGGCCGAGCCGCCGAGTGCGACCCGGCGCTACGGGGTGCTGGTCGATCACCTCGTGCCGGGGTCGAAGGAGTCGCGGATCGCTGACGCGGTCGCCCGCGGTCCGCACGGGCGTCATCTCCGCATCGTGGGACATCCGTTCGTCGACGTCTGGCAGTGCGTCACGCCGCGTGCTCTCGGCATCGCGAAATGGCCCGAGATCCCGCGCGGTACGGACTGGAAGACCGGGATCTGCCGGGCTTTCGGATGGCCACACGAGACCCAGGCTGACACCGCACGCGCGTGGCAGCACATCCTCTCGAAGGTGACCACCTATCGGGATCTGGAGCCCGCCCTGCTCGGACGTGTGGAAGAGCTCATCGACTTCGTGACGGCGCCGCAGGCCTGACGCGCTGGGCGCGGGGGAGCGCCGGGGGTCGCGGCGCCGACGGCTACCCTGGAATCATGCCCGAACCCCGCACCTTCCGAGACGAGCCGGTGTCCTTCGTGCGCCGCAGCGGCCGGATGTCCGAGGCGCAGGAGCGCGCCTTCTCCGAACTCGGTCCGCACTACCTGCTCGACGTCCCGCGAGACGTCGCCTGGACGTCCGTGCACCCCGAGGCGCGTCTGGACCCGGGGTCCGAGTACGGTCGCACCGCCGACCTCTACGTCGAGATCGGATCGGGGCAGGGGCACGCGATCGTCGCCGCGGCCTCGTCGCGTCCCGACGACGACTTCCTGGCCGTCGAGGTGTTCCGCGCCGGATTGGCGCGGACGATGCTCGACGCCGATCGCGAGGGCGCCCGCAACCTGCGCGTCGTCGAAGCCAATGCGCCGGAGGTGCTCTCCTCGTATCTTCCCGAAGCCGCAGCACGCGAGGTCTGGATCTTCTTCCCCGATCCCTGGCACAAGAAGAAGCACACCAAGCGGCGCCTGGTCCGCCCAGGTTTCGGCGACACCGCGGCGAGGGCATTGCGTGACGGCGGACTGCTGCGACTCGCGACCGACTGGGAGGACTACGCGCTGCAGATGCGCGAGGTGCTCGATGCCGAGCCGCTGTTCGAGCGTGCTTTCGACGGCGAGTGGGCCGATCGATTCGACGGTCGGGTGATGACCGCGTTCGAACGCAAAGGCATCGCCAAGGGGCGCGACATCCGCGATCTGGTCTATCGGCGCAGGGCCCGCGCGTGACCTCCGTGCGGCGCGACACGGCCCTGCGGCTGGACATCCTGCCCGCGCTGCTCGTGTGCGCCGCAGCTCCGGCCTTCTTCGTGCTGGAGATCCCCTGGCTGGGGTGGGTGCTGCTCGCCGTGGGTGTCGGAGCCGCCTGGCTGATCGAACGCGGCCGGCCGGCCGCGGATCAGGTCGTGAGCATGGGGGCACGGCGGGAGACCGCCACGGCGATCGGCGTGCACCGCCAGCCATCGCTCGCCCGGGACCTCTCCCTGATCGCCGTGGGCCTGCTGATCGTCAGCATCATCCCGCTCGCCGCGGAACTCGACAACGTCGCCATGCTGCGGTTCACCCTGGCGCTGGGTGGCGCGGTGGCTGTGCCGTACGTCCTCTCCCGATTCGTCTACCGGGACCGCGCGATCAGCTTCCCGTGGCGCACCCACCGGCGCTGGGGGCGGCTGCAGTGGGGCTGGCTCGTGGCCGTGCTGGTCCTCGGGTGGCTGATCCTGCCCTTCTACTTCATCAGCAGCGGCGTCTACCAGAACTGGCCGGTGGTCGACACGCCGGAGCTCATCGCACGACTCTTCGTCGGGGTCGGCGCCGTCGGCATCTGGGATGAACTGTTCTTCATCTGCACGGTGTTCGCGCTGCTGCGACGTCACTTCCCCGATCTCGTGGCGAACCTGCTGCAGGCGATCGTGTTCGTCTCGTTCCTGTGGGAACTGGGCTACCGCGAATGGGGACCGTTGTTGACCATCCCGTTCGCTCTGCTGCAGGGATACATCTTCCTGCGCACGCATTCGCTCGCCTACGTCGTCACCGTGCATCTGCTGTTCGATGCCGTGGTCTTCGCGGTGCTCGTGCACGCGCACAACCCGGGACTGCTGCCGATCTTCCTCGTCTGACCTCGGTCTCCCCGAGCGATCCGGCGGATCCTCGGCTTGCCGACCGACCGTGTGGGCGGGAGAATCAGCCCATGCTCATCGTCGGTCTCGTCCTCGCCGCAGCGGCCGCTGCGTTCCACGTGTTCATCTTCGCGCTCGAGTCGCTGAAGTGGACCGAGCCGGAGACCAGGAAGATCTTCGGCGTCGCCAGCGAGGCGGACGCCCGCACCATGAAGCAGCTCGCGTTCAACCAGGGCTTCTACAACCTCTTCCTGGCGCTGACGACGCTGCTGGGTATCGGGCTCGTGATCGTGGGTGCCGAGACGGTCGGGCTCACCCTCGTCTTCGCCGGCACCGCGATGATGCTCGCCGCCGCTCTGGTGCTCGTGCTCTCCGACCGCTCGAAGGTGCGCGCCGCCGCGATGCAGGGAACGCTCCCGCTCCTCGCCGTCGTCGGGAGCGCGATCGGCGTGGCGATCGGCTGACCTCGAGGTCACCGGTCACCGGCCACGGGCCCGGGCGACGGCTGCAGGGTGACAGCAGTGCCGTCAGCCGTCACACTCGTTGCATGGCCTACTGGGTGCTGCACGTGGACATGGATCAGTTCATCGCCGCCGTCGAGGTGCTGCGCAGACCGGAGCTCGCCGGCCTTCCGGTGATCGTGGGCGGGCGTGGTGATCCCACCGAACGGGCCGTCGTATCGACCGCCTCGTACGAAGCCCGCGCCTTCGGTATCGGCTCGGGTATGCCGCTGAAGATCGCCGCGCGGAAGGCACCCGCTGACGCGGTCTTCCTTCCCGTGGATCATGAGGCGTACGCGGTGGCCTCCGGAGAGGTGATGGCCGCCCTCCGTGCGTTGCCGGATGTGGTGCTCGAGGTCGTGGGGTGGGATGAGTGCTTCCTCGGCGTGACAACGGACGACCCGGAGGCGGTGGCGAGGTCTGCGCAGGCGGCGGTGCTCGGCGCGACCGCGCTGCACTGCTCGGTCGGCGTCGGCGACAACAAGGTGCGGGCGAAGATCGCGACCGAGTTCGGGAAGCCCCGCGGCGTGTTCCGTCTCACGGAGGACAACTGGTTCGAGGTCATGGGCGACAAGCCCACCCGCGACCTGTGGGGTGTCGGCACCAAGGTGCAGAAGCGTCTGGCGGCGCACGGCATCACGAGCGTGCGCGAGCTCGCCGACGCCGATGAGCAGACGCTCGTGACGGAGTTCGGACCGCGCATGGGAGTCTGGTATCACGGCCTGGGGTCGGGCATCGGTCCGAGCACTGTCGATGACACACCGTGGGTCGCGCGCAGTCACAGCCGAGAGACGACGTACCAGGAGAATCTCACCACAGCGGAGCAGGTCGAAGCGGCGCTCCGAGAGCTCGCCGCCCAGGCTTTCGACGACTGCGCCGCCGAGGGCAGGCCCGTCGTGCGTGTGCATCTCAAGGTGCGGTACGCGCCGTTCGACACCAAGACCTCCGGTCGCAAGCTGCCGGGGCCGACGGGTGATCGTGATGAGTTCGTCGCCGCGGCCGTCGCTCTCGGTGCGACGCTCGACCCCGAACGCGAGGTCCGGCTTCTCGGGGTGCGCGCGGAGATGACGATGCCGGACGAGGTCGATGGCGTCGAGCGCACCCCGGTGCGAGGCAGGATCTGAGCCTTCTCGTCACGGTTCCCTCTAGATCTGCGGGGCGCTCACTCGCGCACGACAGCTGCGACCGCGCTCACCTCGATGAGGGCGCCGGGAACTCCGAGCCCCGCGACCAGCGCCGCTGTGACGAGGGGCGGAGCGCCCTCTCGCGCGAGTCGTGAGGACACAGCGCCGTACGCCGCGCGCAGATCGGCGTCCTGATGGATCAGGACGGTCCAGCTGATCACGTCGTCGAGGCCGGCGCCGGCGGACTCGAGGGCGATCCTCGCGTTCTCCACCGCGCGCAGCGACTGCTCGCCCGCGTCGGCGGAGACGACGGATCCACTGGTGTCGACGCCGTTCTGGCCCCCGACGTAGATCGTCGTCGCGCCAGGAGGCACGACGGCGACGTGACTGAACGCGGGGCTGACGACGAGCCCCTCGGGCTGGGTGAGTGTGATTTCCATGCGCACACTCTGCTCCTGGTCGCCGACATCGGAAAGCCCCTCCGCGGCGTCATCGCTCAGAAGCGGAGAAGCACCTTGCCGACACGCCCCGGCGTGTTGCTCGCGTGCACGGCCTCGCGGATCTCGGCGGCATCGAAGATCCCGCCGACCGGAAGGGTGAGGCTGCCGTCGGAGAGCCGCTGGAAGAGTTCGCCGAACAGTGCGCTGCGCGTGGCGGGATCGAGCTGCGGGATCACCTTGCTGCCCCAGAAGCCCTTCACCGTCGCCTGCGTGAAGATCAAGTCGGACGAGGCGATCTCCATGACAGGGGAGTCCATGGCGCCGAACGCGACCAGGGTCCCTCCTTCGGCGAGAAGCGACAGCACCTGCCCCGCGGCCGCGCCGCCGACCGAATCGACGCCGGCGACCACGGGCGCCCCTCCGGTGAGGGTGGCGACCTGCTCCTTCCAGTCGGACTGATCCGTGGCGACGATGTTGTCGATGCCCTGCGCGCGGAGCTCCTCGATCCCGGCGGTGCGACGCACCAGGCCGAGGACGTTCACGCCGCGTGCGGACCCGAGCTGCGCGAGCATACGCCCGACGGCCCCGTTGGCGGCGTTCTGGACGATCCAATCTCCTTCCTTCACCTCCAGGAAGTCGAGCAGCGTGATCGTGCTGAAGGGCATGGAGACGAGTTGCGCCGCCGTCTCGTCGGGGACCGTGTCCGGAACCGGGATGAGTCCGGCGGCGCTGGTCACGATGTACTCGGCCCAGGCGCCGAAGGTGCCGCCGGTCGCGACGCGCTGGCCGACGGCGAGGTTCTCGACACCGGCCCCGAGAGCATCCACGACGCCGAGCGCCTCGGTTCCCGACGGCGCGGGCAGCTCAGGCGTGAAGCCGTAGGTTCCGCGGACGGTCCAGAGATCGTGGTTGTGGATGGGGGAGAGGACGACCCGCAGGCGCACCTGACCCTCTCCTGGCTCCGGGATCGGGCGGTCCTCGATGTGGAGGACCTCCTCCGGTGCGCCGAATGTGGAGTGGATGAGAGCTCGCATGGGGGTCCGTTTCTGTCTGAGGTGGGTTCAGCGGGCGTCGCCCGCGCGGGCGACGCCGAGGTCGTTGGTGGCCTGCTGAAGGCGGTCGGAGATGTCGTGGAGCTCGGCGATGAGTCGTCGACGGTGCTCTTCGTCGTCGAGCCCGGAGATCGAGGCGATCGTGCCGTGGATCGGAGCGACCTCGGAGCGAAGGTCCTGTCCCTGCTCGGTGAGCTTCACCGTCACCACTCGCTCGTCGTCTCGGCTCCGTGACCTCGCCACGAGCCCTGACTGCTCGAGGCGGCGGACGAGCGGGGAGAGCGTACCGGAATCCAGGCGCATCACCGCCCCGAGGGAGCCGATCGTCTGCTCGCCTTCGAGCCAGAGCGCGGCGAGCACCAGATACTGCGGATACGTCAGCCCCCAGGGGGCCAACAGTGCCCGGTACGCCTGCGTCGTCGCACGTGCGGCGGAGTACAAGGAGAAGCACACCATCTCGTCCGTCACGGCCATCCTTAGATGATCGCATGCAATTCAATTGTGCACAACATTATCCTTCGAGAAAAGGGCGCGTCCGACCCGGTCGGACGCGCCCTGGAAGCCGCGTGCTCAGCTGAGTGCTTTGGCCTTGATGGTGTTGTATTCCTGTGCCGTGATCGTGCCGGCGTCCAGGAGCGCCTTGGCCTTCGCGATCTCATCGCTCGGGCTGCTGCCGGCGACCTGCTGGATGTAGGCATCGGCTGCGCTGCGGGCGTTGGCCGCCTCGGCGTTGCTCCGCTCCGCCATGCCCGTACCCCGTGCGATGACGTACACGAGGGCGGTGAGGATCGGGACGAAGATCAGGAGGATGATCCAGAGAGCCTTCCACCAGCCGTTGAGCTTGTGGTCGCGGAAGAGGTCGGCGACGATCGCGAACAGCGCGAACAGGTAGGAGATGAAGATGAACGCCAGGAAGAACCACGCGATGATGTCCCAGAACGATCCCCAAAAACTCATGTAACACTCCTTCAGAAGATGTCCGCCGGTGCCGGCGGCCCCGTCGGACGATACTCGGTACACCGCCGCCGGCGCACTGCTCCTCGCGGGAGTTCACCAGGGTGAGCCCCGTGATCCCGCGCTCTGAGCGTGTTCTTCCCGGTACCCGTCGCAGTACGCTTCAGACGACCGACGAGGGAGGGCGCATGACCGCGACGAGACGACCGTCATGGCTGTTCAGCTCGGTCGACGGTTACCAGCGGAAGTGGATCGTCCGTGACGTCATCGCCGGATTGTCCGCCGGGGCCGTGGTGATCCCGCAGGCGATGGCGTATGCCACGATCGCGAACCTGCCCGTCCAGGTGGGGCTGTACACGTGCATCGTGCCGATGATCGTGTACGCGTTCCTCGGTGGAAGCCGAGCCATGAGCGTCTCGACGACGTCGACGATCGCGACGCTGACGGCGACGACTCTGGTCTCAGCGGGAGTCGCCGCGGGATCCGACGACGCGATCGGCTCGCTGATGATGCTCACGCTGCTCGTCGGTGTGATCCTGCTGATCGCTCGATTCTGTCGACTCGGCTCACTCGTCGAGAACATCAGCGGTGCCACGGTCCTCGGATTGAAGATCGGGGTCGGAGCGACCGTCGCCGTCGGTCAGCTGCCGAAGCTGTTGGGAGAGAGCGACGACTTCTCCGGTCACGGCTTCCTCAAGTCGCTCGGCGCGGTCGCGCAGGCGTTCGGGAGCGCGAACTGGCCGACGATCGCGCTGTCCGCCGGGTCGATCGTGGTGATGCTCGTCCTCAAACGCTTCGCACCGAGGGTGCCGGGCACGCTCGTCGTCGTGGTCGGCGGCATCCTCCTGGTCTGGCTCGCGGGCATCGATCGGCTGGGGGTCGATCTGATCGCGACGGTGCCGAGCGGTCTTCCCGTCCCCGGCATACCTGACTTCGCCCAGATCGCAGCGCTCATTCCCGGGGCGCTGGCGATCGCCGTCATGGCGTTCCTCGAGTCGGCGGCCGTCGCGCGGAGCCTGCGAGCGGCGACCGAGCCGCAGATCGACAGCAACCAGGAGCTGTTCGCGACCGGTGCAGCGAACACCGTCGGCGCCTTCTTCGGGACGATGCCCGCGGCGGGCGGGTTCTCGCAGAGTGCGGTCAATCAGAGCGCCGGCGCCCGGTCGCAGCTGGCGACCGTCGCCACGGTGGTCCTCGCCGTTCTCGTCGCCCTGTTCCTCGGACCGGTGCTGAGTCTGCTGCCCGAAGCCACCCTCGCGGCGATGGTCTTCGTCGCCGTCGCCGGTCTCATCAACATCCCCGAACTGGTGCGCTGGGCACGGATCAGTCCCGTGGACTTCTGGATCGCGCTCTCCGTCGCGATCCTCGGCCTGACGGCCGGGCTTCTTCCCGCCGTGGCGGTCGGCGTCGTCGTCACGCTGATCCTCGTGCTGCGAGAGGTCAACGTGCCGAAGGTGACCGTCGTCGGGCGGCTCGGGGGAGTGCTCGGCATCCACCTGGACCGCGGCCTCTACACCGCGAATGCGATGGCCAATGAACGGCTCATCCTCGAGATGGTCGGGGCGGAGTCCGAGCCGGTCCACGCACTCGTGCTGGGCCTCAAGCAGCAGGAGGTCATGACGATCACCGTGCTCGAGGCCCTGGAGAACCTCGACCGGGAACTGGCGCAGCTCGGCACCGTGCTGCATCTCGCCAGACTCCCGGAGGCGGCTGCGGGTGTCGCTCGGCGCACGCCCTGGTTCGCAGGCCTCGAGTCCGCCGGGCGCGTCCACGACTCGGTCAGAGACGGGATCGCGGCGGCGGGTGCGACCACAGGCTCCACCGCCCGCGTTCACCCGGGTGAAGTGGGCGATGCGCCCTGACGGGCATGGTTCGACCTCTCTAGGCTGGCCCCACAGTGCAGGGGTGACCCGCGGGTGCTCCCGCGAGAGGGGGCAGGTCATGCCGAGCGGCTTGCAGGTGCGAGCGGGACTGAGGTGGCCCGGGTGGACGACCGCGCGGGGCTGAGCTGGCGGTGGTCGCGGTTCGGCCTCGGCATCCTCTTCGCGCTGCCGGCCATGGCCGTCGCCCCTTTCGACGTGTCGCTCGCGGTCGCCTTCGGCATCGGAGTGGTGCCTGCCGCGGCCATCGGTCTCCCCCCGCGCCGACAGGGTCGAACGGTCCTCCCGCTCGTCGGCGTGCTCAGCGCGATCGGGCTGCTCGTCGGTTCGCTGCTGTCGACCTGGCCCGTGATCGCCGTCGCTGCGGTCTTCGGGCTCGCGATCCTCGCGAGCCTCAACGCGACCCGGGGGCGCCTGGGACAGATGATCCTCGTCCTGGTGCTCCCGATGACGGGGATCGGCCTGAGCTTCTCCTGGTCACCGCTCACCCTCGGTTTCGCCGGATGCATCGTCATCGGCTCGATCTATGCCTGGCTGATCTCGCTCCTCTGGCCGGAACGCGATGCACCGCCGCGGCCGCCGCCTCCCGTGCCGAGGGGCCGCGCCATGCTGGTGTACGGCATCCTGCTCGGTAGCGCGGCCGCGTCGGCGGCGGTCATCGGCTTCGTCCTCGACCTCGAGCACGTCGGCTGGGCGACCGGAGCGGTGCTCCTGGTCATGCGGCCGGTTCGAGGTCAGCTCATCTCGCGCAGCATCGGCCGTGCGATCTCGGTGGTGGTGGGAGCGCTCGCCGCTGCCGGTCTGGCTCTTCTCGCTCCGGCCGACGTCGTGGTCGGCGTCATCCTCGGCCTCGTCATCGGGGCGACGTGCGCGAGCCAGGAGAGCCGTTGGTATGTCACCCCGGGATTCACGACGTTCCTGGCGTTGACGCTCATCATGATGACCTCGGCGGAGCCCCCGGCGGAGCGCTTCGCCGAGCGCGCGGTGGAAACGCTGATCGGGGTCGGTCTCGCGCTGATCTTCGGGGCGGTGCTGCCCTCGGTCGTCTCGTTCCTGCGCAGAGCCCGGAGATCGTCGTCGGTGTAGTGCGTCACTAGACGAAAGACGCTTGAGACCGGGTTCTCCGCGGTGGCATACTTCGAGATGGGGAAGGTGGTGTCGTCTAACATTTTACGGGGGGTTGCTGATGGACTCAGATCTGCCGGAATCGGATGCGGCGCGCGCGCTCACACCTTCCGCCGTGGCGCGGGACGTGCCACGGCCTCGGCTGTTGTCGCGGCTCACCGCCGCAATGGACGAGCCGTGGACCCTGACCGTGCTCTCGGCCCCGGCCGGCGCGGGAAAGACGCGGCTTCTGACGCAGTGGGCGCACATCATCGATGCCGACGATGAGGACACGGCCGTGGTCTGGCTCGCGCTGCAGCGGGGGGACACCGACCTCGAGCCGCTGAAGTACGCGCTGGAGGGGGTCGATGACGAGGGACTCCGTGCGGGCCTCGCGCGGCTCTCCGGGAACTGGTCGACGGATACCGCCCGCGCCTTGGCGCGGTCTCTGCGTCGCGCGAGCAGACGGATCGTCGTCATCATCGATGACGTCCACGTGGTCGAGACGGATCAGCTCGCCGAGATGCTCTCCTCCTTCGTCAACGCCGTACCCGGCAACGCCCATGTCGTGATCTCCGGCCGCGGAACACGGAGGGTGCCGTTGGCCCGCCGTCGCATCGCCGGTATCGCACTGGAGCTCGATGCCAAGGACCTCGCGTTCACTCCGGCGGAGGTGCGCTCGTTCTTCCGCGCTCGCGGGGTGAGCCTCTCCCAGGGGGAGATCACCTCGGTGCTCCGGCGGACCGAGGGCTGGGCGACCGGTCTGCGGCTCCTGGAGCTGGCGGCACTGCACGATTCGTTCGCGACCGTCCTTCCGCTGCGGGGTGATTCGCCGGCCGTGACCGACTACTTCGTCGAGGAGGTCTTCGCGGAACTGGATCAGGAGCTCACCGAGTTCCTCGTGTTGACGTCCGTCCCCGATTCGTTCTCCCCGGAGCTCGCTTCTCGACTGGCCGGCGGTGCGCCGGCGGCGTCGATGATCGAACGGCTCATCCGCCTCAACATCCTCATCAGCAGGCAGGGGAACGAGCCGGTGCTGTACCACTACCACCCGTTGTTGCGGGAGTTCCTGTACGCGCGGTTGAAGGATCGCGGCCCCACGGTCGTCGAAGCACTCGAGAAGGCCGCAGCGGAGTGGTTCGCGGAAGAGCGGAACCACCTGGTCGCGCTCTCGCACGCGATACGCAGTCGCGATGAGGCGTCCATGTCTCAGATCCTGCGCCAGAGCGGCATGCAGCTGGTCCTGAGCGGACACACCGATGAGGTCCTCGCCGCGATCGCGCAGCTCCCGCGTTCCGTGCGGGCCGAGCCCGCGGTGCAGATGCTGATCGCATCGGCCGAGCTCACGCGCGGCGATGCCTCCGTGGCCGCCGCGCTGCTCGAATCGCTGCCTGTTGCGGAGGAGTCGAACATCTCCCGGCAGTGGCGGAAAGGGCTGGATCTGCACACGGCGGTGCGGCGGGGAGGACTCGCCGCGACGCTCGACCGGCTCGACCATCTGCTGGACGAGGTCACCGGAGAATCGCAGCTCGACACGTATGTGTCCCTCCAGGCGGCGATGGCCGAGTTGTACATCGGTCACCTGGACAAGGCCGAGCGTCTCGCCCGTTTCGCGCGCGATCACGCCCGTGCGGCCGACACCCCGGCAGCCGAGCTGCAGGCCGCTGCCGTCATGAACACCGCAGAGCTCTTCCGCGGCCGGATGCGCGAGGTTCTCGGCTCCGGTGCGCGCCTCGATGAGCGCTGGTCCGAGCTCGGCAGACCGGACGACTCGTTCTACGAGGTGACCAGGGTGTGGCGCTACTGGGTCCCCTTCGAACAGATGCGTGCGGCGAATGCCGACGAGACGTTCCGCGCGGCGACGGACATCATCGAATCCGGTGCCGAGCCGGCCATCGCGCGCGGTCTGCGGGGGATGATCGCTCTGCTGGGAGCGGACACCGCGATCGACACGCACTCGGCTGCGGTGTCACTGTTCGAGAATCTGACACCTCGCGACGACATGCCCCTTCCCGTGCACTGGTACGCGATGATGAGCGGCTTCGCGGTGCGGGCGTTCGACAGGCTCGGCGAGCAGTCGCTGCGCGATCGCTTCATCGTCGAGATCGAGCGGCTGCTCGGTCCGAAGGGCGAGGTCGCGGTGCTCCACGCGCTCGCGTTCCTCCACGATCAGGAGCACGCACATGCGAGACGGGCGCTCGGCCCGGTGCTCGACGGGTCCTTCCCGTGCCTGCTGCCGGCCTCGATGGTCGATGCCTGGTTGGTCGCGGCCTGTCTCGACGTGCAGGAGGGGCATCCCGAGCAGGCGCAGCTCTCCCTCTCCCTCGCCCTCGCCCTCGCCGAGCCGGAGGAGCAGATCCGCCGCTTCGCCGATGCCGGCCCCGTGGTGGCCCGTCTGCTCGCCGCCCGCGCGACCCCGGGCTCCCGTGGCCGATTCGCGGACAGCGTCCGCGAGAGACTCGCCGCGGCGGGCATCCTCGTCGACGAGGAGCTCACGCGGCGCGAGCGCATCGTCCTCGCCGCGCTGAGCCGTCACGCGACGCTGCGGCAGATCGCCGAGCAGGAGTTCATCTCGCCGAACACCGTGAAGACGCACGTGCGCAACATCTATCGCAAGCTCGGGGTCTCCGACCGGGACAGCGTGACGGCGGCCGCGCACGCACTCGGGATCGAGTGAGCGCATGCGGCCGCCGTGGGGCGAGACGCGTCAGTCTCGTGCCAACGCGGCCGCCAAGTGGGCCTCGAGGTCGAGATAGGCGTCATCCGCGATGTCGAACACGACCTTCGTGATCGAGCCGCCGGCGAAGTCGAATCCGTACCCGTACAGTGACGACACCGGGTCGGCGCTGTCTCTGCCGATGGTCAGACCTTCACCGCAGAGCGAGAAGTGCCCGAGGACCGTGCGTATCCGCTTCTCGCCGACGACCTGATCGTCGATGTACAGCTTGACGGGGCCGACGCCTTCGCGGTGCTCGCCCACGCCCTCCTTCGTGAACTCGACGCCGATGATGTGCGTCCCCGAGGTCGGCACGGGCGCGGAGACCCGATCCTCCGGAGGAATGCCGAGGAAGTTGTACACGTAGTGCACCTGTCCGTCTTTCACGACGAGTGCATGACCGCCGAACCGTGATCCGTGGGCGAAGATCACCCCTTCCGTCTCCGGGGTGAACTCCACTTCGGCTGCGATCTTGTACGAGACGCCGTGTGTGTTCGCCGCGGATCGCTCCGGCACCTCGCTCGTGCCCGGGTAGTAGACGAACTGGCCGGAGGGAGGAGCCGGCTGGTGGAACTCCATGGCGACGAACGTCTCGAAGTCCTTCGGATTGCCGATGATCTGCAGGTCGTTCAGCGGCAGCACATTGTTCGTCTGCGCTTCCTCCATCCAGAGCGCCTTGAGTTCTTCCAGCTTGTCCGGGTGCTCGGCGGCGAGGTTCGTCGCTTCGGCGCGGTCGAGATCCGTGTGGTAGAGCTCCCACTCGTCCTTGTCGAAGTTGCTGATACCGCTCATCGGTCCGTGGACGGCGACCGCCTTCCACCCTTCGTGCCAGATGCCGCGCTGGCCGAGCATCTCGTAGTACTGCGTCTTCTTCTGCGTCGGACCCTCGGGCTCGGCGTCGAACGAGTACGCCATGGAGACTCCGGATAGCGGCGTCTGCTCGACGCCGTTGTAGACGTCGGGGAAATCGACGCCGCAGGCCTCGAGGATGGTCGGCACGATGTCGGTCGAGTGGTGGTACTGGTGGCGCACCTCGCCGCGGGCTTTGATCCCGGCGGGCCAGTGGATCACCAGCGGATCGCAGACGCCGCCCTGGTAGGTGTACCGCTTGAACATCTTGTACGGCGTCGAGAACGCCGCCGCCCAACCGGTCGGATAGTGGTTGTAGGTATCGGGGGAGCCGAGCTTGTCGACGAGACGCAGATTCTCCGCCTCGTCGTCCGGGTAGCCGCCGAAGATCTTCCCCTCGTTGACGGAGCCGTTCGGGCTTCCCTCGCCGGATGCGCCGTTGTCGGCGCAGTAGAGGATGAGGGTGTTGTCGAGCTGTCCGGACTCCTCCAGGTAGTCGACGATACGGCCGACCTGGGCGTCGGTGTACTCGCTGAAGCCGGCGTACACCTCGGCCATCCGCGAGAACATCGCCTTCTCCTCGGCGTTCAGCGAGTCCCAGGGACGCACCTCGTCTGTCGGGTTGAACGTGCCGTCGGTCATCGGATTCAGCGCGGTCAGGTCGGTGTCGGCCGGGAGGATGCCCTTCTCGACCATGCGGGCGAGCACCCACTCGCGGTAGGCCTCGTAGCCGTCGTCGAACTGTCCCTTGTACTTGTCGATGTACTCCTGCGGCGCATGGTGGGGCGCATGGTTGGCGCCCGGGCAGAACCAGAGGTACCAGGGCTTCTCCGGTTCGGTCTGCTTGACGTCGCGGATCATCGTCAGGGCCTGGTCGGCGAGGTCCTTCGAGAGGTGGTAGCCCTGCTCGGGGAGATACGGCTGATCGATGTAGTGGTTGTCCTCGGCGAGCGAGGGGTACCAGTTGTTGGTCTCCCCGCCGATGAACCCGTAGAAGCGGTCGTAGCCCTGCGCGAGCGGCCAGTGCTTCTTCGACGCACCGGCGGTCCACTCGTCGATGGGGACGTTGTGGTTCTTGCCGACCCAGAAGGTCGACCAGCCGGCATCGCGGAGGACGTGCGCCATCGTGGCGTTGGAGTCGGGGATGTGCGAGTTGTAGCCGGGGAACCCCGTCGAGGACTCCGAGATCGTCGCGAAGCCGTTGAGGTGATGGTTTCGACCCGTCAGGAAGGTCGAGCGCGTCGGGGAGCACAGTGCGGTCGTGTGCCACTGCGAGTAGGTGAGGCCGTTCTGTGCCAGTCGATCCATGGTGGGCATGCTGATCCGGCCACCGTAGGGAGACCACGCGGCCATGCCGGTGTCGTCGTAGAGCACGACCAGGACATTCGGTGCGCCGGCTGGTGGTGCCGCGGCGCGGTAGGCGTCCCAGTCAGCGACGGAGTCGCGCACATCGAGTTCGATCTTGCCCTGGAATTCCCGAGCCATCTCCGGTCTCCTTCTCTTCGTTGAACGATGCAGCTGCCCATCGGGTTCAAAGTACTGCGGCGGATTCTTCCCGTCAGCAGACCTCGTCGTCCTTCATCCGGGTGATCTCTCGGAGGGCCCGCGCCGGGTCACAGCAATGCGGCGATTCCCTTCTCGAGCTGGAGGGCGCCGATCACGAGGAGCAGCGCTGCATTGAGGACGTGGGTGTTGCCGGCGATCCAGCCCCGCACCCGGTCGAGGAGCGGCTGCGCCTCGGTGCCGCGGACCACCACGTACAGCACGGGCAGGGCGATGGGCAGAGTGCCGATGACGACGAACACGACGGCGACCCAGAGGCCGGCGGTCCTGTCGACGTCCGACAGGGAGATGTCGAGTGCGGCGAGGATCGCGCAGGAGGCGTCGACAGGGTTCAGCACGAACAGTCCGAGCCCCAGGAGCAGTGTGCGTCCGGGGCGGAACGACTCCACCGAATGCAGCCAGCCGGGCAGTTGCGGTGACGCGGCGACGACCTCACGCGGCGAGGAAGCCGCGGCCATCCGCGCGATGTGCACACGTCCCTTCCGGTACACCCAGACGGCCGACACGATCAGGAACAGACCGAGGAGCACCCGCACGAGAGGAACCCACAGGGGCGGTTCCCCCAGCGCATGGACGGCCAGGAGCGGGAACAGCCAGAGACACAGGGCCATGAGGCCCGCGAGACCGATGAACCACCCGATGAGGTAGGTGATGCCGTTCATCCGCGCCTCGCGGGAGAGGAGGACGGCGACGAGGGCCATGATCGCGAGAGGACTGAGCACGACGCCGAGGGCGACGGGGATGAGGGCCAGGATCAGTTCGCCCATGTCCGTGTTCCTCTCCTACGCGGAAGATCCGGGATGCGGGTCAGAAGCTCCCGATGCCCTTGCCGACCATCGATACGCCGATGACCAGAAGCAGCACGGCCATGATGACGGCGTTCTCGGTGGCCAGCCAGCCTCGCAGAGCGTCCAGGGGTGCGCGCAGCCGGTCAGCCGCGATGAGATAGCCGACGACGGGGACGAGCACGGTCGATGAGGCGATGAGGGTGTAGATGACGACGACCACGATGGTCGACCCGGTCGAGAGCGTCGCAGCGCCGACGTCGGTCCCCGCTCCGGCCGCCATGATGAGATTCTTCGGATTCACCGCCGACAGCAGGAACCCCAGACCGAACGCGACCGGGAACGTGACGGTGTCGATGGCCTGCATCCATTTCGGGAGCGCGGCCTCCTCTCCGACCTTCGGACGCTTGCGCCATTGCCCGAACGCGAGCACGAAGAGCAGCAGACCGAGGACGAGCTGCACCACACCGCGGATGGGACGGGAGGCATCGGGATCGTCCTCCGGCAGGATCGACGACAGCAGCGTGAACACGGTGACCGCAACGACGATCCCGATGACCCAGCCCAGCAGGAACCCCACGCTGGTCACGCGGGCCTTCGGCGAGAGCAGCATGAGAATCGCCGCGATGATCGGGATGGGGCTGATCGCGACGCCGAGCGCGAGCGGGAGGATGTCGCCGATGACGGTACCCATTTTAGTGCTCCTTCTCCGGAGGTGTCGATCCCGGAGGAGTCGACGCCAGTTGTGTGATCGCTTCACGGTTGGTCGCGTAGACCTCTTCCGATTCGAGCAGCTCGAGAGCGGTGAGTCTCTGGAGGGTGTTCGGCCTGACCCTGCTGAACGCGAGGGCGACCGCGTGATCACCGAGCCATTTCTTGAGCGAGGTGAACGACTCGGCACCGGTGACGTCGACGTCGGTGACGGCCTCCATGTCCACGACGAGGTGGTGGACGGCTCCGTCGCCCGCCGAGCGGACGGCGTCCTTCACAGCGGTCGAGAACACGGCCCCGTTCGCGAAGAACAGCGGCGCGGCCAGTCGGATGACGATCACTCCCGGCGCGGTCACCGTTCCTGCCGGAGCGTCTTCGAGCAGGGATTCACCGGGGTCGCCGCTGGACTCGAGGACGTCGATGGCCGGGTTCGAAGCACGTTTGGCGATGTTGATGAGCGCCAGCACGAACGCGACAAGGATGCCGGGAATCGAGCCGATGAAGAGCGTGACCAGGAAGCACGTCGCCCCGATGAGGAATTCGAAACGATCCTTGCGCCACAGATCGATGAAGTCCCGGATGCCGAGAAGGGGGATGATCGCCACGCCGACGATCGCTCCGATGGCGGGCGACGGGATGTCGGCCAGGAGCGCCGTGCCGAAGAGGAGGAGCAGCAGGGTTCCCGCTGCCAGGATCAGCGCCGGGAACTGCGTGCGAGAACCCGCCTGGTCCATCGCCGCCGTGCGCGAGGTCGACGAACCCACCGCGAAGCTGCCCTGGGCACCGGCGGCGATGTTCGAGGCGCCGAAAGCGAGGAGGTCGCGGTTCGCATGGAACGGGTAGCCGTGCTTCTCGGAGTACGAGCGGGACACGAGGAGTCCCTCCGCTGTCGTGACGAGCGTCAAGGCGATCGCCGAGGGCACGAGCATGAGCCAGAGGGACCAGTCGATCATCGGCCAGGTCAGCACCGGCGGTCCGGCGGGAACTTCGCCGAGGACATCGACTCCGCGTTGGTCGAGACCGGTGAGGACGACGACGAGCGTCGTGGCCACGAGCACGATCAAGGCCCACGGGACGGCCCGGAGATAGGCGCGCCCTAGCAGCAGGACCGCCACCGAGCAGACCGAGATCAGCACCGCCCAGCCGTTGAGGGAGGTGAAGCCCCCGACGAGGTCGGCGACCTTGCCGGTGAACTCCTTGCCCGAGTCGATCTTGACGCCGAGCATCTTCGCCACCTGGCTGACCATGATGTCGAGCGCGAGCCCGCCGACGAACCCGACGAGGATCGGCTTCGAGAGGAAGTTCGCCAGGAAGCCCAGCTTGAACACGGCGAGCAGCACGAACATGACTCCGCAGATGATCGCCTGGGCGAGCGCGAGGGTGGCGTAGTCGGCGCTGCCGGCGGCGGCGAGACCGCCGATCGACGACGCGACGAGCGCTGCGGCCGCGGCATCGGGTGAGGCGACCAGCTGTCGCGAGGAGACGATCAGCGCATACACGATGGTCGGGACGATCAGGGCGTAGAGGCCGGCGGTCGGCGGGAGCCCCGCGATCTGCGCGTACCCGATGTTGAGGGGGATCGCGATGGCGAGCAGCGTCACCCCGGCCGTCAACTCGGTGAGGAAGTTCCGCTTCGTCAGTCCCGCGAGTGGGCGTTGCACGTCGCCTCCCTTCGGTAGCGCCCCCGTCGAGCGCGTTCGCGTCCACGATCCCACCGGGCGGGTGACGGCGACCACGTCTGCTTCGCAACCTCCCCCTGGTGATTTACGCCACCCCTGGTGATTTACGCCACGTCGACGGTGGAAGTGCGGTGCTCAGGCGCGGCGGAACCCCCGACGTCGACGCCGACGACGTTCTGCGGTCGGCTCCGGTTCGGGGGCGGGTGGCACGGCGGTGTGATCGCCGGAGAGCCAGCGGAGCCAGGTGGCATCGGGATCGCCCTCGAAGACCAGGGCGCGTGCGAGCAGCGTGAGCGGGATGGAGAGGATCGCGCCGAGCGGGCCGATGATGAAGGTCCAGAAGATCACGGAGAAGAAGCTCAGGGTGAGGCTCAGATCGACGGCATCGCTGACGAATTTCGGCTGCACGAGCACCTGGAGGACGACGTTCACCACGCTGTACACGGCGATGACGCCCAGCAGCAACGGCCAGCCGCCGACGACGAACGCGAGGATGGCTGGGGGGACGAGTCCGAGCACGAAGCCGATGTTCGGGATGAAGTTGGTGACGAACGCGAGGATCGCCCACACCACGGGAGCCGGGACGCCCATCCACCACAGGGCGAGCCCGTCTATCACGGCGACGATCGCGCCGAAGGAGGCGTTGACGATGTAGTAGCGGCGGATGCCCGTGTTGAGGTGGGCGATGCGCGCGATGACCGCCCCCTTCGTGGCGCCGAACAGCGACGGTGCCTGGCGGTAGCGTGCCGCGTCGACGGCCATGAAGATGATGTAGGCGCAGACGAAGAACAATGCGGTCGCGACACTGAGTACCGTGCCTCCCACACTGCGGGCGACGTCGAGCAGCGTCGCGGGATCGAGTGCCGAGGCCGCGGCATCCGAAGCCGACTCGTCGAGACCGAGCGCCTGCAGCCAGCCGACGAACTCGTCGACGGTGTTCGCCAACCCGCCTTCCGAGACGAGCTCTCCGACCAGGCGGGCGAACTGCGTGCCCGCGAGCCAGAGCAGCGCGCCCATCACCAGGAGGATCAGGTAGGCGACCACGATGACGGCTGTCGTGCTCACCCATTGCGGCCACCCACGTCGATCGAGAGGGCGGCGAAGAGGCTCGCAGATGATGACGATCACGATCGCGAGGGCGATCGGTCCGAAGAGATCGCGGGCGAGGGACACACCGGCCAGCGTCACCACGCTCGCGGCGAGCACGAGCAGCACACGCAGACTGGGGGAGAGCATCCGGACCGGAGTGTGCTCGGGAGCAGGCGAGGAGGTCACGCGGCCAGCGTAGCCGCCGGCGACGGGGTTCGCCGTCGCCTCGCGGCACCGGCATCGACGGGCCCGATCAGATGGCCTCCGGGGAGATCAGCGGTGGCGGCCCCTGCTGCGGCGTGACGACCGCCTCGATGCCCGCGGCCTCCAACGCCTCCGCGACTCCGCGCACGGCGCCGGAGACGACGGCCGTTCCGTGGAGCGGGTGATGCCAGATCCGCAGGGTCAGCATCCAGCGCGCCGGCGAGACCGAGGCGAAGATGACGTCGGGATGCTCACGCGAGTGCACGCCCTCGACCTCGCTCGCCGCCTGCGTGATGACGTCGACCACCACGTCCAACTCGAGCGCTGCCGCGCGCGCGACGCGGATGTCGACGGTGCTGCGACGCGCGCCATGGCGCGAGTCGTTCACCAGGACGCCGGTGAGCAGGGCGGCATTCGGCACGTGCACGGTCCTGCCGTCCACCGTCGTCAGGATGACCGTGCGTCCATTCAGCTCCTGCACCACACCGTGGATCGCACCATCGGGACCGTCGATGAGGATCTCCTCGCCGATCTTCACCGATTGTCGCGACTGGATCAGGACCCCGGCGGCGAAGTTGTCTGCGACCCCGCGGAGAACGAGGATCAGCACGACCACGGCGATGGCGGTCATCGCGAGCAGCGGCTGCACATTCGCGCCGAGGAAAGCCAGACCGACGCCGACCCCGACCAGGAGCAGAGCGTACTGCGTGAACCGCGCGGCCAGCTGCGCGACCGAGTCGGAGATGCCCGGTGTGCGCGCCGCCAGCTTGAGCACGCCTCTTCGGGCGAAGCGGGAGAGCAACCAGCCGACGAGCACCGACAGCACCGCCAGCACGATCTGCCAGGCCGAGAGCCCGTCCGGGAACAGGTCTCCCAGCGTCACGATCCCCGGCCGCTCGGTCTCAGGTGCGTCCGCTTCATGTGACAAGGATGCGTCGCGTGCCTCCCCGGGTGCGGGTCGCGGTCACCCGGTGCGGGTGAGCGAGGTGACCTTCCCCGCTGCCGGAACGCCACTATGGGCGCATGAACGACCGACCGGCGCCGGCGCATGATCGCAAGTACGGCGTGCTCGAGATCAGCACGGTCCTCCTGCTCGCCATCACCGCGGTGATCACCGCCTGGTGCGGTTTCGAGTCCTCCAAGTGGGGCGGCGAGATGTCGATAGCGTTCAGCCAGGCATCGAGCGCACGCGTACAGGCGGCGTCGGCGGAGGCGAGAGCGCAGGCCGCCCGCCAGTACGACCTGACGATCTACACGGAGTGGGTTCTCGCCGAGGCGGACGAGCGCGCGGAGCTGCGCGCATTCATCGAGGAGCGCTTCACCCCGGAGTTCGCCGTTGCCTTCGAGGCCTGGAACGAGGGCGGACGCACGGCGGACGGGCCGTTCGCGATGGACGAGTACGTGCCGCCGGGGGAAGTGGAGGCCGCGGAGCTCAGCGCGCGTGCCGATGAGAAGTTCGACGAAGCGCTGCGCAACAATCAACGCGGCGACGACTACTCGCTGCTGACGGTCCTCTTCGCACTCGTGCTCTTCTTCGCGGCCCTGTCCCAGAACCAGCGGGCGCGCTGGAGGCGGACGGTGTTCCTCACCCTCAGCGGGGTTCTCGCCGTGGTCGGCGTCATCGTGCTGTCGACCTATCCGATCAAGATCTGATGCCGAGGGAGGATCGCCCGACACGGATGACCCCGTGTCGCCATCGCGCAGCCGGGAACGGAGACTGAGAGCATGTCGTCGACGCCACGATCACCCGACCTCCTCACGGCGGCGCGCTCGCACGGGGCGACGCGGGAACGAGCACGCGAGGCCATCGGACTCCAGATCTCGATCTTCGCGTTCGTGCTGGCGGCGCTCGTCGCCCTCCTGGTGTTCCGGTTGCGTCCGGCACCCATCTCCGGCCCCGACTCACTCGGTCAGTTCGCTGCCTTGATGTCCGCCGTCACGGCGATCGTCGTCTTCGTGCTGGGACGCATCATCGCGGCCGACCCCGCGCGGGGGAAGAGGCTGGGCGTGCTCGACGTCATCGACGTCGGGGCCTTCGCCTTCGCACATGCGATGATCGCCCTGCTGGGATGGACTCTGGCGGCGACGATCATGGAGAAGGGGCTCATCGGTGCCGTGGTGTACCCGATACCCGTGCTGATGCTCGCCGGGGCAGCGGCGGGGCTCACGGCGTATGTGACCTACTATTCCGCGACCCATCTCGATCTGCAGCTCCTGGCGACGGTGCTCGCCGTGTTCCTCGTGCTCGGGGTGCTCGCGAGCATGCTCACCGCGAGCGACCCGCAGTGGTGGAAGGAGAACCTCAGCGCTCTGGGAATGACAGACGACCTGTCGGCGCGGGCCTTCAACCTGACGCTGATCGTCGCCGGCATCCTCGTCACGACCCTCGCCCGTTACGCGACCAAGGGGATCCCGACGACGCATCCGCGCGGTACGGCGTCGGTGCGGACATGTCTGGTGATCGTCGGGATCTTCCTCGGCCTCGTCGGCGTGTTCCCGGTCGACCAGCACTTCGCGCTCCACACCGGTGTGGCCTCGGGCATGGTCGTCGCCTATGCGGTCCTCATCGTGGCGATCCGCTGGTGGGTGCCGGGCGTCTCCCGGACGTTCCTGCTGCTCGGCTACGTGTTCACTCTGCTCATCGTGCTGCTGTCGGTGTTCTTCGCTGTCGGCTATTACACGCTGACGGCCGTCGAGCTCGTGGCCGGGACCGTCGTGTTCACCTGGATCATCCTGTTCATCCGTACCGCCGACGCGCTCAAACGCGATGCCGGAACGGACGGCGCAGACTGAAATCACCCGGGGGAGGCCCTTGAACGCGGTCCGACAACGCCACTAGCTTTGGTGCCATGTCGCCCCCCGTACGTTCGACGAGGCCGGGACCCACCATGCGATTCCGGCCGCCGGCTCCTCAACCCGGCGCGATCCGCCGCGAACGGGTGAGCGCCGTGCTCTCCGAGGCGGCGTCGGTCGACCCGCTGACCGTGATCAGCGCCCCCAGCGGCTTCGGCAAGACGACGGCCGTCGCGGACTGGGCCTCCGGACTCGAGCAGGTCGCCTGGCTCGGCCTCAGCTCGTTCGACTCCGACCCATCGCGTCTGACCCAGGGGGTCGTGAACGCGCTGCAGGTCGGTTCGGAGCGTGCGGGGAGCCCGCTCGCGCTCGCACGGGATCTGGACGACCCCGAGCACGCCTACCAGGAGATCTGCGAAGCCCTCGAACAGGTCGGCACACGTGTCCACCTGGTCGTCGACGATGCGCAGCGCGCGGGGGAGGACTGGCGCCACGGGCTTCTCGGGATGCTCGCAGAGCAGGCCCCGGACAACCTGCGGGTCGTGCTCGTCGGAACGACGCTGCTCGAGGTCACCCTTTCCCGGCATCGGGTCACGCATCCGGAGTCGTTCGTCGGTGCGGAGACGCTCAGTTTCACCGGGGCGGAGGTGGCGCTCCTCCACGAAACCTCGGCAGCCCGTCTCGGCGCGGACACCATTCTCGAGGAGACTCGGGGATGGCCCATCGCCGTCCGCCTGATGATGATCGGCGGAGCAAGACCCGACTCCCGCGCGCAGAGCGCGTCGAGCTTCCTCGGGAACTACGTGCGGGAGCACGTCCTCGGGGCACTCCCGCCCGACGTCGCCGACTTCGTGCTCGAGGGGAGCGTCTGCGGTGAGCTGACGCCCGAGCTGGCGGCGGCCGTCACCGAGCGGCCCGATGCCCGAGACCTGCTCGAGACCTGCGTACGACTCGGTCTCTTCCTCGATCGTTTCGAAGGGCCGAACGGCGTCGTGTATCGCTGGCATGCCTCGTTCGCGAAGCAATGCGCGGAGATCCTCGGACGGGATGCCGAGCGAGCAGCCGGGTGCCACCGCCGCGCCGCCATCCTGCTCGAAGCCACGGATCCGATCGCGTCGATCGCGCACTCGCTCCGCGCCGGAGAGTTCGAGGTCGCCCGGCGGACGCTCCTGCACCACTGGCTCGGCCTCGTCGTCGGAGCGAGTGCCTCCGAGGTCGAGCGCACGGCGACCGAGATGCTGCGCCGCAGCCCGGAAGATGCCCAGGTGCTGCTCGTGCGGGCGTGCGCGAGCGATGTGCTCGGCGATCATCGCGTCGCCCGCGAGCTGTTCCGACGGGCGGAGGCGATGATCGCTCGGCAGGGTGACGACGCAGAGCCGGCCGTTCTGCAGATCGCCCGGCTGTTCATCGCCGACGAACGCGGCGACGTCGCGAACGCGAGCGCGAAGGTGCGGCAGATGCTGCTCGACGCGGACTCGACCGAGCTGGGTGATCGTGCGCCCCTCAACTATCTCCTCGGTTGGACGGAGATCCGGCACCGCGGCAACCCGATGATCCCGCTCGAGTACTTCTCCGCCGCGGCACGGGAAGCGCAGAGCTCCGGGGATCGCGAACTCGCGAGCCGGGCTCTGGGCCATCTCGCCTTCGGGCAGACCTGGGCCGGGCGCCTCACCGACGCGCGGGTCTCGCTCGCCGTCGTATCCGATGCGGAGGACGTCCGGCTGCCGTGGAGCACCTACGCCGGCGGCAGTGCCGCGACGGCCGCCGGGTATGTCTCGTACTGGTCGGGCGAGTTCGACCAGGCGATCCGGGAGTTCGGCACCGTGATCGCCAACGGGAGCGCCGATCGGTCCTTCACGAGCGTCGCCCGCATGATGATCGCGTTCGCGGCCGCCGAGACAGGCGATGTCGCGGCCTGCCGCCGCGCGGCGATCGGGATCCAGACCATCCCGCTCGAAGTCGTCCACGGAGTGTCCTGGCCGGCGTTCCGCGAGTCGTCGGTGGCGCTGCTCGAGGAGGCCGTCGGTCGCCAGGACCGAGCCATGCGGATCGCGAGGAAGTACATCCACTGTCCGGATCTTCCCGTCGTCAACGTCGCGCTCGCCGGGGTGCTGCGGCGCGCGGGCGAGTACTCGGCGGCTCTGGAGATGCTGCGATCCCTGCGCGCGTTCGCCGAAGTCTCGTACGTGAAGTCGGCGACCCTGATCACCGCCGCGGTGCTGCGCCGCCAGGGCGGACATCACGACGAGGCGCATGAGCTGTGCGAGGCGGCCATCGCGGTCGCCTCCGGCGAGAACATCCGTCTGCCCTTCGGGCCGCGGGAATCGGCGGTGCGCAGACTCCTCCACGAGCATGTGCACTTCGGCACGCAATTCGAGGACTTCATCGGACGGTGCCTGGCGGACAACGCCGCCGGGTCGCTGATCGACGCGCTCTCCGAGCGGGAACGCGATGTGTTCCAACAGCTGCAGACGGCGCGCACGCTGCATGAGATCGCCCGAGAGCTGGCCGTGTCGATCAACACCGTGAAGACCCACCAGCGCGCGATATACCGCAAACTCGGGGTCTCCTCCCGGCGGGAGGCGGTGCGGACCACCGTCTGATCGGCTGCCCCTCTCGCTGCTCCGCGTCAGGACTGCTGCAACGCCGAGGCGAGAACCGCGTTCGCGATCGCGGCGGGGATCGGCTGGGTCGCGAGGATGCGGTCGCCTCGACGATCGACGTCGCGGGAGAACCGCTCACCCCACGTCGGCTCGACGAGGATCACGGCCGCGAGCGAGCCGATCGGCAGCCCGGAGGCGAAATGGCGAGCGTCGTCCTCGCAGACCAGTCCCGGTGTGTCCAGCCCCAGGCCGGCGAGGGTGAACTCGTCGTGGTCGACCTCGATGACGCGATACTCCTCATCGCCGAGCCGTTGCACGATCAGGAAGTCCAGGAGACGGATGGCTCCGCTCTCGACCTGTCGCAGCAGCGCTTCGAGGATGTTCGGGCTGAGGCGGTCGTCTTCCAGGCGGACGACGACGAACTCGACGTCGCCGAGCGCCTGCAGGGTGACATCGACCACCTCAGCCACGATGTCAGCTCAGCGCGCGCGCCTTGATGGCGGCGAACTCGTCGGGAGTGATGGTGCCCGCCGAGAGGAGCTTCGACGCTTTGTCGATCTCATCGCTGGGACTGGATCCGGCGACACTGCGGATGTAGGAATCGGCGGCGTGCTGCTGCTCCCGATAGACCGAGACGCTCCGTTCGCCCATTCCTCTGCCGCGCGCGATCAGGTAGACGAGCGCCGTCAGGAACGGGACGAAGACGAGGAAGATGATCCAGAGGGCCTTCCACCAGCCGTTGAGCTCATGGTCGCGGAACAGGTCGGCCACGATGTTGAAGAGGACCATCAGATAGGAGATGAACACGAAGACCCAGAAGAACCACCAGATGATGTCCCAGAAGCTTTCCCAAATGGACACTTCGGACCCCTTTCGTTGAGTTACTGCGTACTGCGATGGTGACAGCGTGCGTGGGAGCGCGGGAGGAGCGCTCACCCCGAGCGGGCGACCCCACGGTGGGGGACCGTCGCGGTCACCAGGAACGGGTGAGAGCGAAGCCTCTCGTGGGCGGTGCGCGCGTAGTGTGCGTTCCGTGGATGAGAACACGACCGCGCAGGACGCGGAACGACCGGAGGGAAGACAGCGGTCCCGTCTTCAGCGCGTGTTGCCGGCGACCCCGCTGCTCTCCGGCTTCTCGGTCGCCGTCGGTGTGCTTCTCGCGATCGCGCTCGCGGCCACGATCGCGGGCATCTCGACGGTGCTCATCTCGATCTTCCTCGGCATGTTCCTCGCGCTCGGTCTCGATCCGGCCGTGCGCGTGCTCGAACGCCGGGGGATGAGCAGGCCAGTCGGCGTGACGATCGTCGCGGTCGTCTTCCTGGGGGTGGTGGCGGTGATCCTCCTCATCCTGGTGCCCGCGACGGTCCGCCAGATCGCCGCCGCGATCGAGGCCGCGCCGGAGACCATCGCGGCGATGCAGCAGAGTGACTGGTACCGCGCGCTGGAGGCCGACCTCGGTGTCGATCTCTCAGCCGTCGTCGCCGAGAGCATCCGCTCGCTCACGACGCTGTCGTCGTTCCTCGCAATCTCCGGTGGGGTCCTGAAGGCCGGCTTCGGAGTCGTCGGCGCCGTGTCGAGCTTCGTCATGGTCGTCGTCCTCACCTTGTACTTCGTCTCCTCGTTGCAGAGCATCAAGGCGGCGATCTCGAATCTCGTCCCGCTGTACCGCCGGGTGCGGTTCGCCGAGGTGCTGGACGAGATCACGCAGTCGGTCGGGGGCGTGGTCGCCGGTGGGGTGACCCTGTCGATCATCAACGCCGCCGTCGTGCTCCTGATCCAGCTCGCCGTCGGGTCGTCCATCCCCGCGGTGATGGCGATCGTCGCGTTCTTCGTCACCCTGGTCCCGATGATCGGGTCCCTGGTGTTCCTGGTCATCGGCGGTGTGGCGACGCTGTTCGTCAGCCCGACAGCGGCGCTCGTCTTCGTGATCGCCTACCTCGTGTACATCCAGGTCGAGGCGTACGTCGTCACTCCGCGGATCATGGGCAAGGCGGCGTCTGTGCCGGGGGTTCTCGTGATCATCGGGGCGATGATCGGAGCCACACTGTTGGGGCTGCTCGGAGCGCTCGTGGCGATTCCGCTGACGGCATCGATCCTGATCATCGTCCGCAAGGTCTGGATCCCCCGTCAGAACCGTCAGACCGAGCCCCCGGAGGACTGAGCGCTCATCCTGTTCGGGTGAGAATGCGGATCGCTTCGACGCCGGCGATGCGACGATGGGTCGCAGCCGCGGTCCGTGTGCCCCGTGAGAAAGGACAATCCATGAATGACTTCCGTTTCGGCCCCGCCGAGTTCTACCTCGTCGGGTTCGAGGGAGCGCGTCCCGACCCGGCGACGTTCCGAGCACTGACCGACCTCGTCGACACCGGTGTCGTGCGCCTGCTCGACTTCGTCGTGCTCGCGAAATCGGAGACCGGAGAAGTCGAGATCGTGGAACTCGACGCGGACGACGGCGCACTCGGACTCGACGACTTCGAACCCCTGGCGGCAGGCCTCGCGGGCGAGGAGGACGTCGAGGCGCTGGCGGCCGCGCTCGCCCCCGGGCAGTCCGCCGCCCTCGTCGTGCTGGAGCTCACCTTCGCGCGCACGTTGGCTCAGAGCCTCGCGGCCGCCGGAGGGCAGGTGCTCCGCAGCGAGCGCGTGCCCGCGCCCGTGGTGAACGCCATGATGGACATCCTCGATCAGGAAGGTGAATGACATGCCCTTGAGAAGATTCGGTCGCCCCGGACTGATCGGCCTCGCGGCCAGGACCGCAGTGGTCGCCGGGACGGCGTCCGCCGTCGGTGGGGCGATGTCGCGGCATCAGCAGGAGCGCGCGCAGGGACAGTATGAGCAGCAGCAGTACGAGGCCGCGCAGCAGCAGGCGCAGGTCGACGCGGCGGCACAGAGCGCTGCCGCCCAGTACGCGGCTCCCACGGCACCGGCGTCCGGCGCCGCCGGGGCGGACGACATGATCTCGAAGCTGCAGCAGCTGGCCGCGCTGAAGGATTCCGGAGTGCTGTCCGAGGCGGAGTTCGCCGCGGCCAAGCAGAAGATCCTGAGCTGAGCTGAGCAGCTGAGAAGCGACAGCCGACCCGGTGCATCGAGGAGGAGAACGAATGAGTGAACTGGATGATCTGCGGGCCCGCGTCCTCCTCCTCGAGCAGGAGAACGAGACCCTCAAGAAGCCCCGCCGCCGTCGCCCGGTGGCCAGGAGCATCGTCGCCGGTATCGTGCTCGCCGTCGCCGTTCTGATGGCTCCGATCGCGGCGATGGGGACGTGGGCGCGCCTGCAGCTCGTCGATGCGGATCGGTTCGTCGCGACTTTCGCGCCCCTCGCCGAGGACCCCGATGTCCAGGACTTCGTCGCGGATCAGGTCAGCACGGCGATCCAGGAGCAGGTGGACTTCGATGCGGTCGTCGGCGAGGTGTTCGACGGCCTGCGGGAACTCGACCTTCCGCCCAGAGCGTCCTCGGCGCTCTCCCTGCTGGAAGTACCGGCGGCCAGCGGCCTGACGTCGCTCGTCGACGGTGTCATCCATGATGTCGTGGCGTCCGATCAGTTCGCCGACATTTGGGTGCAATCACTCCGATTCACCCACGAACGCGCCGTCGCGATCATGCAGAACAGTCCGGACGCCGCGCTTCAGCTCGCGGATGACGGCGTGGTGTCGATCGACATCGGCCTGGTGGTCGACCGCGTCAAGGCGGCGCTGTCGGAGCGGGGCGTCGGATTCGCCGACCTCATCCCGGAGATCGACAGGTCGATCCCGATCGCCCAGGCCGACGCTCTGGTGCTGGTGCGTACCGTGTACCAGATCGCGGTGGCAGCCGGGTTCTGGCTGCCGTGGGTCGTGCTCGGACTGGTCGTCGCCGGCATCCTGATCGCGCGGAACCGGACGCGGGCGCTCTTCTGGACCAGCATCGGGTTCGCCGTGGCCTTCCTGCTGCTCTCCGCGGGGGTGGGCATCGGAAGGACGTTCTTCATCGGCGCGGTGAGTCCGTCGATCATGACCGCGGCAACCGCCCAATCCCTGTTCGACCAGGTGACCTCGCTGCTGAGTTCGACGATCGTGGCCTTGGCCCTGGTCGGCGTGCTGATCGCCGTCTGGGCGTGGCTCGCCGGGTCGAGTCGCAGCGCGGCGGCCACTCGCGGCATCCTCGACAGCGGATTCTCCGCGGTCCGGAGCACCTGGGAGCGGCGGGGGCTGTCGACCGGACGGTTCGGCTCCTCGGTCGACCGCTTCCACGGACCCATCCTCCTCGTCGGCATGATCCTCGCCGTGGTCATCCTGATGGTGACGCGTCCGGTCTCCTTCGGCACGGTGGTCGGTGTGACCGTCGGTCTCGTGGTGTTCGCGATCGTGGTCGAACTGCTACGGCGTCCGGAAGTCGCCGACACGGAGCACACGACGGAGGAGTCTGCGCCGGACGAGACCGACGACACCGACGAGAACACCGGTCCGGACGCGAGGGTTTCCGCCTCCGCACCGTGAGCGGTCCGTCTGCTCGCACGTGAGCGAACGCCCGGGGAGTGCGACTCCCCGGGCGTTCGACGTGAAAGCTCAGTCGCTTTCTGCGGCGGAGGGGGCGTCCGGGAACACAGTCGCCCAGTCGTCCTTGACGCTCACGACGGTGTAGCCCTTGTCCGCGGCATCGGCGAGCGCCTTCTCGGCGCCGGCGTCGTACGGGATGTCGCCTCGTGTCGGGTCGTCGTGGTGGACCAGGAGCGCGAAGCCGGGTCGCGGTCCGCGACGCGCGAAGTCCATCATCGCCGTGTCGCCGTTGGAGTTCCCGCCGACGAACAGGGGGCGCCGGCCGATGCGCGTCCAGATCCGGATGGGCTTCTCGGGGCCGTCGTCGAAGAAGGCGAGCGAGGAAGAGTACCGCACGGTGGCGTCGGCATCGTCCCAGGCGAGTCCGAAGGCCGATCCGACCACGCGCTCCGGGGGGATCCCGTAGTTGGCCTGCGTCATGGGGCGCATGAAGTCCCGCTCGCCCCCGGACACGATATAGCAGGTGAAGCCGTGGTGCTCCAGGTAGCGGAGCAGCTCGACCATCGGCTGGTAGACCGCCTCCGAGTACGGGCGCTTGAGGGTCGGATGCTGCGCCGTCCGGTAGAACTCCTCCACGGAGCTCGCGTAGTCCTCGACGCTCATCCCGTCGGTGAGTCCGACGAGCGACTGGATGATGATCTTCAGATCGGAGTCATCGCCGCTGTAGTGCTTGTCGATCGCTGTGCCCAGCCAGCCGAAGTCGCCGCTCACGGCGGCGAGGTACGGCTGCCGTTCGGCGAGCTCGGGATTGCGCTCCGCCGCTGCCCGCCACTGCTCCACGACGTAGTGCAGTTGCGTGATCATCGGCTTCTCGGACCACAGGGTCCCGTCGTTGTCGAACACCGCGACGCGCTCCTCGACGGGGACGGCGCCCGGCCCCTCGGTGACCGAGGCGATGAACGCCTCGATGTCTCTGCGGGTGCGCGTGTCGCGCCAGGAAGGCAGGGAGCTGCGGTCGGTCATTATCGGTTCCTCGCGTCTCGATGGGTGGGCGACAGTGGCACCCAGGCTGGCATCTCCGCTCCGCCACGACAGGTGCCGGTCACCCGGCGGGGGTGATGGCGCGGGGCGCCCGTCGAACTCGCGACGCGTGATCGGAATACCCCAGGAGGGTATAGGGTTGAGACGAAGGAGTACCCCACCTGGGTATGCTGACATCGAGAGAGGAACGGACATGAGCACGAGCGAGTACCAGGTGACCGGAATGAGCTGCGGTCACTGCGAGGTCGCGATCCGCGGCGAGGTCGGTCAGATCCCCGGCGTCGACGCCATCGACGTCAGCGCCCAGACCGGCAGGCTCGTCGTGACCAGCGCCGAGCCTCTCGACGACGCCGCGATCCTCGCAGCCGTCGACGAGGCGGGCTACCAGGCGGTCAGAGCCTGATGAACACCGCAGGCCGTCTCGGCATCTACGGTGCGGGCCTCGTGGTGGTGTTCGGCGCGGCATTCGCCGCGTCGAGCGCCATCGTGCCCGAGAGCGCCGTGGCCTCCTGGACGGAGCGCGGGGACGCCGGACACGACGAGCACCCCGCTGAGGAAGCCGTGCAGGACACGGGAACAGGGAAAGAAGAGGAATCAGACGTGAGTGGAGTGACGATCGCGGCATCCGGTTTCACCATCGGAGCGATCACGGCGCCGGGGGAGACCGGAATCGAGGGTGAACTGTCCTTCGAGATCCGGGATGCCGCGGGTGACGCGGTCACCGCATATGAGACGGCTCACGGCAAGCAGCTGCACCTCATCGTGGTGCGCAGCGACGGCAGTGAGTACCGGCACGTGCACCCCGTGCTGGACGCGCACACCGGCACCTGGTCGCTGCCGTGGACCTGGGATGCCGCGGGCACCTACCGCGTCTACGCCGACTTCACGGCGGAGGGCGGAGCGGGAACGACACTCTCGCGCACCGTCGACGTCGCCGGGATCCTCACGCCTCAGCCGCCGACGGGACCGCAGACGACCGTGGCCGTCGACGGGTTCGACGTGACGATCACGGGAGACCTGGTCGCCGGCACCGGGAGCGAGTTGACCGTGGAGGTCAGCCGCGACGGAGCGCCGGTCACGGCACTCGAGCCCTACCTCGGAGCGTTCGGGCACCTCGTCGCGCTCCGCGAAGGCGACCTGGCGTATCTGCACGTCCATGCGCACGGCGACGAGCCCGCAGCCGGTGACCTCGCCGGCCCCGAGGTCATCTTCACGGCACAGGCCCCGACCGCCGGCCGATACCTGCTCTACCTCGACTTCCAGGTCGACGGGAAAGTCCACACCGCGCCGTTCGTCCTGGACGCCACGCCCTCCGCCGCCGGGACGTCCACGGACACCGGCGACGACCACGACGGGCACTGAGCCCGTCCCGCAGCACTCTCTTCCGCGTCCTCGGGCGCGGAGCGCAAGGATCGAGGAGATCATCATGACGGACACGCAGTCCGCAGCCCCGGAGGCCAGTGTCGAGCTGGAGATCGGCGGCATGACCTGCGCATCGTGCGCGATGCGGATCGAGAAGAAGCTCAACCGGATCGACGGCGTCACGGCGACGGTGAACTATGCCACCGAGAAGGCCAAGGTGATGGCACCGGCCGGGTTCGATCCCGCGCTTCTCATCGCCGAAGTGGAGAAGACCGGCTACACCGCGGCGCTGCCCGCTCCGGAGAACGCCGCCCGACAGGACGATGTCGACGACGCACCGGACGCCGAGCTCATCAGCCTCAAGCACCGACTCGTCGCCTCCATCGTGCTGACCGTCCCGGTCATCGCGATGGCGATGATCCCCGCGCTGCAGTTCACCTACTGGCAATGGCTGTCGCTGGCCCTCGCCGGACCCGTGATCGTGTGGGCGGCGTGGCCGTTCCACAAGGCCGCATGGACGAACCTCCGCCACGGCGCGGCGACCATGGACACGCTCATCTCGATGGGCACGATCGCGGCGCTGCTCTGGTCGCTGTACGCCCTGTTCCTCGGCACGGCCGGGGTCCCCGGCATGACGCACCCGTTCGAGCTGACGGTGGCCCCGAGCGATGGGGCGGCCAACATCTATCTCGAGGTGGGGGCGGGCGTGACCACGTTCATCCTCGCCGGGAGGTACTTCGAGAAGCGCTCCAAGCGTCAGGCCGGGGCGGCGCTGCGGGCGCTGCTCGAGCTCGGCGCGAAGGACGTCGCAGTCATCCGCGGTGGGGTCGAGACGCGCATCCCCACGGCGGAGCTGAAGGTGGGCGACGAGTTCGTCGTCCGTCCGGGGGAGAAGATCGCCACAGACGGGATCATCGTGTCGGGGACATCGGCCGTCGATGCGTCGATGCTGACCGGCGAATCCGTTCCGGTCGAGGTCGGTGAGGGCGACGCCGTCACCGGCGCCACGGTCAACGCCGGCGGACGCCTGGTGATCCGCGCCACGCGCATCGGATCGGACACGCAGCTGGCGCAGATGGCGCGGCTCGTGGAGGACGCGCAGACCGGCAAGGCCGAGGTGCAGCGCCTCGCGGACCGTGTCTCCGGGATCTTCGTCCCCATCGTGATCGCCGTCGCACTCGGCACACTCGGCGCCTGGCTGGGGGCGGGATTCCCCGCCTCGGCCGCCTTCACCGCCGCGGTCGCCGTGCTGATCATCGCGTGCCCCTGCGCACTCGGTCTCGCCACCCCGACCGCACTGCTGGTGGGCACGGGACGCGGCGCCCAGATGGGCATCCTCATCAAGGGACCGGAGATCCTCGAGTCCACGCGCAAGGTCGACACCGTCGTACTGGACAAGACCGGAACCGTCACCTCCGGGAAGATGACCCTCACCGACGTGCACACCGCTGCGGGTGTCGACCGGGCGGAACTGCTGCGACTGGCTGGGGCCGTCGAGGACGCCTCGGAGCACCCCATCGCACAGGCGATCGCCAAGGCCGCGACGCAGGAGGTCGGTGCACTTCCGGTCCCGGAGGGCTTCGCCAACATCGAGGGCCAGGGTGTGCAGGGCGTCGTCGATGGACACGCCGTGCTCGTCGGCCGGGAATCGCTCCTCGCCGACTGGTCGCAGCACCTTCCCGCCGCTCTCGCCTCAGCGAAGGCCGAGGCGGAGCGTCAGGGCAAGACCGCGATCGCCGTCGGCTGGGACGGAGAGGCGCGTGGCGTGCTCGTCGTGGCGGACACCGTGAAGCCGTCGAGCGCCCAGGCCATCACGCAGCTGAAGGCCCTCGGGCTCACACCGATCCTCCTCACCGGCGACAACCGGGCGGTGGCCGAGCAGATCGCGGCCGAGGTCGGCATCACCGAGGTCATCGCCGAGGTCCTCCCCAAGGACAAGGTCGACGTCATCACCAGGCTGCAGGGCGAGGGCAAGGTCGTCGCGATGGTCGGAGACGGCGTGAACGACGCGGCGGCTCTGGCTCAAGCAGACCTGGGCCTCGCGATGGGCACCGGCACCGATGTCGCCATCGAGGCGAGTGACATCACGCTCGTGCGGGGAGACCTGCGTAGTGCGGCGGACGCCATCCGGCTCTCGCGGAAGACACTCGGCACGATCAAGGGCAACCTGTTCTGGGCCTTCGCCTACAACGTCGCCGCCATCCCGCTCGCGGCCCTCGGGCTGCTCAATCCCATGCTCGCCGGTGCGGCGATGGCGTTCTCCAGCGTCTTCGTCGTCGGCAACAGCCTCCGCCTGCGGTCCTTCCGGAGCCAGGCGGCGGATCCCTCCCCGACGGATGCCGGAGTCGCGCGAGAGCGCACGACGACGGCGTCACCCGTCGGAACCCCCTGAGAAACCGAAAGAGGAGCACTTCATGTCCGATTCCCCCGCAGGATCCTGCTGCAGCGTGAACAGCGACAGCGCCGTATCCGCCGACGGACGCAAGGATCTGCTCGCATCGCCCACAGGCGGTATGGCAGAGTGCCCGGTGATGGTCGGCAGCCCCGTCGTCATCGAGGTCGCGGAGGCCGCCGGCCTCTTCCGCGACTACGAGGGCACGCGTTACTACTTCTGCTGCGCAGGATGCGGCCCGGCGTTCGACGCCGATCCCGCGAAATACGCAGCGGCGGCCTGACCCGCTTCACCCGTGCGGGGTTCGCCATCCGGCAGCCCCGCACGGCATCGTCTTTCCGAGGAGGAGAGGTCCATGAGCACCCCACACCACGACCACACCGATCCCGCCACGCACCATGCGGATGCGCACACCGTGGCGCACGAGGAGTCCGTGCATCAAGGCTCCCACGCAGGGCATGCCGCGCACGCGGGCCACGACGCGCACGCAGGCAGCGATGCGCACGCAGGTAACGATGCGCATGCGGGACACGATGCGCATGCGGGACACGGTGGACACGCGGGGCACGGTGACCACGTCGGACAGTTCCGGCGCCTCTTCTGGATCATGCTCGTGATGGCGATCCCCACCGTCGCCCTGTCGAGCATGTTCGCGATGATCCTCGGCTACACGCTGCCGGATGCTCCCTGGCTGGCGTGGGTGTCTCCGGTGCTCGGGACCGTGATGTACGTGTGGGGCGGAAAGCCCTTCCTCGTCGGAGCGGTCAGCGAGCTCCGCAGCCGGAAGCCCGGCATGATGCTGCTCATCGGTCTCGCGATCACCGTGGCCTTCCTCGCGTCGTGGGGAGCGAGCCTGGGCATCCTGCACCACGAACTCGATTTCTGGTGGGAGCTCGCGCTGCTGATCGTGATCATGCTGCTCGGCCACTGGATCGAGATGCGCTCCCTCGCGCAGACGACGTCGGCCCTCGACTCCCTCGCCGCGCTCCTTCCCGACGAAGCCGAGCGTGTCGAGCACGGCCAGATCGTCATCGTCTCGCCGGCCGACCTCGCCGTCGGCGACATCGTGGTCGTGCGACCGGGCGGAAGCGTGCCGGCGGATGGGCGGATCGTCGACGGGCGCGCCTCGATGGATGAGTCCATGGTGACGGGGGAGTCCCGCACGGTCGCGCGAGGAATCGGCGACCAGGTCACCGCCGGCACGGTGGCGACGGACTCCGGGCTCCGGGTCGAGATCACTGCGACAGGGGACGACACCACTCTCGCCGGCATCCAGCGTCTGGTCACCGAGGCGCAGAGCTCGTCGTCGCGCGCCCAGCGCCTCGCCGACACCGCCGCCGGCTGGTTGTTCTGGTTCGCGCTGGGCGCCGCGGCGATCACCGCCATCGTGTGGACCCTGGTAGGCCTCCCGGATGCCGCCGTCATCCGCACCATCACCGTGCTCGTGATCGCCTGCCCGCATGCGCTCGGCCTCGCGATCCCCCTGGTGGTGTCCATCGCCACCGAGCGCGCCGCCCGTGGCGGCGTCCTGGTCAAGGACCGCCTGGCGCTGGAGAGCATGCGCACCGTCGACACCGTGCTCTTCGACAAGACCGGCACGCTCACGAAGGGCGAGCCGATCGTCTCCGAGATCTCGGTCGTCGACGGCGAAGACGCCGATCAGGTCCTCGCGCTCGCCGCGGCCGCGGAAGCCGACAGCGAGCACCCGCTCGCGAAGGCCATCGTCCGCGCGGCCGTCGACAGGAAGCTCGCGGTGCCCGAGAGCCGCGACTTCACGTCGTCTCCCGCCGTCGGCGTCACTGCGACGGTCGACGGCGCGAAGGTCCGCGTCGGAGGACCCCACCTGCTGTCAGAGGAGCACGCGGACGAGCTCCCGGTCGCCGAGCGTTGGCGCACGGACGGCGCGATCATCCTCCACGTCGTCCGGGACGGTCGCGTCGTCGGCGCGCTGAAACTCGCCGACGAGGTGCGGGAGGAATCGTGGGAAGCCGTTGACGCGCTGCACGCGCTCGGTGTGCAGGTGGTCATGATCACCGGAGACGCGGAGGCCGTCGCGCAGACGGTCGCCGCCGACCTCGGGATCGATCGCTTCTTCGCCGGTGTCCGACCGGAGGACAAGGCCGCGAAGGTGCAGGAGCTTCAGCGAGAGGGCCGCAAGGTCGCCATGGTCGGAGACGGTGTGAACGATGCTCCCGCTCTGGCGCAGGCCGACGTGGGGCTGGCCATCGGGGCCGGAACCGACGTCGCGATCGCCTCCGCCGGTGTGATCCTCGCCAGTGACGACCCGCGTTCGGTGCTCTCGGTGATCGAGCTCTCCCGTGCCGCCTACCGGAAGATGAAGCAGAACCTGTGGTGGGCAGCGGGCTACAACCTGCTCTCGGTTCCCCTCGCCGCAGGTGTGCTCGCGCCGATCGGGTTCGTGCTGCCGATGTCGGTGGGAGCGATCCTGATGTCCCTGTCGACGATCGTCGTGGCACTCAACGCGCAGCTCCTGCGCCGACTCGACCTGCGTCCCGACGTCACCACCCGCGCCATCCTGGATCGCTGAGATCCGGGAGCTGACCATCGCCCGATCGTGGATCCCGGCGAGCTCGGATATCGAAAGGGAGAGGCCCCGTCCCACCGGACGGGGCCTCTCCCTTTGGGCCCTTTCTCGCGTCGGCCCCGACGCCGCGCCCCCGTGCGACGCGCGGCACCTGCTCCTACTGCGCGCCGCCGAGGTCGTGGATGAGCTCCTTCTCGTCTTCGGCGGAGAGTGAGGTCTGCACGACGGTGCCGTTGAACGGTGCGAGCGCGGCGGCGAACTTGTCTTCCGTGATCTTGGTCGCGTAGACGACGACGGCCGACTTGCCGGCGGAGACGGTGCTCTTCACCCGGTCGCGGAACTCGGCGTCGATGCCGGTCTTGTCGAGACCGGCGAACAGGGCACCGAAGAGACCTCCGAAGAGGAGACCGGCGATCGGCACGAAGAACAGGAGTCCGATGAGCATGCCGAAGAGCGCTCCGCCCGCGGCACCGACGCCGACGTTTCCGGCCGCCCCGGGGTACTCGACCTTCGTCTTCCCCTTCTCGTCGACCTTCACGAGCGCGAGACCCGAGAGCTCGACGACCAGGTCGTTCTGCAGCGACAGGATCTCGTCGTAGGCGCCTTCCGCCTGCGGTTCGCTGTCGAACGAGATGACGATGAGTTCAGCCATGGATTCTTCCCTTCTCCGGGCTGAGTCGACCACCCTCAACCGACGATCTCGGGAGCCCGCTCCTCGGCGGAATCCCGCTTCGGTCATGGTAACGACGGCCGCTCTCGAATCGCGGGGAGTCATCGCGAATTCACCCGGGGGACGTTCATCCGTCGCCGGGCCGGGTCCGACGTTCCTGTTGAAGCCACCACGGGAATGCGGGGATAATTCGGTGATCACTGCGCCGTCGCGTTCGTGAAGCAGAGGCTGCGTGGAGGCGTGATGACGACCGGTGAAGAGCACGAAACATCTGCGGCGACCGTGCGCGGCCTGATCGCCCTGTCGCTGCCGGCGATCCTGATCGGCGTGGTGTCCGCCCTGGTCCTGTTCGGGCTCGAGGAGCTGGCCGCGCTTCTCGAACACGCTCTGTGGGAGGGGCTGCCGGAAGCGGTCGGATTCGACCCGGCCTCGGGATGGTGGATCTTCACCGTCCTCACCCTCACCGGACTGGCGGTCGGTCTCGCGATCTGGCTCCTCCCCGGCCACGGCGGGCGGGATTCCGCGACCACGGAGCTCATGGCGCCGCCGCTCCCACTGCGGGCGCTTCCCTCGCTCGCCCTCGTCGCCGCCCTCGCCCTCGCCGGAGGTGTGAGCCTGGGCCCGGAGAGCCCGATCATCGCCATCAACACCGGCATCCTCATCGCCGTCTTCGCCCGGTTCTGGCCCCAGATATCCGGGACACTGATCGTCCTGATCACGGCCGCAGCCACGATCGGCGCGCTGTTCGGCACCCCGGTCGCCGCCGCCCTCGTGTTCACCGGGGTCGTGGGATCGGTCGTCGGCGGCCAGGCGCTCTGGGACAAGCTCTTCCTTCCACTCCTCGCGGCGGGTGCCGGCGCCGTGACGATGTCGCTGCTGACCCAACCGTCCTTCGCCGTCCCGATGCCCGCGTACGACAGCATCGCCGCGATCGATCTGCTCAGCGCGGTCGTGATCGCGGCTGTGGCCGCTGCGCTCGGAATCGCGGCGGCGGCGGTGTTCCCGTTCATCCATCGCAGCTTCCGTATCCTCCGCAACCCTGTGCTCTACGTCACGGTGGGCGGTGCGATCCTCGGTCTGCTCGGCGTCATCGGCGGCCCCGTCACCCTGTTCAAGGGTCTCGAGCAGACCGCCACCCTCGTGGAGCACAGGGGGGACTACTCGGCGGGGGAGCTCGCCATCATCGTCGCGGTGAAGATCGTCGCCCTCGTCATCGCCGCGGCGGCGGGCTTCCGCGGCGGCCGGGTCTTCCCCGCCGTCTTCATCGGCACGGCGATCGGGGTGCTCGCGAACGCCGTGGTCCCCGACGTGCCCGTCGTCGTCGCGATCGCCGCAGGCGTGCTCGGGATGGTCCTCGCCGTGTCCCGCGACGGGTGGATCGCCCTGTTCATCGCCGTCGCGGTCACCGGCAGCGTGACCGTGCTGGCGGTCCTGTGCATCGCGATCCTGCCGTGCTGGCTGCTCGTCTCGCGCGCCCCCGAGATGATCGTGCACGAACCGGTCGAGCTCCCGGCGGATCGCTGACCGACTCGTGCGAGCGCCTTCCGGTTCGGGGACGCACCGAAGCGGACTCATCCCGCGCGGATGAAAGACGCTGGCGCGACGCCACGCCGGTTGCGATAGTGGCGGCACACGACCAGCGACGAGGATCGAGCGTGTCGCCGGTGCGACGCCGTCAGCGAAGCGAAAGGTTCCGGACATGAGCACCCCCTTCACCGACGACCAGCCGATCTTCACGAGGCCGGGGGAGGCGACGCTCACCTCGCGCCACGTCATCCCCTCGGCCGAATCCCTTCCCGACACCGCGAAGCAGATCGTGGAGGACGAGACGATCCTCGACGGGAACGCGCGCCTGAACCTCGCGACGTTCGTGAGCACGTGGATGGACGACGACGCCAAACAGGTGTATTCGGCGTCGTTCGACAAGAACATGATCGACAAGGACGAGTACCCGCAGACGGCCGCGATCGAGGACAACTGCTGGCACATGTTCGCGAACCTCTGGAACGCTCCGGATGCGGAGAAGAGCATCGGCACCTCGACGATCGGCTCCTCGGAGGCCTGCATGCTGGGCGGTCTCGCGTTCAAGCGGCGTTGGCAGCAGGCCAGGCGCGCCGCGGGGAAGGACGCCTCGAGCCCGAACCTCGTGATGTCGTCGGCCGTGCAGGTGTGCTGGGAGAAGTTCTGCAACTACTTCGACGTCGAGCCGCGCTACGTGCCGATCAGCGCGGAGCACAAGACGCTCGACGGTCATGACCTGGCCTCGTACATCGATGAGAACACGATCGGCGTCGTCGCGATCATGGGATTGACGTACACCGGGATGTACGAGCCGGTGGCCGAGATCGCCGCCGCGTTGGACGAGATCCAGAAGAGCACCGGGCTCGACATCCCCATCCACATCGACGGGGCGTCCGGGGCGATGATCGCGCCGTTCCTGCAGCCCGATCTGGTGTGGGACTTCCGCCTCGACCGCGTGCACTCGATCAGCACGTCGGGGCACAAGTACGGCCTCGTGTATCCGGGGCTGGGGTGGGTGGTCTGGCGGGACGCGCAGTGGCTCCCCGAGGGCCTCGTGTTCAAGGTCAGCTATCTCGGAGGCGAGATGCCCACGTTCGCGCTGAACTTCTCGCGGCCGGGTGCGCAGGTGGTTCTGCAGTACTACCTGTTCCTGCGTCTGGGCTTCGAGGGGTACCGTGCCGTGCAGCAGACGTCGCAGGACGTCGCGAAGTACCTTTCGGCCGGCATCGCGAAGCTCGACGCGTTCGAACTCTGGAACGACGGCAGCGACATCCCGGTCTTCGCGTGGCGCCTCCAGGACGGTCACACGAAGAACTGGAACCTCTACCATCTGCAGGATCGGCTGCGGATGAAAGGCTGGCTGATCCCGGCCTACCCCATGCCGGTGGACCTCGAGCACATCACGGTGCAGCGCATCGTCGTCCGCAACGGGCTGAGCATGGACCTCGCGGCCGAGCTGCTGCAGGCGATTCAGGCCGAGGTCGCGTACCTCGACGCGCTCGAATCTCCGATGCCGGCCGAGAAGCCCCAATCGGCGTTCCACCATTGAGCCGACGAGTGCTGCGCCACGATCCGCACGTATCGTCTGGCGGGTGTCGTGCCTCGCGAGTCAGTCGGCAGGGAGCGGCGCCGCCTCCTCGGTGTTCCGGCTTCGGGAGACCGAGGGAGCGGGAAGCACAGGGGAGGGGCCGCGGAGCGCCCGCAGCGCATAGAGGATCGTCGCGAGGTCGACGAGCTCCTGGACGAGGGCGCCGACGACGGCGGGGATGATCCCGGTCATCGCGACGATCATGAGGCCGATGCTCAATCCGATCCCGATCCAGATCGCGGTGAGGGCGACGCGCAGCGTGTGGCGCCCGATCGAGACCGCATCGACGAGCTTCGCCAGCGAATCGACGAGGATCACGACATCGGCCGCATCACCCGCCGCTGTCGCTCCCTTCGCGCCCATGGCGACCCCGATGTCGGCGGCGGCGAGCACGGGGGCGTCGTTCACTCCGTCGCCGACCATCATCACCGGACGGGGGTGGAGCTCGGCGGCGAGACCGACCTTCTCCGGCGGGAGCAGCTCGGCGTGGATCTCCGCGATGCCCACCTGATGAGCGACCGATTCCGCCGTCGAGCCGACGTCGCCGGTGAGCATGACGATCCGGTCCACCTCGTGCGTGCGCAGCCAGGTGATGACCGCCGCCGCTTCGGGTCTCGGGTGGTCGGCGAGGACGAGGACGCCGGCGAAGCGCCCGTCGATCGCGATGTACGCCGCCGCCTGGCTCACGTCGAGCGTCGCGCGGACGGTGTCGGGGGCCAGCGCGGTCACATAGGCGGGTTTGCCGACGACGACCTCGCGCCCGTCGATCACGGCCACGACGCCGTTCGTGGCCTCTTCGCGCGCTTCGGCGGCGCTGCGGAGCACGAGACCGCGCGCTTCCGCGGCGCCACGGATGCCCTCAGCGAGCACATGTGTCGAATACTGCTCTGCGGAGGCCGCGAGCTGAAGGATCTCATCCGTGCCGAATCCGTTCGCCGGTCGGACGTCGACGAGCTCCGGACGTCCCTGTGTGAGCGTTCCCGTCTTGTCGAACGCCGCAGACCGCACACGCGCGATCTGCTCGATGACGGCACCGCCCTTCATGATCACTCCGGCTTTCGCGGCACGTGAGAGCCCGCCGAGGAAAGCGACGGGCGCGGCGATGAGGAGGGGACACGGCGTCGCGAGCACGAGGACCTCTGCGAACCGCGTCGCGTCGCCGGAGATCGCCCACGCGGTCCCCGCCAGGGCGAGGGACACGGCGGTGAACGGGATCGCGAAGCGGTCGGCCAGACGTACGACCGGGGCGTGTGAGTCTTCGGCCGCGTGCACGAGAGCGACGATCTGCTGGTACTGGCTGTCGACGCTCGTGCGGACGGCCCGAATTCGCACGGCACGGCTTCCGTTGATCGCGCCGGAGAGCACCTCTCCGCCGGACCCGCGCGTCACCGGCATGCTCTCGCCGGTGAGCGAGGACTCATCGAAGGTCCCCGTGTCGGTGAGGAGCACGCCGTCGACCGGCACGATCTCCGAGGGGCGGACGAGGAGGACGTCTCCGATGGCGACGTCTTCGACGGGGCGATCCTCCACGGCGTCGGAGTCCTCGTGGGGATGCGCGAGCACATGCGCGATGCGAGGGGAGCGATCGAGCAGGGCGGACAGATCCCGCTTCGCGCGCCGGGCCGCGAAGTCCTCCAGCGCCTCACCGCCGGAGAGCATCAGCACGATGATGAGTGAGGCGATGTACTCGCCGACGGCCAAGGTCGCGACCATCGCGACGATCGCGAGGATGTCGAGGCCGACATGGCCCCGGAGCACATCTCTCACCATCCCGACCAGAGTCCACACGACGAACACGGCGACGTAGCCGGTGGCGATCCAACGGCCGACGGCAGCGGCGTCGACACCATGGAGCACCAGCACGCCGACGAACACGACGACGGTGATCGTGATCGACGGGTATCGCCACAGCGGCCGGAGGAACCTCATGCCTCAGCTTCCCGCGAATCGGCGTGGAGCGCCACGTCGTTCAGCACCCGATCCGGACGGGAGGTGGGAGCATGAACCGGCGGCCCTCGGAAGTGTCGAGGACGGCCCCGCACAGAAGGAGGTGAAGTGAGGTACACGCGGCACGCACCGGCGACACGCCTCTCGGGTTTCGTCGAACACTACTGGTCGGTGACGGCACCCGCGCCCCCGGGCGCACTGCGTGCCGTGCTCGTCCCGAACGGGCGAGCGACCGTGCAGTTCTGCCTCGGCACACCGGGACGGCGCTTCGCGGCAGGGGGACCTTCGACGAGGAACGCGAACGTCTATCTTCCCGTGGGAGTCGAGCCGTTCGTGATCGAGCAGGAAGGTGACTCGCACTACGTCGGCATCCAATTCACGCCGTGGGGTGCGAGGTCGCTGTTCCCCGAGGCCCCGACACAGCCCGCTCAGGTGGTCGATGCCATCGGCCCGCTCCCGGACAAGAGCCGCCTTCGAGGGGATCCAGCCGACGAACTCGACCGCTGGCTTGGCGAGTTCGCGCGGAAGGATCCGTCCTTCGCAGAAGTCCTTCCCGAAGCCGTCCGGCAGATCGACGCCGACCCCTCGGTCGCCGTGGTGAAGGAACTCCGTGTGGCTCTGGCGGTCTCCTCATCGACGCTGTACCGCGCCTTCCGCGACCTCGTCGGCCTCTCTCCGAAGCAGTACATCCAGGTGATGCGCCATCGTGCCTTCACCGATCGCCTGCTCGAACGTGCCGACCGCGAGCCGGCGGCGCTCCTCGCCGCCATTGCCGGGTACGCGGACCAGCCCCATGCATCGCGCGAGTTCACGAGATTCACGGGGATGACGGTGACCGCATTCCGTCATCGGTACGACGGGATCGCCCGTCTGATGGCGCAGGACTGACCGATTTCTTCAAGCCCCGCGGAACCCGCTCTTCCTAGCCTTGCCGTATGGGAAACATCATGCACATCGAAGTGACCAGCACCGATCCGGCCGCGGCCGCCGAGTTCTATGCCCGCGCCTTCGGGTGGGTGTCGGAGCCGTCTCCGCACCTGCCCGGTTACCTGACCGCCAGAACAGGATCCGGCACCGGTATCGACGCCGCGATCATGGATCGCCGCTACCAGGGTCAGAGCACGATCCTCTGGATCGCGGTCGACGACATCGAGGTCACCCTCGCCGCCGTCGAGGGCGCGGGCGGTGAGAGGGGAGAGTTGCACGACCTCCCCGGCGTCGGAAGAGTCGGATACGTCACCGCTCCGGACGGGGTCGTCATCGGAGTCAAGCAAGCCGCCTGACGCCCGAGGTTCGGGGCCTTCCCTCGGCCGTTCCCGGGGACACCACGGATCCTCGACCGGGCGCTCCGCTACGACGATCTAGGGCGCCGACGCCAGCGAGGCGGGCAGACGGATGTCGAAGCGAGACCCGACGTCGGCCTGGTGGGCGCTGATCACGCCGTCGTGCGCCTCGACGATGCCGCGGGCGATGGCGAGGCCGAGCCCCGCCCCGCTGGCACCGTGGATGCCGGCACCCGGCGTTCGGGCGTCGGTGCCACGCCAGCCGGGTTCGAACACGCGGTCGAGGTCGGCATGCGCGATGCCGATGCCGGAGTCCTCCACCGACAGCAGCATCACCTCGTTCTCGCGGGCGGTGCTGATGCGGATCGTCCCCCCGGTCGGGGTGTGCTCGATCGCGTTCGCGAGGAGATTCATCATCACGCGGGCGAGCTCTCTGGCGTCGCCGACGATCGTGTGCTCCGGGCTCGTGCGCTCGATCACCGAGATGCTGCGCGCCTGAGCGACCGGGGCCAGTTCGGCGACGGCATCGCTGACCAGATCGTGGAGCGACATCGGCTCCGGGCGGAGCACGAGGGTCCCCGAGGTGATCTTGGAAAGTTGGAAGAGGCTGTCGACCAGATCCGTCATGTGGTCGACCTGGCGGCGCATCTGGCGGTGGAATCGCGCAGGATCGTCGGCCATCCCGTCGTCGAGAGCCTCCGTCATCGCCCGCAGCCCGGCGAGCGGGCTGCGCAGGTCATGCGAGATCCACGCGATCAGTTCACGCCGCGACCGATCGAGGAGCTGCACCTCGTCCCTGGCTGCCGCGAGTCGCTCGCTCGTGGTGACGAGTTCCTCGGCTACCCGGGCGAAGTCCGCGTTCACGGCGAGCGAGCCCGTGGCGTCGAGGCGCTCGCCGTCGCCCACCGAGTGCGTCAGCTTCTGGAGCGAGCGCACTCCGCGCAGCAGCTGCATGGCGAGCACGACGGCCACGGCCAGCGCGACGACGGCCGAGATCGCGGTCACCACGACGACCACGAGGAGGTCGTGGGGCGAGATGTACATGGCTTCGGCGACGGCGAGCACGCCCGTCGCGAACGCGAGCACGACGGCCAGGATGACGACGCACAACTGCAGCATGAGTGAGCGTCGACGAAGCAGCCATAGTGCGATCACACCGAGCACGCCGACCAGCAGTGCGCTGATCAACGCGATGCCGGCGATCGCGGCGACGTCGGCGACAGGCATCAGGCGGGCCCCCACTCGAGGCGGTAGCCGACGCCCCACACCGTGACGAGCACCGTCGGGTTGCCCGGATCCTCCTCGATCTTCTCGCGGAGGCGGCGGGTGGTCACGGTCACCGTCGACAGGTCGCCGATCTCCCAGCCCCACACGCTTCGCAGCAGCGTCGGGCGGTCGAACGTCTGCCGCGGGTGCTTGAGGAGGAACGCGAAGAGATCGAACTCGCGCACCGAGAGCTCGAGCGGAGCGCCGTGCTTCGTCGCGATGCGGGCCGAAGGATCGAGGTGGAAGGGCCCGAGCTGGAACGGCGCCTCGCGCGCGAATTCCGGCAGGCTCCGTCGCAGCACCGAGTTGACCCGCAGCACCAGTTCCTTGGGGGAGAAGGGCTTGACGACGTAGTCGTCGGCACCCGCCTCCAGACCGTCGATGCGGTCGTCCTCGGAGCCGAGCGCGGTGAGCATGATGATCGGTACGGAGGAGCCGGCACGGATACGGCGACAGACCTCGGAACCGTCGATGCCCGGCAGCATCCGGTCGAGCACGACGAGATCAGGGGAGCCGGTGGCGACGGCGGCGAGTCCGGCGAAGCTGTCGGTGGCGACGTCGACGATGTAGGAGGCGGCCTGCAGGTAGGTGCGCACGATCTCGGAGACGGTCGCGTCGTCTTCGATCACGAGGACGCGACGATCCGCGAACTCGGGCGAGTCGGACAAGGGCGGGGACATGGTCCCATCGTAGGTTCGCGGGACTTCTTCCTCGCGAGGAATCCGGCTGTTCCCGGCATCCTTCCTCGGTTCGTAAGGAGTTGGCGGGGGTCGGAGCAGTCCTCGATCCCTAGCGTCGGGGTATGAGATTCCGCACCGATGTCGTCCTGCCGTGCCTCGACGAGGCGGAGGCGTTGCCCGGTGTGCTCGCCGCGCTTCCGCAGGGAGCCAGGGCGATCGTGGTGGACAACGGCTCGACGGACGGCTCGGCGGAGGTCGCACGTGCCGCGGGTGCTCTGGTCGTCGAGGCGCACCAGCGCGGCTACGGTGCCGCGGTGCACGCCGGCCTCTGCGCCGCCACCGCATCGGTCGTCGCATTCTGCGATGCCGACGGCTCTTTCGACCTCGGTCAGCTCGATCGGGTCGCGGGGCCTGTCCATCGCGGCGAGAGCGACCTCGTCTTCGGGCGGCGCAGAGTCACGAGCGCGGCGTCGTGGCCCGTGCACGCACGCTTCGCGAATGCTGCTCTTCTCGGGATGGTGCGCCGGCGCACCGGCCTCGCTCTGCATGACCTCGGCCCCTTCCGTGCCGGACGCCGCGAGCAGCTTCTCGCCCTCGGCCTGGAGGATCGCCGCAGCGGCTACCCGCTCGAGCTGCTGCTCCGCGCCGGGAAGGAGGGTCTGCGGATCGACGAGGTCGACGTGGACTACCGTCCGCGACTCGGACGATCGAAGGTCACGGGTACCGTCCGGGGCACCGTGACCGCCGTCGTCGACATGCGCAGCGCCCTGCGGAGGTTCGCATGAACGACACGGACACGGACACGAACACGAAGACGACGACGATCGTCGTGATGGCCAAGGAATGCGTGCCAGGGCGGGTGAAGACGCGTCTGCATCCTCCATTCACGCTGGAGGATGCGGCGAGGATCGCGGAGGCGAGCCTCGCCGACACTCTCGCCGCCGTCGGCGCGACCGGACTGCCGGTCGTCGTCTGCGCGCAGGGCGAGATCGCACTCCCCGCCGGCTTCGACTCGATCCCGCAGGTCGAGGGAGGGCTGGACGATCGGATCGCCGCGGCGCTGGACTCCTGCACCGGCCGTGTCCTGCTGATCGGCATGGACACGCCCCAGGTGGATCCGTTGCTCCTGCGCGCCGTCGCCGACGACTGGCCGGACGATGTCGATGCCTGGTTCGGTCCGGCCGAGGACGGCGGTTTCTGGCTGCTGGGCCTCGACGACCTGCCGCGGGAGCGACTCGGCGGACGTCCGCGCGGTGATCTGGTGCGCGGAGTTCCGATGTCGGCACCGGACACCGGCCTGCGGCAGCGCGAGCGCCTGGTCGGTGCCTGGCTCAGAACCGCCTCCGCACCGCCCTTGATGGACATCGACGACCTCGCCTCGTTGCGCGAGGTGGCATCGGTGCTGCCGGCAGGTGGACACCTCGCCCGCCTTCTGCCTGAGCTGGGCGTCGACCTCGAAGCCGGTGCCTCATGAGCGCTCCGGCGACGGCGCACTTCGGCGCGGGCGGCGACGCCCCGTACGACGTCGCGCTGCGTAACGGAGGCGGGGTGCTGCGGTTGGTCGAGGTGGCGGCAGGGGGTGAGCGTCGCGTCGAGATCGGCCGATTCCTCGCCGCTGCCGACGCCGCCGACGACTCGGTGATCTCGAAGATCAGAGGTCCGGTGCTCGATGTGGGCTGCGGACCGGGGCGGATCCTGCATGCGGCGATCCGCTCGGGGCAGCTCAGTCTCGGGGTGGACGTCTCTCGAACGGCTGTCGAACACGCGCGGGAACGGGGGCTACCGGCATTGCAGCTGTCGGTGTTCGACGCGCTCCCTCAGGAGGGCGCATGGGAGACGCTTCTCCTCCTCGACGGCAACATCGGCATCGGCGGGTCGCCCGCGGTGCTGCTCGAGCGCTGCGCCGAGATCATCACGCCGCTCGGCAGCATCCTCGCCGAGGTCGATCCGGATCCTCACGTCGATCGCGGCTTCGTGGCCACGGTGGTCGACGACGACGGACGATCGAGCTCGGCATTCCCCTGGTACGACATCGGGGCCGCGGCGCTGCGTCGTCGGCTGCACGGCTCCGCGCTCGACCTCGTCGAGAGCTGGACGGTGTCAGGACGTGCGTTCGTCCGGCTCCGCCGGGCGTGAACGACGTCCGGCCCGCCGGTGGTGCGCGGCGCTGATCGCGGCCAGGAGCCCGTCGTGCACCACGACCACGGCGACGAGCCAGAGTACGACGCTGAGCAGCTGGTCGACGGACTGCGTCGAGAGGAGGAGCCAGCCGCCCCAGGCGAGCCCGAGGCCCCCGGCGACGATCAGCGCAGGACGGATGTAACGCATCAGGCCACCTCGATGGAGGTGAGCCACTTCGTCTGGAGCACTCCTGGTCGTCCAGGAGCGATGACCCGTGCGGGATACCCGTGGTCGAGGTCCAGCGGCTCCCCGTTCAGGCGCAGGGCGATCAGGGTGCGCGGATCACGGGCGTAGGCGGCCGGCATGGTCGTCTCCCGAAAAGCGCCGCGGCGCTGCAGGCTGCGCAGACGGATCGTCGCCTCCTCGGGCATTCCGCCCAGATCCAGAAGGTCCCGGAGACGCACGCCCGTCCAGGTCGCGTCGATCGTCCATCCCTCGACGCAGGCGATGGGCAGCACTTCGGTCCGCTGCGGGAGAGCTTCGAGATCGGCGCGCGCGAGGGCGAGTGCTCCTTCGCCGGCTCCGAGACGCAGCATCCATCCGGGGTCGCTCGCGAGGTCGGTCACCTCGGCCTGTCGGGCCGAGCGGTTGACCGTGACCCCTTGCGCAGCGGACACGCGCGCCCGGGGCTCCTTCAGGCTGAACGGGCCGATCGGGGCGACCGCGTGTGCGAGCGCGGCAACACCGGTCAGTGCGGATGCGCCCCCGACGACACCGAGGAACCGGCGTCGGGAGACGGCGGTCGTCTTCGGCGCGCCGGCTTCCTCCGAGGTCTGGTGCCGGTCCCTGGTCTCGGTCCGATCCTGTTCCGGAGTCTGGTCCTGTACCGGTTCTCGGTCGTCGCCGGGACCGCCGCTCCGCCAGGCGCGGATGATCGCCGGCAGGTGGACCGCGATGTGCACGATCATCGCTCCGATGAGCACCCACGCGAGTGCGAAGTGCGTGCGGCGGAAGGAGAAGTCCCAGGGATACCACTTCAGGGCGTTGAGCACTCCGGTGATCGGCTCCATCAGGGCGGTGGCGACGAGGATCGCCAGGCTCGCGCGCTCCAGAAGGTGCGGAAGGCTCCGAACCGGAGGCCACGTGAAGAGCTGGGGGAACACGACCCAGAGCTTGGCCAGCAGCAGCGGGATGAGCATCGCACCGACGACCACGTGCGTCCCCTGCGTCCACGCGTAGAGGTGGGCGGGCCCCGGCGGCGGGGAGAGCCACGGCAGCGGGCTCTGCAGCAGATTGCTGTAGATCCCGGTGAGGAAGCAGATGAGGAATGCGGCTCCGAGCAGGCGGCCCACCACGACGGTCGTCCTGGTGGTGCGCAACGGGGAGCCGAGAGCGGCGCGCACCCGTTCGGATCGCTCCTGGAGCGCGTTCGACAGCCGCTCGGTGACGGAGCCGATCGTGCGGGGAGTGGCCATGCCCCCAGTATGCGAAGCGGCTTCGGCGCGGCGGCGCCGATCCCCTTACAGAGTGATGACGAGTCAGATGTCATCGCGGTGTAAGGAAATCGGTGTCCTGGATGGCTGCCGCTCGCGCAGTCTGGGGTGATGAGCGATGTAGTGCAGGGAGCCTCGGGCGCGGAGAGAGACAGCGCGGAGATCGAGATCGCGGTCATCGGGGGGTCGGGCTTCGAGACGCTCGACCTCGTCGACCGGGCGGTCGTTCCGCCCAGCGTGTCGCCGTGGGGGACGATCCCCGAAATCGTGACAGGGCGGCTGAGCGGGCGCACGGTGGGCTTCGCACCGCGCCACGGTGTCGGGCACCGGGTGCCGCCGCACCTGGTCGATCCTCGGCCGCTGTTGTGGGGGTTGCGGCGCAGGGGAGCGCGGGTGCTGCTGTCGACGAACGCCGTCGGCGGGCTGGACGCTTCTCTGCGTCCGGGTGACTTCGTGCTCACCGATCAGTTGATCGATCGCACGAACGGCAGAGCGGACACGTATTTCGACGGCGCGGGGGACGCATCGGGAGTGCAACATCTGCCGTTCGCCGAGCCGTACGACGCCGACCTGCGCCGGATCGCGTTCACTGCCCTGCAGGGGCTCGGCGAACGCGTACACGCGAGCGGCACGAGCGTCGTGATCCAGGGGCCGCGCTTCTCGACGGCCGCGGAAGCCGACTGGCACCGTGCGATGGGTGCCCGGCTGGTCAACATGACGCAGTTGCCGGAAGCCGCCCTCGCCGCGGAGGTGGGCCTCGCGCACGTGAACCTCGCGATCGTGACGGACACCGACACCGAGTGGGGAGAGGCTGAGGCCGACACCTCGGCGACCGCGGAACGGGTCTTCGCCGTGATGGCGGCAGCGCAGCCTCGGCTCAGCGCGGCCGTCGCGGCGATCATCGACGCGATCCCGACCGGAAGGGAGGCCGTGCCGCGACTCGCGCCGGACGTCGTCGACGCTCTTCTTCGTCGCGGTGAGCACGGGCAGGGGGAGCAGGCATGACAGGGCGGCTCCTCGTCACCGGCGGGGCGGGGTTCATCGGCTCCGCCGTCGTCGATGCAGCGCTGACCGCCGGGTGGCGGGTGCGGGTGCTCGACTCGCTGCGTCCCGACGTGCACGCGGCGGCACAGGGCCCTCCGCGCGGCGAGGTCGAGTTCGTGCGCGCGGACGTGCGCGACGAGGATGCGGTCGCCCGGGCACTGATCGACGTCGACGCCGTGTGCCATCAGGCGGCGAAGGTCGGCCTGGGGCTCGGCATCCGTGACGCCCCCGACTACGTCTCGTCGAACTCGCTCGGCACGGCGAACCTGCTCGCGGCGATGACGGAGGCCCGCGTGGAGAGGCTCGTACTGGCCTCGTCGATGGTCGTCTACGGGGAAGGCCTGTATCTCGACGATGACCGCGTCGTGCAGCCGCCACCGCGTACGAGGGACGACCTCGAAGCCGGTCGCTTCGACCCGCTGTCGGCGCGGACCGGCGCACCGCTGCGACCGTTGTCGATCTCCGAGAACCAGCCGTGCGATCCGCGCAACGTCTATGCGGCGACCAAGCTCGAGCAGGAGCTGCTGGCCCGCTCCTGGGCACAGAGCGGGGGAAGGGCCGCCCTTCTCCGGTACCACAACGTCTACGGGCCGGCGATGCCGCAGGGGACACCGTATGCGGGTGTGGCATCGCTGTTCCGCTCGGCGCTGGAACGCGGCGAGACGCCACGGGTCTTCGAAGACGGGGAGCAGCGACGGGACTTCATCCATGTGCGCGACGTCGCCGCCGCCAACATCGCCGCACTCGACTGGACGGAGACGGCGGAGGCGGAGGCGGCGAGGGCGTTCAACGTCGCCACGGGCGTGCCGCACACCATCGGCGAGTTCGCCGATGGGCTCGCTGCCGCGTTCGGCAGCGAGCGGCCACCGCGCACGGGCGAATTCCGGATGGGCGACGTGCGGCACATCACCGCATCCGCCGACCGGATCAGGGCGGAGCTGGGATGGCGTCCTCAGGTCGGGTTCGAGGAGGGCGTGCGGGAGTTCGCGCACGAACCGCTGCGCGACAGGGCCGAGGGATGAGCGAGGTGAGATTCCGCGCCGGGTCGCGGCTGGCGGTCTGGGGCGTCGTGGGGGCACTCCTCCTGATCGCCGCCGCCATCGCCGTCCCGGCTCTGACGGGCTGGAACGTGCGGGTGAACTCGTTCCCGCCGCTGCACGCGGAATGGATGCCGCGGCTGGGGCCCGGCACGCCGCTCGCGGTCCTGCTCGGCATCGCAGCGTTCGTCTGGGGCCCCCGCATCGCCTCGTCGGCGCGGTGGGGGCACCTTCTGCTGATCGCCTTCGGCGCCTCCGCACTGTGGTTGTTCGCGCTCGCCACGGTGGACGGCCTCGACGGGATCGGCACGATCCTCGACCATCGGTACGAGTATCTGGGCACCGCGCGGGAGGTCGACGACGTCGGTGCCACTCTGCGCGAATACATCGAACGCATCCCCTACGCCCACGCGGACAACTGGCCGGTGCACATCGCCGGTCACCCGCCGGGAGCGCTGCTGTTCTTCGTCGCCCTGGTCCGGCTCGGGCTCGGCAGCGCGCTCGCCGCGGGCTTCGTCGTGCTGGTGCTGGGGGCCACCACCGTCATGGCGGTCATGATCGCGCTGCGGGCATTGCGGGCTGAGGAGTACGCGCGAAGGGCCGTGCTCTTCCTGGTGTTCACCCCCGCCGCGATCTGGATCGCGGTGTCGGGCGACGGCCTGTTCATGGCGGTCGCGGCGTGGGGGATCTGCGCCCTCGCCCTGGCCACGGCGACGACCGGCGCACGTCGGGTCGTCTGGTCGCTCACGGCGGGGCTGCTGCTCGGATACTGCGTGATGCTGTCGTATGGCCTGCCGCTGCTGGGGATACTGGCCGTCGCGGTCCTGTGGGCGGGAAAGTCGTGGGTGCCGTTGCCGATCGCCGGTGCGGCGGCTCTGGGAGTCGTCGGACTGTTCGCTATCAACGGGTTCGCCTGGTGGGAGGCGTTCCCCGTGCTGCAGCAGCGCTACTGGGACGGCGTGGCCTCGCGGCGACCGCCGGAGTATTGGATGTGGGGAAATCTCGCCGCGTTCGGCGTGAGCGCCGGCCCCGCCATCGGCGCCTCGATCGCCGCCGTGGGTGCTGCCACGGTCGGGATGTTCGGCGGGCGCAAACGCGAGCGCGGGAGCGAGTTCGTCGCGAGGGACGTCGTGGCGGGCGGGCGCGGGGGAGCGAAGTGGGATCCGCGCGTCGTGCTGTTGACGCTGGCCGCAGCCGGGTGGCTGATGGTGCTCGCCGCCGACCTGTCGAACATGAGCCGGGCGGAGGTCGAACGCATCTGGTTGCCGTTCGTGCCGTGGGCGACGCTCGGTCTCGCCCTCTTCGGACGCTCGACGCGTCGCTGGCTGCTGGGTCTGCAGATCGGATTCGCGATCGTCGTGCAGTCGCTGCTCAGCACCGGGTGGTGAGCAGCGACCGCACGGGCGACGGCGGTGAGTCCGGCGCCGGATGCGCACGACCGCCGCTGCGTGCGCTCCGTCCTCACACCGCGGATGCGGACGCGGGCGCCGCCCGTCGCCGTGCGCGGGCATTGCGCCGGGCGAGGATGACCCCGCCCAGGACCGCAGCGACGAGCGATCCGACGAGCACGCCGATCTTCACATGCTCGTCGGCGACGGAGCTCGATCCGTAGGCGAGCTCTCCGACGAGCAGGGACACCGTGAAGCCGATCCCCGCGAGGAAGGCCATGCCGATCAGGTCGGGCCAGCGCAGCGTCTCGTCCAGCCGGAGCGCCGGGAAGCGGCTCAGCAGGAATGTCGTCGTGAGGATGCCGATCGGCTTTCCGGCGACGAGTCCGACGACGATCCCGACCGTGATCGGATCGGCGAAGGCGGAGGTGAGCCCCTCCAGTCCGCCGACCGTCACACCCGCCGCGAAGAACGCGAAGACCGGGACGGCGAACAGTGTGGCCACGACGCTCCATCGGTCGGCGAAGTGGGCGGCCATGCCGTCGTAGACCGGTCGCCCTGCGTCGTCGGTGCCCGTGCGCACCCTGGCGCGTTCGGTCGCCGTGACCGGGACGACGAAGCCGAGCAGCACGCCCGCGACGGTCGCGTGGACACCCGACGCGTGGATGCAGACCCACACCGCGATCGCGAGCGGAAGCAGGACCCACCACGCGCGCACGCCTCTCGCCACCAGCGCGGCGAACCCCGCGAGCGGCAGCAGTGCGAGGATCAGCCACGGGAAGCGGATGGAGTCGGTGTAGAACGTCGCGATGATGGTGATCGCGATGAGGTCGTCGATGATCGCGAGCGTCAGCAGGAACACGCGCAGTGCGGGAGGAAGGAACTTGCCGACCACCGCGATCACGGCCACGGCGAACGCGATGTCCGTCGCGGTGGGGATCGCCCAGCCACGCAGCGCATCCGCTCCACTGCCGGCATTGATCAGGGTGAAGATGACCGCGGGGACCACGACACCACCCACGGCCGCTGCGATCGGCAGGGCCGCTCGACGAGGGTCGCGCAGACGCCCGGCGACGAACTCCTCTTTCAACTCGAGGCCGACGACGAAGAAGAAGATCGCCAGCAGGCCGTCTGCCGCCCAGGCGCCGACGCTGAGTTCGAGGTGCAGTTCGGGGATGCCGAACGTGAAGTCCCGCACCGATTCATACCAGGGAGCTGCGGGGCTGTTGGCGAGGACCAGGGCTGTGAACGTCGCCGCGAGCAGGAGCGCCCCGCCGAGGACGTCGCTGCGGGCGTTCGAGCGGATGCCTTGCCACAGCGCATGCGGAGCGAGGGAGAAACGGGCAGGAGCAGGATTCGGGGACACGGAAAAGACCTCACGCGAGAGAAGGGGTGAATGGCGCAAGACGACCACCGCCCCGTTCGAGGCGTGGTCTAGTTCCGTGGCGGCGGGCAGCCGGCGATCTCGCCGTGCGAGAGCGTGCCCCAGACGCTGGTCCACCCGTTCGTGCCCGGGTGCAGGACGAATCGCATCCATTCCCTCATCGGCGTCGCCGAGCGCAGACGGTGCGGGGCACGCGTCGAACCGGCGATCGAGAGGAGGGGCATTCGAACAGCCTATCCGGGTGGGCTGGGAGTCCCCGGCTCGCACGTGCATTCCCCTCTACGGTGCGTTGGCCCGCCATCGCTCTCAGGGGGCCCGGAAGTGACGCAGACGAATCATCGTGCCGCATCGAACTCGCGCGCTCTCGTCGACCGCCTTCTCGGGTGGAGTGCGTTGCTAGGACGTCATCAGGACTTCACGAGTTGGTGCGCCCGTTGGTGAGACACCTCGAACAGTTCCCCAATATCGCGAAGCGTGATGTCTTGAGCGGCCAGAGCCTTCGCCAGGTCTCGAGCTCTCTCGTTCGCCTCGCGCTCCATCTTCTCGGCTTCAGCGCGCTCAATCTTGATGTCTTCGAGGATCTGAGTGACGTGCTCAATTGTTCCGATGCGCTCAGCTTGAACGTGGATGTCGAATGAATCCAAGGGGACGTCGAGCGTGACGGCGATGTACTCCTTCGCCATCTTGTGTGCCTCGTTGATCGTGCGCGCTTGAGTGAGGCCGTCGATCTCTGGGATCGCAACCATCCACCACTTGCCCTCTCGGCTGATGGTGACCTTGTAGTTGTTCATCTGGTGGCCTCCTCAATCGCCTTGTTGACCTTTCGAACAACTCCAGGAGAGATCGTCTTATGCCCATCCGGGACGCTGATACTGATTCCTCCATTCACCCAGACGGTGTGGGAGCCGACTGCACGGTCAGGGAGGAAGCCTGCATCGCGGAGAGCTTTGACGATCTTGCGGGTGGGCTGTTCGCTGACCATGAGTGTAGTCTATTCGCTCTAGACAAAACCAGTCAAGTCGGGCTAGACATTTCGAGCATTCGGTTGCGCAGAGGACTGATCGTGTATCTCGCCGCGGATGCCGGGTGGGTCCCTGTCCTGAGGGCTGGCAAAACGATAGCCACCTCAAAAGTTGAGGTGGCTATTGTTCTGGCTATTGGAAGCCGGGGAATTCCCAGACTGTCCAGTGTTCCGTTGTGCCCCCGACAGGAGTCGAACCTGCGACCTACGGTACCGGAAACCGGCGCTCTATCCACTGAGCTACGGAGGCGTACCGATCGACAATATCACTCGTCGGGGGTGGTCTCCGACCCGCCGGCCTCGGTGGCCGGTGCGACGCGCAGCTCGTCGAGCGCCGCGGCGACCTTCTCGGCGAGATAGCGGTGTCCCTCGGTGGAGGGGTGCTTGCGTCCCACCTCGACGTCGATCACGTCGAGGTAGTTCTGTGCGGTGATCCAGTCCTGGGCGACGGGGGAGACGTACCACCAGCCGCGGGCCGCGGCGAGCTCGGACAGATCCGTGTCGATGCGCGCGGTGGCGGCGCCGACCGGAAGCTCGTGGGGTGCCGGTCCGAGGACCACGACCGTCGCCTCGGGGTAGGTCGTGGCGAGGGCGTCCCACGCGGCGTTCACGGCCTCGCGGTAGCCGGCGACGCCCTGGGCCCGGTCATTGATCGAACCCTGGATGATCACGAGATCGGGTGCCAGGGACGGGTCGAGAGCGGCGATCCGCTCCCCGAAGGTCGGTCCATCGATCCCCGGCTTGAGATATCCGCTGCCGCGGACGCCGTTCACGATCGTCTCGCCACCGAGCAGGTCGCCCAGAAGATACGCGTAGCCGAGGGTCGGATCGCTCGCCGCCGAGCCGTACGTCCAGGAGTCGCCGAAGACCAGCACGGTGGGGTGCTCCGGCAGGACGAGCGGTGCGGGGGCGATCACCGCGGAGGTGCCGAGGTCGCCGTCGGATGCTGCTCCCAGCGGGGCGGTGGACGGCATCGGGGTCCATGGTCGCCACACGCCGAGAACGACGGCCGCGACGGCGAGGAGCAGGGCGATGACGATACCTGCGGCGCCCACTCGACGTCGGGTGGCGGTGGGTTTCATGGCATGAGAGTAGATCACCGGAGGCCGATCGCAAATTCCTCCGCGTCGGCGCCGTCTCTCCCCACTGTCCGGCCCCGTAAACTGGGGAGGCTATGAACCCCGAAACCCTCGCCGAAGCCCTCCTCGCCGTCCTCGCCCCGATCGCCGAGGAACGACGTCCCGGTGAGCCTCTCGGGCTCGCCGCGTCCGACATCGTGCTGGAGCGCCCGCGCAATCGCGACCACGGAGACTGGTCGTCGAACATCGCCATGCGCCTCGCCAAGCCGTTCGGCACGAATCCTCGCGAGCTCGCGCAGCAGATCGTCGACGGGCTCGCCGAAGTCGACGGCGTCTCGAGCGCCGAGGTCGCCGGTCCCGGCTTCATCAACATCCGCTTGGATGCCGCCGCAGCGGGCGCGCTGGCGAAGGTCATCGTCGACGCCGGCACCGGCTACGGCACGAACGCGTCGCAGGCGGGCGTCAGCGTGAACGTCGAGTTCGTGTCGGCCAACCCGACCGGCCCGCTGCACATCGCCCACACCCGTTGGGCGGCGCTCGGCGACTCGATCGTGCGTCTGCTCCTCGCGAGCGGCGCCACTGCCGTCCGCGAGTACTACATCAACGACGCCGGCGCGCAGATGGATCGCTTCTCCCTCTCGGTGCTGGCTGCGGCGAAGGGCGAGCCGACCCCCGAGGGCGGCTACCCGGGGGCGTACATCGCGACGCTCGCCGGCCGCGTCCTCGAGGCGCGCCCCGACCTGTTGGAGCTTCCCGAAGACGAGCAGCTGGGTGTCGCGATGGAGCTCGCGTACGATTTCCAGCTCGCCGAGATCAAGAGATCGCTCGACCGTTTCAACGTGCCGTTCGACGTCTGGTTCTCGGAGCGCACGCTGCACGCGAAAGACGCCTCCGGCACGAGCCTGATCGATCAGGCCGTCGATCGTCTGCGCGAGCAGGGGCACGTGTTCGACGACGAGGGCGCCGTCTGGGTGCGCACGACCGACTTCGGCGACGACAAGGATCGCGTCATCCGCCGCTCGAACGGCGAGTACACGTATTTCGCCGCCGACGCCGCGTACTACCTGAACAAGGGTGACCGCGGATTCCAGAACAAGATCTACCTGCTCGGTGCCGACCACCACGGCTACGTCCACCGGCTCAAGGCCATCGCCGGCGCCGCAGGCGAGGATCCGGAGAAGAACGTCCAGGTGCTGATCGGGCAGATGGTCTCCATCAACGGCGCCCGTCTCAGCAAGCGCGCCGGCAACATCATCGAGATGGACGACCTGCTCGACTGGCTCGGCACCGATGCGCTGCGGTACTCGCTGGAGCGTTCGCCCGCGGACTCGCCGCTCGACCTCGACCCCGAGCTGCTGCAGAAGCGCACCAACGACAACCCGGTGTTCTACGTGCAGTACGCGCACGCCCGGACGCACAACGTCGCGCGCAACGCCGCCGACTCGGGCGTCGACCGCTCCGAGTTCGCCCCGGAGACGCTCACGCACGAGAGCGAGGGCGCACTGCTCGGCGCCCTGCAGGAGTTCCCGCGCATCGTCGCGTTCGCCGCCGAGGTGCGCGAGCCGCACCGTGTCGCCCGCTACCTCGAGGAGCTGGCGGGGCTGTACCACCGCTGGTACGACAACTGCCGCGTGATCCCGCAGGGCGACGACCCGATCGAGAGTGTGCATCGCACACGGCTGTGGCTGAACGATGCCGCCGGCCAGGTCTTCCGCAACGGGCTCGATCTGCTGGGAGTGAGCGCCCCCGAGCGCATGTAGCGTGCGTTGTGTCGCCCTGTCGGTACGGCAGGATGGCAGGCATGAGTGACGACAACCACACCCTGCCGTACCCGGACGCCGCGGCGGAGCACCCGACGCTCGTGATCCCCGGCTCGTCAGGGGAGTCGCATGCGGATGCCGGGCCCCGCACCCGGCGGCGCTGGCCCTGGGTGCTGCTGATCGTGATCGTCGTCCTGGCGGTGCTCGCCGTCGCGGCCGAGCTCATCGCGCGCGCCGTGCTGCCGGGGACCGTGCGCTCGATCGTCATCGAACAGCTCGACCTCCCCGCAGACCAGCAGCTCGACGTCGAAGCCGAGGGCCTGCTCGTCCCGCAACTGATCGTCGGCAGTCTCGACAGCCTGCACCTGTCGACCGACTCCCTGACCCTGGAGGGCATCACCGGGGCGGCGGATGTCACTGCGACCGCGGTGCCGCTGCGCGGCGGTGACCTCGGAGGCGCCTCCGGCACGATCCGCATCGATCAGGAGCAGTTCACCTCGCTGCTCTCCGGCACCGACCTCCCGGTGGAGTCCGTCGAGTTCGATGCGCCGAACGCGACGGTGGCGGGGTCGTTCTCCGTGTTCGGTGCGGCGGTCCCGCTCTCGCTGACCTTCCTTCCCGGCGTCGTCGACGGAGATCTGGACCTCACACCGGTCGCCGCGAGCATCGGCGGACTCGACATCGACCTCGACGACGTCGGCTCCAGCCTCGGCTCCCTCGGGGAGGGGCTGACGAAGGCGCAGCGGATCTGCATCGCCGATCGGTTTCCGGCCGGACTCACTCTCACGGGTCTCGAGATCGTCGACGGTGCGGCCGTGATCGACGTCGATGTGGACGGCGCGATCGTCTCGGACGCCTCGTTGCAGGAGAAGGGCGTCTGCCCGAGCTGATCCGCCGGGAGGACCGCGTCGCTAACGAGCCACCGGGCGACCGTCGAGCCAGGACTCGATGCGCTGCGCGAGCCAGGCCGGACGCTGCAGCGGGATGCCGTGACCGCAGCCGTCGACCACCTCATGCGCGCTCGACGGGAGCGCGGCATGGAGCGCCGCAGCCGAGCGCTTCATGAGCGTCTTCTCCTCCGCTCCGACGAGGATCGACGCGGCGCCAGGGAAGCGTCCCCAGGCGGCGGGTGGCACGAACCGGAGATTCTCCTCGACGGAGCGGAGGAGGGTCTCGCGGGAGATGCCCGCCGACGTGCGCACATAGTCCGTCATGAGCTCCGCCGGGATGAAGAGCTGCCGTGCCTGGAGCCTGGCGAACCGTTCCTGCTTCGCCAATCCCGCCATCGCCCCGAGCAGGGCGAGCGTGGGACCGGTCGCCCGCATCGGCACGGCCTGCGCGCTGACGACGATGACCTGGTCGACCAGATCGGGGCGCTGCGCGGCGAGCTGCACCGCCAGCTGGGCGCCGAGTGAGAACCCGACGACCGTCGCCGGGCGTCCCTCCTCCTCCAGGGCGAGCGCGAGCGCGGCGGTCGTCGCCGCGTGGGAGACGTACGGCTCATCCGCGCTGAGGCCGTGGCCGGGAAGGTCGGGGATCACGAGGCGTCGTCCCTGGTCCAGGTGGGCGCGCATCGGCTCCCACATCCAACCGGCGACGCCTCCGCCGTGCAGGAGCAGAAGTGGGCGTTCCCCCTGAGGGCCCGAGGTCTTCACGTGCATCGTCAGTTCCTCTCGAAGGTCTCGGCCATGCGGCCGATCGTGTCGATGGCGCGTTCGAGCTGTGCCGGCTCGAACGGCCCCAGCAGCTGCGCCGCGGTGAGAAGGCCGATCGATGCGCTCGAGAGCGCGAGCGCGAGCGCATCGACGTCCACGTCGGGCACGATCTCGCCCCGCTCCTGCAGTCCGTGAAGCCATTCGACGACCCGCTGCTGGCGGTCGCGATAACGGCCGTCGGTGATCTCGGCGACGTGTGCACCGAGGATGCCGCGATCGTCGAGGAACGCCGCCGTCATCAGTGCATCGTCGCTCAGTGCGCGTGCCGAGGCCCGATACGCCGAGCTGAGGCGGGGATGGTCGCCGAGCTCGGCGCGCACGCGATCGTTCATGCGCGTGGTGCCGCGTTGCAGCAGCGCGTCGAGGATCTCGTGCTTGCCGGCGAACTCCAGATACACCGCTCCCTTGCCGATCCCGGCATGCCCGGCGATCGACGCCACGCTCATCGCGTCGAAACCCCGGGCCAAGACGAGCTCCTCGGCCGCGTCGAGGATGCGCTCGCGCCGATCAGGAACGCGTGGTCTGGGCATCGTCGCTCCTGTTCAGGTGGTCGAGCATCGCCGGGATGACGAGGTCAGGGCGGTCGCGCTGCACCCAGTGGCCTGCTCCGGGGACGATCCGCAGCGACCCGGCGGGCAGCAGGTCGGCTGCGACCTCGATGCGGGGGAGGGGGACGCCGGAATCGTGGTCGCCGTGCACCAGGAGAGTCGGCGTGCGGATCGACGGCAGCTGCTCCGTGTAGACGGTGCGCAGCCGATTCCAGAGCACCTGATCACGCTGCCACTCCCCGAAGACCTCCAGACCGGTGCCCGTGGCGGCCTCGCTGAGCACCGCATCCACGAGCTCCGGTGTGCGGGACTGCGGGTTCCGCACCAGATCCCGGAGTCCACGCTCCATCGCCGGTCCGTTGCGTGCGTAGGAGCGGGTCAGCGCGGCCAGCAGGCCGGAACGCAACAGGAGGAAGGTGCTCAGTTGCGTCATCGGTCCGAAGAAGCCGTCGGCCAGGCGGGGCATCAAGCCGTAGCAGCCGAGCAGCACGGCGGAGCGTGCACGGCCGGGTTGATCCAGGAGGTGTCCCACGGTCATGCCCCCGCCGAGGGAGAGCCCGGCGATCGCGTAGTCGGAGAGTTCGAGCCGGTCGACGAGCTCGCCGACATGCCGGACGAGTCCCTCCTGGGTGAGCGCCCAGTCCGCGCGGGGGCTGTCTCCGAATCCTGGGTGGTCGGGGGCGATGACGCGATGCCCGGCCTCGGCGAGTGCGGATCCGACCTCGCGCCAGGAGAGTTCGGCGCTGTCGGCGCCGCCGCCGTGCAGGAGAAGGACCGGCGTCCGCTTCTCGTCGGCGGGATGCCATTCCAAGGCCGAGACCGTGGCGTGCGGCAGATCGATGCGGATGCGGATGCGGCGAGGCTCCATGGCTTCCTTTCGTTGTGACCAATATAGCCGATTGGGTCACAACGAGGGCGGGCGTCAGGACGGACCGTCGGATGCAGCGGCCTTCTGCGCTGCGCGCAGTTCGGCGGTCGCGATCTGCACCTCGACCTCCGCGCGCTGCAGGCGTCTCTGGGGGAACGTCGTCGCCGAGAACCGGGCGTGCACGCGATCGGCGTTCTCCTCTTCGGCGGTCACGATGTATGCGCAGGCGTAGAGCATCACCTGGGCGGAGAAGTTCAGCCAGATCAGGAGGGCGAGCAGCGACGCGAAGGACGCGAGAAGCGGGTTGCTCGTCGCGCCGCCCACGAAGAGTCCTGACAGCTCCTGCAGGGCCAGGAGTCCCAGCGCGCCCAGCAGCGCACCCGACCAGAGGGAGCGCGCAGCCGGACGCACACCGGAGAGCAGGCGGAACACGCCGATGATGATCACCGCGTCGAGCGCGAAGACGACGAGGAGCGAGAGGAGCCGCACGGCCCACGCGACCGCAGCCGAGTCGGCGGAGAGACCGAGCAGGTCGCTGACCCAGGCGACGCCGAGCTGGCCGGCGAAGGTGAGGAAAGCCGATGCGACGAAGGCCAGTCCGATTCCGAGGGCGAGCGCGAGGTTTCGCACGATCACCCAGATCCAGAGGATGTCGTCCTGCACGGTTCCGGCGAGCACGCGCACGGCCGTGCGCAGCGAGCCGATGGCGCCGAGGGCGGAGCCGACGAGGGCGATGAGCGAGATGATGCCGGCGATCGACAGGGACGCCGGTGCGCGGAGATCCTTCGTCTTGATCACGCCGTCCTCCCCGATGAGCCCCGGCACCGCGGACTGCACGGCATCGATGATCGCCTGCCACGCCACGGGATTCCCGGCGAGCCACAGTGCGGCGATCGAGAAGCCCAGCAGCACGCCGGCGAACACGCTGAAGAGTGCACGATACGTGACGCTGTCGGCGAGCATCGGTCCGCGCCGCTCCGTGTAGAGCAGTGCGGCGCGCACCGGTCGCCGCGCGAGCGCCCACGCGATCACGGGGCCGGTGATGCGCGGGATGAGGCCCGGACGCGCGGGGGAGTCTGTCCGTTTTTCACTGTTCGTCACGCCCCCACCCTAGGAGGAGCGGAGGGACCGCTGCAGGGGCTTGACGCCGCGCGTCACCGTGACCAGGGTGATCGATTCGGTGCCCTAGAATCGGGTCAACCTCGATGTGCGCGCCTGCCCGAGATCCTCCCGATGATTGGTGATCAGTGCTTCTCCCTGCCGATTCGCTCGCTCCGGAATGGCTCACCATCCCCGATGACGCGAACGACCTCGCCCACGGCGTCTGGCCCGCATCCGCCGTGCGCGACGCCGACGGTGCGCTCGACATCGCCGGTGTCAGCGCCACGACGCTCGCCCGCACGTACGGCACTCCACTGCTCGTGCTCGACGAGGACGAGGTGCGTGGACGCGCGAGGCGGTTCCGCGTCGCGTTCGATAAGGCGGCTGCCGACAACGGCACCACCGCCCAGGTGTACTACGCCGGCAAGGCGTTCCTGTGCACGACGGTGGCGCGTTGGATGGTCGACGAGGGGCTGCGGATCGACGTCTGCACGGGCGGAGAGCTCGCGGTGGCGCTCGCGGCCGGGGTGGCACCGGCCTCCCTCGGCTTCCACGGCAACAACAAGTCGGTCGCCGAGCTGGAGCGCGCCGTGGAGGTGGGTGTCGGCACGATCGTCGTCGACAGTGCGATCGAGATCGAGCGGCTCGCGGCGATCACCGCCCGCACCGGCGCCACACAGCGCGTCATGGTGCGCGTGATCAGCGGCGTCCACGCCGAGACCCACGACTTCCTCGCCACCGCGCACGAGGACCAGAAGTTCGGCTTCCCGCTCCCGGAGGCGGAGAAGGCGGTCGCGCGCATCCGGGAGATCTCCGGGCTCGTGTTCGCGGGCCTGCACTGCCACATCGGCTCTCAGATCTTCGGCGTCGCCGGCTTCCGCGAGTCGGCGTCCCGCGTGCTCGACCTGCACGCCGCCCTGCTCGAGGGCGGGCCGGTCCCGCAGCTCAACCTCGGCGGTGGATTCGGGATCGCTTACACGCGCGTGGACGACCCGACCCCCATCGACGAACTCGCCGGCGCCATCGTCGCCGCGGTGGCCGAGGGTTGCGCCGCCAGGGGAATTCCGCTCCCCGCCTTGTCCTTCGAGCCCGGCCGGGCGATCGTCGGCACGGCCGGCGTCACCCTCTACGAGGTCGGCACGACGAAGGACGTCACTCTCGATGCCGGAGCCGCGCGCCGTTACATCAGCGTCGACGGCGGCATGAGCGACAACGCTCGGCCGGCGCTCTACGGCGCGCAGTACTCCGCGCGTCTCGCTTCGCGCATCGGCGAGGGTGCGCCGCGCCTCAGCAGAGTGGTCGGCAAGCACTGCGAGTCGGGCGACATCGTCGTCGACCACGAGTACCTGCCGGAAGACCTCGTCCCGGGCGATCTGCTCGCCGTGCCGGCCACCGGCGCGTACTGCGTCGCGCTGTCGAGCAACTACAACCATGTCCCGCGTCCGCCGGTGGTCGCCGTTCGCGACGGTCGTTCGACGGTGATCGTCCGCGGCGAGACCATCGACGACGTGCTGGCCCGTGACGCGGGCATCGACGGGGCGAACGCCGCCGAGGGAGACCAATGACCCACCTCCGAAGGAGCAACCATGACTGACTACCGACGACTTCGCGTGGCACTGCTGGGTGCCGGGGCGGTCGGCTCTCAGGTCGCGGCTCTCCTGCTGCGCCACGGCGACGAGCTCGCCGATCGTGCCGGTGCCGAGCTGGAGCTCGCGGGCATCGCCGTGCGCAATCTCGATGCGCCCCGCGATGTCGACCTGCCCAAGGAGCTCTTCACCACCGACGCCGAGACGCTGATCCTCGGTGCCGACATCGTGATCGAGCTCATCGGTGGCATCGAGCCGGCACGCACGAGCATCCTGCAGGCGATCGGCTCCGGAGCCGACGTCGTCACCGCCAACAAGGCGCTGCTGGCGACGCACGGCCCCGAGCTGTTCGAGGCGGCGGACCGCGTCGGCGCCTCCGTGTACTACGAGGCCGCCGCCGCCGGAGCGATCCCGATCATCCGTCCGCTGCGCGACTCGCTCGCCGGCGACCGCGTGGTGCGCATCATGGGCATCGTGAACGGCACGACGAACTACATCCTCGACCGGATGGACACCGAAGGGGCCGACTTCGCCGATGTGCTCGCCGACGCGCAGCGCCTGGGGTACGCCGAGGCCGACCCGACGGCCGATGTCGAAGGCTACGACGCCGCGCAGAAGGCCGCGATCCTCGCGAGCCTCGCGTTCCACACCGCGGTGCCGCTCGAGGCGGTGTATCGCGAGGGCATCACCTCGATCACGGCATCCATGATCGAAGAGGCGCGCGCTGCCGGCTTCGTGATCAAGCTGCTCGCCGTGTGCGAGCGGATCGAGGCGAACGGCGCGGAGTCGATCTCGGTGCGCGTGTACCCGGCACTGGTGCCGTCGACGCACCCGCTCGCCTCCGTGCACGGTGCCAACAACGCGGTGTTCGTCGAGGCGGAGGCCGCCGGCTCGCTGATGTTCTACGGTGCAGGGGCCGGTGGCGTGCAGACGGCTTCCGCCGTGCTCGGCGACGTCGTCTCGGCTGCGCGCCGTCACATCGCCGGCGGCGTCGGCGTGGGGGAGTCGACCCGTGCGAACCTTCCGATCGTGCCCATCGGCCACGTCACCACCCGCTACCAGATCACGCTCGAAGTCGCGGATGCGCCCGGCGTGCTCGCCACGGTCTCGGGCATCCTCAGCGACGGCGGCGTCTCGGTCGCGACGGTCGTGCAGACCGTCGAGGGCGAAGACGAGCCGACGGCCCGCCTGATCATCGGCACGCATCGCGCGACGGAGCAGGCGCTCAGCGCCACCGTCGACGCTCTCGCCGACAGCGAGGTCGTCGCGCGGGTCGTCTCCGTGCTGCGGGTGGAAGGCGAGTGACGATGGCGGCTGCCCTTGACCCCGTCGAGGGCGCAGCCCTCGAGGGGCGCACCGTGGAGGTGCGGGTTCCTGCGACGAGCGCGAACCTCGGGCCCGGCTTCGACACGCTCGGGCTGGCGCTCAGCATCTACGACACGCTCCAGGTCACGGCGTTGCCCGCAGGCGAGCTCGAGATCGAGGTGACGGGCTCCGGCGCGACCGAGATCCCGCGCGACGCGTCGAACCTGATCGTCCGCACGATCGCCTACGTGTTCGCCGACGCCGGGCGCCCGGTTCCCGGTCTGCGCATCGTCGCCGAGAACGGCGTGCCGCATGGTCGGGGACTCGGTTCGTCCGGCGCCGCCGTGGCTGCCGGAGTGCTCGCCGCGAAGGGACTGCTGGCGGGTGACGTCGAGATCGACGACGCCGACCTCCTCCGTCTCGCGACCGAGCTCGAGGGTCACCCCGACAACGTGGCCCCCGCACTGTTCGGCGGCCTGACGATCGCGTGGATGTCGGATCGCGGACCGCAGCACAAGAAGCTCCTCGTGCACCGCGGCGTCTCTCCGCTCGTGCTGGTGCCTGCGTACACGATGTCGACCTCGCAGGCGCGGTCGCTGCAGCCCCCGCAGGTGTCGACCGCGGATGCCGTGTTCAACGTCTCCCGTTCCGCGCTGCTGATCGCGGCGCTGATGCAGAGCCCCGAGCTCCTGTTGGACGCGACCGCCGACCGGCTCCACCAGGACTACCGAGCCCTCGCCATGCCCGAGACGCAGCGCCTCGTCCAGGCGCTGCGCGCCGCGGGCTTCGCCGCCGTCGTCTCCGGCGCCGGCCCCAGCGTGCTCGTGCTCGCCGACGGTCCCGGCAGCCGCCAGGATGCGGTCGAACTGGCCGATCGAGTCACCGACACCCCGTGGGAGGCGCTCCTGCTCGCAGTCGACGTCCGTGGTGGTACAGTGGGGACTCGAGCGGAGGGCTCCACGTAACTACGTGAATCTGGCCCCATTGCAACTCTTGCAAGACCCGCACGCAAACTCCTGTGGCACAAGTGCCGAGGCTGGCTGGCGCCGAGCGTCAGCCCGTGCGATCGCGCGCAGCACCCGTTGTGTGCGTTCAACGCTCATTCCCCATGACATATAAGGGAGTACTCGTGGAGAACCTCTCCGAGACCCAGAACGACCAGTCCGCTTCGGTGACCGAAGCACCCGCGACCGAGGCTGCACCGGCGCGCAAGCGCGCACCTCGCCGTGCCAGCACCGCCACGGCGGCGGCGAAGGCCGAGAAGGCTGAGAAGGCGGAAGCTGCGAAGGCTGAGAAGGCGGAAGCCGCGCCCAAGGCGGAAGCCGCCCCGAAGACCGAGTCCGCGCCCGCTGAGGCGTCGACCGAGACCGCGGAGGCCGCCCCGAAGGCGAAGGCACCGCGTCGCAGCCGCGCGAAGAAGGCGGATGCCGAAGCTCCGGCCGCGGACGCCACTTCCGCAGAGGCACCGACCGCGGCTGACGCTCCGGCGGAAGCTCCGGCGGAGTCGGCACCCAAGTCGACCGGCCGAGGACGCCGTGGCGCCCAGAAGACGGCAGCCCCCGAGGCCGAAGCGACGGACGCCGCTCCCGCGGCGGAGGCCGCATCCGAGCCTGCAGCCGCCGAGCCCGCCCAGGGCGGCAACGGACGGGGCCGCAACGCGCAGAAGAACGACGCGCAGAAGAACGATGCGCAGAACAACGACGCGCAGAACAACAACGACGACGACTCCGAGGGCGGCGAGGAGCAGGGCGGTCGCGGTCGCAACCGCAGCCGCAGCCGCAACCGCGGCCGCGGCCAGAACGGCGCGGCGCAGGAGTCGCAGCAGCAGCAGGCTCAGCCTGCAGCCGACGACGATCAGGCCGGTGGCAACAGCCGCAACCGCCAGCGCAACAAGCGTCGCAGCGGAGCCCCGACCGACGAGTTCGACACCGAGATCGGCGAGGACGACGTCCTGATCCCGATCGCCGGCATCCTCGACGTCCTCGACAACTACGCCTTCGTCCGCACGACCGGCTACCTCGCCGGCCCCAGCGACGTCTACGTCTCCCTCGGACAGGTCAAGAAGTACAACCTGCGCAAGGGCGACGCCGTCGTCGGCTCCATCAAGCAGCCCCGTGAGGGTGAGCAGCAGGGCCGCCAGAAGTACAACGCCCTCGTCAAGGTCGACTCGATCAACGGTCTGTCGATCGATGACGCGGCCACCCGTGTGGAGTTCGGCAAGCTCACCCCGCTCTACCCGCAGGAGCGTCTGCGCATGGAGACGGCTCCCGAGAAGCTGACCCAGCGCATCATCGACCTGGTCGCCCCGGTCGGCAAGGGACAGCGTGGCCTGATCGTCGCGCCGCCCAAGGCCGGCAAGACCATCGTCCTGCAGCAGATCGCGAACGCGATCGCGCAGAACAACCCCGAGGTCCACCTCATGGTCGTGCTCGTCGACGAGCGCCCCGAAGAGGTCACCGACATGGAGCGCTCGGTCAAGGGCGAGGTCATCGCCTCGACGTTCGACCGTCCGGCCGAAGACCACACCACGGTCGCCGAGCTCGCCATCGAGCGCGCGAAGCGCCTGGTCGAGCTCGGCCGCGACGTGGTCGTGCTGCTCGACTCCATCACCCGCCTCGGACGCGCGTACAACCTGGCGGCTCCGGCATCCGGTCGTGTGCTCAGCGGTGGTGTCGACGCTTCGGCGCTGTACCCGCCCAAGCGCTTCTTCGGTGCCGCACGCAACATCGAGAACGGCGGATCCCTCACGATCCTCGCCACGGCGCTGGTCGAGACCGGCTCCAAGATGGACGAGGTCATCTTCGAGGAGTTCAAGGGCACCGGAAACAGCGAACTTCGCCTGTCCCGCGCCCTCGCCGACAAGCGCATCTTCCCGGCGGTCGACGTGAACGCGTCCAGCACCCGTCGCGAGGAGATGCTGCTCTCGGCCGACGAGGTCAAGATCACGTGGAAGCTGCGTCGCGCCCTCGCCGGCCTCGACCAGCAGCAGGCCCTCGAGGTCGTCCTCGGCAAGCTCAAGGAGACCAACTCGAACGTCGAGTTCCTCGTGCAGATGCAGAAGTCGATCCCCACGCTCCCCTCGGGCGCGCACGGGCACGACAACAACATCCGCTGAGCGGCTGAGCCGTGTTCGAGTCCGTCCAGACTCTGATCGACGAGCATCGCCGGGTGCAGGAGGAGCTCTCCGACCCGGCGGTGCACGCCGACGCCGCCCGTGCGAAGCGCGTCAACCGTCGCTACGCCGAGCTGTCGCGGATCGTCGCCGCCTATGAGGCCTGGGTCGCAGCGACCGACGACCTCGAGACCGCGAGAGAGTTCGCTCGCGAGGACGAGTCGATCGCGGCGGAGATCCCGGCGATGGAGGAGGAGCTCCAGGGTGCTCAGGAGCGTCTGCGACGTCTGCTGATCCCGCGCGACCCGGATGACGCCCGCGACGTGATCATGGAGATCAAGGCGGGGGAGGGCGGCGCGGAGTCCGCGCTGTTCGCCGCTGACCTGCTGCGCATGTACATCCAGTACGCGGCGTCCAAGGGCTGGAAGACGGAGCTGCTCGAGCGCAACGAATCCGACCTCGGCGGATACAAGGACGTGCAGGTCGCGATCAAGGGCTCGTCGTCCGATCCCGCACAGGGCGTCTGGGCGCACCTGAAGTACGAAGGCGGCGTGCACCGCGTGCAGCGTGTGCCGGCGACCGAGTCTCAGGGGCGCATCCACACGTCGACGACCGGTGTGCTCGTGTTCCCCGAGGTCGATGAGCCGGAAGAGATCCAGATCGATCAGAACGATCTCAAGATCGATGTCTTCCGCTCCTCCGGTCCCGGTGGACAGTCCGTGAACACGACCGACTCCGCGGTGCGGATCACGCACGTCCCGACGGGCATCGTCGTCTCGATGCAGAACGAGAAGTCGCAGCTGCAGAACCGCGAGGCCGGCATGCGCGTGCTGCGCGCCCGTCTGCTCGCACGGCAGCAGGAGGAGCTCGACGCCGCAGCATCCGATGCTCGTCGTTCGCAGATCCGCGGGATGGACCGCTCCGAGCGCATCCGCACGTACAACTTCCCGGAGAACCGGATCGCGGATCACCGCACCGGGTTCAAGGCGTACAACCTCGATCAGGTGATGGACGGCGCTCTCGATCCGCTGATCGAGAGCGCGATCACGGCTGACGAGGAAGCACGGCTCGCCGCGGTCGGCTCCGACTCCTGACGAGCGGTCTCCCCGGTCGGCTCAGGTGCGCGCTGCGTATCGATGCTCGGGGCGTCCCGTCGTGCCGTAGTTGAGGCGCACCTCCACGACCGTCCTGGCGGCCAGCGCCGCCAGATGGCGTTGCGCGGTCGCGCGGGAGATCCCGACCCGTTCGCCGACCTCCGCGGCCGAGGCCTCGCCGTCGCCGAGTGCGGCGAGCACGAGCTGCTCCGTCGCCGATCGGGAGATCGACACCGACTCGCCCGCGCCGTGCAGGATCGCCAGTGCCCGGTCCACGTCCTCCTGGCGGAGTGCGCGGTCCCCGCCGAGGAGGTTGCGGTAGCGGACATAGCGATCGAGGAGACTCGACAGCGCTCGTCGTTCGAAGGGCTTCACGAGATAGCCGACGGCTCCCGATCGCAGCGCCCGACGTACCGTGGGGGCATCGTCGGCGGCCGAGATGAGGATCGCATCGATCCCTGATTCCCGCACGAGCGCGATGCCGTCCCCATCGGGGAGGAAGACGTCGGCGATGAGGACGTCGGGGCGAGACGAGCGCATGCTCTCGCGGGCCCCGGCGAGTGTTCGCACGGTCTCGATCACGGTGAAGCCGGGGTGATCATCGACGATGCCCTGGTGCAGCTGCGCGACCCGGAAGTCGTCGTCGAGGATGAGCACGCGAAGGGGCTCGGTCATGTGTTCTCCTTCTGGTCGTGGGGGCTGGCGTCGACGGCTCCGCCGATGCGCGCGGCGAACACCGCGCCGCTGTCGGGACCGCCGGAATCGATGACCCAGAGGTCCCCGCCGCTCCGACGAGCGATCTCCGTGGAGAGGGGGAGCCCGATCCCGTGCCCGTGCACCCCGTCGGCAGCGTCCTCCTCCCTCGGTCGTGGGGACAGCGGATCGATGTCGCTGAGGCCCGGCCCCGAGTCGGAGACGGTGAAGACGAGGGCGTCGCCGTCGTCCAGCACGGCGACCTCGACCCAGCGGGGTGTCCGCACGCCCGAGACCGCGGCGGCCACGGCATTGTCGATGAGGTTGCCGAGAACGGCCGCGACGTCTTCGGCAGCGGTCACGTTCCCGATCAGCTGGGTGTCCTCCGCGATCCGGAGGTCGACCCCGCGCTCGCCCGCCTCCACGCCCTTGGCACCGAGGAACGCGTGCAGGAAGGGGTCGCCGAGGAGGTCGAGTCCCGCGACGGGGAACGCCACCGGACCGCGCTCCACGAGCTCGCCCAGGAACGCTCGCGCGTCGGACACCCGGTCGGCGTCGATCAGTCCTGCGGCGACGTGCATGCGATTGGCGAACTCGTGCCGCTGCACCCGCAGCGCCGCCGTCATCGTCCTGACCGTCTCCAGACGCTCCGTGAGAGCGACCAGATCCGTGCGGTCGCGCACGATCAGGACGTCGCCGAGCGCGTGGCCGTCGCGCACGACCGGCCGGGAGTCGAGGTACAGCATGCGGTCGCCGACGATTGTGCTCGCGCGCGTGAGCGCCCCGGTCATGGCGTCGAGCACGGCGGCGGGGAGGCCGAGTCCGTCGAGCGGTCGGCCGACGGGGTCGTCGAGTCCGAGCAGACGGTCGGCGGCGGCGTTGCTCACGCGCACCACTCCGCGGGTGTCGACGGCGATGACGCCGTCGTCCACGCCGTCCAGCACGGCCGTCTGGTTCTGCACGAGTGCCACGAGCTCTTCCGGCTGCACTCCGAGGGTCAGCCGCTCCCAGCGCCGGCGGAGCAGCAGGAACGCGAGGAGGGCGAGGGCGAGCGCACCGGCGGCTGTGCCGCCGATCACCGTCAGAAGAGGCGGGAGGTCATCGAAGACGCCGGAGCGCTCGAATCCGACGCTGACCTCTCCCACCGGAGTGCCGGCCTCATCGCGCACGGGCACCTTCGCGCGCGCGGATTCGCCGAGGGTGCCGGTCTGCCAATCGACCACCTCGGCGCCGGCGAGTACCTCCTCGTACGGGGTGCTGACCTCCTCGCCGATGCGGGAGGGCGTGGGGTGCGCGAGACGGATGCCGTTGTCGTCGGTGACCACGACGAACAGTGCTCCGGTGCGGGATGTGACGTCGGACGCGATGCGCTGCAGGTCGCCGCTGCGGAGGTCTCGGGCGTCGGGCGCGCTCTCCGAGAGCGAGATGCGGGCGACCTCCGCACGAACCTGCGGATCTTCCGCGAGGGTGCGGGCGATGCCCAGCGCCGTGGACTCGGCCTCGGCGCGCAGCTGCTGGACGGTGAGGAGCAGATAGACGCCGGTGCAGAGTGCGACGACGAGCGTCACCGTGGCGAGGTGAAGCAGCAGGGCTCGCGTGGCGAACCGCGGTCTGGTCGGCATCGTCTTCGGCACCGTGCTCCTCCCGTGCTGCACTCGCGCAATATGCGCAGAACTCACGCTACGCGCAGAAGCCCCGGGAATGCGGGATACCGCACCCGGTCGTCGGGGATTGCCTAATCTCATCGGGACCCGTCGCCGACGACGGGGCCACGACGAAGGAGTCAACGCATGCCAGACGCACTCACCGGCCTGTTCGCGGCCGCCGAAGAGGCGCCAACCTACGACGTGGCGTTCGTGCCGCCCGAATGGGTGCTGGTGCTCCTCGGATTCACGATGGTGCTCGCGTTCATGACGCTCATCATGACCAAGCGCCTGACACCCATGGTGGCTCTGATCCTCGTGCCCACGGCGTTCGGGCTCTTCGCGGGAGCGGGCCTCGGCCTCGGCGACATGATCCTCGACGCGATCGGCACCATGGCGCCGACCGCGGCCCTGCTGATGTTCGCGATCATGTTCTTCGGGATCATGATCGACGTGGGCCTGTTCGATCCGCTCATCCGCGTGATCACCCGTCTGCTCGGTGACGATCCGGCGAAGGTGGTCCTCGGGACGGCGATCCTGGCCGGCGCCGTGTCCCTCGACGGCGACGGCTCGACGACCTTCATCATCACGACCTCGGCGATGCTGCCCATCTACCTCCGTCTGGGCATGAGCCCCGTCGTGCTCACCTGCGTCGCCGGTCTCATGAACGGCACGCTGAACATCGTGCCGTGGGGCGGTCCCACCGTGCGGGCGGCGACGGCGCTCGGGCTGCAGCCGACCGACATCTTCGTGCCGATGCTTCCCGCCCTCGGGGCCGGGATCATCGTGACCCTCGGCTTCGCGTGGATACTCGGCCTGCAGGAGCGCCGGCGACTCGGACGGCTCGGCTCCGAGGGGCTGCTCGCCGGTGCCGACGGCGGATCGCTCTCCACCGTGCCGAAGATCTTCCGGGGAGCCGAGCCCAAGCCCGGTGCACGGGCGTCGCTGCGCACCGGCAATCTCGTGGTCGTCGCCGGGGGACACGCTCCCGTGTCCGCAGCGAGCGTCGATCCTGCGGACACGGCCATGGCCGACACGATGCTGGACCCCGCCCGCCCCACGCTCCGGCCGAAGCTCATCTGGTTCAACCTGGTGCTCACGGTCGCGGTGATGGTGCTGCTGGTGCTCGACATCCTGCCGCTGCCGTACGTGTTCATGGTGGGCGCCGGCATCGCCCTCGTGATCAACTTCCGGGGCATCAAGGAGCAGGCCTCGGAGATCGTCGCGCACGCCCCGAGCATCGTCGGCGTCGTCTCGATGGTCATCGCAGCCGGAGTCCTGGTCGGCGTGCTCACCGGCACCGGGATGGTCGATGCGATGGCGACCTGGATCACGAACGTCCTCCCGCCGGCGCTCGGCCCGTTCCTCGCCCCGATCACCGGGGTCCTCTCGATCCCGTTCACGTTCTTCATGTCGAACGACGCGTTCTACTTCGGCATCCTCCCGGTTCTCGCCCAGAGCGCGGCGAACTTCGGCATCGATCCCGTGGAGATGGCGCGAGCCTCGATCACCGGTCAGCCGGTGCACCTGCAGAGCCCGCTCGTGCCCGCGATCCTGCTGCTCGTCTCCCTCGCGAGCGTGAACCTGGGCGACCACCACCGCAAGGTGCTCTGGCGTGCGACGATCGTGTCCCTGGTCATGCTCGCGGTCGGCATCCTGACCGGCGCCGTCCCGTTCTTCGTGGCGCAGTGACGACCCGGCGGCGGGAAGCGCGGGCGCCGAGCTCCCCGCCGCCGGCCGTGCAGGGCGATATGCTCAGCCCGTGATCACTCTCCTGTTCCGCGGCCTGATGTACGTCGTGTCCGCCGGGCTCGGCCTCATCGCCGCAGACCTCCTGCTCGACGGCTTCGAGATCGAGTGGGACAAGTGGTGGGGCTTCGTCATCTGCATCCTGATCTTCGCGATCCTGCAGAGTGTGCTCTCGCCCTGGGTCGGCAAGATCGCCACCCGCTACGCGCCGGTGCTGATGGGTGGGATCGGGATCTTCTCGACGCTGATCTCCCTCATCATCGTCGTGCTGCTGCCCATCGGGGGCCTCCGGATCACCGACCTGACGGGGTGGCTGCTCGGGTCGGTCATCGTGTGGCTGATCACCGCTGTCGGCAGCGTGCTGCTTCCGCTCATCTTCCTGCGCAAGCGGGTCGAAGCCGCCAAGACCGCCCGCCGCTAGTCCTTTCGGGGCCGTTCCGCTCAGATCGCGTAGTGATCGGGTGCGGTGAGCAGCGCCCGGGTGTCTTCGCCGTCCGCGCGCTGGCGCGGCTTCGCCGGCACCCCGACGAGGATGCTGTCCGCCGGGGCGTCACGCGTGACGACGGCGTTCGCGCCGACCACCGAGCCCGCGCCGATCGTCACCGGCCCGAGGATCTTCGCACCCGCGCCGACGGCGACCCCGTCGCCGAGAGTGGGATGCCGCTTGCCGGCTGTGCGCGTGCGCCCGCCGAGGGTGACGCCGTGATACAACATCACGTCGTCGCCCACCTCTGCGGTCTCACCGATGACCACGCCCATGCCGTGGTCGATGAAGAAGCGACGTCCGATCTTCGCTCCGGGATGGATCTCGATCCCGGTCAGCCACCGCGAGACCTGCGAGCCGGTGCGCGCGAGCAGGCGCAGTCGACGCCGCCAGAGCGCGTGCGAGACGCGGTGCGCCCAGATGGCGTGCAGTCCCGGGTACAGCAGAGTGACCTCGACAGCGCTGCGCGCCGCCGGGTCTCTGAGGCGGGCCGCCGCGATGTCCTCGCGCATGCGCCCGATCATGCCCATCGAACGACTCAGTCTTCGCGCAGATCCTCGAACAGCGCGGTGGAGAGGTACCGCTCACCGGTGTCGGGGATCACGACGACGATCGTCTTGCCGGCGTTCTCCGGACGGGCGGCGACCTTCAGCGCCGCGGCGACGGCCGCGCCGGACGACATGCCGACGAGCAGGCCCTCCTTGGCGGCGAGGTCGCGCGCGACGCGCAGCGACTCGTCGAACTCGGCGGTGAGGATCTCGTCGAGAACGTCGCGGTCGAGGACGTCGGGGACGAAGTTCGGGCCGATGCCCTGGATCTTGTGCGGACCGGGGTGTCCCTCAGTGAGCACGGGGGAGTCCTTCGGCTCGACGGCGATGATCTGCACGCCGGGCTTCGCGGCCTTGAGCGCCTGGCCGGTGCCCGTGACGGTGCCGCCGGTGCCGACTCCCGCGACGAGGATGTCGACCGCGCCGTCCGTGTCGCGCAGGATCTCCTGCGCGGTGGTCTCGCGGTGGATCTGAGGGTTCGCGGCGTTCTCGAACTGGCGGATCCAGATCGCCCCCGGCGTCTCGGCGACGATGCGCTTGGTCTCCTCGATCGCTCCGCTCATCCCCTTGGTGGGGTCGGTGAGCACGATCTCCGCGCCGAAGGCCTTCAGCAGGACGCGACGCTCCTTCGACATGGATGCCGGCATCGTCAGGATGACCCGGTAGCCGCGGGCAGCGCCGACCATGGCGAGGGCGATGCCCGTGTTGCCGCTCGTGGACTCCACGATCGTGCCCCCTGGTGCGAGCTCGCCCGATGCCTCGGCGGCGTTGATCATCGCGATGCCGATGCGGTCCTTCACACTGGACGCGGGATTGTAGTACTCGAGCTTGGCGAGAACGGTGGCCCCGAGGCCTTCGGTCACCCGGTTCAGGCGGACGAGGGGTGTGTTGCCGAAAGCGGTCGTGATGTCGGAGTGGATGCCGGGCATGGTGAGCCTTCCTGTGCGGGGGTCGCTGCCGGACAAGCCTAGGGGAGGGGTCCTGGGGAAACGGCTTTGTGACGGCGCCCGGCGCTCTACGCTGGAATCCATGCCCGATACCTCTCTTGCCGCGACGGTCCGCACGGCCGTCCAGCGCCTGGCCGACGTCGGCGTGCCGGATCCCATGGTCGACGTCGAACTCCTCGCCGGGCACGTGCTCGGCCGCCGCCGGGGTGAGGTGCAGGCCGCGATCATCCGCGGCGACGGGATCGATGAAGAGAGCGCAGCGGCTCTGGATGCGCTCGTGACGCGCCGTGCCTCGCGCGAACCACTGCAGCACATCACCGGCACCGCGGCATTCCGGCACCTCGAGCTGGCGGTCGGACCGGGGGTCTTCGTGCCGCGACCGGAGACCGAGACCGTGGTGCAGTACGCGATCGATGCGCTGCTGAACTCCGCCGAGCCGGCACCGATCGGCATCGACCTCGGGACCGGCAGCGGAGCGATCGCCCTGGCCATGGCGACGGAGGTCCCGCATGCCCGCGTCTTCGCGGCCGAGCTCTCCGAAGACGCCTATGCCTGGGCCAGCCGGAACGTCGCGGGGGTCGAGAACCTCACGCTCGTCCTGTCCGACCTGCGCGAGGCGTTCCCCGAGCTCGATGGAACCGCGTCCGTCGTCATCTCGAATCCGCCGTACGTGCCGGACGCCGCGGTCCCCCGCGATCCGGAGGTGCGGCTCTTCGATCCGTCCATGGCACTGTATGGGGGAGAGGACGGCCTCGACATCGTCCGGGTGCTCAGCACGCGGGCGCTGCGACTGCTGCGACCGGGCGGTCTCCTCGTGATCGAGCACGGCGAGCTGCAGGGCGAATCGATCAGGGAGATCCTCACCGGGGACGGCTGGCGAGCGGCGGCGACGCATCGCGACCTGACGCTGCGCGACCGCACCACCACCGCGATCCGGCCCTGATCAGCGGACTCCGAGCATGCGGCGCGACCGCGCGGCATAGAATCGAACCGTCATGTCCTCCATCTTCGACTGCCGCGACGAGTCGCAGCTGCTCGCCGGCATGCGCAATGCGCGCCAGGCGATCGGCCGTGGCGACCTCATCGTCATGCCCACAGACACCGTCTACGGCGTCGCCGCCGACGCCTTCTCTCCGGCCGCGGTCCAGCGCCTCCTCGATGCGAAGGGGCGAGGACGCGACCAGCCGCCGCCCGTGCTGATCGGCACGAAGGAGACGCTCGCGGCCCTGGCGGAGTCGGTCCCCGAGCCGGTCGAGCGCCTCGTTGAGGCCTTCTGGCCCGGCGGACTCACGATCGTGCTCCCGGCGCAGCCCTCGTTGGTGTGGGATCTGGGAGAGACTCTCGGTACCGTCGCGGTCCGGATGCCGGAGGGCCGGGTCGCCCTCGAGCTGCTCGCGGAGACCGGTCCGCTCGCGGTCTCCAGCGCGAACCTCACGGGGGAGTCGGCGGCCATCTCCGCGCTGGATGCCGAGAAGATGCTGGGCGACAGCGTCGCGGTCTACCTCGCCGACGGGCTGAGCAAGGACGGCATCCCGTCCACCATCGTCGATGCCACCTCGCTGGTGCGTCGCGGCGACGACTCCGCGCCGGCGACCGTACGCATCCTCCGTGACGGCGCGGTCACGCGCGAGCAGCTGCAGGAGGTGCTCGGCGATCTGCTCGAGGCGGAGGAGCAGCCGACGGAGCACGCGCACGCGCAGGAGCCGGACGGGGATTCGTGAAGCAGTATCTCTTCACGATCGTCCTCACCGCCGCGATCACCTTCGCGTTGACCTGGGCGGTGTGGAAGCTGAGCCTCCGCTTCAAGCTGTACCCCGGCATCCGCGAGCGCGATGTGCACACGACCCCGACGCCGCGCCTCGGTGGCGTCGCCATCTTCCTCGGCATCGCCGCCGCGTTCGGATTCTCCGCGGTGAATCCCTTCTTCCAGAGCATCTGGATCCCGCCGCAGACCATGTGGTCGATCCTGGGCGCCTCGCTGCTGATCGCGATCATCGGCGTGGTCGATGATCTCTGGGACATCGACTGGATGATCAAGCTGGGTGCGCAGTTCCTCGCCGCCGGCGTCATCACGGTCGGCGGCGGTCTGCAGATCCTGTCGCTGCCCTTCGGCGACCTGATCGTCGTCTCGAGCTGGCTCAGCATCACGATCACGATGTTCGCCATCGTCATCGTCATGAACGCGGTGAACTTCATCGACGGTCTCGACGGACTCGTCGCGGGAGTCTGCCTGATCTCGAACGGCGTGTTCTTCGCGTACTCCTATATCTTCACGCGCGACTCCGGCGCCTCGAGCTACTTCAACCTCTCCACCTTCATCGCGGCCGTCCTCATCGGCGCCTGCCTCGGATTCCTGCCGCTGAACTGGAGCCCCGCGAAGCTCTTCATGGGGGACTCCGGCGCGCTCGTGATCGGACTGCTGATGGCGACGTCGGCGATCGCCATCACCGGCCAGATGGACCCGTCCGCCCTCGACCCGGAGCGCCTCGGGCGGTCCCAGCTGGTGGGAGCGTTCCTCCCCATCCTGCTGCCGCTGCTCGTCGTCCTGCTGCCGCTGCTCGACTTCGGCCTCGCGGTGCTCCGCCGGATGAGCGCGGGTCGATCGCCGTTCTCTCCGGATCGGAAGCACCTGCATCATCGGATGCTCGATCTCGGCCACCGGGACCGTGATGCGGTCCTCATCTTCTACGCATGGACCGCGGTCGTCTCGCTCGCCGTCCTGATGATGTATGTCGGTGCGCGCGAGGACTGGCCCGGCCAGTACCTGCCCGGCGTCGCCTTCGGCGTCGTGGGCATCGCGGCCTGCCTCGTCATCACCCTGAGCCCCACCCGCCGCAGAAAAGCCGCAGCGGACGCAGAACCCGACCCGACACCCGTGGAGTCCTGATGAGTCCGAGCCCCGTTTCCAGCACGCCGATCCTGCGGCGCACCCTGATCTGGTCGGCGGTCGCCACCGTGGTGCTCGCGATCATCGCGGGCGGCGTCGGCTTACTCGTCGCCCAGGGGGAGGGGCTCGTCAGCGGCCTGCTCGGCGTCCTCCTCGCCGCGGTGTTCCTGGCGATCACCGGCATCAGCATCCTCATCGCCAACCGCTGGTACGGCGACCCGCTCTACGTGCAGCTCTTCTTCGCGATCGTGCTGGGCGGCTGGCTGCTCAAGCTCGGACTGTTCGTCGTCGCGATGATCCTGCTCGCGGGTCAGCCGTGGCTGCAGCCGATGGTGTTCTTCCTCTCGATCGTGGCCGGTGTGCTGATGTCGCTCGCGATCGATGTGATCGTGCTGACCAGCATGCGTCTGCCCAACGTCAGCGACACGACGCTTCCGACCGAGGTGCCCGAAGACCGTGCTCCCGGGACGGCGAATCACATCGACGAGGGGCCCCACGAGGACGGTCCGCGGTCTTAGGTGACCCTCAGATTCTGATAGTGTTGACAAGTGCCCGCCGCTCGCCCGCGAGCGCTTGCGCTGTGTAGCACACCGACCATCGTCGCCCCGGTTTAGACCGGTGCCCCGAAGCTGGAGCCCGCGCTGTTTAATCTTGCTGCGACCCTGACCCCCCGACTTGCCTCCGACGGCGAGTTCCACGGCCCTTCGATCGACGATTTCTTTCCGGAGATCCTCTTCTACGTAGGTCCCGTCCCCGTCAACCGGATCCACCTGGTCCAGTTGCTCGCGGTGATCGCCGTGGTTCTGATCCTCTGGCTCGGCACCCGACGCATGAAGGTCGTCCCCGGACGCTTCCAGAGCCTGGTGGAGATGGGGCTCGGCTTCGTCCGGACCAACGTCGCCCACGACATGCTCGGACGCAAGGACGGCGACCGCTTCCTGCCGATCCTCACCACGATCTTCTTCATGGTGCTGTTCATGAACATCACCGGGATCATCCCGTTCCTGAACATGCCGGGAACGGCGATCGTGGCGGTGCCGCTCACGCTCGCGGTGGTCAGCTATGTGACCTTCATCTACGCCGGCATCAAGCGCCACGGGCTCAAGTTCTTCAAGAACTCGCTGTTCCCGCAGGGCGTTCCTGTCGCCGCGATGCCGATCGTCGCGATCATCGAGCTCATCTCGACCTTCATCCTGCGCCCCGTCACGCTGACGCTGCGTCTTCTCATGAACCTCGTCGTGGGGCACATGATCCTGGTCCTCGCGTTCTCCGCGACCCAGTTCTTCTTCTTCACCGCAGGCGGCGGCTGGGCCGCGCTCGGTGTCGGAACCCTCGCCTTCGGTGGTGCCTTCACTCTCTTCGAGATGCTGGTCGCCGTTCTCCAGGCATACGTCTTCACCGTCCTCACCGCGGTCTACATCCAGCTCGCGGTCGCAGAAGAGCACTGAGCGGGCGGGCAACAGCCCTCCCACCCAACGAAAGGAAAAACCCGTGGACGCTACTACGGTTCTCGCTGAAATCAACGGCCACCTCGGAGCGGTCGGCTACGGCCTCGCAGCCATCGGCCCGGCCATCGGCGTCGGCATCGTCGTCGGCAAGACCATCGAGGGTGTCGCCCGTCAGCCCGAGCTGGCCGGTCGTCTCCAGGTCCTCATGTGGATCGGTATCGCCTTCACCGAGGCGCTTGCGTTCGTCGGCATCGCCGTCGCATTCATCCCCTTCCCGTAATCCTCACCGACTTCTGAAGGAGACAGGATGCTGAACGCTCTTGTCACGAACCTCGCAGCAGAGGGTGAGCCGAACAACCCCCTCATCCCTGCGTGGTACGACATCATCTGGTCGGGCCTGTGGTTCATCGTCATCCTCATCGTGGTCTGGAAGGTCGCCCTTCCGAAGCTGACGAAGATGCTCGATGAGCGGTCCGCCGCCATCGAGGGCAACATCGCCAAGGCCGATGAGGCGCAGAAGCAGGCGGAGGCGGCACTCGAGGAGTACACGCGTCAGCTCGCTGAAGCGCGTACCGAGGCCGGCGAGATCCGCGAGGCCGCCCGCGAGGACGGCAAGAAGATCGTCGCCGAGGCGAAGGATGCCGCGACCACCGAGGCCGCACGCATCACCGCCACCGCGCACACGCAGATCGAGGCAGAGCGTCAGACCGCTCTCGTGTCGCTGCGCAGCGAGGTCGGAACGCTCGCCCTCGACCTCGCCGGTGGCGTGGTCGGCGAGACGCTCTCCGACGACGCACGTGCGACGGCTGTCGTCGACCGCTTCCTCGCCGACCTCGAGGCATCCGAGAAGGCGGCTCAGTAATGGGCAGCGCGACCACTCAGGCACTCGCGGCATCCATCAAGACGCTTGCCGCAGCGAAGGACATCACGCTCGACACCGCACGGGAGCTGCTGGCTGCCGCGCGTGCCGTGAGCGAGTCGTCCCAGCTGAGCGGCGCGCTTGCTGACCCTTCCGCTCCCGCCGCGGCACGACAGAACGTCGTGGCCGCGGTGTTCGGCGGGTTCTCCGCAGGCGCCCAGGGCGTACTGAAGACCGCGGTCGCAGAGCGCTGGTCGAACGCGGGTGAACTCGTCGACGGTATCGAGGAGCTCGCGATCCGCGCTGCCGCGATCGCAGAGCCCGGCGCGGACATCGAGGCGGAGCTGTTCAGCTTCTCTCGCGTCATCGCGGCCAACCCCGAGCTCGAGCTCGCTCTGGGCAGCCGCATCGGGGGAGAAGATGCCAAGAGCGCGCTCGTCGAGCGCCTCCTGGCCGAAGGCTCCACGAGCGCTGCCACGACGCTGATCATCACGTCGCTCGTGCGTCAGCCGCGCGGACGCCGTGTTCGTCGCCTGCTGAACCGGGCGATGGGAATCGTCTCGAATCAGCGGGGTCGCGTGGTCGCCACGGTGCACACCGCGGCCGCCCTCAGCGACGCCCAGCGCGCCCGTCTCAGCGACTCGCTCTCGCGTCGCTACGACGGCCAGGTGTCGCTCAACGTCGTCATCGACCCTGCCGTGGTCGGAGGTCTGCGCGTGCAGATCGCCGATGACGTCATCGACGGCAGCATCTCCGCACGACTCGCAGACCTTCGCCAGAAGCTCGCGGGCTAACACGACTTCGCGCGGGGAACCGCGCACCCAGATACAAAGGGAAGACAATGGCAGAACTATCGATCAGCCCCGACGTCATCCGTGACGCGCTGAAGGACTTCGCCGCAGCATACGAGCCCTCCGGGGCCGGGGCGACCGAGGTCGGCACCGTCATCGACGCCGCAGACGGCATCGCACACGTCGAGGGACTTCCCGGCGTCATGGCGAATGAGCTCGTCATCTTCGCCGACGGCACCAAGGGTCTCGCACAGAGCCTGAACGAGCACGAGATCGGTGTCGTCGTCCTCGGCGAGTTCACCGGTGTCGAGGCCGGCCAGGAAGTCACCCGCACCGGCGAGGTCCTCTCGGTTCCGGTCGGCGACGGCTACCTCGGCCGCGTGGTCGACCCGCTCGGCAACCCGATCGACGGCCTCGGCGCCATCGAGACCGAGAGCGTCCGCGCCCTCGAGCTCCAGGCTCCCGGCGTCATGCAGCGCAAGTCGGTGCACGAGCCGATGCAGACCGGCATCAAGGCCATCGACGCCATGATCCCCGTCGGCCGTGGCCAGCGCCAGCTGATCATCGGCGACCGCCAGACCGGTAAGACGGCCATCGCGATCGACACGATCATCAACCAGAAGGCCAACTGGGAGTCGGGCGACGTCAACAAGCAGGTCCGCTGCATCTACGTCGCGATCGGCCAGAAGGGCTCGACCATCGCCTCGGTGAAGGGCGCGCTCGAAGAGGCAGGCGCTCTGGAGTACACCACCATCGTGGCCGCTCCCGCATCCGACCCCGCCGGCTTCAAGTACCTGGCTCCCTACACCGGTTCGGCCATCGGCCAGCACTGGATGTACGGCGGCAAGCACGTCCTCATCATCTTCGATGACCTGTCGAAGCAGGCTGAGGCCTACCGTGCCGTTTCCCTCCTCCTGCGCCGCCCGCCGGGCCGCGAGGCATACCCGGGCGACGTCTTCTACCTGCACTCTCGTCTGCTCGAGCGTTGCGCGAAGCTGTCCGACGAGCTCGGCGCCGGTTCGATGACGGGCCTCCCGATCATCGAGACCAAGGCGAACGACGTCTCGGCGTACATCCCGACCAACGTGATCTCGATCACCGACGGCCAGATCTTCCTGCAGTCCGACCTCTTCAACGCCAACCAGCGTCCCGCGGTCGACGTGGGTATCTCGGTCTCGCGAGTCGGTGGTGACGCGCAGGTCAAGTCGATCAAGAAGGTCTCCGGTACGTTGAAGCTGGAGCTCGCGCAGTACCGCTCCCTCGAGGCGTTCGCGATGTTCGCGTCCGACCTCGACGCGGCTTCGCGTCGTCAGCTCTCCCGTGGTGCGCGTCTGACCGAGCTGCTCAAGCAGCCGCAGTACTCGCCGTACCCCGTGGAGGAGCAGGTCGTCTCGATCTGGGCCGGTACCAACGGCAAGCTCGACACGATCGAGGTCTCGGATGTCCTGCGCTTCGAGCGCGAGCTCCTGGACTACCTGCGTCGCAACACCAAGGTTCTCGAGACGCTCCGCGACACCAACGTCCTCGATGACGCCACGGTCGCCGAGCTCGAGAAGCAGACGGATGCCTTCATCCTGGAGTTCCAGGGCGGCAAGGGACACGCCATCGGCGCCCCGGGTCACGAGGAGCATGCTGCAGCCGAGGCTGAGGACGTCAACCAGGAGAAGATCGTCAAGGGTCGTCGCGCGTAACCGCGTGAGGTACTGACATATGGGCGCTCAACTCAGGGTCTACAAGCAGAAGATCTCTTCTGCTCAGACGACCAAGAAGATCACGAAGGCGATGGAACTCATCGCGGCTTCGCGCATCCAGAAGGCGATGGCACGCGTGAAGGCGTCCACTCCCTTCGCGCGTGCCGTGACGAGGGCCGTATCGGCCGTCGCGACGCACTCGAACGTGGATCACCCGCTGACCCGTGAGTCCGAGAACATCACCCGCTCCGCGGTCGTGATCTTCTCCTCGGACCGCGGTCTCGCCGGAGCCTTCAACTCGCAGATCCTCCGTGAGGGTCTCGAGGTGGCGGAGCTCCTGCGTGAGCAGGGCAAGGAGCCGGTCTTCTACCTCATCGGTCGCAAGGCCGTCGGATACTTCCAGTTCCGACGCCTGGCTGCCGCTGCGGAGTGGACGGGCGACACCGACACCCCGTCGTTCCACACCGCGGAGGAGATCTCCGCGACACTGCTCGAGTCCTTCTCCCGCGGGGGACAGGACGGCGGTGTCGACGAGATCCACCTCGTGTACAACCGTTTCGTCAGCATGATGACGCAGTCGCCGGAATCCGTGCGTCTGCTCCCGCTGGAGATCACGGAAGCCGATGAGTCGGAAGCCGGTAACACCGTTTACCCGCTGTACGAGTTCGAGCCGGATGCCGAGACCGTTCTCGATGCGATCCTGCCGGTGTACATCCAGAGCCGCGTCTTCAACGCTCTCCTGCAGTCGTCTGCCGCGAAGCAGGCCGCGACGCAGAAGGCGATGAAGTCGGCCAGCGACAACGCCGACAAGCTCATCACCGACTACACCCGTCTGCGCAACAACGCGCGCCAGGCGGAGATCACTCAGCAGATCGCCGAGATCGTCGGCGGCGCCGACGCCCTCTCGAGCAAATAGACCATCAGGAAAGAGACGAAAATGACCCTCACCGCTCCGGCTGACCAGCCGGCGACCGCGGTCGTCGGGCGCGTCGCACGCGTCAACGGTCCGGTTGTCGACATCGAGTTCCCTCATGACTCGATCCCCGACATCTACAACGCGCTGAAGACCACGATCGCGATGGGCGAAGAGTCCACCGAGATCACGCTCGAGGTCGCTCAGCACCTCGGCGACGACCTCGTCCGCGCCATCGCCCTGAACCCGACCGACGGCATCGTCCGCGGTCAGGAGGTCCGCGACACCGGTGAGGCCATCTCGGTCCCCGTCGGCGACGTGACCAAGGGCAAGGTGTTCAACGTCATCGGCGAGGTGCTCAACCTCGAGCCCGGCGAGACCATCGAGGTCACCGAGCGCTGGCCGATCCACCGCAAGGCGCCGAACTTCGACCAGCTCGAGTCCAAGACTCAGATGTTCGAGACCGGTATCAAGTCGATCGACCTCCTCACGCCGTACGTGCTGGGTGGAAAGATCGGTCTGTTCGGTGGTGCCGGTGTCGGCAAGACCGTCCTCATCCAGGAGATGATCCAGCGCGTCGCGCAGGACCACGGTGGTGTGTCGGTGTTCGCCGGTGTCGGCGAGCGCACCCGTGAGGGCAACGACCTCATCCATGAGATGGAAGAGGCGGGCGTCTTCGACAAGACCGCCCTCGTGTTCGGCCAGATGGACGAGCCGCCGGGGACGCGTCTGCGCGTCGCCCTGTCGGCTCTGACGATGGCGGAGTACTTCCGTGACGTGCAGAAGCAGGACGTCCTGCTCTTCATCGACAACATCTTCCGCTTCACGCAGGCCGGCTCCGAGGTCTCCACGCTGCTGGGCCGCATGCCCTCCGCCGTGGGCTACCAGCCGAACCTCGCCGACGAGATGGGTGTGCTCCAGGAGCGCATCACCTCGACGCGCGGCCACTCGATCACCTCGCTGCAGGCGATCTACGTGCCCGCCGATGACTACACCGACCCGGCTCCGGCGACCACGTTCGCCCACCTCGACGCGACGACCGAGCTCTCTCGTGAGATCGCCTCGAAGGGTCTGTACCCGGCCATCGACCCGCTGACGTCGACCTCGCGCATCATGGACCCCCGCTACTTGGGCGAGGACCACTACCGCGTCGCGACGACGGTCAAGCAGATCCTCCAGAAGAACAAGGAGCTGCAGGAGATCATCGCCATCCTCGGTGTCGATGAGCTCTCCGAGGAAGACAAGATCGTCGTGTCGCGTGCACGTCGCATCCAGCAGTTCCTCTCGCAGAACACCTACATGGCGAAGAAGTTCACGGGCGTCGAGGGTTCGACCGTCCCGCTGAAGGAGACCATCGAGTCGTTCGACGCGATCACCCGCGGTGACTTCGACCACGTGGCGGAGCAGGCCTTCTTCAACGTCGGTGGCATCTCCGACGTCGAAGAGCAGTGGGCGAAGATCCAGAAGGAGAACGGCTGACCATGGCGCTCCACGTCAGCCTCGTCTCCGCGGATGCGGAGGTCTGGACGGGAGAGGCGAGCCTCGTGGTCGCCAAGACCGTCGAGGGTGAGATCGGCTTCATGACCGGCCACGAGCCGGTGCTGGCCATCCTCGCCGAAGGCCAGGTTCGCATCACCCAGTCGGATGGCACCAAGGTGCTGGCCAACGCGCAGGACGGGTTCCTCTCCATGGAGGGCGACACCTTGACGATCGTTGCCGGCAACGCGGCTCTCATCGCCTAGCAGTTCACATCATCGCGTCCGCCTCGGACCTTCCTCAGCTCGTCTTCTGAGCCTGTCGAAGGACCGAGGCGGACGCGTCTGCATCCACCGAGGTTTCATGAAGATCCTGCTCCCTCCGTCGGAGACCAAGCACGAAGGGGGAGACGGTTCCCCGCTCGACCTGAGTGCGCTGGCTCTGCCCTCTCTGCACGGGCATCGGTCGGCGGTCATCGAGGCTCTGGTCGATCTCGCGTCCGATGAGGACGCGGCGCGTCGCGTCCTCAAGCTGAGCGACCGCCAGCGTGGAGATGTGGCGCACAACCGGGCACTTCGCACAGCGCCGACCATGCCGGCGGTCGACCGCTACACGGGGGTGCTGTTCGACGCACTCGATGCGCGCACCCTCTCTTCCTTCTCGCGCCGCTGGCTGGGGGCGCATGTCTGGATCCACAGCGCGCCCCTCGGACCGGTCGGCGCGATGGACGCCGTGCCGACCTACCGACTCGCCGCCGGCACGTCCCTTCCCGGTCTTCCCGCGCTTCGCCGGCATTGGGCGGACGCCACGACCTCGGCGATCGCTGCGGAGGATCCGTCGTTCGTGCTCGATCTGCGCAGCGAGGCCTACGTCGCACTCGGTCCGGTACCCTCGTCGGTGTCATCGGCGTACGTCAGGGTGGTGACGGAGCACGGCAGGGCGCTCAACCACTTCAACAAGAAGTCCAAGGGACTGCTCCTCCGGGCGCTCGCGGAGGAGCGTCCCCGCATCGCGTCCCTCCGAGCGATGCGCAGCTGGGCGCAGAAGCGCGGAGTCGTGCTCCGTGACGGGGCGCAGTCGGGCGTCCTCGAACTCGTCGTCGAGGAGTGAGCGTCTCCCCGGTCCGCGACGTGCGACGTCGGGTCGGGGTTTCCGCTCGAACTCGCCCGAGCGGACGGAGGCATGCGCCTCGTGCAGGGACACGCTAATGTGATCAGCGCACAATGCCGCGTTACGAAGATCGTTGGAGGGAACCATGGACGACTACTACGGCTATGAGGGGATTGCAGGTGGGTGGTTCATCTTCCTGTCCCTCATCTACACGGTCTTGCCGATCGTGACCTACGTCATCTACTCGTGGTTCTACATGAAGGTCTTCGAGAAGGCCGGGGTCCAGGGCAAGTGGCGTGCCTGGGTGCCCGTGTACAGCACCATGATCTTCTACAAGCTCGGTGACCTGAGTCCGTGGCTGATCCTGTACCTCATGGGAGCCGGCCTCGTCGGCGCCATCATCCCGTTCCTGGGATGGTTCCTCATCCTGCCCCTCGTGGCGATCGCGGGGCGTGTGCTCGACCTGATCGTCGGGTGGCGAGTGGGCCTGAAGCTGCAGAAGGACGCCGTCTGGGTCGTTCTCTACTTCTTCCTCCCGCCCGTGTGGCTCGGTATCAACGCCTTCGACAAGTCGCGGTGGAACCCGAACATCCAGCCGGCCTCCTGGAGCGGCAATGGTCTGCTCGGCGACCGTACGGTCTGGGAGGGCGTTCCCGTCCAGCCGTCCGCCGCCGCCCCGCGCGCCGGCTACGGTGCCGCCCCTCAGGGGTACGCGCCGCCTGCCCCGCAGGGATACGCACCGCCCGCACAGCCGGGCTATGCACCGCCCGCAGGGCCCGCGGCTCCGGCGACGGGCGCTCCGGTGCCTCCGGTCCCGCCGACGACGCCGCCGGCTCCTCCCGCAGCTCCGCCGACCACCCCTCCGGCACCGCCGACGGCACCGCCTGCTGCTCCGCCGGCACCGCCTGCTGCACCGCCGGCACCGCCTGCTGCACCGCCGGCACCGCCGACCGATCCCACGCAGCCTCCCGCGTGACCGTCTGACACAGAGCCCTCGACTCCGGTCGGGGGCTCTGTGCTGTCCCCGTCGGTCGCCGGTCCGGCGCGGACGCTAACGTGGATGTCATGGTCTTGTCTCAGCGCCGAGTCGGCGCATCCGGTCTCCTCGTCTCGTCCACCGGCCTCGGCTGCAACAACTTCGGGCGGGCGGGCACCGTGACCGAGACGCTGGCAGGCACGCGCGAGGTGATCGACGCGGCCATCGCCAACGGCGTCACCTTCTTCGACACGGCGGACATGTACGGTGCCGTCGCCGGCGCGAGCGAGACGCTGATGGGCGAGGCCCTCGACGGACGGCGCGATCGCATCGTGCTCGCGACGAAGTTCGGCCAGGAACGCGACATGGGATACGCGTTCCCCGCGGCACGCGGATCCCGCCGGTACGTCCGCCGCGCGGTCGAGGAGTCTCTGCGACGACTGCGCACCGACTGGATCGACCTGTACCAGCTGCATCTTCCCGACCCGGAGACGCCGATCGCCGAGACGACGGACGCTCTCGACGAACTCGTGGGCGAAGGGAAGATCCGCTACTACGGACACTCGAACTTCACCGGCTGGCAGATCGCCGAGGCCGAGTTCACCACCCGGGCACGTTCCTCCGGCAGGTTCATCTCGGCGCAGAACCACTACTCGCTGCTCGCGCGCGCCGCGGAGCGCGAGGTTCTGCCGGCGGTGGAGCGCTACCGGCTCGGCTTCTTCCCGTACTTCCCCCTCCAGAACGGGCTGCTCACCGGCAAGTTCCGTCGCGAAGGAGGCCCCGCATCGAGCCGCATCATGTCGACGCGGCGCCATGTGTGGGAGAACGCCCCGTGGGATGCGCTCGAGGCATTCCGCGGCTTCTGCGACGAGCGCGGTATCAGCATGCTGCAGGCGACGTTCGGGTGGCTTCTCTCGCGGCCTGCGGTGTCCAGCGTGATCGCCGGAGCGACCACGGCGGCGCAGGTCGAGGCCAACGCGGCAGCAGGAGACGCGTGGCGTCCGGACGCCTCCGATCTGGCGATCATCGACGAGCTGTTCCCGCTGCCGGCGGATCCGGGCGCATGAGTGTGATTCGGGTGCGGGGGAGTTCTACTACGATGTGTGAGTATCCTGCGGTCGTCCGATCCGTCGCAGGCCCATCGGAGGCAGCACGTGGCTGAGACGAAGACGCACCGCGTCACGGTTGCGCAGCGCCCGCTGCTGCTGTCCTGGTCCGGTGTCACCGATCAGGGGCGGCGCCGGGAGACGAACCAGGATGCGTTCCTCGCCGACTTCCCGCTCTTCATCGTCGCCGATGGCATGGGTGGGCACGCGGGCGGGGAGATCGCGAGTCGCAGCACGGTCGACCGACTGCAATCCACGGTCTCCGCGGGCGATGTGAATCGTCCTGCGATCGAGAACGCGCTGGAACTGGCCGTCGCCGACATCGCCGATCACCCCGAGACCACGGACGAGGGCACGGGGACGACGCTCACGGGCGTGTACTTCGAGAACGAGGGCGATGAGGCCCATTGGATCGCCTTGAACATCGGGGACTCGCGCGTGTATCTCCTACGCGATGACCGCCTCGTGCAGGTGACGACGGATCACTCCGTCGTCCAGGAGTTGATCACTGCGGGCAAGCTCAGCCCGGAGGAGGCCGAGGGGCATCCGTACAGCAACGTGATCACCCGCGCCGTCGGGGCGAGTGAGCTGACGGCGCCGGACTACGTCTCCATCGATGTGCGCGCAGGGGACCGCTTCGTCATCTGCTCGGACGGGCTGACGAAGGAGCTCACCGACTACGGGATCCAGCACTTCCTCCGCGAGCACCTCGATCCGGGCGCCGCCGTCGACGCGATGCTCGCCGCGGCCCTGGAGAACGGCGGACGGGACAACGTGACCCTCATCATCGTGCAGGTGGCGGACGAGGCCGACTCGTCCTCCCCAATCGAAGACACGGCCGAGTAACCGTTCCGCGCTGTGGACAGCGCGGGATCCAGGGTCCGCATGCGATCCACTGGGGTGCATGGAATCCCTCCCGATCGTGCTGCCCTCGGTTCCGGCTCCTTCGCGGCGCGCGCCGTTGCCGTTCATCGCCGCGCTCGTCCCGATCGCTGCGGGAGTGGTGCTGTGGCTCGTCTCGGGTTCGATCCTCGCGCTCTGCTTCGCGGCGCTCGGGCCGCTGATGATCCTCGCGTCGCTGGCGGATTCGGTCCGCAACCGGCGACGCGAGCGTCGACAGGACGATGCGCAGGCGGAGCGGGACTGGGTGGCGGCAGAGGCAGAACTCGCACGTCGGCACGCGGAGGAGCGCGACGCACTGTGGTTCCGGCGACCTGATGCGGCGGCGTGCCTCGCGCAGCCGCCGCTTCGGGGCGTGCTTCCTCCCGAGCCGACATCCCACGTCGTCGTGGGGGCCGGCAGCGCGGTGAGCGAGATCCACTGCATCGGCGGCGACGATGAGCGCGGGCGCAGGTTCCGGGAGCGCTGCCGTGTGATCGAAGGGGCTCCCGTCGTCGTTCCGCTGGGTGGAGGGATCTGTCTGCGGGGCCCGCGACCGCTGAGAGATGCGGCGGCACGCGCTCTGGTCCTGCAGCTGTGCCTGAGGTTCGGAGCAGCGCAGCTGTCGGTCGTCGGAGCGGACCTCGACGATCACGGTCTCGGGGCGCTCCCGCACGCCGTGAGGGCGCGCCGGGGCGGCTTCCGCCTGGGGGTCGGCGCCGCGAACGGGAGCCGGATCGATGCGGCGGCCGTGATCTGGCGCACCGAGGAGGATGCGGAGGTGCCGGAGGGGATCACGACGGTCATCGACATCATCGAACCGGGGCGAGCCACACTGCGCACGCCGCAGGGAGTGTCGGGCGTGTCCGTCGAACTCCTCTCGTTCGCACAGGCGGAGGCGATCGCACGGAGCCTCGCGCAACGAGGGGAGGAGGACGATGCGCTCCCCGACGTCGTCTCCCTGCAGGAGCTCACGCAGCCTCAGGCCGCAGACGGCCTGGCGGTGGCGATCGGGCGGGGGGAGCGCGGCGATGTCGTGGTCGACATCGTGGGTGACGGCCCTCACGCCATCGTCACCGGCACGACGGGGACGGGCAAGAGCGAGCTTCTCGTCAGCTGGGTGACGGCCATGGCCGCCGGGAACGGCCCGGAACGTGTGACGTTCGTGCTCGCCGACTTCAAGGGAGGGACGGCGTTCGAACCGCTGCGCGAGCTGCGTCAGGTCGCCGCGGTCATCACGGATCTCGACGAGGGCGGCGCGAGGCGCGGCGTCTCCAGCCTCACGGCCGAGCTGCGACGTCGTGAGGGCGTGCTGGCCGCGGCGGGGGCCCGTGACGTGCGCGAGGTCGCGATGCCGCGTCTGGTGATCGTCGTCGACGAGTTCGCGGCGCTGCTGGCCGAGCATCCCGATCTCGGCGCCGTCTTCACCGATGTCGCCGCGCGTGGTCGGGCTCTCGGCATGCACCTCATCCTCGGCACACAGAGAGCGGCGGGCATCGTCCGTGACGCGCTGGCGGCCAACTGCCCGCTGCGCATCAGTCTGCGCGTCGGAGACGCGGCCGACAGCAGACTCATGGTGGGGACGGACGCCGCATCGACGCTGCCCGGAGGACCGAGCTCGCGCGGCCTCGGAATCGTCCGGCGACCAGCCGATGACGAGCCCGTCCCGATGCGCATCGCCTTGACCGGGGCGGCGGATCTGCGTCGCGTCGCTCTGCGGTGGGCGAGCGAGCCCCCGCCACGCAGCCCTTGGCTCCCCGCGCTCCCGGCGCGCATAGCTCTCGCCGATCTCGTGGCTGAGTCCGCCGCCGGCTCTGACGCGATCGTGCTGGGTCTGGCCGATGATCCGGAGCACCAGTCCCAACCGCTGGAGCTCCTGCGAGGAGGCCGTGGCCGCGGACTCGTCGTCCTCGGGGCGAGTGGATCGGGTCGCAGCGCGGTGCTGCGAGCTGTGGCGGCGCAGAGACCCGATGCGCTCTGGATCCCGGCCGACCCCGAGGAAGCGTGGGATCTGGTGGCGGCCTGGTCGACCGGCGGCGAACGTCCGCCCGCCGTCGTCCTCTGCGACGACTTCGACGCCCTCCTCGCCACGTTGCCGCCCGAACATGCTCAGCAGTACGCCCACTTTTGGGAGCAGGTCGTGCGCGCAGGATCGAGCACAACCTTCGTGCTCGCAGCGGCCAGGGCGTCGGGGGCGCCCGGACGCGTGTTCGATCTGGTCGCGCATCGCGCGCTGCTGCGTATGCCCACTCGGGTGGAGCACATGGCCGCCGGGGGAGAGGCAGCGGGGTTCGTGCGCGATCGCGTTCCCGGACGCGCCAGGATCGGCGACCGCGAGGTGCAGTTCGCCTGGGTCGAGGAGGAGGCCGTCCGTCCGCCGCATCGAACGGCGGCGGCGTGGGTGCCGTCGAGCGATGTCACGGCCGTCGTCAGTGCCGGTGCGGCCGCGGTGGCGGCTCGCCTGCGTCGGGCTCATCCCGAATGCGAGGTGATCGACGCCGGGATCGAACCGTCCTCGGGAAGAGCCTGCATCGTGGTCGCCGACGCGGAGACGTGGCAGCGCAACTGGTCCTCCTGGCAGCGTATCCGGGCGACGGGGGAAGTGCTGATCCGCGCGGAACAGCAGGCGGACCTCCGTCAGCTCGCCGCCGTGCGGGAGCTGCCTCCGTACGCCCGTCCCCATGCCGGCAGAGCGTGGTCGGTGGTCGGCGCGGGCTCGCCGCGCCGAGTCGTCCTTCCCGAGCTGTCACCGTGAGAGGGGTACGCCACCGCAGAAGTCTCCGTCTCAGGGTCGCAGGCGCGGTTCCCCGAACATCAGATCCCGGCGCCGGGGCGCATGCGGCCGACGTCCGTCCCGCCGCCCAGGATCGAGAGCGGGAGTGCGTCCGCGAGCGAGGCCACCTCGGCGTCGGTCAGACCGCCCGCACGGCTGAGCAGCGTGGCCGCCACGATGGTCGAGGCGCGGGTCGCGCCGTCGAGCATCTTCAGCGCCACGGTCGTGCCGTTCGGCGCCACCATGACCATGACGCCCTCGGCACCGTGCTTGGTGAACACCCCGAGTCTCTCGATCGCGATCGTGTCCGGGCGACCGGGGCCCTCGATGGTCCACGGGTTCTCCCGCACCGCCCGGACCAGTGAGCCCGCGACCCGGTGGAGAGCGAACGGCGAGCGGTCGGATGCGGTGCCGATGCGGTGCATCGAGCGAGCGAGACCGGTGAGCGTCATGACGTGGACGGGTGCGCCGCAGCCGTCGATGGCCGTGTGGGCGATCTTCTCGCCGGTGAGGCGCTCGACGACCTCGCGGATGTGCTGCTGCAGGGGATGCGCGGGGTCGACGTAGCCCGCCGTCGACCAGCCGGTCGCCACGCACGCGCGCAGCATCGCGGCGTGCTTTCCCGAGCAGTTCATGCGCACGCGTGCCGGTTCGCCGTGCTCGCGGACGAGTTCGTCGCGCGTCGCGGAGTCGCTCGGCCAGGCGGCGGGGCAGCCGAGATGGTCTTCGTTGAGCCCGCCTTCGGTGAGGATGTCGCGGACGACGGACGCATGCCGGTCGGTGCCGACGTGGCTCGCGGTGGAGATCGCGAGCTGCTCGCCCTCGAGGACGGCACCTGCGGTGATGCACGCGACGGCCTGCAGCGGCTTCATGCTGGATCGAGGGAGGATCAGCGCGTCGGCGTTGCCGTGGCGGGCGACGACATCGCCGTCGGGCGAGAGCACGACCGCCGCGCCTGCGTGACGGGATTCGACGAATCCACTCCGCTCGACGACGGCGAGTTCCACGGAATCCTGAACGGTGAGAGTCTCCAGCACCCGTCAACTCTAGCTCGGGGCGTTCGACGTCTCGCGCCGTGTCGGAGGTCGCTGACAGACTGATCCCATGGCAGAGTCGACCCCTCGCATCCTCGGCGAGCATCACTACGCGCTCACCTCGACGTGGACCGGCAACACCGGCACCGGAACCAGCGGCTACCGGGACTACCGCCGCGACGTGTCGATCGAGGTCAGCGGCAAGCCCGAGCTCCTGGCGTCATCAGACAAGCCCTTCCGGGGGGATCCTTCGCGGTGGAACCCGGAAGACCTCCTGCTGGCCTCCCTGTCCGAGTGTCATCTGCTCTCGTATCTGCACGCGTGCGTCACGGCCGGAGTCGTCGTGGTGTCCTACCGCGATCAGGCCAGTGGCATGATGCGCGAGGACGGCAAGGGCGGCGGCTCCTTCGTCGAGGTCATGCTGCGACCGGAGGTCGTCGTCGCCGAGGCTTCGATGATCGACGCCGCAGAGCGTGCGCACGCGCAGGCCAACGAATGGTGCTTCATCGCGAACTCGATGAATTTCCCTGTGCGGCATCAGGCGACGGTCAGCGCGCTCGCGTAGATCGACCCGGCGTCAGCGGCGCTCGTGGGGAAGCGCCTGCTTGATCTTCTCGATGGCACCCTGCGCCGGAGCCTCGTTGTAGGCGCCGGCGAGTTCCTGGCCGGAGAGGCCGTGGATCGCGGCCATGATCTGGTCCGTGGCGAGGCGGCGTGCTCGCCCGCTCGTCGCCGGTCCGTGGGGGGAGAGGTCGAGTGGCTCGCCGAACCGGACCGTGATGCGCTCCTTGAGGGTGGGCACCTTCGCCCCCACCGGCATCACCTTGTCGGTTCCGATGAGTCCGACGGGGACCACGGGAGCGCCCGTCTGCAGCGCGAGGAACGCGACGCCTGTGCGGCCCTTGTACAGGCGGCCGTCGGTGGAGCGTGTGCCTTCCGGATACAGCGCGACGGCGAGACCCTCGTCGAGGAGCTGCCGTTGCAGATCCAGTGCGTCCAAGGCGGCCTGGCCAGCGCCCCGGCGCACCGGGATCGCGCCGATCGACTCGAAGAACGTCTTGCTCATCCAGCCCTGGAAGCCTTCGCCCTCGAAATAGCTCGACTTCGCCAGGAAATGGACGGGTCGGGGCGCCGCGACCGGGATCGCGATCGAGTCGATGAAGGACAGATGATTGCTCGCGAAGATGACGGGACCGCTCAGGGGGACGTTGTCCCGACCTTCGATCCGAGGGCGGTACACGAGCCGGGCGAGCGGGGTGATGAGGCCGCGGCCGAGCGTGTAGGCGAATCCGGCATGACGTGGCTTCGCAGTCTCTTCTGGCGAGGATTCCTCTTCTGACGAGGATTCGGGCTCGACGGACTGCGCAGAGGTCATCAGAGCAGGTTACTCCCGGATCCATGCCGACGTGGGAATGAAGACTCGCGCCGCGCCTCCCAGCGCGGGCAAAGGGGGATGAGGCAGGATGGAGTTTCCCTGCCCGCGATCCCGAGGTCTCCCTGTGCGCAAGCGTCCGCTCATCGTTCTGTCCACCGTCGCCGCGGCGACCCTGTTGCTGGCGGGCTGTTCCGGCGCCTCTGCGCCGTCGAGCTCCGGGACTCCGGAGCCCACCGCGTCGAGCACCTGCTTGCTGGATGCCCAGCCGGGTGCGACATCCGATGCGGTCGTGGTCGACGGTTCCGGCGTCGATGCCACCGTCACCGTGCCCGCGGATGCCCCGTTCGCCGAGGTCGAGCGCACCGTCATCTCCGAGGGAGACGGCGATGAGGTCGTCGCGAACGACCTGGTCTCGGTGATGTTCAAGATCGTCGACGCCGACACGGGAGAGGTCGTCGATTCGTCCGCGCGCAACGAGGGCGGACTCGCGTCCGTGCTGCTCGACCAGAACAACGCGTCTCTGTTCATCGCGGCGCTCGAGTGCGAGCCCGTCGGCACTCAGGTGGCGCTCGCCCTGCCCGGAAGCGTCTTCGGCGAGGGGCAGACGAACAAGGTCGTCTACGCGGAAGCCGTCGAGAAGCTTCCCGAGGTCGCCACGGGTACCCCGGTGGATCCCACGCCCGGCATGCCCACCGTCAAGCTCGACGACAAGGGCGCGCCGACCGTGACGATCCCGGAGGGTGACGCGCCGACCGAGACCACGGTCGCCGTCCTCAAGCAGGGCGACGGTCCGACGGTCGCTTCGGGTGATCTCGTCGTGGTGCAGTACCTGGGCGTCAAGTGGTCCGACGGCAAGGAGTTCGACTCCAGCTGGAGCCGTGACGCGGCGCCGACGCAGTTCCAGACGACCGGTGTCGTCGCCGGCTTCCAGAAGGCGCTCGAGGGGCAGAAGGTCGGGTCCCAGGTCATCGTGGTGATGCCGCCGTCCGACGGCTACGGCGCGAGCGAAGGACATGAACTCCAGAAGGAGAGCCTCGTGTTCGTCGTCGACATCCTCGCGACGACTCCCGTCCAGCAGTAGCCGCGGAGGCGCCGAGGTCGTGTCCTAGGCTGGCGGTATGCGTCGCATCATCGTCCTCGGCTCCACCGGTTCCATCGGCACGCAGGCGTTGGATGTGATCCGGGCCAACCCTCGGCGATTCGAGCTGGTCGGCCTCGCCGCCGGTTCGAACAGCGAGATGCTGGCGGCGCAGGCGGCGCAGTTCCAGGTCGACGCCACCGCGCTCGGCGCCGACGAGGCCGAGCAGCTCGTCCGCGATGTCGAGGCCGACGTGGTGCTCAATGCGATCACCGGATCGATCGGCCTCGGCTCCACGCTCGCGGCGCTGAAGGCGGGGCGCACCCTGGCACTGGCCAACAAGGAATCGCTCATCGTCGGTGGCGACCTCGTGCTCGCCGCCGCCGCCCCCGGGCAGATCGTCCCGGTGGACTCGGAGCATTCCGCGTTGGCCCAGGCCCTGCTCGCCGGCACCCACGCCGAGGTGCGACGGCTCGTGGTGACGGCATCCGGTGGCCCCTTCCGTGGGCGCAGCCGCTCCGAACTCACCGATGTGACCCCGGCTGAGGCCCTCGCGCACCCGACCTGGGACATGGGGCGGATGGTCACGACCAACTCGGCCACCCTCGTGAACAAGGGCCTCGAGGTGATCGAAGCGCATCTGCTCTTCGACGTCGCCTACGACGACATCGAGGTCGTGGTGCATCCGCAGTCGATCGTGCACTCCATGGTCGAGTTCATCGACGGCTCCACGATCGCGCAGGCCTCGCCTCCTGACATGCGGTTGCCGATCTCGCTGGGACTCGACTGGCCGAATCGGATCGGCGGGGTCGGCCGGCCGCTCGATTGGACATCGGCCACGTCGTGGACCTTCGAGCCGCTCGACAGCGCGGCATTCCCATCGGTCGCCCTCGCGAAAGCCGTCGGACGCGCCGGCGGCACTTTCCCGGCGGTCTACAACGCGGCGAACGAACAGGCCGTCGATGCGTTCCACGAGGGACGGCTGTCGTTCCTCGGCATCGTCGACACGATCGCCCGGGTCGTCGATGCACACGAGGCTCCGGACGCGCTGAACGTCGAGACGCTCGCCGCGGCCGAGTCCTGGGCGCGCACGACCGCCGATCGGATGATCGCGGCGGCGTGAGCCGGGATCGGGGCGATGACCGCCCCGATCGGACGGGTCAGTCCTCGTCGGGGTAGGGCACCGGCCAACGCGAGTCCGGGACCGGCCAGCCGGCGGCGCGCAGTGCTCTGCGGGCGAGTTCCCGGGCCGAGTAGGGGGTGCGCACGCCGCGGATGTCGCGGTAGTCCTGGTGGCCGGGGCCTGCCCACAGGATGGCGTCGCCGTCGCCGACGAGCCCGACCGCGGTCACGATCGCGTTCTCGGGCGGGGACGCCTCATGGATTTCGGCATCCGGTCGTGCGGTGCGAGCGCCTTCGATGAGGGTGGCGCGAATGGATGCCGGGTCCTCGAAGCGGGGGTGGTGGTCGGTCACGACGAGGATGTCGCTGCCCTCCACGGCGGTTCGCGCCATGTCGAACCGCTTGCTGGCATCGCGATCGCCGTCGGCACCGAACAGCATCAGGACCTTCCCCGGCGTCACTCGACGGACAGCGGCGAGAGTTTTCTCGAAGGCGTCGGGAGAATGACCGAAGTCGACGAAGACGGCGGGACCGTGCTCGCCCGAGACCAGCTGGGTGCGACCGGGCAGGTAGGCGCGGATGCCGCCGTCACGGGTGAGCGCGTCGACGATGCGCTCCCACGCATAGCCCCCCTCGAGGAGCATCACGATCGCGAGCGCCGCGTTGGCGGCCATGTGCGGGCCGATCACCGGGACGGTGGTGGTGAGCGAGCCGGCAGGGCCGCGCATCGTGAAGGTGGTGCCGGCAGCCCGCTCCTCGTCGATCACGACGACCCAGTCGGCGGCTGATGCGGCGTCGGGGTCGGCGGCGATCGACGGCGTGCCGACCGTGACGACGGGGATCTCGGCGCGGTCGACCACGATCGCGCCGGAGGGCGAGTCGAGGCAGATGACGCCGCGCTTCGCACGGTCAGGGCGGAAGAGCGGGAGCTTCGCCTCGAAGTACTCCTCCATGTCGGCGTAGTCGTCGAGGTGGTCATGGCTCAGGTTCGTGAAGCCGGCGACGTCGAATCGGATGCCGTCGACACGGTGACGCGAGAGGGCCTGCGCGCTGACCTCGACCGCGACCGCTTCGACGGTGCGCTCACGCATGAGAGCCAGCAGCGCGTGCATCTCGGAGGCCTCGGGCGTCGTCAGGCGGGAGACGATGACCTCGCCCGCGATGTGGCGCTCGGCAGTGGAAGAGAGGCCGGTGACGACGCCGATCTGGTCGAGGATGCCCTCCAGCAGGTGCGAGACGCTGGTCTTCCCGTTGGTGCCGGTGGTCGCGAACAGCAGGGGGAGCGGATCACCGGCCCCGGTGCCGTACACCCAGGCGCTGAGGTCGCCCAGCACGGCGCGAGGATCGTCGACCACGAGGATCGGCAGTCCCGCCGGTTCGGCGATGGCTGCTCCGTGCTCGTCGGTGATGACGGCGACGGCACCCTTCTCCGCCGCGGTGACGGCGAAGTCGGCACCGTGCCGGTTGACCCCTCGGATCGCGACGAAGGCCTCGCCGGGGCGCAGGTCCGCCGTGGCGAGGGTGATGCCGGAGAGGGCGATCCCGTCGACATCGCCGCGCACACTGCGGGCGAAACGGGAAGCGAGTTCGGACAGCTCACGCCGGGGCGGGTTCGCGGGGCGGAGCACGGGAGGCAGGCTCGGTTGTTGTTCAATCGACATGGCGGATCCATGATCTCATGGCGGCACCGCGAACTCCTCTCCGGCACGACTCCTCGCGCGCCTGAGAGGGGCGCGAGGAGCCGTGCGAGCCGTCAGGCCCGACGCCGGTAGGCGAGGACGGCGACCACGAGGGCGGCGAGGCCGGCGATGAGCCCGCCGGTGCCGAGGACGATTCCCACGGGATCGGTCGCGGGGGAGGTCGCCGGAGTCTCGTCCGCGGCCGCGGCGGCTCCGTGCTCGCCGTGATCGCCTGCCGCGGTCTCCGTGACGGACACCACCGGGGCCGGGGCATCGAGGTCGTGCGGGTCCTCGCCCTTCTCGGCGAGCTGCGTCCATTCGGTCGCGCCTTCGACGCACTGCTGCACGACGGGGAACGCGAGCGACTCCGGCGTGCTCTCATCGAGACCGACCGACATGCTCACCGCTCCTCGGAGATCGGTGGGCACCGGTGTGAGCGCGGTGTACGTCACAGCGCTGACGAGGCCGTCGTCGCCGCGCTCCACCTCGATGTTCCAGTCCCCGTCCATGGTCGGCGCCACGGAGGCGAGTCCGTCCGGCATCGTGATGCGCAGCGCCGTGGTGGGGGAGTTCTCGCACCCGTGCGAGAACGAGAACGTGAGGACGCCGTGGTCGCCTGCGACGAGTTCGTCCGGGCTGACTCCCACGTGGGCGCCGGCCATCGAGGGGAAGGCGAGGGCGAGGACGGCACCGCCGATGATGCCGGTGGCGGTGATGACGGTGCGGCGGGTGCGGGTACGGGTGTTACGGGTCATGGATATCTCCTGATGCTCGTGTGCGGGCGCGCACGGACGGCGCGGCTCCGCGAAGGGTGATGCCGCCTGCGAAGGGCGGTGGGCTCGGATGCGACGGCTCAGTCGCGGACGAGCGCAGGAGGACCGCGTCGCGGCACGGCGGCGGCGACGGCGGCGTCGAACGAGAACACGGTGGTCGAGCGAAGACGGGGCGGTCGCCGGTGCGCGGCGGGCGCGAGCGCGACGACCTGCCGGAACAACGCCTCGACCCACACCGCGACGGCCCGCACGACCGATTCTCCGTGCCACACCAGGAGCGTGGTCAGCACCGCCGCGACGGCGTGTGCGAACAGCATCATCGTGCTCGGTGCCGGCAGGGCCGAGGCGGTGCCGAGAAGCGCGAGGTCGATGTGGTGGACGTGTCCGCCGCCCGTGATCGAGGTGGCGCCCGTCGGCGCGCCCAGCACCTGGAAGAGCACGTGGAAGACGGTCTGCCCGAGGCACACGGCGACGGCGACGCGGATGCGGGAGCGGTGCACGCCGACGAGCAGTGCGGACAGCGGCGTGAGCAGGGTTGCGACGGCGATGACCAGCAGCGGGTGGGGCGCGGATCCGCCTCCCCACGTGTGCGAGATCGCGGCGATCAGCGTCGCGGCGGAGGAGATGGCGGCAGCACGCACGAGACGCAGCTGCCGGGCATTCACGCCCACAGCCTAGCCCCGCGGAGGGGGCCGGGCGGATTCCTAGCTGGGGGCACTAGCGTTGGCACGTGGAATTCCTGCTCTATCTGGCCGGCATCCTCGTCATGCTGATCGGCCTCGGGGTCTCGATCGGCCTGCACGAGGTCGGCCATCTCGTCCCCGCCAAGCTCTTCGGCGTGCGTGTCGGCCAGTACATGATCGGCTTCGGACCGCGGCTGTGGTCGAAGCGCATCGGCGAGACCGAGTACGGATTCAAGTTGCTCCCCCTGGGTGGTTTCATCTCGATGTCGGGGATGTACCCGCCGTCGCGAAGCACACGTGCCGCATCCGGTGTCTTCCGTTCGCTGATCCAGGACGCCCGCTCCGCCAACGACGAGACCATCGCCGAAGGCGCGGAAGACCGGGTGTTCTACCAGCTGCCCGTCTGGAAGCGCGTCGTCGTCATGCTCGGCGGTCCGGTGATGAATCTGCTCCTCGCCGTCGTGATCTTCACGGTGCTCCTGTCCGGCATCGGGTTGCAGCAGGGCACCACGACGATCGCCTCGGTCACAGAGTGCGTGGTGCCCGCCGGGTCCACCGCGACCGAGTGCGCTCCCGACGATCCGCCATCGCCGGCCGCGGAAGCCGGCATCGAGCCGCTCGATGTGATCGTCTCCGTCGACGGCCGGCCGGTGTCGACCTTCGCCGAGGCGACGGCGATCGTGCAGGCGTCGCCGGGGGAGACGCTCGACATGGTCGTGCTCCGCGACGGCGCGGAGAAGACGTTGAGCATCACCCCGATCGCCGCGGAGCGCACGATCACGGATGCCGGCGGACAGCCGGTCCTCGACGACGACGGCGAGCCGGTCGTCAAGGAGGTCGGGTACGTGGGCATGGGGGCGCAGATGGGCTACGTGCAGCAGCCCCTCACGGCCGGTCCGCAGATGGCCGCCGACAGCGTCGGTCGCGTCGCCTCGCTGATCGTCACGCTCCCCGTGCGTCTGTGGGACGTGGGCGTCTCGCTCGTGACCGGTGGCGAGCGGGATCCGAACGGACCCCTGAGCGTCGTGGGCGTCGGGCGTCTCGCCGGGGAGGCCGCCGCGACCGATGCGCCGATCCTCAACCGATTCGCCTACGTGCTCGGGCTGCTGGGGTCGCTGAACATCGCGCTGTTCGTCTTCAACCTGATCCCGCTGCTCCCGCTCGACGGCGGTCACATCGTGGTGGCGCTCTGGGACGGCGTGAAGCGCGCGTGGGCCAAGCTCTTCCGCCGCCCTCCACCTGCACCCGTCGACGCGACGAAGCTCGTGCCGCTGACGGTGGTCGTCGCCGTCCTCCTGATCGCGATGGGTGCCCTGCTCCTGGTCGCCGATCTCTTCAATCCGGTGAGCATTCTCGGCTGACGTGTCGAAATCGTCCTTGCCCGTTCGCTGTGGGGGTGAAACGGTTCTCACGACGAAAGGACGAACCTCATGAAGTACGTCATCATGTTCACGTCGACCCCGGAGCACGACGCGGCCGTCGCACCGGAGGTCGCGCAGGACGTCTACGGGCGCGTGTACCAGTGGTTCCAGGACAACGCCGACGCGATCGAAGACAGCGGAGCAGAACTGCAGCCGGTCGAGACGGCGACCACGGTGCGACACAGCGCGCAGGGCGTCATCGTCGTCGACGGCCCGTTCACCGAGGCCAGAGAGGCGGTCGGCGGGTTCAGCATCATCGACGTCGCCGACCTCGATGAGGCGATCGCGCTCGCCAAGAGCTGGCCGATGCTGGAGCTCGAGGGCACCTCCGTGGAGGTCCGTCCCGTCGTGACCGACTACAGCCAGTTCGAACAGTGAACGCCCCGGATGCCGTGTCGCCGTCCGACGCGGCATCCGATCGCGTGCTCGCTCGGGTGATCCGCGAGGAGTCCGGACGGATCGTCGCGGCGCTCACCCTCTCACTCGGCAACCTCGATCTCGCGGAGGAGTCGGCGGCGGAGGCCGTCGCCGAGGCGCTGGTGCGGTGGCGCACGGCGGGCGTTCCTCCGAACCCGGGCGGCTGGCTCACCACCGCCGCCCGGCACGACGCGCTCGACAGGCTCCGCCGTGACAAGCGCTATCGACAGAAGCTCGAGTTCCTCGCCGCGACTCCGGTGCCGTCGGAGCGCGACATCGACGAGCGCCTCCCGCTGCTGTTCGGGTGCTGCCACCCGGCCCTGTCGGCTTCGGCGCAGCTCGCTCTCACCCTGCGCGCGGTATGCGGACTCACCACCGAGCAGATCGCCAGGGCCACGGTGAGCACGCCGATCGCGGTCGGCCAGCGCATCGTCAGGGCGAAGCGCAAGATCGGAGCAGCCGGGATCCCGCTGCGGGTGCCGACGGGAGGGGAACGGTCGCCGCGTCTCGACCTGGTGCTCACCGTGATCTCGGTGATGTACAACGAGGCGCACCTCGTCGCGGGCGGTGGCGCTGCGGCGGATCGCGATGTCGCCGAGGATGCGCTCTGGCTCGCCGACGTGGTCGCGCAGGCCCTCCCCGGCGAACCGGAGGCGCTCGGCCTGGTCGCGCTGCTGAAGTTCCATCGCAGCCGTGAGCCGGCGCGCTCGTTCGGCGGAGACATCGTGCTCCTGGCGGACCAGGACCGCTCGCGCTGGGACCCCGCGCTGCAGATCGATGCGCACCGTGCGCTCGCTGCCGCCGCAGCCCGGGGGCGACCGGGGCGATGGCAGCTGCAGGCCGCGATAGCGGCGTGCCACGCCGACGCCGCGGAGTACGCGCGCACTGACTGGCCGCAGATCGTGGTCCTCTACGACATGCTGCTCGGATACGACCCGTCGCCGGTGGTCCGCCTCAACCGGGCGGTCGCGGTCGCGGAGACGGGCGAGGTCGAGGCGGCGCTGACAGAGGTGGACCTGCTCCATGACGAGCTGGAACAGATTCCACCTGTGGCACGCGGTGCGAGCCGATCTGCTGCACCGTCTCGGGCGTGACGAGGAATCGTCCATCGCCGTCCGCGACGCTCGGGAGCGCACGAAGAACGACGCGGAGCGCCGCCTGCTGCGGTCCAGAGGCGATCTCGGCCTCTGAACGCCGGTCGCCCGCCCCGTCTCAGGCGAGGGCCTGGGCGACGAGGCGCTCGAGCGTGTGGATCCCGTCGCGGGACAGGATCGACTCCAGATGCCCTTGCACCGAGGCGAAGTGCCTGCCGCGGAGGGCGTACACGTCGCCGGAGATCGGGTCTGCGGAGATCTCCGCGGCTCCGGCAGTCGTGGTCCCCGGCGCCACCCGCGCGGTGAAGGTGTTGTAGAAGCCGATCGAGGCATCCTCCCCGAACACGGGCACGGACTTCTGCAGACCCTGGTGCGGGGCATCGAGCGGCGTAAGTGCGATGCCGAACCGGTCGGCGAGGATCTGATGGCTGAGGCACACCGCGAGCAGCGGCGCCTGCGCATCCAGGCGGCGGGCGACGACCTCGCGCATCCGGGCGATGCGGGGAGTGGTCGTGTCGCGGGGGTCTCCGGGACCAGGACCGGCGACCACCAGATCGGCTGCGTCGAGCTCCGCGTCCTGCACCTCATCCCAGGGGGCGATCGTCACCGCGAGGCCGAGATGACGGAGCTGGTGGGCGAGCATCGTCGTGAACCGGTCTTCCGCGTCCACGACGAGCGCGGTCCGACCCGCGAAGGGTCCGGTGAACTCCTCGCCCTGCGGGTTGAGCCAGAACTCGGCCAGTCGCGCGTTGCGGGAGGACAGCAGGTCGGCGATCGCCGGATCGTTCGCGAGGGCGCGTGCCTCGCCCGGAGCGTCGGCATCGCTGCGCGCCTCGGCGACGCGGTCGCGGTCGATCGCGCCGATCGCGCCGAGTACGCCTGCGGCCTTCCCGTGCGTCTCCGACACCTCTCCCTGTGGGTCGGAGTGGCGGACCAGGGTCGCCCCGACCGGAACGCGGAGCGTGCCGTCCTGGACGTAGACCGTGCGGATGAGGATCGGTGCATCGAGGTCGTGGCCGCCGTCGTCGTTCGGGGTGAACAGGGCGGCGACGCCGGAATAGTAGCCGCGGGGCTTCTGCTCGTGACGCCGGATGACCGCACAGGCGTTCTGCATGGGCGATCCGGTGACCGTGGGGGCGAACATCGTCTCGCGGAGGATGTCGCGGGGGTCGAGTGCGCTGCGTCCGCGGAGCATGTACTCGGTGTGCGTGAGCCGCGACATCTCCTTCAGATGCGGTCCGGTGATCCGCCCGCCGTCGGAGCAGACCGCGCTCATCATTTTGAGCTCCTCGTCCACGACCATGAAGAGCTCTTCGGTCTCCTTGGTAGAGGCGAGGAAGTCGATCAGCGTCTCCTTGGTCGCGCCTCCGGCCGGATGGCGGAAGGTTCCGGAGATCGGGTTCATCGTGACGACGCCTCCGCGGGCGACCACGTGCGCCTCGGGGCTCGCGCCGACGGCGATGTGGCCGGGGGTGAAGACCGCGAAGGTCCAGTAGGCGCCGCGCTCGTGCGTGAGCAGCGCGCGGAACCACGTGAGGGCGGCCGTGCGGTCATCGACGTCGATCCGCGCGGTGAAGTCACGCCGGATGACGAAGTTCGCCCCTTCGCCGCGACCGATCTCCTCGGCGATGACCTTCTCGACGATCGCGGCGTACTCCGCGTCGGCGATGTCGAATCCGTCGTCATGCAGGGGGACCGGGTCGCCGGGAAGCGCGGCGAGGAGCTCGGACGTGGGCAGGTCGAGATGCTCGTCGACGATCACGCAGCGCAGCGGGGCGCCGTCGTCCTGGGCGACGAATCCGCGCTCGCGCACTTGGCGATAGGGGACCATCGCGAAGACCTCGCGCGGCGTGCCGTCGATGCTCAGCGGAATGTCCGCGAGCAGATCGACGTCGACGACGTCGCCGCTGAGCAGCTCGACGGTGTCCGCGCCGTCGCGCGCGATCAGCACGAAGGATGCCGTCGGGTCGGTGCTGAGCTCGGCGAGGCGTGAGAGGGTCATGGATGTCTCCTGTGCAGTGCTCCGGCTCGGCGCAACGAAAAGACCGCCCCGGAGGCGGTCTGGATTCGTGGGAACGCGAACACACCGCCTAGAAGGCGGGCCACCAGGTGAAGTTCGCGAGCATGCGCCGAAACTACCACACCGGCGGTGTCGCTTCGGGCGCGTGACGCGAGGCCCGGCATCCAGCCCTCACGCATCCTGGCGGCGTAGGCTGGGGGCGTGCCAGCAGTGAACCTCGGAATGCCGAAGATCCCCGAAGTCCTCGCCCCGCGCCGCAAGTCCCGCCAGATCAAGGTGGGCAAGGTGCTCGTGGGCGGCGACGCCCCCGTCAGCGTGCAGTCGATGACGACGACGAAGACGACCGACATCAACGGGACGCTGCAGCAGATCGCCGAGCTCACGGCGTCGGGATGCGAGATCGTGCGCGTCGCGGTGCCGCATCAGGACGACGCCGACGCGCTGAAGATCATCGCCATGAAGAGCCAGATCCCGGTCATCGCCGACATCCACTTCCAGCCGCGCTACATCTACACCGCGATCGATGCGGGCTGCGGGGCGGTCCGGGTGAACCCGGGCAACATCCGCGAGTTCGACGGCAACGTCGGCAAGATCGCGGAGGCGGCCAAGGCCGCCGGCGTCTCGTTGCGCATCGGCGTCAACGCCGGATCGTTGGATCGCCGCATCCTCACCAAGCACGGCAAGGCCACGGCGGAGGCGCTGGTCGAGAGCGCCGTCTGGGAGGCGTCGCTGTTCGAGGAGCACGACTTCCACGACTTCAAGATCTCCGTCAAGCACAACGACCCCATCGTGATGGTCAAGGCCTACCGTCTGCTGGCGGAGCGAGGCGACTGGCCCCTGCACCTCGGGGTGACGGAGGCGGGACCGGCGTTCCAGGGCACCATCAAGAGCGCCACGGCCTTCGGCATCCTGCTCGGCGAGGGCATCGGCGACACGATCCGCGTCTCGCTCTCCGCCCCGCCCGCCGAAGAGGTCAAGGTCGGGCACCAGATCCTGCAGTCGCTCAACCTGCGGGAGCGCAAGCTCGAGATCGTCTCGTGTCCGTCGTGCGGTCGCGCCCAGGTCGACGTCTACACGCTGGCCGAGAACGTCACCGAAGGTCTCAAGGACATGACCGTCCCGTTGCGGGTCGCCGTGATGGGTTGCGTCGTGAACGGACCGGGTGAGGCTCGTGAGGCCGACCTCGGCGTCGCGTCGGGCAACGGCAAGGGACAGATCTTCGTGAAGGGCGAGGTCATCAAGACCGTGCCCGAGGCGGACATCGTCGCGACGCTGATCGAGGAGGCCAACCGGATCGCCGCCGACATGGGCCCTGAGGCTCCGCTCGGCACCGCCCAGGTCGTCACGGTCTGAGTCTCGGAGGAGGACGACATGTCGGAACTCACCCTGCCCGCCACCGTTCAGGCGATGGTCGACGCGATCAACGACGCCGACACCGAGGCGTTCGTCGACGCGTTCACTCCCGACGGCTTCGTCAGCGACTGGGGAACGGTCAAGGCCGGTCCCGTCGGCGTGCGCGGCTGGGCCGACAGCGATGCGATCGGCGCCGGTGCGCGGATGACCGTCCTCTCTGCTGAGACCGCAGGGGACACCACGCGCATCCGCTTCGGATGGTCGAGTCGTGTCTTCAACGGCGAGTCCGACGGCATCTTCGTCGTCGAGGGCGACAAGATCGCCAGCTTCACCATCCCGCCGTCGCACTGATCGGTGCGGACAGGGTCCGTACCGAGGGACGAGCGCACCACCGTCGAATCCGAGGAGCACCATGCCCACACCCACCATCGTGACCTTCTCCGGTGGCGCTGTCACCGGAGAAGGCCTCGTCACCCGGGTCGAGAGCGGCTCGGCCGGGACCATCGTCGTCGTCGACGCCACGCCCTTCCACCCCGTGGATCACACCTGGCCCGACCAGCCCGGCGATGACGGCACGATCGCCGCAGGCGGTGACACGGTGCGGGTGGCCGAGGCGCTGATGGCCGCGGTCTCCGACGAGGGTGCGTTCGCCGTCGGGAGCGACATCCCCGTCAAGCGCGGCGCCGAGGGGTGGACCTGGCTCGTCGGGCATCGCCTCGATGGAGCGGCACCCGGATGGTTGGCCGCGGGCTCTCGCGTGAACCTGTCCGTCGACGTCGCGCGGCGGGATGGACTCAGCCGCGGGCACACGGCGTGCCATCTCGCGTCCCTGGCCCTGGATCTCGCCGTCGCCGACCTGTGGCGCAAGGAGCCGGGCGAGGACGCGCTCGGGAACCCCGACTTCGAGGGGCGCGCGAACCAGTCCAGCCGCATCCATGAGGACGGCGCCGTCGACGAGTACCGCCTCGGCAAGAGTCTGCGCAGGGCCGGGTTCGACACCGAGACCTTCGCGACGACGCTCGTCGAGCGCGAGCAGCGGATCAACACCCAGCTCGCCGCGTGGATCGCCGCAGGTTCCTCCAGTCGGATCGAGGCGGAGGGCCCGACGATCGTGGATCGGCGACGCTGGCACTGCGAGCTTCCCGAGGGCGATGCGGTGATCCTCTGCGGTGGTACCCATGTGGAGTCGGTCTCCGAGTTCGCATCGATCACGGTGTCGCTGGATCTGACCGATCCGCAGCTGCTGGTGATGACCACCTCCGCGACGTCGGCAGCCTGATCTCAGCGCACGAACCCGGCCTGGACCCGCCCGCCGGCACGCCGCAGTTCTGCCTCGACCTGCTGCGCGAAGGCTGACAGGTCGTCCGCGAGCAGCGGCGTGCTCAGCAGAGCAGCGCGCTCGGGGCTCAGGTCGCGCAGCCGACGGGGAAGCCACTTTCCGGCGGCGATCCAGCGTCCCTCGGCGAGGAGCATCAGCTCCGCGATCCTCTCGAACAGCGTGGCGGACACCACGCGCCGTTCGAGCGCATCCGTCGCGTCCCGGAGGTCGTCGAGCAGATCGGTGATCATGTAGCGCCGGAACGCCGACTCCGCCGCGTCGAGTGACGGCCCGGCGTCGAGGACCCCACTCCACTGTTCACGGAGCGACTCCAATGAGGGGGTGCTCCGGATCGGGATCCCCTCGACGAGCATGTGCACGATGACGGGACGATGCTGTTCGATGCCGCGATCCGCCCATTCGGCGAAGCCCTCAGGGCGGTAGGCGAACACCTCGAAGATCTCGCCCTCGAACTCGTGCGTCGCCGCCTCGCTCGTCTGGGCCGCGACGTCGAAGAGGGAATCACCGATCAGGAGCAGATCGACATCGCTCGTCGCGGTGCGCTCTCCACGGGCGGTGCTCCCCGCGATGACGGCGATCTCGGCTCGCGGGTAGACGGCGGCGATGAATCGTTCGGCGATGGCGGCGTGTTCCACCACGTCAGCGTATCCGTCGGAGGTCGGGCACCGATGGAGCGCTCGAGTTCGCCGGCGCCCCGTCACCAGATCGCGCGGAGCACCCGCTGTGCATCTGCGAGGGTGAGTCCTTCCCGCTTCGCGGTGTCGGAGAGGACACGGGCCGCATCGGCGATACCGCCGGCGACCGGGTGTGCGGCATCGCTCACGCGGGTGCCGGAGCCGATCCGCGACGTCACGAGACCGTCCTCCTCGAGGAGGCGATACGCCTTGGCGACGGTTCCGGGTGCGATCCCCAGGTCCGAAGCCAGTTGGCGAACGGATGGAAGGCGGTCGCCGGCCAGCAGGTGGCCGGTCGTGATCAGACCGCGGAGCTGTCCGTGGACCTGTTCCGACGGGGACTCGCCGGTGTCACGGCTGATCGTGATGATCATGAGGTGGGCACCGGCGCCTGCCGACGTGCCCCCAGCGGGATGCCGCTGAGTGCGGTGAGCAGCCAGAGCGCGAGCCCGGCGACGGTGGCCACGGTCGCCGCGACGAAGAGGGCCGGCTCCATCGCGGCGAAGGGCGTGCCCAGAGAGATCATGCCGAGATCGTTCGCCGGCGCCGACAGCATGACCGACGCCGTGCCGCGGAGGGAGTGGAGCACGACGGCGAGGTGAAGAAGGACGGCTCCGCAGGCGAGGCGCGAGATGTTGTCGGCACGAGTGCGGCGGACGGCGGTGTCGTGGGCGATGTCCTCGCCCCACGGCGGCCGGGGGATGCGGAGCCATGCGAGGACGGCCACGACGACGAGTGCCGCGAGCAGAGCGAGCGACGGGAGGGAGTGGTACCAGCCGTAGATCCCGGTGGACGCCGAAGTGCCCGACGTTCCCAGCGTGATCGTGAACAGGGTGTGCCGTCCCAGGTCGTCGGTCTCGGAGGCCGCACCGGCGGCGACCGTGAGGGTGAGGGTGAGCGCGACGAGCAGCGCGAGCACGATCGGCCCCCTCAGGCGCAGGAACGTGCGGACCGTCCGCGGGGTGAGCTGCGCCGATGCGCTCATCTGCGCGGATCGTGCGGGCAAGGACAGCAGGACGATGCCGATGATGCCGAGGATCAGGGGGAGGGCCGCCTGCTGCCCGAGATCCCACCAGAGCGCCGGGCCCATGCCGAAGGTGCCCGCGCGTGGGGCGACGACGATGACGGTGGGAACGCCACCCACGACGGCGGCGATGACGGCATCCCGCGCCCCCATCCGTGGCGCACGTCGCAGAAGAGTCAGTCGGAGCGCGAAGGCGATACCGGTGGCGAGCAGGACCGGTCCCCAGAGTATGAGCAGGAGCAGAGCCATCATCGCCTCCATAGTGTGTCAATGTCTTGGCACATTATGTACCAGTTTGATGGCACACCTCAAGGTCCGCTCAGACGGCGAGCTCCACCGTGCCCTCGGCGATGTCGGTGCTGACCACGCGAATCCGCACGATGTCGCCCGGCTTCGTTCCTGCGGGCACGGGGGCAGTCGCGGTCACCGCCGGTTCGGCGATCTGCACCGCCGCCCGCTCGCCTCGAAGCTCGATCACGGTCGCCTCGACCGTGGTCCCGACCAGCGGAGTGAGCAGCGCGGCCTCCACGCAGTTGATCGTGGCGGAATTCAGCCGGGACGCGCGCTGACCGGACTCCTGCATGAGGGCGGGGAGCTCGGCGAGCGACGTGCGCACCCACTCGGGGATCGAATCGCCGTGAGAAACGGCGAGACAGATCGCGAGGGTCCAGCGATCGACCAGCCGACGCAGGGGAGCGGTGGCGTGGGCGTAGGGGGCGGCGATGGCCGCCTGCACGGCGTCCTCCGGCGCCTCGCCGTCGAACACCAGATAGCCCGCGCCGCGGAAGAGCGACGCGGCCGCCTCGAGCACGGGGAGGGTCATCGGGTCGGCGCGGTCGAGTCCGCGAAGATACTCGCCGTACGTCCCGGTCGTCCACGGGCGGCCGAGAGCCTCGGTCTGGTGACGGAACGCCTCGAAGGCCGCGTCCTCCGGCTCCGGCATCGTGCGGAGGATCCCCACCCCGGCGTCGAGCATCAGGGACGCCGCCGCCATCCCGGTCATGAGCGAGAGCTGCGCGTTCCACTCCTCGACGGGGAGCGGACGGCGCCGCTCGATCGCGTAGGTGCCGTCCTCTGCGCGCACGACCTCCTCGTCCGGCAGGTTCAGGCTCGCCCCTCCGCGCAGGCGCTCCTGTTCCATCCGCAGAGCGCCGATCTCGGGGAGGAGCGTGGCCGGTCCGCCCTCGCCCCGATCGAGCGATCGCTGTGTCGTGGCGTAGTCGAGCTGCGCGCGCGAGCGGATCACCGCACGCTCCAGCCGGAATTCCGTGACGACGCCCTCGGCATCGAGATCGAACGTCCACACCAGTGCCGGCCGGTCGACATCGGCGAGCAGCGAAGCACGATCTTCGCTCAGGACACGCGGATGCAGAGGAATCGAGCCGTCAGCGGCGTACAGCGTCTGACCGCGGCGCCGAGCCTCGGCATCCACCGCTCCACCGGGGACGACGAAGCCCGGAACATCGGCGATCGCGTATCGCACGGTGTAGCCGGTGCCCGCGCGCTCCAGATGGAACGCCTGATCGAGGTCACGGGATCCGTCCGGATCCAGGGTCGCGAAGGGCACGTCGCGAAGGTCGAGTCCCGGAGCGGCCGCGCGCGACGCCTCCGCCTCCGCGATGACCTCGTCGGCGAACTCGACCGGCGCGTCCACGGACTCACGCAGAGCGGTGAGCGCCGATGCCAGTTCGGTCTGAGCGGCGGAAGGGGCGACGTGCGATCGGCGCTGAGGCATGGCTCCACCCTAGGCGGGCGAACTCCGGCGGGCGCGTCGTGCCCGCCCCACCCACGCGATCCCGCGTTAGCGTGGAGTCATGACCACTGCAGCCAAAGCCCAGACCCTCGTCGGACTCTATGACGCCCCGGAGATCCTCCGCGTCGTGAACGTGTGGGATGTCGTCTCCGCGCGGGCCGTCGCCGCCCTCCCCGAGACGAAGGCGCTCGCCACCGCCGGACACGGCATCGCCGCCTCGTTCGGCTACGACGACGGCGCGACCCCGCGCGAGATCATGATCGACATGGTCGGTCGCATCGCCGCGGCCGTCCAGGTACCCGTCACGGCGGATCTCGACGACGGATACGGAGACGCGGGGGAGACCACGCGCCTCGCGATCGGAGCCGGCGTCGTCGGCGCCAACGTCGAGGACCGACTCAAGCCGCTCGACGAGTCCGTCAGCGCCGTCGCGGCGATCGTCAGGGCTGCCGAGGCCGAGGGAGTTCCCTTCGCCCTCAACGCCCGCACCGACGCCTTCGTCCGTGCCGGCGGCCGTCCTGTCCAGGAGAGCATCGCCGATGCGATCCAGCGCGGCCGTGCCTACCTCGACGCCGGAGCGACCGCCGTCTTCGTGCCCGGCATCCTCGACATGAACGTCACCCGTCAGCTCGTCGAGGGCATCGGGGAGCGCAAAGTCAGCGTGATCGGACTCCCCGGTGCGCTCGCCGCGTCCGAGTACGAGAAGCTCGGCGTCGCGCGCATCTCCTACGGTCCGCTTCCCCAGCGCGTCGCCCTGACGGCGCTGCAGGAGCTCGCAGCCGACCTCTACGCGGGCGGCGTCGTCCCGGCGAACCTGCCGGCGCTCAACTGACGACGTCGAAGACGAGTGGCCGCGGCTCACTAGACTTGCTCCGTGGTCACTCGTCTTTCGAACTTCTTCCTCCGCACACTCCGCGAAGACCCTGCAGGCGCAGAGGTCGCCAGTCACAAGCTGCTGATCCGGGCCGGATACATCCGTCCGCAGGCCGCCGGCATCTTCGCGTGGCTGCCACTGGGGCTGCGCGTCAAGGCGAAGATCGAGACCGTCGTCCGCGAGGAGATGGCAGCCGCCGGCGCGCAGGAGGTGCATTTCCCCGCGCTCATGCCGCGTGAGGCCTACCAGGCGACGGGGCGCTGGGAGGAGTACGGCGACCTGCTCTTCCGTCTGCAGGATCGCAAGGGCGGCGACTACCTCCTCGCCCCGACGCACGAAGAGGCGTTCACCCTGCTCGTGAAGGACCTGTACTCGTCGTACAAGGACCTCCCGCTCACGATCTTCCAGATCCAGGACAAGTATCGCGACGAGGCACGCCCGCGGGCCGGGCTGCTCCGCGGACGCGAGTTCACGATGAAGGACGCCTACTCCTTCGACTCCTCCGACGAGGGGCTGGACGTCAGCTACCAGGCGCAGCGCGACGCGTACGAGCGCATCTTCCAGCGACTCGGTCTCGAGTACGTCATCGTCCAGGCGGATGCCGGCGCGATGGGAGGATCCCGCAGCGAGGAGTTCCTGCACCCGACGCCCGTCGGCGAGGACACGTTCGTGCGCAGCGCCGGGGGATACGCGGCCAACGTCGAGGCGTTCACCACTGCGGTTCCCGACGCGATCGCCTACGACGCCGACGCGTCCCCGGTGATCTTCGATTCTCCCGACACACCGACCATCGAGACGCTGGTCGCGCACGTCAACCGCGCGCTCGACGGCGAGTACACCGCAGCGGACACGCTCAAGAACGTCGTCCTCGCGCTCACGCACCTGGACGGCACGCGCGAGCTGGTCGTCGTCGGCATCCCCGGCGACCGTGAAGTCGACGAGAAGCGCGCGGAGGTCGCCTTCGCGCCCGCGGAGGTCGAGACGGCCACCGCCGACGACTTCGAGAACAACCCGCTGCTCGTGAAGGGCTACATCGGCCCCTGGTCGCCCACCGGTGCGGTGCTCGGCGAGGAGTCGGCGACCGGCATCCGCTACCTGGTCGATCCGCGCGTGAGCGAGGGCACGAGCTGGATCACCGGCGCGAACATCGACGAGAAGCACGCGCACTCCGTCGTCGCGGGGCGTGACTTCGCCGCCGACGGCATCGTGGAGATCGCGAACGTGCGCGCGGGCGATCCCGCACCCGACGGCTCGGGCCCGGTCGAGCTCGCACGCGGCATGGAGATCGGACACGTCTTCCAGCTCGGTCGCAAGTACGCCGAGGCCCTCGGTCTCAAGGTGCTCAACGAGAACGGCAAGCTCGTCACCGTCACGATGGGCTCCTACGGCATCGGTGTGACCCGCATCCTCGCGATCATCGCCGAGCTGAACAACGACGAGAAGGGGCTCATCTGGCCGGCCTCCGTCGCACCGTTCGACGTGCAGGTCGTCGCGGCCGGTCGTGATCAGATCGCGTTCGACGTCGCCGAGAGCCTTTCCTCGCAACTCGAGACCGCGGGTCTCGACGTGCTGTACGACGACCGCCCCAAGGTCTCGCCCGGTGTGAAGTTCGGTGATGCCGAGCTCGTCGGCGTGCCGAAGATCGTCATCGTCGGACGGGGGGCCGCCGAAGGTCAGCTCGAGCTGTGGGACCGTGCCACGGGGGAGCGCGACACGGTCTCGGTCGACGAGGTCGTCCAGAGGCTCGCCACCGCCCGCTGAGCCTCTGCGGCCGCGTCGTCAGCAGATGATGCGGCCGTGGTTCATGATGTCGTCGTCCGGCGTGTCACGGGTGACGAGAGACTTGAGTGCGCCCGCAGCGAGCGCGAGCTTGCCTTTCGCGGGCTCCCAGAACTCCGTGACCTTCGGCGTCACCTTGAGGAGGGCGATGCCCGGAGTGTCGAGGCCATCCGCGAACCAGATCTCCAGCGACGCGGAGTAGAGCTCCTCCATCTTCGCCCTGTCGTGCACGACTTCGGCGGTGCCGGCGACCGACACGTAGCGCATCCCCTTGGCATCGCAGTAGGCGAGGCCCACGTCGTGATGCCGTCGAGCATCTTCGACCTTCTCGGTGTCCTCGGCGGTGAAGAACCAGAGATCGCCGGCGTCGTCCATCTGCCGGGTCGACATCGGCCGACTCACGAGATTGCCGTCGTCGTCGGTGGTGGTGAGCATCGTGATGTCGATGTCCTCCACGAGTTCCGCGACGCGGGCGAGGGCTTCGGGTCCTGTGATCTCCGTCATGACCTCAGCGTGCGGTCTGCCGTGGGGGTGGTCACGGGCATTGACACCATCGCGGTGGCGTGATCGCAGGAGCCGCGCCCGTCTCGACCCGATGCCCGGCGTTGCGGCCCGGGGTCGTCCCGACCCATGACACGCTGGTGTCATGATCGACGAACCTCTCCCTGAAGCCCTCAGCTCCGAGATCAACGCCGTCCTCGACGACGCGGGAGTGCATGCCGATCGGCGACTGGTGATGCGGATGCTCCGCACGGCGATCCTCCTCGGCGAGGACGGAGCCGACCGCCTCGATCTGAAGATCGCCTCCGCGGCCCTGGCGGAGATGCGCGACGCGTTCCGCCTCTTCGCTCCGTTCCGCGGCGTCCCCAAGGTGACGGTCTTCGGCTCAGCCCGCACGCGGCAGGACGATCCGCTGTACCTCACCGCCCGTGACGTCGCGGCAGCGCTGGCGGGGGACGGATGGATGGTCGTGACGGGCGCCGGCCCCGGCATCATGCAGGCGGCTTCCGAGGGCGCAGGCCCCGCGCTCTCGCTGGGCGTGTCGATCCGGCTGCCTTTCGAGGAGAAGCCGAACGGCTTCGTCACCGGCCAGGACCATGTCGTCGCGATGAAGTACTTCTTCACCCGCAAGCTGATGCTCATCAAGGAGTCGTCGGGATTCATCTGCCTTCCCGGCGGATTCGGCACGCTGGACGAGATGTTCGAACTGCTCACGCTGCAGCAGACGGGGAAGGCCGAGCCGACGCCGATCGTGCTCCTCGACCAGCCGGGCGGAACCTTCTGGCAGGGGCTTCGCAGTTTCATCGATGACCACCTCGCGCCGACCGGAGTGATCTCGGAGGGCGACTTCGATCGCGTCGTGATCACGGATTCGGTGGAGGCGGCACGGGCGGAGATAACCGGATTCTGGCACAACTACGATTCGCTGCGGTGGGTGGGTGACGCGCTCGTGCTGAGGCTCCGGAGCACGCCGACGGATGCCGAGATCGCAGAACTCAACGAGCAGTTCGCCCCGATGCTCTCGTCCGGGCGTATCGAGCGGACGGCGCCGCGACAGCCCGAGGTCGCCGACGACGACAAGGTCGACCTGCCGCGTCTGATCCTGCACCTCGATCAGCGTCAGGTCGGGAACCTGTTCCGCCTGATCGGGGCGATCAACGCCCTGCCGTCTGCTCCCGCTCGATGATGCCGGCGGCGAATTCGCCGAGGTCGACGGAACGTCCGAGGATACGCTCCGCGGCTCGGTGTCCGGAGTAGAAGGCCGCACCGACGGTCGCGGGCTCGTCGCCCCACGTGGCCTCGCCCGCGAAGTGCAGGACGCCGTCGACGGGTCCCGCGAGATCGTCGTGGTCATGGTGGCTCGATCCCACCGCGAGGTGCGAGTAGGAGCCGTTCGAGAAGGCGTCGTGCCCCCAGCGCGTGACCCAGTGGGCGAGCGGCTCACCGACGGCGTCACCGTAGAGCAGACGCAGCGCGCTGACCGCGTCGGCGACGATCTCCGCATCCGCACGCTCCTGCATCCGTCGCCCGAAGGGTCCGGCGGCGAACGTCAGCAACGTGGGGATGCCGCTGACGGCCGAGACGTCGTACCAGGAGTGCCAGTGCTCGCCGGCTTCGCCGAGCGCACGGATCACGTAAGTCCCCTCGTCCCAGAAGCGTTCGGGGAACTGGACGAACACTTTGTTGAAGACGCCCATCCCGAGCCGGGAGAGGGGGCCGGCGACCGCATCCGGGAGCTCCGGGTCGAACGTGATCGTACCGGCCTGGAGGACGCCGAGCGGCACGGTGACGATCGCCCGGTCCGCCCGGTACTCCGTGTCGCCGGCGTGCACGATGACGCCTTCGGGCGATCGGCTCACCCGTGTCACGACGGTCTCCAGTCGCACGTCGAGGCCGGCGCCGATGCGGTGGGGCAGCTCGTCGTACCCGCGCGGGAAGATCACCTCATCGCCGACGATCGCGTCTTCATCCAAGCCGTGCGCGTCGAGATCGCCGATCCACGCGCCACACTGCTCCTCGACCCGATGGCGGAAGAACTCGCGGATGTCGTCGATGCGCTCCGGGGAGAAGCCGGAACGGTCGAGTGCCCGCTCGGTGACGTCCAGGTAGGTATCGCCGGGGGAGGAGGCGGCGATCTCCTCGATGAGCAGACGGTCGGCCGTGTCGACGTCGGCGATCCACTGGGCGGTGGCCGTCGCATCCATGGGTCGTCTGTCGCCGTCGAAGTTCTCGATCGGGCGTCCGCCCACCTGAAAGCTGCCCACCGTGTACTCGATCGCCGGAATCCGGAGAGCGTGGACGAGGTCCCACAGCGGTGAATCCTCGATCCCATGGATCCAGGAGGCGCCGAGGTCGACCGGGAATCCGGCGCTGCGATCGCTGTGCATCCGCCCGCCGATGCGGTCGCGCCCCTCGAGCACGACGACGCGCTGCCCGGCGTCGGAGAGCATCCGGGCACTCGTGAGCCCCGACATCCCTGCACCGATCACGATGGTGTCGTATGCGCTCATGTGGTCCTCCTCGAGCCGATCCTCGGCGTGAGCGCCGCTGCCTTCGTGGCAGGAGGCGGTGGGCACAGGGTATCGTGGTACGGATGTCGCGCGTGCGAACAGGCGCGACGAGAGCTGAATAGAGAGGCCGTCATGGACATCGAACTGAGTCTTCTGCGAGGGATCGAGAAGGAGAAGGCGATCCCCTTCGACGAACTCGTCGCGATCATCGAGCAGGCGATCCTGACCGCGTACTCCAAGCACGTGTCCGAAGACGGCGTCATGCCCGAGGGCGTCCGCGTGGATCTCGATCGCAAGACCGGCCATGTGGCCGTGCTGCAGGTCGTCCGCGACGAGGAGGGTGCCGTCATCGGCGAGGAGGACGCCACGCCGGACGACTTCGGTCGTATCGCGGCATTCGCCGCCAAGCAGGTCATCAGCCAGCGCCTCCGCGACATCGCGGACGACGTGGTGCTCGGCGACTTCAAGGACAAAGAGGGCGACATCGTCGCCGGGGTGATCCAGCAGGGACCCAACCCGCGCATGATCCACGTCGATCTCGGTGCGGTCGAGGCGATCCTCCCTCCCGAGGAGCAGGTGCCCGGCGAGGAGTACACACACGGTTCGCGTCTGCGCGTGTACGTCACGAGCGTCGCGAAGGGCCTCAAGGGGCCGCAGATCACCGTCTCGCGCACACACCCGGGACTCGTCCGCCGGCTCTTCGCCCTCGAGGTGCCGGAGATCGCCGCCGGTCTGGTCGAGATCGTCGCGCTGGCGCGGGAAGCCGGGCACCGCACGAAGATCGCGGTGAAGGCGAACGACCCGTCGATCAACGCCAAGGGTGCCTGCATCGGCGAGCTGGGCCGTCGTGTCCGTGCGGTGACCGAGGAGCTCGCCGGCGAGAAGATCGACATCGTCGACTACGACGCCGATCTGCCGACGTTCGTCGCACACGCCCTCTCTCCTGCGAAGGTCACGAGCTCGTTCGTGCTCGACGCGGGCACCAAGGCCGTCCGCGCCCTGGTCCCCGACTATCAGCTGTCGCTCGCGATCGGCAAGGAGGGCCAGAACGCGCGTCTGGCCGCCAAGCTCACGGGCGCGAAGATCGACATCCAGCCGGACAGCATCCTCGACTGATCGGCTCCGGCCTTCCGGCTCGCCCTGTGCGCGGGCGGGGCGAGGGGAAACGCAGGTGTAAGATGGAACCCGTACGAACGTGCGTCGGTTGTCGCACGCGTGCTCCCCGCTCCGCCCTGCTCAGGGTGGTGGCCCAGAACGACACCCTCATCCCCGATGAGCGTGCTGTCCTGCCGGGGCGCGGCGCGTGGGTGCATCCGACACCCGAATGCATGGAGGCCGCTCTGCGGCGACGCGCATTCGGGCGGGCACTGCGTGTGACCACTCAGTTGGACACACGGACCTTCGAACAGCACCCACCAAGAAACAAAGGCTGAACAGCTATGGAAACAAAGTGAACGGCTCGAAATGAGACCCGTCCGCGACTAGTGGTCTGCCCTGTCTGGGTGGACCGACTCAGACAGGAGAATTGTGGCTGGTAAACCACGCGTACATGAGATCGCCGCCGAACTCGGCGTCGACAGCAAGGTCGCTCTTGCGAAGCTCAAGGAACTCGGCGAGTTCGTGAAGAGCCCGTCCTCGACCATCGAACCGCCGGTGGCGCGCAAGCTGCGTGCGGCGATCGAGGCCGACGGCTCGCTCAAGGGCTCGGCAGACGCCGCTCCCGCGGCCAAGCCCGCTGCGGCGAAGCCGGCAGCGAAGCCGGGTGCGAAGCCTGCACCCACCCCGGGCCCCAAGCCCGGTCCCAAGCCTGCCCCGGAGGCTCCGGCCGCCGAGGCGCCTGCAGCCGCTCCTGCCCCTGCCCCCGCAGCAGAGGCTCCGGCAGCAGCTGCACCCGAAGCATCCAAGCCCGCAGACGGCGGGGCACCGACTCCCGGTGCTCCTCGTCCTGGCAACAACCCGTTCTCCTCCGCGCAGGGGATGGGGTCGCGTCCGGCCGGTCCCCGCCCGGGCAACAACCCCTTCGCCTCCGCACAGGGCATGGGTCAGCGCCCGACGCCGGGCAACATCCCGCGTCCGCAGGCGCCGCGACCCGGTGCACCCCGTCCGGGAGCTCCGCGTCCTGGTTCGCCGCGTCCCGGTGCTCCCCGCAGCGGCGGCGGCGGTCGTCCCGGTGCCCCGTTCCAGCAGCGTCCCGGCGGCCCCGGTCGTCCCGGCGGTGCCGGTGGCCCCGGCGGTGCCGGCGGCCCCGGAGCACGTCCCGGTGGCGGCGGCGGATTCGCCGGTCGTCCCGGTGGCGGTGGCGGTCGTGGCCGTGGTCCCGGCGGCGGTACCGCGGGTGCCTTCGGTAAGGGCGGCGGCAAGAGCAAGCAGCGCAAGTCGCGGCGGGCGAAGCGGCAAGAGTTCGAGATGCGGAGTGCTCCGGTCGTCGGTGGCGTCAACGTCACCCGCGGCAACGGAGAGATCATCCGCATGCGCCGCGGCGCATCCATCGCGGACTTCGCCGACAAGATCGAGACGCTGACCGGCTACACGGTCCAGCCCGGAACCCTCGTCACCATCCTCTTCAACCTGGGTGAGATGGCCACGGCCACCGAGTCCCTCGATGAGGCGACGTTCGAGGTCCTGGGTGCTGAGCTCGGCTACAAGATCCAGATGGTCTCGCCCGAGGACGAGGACAAGGAGCTCCTCGAGGGCTTCGGTCTCGACCTCGAGGCCGAGCTGGAGGCCGAGAGCGAAGACGACCTCGAGATCCGTCCCCCGGTCGTCACCGTCATGGGCCACGTCGACCACGGTAAGACGCGACTGCTCGACGCGATCCGTCAGACCAACGTCATCGAGGGCGAAGCCGGCGGCATCACCCAGCACATCGGTGCCTACCAGGTCTGGACCGAGCACGAGGGCATCGAGCGGGCCATCACCTTCATCGACACCCCGGGTCACGAGGCGTTCACCGCCATGCGTGCCCGTGGTGCGCAGGTCACCGACCTCGCGATCCTCGTGGTCGCGGCCGACGACGGCATCATGCCGCAGACGGTCGAAGCGCTGAACCACGCGCAGGCGGCGAACGTGCCGATCGTGGTCGCGGTGAACAAGGTCGACAAGCCCGACGCGAACCCCTCGAAGGTGCGTCAGCAGCTGACCGAATACGGTCTGGTCGCCGAGGAGTTCGGTGGCGACGTCATGTTCGTCGACGTCTCGGCTCGTGCCAACACGGGTATCCAGGAACTTCTGGACGCCGTGCTGCTCACGGCCGACGCAGGCCTCGACCTGACCGCCAACCCGAACAAGGCCGCTCGCGGTGTCGCCATCGAGGCGAAGCTCGACAAGGGTCGCGGTTCGGTCGCCACGGTGCTCATCCAGTCCGGAACGCTCCGGGTCGGCGATGCGATCGTAGCGGGTACGGCTTACGGCCGTGTGCGTGCGATGGCGGACGAGAACGGCGAGCAGGTCCTCGAGGCCTACCCGTCGCGCCCGGTGCAGGTGCAGGGTCTGAACTCCGTGCCGCGCGCCGGCGACGTCTTCATCGTCACCGAGGAAGACCGCATGGCCCGCCAGATCGCCGAGAAGCGTGAAGCGGTCGAGCGCAACGCCCAGTTGGCGAAGGCCCGCAAGCGCATCTCGCTCGAGGACTTCACCCGTGCTCTCGAAGAGGGCAAGGTCGAGTCGCTCAACCTCATCATCAAGGGTGACGTCTCCGGTGCCGTCGAGGCACTCGAGGAGTCGCTCCTCAAGATCGAGGTCGACGACTCGGTGCAGCTGCGCATCATCCACCGCGGTGTCGGTGCGATCACCGAGTCCGACGTGAACCTGGCGACGATCGACAACGCGATCATCGTGGGCTTCAACGTCCGTCCCGACACGAAGGCGCGCGAGCGTGCCGCCCGTGAGGGCGTGGACATCCGTTTCTACTCCGTCATCTACAACGCGATCGACGAGATCGAGAGCTCGCTCAAGGGCATGCTCAAGCCGGAGTACGAAGAGGTCCAGTCGGGCGTCGCCGAGATCCGCGAGGTGTTCCGCTCCTCGAAGTTCGGCAACATCGCCGGTGTCATCGTGCGATCGGGAACGATCACACGCAACGCCAAGGCCCGCGTCATCCGCGACGGCGTCGTGCTGGCCGATGGCCTCGCCATCGAGTCGCTGCGCCGCTTCAAGGACGACGTCACCGAGGTCCGTACGGACTACGAGGCCGGTATCGGACTCGGCAAGTACAACGACATCCAGATCGGTGATGAGATCGAGACGACCGAGCTCGTCGAGAAGCCTCGCGGCTGATCAATTCGAAACACCTTCGGGCGTCCTTCGCTCCTGCTCCTTCCGGGGCACGGAGACGAGGGACGCCCTGAGGGTTCCTGGACAGGGAGAGAACAATGGCAGGCGAACGACAGGCTCGTCTCGCGGACCGCATCCGCGTGATCCTCGCCGAACGGCTGGAGAAGGGGCTGCGCGATCCGCGCCTCGGCTTCGTCACCATCACCGACGTCCGCGTGAGCGGCGACCTCCAGCACGCATCCGTGTTCTACACGGTGCTGGGCACGGAGGAGGAGCGCATCTCCAGTGGTGCCGCGCTCACCTCGGCGACGGGGATGCTGCGCAGCGAGGTGGGACGGCAGCTGAGCACCAGGCTCGTGCCGACCCTCGAGTTCATCCCGGATGCTCTTCCGGAGAATGCCGATCACATCGGTGCACTGCTCCGTGAGGCTCAGCAACGCGATGCCGACGTCGCGAAGCTCGCGTCCTCGGCGTCGCACGCCGGCGACGCCGACCCGTACCGCACCGACGACGAGTCGGAGTAGCACCCGTTTGATACGCTCGGCTTCGCGGGATGACCTCCCGCGAAGCTGAGGGGGATCGGCATCGAGGGTGCGAACACGTCTGGGGGGCTCTTCGTCGCGCCTGCGACCGTGGGGGTGCTCCTCGATGACCTCCTCGAGACGGGCCTCGGCTGTGCTCCGCACGTCCTCGCACGCCTCGCGGCCGATCTGGATGCGCATGCTCCCACGATCCGCGAGGTGGTCGAGCGGCTGCCTCCTGCCCAGCGTCACGGGCTCTGCCCGCTCCCGACGCCGCTGCCGCTGGTTCCGGCCATCGCCCGCAGGTTCGATGCCCTCGCCCTGGAGCCGCGTGATCGCGAGATGCTCCTGGCTCTCGCCGTGTGCCTCGACGACACCCTCGAACCGCTCCTCGAGTTCGACGGCCGATCGGCGACCGAGATCGCAGCGGCCGCCGTCGGGGCCCACCTGACCGTGCATGCCGGTCATGCGCGGTTCGTGGATGCACGGCTGGCCATCTGGGTGCGGGCGACGACCTGCGCCGCCGGCACCGCCGCGGTGCACGAGCGCTTGAGCGCCGTCTTCCGCGACCGCGGCGACCGGGTGAGCGCCGACTGGCATCGGGCCCGCGCATCGCTCGAGGGGGATCCGGAGGCCGCACCCGAGCTGACCGACATCGCTCGGCAGCTCACCGAAGCGGGGTACCCTGAGCGCGCGCTGCTGCTGGCGCGCGAGGCATCGGAGCATGCCACCGGGGACGACCGAGATCACGCACGTCTCGTCGCAGGGGCTTCCGCCGTCGGTGCCGGGTTCGCCGCAGAGGCGGCCACCTGGCTGGGAACCCTCTATCCGCACGGCGCAGAGAGCTGTCGGCTGCGAGGTCTCGGCGCACTGCTCGTCGCCCAGACCTTCCTTCAGGGCACGGTGCCGGCGGTGGATCCGAACGCTCTTCGTCCCGGAGCGAAGGACCTCGACGGGTGGCATCACTGGGCCAGGGCCGCCGCCCTCGCGGCGGTGATGTGCGCCGAGCGGAGAGACCGGCGCGGGATGCGCATCTGGCTCGATGCCCTCCGCGACGGCGCGGCGCGGATCGGTGCCGAGCGGGATCTGAGAGACCCCATCGTCGCGCTGAGCTGGCTCATCGCGGGCGAGCGCGACGTCGACGAGGTGACGGCCTCCGGCCCGGTGAGCGGGGGGATGCTCCGCACGCTGCGCGCGGCGATGCGCGGCGACATCGATCAGGCGCTGCGTCTGCTCGCGGCGGATGATTCCGCGATGTCCGGCGAACCCGACCCGTTCGTTCCCGGGTACGAACGCAGTCCGGTGATCCACGCCTACCGCGCGGTCGTCGAGGTGCTGCTGCTCGTGTGGCGCGGCGACATCGGTCTCGCGCGCGATCGCCTGATCCAGGCGGCGCTCGCGCTGCCGATCGCGCTGCCCTTCGCCGGTCTCGGTGTCGTGCTCGCACGCCGTCTCGACCTGGCCGTGCTCGGCGAACTCGGTCCGTTCTCCCGTTCGCTCACGGCGGCGCTCCCGTCCGGTGTGAAGATCGATCTCCTCGTCGACCGCGGCATCCAGTCCTTCCTGGCCGGGTCCTTCGACGATGCCGCGGCCACGGTCCGCCTCTGGTCCGATCTCGGCTCGCCGCAGACCGCCATCGCGGTGCCGGGGCTCGACGAGCTCGCGCTCATCTCGGACGATCCTCCGGCACCGGCGACCTCGATCGAGCCTCCGGAGATCGCCTTCGCGCAGCGGTTGCGTGTCCGGGTGGCGACGGCGGCGGATGGGCGTTGGCGCACCGAGCGCGACGAGGTGCGCGAGGCTGCGCGGATGCTGAGGTCGCCGTTCGCCAGAGCGCGGGTGGAGACGATGCTCGGCACTCAGCATGCGATCCGCGATGATCATGCCTCGGCACGGGTACATCTCCAGCACGCCGAGAGGCTGTTCGAGATCTCGGGAGCGACGGCATGGGCGCGTGCGATCCGCGACCGTCTCGATCGACTCGACGCCAGGGAGGGCAGCATCGTGCCGGTGACAGAGGCGCTGGCGGCATGCCGCTCCGCCTGGGCGCTCCAGCTCACGACGCGCGAGCTCGAAGTGGCGATGCAGGCGGTGCGTGGTGCGGCGAACCGAGACATCGCCGATGATCTGAACGTGTCCGTGCGCACCGTCGAGGTGCATCTCGGCCGGGTCTTCGCCAAGCTCGACGTGCGGAGCCGGGTCGAGCTCACGGTGCTCGCACACCGCACCGATCAGCATCTCTGAGGGGCGGTCACCGGGGGAGGAAGAGAGACTCTCCGTCGGCCTCGGCGAGCCCGTCCGCGATCAGCGAATCGATTGCCCGGTCGCGCTGCCGGGCATCGGGCCAGTCCGGCAGCACGATGTGGAGCGGAGCCGCCGCGGGGGACAGATCGCGCAGCAGGCGGAGAACTGCCCCACGCGCCTGGCGGTCCGACCCCTCGTAGGTGGCCTGTCGGCGTCGCTCATCGCCCGTGTCCGGGCGGCCGGCCGCCAGCCAGGCGCAGCCTCCTGCGAGCGGGCACAGCTCGCATCGCGGGGAGCGCGCCGTGCACACGGTCGCACCGAGCTCCATCGCGGCCGCGTTGAACTCCGCTGCTTCCTCCCGCGAAAGCGGCAGCAGGGAAGTCATCAGGTCGAGATCCCTGCGCGACGGAGGCGCAGGATGCGCCCGCCCCTCGACGGCTCTGGCCAGGACCCGACGAGTGTTGGTGTCGACGACGGGGTGTCGGTCGCCGTAGGCGAACACCGCGACGGCGCGCGCCGTGTAATCGCCGATGCCGGACAGAGCGAGAAGAGCATCGACGTCGGGAGGAACGATCCCTCCGTGCCGATCGGTGATCTCGACGGCAGCGCGGTGCAGCCAGAGGGCGCGTCGCGGGTACCCGAGATTCGCCCATTGGCGCACCACGTCGGCCGTCGACGCCCGCGACATCGCGGTCGGCGTCGGCCACCGTGCGAGCCACGCCTCGAGGTGCGGGATGACTCTGGTGACGGGTGTCTGCTGCAGCATGAACTCGCTCACCAGCACGCCCCACGCGCCGAACTCGTCGTGGAACGCCTGCCGCCGCCACGGCAGATCCCTGGCGGTCGCTCGATACCACGTCGGCAGGGGCGACATCAGCTCGACGGGGGCCGACGGGGAGGACATCCCTCCAGCCTAGGTGAGCGATGCCGGGGCGACGGAGTGCGCCGCCGTCGCCCGTGCCGGTCCGCTGGCGCAGGGCGATCACCTCGTGATCGGTAGGCTGGAGGGATGGTCTCGCCCGGTATCCTCCTCGTCGACAAGCCCGCAGGAATGACCAGCCATGACGTCGTCGCCCGCACCAGACGCGCCTTCGGAACGCGGAAGGTCGGCCACGCGGGAACGCTCGATCCGATGGCGACCGGTCTGCTGGTCATCGGTATCGAAGGGGCGACGCGTCTGCTGACGTACATCGTGGGGGCCGACAAGACGTATGAGGCGACGATCCGTCTCGGCCAGACGACCGGCACCGACGACGCCGAGGGCGCGGTCGTCACGGTCGCTGCGCCGGAAGCATGGGACGCGGTGACCGACGACGCGGTGTCGGCGGGGATCGCGGCGCTCACCGGCGAGATCTCCCAGGTCCCCAGCGCCGTCTCCGCGATCAAGGTCGACGGGCGCCGTGCCTACGACCGTGTGCGCGCCGGCGAGGAGGTCGTGCTCGCCGCCAGAGACGTCGTGGTCACCCGTTTCGATCTGCACGAGACCCGCAAGGGCGAGGGATACATCGACCTCGATGTGATCGTCGACTGCTCGTCCGGCACCTACATCCGCTCCCTCGCCCGTGACCTCGGGGCGGCGCTCGGCGTCGGGGGTCATCTCACCGCGCTGCGCCGCACCAGGGTCGGACCGTTCGATGTGGCGGACGCCGTCGGCCTCGACGCTCTCGAGGGCGCGCCCACCCTGACTCCGGGTGAGGCGGCGTCGCGGATTCTTCCCGTGCTCGAGATGTCGGGCGACGATGCCCGCGACCTCCGACACGGCAAGCGCCTGGGTGGGCAGGCCGCCCGCCTCGACGGCGCGATCGGCGCGGCGATCGACCCGGATGGCGTCCTGATCGGCATCGTCGAGCGGCGGGGTGCCGACCTGAAGAGCGCCATGAACATGCCGGAGGCCGACAGATGATCCTGTGGTTCACGATCGCGCAGATCGCGATCGCCGTCGCTGCCGGAGCCTTCTGCGTCGTCGCCGGTCTGATCGGTCGTCGTCCGAGCGACTTCTCCGTCGGCGCGCTCGCTCTCGTCGAGGTGCTCCTGGTCGTGCAGGTGATCGCCGCGATCATCGCGCCGTTCGCGGGCAACCCGCCCACAGGTGATCTGCTCGAGTACTGGGTCTACCTGGTGTCGGCGGCGCTGCTGCCGGTCGGGGCTGTGCTCTGGGCGCTCATGGAACGGAGCAGGTGGAGCACGGTCGTCCTCGGGGTCGCGGCGGTCGCGATCGCGATCATGCTGTGGCGGATGCAGGTCATCTGGTCGGTCCAGATCGCGTGACGCGAGACATCGGACGCGGAGGCCGGCCGTCTCCCACGGCTCTAGGATGGAATGCGCTATGAGCTCCACCGCCCCCTCCACCCGGATGACCGGAATCGGTCGCGTCCTCGTGGTCGTCTACGCCGTCATGGCGTTGGCCGCCACAGGGCGCAGTTTCGTGCAGATCGTCCGTCGATTCGACGAGGCGCCGCTCGCGTACTCGTTGTCGGCACTCGCCGCCGTCGTCTACATCCTCGCCACGCTCGCCCTCGTCCTCGCTCGTCGTCGTGGCTGGTACACGGTCGCGTGGATCGCCATCGTGTTCGAACTCACCGGGGTCCTCGTCGTCGGGCTGCTGAGCGTGCTCCTGCCCGACCTGTTCCAGCATGAGACCGTGTGGTCGCTGTTCGGGCGCGGCTACCTGTTCATCCCGCTCGTCCTTCCCGTCTTCGGCATCTGGTGGCTCCGGACGCATCGCCCGGCCGACGTCGCGCAGCCGGTCGAGGTCGACGCGTGATCGTCTTCCGCAGCCCGGAGGATGTTCCCGCGGACTTCGGACCGAGTGCCGTCGCCATCGGCAAGTTCGACGGTGTCCACGCAGGACACCGTGCGGTCATCGAGCGGCTGAAGGAGGCGGCTGCCGCCGGCGGCAGCCGCTCGGTCGCGGTCACGTTCGACCGCAACCCGCTCGCAGTCCTCCGTCCCGACCGCTGCCCCGAGAACGTCGTCACGGTCGACCGCAAGCTCGAGCTGCTCGGTGAGCTCGGACTCGACGCGACGCTCGTCCTCACCTTCGACGAAGAGATGGCCGCCCGCAGCGCGGAGGACTTCGTGGTCGAGATCCTCGTCGGCGCCCTCCAGGTGTCGACCGTCCTCGTCGGGCAGGATTTCCGCTTCGGCAACAGGGGAGCGGGCACACCTGAGCTCCTGCGTGAGCTGGGTCCCCGCCACGGCTTCACCGTCGAGGTCGTCGACGACGTGTATCTTCCCGGTTCCTCCCGGCGGGTCTCGTCGAGCTGGATCCGCGAGCTGCTGATGGACGGCGACGTCGCGGCGGCCGCGAAGGTGCTCGGACGGTACCCGGACGTGCGCGGCGAAGTCGTCCACGGCCTCAAGCGCGGGCGGGAACTGGGCTTCCCGACTGCCAACCTCTCGACCATCGTCGATGCCTTCGTGCCCGCTGACGGCGTGTACGCGGGATGGCTCGTCGACCACGACACGGGCATCCGGCATCCGTCGGCGATCTCCGTCGGCACGAACCCCACCTTCGATGACGTCCTCGTGCGTCAGGTGGAGGCCCACGTGCTCGGCGAGACCACTCTCGACCTCTACGGGCACGATGTGACCGTCGAGTTCGTCGAGCGCCTGCGGGGAATGGTCGCTTTCGAGGGCATCGACAAGCTGATGGCGCAGATGAGCACCGACGTCACCGATGCCGCGCGCGCTCTCGGGCTTCCGGCCGTCTGAGTCCCCACCGGCCACGCGGATTCCTCGGACGGATCGACGGCGCGGCGGGCGCAATCTCCGCGAGGCGAGCCTGATGGCATAGAATGGACATCGGCTCCCGCCGAACCTCGCGCATCTCGCGTGCCCCGACGGGAAGAAGATCCACTGTTCGTACGGTCCTGGCTCACGCCACACGCGGACAACGAGAACGGCCCGCGGCTTCCTGGGGAAGCCGGAGCCTTCACGCTCAGGAGGAGCATGCCGACCACGGCAACCGCCGCCACGCGGCGCAAGAAGACGTCCCGTCGCGACGATGAAGCACCCCTCATCCCGATCCTCGCGCGCAAGGTGCGCGAGATCGAGGCGAAGTCGCAGCGAGGGAAGCTCGGCCCGACGAACCGGGTGAAGTTCCAGGTGATCGCCTTCCTGGTGCGCGAGGAGCGCGCCAGGGTGAAGGCCGATGCCGAGATCGGCGACCCCGCACGGGCCGAGCTGCTGAAGCGGCTCGACGGTGTGGCGACGATCCTCGCGAAGACGGCTGCGCGCGACACCTCGCTCATCCAGCTGCTGGAGGCCGACCAGGCGACATCTCCCGTGGCGAAGCGCATGCGTCGCGACTGGCTGCTCGAGTCCGGTGCCGAGCTCGCACCGGAGGAGCTGATCATCGCGGATGCCGCCCCCGTGCAGATCTCCGTGGTGCCCGCCGCGATCGCCGAGCGACAGGTCACGCCGCCGTCCGTCGAGGCACGGCAGCTGGCGAACCCGTTCCTCGCCCCCGACCTCACGCCGCGTTCGACGGCGACGCCGCGTCGCCGGCTCGACGGCTGGGAGCTCATGGGCCCGCTGTACAAGGCGTTCGAGACGGGAGCCGGCGGATCCGCGGCGTCGATGGATCTTCCTCCCGCGCCGGAGTTCGACCACATCTCGCCCAAGGGCCTCGAGGTGATGGTGCACCAGTCGCGGTTCCTCGAGGCCGTGAAGGCGGGACACCGCAGCTTCCTCCTCGCGGACGAGCCCGGACTCGGCAAGACCGCGCAGTCGGTGCTCGCGGCCTCCGTCGCCGGCGCCTACCCGCTGCTGGTGGTCGTGCCCAACGTCGTGAAGATGAACTGGGCGCGCGAGGTCGAGCGCTGGACGCCGCAGCGCCGCGCGACGGTGATCCAGGGCGACGGCACCGACATCGACGCGTTCGCCGACGTGTTCATCGTGAACTACGAGATCCTCGACCGGCACATGTCGTGGCTGGCCTCCATCGGTCTGCGCGGAATGGTCGTCGACGAGGCGCACTTCATCAAGAACCTCTCCTCGCAGCGGTCGCAGAACGTGCTGTCACTTGCTGCACAGGTGCGCGAGCGCACGCCGGGGCACGACCCCCTGATGCTCGCCCTCACCGGGACGCCGCTGATCAACGACGTCGAGGACTTCGACGCGATCTGGCGATTCCTCGGCTGGACGACCGGTGAGAAGCCGGGCCCCGAGCTCATGGAGAAGCTCGACGCGACCGGCTTCACCCCGGCCGACAAGGCGTTCTACCCCGAGGCGCGCGACGCGGTCATCTCGATGGGCATCGTCCGACGCAAGAAGAAGGACGTCGCCGCCGACCTTCCCGACAAGCTGATCGCCGACCTGCCGGTGCAGCTCGACGACGAGTTCGGGCGCAGCATCCGCCAGGCCGAGCGCGAGCTGGGCGAGCGGCTGGCCGCGCGCTACCGCCGCATCATCGAGGCGCGTGGCGACCGCGGCCTCGCGCCGGGCGAGATCGACGAGGACATCGTGCGCCTCGTCGCGCAGAACGAGCTCGAGGAGTCGAAGGCCGCCGGCACCGGGGGAGACAACGTCTTCACGATGGTCCGCCGCATCGGCCAGGCGAAGGCGCAGCTCGCGGCCGACTACGCCGCGCAGCTGCAGCGCTCGGTCGGCAAGGTCGTCTTCTTCGCGAAGCACATCGACGTCATGGATCAGGCCGAGGCGCATTTCGCCGCCGCGGGCATCCGCTCGGTGTCGATCCGTGGAGACCAGACGACCACGACCCGCCAGCAGGCGATCGACGACTTCAACGGCGACCCCGCCGTCGGCATCGCCGTCTGCTCGCTCACCGCGGCCGGCGTCGGACTCAACCTGCAGGCGGCGTCGAACGTCGTGCTCGCCGAGCTGTCGTGGACGGCGGCCGAGCAGACGCAGGCGATCGACCGCGTGCACCGCATCGGTCAGGACGAGCCGGTCACCGCGTGGCGGATCATCGCCGCGCACACGATCGACACGAAGATCGCGGAGCTGATCGACCAGAAGCAGGGACTCGCGGCGCGGGCCCTCGACGGGGAAGCCGTCGAGGAGTCGGCCGGCGAGCCGGTGCAGCTGGCGGCCCTCATGCACCTGCTGCGGCAGGCGCTGGGCGCGGCCTGAACCGTCAAGAACTCTTGTTCTTAACGGCGAATTCGGGCCGCCATCGTGCGAGATCGGGAAGTTCGCCGAAATCAGCGGATCAAGGCGTCAAGATCAACGGTTTTCGTCGCGTCCGAATGGCGCCCGAGCATGCCGGGGCGCTAGTGTCGTTCGAAGGCAGCGTCGCCTCGTCCCCCTATCTCCCGAACGTCTGAAGGCACCAGCATGAAGATCGGCATCCTGACGAGCGGTGGCGACTGCCCCGGCCTCAACGCGGTCATCCGCGGCATCGTGCTCAAGGGCACCACCACGTACGACCTGGAGTTCGTCGGCATCCGCGACGGATGGCGCGGTCTCGTCGACGGTGACTTCATGCCGCTGACTCGGCACGAGGTGAAGGGCCTGTCCAAGGTCGGCGGCACGATCCTCGGCACCAGCCGCACGAACCCCTACGAGGGGGAGCGCGGAGGAGCCGACAACATCGCCAAGACCCTCTACGGGCACAAGATCGACGGCATCATCGCGATCGGCGGTGAAGGCACGCTGGCCGCGGCGGACCGCCTCGCCAAGGACGGCATCAAAGTCATCGGCGTTCCCAAGACGATCGACAACGACCTGCAGGCGACCGACTACTCGTTCGGCTTCGACACGGCGGTGAACATCGCCACGGATGCGATGGATCGCCTGCGCACGACCGGCGACTCGCACCAGCGCTGCATGGTGGCCGAGGTCATGGGGCGCCACGTCGGATGGATCGCTCTGCACGCAGGCATGGCCGCCGGTGCGCACGTCATCTGCATCCCCGAGGTGCCGATGTCGATCGACGACATCACCGAGCTCGTGACCAGCGCCCACGACCGTGGCCGCGCACCCCTGGTCGTCGTCTCCGAGGGGTTCAAGCTCCTCGGGATGGACGAGGCGTACAGCGACAAGGGCCTCGACGCCTTCAACCGCCCCCGCCTGGGTGGCATCGGCGACCTGCTCGCCCCGGAGATCGAACGCATCACCGGCATCGAGACGCGTGCGACGATCCTCGGCCACATCCAGCGCGGAGGTTCGCCTTCGGCGTTCGACCGCGTGCTCGCAACGCGACTCGGACTGCACGCCGCCGACGCGATCGTCGACGGCGCCTGGGGTCAGATGGTCGCGATGCAGGGCACCGATATCGTCCGGGTGCCGTTCGCCGATGCGCTCGGCGAGCTGAACACCGTTCCGCGTTACCGCTATGACGAGGCCGCGGCGCTCTTCGGCTGATTCCGCGAGCGCTCGGATCCCTCACGCCGAATCAGGCGATCTCGCGGAATCAGGCGACTTCTCGTCCTGCGTGCCTGATGCGACGTGTTCGCCTGATCTCGCGTGATCGACGCCGCGCGTCGAATCGCACCCGGTCGCGCGGCGAACAGCCGCGGATGCTCAGGCGCGCGTTCTGTGCCGGTGCAGACCCTGGGCGATCGCCCCCTGGACCATCTGCTCGACGTATCGCGCGTCGTACAGCACCTGCTGCACATCGAACCGGAGGATCGTGTATCCGCGCAGCGCGAGGCGGGCATCCGCGCGGATGTCGCGGCGTCGATCCTTCGCGGCGCCGTGGTGTGCGAAACCATCGATCTGGATGCCGAGACGTTCGCCGATCAGGGCGTCAAGCGGGTGCCCGTCGACCCACACCTGCTGTCGCACCGCGACGCCGATCCCGTGCATCAGCGCGATGAATGCGGTCTCCGGTCCGGAATCGGATCGGTCGCCCACCCGCGCCGCGAGATCGTCCGCGGCACGAGATCGCCACTGCACCCGTTCCAGGACATCGATGTCGACGGCATCCCTACGCACACTGTGCTCGCTGAAACCGGCGAGGTGGCGAGCGGATGTATGGGCGACGCCGTTCTGCGCGCGGATCCATTCTTCGACTGTCGTCTTCGGCACCTGCTCAGCTTGCCCCGGTCCGCGGGACGATGACTTCGCCAGGCGCGTCGACGGAGGAGACGACGAGCGAAAGCCGACCTGTGCAGGAGCGGACTGCGGCGCTTTCCTGCCCCTCAGCAGGACAGCGCAGCAGGCCATCGCTTCAGAACAGGCGCTTTGTGCCGAACCCCGCCTGTTCTGGCGTGATCGTCCGATCTGGCACCCGCTCCCGGGCGCTCACGCCCGGGAGCTGTGCCGCTCACGCCTCGGCGAGTCCCAGCGTGTCGAGCAGCCAGGCGAGCTCGAAAGCCCGCTCCTTCCAGGAGTTGTAGCGTCCGCTCACACCGCCGTGCCCGGCGACCATCTCGCACTTGAGCAGCACGTCCTTCGCCCCGGCCTCCCGGAGACGAGCCACCCACTTCGCCGGCTCGACGTAGAGGACGCGCGTGTCGTTGAGCGAGGTCACCGCGAGGATGCGCGGGTACTCGATGCCGTCGCGGACGTTCTCGTACGGCGTGTAGGACTTCATGTACGCGTAGACGTCGGCATCGTGGAGCGGGTCGCCCCACTCGTCCCACTCGATCACGGTCAGCGGCAGCGAGGGATCGAGGATCGTCGTCAGGGCGTCCACGAACGGGACGCCGGCGAGGATGCCGGCGAAGAGCTCCGGGGCGAGGTTCGTCACCGCCCCCATCAGCAGGCCGCCGGCGCTGCCGCCCTCCGCCACCATCCGATTCGGCGTGGTCACACCGGTGGCGACCAGGTGCTCGCCGCACGCGACGAAGTCCGTGAACGTGTTGCGCTTGTTGAGGAGCTTGCCGTCCTCGTACCACTGACGGCCCATCTCGCCGCCTCCGCGCACGTGCGCGACCGCGAAGATCACCCCTCGGTCGAGTTCGGAGAGGCGCGCGACAGAGAAGCCGGGATCGATCGAGTGCTCGTACGAGCCGTATCCGTACAGGTGCACCGGGCGTGCCTCGGCGCCGGGTTCGCCGAACGAACGCTTCCAGACCAGCGAGATCGGCACGCGGACGCCGTCGGATGCGGTCGCCCAGTCGCGCCGCTGACCGTAGTCCGCGGGGTCGTAGCCGCCCAGCACCGGCACCTGCTTGCGCAGCACCAGCTCGCGGGTCGCGAGATCGAGGTCGTACACGGTGCCCGGCGTGACGAACGAGGTGTAGCCGAGGCGCAGGAAGGGCGAATGCCACTCCGGGTTGCCGCTCACTCCGGCCGAGTAGAGCGGCTCATCGAAGGCGAGCTCGTCGACGGCGTCCGTGGCGTAGTCGAGCAGACCGACGCGTTCGAGTCCTTCGCTGCGGTACTCGACCGTCGCGAAGTCGCGGAAGGCGTCGACGCCGAGCAGCCTCCTGCCCGGCTCGTGGGCCAGGATCACCCGTCGTTCGCCCTGCGGATCGGCCACCGGCACCGAGACGAGCTCGAAGTCGAGCGCCTCGTCGTTGTGCAGCACGAGCAGACGGTCCTCGCCCTCCACGACGGCATGCTCGATCGAGTACTCGACGCCCTCGCGGCGGGGCCAGACGAGCCGCGGCTCTGCGGTGAGATCACCGGTCAGATCGACCAGGTACTCCTCGCTCGTGATGCTCGAGCCGACCCCGATGACCAGGTACCGGCGGCTGCGCGTGATCCCGGCGCCGAGCCAGAACTTCTCGTCCGGCTCGTGGAAGAGCTTCACGTCGTCCGACACGGGCGTGCCCAGATGGTGGAGCCACAGGGTGTCCGGCCGCCACGCCTCGTCACGTGTCGTGTACAGCACTCCCGTGCCGTCGGGGGTGAAGAAGGCGCCGCCCGTGTTCGGGATCTCGTCGTCGAGCGTGATGCCCGTGGCGAGGTCGCGCACGTGCACCGTGTAGAGCTCATCGCCCTCGAAGTCGGTGGACCAGAGCAGCTTCGTCGCGTCGTCGGAGGTGTCGAAGGCGCCGAGCGAGAAGAACTCATGCCCCTCCGCCTCGACGTTGCCGTCGAGGAGCACGACTTCGCCGGGAACCGGGACTCCGGCTTCGAGACGCGGGGGAGTCCAGTCGTCGGGTTCGGCAGTGGCGCGGCAGTGGATGCCGTACTGCGCCCCTTCCGCGGTGCGGCTGTAGTACCACCAGTCACCGCGTCGGGTGGGAACGGAGAGGTCGGTCTCCTGGACGCGGCCCTTGATCTCCTGGAAGAGGCGCTCCCGCAGATCGGCGAGGTGTGCCGTCTCGGCGTCGGTGTGGGCGTTCTCCGCTTCGAGGTGCGAGACGACCTCCGCGGATTCCTTGGCGCGAAGCCATTCGTAGGGATCGTCGAACGTGTCACCGTGATGGGTGCGGAGCGTCGAGCGGCGGGCAGCGGCGGGGGCGTCAGTCACCGTCTCACGCTATCCCAGGTCGAGTTGACCGGCACGGGGGAGGGTGGGAGGATTTACCGGGGCCGGTTAACGGAAGTCAAACCCACGGTGAACTCTTCGTTCGTCACGTCGATCACGTCGACATCTCCTTCTTCCTCAAACGACCGAAAGCGAACGGTGGAAACCGCAGCCCTCATCGTCGTGCTTGTCATCGCGCTGGCACTCTTCTTCGACTTCACCAACGGCTTTCACGACACCGCGAACGCCATGGCGACGCCGATCGCCACCGGTGCGCTGAAGCCCAAGACCGCCGTCCTCCTCGCCGCCGTGCTGAACCTCGTCGGCGCCTTCCTGTCGACAGAGGTCTCGAAGACCATCTCCGGTGGCATCATCCGGGAGGATGCGATCATCGATGCGGGAGCGGATCTGTTCCTCTCGCTGATCTTCGCCGGTCTGATCGGCGCCATCACCTGGAACATGCTGACCTGGCTCCTCGGCCTGCCGTCGAGCTCGTCGCACGCCCTCTTCGGCGGCCTCATCGGCGCGACCCTGGTGGGCGCGGGCATCGGCGGCATCGACTTCGGAATGGTGCTCTCGAAGATCGTGCTCCCCGCTCTGATCGCGCCGGTCACAGCCGGTCTGATCGCCTTCGCGGCGACGAAGATCGCCTACTCCGTCACCCGTCGTTACGACGGCAAGCCCGACGGCCGCGACGGGTTCCGCTGGGGGCAGATCTTCACGTCGTCCCTGGTCGCCCTCGCCCACGGCACCAATGACGCGCAGAAGACCATGGGCGTGATCACGCTCGCGATGATCACGATCGGCTGGCAGTCGGGAGCGCACCACGAGCCCGAGCTCTGGGTGATCATCGCCTGCGCGTTCACGATCGCGCTCGGAACCTATCTCGGCGGGTGGCGCATCATCCGTACCCTCGGCAAGGGGCTGACCGACGTCAAGCCCGCCCAGGGCTTCGCGGCGGAGAGCTCGACCGCCGCCACGATCCTCGCTTCCAGCGCTCTCGGTTTCGCGCTCTCCACGACGCAGGTCGCCTCCGGCTCGGTCATCGGCTCCGGCCTCGGCCGCCGCGGCTCCACCGTCCGCTGGCGGACCGCCGGCCGCATCGGCATCGGCTGGCTGCTGACGCTTCCGGCCGCCGGCGGAGTGGGCGCCCTGGCCGCGTTGCTCGTGGTCTGGCTGGGCAACTGGGGCGTCGCGATCGACGCGGTCATCGCCCTCGCGATCATCCTCGGGCTCTTCATGCGCTCGCGTCGCAACGCCGTGACGCCTGCGAACGCCATGAGCGACGTCGCCGAGTCCGGGCGGGCCATCGAGCTTCCCGACACGCCCCCGCCGACGCGTCGGCAGCAGCGCATCGAACAGGCCAAGGCAGAGGCCAGGGCCCGCGCCGAGGCTCGTGAGAAGGTCAAGGCTCAGGCCAAGAAGGATGCCGAGGCCAAGGCGAAGAAGAAGGCGCAGGCCAAGGCCAAGGCGGGCACCGGTTCGTCGAAGTCGGCGTCGTCGAAGAAGTCGGTTGCGGACCGGAACGGGGAGTCGGAATGAACGTCGTCATCGACTGGCTCGCCTTCCTGCAGGTGTTCCTCGCGGCGCTCATCGGCGCCGCGGCCATCGTCACCTTCTATGCCCTCGGACTCCGCCTGCTGGTGCGCAGCGGCCGTGCTCCGGTCGTGAGTCCTGCGGAATTCACCGACGCCATCACCGTGATCTCCGAGAAGGAGCTCAAGCGTGCCGAGAAGCAGGCGGCGAAGGCCGCACGCAAGAGCCCGCTGACCGAGGGGCAGAAGTCGCTGGCCCTCGTCGGTGCGTACGGGTGCTTCGCCCTCTGCGCCGCTGCCGTCGTCAGCGGCATCCTGCTCCTCGTCGTCGGCCACTGACGGCGTCGCGTCACGGTGATCGCTTTCATCGAGGTCGGTGCCGACGCCTAGGCTGAGGCCATGTCCGCAGGAACCGGCAGTTCGCACGTCTTCGGCAGGCACGCGCCCGCATCGCACGTGATCATCCATGTCAGCGACCCGCACTTCCTCGCGGGAGGAGCGCCTCTCGGGGGCCGCTACGACGTCGCGGAGAGCTTCGCGCGCACGTTGGAGGCGATCCGCACGGTGCATCCGCATCCCGCCGCGATCGTCGTCACGGGCGACCTGGCCGATCTGGGGGAGCCCGATGCCTATCGCCGTCTGCGCGCGGCGGTCGAGCCGGTGGCCGCGGAACTGGATGCGCCCGTCGTCTGGGTGGCCGGCAACCACGATGAGCGGCCGGCGCTGCGCGCGGGACTGCTCGACCTGGAGCCGACCGAAGAGCCCATCACGGGCATCTGGGACCTCGACGGCCTGCGTCTCATCGCGCTCGACACCAGCGTTCCCGGCTGGCATCACGGCGACCTCGACCAGGGGCAGCTGTCCTGGCTCGCCGACGTCCTCGCCGAGCCCGCTCCGCACGGCACGCTGTTGGCGATGCACCACCCGCCGGTTCCGAGTCATCTGCCTCTCTTCGACATCCTGGAGCTGCGCCATCAGGACGAGCTCGCCGCGGTCATCCGTGACAGCGATGTCCGGGGCATCCTCGCCGGCCACCTGCACTACTCCTCGTCCGGGACGTTCGCCGGGGTTCCGGTGAGCGTCGCTTCGGCCACCTGTTACACGATGAACGTGGCACGCCCTTCGGCAGAGGTGAACGGCATGGACGCCGCGCAGGCCTTCCAACTCGTGCACGTGTATCCGGACACGATCACCCATACCGTCGTTCCGGTGACCGACGCGGCGACCGGCGACTACTTCTCCGAGGCCTGGCTGACGCGCATGTCCGCGCTCACGCCGGAAGGGCGACTCGAGGCCTTCTCCCGCAAACCCGGGCGCTGAGCGGCGTAGACTGGACGCATCCCCCACCCTTCTCACCCGCCACGACCCACGAGGATGTGACATGGCTTCTGCCGCGCCTACCCTGACCCGCACCGAGACCGATTCGCTCGGGAGCATGGAGATTCCCGTCGACGCGTACTGGGGGATCCACACCGCCCGCGCCGACGCGAACTTCCCGATCACGAAGCGGCCCATCTCGGTGTATCCCGACCTGGTGGTCGGCCTGGCGATGGTCAAGCAGGCGAGTGCCCGCGCGAACCGCGAGATCGGCGTGCTCGATCCCGAACGTGCCGACCTGATCGACCGTGCAGCACAGCGCGTGATCGACGGCGAGTTCCACGAGCAGTTCACGGTGGGCGTCATCCAGGGCGGTGCCGGCACCTCGACCAACATGAACGCGAACGAGGTCATCACCAACATCGCGCTCGAGATGGCCGGGCGCGACAAAGGCGATTACGCTTTCCTGTCGCCGATCGACCACACCAACCGCAGCCAGTCGACGAACGACGTCTACCCGACTGCCGTCAAGATCGGCCTCTCGCTCACTCTGCGCTCGCTGCTCGAGGAGCTCGACCTGTTGCGGCTGTCGTTCCTGGGCAAGTCGCGCGAGTTCCACGACGTGCTGAAGGTCGGGCGCACCCAGCTGCAGGATGCCGTGCCGATGACGCTCGGCCAGGAGTTCAACGGCTTCGCGACGACGCTCGGCTACGACCACACGCGTCTCACCGAGAACGCCTCGCTGATGTTCGAGATCAACATGGGCGCCACCGCGATCGGCACCGGCATCACCACGCACCCGGGCTACGCGCCCGCCGTGCTGAAGCACCTGCGCGCGATCACCGAGCTCGATCTGCGCACGGCGGGCGATCTCGTCGAGGCCACCAGTGACACCGGATCGTTCATGTCGTTCTCCTCGACGCTCAAGCGCAACGCGATGAAGCTGTCGAAGATCTGCAACGACCTCCGCCTCCTCTCGTCCGGCCCGCAGGCGGGACTCGGCGAGATCAACCTGCCGGCGATGCAGGCGGGCTCCAGCATCATGCCCGGCAAGGTGAACCCGGTCATCCCCGAGGTCGTGAACCAGGTGGCGTTCGCCGTCGCCGGTGCCGACATGACCGTGACGATGGCGGCGGAGGCGGGACAGCTGCAGCTGAACGCCTTCGAGCCGGTCATCGCGCACTCGATCTTCCAGTCGATCACCTGGATGCGTCAGGCGATGTGGACCCTGCGCGTCAACTGCGTCGACGGCATCACCGCGAACCGCGACCGCCTGGGCGCGATGGTGGGGGCGTCCGTCGGCGTCATCACGGCGCTCACGCCGTTCATCGGCTACGCGGCTGCCGCGGCGCTCGCGAAGACCGCGCTCCTGACGAACCGCAGCGTGGCAGACCTGGTCGTCGAGGCCGGGCTGATGTCTCGCGACGAGGTCGTCAAGCAGCTGTCGCCGGCGCGCCTCTCCGGACTGGAGACCATCACGGCTGCGATCCCGGTGATCGCGCCGGAGGACCTCATCGAGATCTGACCGACCGCAGTAAGAGGGGGACGGATGCCGCGGCATCCGTCCCCCTCTTACTGCGTCCGTCGGCGTCAGTCGGTGATCCGGCAGTGCGTCGTGAGCTCGCCGATGCCGTCGATGCCGACCGTGACGGTCGAGTGGTCGCGGAGGAAGATCTGCGGATCGCGCGAGTATCCGGCGCCCCCGGGGCTTCCGGTCGAGATCAGGGTGCCCGGGAGCAGCGTGAGCGACTGGGACAGGTGCGCGATCAGCTTCGCGACCGAGCGCACCATCTGGTCGGTGCTCGCGTCCTGCACGGTGTGGCCGTCGACGACCGCCCAGATGTGCAGGTCCTGCGGGTCGGGGATCTCTTCCGCGGTGACGGCGAACGGCCCGGTCGGGGTGAATCCGTCGAAGGACTTGCAGCGGGACCACTGCGCCTCGGAGAACTGGATGTTCCTGGCGGTGATGTCGTTGACCACGGTGTAGCCCCAGACGTGCGTGAGCGCATCCGCCTCGGCGACGTCCTTGGCGGGCGAGCCGATCAGCACACCGAGCTCCGCCTCGTAGTCGACGGCCTCGCTCAGACTCCGCGGCCACGACGTGGTCTGGTCGTGCCCCGTGAGCGAGTTCGGCCACAGCGTGAAGACGGTCGGGGCGGCATCGGTCTTCAACCCCAGCTCGCTCGAGTGGGCGGCGTAGTTCAAGCCGACGGCCAGCACCGCGGGAGGAGCGAGCACGGCGGAGGCGAAGGCCCAGTCGTCGAGGGGGTGCCGCGGCGCGGCGGTCTCGGCCAGGGCGTCACGCAGCCGGTCGAGCAGCGCATCCCCACCCTCGATCAGCTGCTGCAGCGTGGCAGGGGCGTCGGTCAGGAGATCAGAGACGAGGATGGCGTCCGAGTCCTGCACCACGGCGAGAACCGCACGAGGGGAGTCAGGACGGCGCAGATGAGCGAACCGCATGGTTACACGCTACCGGGTGGTGAGCGCTGAACGGGTGGAGGACTCCGCCATACCCGTGACTTCACTCTTGTGCCGCATAAGCTTTGGCTATGAGTTTCGGAGGACCGCCCCCGTCGCAGCAGCCGCTGCCGTACACGCCGCCACCCGTGCGGCAGCCCGCGCAGCCGGGCGTCGCGTCGGCACCGTATGCCCCGCCCGCCGCGTCGCTGCGGCGGGCGGAGTATGCGTCGCCGCTGGCGCAGCCGACCCCGTACACGCCGCCTGCTCCGGTCGCGCCGTCGCCGGCGGAGTCCCTGCCCGCGCTGCCCGTGCCGACGAGGAAGGGGCGCTCGGTCTCGCTCTGGCTGTTCGGCTTCCTGGGCTTCCTCCTCCTTGCCCTGATCGGATACTTCGGGTGGGCGCTCGGGGTCACCGCCTCCGTGGTCGGGCTGGTGCTGGCGCTCATCCCGCTCACGATCGTGTTCCTCGGCGTGCGGATGATCGACCGCTGGGAACCCGAGCCGAAACGGCTGGTGATCTTCGCGATCGCGTGGGGGGCGGTCGCCGCCGTCGGGCTCGCGCTGCTCGTCGACGTCGGGCTGAAGATCCTGATCGGCCCGACCACCGACGCCTTCTCCGCCGTCGTGCAGGCACCGATCGTGGAGGAGTTCTGGAAGGGGCTCGGTGTCTTCCTGATCTTCCTCCTCGCCCGACGCGCGTTCGACGGACCCGTCGACGGCGTGGTCTACGGGGCCCTCGTCGGGGCGGGGTTCGCCTTCACCGAGAACATCCAGTACTTCGCCCTCAGCCTCATCGAGGGCGGCGGCGAGCAGCTCACGGTCACCTTCGGAGTGCGCGCCATCCTCTCGCCGTTCGCACACGCCATGTTCACGGCGGTGACCGGCTTCGCGATCGGACTCGTGGCGCGCCGGCACGGGTCCGCGCGGTCGGCCCTCGGCGCCGGGCTCCTGGGGTTCGTCGGAGCAGTCCTGCTGCATGCACTGTGGAACGGTTCGGCGACGTTCGCGGACTTCTTCGGCCTCTACTTCACGCTGCAGGTACCCCTCTTCATCGGCTTCATCCTCGGCATCATCGCACTGCGCCGGGAGGAGGCGAGGCTCACGAGGGCTCGACTCGAGGAGTACGCGGCGGCCGGGTGGTTCACTCCGGAGGAGGTCACGATGCTCGCGACGCCGGCGGGGCGCAAGGTCGGGCTCGCATGGGCGGCGCGATTGCGGGGAGACCGCCGCCCCCTGATGCGGGCGTTCATCAAAGACGCGACCGAGCTCGCCGCCGTCCGGCAGCGCGCGATCACCGGGCGCGACTCCCTCGCCGTCGACGACGAGCGTGCGCTGCTGATCCGCACCCGGGCGACCAGGGCGGCGCTGCTGGCGTACTGATGCCGACCGCGGCGGAGTACTCTGCTCGGGAGGAAGGCGGTGGGCGATGAGCACTTTCGTCGTGATCCATGGCGGTGGAGATGTCGGATGGTCCTGGCATCTGGTCGCGGGCGAGCTGAGAGCGCGGGGGCACGAGGTGTTCGCTCCCGACCTTCCCGCCGATGACGATGCCCTCACGCTCGATGACTACGCCGATGCGGTCGTCGAGCTCGTCGGCTCGCGTCCGGACGTGGTGGTGGTCGGTCATTCGTTCGGAGCGTTCACCGCACCGCTGGTGGCCGGACGCCTCTCCGCCGATCTCCTCGTCCTGGTGGCGGGGATGATCCCGTCGCCGGGGGAGTCTCCCGAGCAGTGGTGGGCGAACTCGGGGTATCTGGCCGCGTCGCAGGCGCAGTCCGCTCTCGACGGCGGGCTCACCGGCAACGACGACCCGTATGTGAGCTTCTACAACGGCGTGCCCCGTGAGCTGGCCGATGAGGCCCTGCGCAGAGAACGGGCGCATCCGGCGCAGGCGGCGATGGCGGCGCCGTGGCCCCTGTCCGAGTGGCCGGCGGTGCCGACGAGGCTCGTCGTGTTCGCCGAGGACCGCTTCTTCCCCGCCGCGTTCCTCCGCGCCCTCGCTCGAGAGCGTCTGGGCGTGGAGGCGGATGAGATCTCCGGCGGGCACTGCGCCATGCTGAGCCACCCCGTCGAGATCGCGGAGATACTCGACGGATACGTCCGCTGACGGACCCGAACCCTGCGGCGGCAAGACTCAGCGCCCGGTGCTGCGGCGATGCCTGCGAGTCTCCCGGGCGCTGAGTTGATCTGTAATCAGGGTGCACCCGGCCCTCCGGAGGTGTCAAGAGGTTCTTGTCGACCCGCGGGGCCGGGCCGGTCGAAGTGCCCGCGCCGCGCTTGTCGAAGTGTTCGCTGTGAGCAGTCCCTGACGCGTTGACCCCGTCGCCCCGGCTCGGGTTTGATGGAGGTATGACTGATCGCACAAAGCCTGAGTTCGATGCCCCCAGCGCTCCCGCTCCCGCGGAGCTCGTCACCCGCGACATCATCGAGGGTGACGGCGCCGAGGCGAAGCCCGGCGACACCGTCACCGTTCACTACGCGGGCGTCGAGTTCGACTCCGGCGAGGAGTTCGACTCGTCCTGGGGACGGGGCGAGACCATCCAGTTCCCGCTGCGTGGCCTCATCCAGGGGTGGCAGGACGGCATCCCCGGCATGAAGGTCGGCGGACGCCGCGAGCTGATCATCCCGCCGCACCTCGCCTACGGCCCGGTCGGCGGAGGTCACTTCCTCTCCGGCAAGACGCTGATCTTCATCATCGATCTCGTCGCCGTCGGCTGACCCCGCCCCACCCTGCGAGGCGCCCCTCCTCTTCGGACGAGGGGCGCCTCGTGCTGTACACGGAAAAACTTCACCTCAACGGGAATACATGCATCTGAATGTAAGTTGTCACAGGGGTCGCCTTCACGGCGGCCCTTGTCCGACGCCGCGTCTGCGGCCGATGTCTCCAGAGGAGAAGCAATGACCAGCATCGAAATTCCCGGTTACCGTCCCGGCACCTGGGTGCTCGACCCCTCGCACAGCGAGGTCACCTTCAGCGTGCGCCACATGATGATCTCGAAGGTCCGTGGCACCTTCGGTGTCAAGAACGCGACGCTGATCGCCCCCGAGAACCCGCTCGACGCCAAGGTCGAGGCGACCGTCGACGTGACCTCGGTCGACACCAACGACGAGGGCCGCGACGCGCACCTGCGCTCCGCCGACTTCTTCGACACCGAGAACTTCCCGACCATGGAGTTCGTGTCCACCGGTGCGCGCGTCAAGGGTGACGACCTGTACGTCGACGGCGACCTCACGATCCGCGGCGTCACCAAGCCGGTCAGCTTCGAGCTCGACTTCGGCGGCTTCGGCACCGACCCCTACGGCAACTACAAGGCCGGCGCCTCTGCCAAGACCGTGATCAATCGTGAGGACTTCGGCCTCACCTGGAACGCCGCACTCGAGACGGGCGGCGTCCTCGTCGGTAAGGACATCACGATCAGCCTCGACCTGCAGGGTGCCCTGCAGCAGGACTGACCCCGCCAGGCAGTGATCCGGACCCCGGGCCCCTCAGGGCTCGGGGTTCTCTGCGTCGTAGTCGCGGAATCCGCGGTGGCGGCGGGCGAGCATCGCCACGAGGCCGATCACCAGGATCCCTCCGAGCAGGGGAGGGAACCAGAGGGTCGTCAGGGTCGCGAGGGTGCCGGCGTACAGGGCGCCCACGCGCGGCCCGCCCGCGACCACGACGATGAACAGCCCCTGGAGCCGTCCGCGCATCGCGTCGGGCACCGCGGCCTGCATCATCGTGTTGCGGTAGATGGAGCTGACGTTGTCCGAGGCCCCGGAGAGCGCCAGCGCGACGCATGCCGCGACGATCAGCCAGACATGGGGAACGGCTTCGCTCGCAGGAGCCGAGAACGCCCCGACGAGCAGGACGACTCCGAACAGCAGGATCGACGCGCCATAGGCCTCCACGGCGCGAGCGATGCCGCGGCCGTGCCAGCGGTACTGCACGACGCGGCCGGAGAACAGGCTCGACGCGAAGGTCCCGACCGCCACGGCGGCCGTGAGGATGCCTGTCGTGAGCGCACCGCCGCCCAGGAGCACGGTGCCGAGAGCGGGGAAGAGCACGAGGGGTTGTCCGAACGTCATCGCGATGATGTCGATGATGTACTGCATCCGGATGTTTCCGGCCCTGCGGAGGAATCTCCATCCATCGACGAGCGACTCGAGGCCGGGGCGGACGATGTCTCCCTCGGGTCGCAGTGCCGGGAGCGTCCACAGTCCGAGGAACATCGAGAGCATCAGCACGACGTCGATCGTGTAGGTCCAGCCGTAGCCGGTGAGGGCGACCAGCAGCCCCGCCAGCGCAGGGCCCGCCATGACCGTGAGGCCGAAGGCGACGCCGTTCAGCGCGGATGCCGCGGCGAGCTTCTCGCGAGGGATGAGTCGAGGGACGATCGCCGTGCGCGTGGCCATGCCGACCGAGTTGGCGGCCGAGTTGATCATGCTCAGGACGTACAGCCACCAGATGGTCTCCGCGCCGGTCCAGGTGAGAGCCGCGAGCAGGGCGGTGGAGACGAAGGTGATGGTGGCCGCGATCAGGGCCACCCGGCGTCGGTCGAACGCATCGGCGAGCATGCCGCCGTACAGCCCGGCGAGGATCATCGGCACGAGGCCGGCGACCGCGATCATGGAGACCGCGAAGGTGCTCTGCGTCAGAGCGAAGACGTGCAGCATCACGGTCACGATGGTGAGCTGGCCGCCGATGCCGGCGAGTGTCGAACCGATCCACATCCGGGCGAAGGCCGGGCTGGTCTTCAGCGGGCTCAGATCGATCAGATGACCGCGTCGGGCACTCACTCGTCGAACTTCTTCTGCACCCTTCGAGACTAGTTGCCCCGTGCGGACCGTGCTCTCCGCCGGTGTCCCTCGGGGGAGTCGCGGGCTGGTAGACTCGTCAGGTTGCCGTTTGATCGGCCGCGGATAAAGAGAGCCCACGTATCAGGCGTCGGGCGCCGCGCAACAAGCAGAGAGGGGATCGAATCTATGGCACTGGAAGCAGACGTCAAGAAGGCGATCATCGAAGAGTACGCGACGCACCCCGGTGACACCGGATCCCCCGAGGTGCAGGTCGCAATGCTGACGCAGCGCATCAAGGACCTCACCGAGCACCTCAAGGAGCACAAGCACGACCACCACTCGCGTCGTGGGCTGTTCCTGCTCGTGGGTCAGCGCCGTCGTCTGCTCGGCTACCTCCAGGACATCGACATCGCGCGCTACCGCTCGCTGATCGAGCGTCTCGGACTCCGCCGCTAAGGCACCGCGACCCTGCGTTCAATCGCGCAGAACATTCTTGAGAAGGCCGTCCCACGGTGTGGGGCGGCCTTCGTCGTTCCCCCACGGACGCGCCGCCGTCTCTCCTTGCTTCTTCGAGGACGGTCGCCTATAACGGACCGGGGGGCGTGCGACGCGGTGCTTTCCTGAGACGTGCGGAGGCACAAGGCGATGGAACACGAACCCCTCGCGGGTCAGGCCCGGTTGACGCCGCCGGATGCGGACATGGCGCGCCAGTATCTCAAACAGGCGGAGGCGATCGTCGAGCGACGCGAACGCGTGGTCGATCGACGGGCGGGGGCGTGGCTGGCGATCGTGAACGCCGGGATCATCGCCGGGTATCTCGCCGTCGTCACACTGGGCTTCCGGCAACCCGTTCCCTCCGTTGAATTCCAGGCACTGCTGATTCCCATCCTGCTCTGGGCGCAGATCTCGACCGGGATCTCGGCGCGAGGGGACAGAGGCCCGCGAACCCCGGCCTGGCGTCGACTGGTCACCTTCGGAGGTGCGGCCGTGCTCGTCACGGCGCTCGCGGTCTTCACCCTGATCGTCCTCTACGAGAGCATCTCGCCGCGGTGGATGCTCCTTCCCATCGCTCTCGTGTTGGGCGGATTCGGCGGGTACGGGGTCGTCCGTCTCGTCCGGGCCTCCCGGGGGCCACGGCCGCTGCCGCCCGTGCGAGCCGCCCTCACTCCCGGTGTGCGCGGAGGGACGATGCTGGTCGGTGTCGTCTTGGGGTCGGTGTGCGCGCTGAGCGCCGTGCCAGACGAGGTCCTCCGCAGCGTCCTGCTCTTTCTCGGCCTGCTGGCGCTGATCGCCTGGTTCGCGGCGTCCGGCACCGTCATCGGGCTTCCGCTGATCGGGGCGTCGTGGCGCTGGCCGCACATCCTGGCACTCACGATCTCGGTGGGTGTCCTCCTCGTGCTGCGGGTCCCCGCTCTGGACGGCGTGGTCCTCGCGCCGGCCTCGTACCTGCTCGCCGGGCTCGGGATGATCGTGATGTTCGTGCTGGTCTCTGCCGTGTCCGGGCGTGATCTCGATGCGTAGCGCCGCAGAGCGCACGGGGCGGGTGCGTCTCGACGACACCTTCGCCGCGTCGTTGCCGTTCTCCCTCATGGCGGCGCTGCAGAACGGCGCCGACCTCGAGTTCAGAACCCTCCGAAGGGTTCTGGACTGCGAGGGTCGCTCCCTCAGCGGTGCGATCGGCCAGCTCCAGAGGGTGGGATACGTCTTCGCGCGCCGAGTGTCGTTCGGTGAGGTCCCCGGCACCTGGATCTCGGCGACGCCCCGCGGTCGGGTCGCCTTCGACGACCACCTCGCAGCCCTCCGGGAGATCGCCTCAGACGCACCGCCGTCGCGGTGAGCGACGCCTCAGACGGCGGCGCCCACGAGATCGGCGTGGTGGATCGCCGCGACGTCCGGGTGTGCGCGCAGGCGTGACTTGAGCGCGTTCTCCCCATAGAGCGCGTGGATGGGGTTGCCTGGGTCCTCCGTCACCCCGTTCGCCTCGGCGGCCAATTCCTCGGGCAGGTCGATCAGCGGGAGGCGCTTGTCGAGCGCCGGGTTGAAGAAGAACGGGATGGAGATCCGCTCGTGCGGCGCCTGCGGAGACACGACGCGGTGGTTCGTCGCCTTCAGATACCCGCCCGTCGCGTACTCCAGCAGCTCGCCGATGTTCACGACGAAGGCCCCGGATACCGGGGGAGCGTCGACCCACGCGCCGTCGCGCTCGACCTGCAGGCCGCCTTTGCCCGGCTCCACCCACAACAGGGTGAGCACGCCCGAGTCCTTGTGCGCGCCGACACCCTGCTGCGGCTCCGGCTCGTGCGTCCCGGGGTATCGGACGATCTTGATGAGGGTGGATGGCTCTCCGAAGTGCTCGTCGAAGTAGGACTCGTCGGCGCCGAGGGTCTGTGCCCATTCCCGCAGCAGTCTGCGGGCGACCTCCGACAGGGTCTCGTGCCATTCGGCGACGACCTCCTGGAGCTCCGGCTGCGCCGCGGGCCACAGGTTCGGTCCGATGAGCCGGTTGAAGGCGGGGCCGTCGCTGACGGGCTCGCGTTCGGGGCCGATGTCGATCTGCTCGCGCCAGTCGACCTTCCCCTGCGTCCGCTCGCCTCCGACGCGGGTGTACCCGCGGAAGTGCGGGCTGTTGACGTTCTCGATCGCGAGCTTGTCCGCCTCCGGGAGTGCGAAGAAGTCCAGGGCTGCGCGGTGGAGCCGGGCTTCGAGCGCGGGGGAGATCCCGGTGCCGGTGAGGTAGAAGAAGCCGACGTCGTGCGTCGCCGCCCGGAGTTCATCGCGGAATCGTGCCGCGGCCTCGGGTCCTTCGTCGAGCTGGGACAGGTCCAGGATGGGGAGCGAGAGTTCAGCCATGGACCGAGGCTACGTCCCACCGCCCGAGGCGGGATCCTGTGTTGCGCTCCATTACTTCCGGTCCGGGTGTTCGGCGCGCGTTGAACGCGGTGCTAGAGTCAACCTTCGGTAAGGGCTGCCTTACCTCAGTCAACGCCAGAGATTGTGTTCTTCCGTGCTCGCCACTTTTCTCATCGGGCTCCGTGAGGGTCTCGAAGCCGCACTCGTCGTCGGCATCCTCGTCGCGTACCTCCGCCGCCTCGGTCGGCAGGACGCACTCCCGAAGATGTGGGCGGGAGTCGGTCTCGCGATCGCCCTGGCGCTCGGCATCGGCGCGGTCCTCACGTTCGGGGCGTATGAGCTGACATTCCAGGCGCAGGAGCTGATCGGCGGCGGGCTGTCGCTGCTCGCCGTCGCCATGGTCACCTGGATGATCTTCTGGATGCAGCGCGCCGGGCGCACCATGAAGGCGACGCTCGAGGGCGGCATCGACCGCGCCCTCACCGCGGGCGGGCTGTGGGCGCTCATCGCCATCGGCTTCGTGTCGGTCGCCCGTGAGGGCATCGAGACGACGCTGCTGCTGTGGTCGATGGTGCAGTCCTTCGGCGACGCGCCGTCCGCCCTGCTGGGCGCACTGCTCGGTCTCATCGCGGCGGTGATCATCGGCTGGCTGATCTCGCGCGGTGCGGTGCGGCTCGATCTGCGTCGCTTCTTCGCCTGGACGGGCGGGTTCCTCGTGATCGTCGCCGCCGGCGTCCTCGCCTACGCGCTGATGGATCTGCAGGAAGCGGGTGTGCTTCCCGGCCCGTTCACCGCTCTGGCGCCGATCGACGCCGTGACAGGTGGCGTGGCCGTCGGCTGGGCCGCCTTCCCGTTCGGCTGGGCGTTCGACGTCTCGGCGACGATCGCTCCCGGCGGAGCGCTCGCCTCCATCCTGCAGGCGACGGTCGGCTTCATGCCCGCGATGACCTGGCTGCAGGTGGTCGCCTGGGCTCTCTACATCTCGCTCGTCGGATGGCTCTACATCCGCGGACTCCGCTCGAGGCGCCCGTCGAAGCCGCAGGCGCCGGCGGAACCCTCGTCAGAATCTCCCTCCCTCTCACCACAAGGAGCAGCATGACCACCACGCACCGGTTCCTGGGGGTGCTCGCCGCCACGGGCGTCGCAGCCCTCGTCCTGAGCGGCTGCGTCGCGAAGAGCGATGCGGAGACCACCGCGGCGTTCGACGTCTCGTCCACCGCCGGCGACTGCGCCGTCTCCGCGGCGACCGCGAAGAGCGGGACACTGACCTTCAATGTCACGAACGACACGGACCAGGTCTCGGAGTTCTACCTGCTCGCCGAGGACGGGCTGCGGATCGTCGGCGAGGTGGAGAACATCGCGCCGGCCGCATCGCGCACGCTCACCGTGGTCGCACAGCCGGGCGACTACTTCACGCTCTGCAAGCCGGGCATGATCGGCGACGGCGTCGGCAAGACGGCGTTCACCGTCACGGGAGACCGCGTGGCCGTCGACGGTCCCGATGCCGAGCAGAAGCAGCAGGCCGTCGATCTCTACGGTGCTTTCGTGAAGGACCAGGTCGGCCAGCTCGTCCCGGCCGTGGAGGACTTCGTCGCCGCCTACGAGTCCGGTGACGACGAGACCGCGCGCACGCTCTTCCCGCAGACCCGCGCATTCTACGAGCGCATCGAGCCCGTCGCCGAGACACTGGGCGACCTCGACCCGCGCATCGACTACCGCGAGGTCGACGCCGTGGCTGAGGGGCTGGACTGGACAGGATTCCACCGCATCGAGAAAGACCTGTGGGTGCCGGCGCAGGATGCGCTGAACGCCGACGGCGAGACCCCCGCGTGGCAGGACTGGGCACCGTCGACCTCCGAGGAGCGCGCCGACTACGGCGATCTGCTGCTCGCCGACGTGCAGGAGCTCTACGACTACGTGCACTCCGACGATTTCACCACCGCGCTGGACGACCAGGGCATCGGCGGCATCTCGAACGGCGCCATCGCGCTGCTCGACGAAGTGGCGACCGGAAAGATCTCCGGGGAGGAGGACTGGTGGTCGGGCACCGACCTCTACGACTTCGCCGCGAACGTCGAGGGCTCGAAGATGGCCTTCTCGCTCGTGCAGGACTTCGCGGTCGCGCAGGGCGACGACGGCGAGGCGCTGGTCGCGGAGATCGAGTCGGGCTATGCCGCGCTCGAGGACTCTCTGGCCGCGCACGGCTCGCTGACCGATGGCTTCGTCGGATATGCGGAGCTGACAGAGGCCGACAAGCGCGAGTTCACCGACCTGATCAACGCGCTGGCCGAGCCGCTGTCGCAGCTCACCAGCACGGTCCTCGACTGATCAGCCGCGCGCTGGACCGACCCGATACCATCACGGACGTGAACGAACCGGAAGCGGATGCCGCACCCGAGGAACCGAAGGGTGAGGCATCCGCGCCTGCGGGATTGAGCAGGCGTGGCCTCCTCGGTCTGGCCATCGGCGGTGGCGTCGCCGGACTCGCTGCCGGGGCGGGCGCCGGCCTCGCCGGCGGCGTGGCGCTCGGGCGTGCACGGGCCGCCGATGACGCGCACTCGGCCTATGAGTTCTTCGGCGAGCATCAGGCCGGTATCACCACGCCGGTGCAGGACCACCTGCACTTCGCCGGCTTCGACATGATGCCGCGCACCGACCGCGAGGATCTCATCTCGCTCCTGCAGGACTGGACGTACGCGTCCTCACGCATGGTGCAGGGTCTCGAAGTCAGCGCCACGGGAGCGGTCGGCGGACCGGCCGAGGCACCGCCGGACGACACCGGCGAGGCCTTGGGGCTCCCCGCCGCGGGGCTCACGATCACGTTCGGCTTCGGGCCGGGACTCTTCGAGAATGAGGACGGCGACCGCTACGGCATCGCCGCGCAGCGTCCCGCAGGGCTGGAACGCCTGCCGGCCTTCCTCGGCGACGATCTCGATCCGCAGACCTCTCACGGCGATCTCTGCATCCAGGCCTGCGCCGACGACCCGCAGGTCGCGGTGCATGCCATCCGCAACCTCAGTCGCATCGCCTTCGGTCGCGCGCGCCTGCGCTGGTCGCAGCTGGGATTCGGCAAGACCTCTCGCACCACGGCGACGCAGGCCACACCGCGAAACCTCTTCGGTTTCAAGGACGGCACCGCGAACATCCTGGCCGACGACACGACGGCGCTCACGGATCACGTGTGGGTGTCGGCGAAGGATGAGCCGGCGTGGCTCGCCGGAGGCTCGTACCTCGTGGCCCGCAAGATCGCGATGCTGATCGAGACCTGGGATCGGGTGCGCCTGTCCGAGCAGGACACGATCATCGGCCGCGACAAGGGGGAGGGGGCGCCGCTCTCCGGTGGGAACGAGTTCACAGCGCCGGATTTCCACAGCAAGACGATCGATGCGAACAGTCACGTGAGCCTCGCCCATCCCGAGCAGAACGACGGCATCCGCATCCTGCGACGCGGGTACAACTACGTCGACGGGAACAACGCCCTCGGTCGCCTCGACGCCGGACTCTTCTTCCTGTCGTACCAGCGTGATCCCGCGCAGTTCATCGCGCTCCAGCGGCGCCTGTCGACGGATCTCATGAACGAGTACATCAGACACGTCGGATCCGGTATCTGGGCGGTGCCGGCCGGAGCGAAGCCCGGTTCCTATGTGGGAGCCGCGCTCTTCGCCTGACCCGTCAGGACTCGCTGGCGGCGATGAGCGTCTCGACGGCGAAGGCAGCGATGGCGTCAGCGCCGAGATGGTCATCGGCGGTGATCGTGACCACGGCATCGTCGAGGAAGATGAGCAGCTGGCCGTGGGCGCCGTGCAGCCGCCAGGCCGATCCGGGGCCGCCCCAACCGGCGAGCGCGTAGCGGTCATAGGCGGGGCTCTCCCCGGCGACGCCCCAATCCGTATGCATCGAGTCGATCCACTCGGACGAGATGAGCTGGTGTCCCTGCCAGATCCCGCGATCGCGGATGAGGAGCCCGAGGCGGGACAGCTCTTCGGTGCGGAGGAAGAGGCCGCCTCCAGCCTCGATGCGCCCCTGGGGGCTGCGCACCCACTCGACGTCGTCGATGCCGAGCGGGCCGAACAGTCGGGGAACGAGATAGTCGCCGATGTCGCCGACCCGTGCGGCCAGCGCGGTCATCGCGGTGTAGGTGCTCGCGTTCGAGTACTGGAAGGTCCGTCCACTCGAAGGGCGTCGCAGAAACTCGCGTGCCAGATCCGGCCAGTCGGTCATCAGAGTGTCGGACCAGGGCAGGTCGACGCCGCTCGACATCATCAGGAGGTGGCGCAGAGTGACCTCCTCGACGCCGGGGCCCAGGTCGTGGTCGGGCAGGTAGGTCGACACCGGCTCATCGAGCGAGACCATCCCTTCGTCCGCGGCGATTCCTGCGGCGAGTACGCAGACACCTTTCGCAACCGAGTGCACGTCTTCCCGGACGTCGGCGGTCCAGCGATGTTCCGCAGTGTCGATACCCAGGCGGACGTGCAGGCCGTGGGCGACGAACCCCGATGCCTCGACCTGTTCGACGATACGGTCTCGGACGGTCTGCGCTCGGGTCACACCTCGAGGCTATCGTCTGCCTCTATCGAGGCCGTCGAGACCCGGTCGGGTCGTTCCGGCGGCCTTCCTTGGAGGCGAGCTCCGGATCGGCGAACAGCCAGCCGGGCCGCGGCTCGACCAGGGGGCGGAACACCCATCTGACGGGCTTGGTCGCCAGGACGAGTGCGATCACGACCGACAGCACGGTCACGAGCGGCAGCCAGATCCACGTCGGCTCCAGATCGCGCAGGATTCCGCTCTCCCGGAACGGGTACAGCACGAACGAGTGCAGCAGGAACACGTACATCGTGTACTGGCCGAACGTCGTCCACCAGTGCGCGCCCCGCGGGATGAGGGCGAAGAACGCCGCGCTGAGCACGACGGCGAGCAGCATCAGGGCGACCCGGATGCCGCCGGCCCACCACTGCTCCCCGCCGAGGTCGGCATAGGAGTCCTCGTAGAAGAGCCAGTGGCGCAGGTCGATCGCCTGCCAGACGGGAAGCCAGTTCCAGGCGGCCCAGCCGACGGCGGCGAAGATCGCGACGGCCGCGGCGCGCAGCCACCACGGTCGGAAGTCCAGAAGCGTGAAGCGATCGACGATGTCGTGTTCGCGCAGCCACCACCCCAGGGCGAAGAACGGCAGCAGTCCGAGCGTGCGCGAGAGCGAGAACGTGCTGTCGACGTTCGGCAGGTAGCCCACGCCGACCGAGATCACGACGGTCCACAGCAGCGGCCAACGCAGCAGGGCGAGATAGGGGAGTACCAGCCGGAAGATGCCCAGGGCGAGGAGGAACCAGAGCGTCCAGCTGGGCTGGGTGATGTTCGGGTTCGCCTGGCCCTCGACGAGCCACTTGGTGAGCGTCCACAGCAGCTCGAAGATCACGTACGGGAGGATGATGTCCGTGATCACGCGGGCCATCTGCGTCTTCGTCGGAGAGCCGGACTTGGAGAAGTAGCCGGAGATGATCGCGAAGGCCGGCATGTGGAACGCGTACAGCGCCAGATAGAAGGCGAACGCGATGTCGGAGTCGTAGATGAGCCGTTGGATCGCGTGACCCAGTACGACCAGCACGATGCAGATGTAACGTGCGTTGTCCCAGAACGGCACACGCCGTCGCTTGTGCGGAACCGCCCCGGTGCGGGGTCCTGAGATGTCGGCTCCGGTGCTGCTCATCGTTCGAGGCTACAGGCCGGGAATAAAGTTGCTCCGAGCGCGTTGACACAGATACATTCAAATGAATAGAAACGGATGCGAGTCATCCGGTTCGGAGACACGGAGCAATCATGAGCGAGCAGTCAGGCGCGCAGGCGATGCAGTTCGGCATCATGTCGGTCAGCGACATCACCCGCGATCCCACCACGGGCATCACCCCCAGCGAGCAGGAGCGCATCAAGGCGACGACGGCCATCGCCGTGCACGCCGAAGAGGTCGGACTCGACGTCTTCGCGATCGGCGAGCACCACAACCCGCCGTTCTGGTCCTCCAGCCCCACGACCTTCCTGGCGGCACTGGCCGCACAGACCGAGCGCCTCATCGTCTCGACGTCGACGACGCTCATCACCACGAACGATCCTGTGCGCATCGCCGAGGAATACGCGATGCTGCAGCACGTGTCGGACGGGCGCATGGACCTCATGCTCGGTCGCGGCAACACCGGGCCCGTCTACCCGTGGTTCGGTCAGGACATCCGCCAGGGGCTTCCGCTGGCGATCGAGAACTACGCGCTGCTGCACAAGCTGTGGCGCGAGGACGTCGTCGACTGGGAGGGCAAGTTCCGCTCCCCGCTGCAGGGATTCACGTCGACGCCGCGTCCGCTCGACGGCATCGCGCCGTTCGTCTGGCACGGATCCATCCGCACGCCCGAGATCGCCGAGCAGGCGGCCTACTACGGCGACGGCTTCTTCGCGAACAACATCTTCTGGCCGAAGGAGCACTACCAGCGGCTCATCGAGCTGTACCGTCAGCGCTTCGAGCACTACGGCCACGGCACCAGGGAGCAGGCGATCGTCGGTCTCGGCGGCCAGGTGTTCATGTCCGCCAAGTCGCAGGATGCGGTGAACAAGTTCCGTCCGTACTTCGACAACGCCCCGGTCTACGGCCACGGCCCGAGCATGGAGGACTTCACCGAGATGACTCCGCTCACAGTGGGCTCGCCGCAGCAGGTCATCGATCGGTATGCCGCGATGCGCGAGCACTACGGCGACTACCAGCGTCAGCTGTTCCTCATCGATCACGCGGGTCTCCCGCTGAAGATGGTCCTGGAACAGCTCGACATCCTCGGCTCCGAGGTGGTTCCGGTGCTGCGCAAGGAACTCGCGAAGGACCGCCCCGCCGCCGTGCCGGACGCGCCGACCCACGCGGCACGCGTCGTGGCGGAGTTCGGCGACGGCCCGACACGGCAGGCGCGCCCCGGCGCCAACCGCGGCGACAACCTGACCGGCGACTCGCCCTACCAGGACAGCCCCGCACCCGCCGGTGCGGCATTCGGACTCGGCCGGAAGGAGGCCTGAGATGACCACGCGTCGCATCGCCGTCGTCGCGGCCGGCCTGTCGAACCCGTCGTCCACACGGATGCTGGCGGATCGGCTGGCGGCCGAGACGGTCAAGGCGCTCGCCGAGCACGACGTCGAGGCGAGCGTCGACGTGATCGAGCTGCGCGACTACGCGCACGACATCACGAACAACCTGCTCACCGGGTTCGCGCCGCCGGTGCTCGAGACCGCGATCAACACCGTGGTCTCCGCCGACGCGCTGATCGCGGTGACGCCGATCTTCTCGACGAGCTACTCCGGGCTGTTCAAGTCGTTCATCGACGTGCTCGACCCGGATGCGCTCACCGGCAAGCCCGTCCTGATCGGCGCGAACGCCGGCACCGCTCGGCACTCTCTCGCGATCGACTACGCGATCCGGCCGCTCTTCGCCTACCTGCATGCGGAGCCCGTCTCGACCGGCGTCTTCGCGGCGTCGAGCGACTGGGGCGACGCCGGCGACGATGTCGCCCCGCTCGCCAAGCGTGTGGAGAAAGGCGCAAGGGAGCTCGCGGACGCGATGGCCCGCCGGGAGGCGGCCGCGACCGTCGACCCGTACGACCCGTCCACCTACCTGGGCGAGGGGCGTTCGTTCGGCCACATGCTGGGCGGCCTCGCCGGCGAGTGAGTCGCGCATGACGCCATCGACAATGTCCGAGGGGCATCGTACGGTGGCGTCATGCCCACTCACTCCGCGATCGTCGCGCTTCGGAACAGTCTGACCGGCTCACTCCTCCTTCCTGCAGACGCCGCCTATGAGACGGCACGGCAGCCGTGGAATCTCGCGATCGAGCAGCGCCCGGATGCCGTCGCGGTACCGGCCGATGTCGATGACCTCCGCGCGCTGCTGCATGCGGCACGGGAGTCGGGCGCGCGGCTCGCGGTCCAGCCGAGCGGCCACGGAGCCTCCGGCGCGCTGACGGGCACCGTACTGGTGCGCATGGGCGCGTTCGACGATCTGGAGCTCGATCTCGACCGAGGGGTCGCGAAGGTCGGCAGCGGCGTGCGATGGGGTGCCGTCGTCGACGCGCTCGAAGGGACCGGGTGGGCGGCTCCCGCCGGCACCAGCCCGGTCGTCAGTGTCGCCGGGTACGCCCTGGGCGGCGGGCACTCCTGGTTCAGCCGCACGGCCGGCCTCGGCTCCGACGGGCTGCGGGCGGCATGGGTGCTGCGCACCGACGGCACGCACGAGCGCGTCGATGACGACATCGACGCCGATCTCCTGTGGGCGCTGCGCGGGGCGGGTGGCGTCGTGGGGATCGTGACCGCTCTCGAGATCGATCTGGTCCGTACACCGGAGATCTGGGGAGCGAACCTCACGTTCGACGTCGACGATGCCCCGGCGGTGCTCCGCGCCGTGCGCGACCTCGCCGTGGACGCACCCTCGTCACTGAACCTCTTCGTCAACTCGATGCGGATGCCGGATGCTCCGCAGCTCCCCGAGGAAATCAGGGGCCGCAGCTTCGTCACCGTGCAGGCGCTGTCGACGGAGGGACCGCAGGAGCGGCAGATCGACGCGGTGCGCCGGGCAGGTGAGGTGCGCAGGGACATCACCGGCCCGACGTCGCCGGCGGCACTCGCCGCCGCGTCGAACGAGCCGACCGATCCGACCCCGGGCCGCGGAGCATCGATGGCCCTGAGCATCCTCGATGATGCGACCATCGACGCGCTCCTCGAGTTCCGTGAGCTGCCGGAGCAGTGGCCGATCATGGGCATCGACATCCGGATGCTCGGCGGTGCGCTGGATGCGCCGCGGCGGGCCGGTTTCGCTTCGCTGGAGTCCGTGGGCTGGCTTGTGCACGCACTCGTACCGGTGATCCCGGGCGTACCGGACGAACCGGGCGAGGCGAGTCTCGTGGCGTTCAGGGAACTGCTGGCACCGAACGAGGCCTCGCAGACCGTGCCGACATTCCTCGAGCCGGACCAGACGCTCGAACGCTGCGGATCCGCCGACGGGATCGCACGGCTTCGCGGTCTGCGCGCTCGCTTCGATCCGGAGGGTCTGCTCCACGACGGACGTCTGCCGCGTTGACCGTCACACCCCAGGGGCGCCCGCCCGTTTCCATGCGTACTCGGTCTCCGGCCGTCCTCGCGTCCCATAGCGTGCTGCTCGCGTGAGCACGCCCGCAGCGACGAGGTGCTCCAGGTAGCGGCGCACGGCGACCCGGGACATTCCGAGTCGCTCGGCCGCTTCGCTCGCCGACAGCGGGCCATCGGCGCGCAGCTCTGCGCTGACTCTCTCGAGCGAGGCAGTCGAGAGCCCCTTGGGAAGCACGATCGCGCCCGTGGCGCGGCCCAGCAATGCGTCGATCTCGGCCTGTGTCGCTTCGCCGTCGGTGTTCCGTGCCTGCTCCCGGTACGCGCGGTACTGCTCCATCCGTTCGCGGAACACCGCGAACGGGAACGGCTTCACGAGGTACTGGAAGACGCCGAGCGCCGCCATCTGCCGTACGGCGTCGGCGTCGCGCACGCCGGTGATGGCGATCACGTCCACCGCGGCGGAGCGCGCGCGAAGGGCGCGGAGCACATCGATACCGGATCCGTCCGGCATCGTGATGTCGAGCAGCACGAGATCGAAGGCGTCAGGACGGTCGACCATCGCGGTCAGGGCGGCGCGGGCTCCGGTGCACTCGCCGGCGGCCACGAATCCGTCGAGGCGCGCCAGGTAATCGCGGTGCAGCTCGAGGGTCAGGGCGTCATCGTCGACGATCAGTGTCCGGATCATCGCTGTGGCCTTCGAGACGCGGCGGCGGGAAGGAAGACTCGGAACGTCGTCGGAGCGTCGCTCACCGTGACAGAGCCGCCCGCGCCGGTGACGACGGAACGCACGAGCGCCAGCCCGACGCCGCGACCCTGCGCGTCGGCGGGTTTCGTGGAGTACCCCTGGTCGAACACGCGCTCCTGCAGGGCGGGCGGGATGCCGGAGCCGCTGTCCGAGACCTCGAGCACGATCCCCGCGCGCTCGTGCGGGCGGAGCACGACCTGCACCCAACGGTCGTCCGACTCCGCGGCGGCATCCATCGCATTGTCCACGAGGTTGCCGAGCACCGAGACGGCGTCCACGGGCGACAGCGGCGTGCGCGGCGTGTCGGGTTCGATGCGAACCCGCCAGTCGATGCCCCGTTCCTTGGCCTGCGACGCCTTGCCGAGGAGGAGTGCCCCGACGGCAGGGTCGCCGTGACGGCGCGCGGTCACCTGGTCGACGAGCGATTGGCTCTGTCGTGACGTCTCGGTGAGGATCTCGATGGCCTCGTCGCGGCGCCCGAGTTCGAGCAGTGCGACGGCGGCGTGCATCCGGTTGCCGTGCTCGTGGGTCTGCGCGCGCAGAGCCTCTCCCAGGGTCCGGATCGACTCGTACGACGACACGGCATCCCGCACCTGACCGGGCGGGAGGTCGCCGGCGATACGCCGGGTCACCCGTCGCGCGATCACCGCGCCGCCGGCGCCGAGGGCGACGAGGCCGATCGTGATTCCGAGAGTGAGAGGCAGGCGACGGATCAGCGTGTCGGTGATGGACTCGGTCGTGACGCCGGCGGCGACCCACCCGATCAGGTCGCCGTCCGGGGTGGCGACCGGCGTGATCGTCCGCACCGATGGGCCGAGGGTTCCGGTGAACTCCTCCGTCAGCGTCCGCGGTGACCCAGGGATGGTGCCCAGGTAGGTCCCGCCGATCTGGTCGGTGTCGGGGTGGGTGATCCGTGTGCCGTCCGCGGTCATGACCGTGATGAAGTCGAGCCCTGCGTCGGCGATCACCGACAGGGAATAGGGCTCGAGCACCCGGGTGGCCGCGTCCTGATCGCTCGATCGCAGCCCGTCGACGACGAGGGGAGAGGAGGCGAACGAGGCCGCGGTGGCCGCCGTCACCCGTTCCGCCTCGGCGCGGATCGACCGCTGCGCCTCGACGACGAGGAAGACCGCCACGAGCGCGCCGATCACGACGGCGGCGACGAGCAGCACGACGAAGACGCGGGATGCGGTGCTGCGGCTGCGGGAGGTCTGCGCCATCGCCTCCTCCGATCGTCGATGGTCAGGTGCCGTGACCAATACGACCACAACTCGCCCCGAAGCGTGAAGTCGGAGACCGTGAACCCTGATCGGCGGCGAGGATGCCGCCCACCGGACGAAGACGTCGATGATCGAGGAGGACGCGATGGCGCTCACAACAGGATTCTCACTGCCGAAGTTCACCTGGCGGCGAGGCAAGCAATCGTGGGACCGGCACACGTGGCTGTATGTGTCCGTGCTCCTGGCCGTCGTGCTCGGCGCGGTCATCGGCCTCGTCTGGCCGGAGGTGGGTCAGGCGTTCGAACCGCTGGGCAAGGGTTTCGTGGCACTGATCAGGATGATGATCGCGCCGATCATCTTCTGCACGATCGTGGTCGGGGTGGGCTCCATCGCCAAGGCGGCCACCGTCGGCAAGATCGGCGGACTGGCGCTGCTGTATTTCATGGTCATGTCGACGTTCGCGCTCGCGATCGGACTCGTCGTCGGCAACATCATCCACCCCGGCGCGGGGTTGGACATGGCGTCCTCGACCTATGACGCGGTCGAGGCGGAGGCCAAGACGACGCAGGAGTTCATCCTGGGCATCATCCCGACGACGTTCTTCTCGGCCTTCACAGGCGAGAGCGTGCTGCAGGTGCTGTTCATCGCGCTCCTCGTCGGCTTCGCACTGCAGGGGCTCGGCGATCGCGGCGCTCCCATCATGGAGGCCGTCAAGCAGCTGCAGAAGCTGGTCTTCCGCATTCTCGGGATGATCCTGTGGCTCGCTCCCCTCGGTGCATTCGGCGCCATCGCCGCCGTGGTGGGCAAGACCGGGATCGCGGCCATCTGGAGCTTGGGGACACTGATGGTCGCCTTCTACATCACTTGCGTCCTGTTCATCGTCGTGATCCTCGGGGTACTGCTGTGGACGGTCGCTCGAGTGAACATCTTCGCCCTCATGAAGTACCTGGCCAGGGAGTACCTGCTCATCGTCGGCACCTCGTCGTCGGAGTCGGCTCTCCCGCGTCTGATCGCGAAGATGGAGTTCGTCGGCGTCTCCAAGCCCGTCGTCGGCATCACCGTCCCCACCGGATACTCGTTCAACCTCGACGGAACGGCGATCTACCTGACGATGGCCTCGCTGTTCATCGCCACGGGAATGGGACAGCCGATGACGATCGGCGAACAGATCGGCCTGCTGGTCTTCATGATCATCGCGAGCAAGGGAGCGGCCGGTGTCACCGGCGCCGGTCTCGCCACCCTCGCCGGTGGTCTCCAGGCCTACCGTCCCGATCTGGTCGACGGCGTCGGCGTGATCGTCGGCATCGACCGGTTCATGTCCGAGGGACGCGCGCTCACGAACTTCACCGGCAATGCGGTGGCGACGCTCCTGATCGGTACCTGGACGAAGCAGATAGACAGGGACCGCGTGCAGCGGGTGCTCAGCGGCCGGCTGCCCTTCGACGAGTCTCTGCTCGACGGCGTCGACGCGCACGGGCAGGCGGATGCCCCGCAGGCCGCGGACCTGCAGGAGCTGCGGGAAGCGGCCGTCACCGAGATGGCGGCGAAGGAGGAGCGGGCCAGGGCACGCGCCGATCGCCGCTGACGAGAGGGTGAGGGATGCGGGAGTCCGGTCAGGCCGGCTCCCGCATCCGCGCGGTCAACCGCTCTTGCGTCGGAACTCGCGCCGGGTCTGCGGGGCGTTCGCACTGTGCACGGCGGAATCGCCGTCGAGGTGTGCCTCGCCCTGCCGGTGGTGCGCGTTCTTCTTCTCGAGCGCTTCCTTGAACTTGCGCTTCATCTCCTCAGACGAGGAGGCGCCTTCTTCGGTGCTCATGCCCCGAGCCTAGAGCACGCGCTCCGGCGGGTCACCCTCTGTGGCGTCGCACACACAGATCGATCAGCACCCCGAGACCGACCGCGAGCGCGATCGACACCGGTACGGACACAAGCGGACCACCGGGGAGGATCACCGCGACGGCAGCGCCCACGACTGCCTGGTACAGCGCCCATCCGGTGGCTGCCAGGGAGACGAGTGCCAGATAGCGCGGAGGCGGGATGCGCGAGGCTCCGGCCACCAGGTTGATCGCCAGCCGTGCGAAGGGCACGAAGCGGGCGGTGAACAGCACGGTGGCCATCCCACCGTCCACGCGTCTCCGGGCCCACGCCAGAGCGCGCTGCACGCGGACGGTTCTCATCCACCGCCAGCGCTCCGTACCCACCGACCGTCCGATCACGTAGCAGCACGCATCGCCGATCGTCGCGGCGACGGCGGCGCACACGACGACCGCCCAGAGCGGCGGCGACCCCGTGGTCACCGCGAGCGCCCCGAGAGCCGTGACCGCGACCTCGCCGGGCACGACGACGAAGAAGGCGTCGCCGATGACCAGCAGGCTCATCAGCGCCAGACTCCACGGACCCTCGAGCAATGCGGTCAGCAGGTCCGTCGGCACATCGCCCACTGTGCCCGCAACGGGTGAACGGGAACCAAAGACCGGATAGCCGGTGACCCGCCGTCCAGCATCCGGTGAACATCCGGTGCCGAGGGCCGTTCGCGGCGGGTACGGGCTCCGGTCACCGCCATCCTGGGGCTGTGAGAGTAGCGATCGTCACGGAGTCCTTCCTTCCGCACATGAACGGCGTCACCGGCTCGGTGCTGCACATCCTGCGACACCTCGAACGACGTGGGCACGAGGCGCATGTGATCGCCCCCGCCGCGGTCGGCGTCCCCACCGAGATCAGCGGGACGCGGATCGAAGCCATCCCCAGCATCGCCCTCCCGGGGTACCGGCACGTGCGGGTGGGCACGTCGAGCGTGCACCGTGTCGCCGCCGCCCTCGGCCGCTTCCAGCCCGATGTCGTGCACCTCGCCTCGCCGTTCGCGCTGGGGTGGCGGGGAGTGCTCGCGGCCGAGCGCCTGAACGTGGCCGCGGTCGCCGCCTACCAGACCGACGTGGCCGCCTACACCGAGCGTTACCGGATCGCGGCGACCACGGGCATCGCCCAGACCCACCTCGCCAGACTGCACAGACGCGCCACGATGACCCTGGCGCCGTCCGGGGAATCGGCCCAGCAGCTCGCCGCGCTCGGCATCGATCGCGTCCGGCACTGGGGGCGGGGAGTCGACGCCGAACGCTTCCACCCGTCTCGGCGAGCGCCCGCCCTCCGCTCCGAGTGGGGCGCCGACGCGGTCATCGGGTACGTCGGGCGCCTCGCCCCCGAGAAGCAGGTCGAAGACCTCGCCGTGCTCCGCGACATCCCGGGGACGCGACTGGTCATCGTCGGAGACGGACCGAGCAGAGCACGCCTCGAGAACCTGCTCCCGAACGCCCTTTTCCTCGGCCATCTGGAGGGGGGCGCGCTCGCCGCGGCGATGGCCTCGTTCGACCTGTTCGTGCACCCGGGGGAGAGCGAGACCTTCGGACAGACCCTGCAGGAAGCCCACGCCAGCGGCATCCCCGTCGTCGCCACGGGACGCGGCGGCCCCCTCGACCTCGTGCGGATGGGGATCGACGGATGGCTGTACCGGCCGGGAGACCTCGGCGACCTGCGGATGCGCGTGGCCGACCTGGCCGGGGACGCCCGCAAGCGACGTGCCTTCGGGGAAGCCGGTCGCGCCGCCGTGCAGGAGCGCAGTTGGGAGAGCGTGTGCGATCAGCTCCTCGACCACTTCGACGAGGCGCAGATGCTGCACACGGCAGATTCCGGCGCCCGCGCCCGCCGCACCGTGCGCCCCGAGTCACCGCCGCCGATCGTCGCCCGTCGATGGCATCGCTACGTCGCTCTCGGTGACTCACTCACCGAGGGTCTGTGCGATCCGGCCCCGGACGGCGCGTTGCGGGGATGGGCCGATCGCCTCGCTCTCCTGCTCGCCGCCAGGGGAGACCTGCACTACGCGAATCTGGCGATCCGCTCCCAGCGCGTCCGCGACGTCGCCGGACTCCAGCTGACGAGAGCACTCGCGCTGCGCCCCGACCTCGTCTCGATCCTGATCGGCGCCAACGATCTCGTGAAGCGCCGTGTCGATGTCGCCGCGCTCGCCGCAGAGCTCGAGGATACGGTGCGGCAACTGCGCGGGATCGGCGCCGACGTGCTCCTGGTCACGCCGTTCCTCCCCGGGCAGCGTGCGGCATGCATCTACACCCGGAGGTTCGCTGCCTTCGCCACCGCGTTGACGGGGATCGCCATGCGAACGGGAGCCATCCTGATCGACACGGATCTGCACCCCGCCTTGTCAGAACGCCCGAACTGGGGGGAAGACCTCGTGCACCTGAGCAGCCGAGGCCACCGCTTCCTCGCTTACCGGGCAGGGGAGATGCTCGGGGTGCCCGATGCCGACGCACTCGGAGCGCTCGACGCCGCGATGCACGAGCACGAACCGCTCGGCGCGGGCGTGTGGTGGCGTCGACATGCGCTGCCCTGGGTCTGGCGTCGCCTGCACGGGCGGGCCGCAGGCGACGGGAGGACGGCGAAGCACGAGGACTACGTCTACCTCGGTCGGTCCTCCGCGGCGCGGGCCGCTCTCGTCGGCTGACGCCGCTCCCTGCGGTGTGATCAGCGTCGCCCCATGCCGTGGTACTGCCAGCCGGCAGCGCGCCAGGCCGCGGAATCGAGGCAGTTGCGGCCGTCGACGATGATCCGTCCGCGTACGAGCGCGCCGGCATGTTCCGGGGACAGGTCGCGTCGGTACTCGTCCCACTCCGTGACGATGACGACTGCATCCGCTTCGCGGAGGGCTTCGTCGCGTTCGCGGGCGTAGCCGAGCTGCGGGTGGGCGGCGGCGGCGTTGTCGATCGCGGCGGGATCGGTGACGACGACATCCGCCCCCAGACCCCGCAGGCGCACGGCCACGTCGAGTGCCGGGGAGTCGCGGATGTCGTCGCTGAAGGGCTTGAAGGCGGCTCCGAGCACGGCGATCCGGCGGCCGAACACCAGCCCGCCCAGCGCATCGACCACGAGCTGAACCGCTCGATCGCGGCGCCGGAGGTTGATCGTGTCGACCTCGCGCAGGAAGCCGACCGCTTCACCACGCCCCAGTTCCTCCGCCCGCGCGGCGAATGCCCGGATGTCCTTCGGCAGGCAGCCCCCGCCGAAGCCGATGCCCGCGCCGAGGTAGCGTCGTCCGATCCGTGTGTCGTGACCGAGGGCGTCGGCCAGCAGAGCGACATCGGCGCCGGACGCCTCCGCGATCTCCGCCATCGCATTGATGAACGAGATCTTGGTGGCCAGGAACGCGTTCGCGGCGCCTTTGACGAGCTCGGCCGTCGCCAGGTCCGTGACCAGGAAGGGCGTCCCCGCCGCGACGGCCGAGGTGTACACCTCACGAAGCACGCCGACGGCGCGCTCGCCCGCTGCATCCGCCTCGGCGCCGACCACGAATCGATCCGGCGTCAGGGTGTCGTGCACGGCCCATCCCTCGCGGAGGAACTCCGGATTCCAGACGAGCGTGGCCCGGGTCCCCTCGATCCGCGCGGCCAACCCCGCAGCTGTGCCCACCGGCACGGTCGACTTCCCCGCGACGACGTCGCCGGCGCGCAGGTGGGGGAGCAGCAGGTCGATCGCCGCATCGACGTAGCGCAGATCCGCAGCGTGACCACCGGGTGCCTGCGGGGTGCCGACCGCGAGGAAGTGCACGTCCGCCCCGGCGGCGTCCGCCATCCGGCTGGTGAAGCGGAGGCGTCCCGAGGCCAGGCCTTCGGCGAGGAGCTCCGAGAGCCGCGGCTCGAAGAACGGCGCGGAGCCCGAGGCGAGCGAAGCGACCTTCTGCTGGTCGACGTCGATGCCGACGACGTCGTGTCCGAGCGAGGCCATGGCGGCGGCGTGAACGGCACCGAGGTACCCGCAGCCGATGACTGACAAGCGCATGTGCTCCACCTCAGCGGATGTGCGTCTCGCCTCGGCATCCGCACGGTGAACAGGCCGTGACCGGCCGATGTCGGATCCACGATGCGCGAGGTCACGCAGGATTCGAGGTCCGCGCTGGTAGGGTGGATGAGGTTGACGTGTGTCAATCGCACAACTTCATATCGACTCATGGAGCGATCGGCGGAGAAGCTGGTCCCCTGTGGTGGGTTCCTCGGCGCATGTCGGGTGGCTTTCTACTGGTGGCCAGCGCAGGCGAGATTCGCGGGAGTGCCCGCGCGCCCGAACCCCTCCGTTCAGCTCCTTTGAACACGCTCGCGCGTCACATGGATTCGCGAGTCTAAACAAAGAAGGAGAGACCTCTTGGAAGGTCCTGAAATCACCGCCACCGAGGCCGTTCTCGACAACGGCCGCTTCGGCACCCGCACCATCCGCTTCGAGACCGGCCGCCTCGCGCAGCAGGCTCAGGGCGCAGTCGCCGCGTACCTCGACGGCGAGACCATGCTCCTCTCGGCCACCAGCGCGGGCAAGCACCCGCGCGAGGGCTTCGACTTCTTCCCGCTGACGGTCGACGTCGAGGAGCGCTCCTACGCCGCCGGCAAGATCCCCGGTTCGTTCTTCCGTCGTGAGGGCCGCCCCTCCACCGAGGCGATCCTCGTCTGCCGTCTGATCGACCGCCCGCTGCGTCCGTCGTTCGTCGACGGTCTGCGCAACGAGGTCCAGGTCGTCATCACCGTGATGTCGATCGCTCCCGGTGAGTTCTACGATGCTCTCGCGATCAACGCCGCATCCGCGTCGACCCAGATCTCGGGCCTGCCGTTCTCCGGTCCCGTCGCCGGTGTGCGCCTCGCGTTCATCCCCGGCAACGGCCAGAACGAAGACCAGTGGGTCGCGTTCCCGACCGCCGAGCAGGTCTCGGAGGCCGTGTTCGACCTGATCGTCGCCGGTCGCGTCGTCACCAAGGCCGATGGCACGGAAGACGTCGCCATCATGATGGTCGAGGCCGAAGCCACCGAGGGCAGCTGGAACCTCATCAAGGCCGGCGCCACCAAGCCGAACGAAGAGATCGTCGCTCAGGGCCTCGAGGCCTCGAAGCCGTTCATCGCTCAGCTCGTCAAGGCTCAGGCCGAGCTTGCCGCGACCGCGTCGAAGGAGCCCGGCGTGTACCCGGTCTTCCCCGCGTACAGCGACGAGGTCTACAGCTTCGTCTCCGAGCGCGCCTTCGCCGAGCTCAGCGATGTCTACCAGATCGCCGACAAGGTCGAGCGTCAGACAGCGGACGACGCGATCAAGGACCGCGTCAAGGCCGAGCTCATCGAGGCGACCGAGTCGGGTTCGCTCCCGGCCGCGGCTCCGCTGGAGTTCTCCGCCGCGTACAAGTCGGTCACGAAGAAGATCGTCCGCGGACGCATCCTCACCGAGGGCGCCCGCATCGACGGCCGTGGCCTGGCGGACATCCGTCCGCTCGACGCCGAGGTGCAGGTCATCCCGCGCGTGCACGGTTCCGCGATCTTCCAGCGCGGCGAGACCCAGATCCTGGGTGTCACCACGCTGAACATGCTCAAGATGGAGCAGCAGATCGACTCGCTGTCGCCGGTCACGAGCAAGCGCTACATGCACCACTACAACTTCCCGCCCTACTCGACCGGTGAGACCGGCCGCGTGGGCTCGCCGAAGCGTCGCGAGATCGGGCACGGCTTCCTCGCCGAGCGCGCCCTCGTGCCGGTGCTGCCGAGCCGCGAGGAGTTCCCGTACGCGATCCGTCAGGTGTCCGAGGCGCTCAGCTCCAACGGCTCCACCTCGATGGGCTCCGTCTGCGCGTCGACCCTGTCGCTGCTGAACGCGGGTGTGCCGCTGCGCGCTCCCGTCGCCGGTATCGCGATGGGGCTCGTGTCCGACGAGGTCAACGGTGAGACCCGCTACGCGGCGCTGACCGACATCCTGGGTGCGGAAGACGCTCTCGGCGACATGGACTTCAAGGTCGCCGGAACCAGCGAGTTCGTCACGGCCATCCAGCTGGACACCAAGCTCGATGGCATCCCGACGCAGGTTCTCGCCGGTGCGCTGACGCAGGCTCGTGAGGCCCGTCTGACGATCCTCAACGTCCTGAACGCCGCGATCGACGCTCCCGACGAGATGGCGCCCACCGCGCCTCGCGTCATCAGCGTGCAGATCCCGGTCGACAAGATCGGCGAGCTGATCGGCCCGAAGGGCAAGACCATCAACGCGATCCAGGATGAGACCGGTGCGCAGATCTCCATCGAGGAGGACGGCACCGTCTACATCGGCGCGACCGACGGCCCGTCGGCCGAGGCTGCCCGCGCCCAGGTCAACGCGATCGCCAACCCCACCAACCCGGAGGTCGGGGAGCAGTTCCTCGGCACCGTCGTGAAGATCGCCACCTTCGGTGCGTTCGTCTCGCTGCTTCCGGGCAAGGACGGGCTGCTGCACGTCACCGAGGTGCGCAAGCTCGCCGGTGGCAAGCGTGTCGAGAACGTCGACGACGTCCTGTCTGTCGGGCAGAAGATCCTCGTGAAGATCACGAAGATCGACGACCGCGGCAAGCTCTCGCTCGAGCCCGTCCTCGACGATGCTCCGGCCGCTGAGGCAGCGCCTGCAGAGGACGCCGCCGCCGAGTAAGCACGACGCTTCGCACCGGAACCCGGGGCCGTCCGCACAGGACGGGTCCGGGTTCCGTCGTCTCGATGTGATCGAATCGTTATCGGACGTTTCCGCGCCGTTCCCCGGATTGGTCGGGACGTCGGAGGATGTCGCTTACCCTCGAAGTACGCACCGGGGGGTGTGGAGTCAGCAGGTACGCAGGTCGGCACGCACCGACCGACGCGGGGGTGAGAGAGTATGCGGTTGTTCAGCGTAGGCGCAGGGGCGTCCGCAGAACGTGCCCAGCAGGAGGGCACGGAGCATCCTTCCGCGCCGATCCCGATCGTCGGACCCGGGATAGGGGAGACCATCAGGGTCGCTCTCGGCGAGACCGGCTTCGAGACGTTCCCGCTGATGCTCGGAGCCGCCGAGTTCGGATGGAACGTCGATCTGGAGACGAGTCACGGCATCCTCGATCGCTACGTGGAGTTCGGCGGAAACGCCATCCACACGGCCGACGGGTTCTCCGGTGGTCGTAGTGAGCACATCATCGGCCAGTGGCTGCGCTCTCGCGGCCGGCGCGATCGCGCCGTGCTCAGCGTGCGCATCGGTGCCCATGCCGACAACCCGGGCCTCGGCTCCGTCAACCTCGTCCGTGCGGTCGAGGGATCGCTCACGAGGCTCGGTGTCGACCGCATCGACGTGCTGTATCTCGACGCCACGCTCGATGTGACGACGAACCTCGAAGACACGCTGGCGACGGTCGAATGGCTGTCGGATGCCGGCAAGATCGGCGCTCTCGGTGCGTTCGGGCTCGCGCCGGAACGGCTCGTCGAAGCACGGATCCTCGCGGCAGCCGGATACCCGCGCATCCAGGTGATCGATGCGCCGTACAACCTGATCAGGCGTCAGCCGTTCGAGGGCGACCTCCGCCTCGTGGCGGGAGCGCAGAACCTGGCAGTGACGCCGTCCCACGCCCTGGAACACGGATTCCTGTCCGGGCGCCACCGCAACAAGGCCCTCACTTCGCGGGGCGTGCGCGGCGAGCAGCTGCGCGGGCACCTGAATCGGCGGGGGATCAAGATCCTGCGCGCACTCGATCAGGTCGCACAGGAGTTGGCCGTTCCGGTCGCGGCCGTGTCGGTCGCGTGGCTGTTGGCTCAGCGGACCGTGGCCGCGCCCATCGTGAACGCGTTCGCGACCGATCACGTCGATGAGCTCATGCAGGGAGCGGGCGTCAGCCTCTCGCGGAGCCAGGTCGCCGAGCTCACTCGGGCCGGCAACTGAGCATCCTCCCACCCGTGACATAGGGTGGGAGGGAGGCCCGGCGGATGCTGGCGATGAAGCGAGCGAGTTGTGACGCACTACATATATCTGGTCAGACATGGTGAACATCAGGATGCCGAGCACGGTCTCGCCGACGGACCCCTCTCGCCCCGAGGGCAGCGCCAGGCGGAACTGATCGCCGACCGGCTGTCCGGGCTCCCGCTCGACGCCGTCTGGCACTCGCCGTTGCTCCGTGCGAACGAGACCGCCCGGGCGATCGCCGCGCGTCTGCCGTCCGTCGACCCGGAGCCGACGGCCCTGCTCTTCGACTGCGTGCCCACAGGCATGACCGAGGAGACCCCCTCGGTGTTCGAGCCGTTCTTCGGCTCCGTCACCGAGGCGGAGATCGAAGCGGGGCGAGCGCAGATGTCCGACGCGGTGAACGAGTTCCTCGTGCGCAAGACCGGCGACGTCCACGAGGTGCTCATCACCCACAATTTCGTGATCTCGTGGTTCGTCCGCGAGGTCCTCGCAGCTCCGGAGTGGCGGTGGATGACGCTGAACCAGTCGCACTGCGGCCTGACCGTCATCGCCCAGAAGCAGGGGCGTCCGTGGACGCTTCTGACGCACAACGACACCGGTCACCTCCCGGTGGAGCTGCGCACAGGCATCCCCGACGCCCTGCTCGTCTGATTCATCCCCAGACTGGCGAACTCGGGCCCGACCCCGCGCGCCCCGGGCCGGGCGATGCCGGGTGCTCCGTAGACTGGGCGCATGACCACGCAGGTAGCCCTCGTCGGCGGAACCGGGAAGCTCGGCACGATCATCGGTGCGGTGATCGATGAGCTCGAGGGATTCGAGGTGAGCCGCGTGCTGACCTCGTCGAGCGACCTCTCCGAACTCGACGGTGCCGACCTGGTGGTCGACGCCTCCACCCCGCAGGTGAGCATCGAGGTGGTCCGCGCCGCCGTCGAACGCGGCATCAACGTGCTGGTCGCGACCTCGGGATGGTCGTCGGAGCGCATCGCGCTGGTGCGTCCACTCGTCGAAGCCGCGGGCACGGGCGCGGTCTTCATCCCCAACTTCTCGCTCGGCTCGGTCCTCGGTTCCGCGTTGGCAGCTGCCGCGGCGCCGTTCTTCGGCTCGGCGGAGATCATCGAAGCGCATCGTGAGACCAAGATCGATTCGCCCAGTGGCACAGCAGTGCGCACCGCCGAACTGATCGCGGCCGCGCGGGCGGAGCAGGGGCCGGTCAGCGCGCCTCATGCGGATCAGCGCGCACGCGGGCAGCAGGTCGGAAGTGTGCCGATCCACTCGCTGCGGCGTCCCGGGGTCGTGGCCAAGCAGGAGGTCATCCTCTCGGGTCCCGGTGAGTCGCTCACGTTCACACACGACACCACCGATTCGGCGCTGGCCTACGCCCCCGGCATCCGGCTCTCCGTGCCGTTCGCGCTGCAGGCCCGCGGCGTCGTCGTGGGCCTCGAGCACATGATCGACATCGGCATCCGGTCGTGATGTCGCGGATCGGCGTCGCGCTGATGGCGGCGGCGCTGTTGGTCTACCTCGCCGTTGCGATCTGGCTTGCGGTGATGTTCATCTCGGTCGGTACGGCGATCTCGATCGGCATGGGCATCACGCTTCTGGTGCTCGCGCCGATCGGTGCCTGGGCGCTCATCCGGGAGATGATGTTCGGCTTCGGGGCCGATCGTCTCGGACGCCTGCTCGATGCGGAGGGCGGGATGCCTCCCGTGGAGACCGAGCTGACACCGAGCGGACGAATCGCTCGCGCCGACGCCGATCCCCTCATCGCGCGGTACACGGCGGAAGCGGAAGCGGCCGTCGATGACTGGCGCGCACGTTATCGGCTGGGCGTCGTGCAGGACGCGGCCGGACGCCGCAAGGATGCCAGGGCCAGCATTCGCGAAGCGATCCGTCTCGCACGCAGCTGACCCCGGCCCACTCGATCAGGCGAGGGTCGCCTCGAGGGTGATCTCGATACCGGAGAGTGCCTGAGAGACCGGGCACCCGGTCTTGGCTCCGCTCGCGATCTCCTGGAACGCCTCAGGGGTGAGGTTCGGGACGGTCGCGTTGACGTTGAGGTGGCTGCCCGTGATGCCGACGCCGGGCTTGAACGTGACCGAAGCCGTCGTGTCTACGCGCTCCGGAGGGGTGCCGTTCTCCGCGAGTGCGTGCGAGAGCGCCATGCTGAAGCACGACGCGTGCGCGGCGGCGATGAGCTCCTCCGGTGTGGTCGTGGTGTCGCTGCCTTCGCTGCGAGCCTTCCAGTTGATGGGGAAGGTGCCGAGGTTCGACGACGAGAACGCGACGGTGCCGGACCCCTCCATGAGCGATCCGGTCCAGGTGCTGGCGGCTTCGCTGGTGACGGGCATGATTCCTCCGGTTCTCGCGCTGCGGATGCAGCGTCGGCTCGTCGCCAGCCTAGCGATCGCCCGCACGGGGCGGAACAGCGATCAGGCTGCGGCCTCCCGACCGACGATGCCTGCGCGCTGCAACAGGAGGTAGAGCTGGCATCCCAGGCAGAACGCGAACGCGGCGTTGAGGAAGGCGGCGAGGAAGGCGGCCGCGGCGGCGATCGGAAGGGCCCAGGGCACGCCGAGGAGATGCAGCAGGAGCCCGATCCCGACGACGAAGAGTCCGACGCCCTGCGAGAAACGGGGAGGGCGCGGATCCTCGAGCTCCATCGGTGCGGGGAGGCGCGGACGCACGACCGTGCGGAAGATGACGCTCCACGGAGCTGTCCGCGGTGAGACGACGCCCCACAGGAACAGGAGGGCGACGATGAGCGCGAGCAGGAAGCCGGGGTCGAGTGCCCGCTGCGCGACGGATGCCGAGGCGATGGCCCAGGTGCTGCCTCCGATGAAGGCGAAGTCCGACGACGGCGTGACGGCGAACCATCCGCCGGGAAGCCGGGCCGTCGAGATCCCGATCAGGGCGAGGAACGTCGCCGCCAGCAACAGTGCGGCCGTGATCGTCGCCGCGAAGCGCGGGCCTCGAGGATCGATGCCTGAGGGAGTTGCCATGCCTGCTCCAGTCCTCGCGCCTCAGACGGCGGCGACGGCTTCGGTGAGGGCGTGCCGATGCGGCACACCATGGAATCTCGCGCGGACGGCGCCGGAGCCGTCGACCACGAAAGTCGTCGGAGTCTGCAGCACTTTGTACCGCGTCGAGAGATCGGGGCGGTGCGTCAGATCCACTTCGATGTGGCGGAGGCCGTCATGATCTGCGGCGTATTCGGTGAGCAGCCTGCGCACCTGCGGGCACCGCGCACACATCTCGGTGCTGAACTGCACCAGAGTCGCGCGGGAGCCGAGCTCTGCGGAGAGGACGTCCGTCGGATCGAACCGGAGGGCGCCGCCGTTGCGTCGTCGCCCATCTCCGCGGCGCAGCACGATGCCGATGACGACGGCGAGCACGACGAGTGCGGAGGCGATCGCCAGGGCGAACACGGGGGACATGGGTCGAGAGTACGGCGTCGATGGGGGTGCGGGGGCCGATGTTTCGGACCATGACGAACCGCCCTCGCGCGGGAGGGCATACGCCCCGGGGGCAGACCGGGAAGGTATCGTGGCTGTCATGAGCGCAGCCGTCCCGACTCCCTACGAAGACCTGCTCCGCGATGTCCTGGAGACCGGCACGCACAAGTCTGATCGCACCGGAACCGGCACGACGAGCGTCTTCGGCCGACAGATCCGCTTCGATCTGTCGAAGGGGTTCCCGCTCATCACCACCAAGCGCGTGCACTTCAAGTCCATCGCCTACGAGCTGCTCTGGTTCCTGCAGGGTGACTCCAACGTCGGGTGGCTCCGTGAGAACGGCGTCACGATCTGGGACGAGTGGGCGGACGAGTCCGGTGATCTCGGTCCGGTCTACGGGGTGCAGTGGCGGTCGTGGCCGACACCGGATGGCGGAAGCATCGACCAGCTTTCCGAGGTGATCGAGCAGATCCGGCGTTCCCCCGACTCCCGCCGGCTCATCGTGTCGGCCTGGAACCCCGCTGACATCCCCGACATGGCGCTCGCGCCCTGCCACGCCCTGTTCCAGTTCTACGTCGCCGACGGCAAGCTCTCCTGCCAGCTGTATCAGCGCAGCGCCGACATGTTCCTCGGGGTGCCGTTCAACATCGCCTCGTACGCGCTGCTCACGATGATGATCGCCCAGCAGGTCGGCCTCGAGCCCGGCGACTTCGTCTGGACGGGCGGTGACTGCCACGTCTACGACAATCACGTCGAGCAGGTGAGGGAGCAGCTCAGCCGCGAGCCCTACGACTATCCGACGCTGCGTTTCGCGCGGAAGCCGGAGTCGATCCTCGACTACCGCTACGAGGACTTCGTGGTGGAGGGCTATCAGCATCACGCACCGATCAGGGCGGCGGTCGCGGTATGACCTGGGTCGGGCTGATCTGGGCCGAGGCAGAGGGCGGTGTGATCGGCGCCGAAGGAGGGATGCCCTGGCACGTGCCCGAAGATCTGGCTCATTTCAAAGAGGTCACCCTCGGCGCTCCCGTGGTGATGGGGCGCAAGACGTGGGACTCGCTTCCTGAGCGCTTCCGTCCGCTCGCCGGCCGCGACAACATCGTGGTCACCCGGCAGCAGGACTGGTCCGAGGACGGCGCGCGCCGGGCGGCCACCGTCGCCGAAGCCGTGCGCGGCCTCGACAGAGTCTGGATCATCGGCGGTGCGGAGATCTTCCGACAGGTGATCGGGGATGCTGATCGACTGGAGGTCACCGAACTCGATCTCGACGTCGCCGGCGACGCGTATGCACCGGCGAAGACGGGCTGGCGCCTCGTCGACGAGGGGGAGTGGCGCACCTCGCGCACCGGCGTCCGCTACCGCTTCCTCGGATACGAGCGCTGATGCCCACCGCGCTGATCACCGGAGCCAGCGCCGGACTGGGTGCAGAGTTCGCTCGTCAGCTCGCCCGACGTCGCGCCGATCTCGTCCTCGTGGCCAGGTCGGAGGAGGCACTCGAGACGCTGGGCGCCGAACTGCGGAGCGAGTACGGCGTCGCTGTCGAGATCATCGCCGCCGACCTGGCCGATGACGCCGGGGTCGAGAAGGTCGCCGAGCGACTGCGCGACATCGCGGATCCCGTCGATCTCCTGGTGAACAACGCCGGGTTCGGACTCCCGCTGCAGTTCGCCGACAACGACATCGACGACGAGGTACGTCACCTCCGACTGCACGTCGAGGCGTCGATGCGTCTCATGCACGCGGCGCTGCGGTCCATGCGCGGACGCGGTGGGCGCATCATCAACGTGGCTTCGGTAGCCGGATTCATCTCCCGGTCGACGTACTCCGCCTGCAAGGCGTGGCTCATCGGCTTCAGCCGCTGGGCGAACGCGGAGTATGGCCGTGACGGCGTCTCCGTGACGGCGTTGTGCCCCGGATTCACCCACACGTCCTTCCACGAGCGCATGGGGTTGCCGGTGGGGCAGGAGGGCATACCGGGCATCATGTGGCTGAACGCGCGTGACGTCGTCCGGACGGGGCTGCGCGATGCCGCTCGCGGGAAGTCGGTCTCGGTGCCTTCGCTGCGTTACAAGGTGATCGTGGCGCTGACCCGCGTCCTGCCGAGTTCACTCACCTCCGGCGTAGCCCGTCGAGGACGCGTCTGATCGGCGTCAGCGGAACCTTCCGAGGAGGATTCCCGCCTTCGCGATGGCGGCGATCGTCTCCCCATCGGTGATGGTGCCCTCGGCGATCAGGGAGAGCACGCTCTCCAGCGGAACCCAGGAGATCGCCTTGATGCCTTCTTCCGCTTGGGCCTCTGCGAAGTCCGCGTCCGCCGCCGGTCGGAGGTCGCGCGCAAGGAAGACGTGCTCGACGGCCTCGGCGATGCCGTTCAGCGCGTTCATCGTCCCGAGTGGTGTCCAATCGCCCGCTTCGAATCCGGTCTCCTCCCGGAGTTCTCGCTTCGCTGCTGCGAGCGGGTCCTCCCCATCGCTGCCGCCGGCGGGGATCTCGGTACTGTTCCCGACGGTGTAGCGGTCGATCGTGACCAGGCACACGCGGTCCTCGTCGTCCACCGCGACGATGAACACCGCCGGGTGCTGCATCGTGACGACGCCGTAGATGCCGTCCTCGCCCGCGGGACCCGTGACCCGGTCTTCTCGCACGCGGATCCAGGCGTTCTCGTACTTCGTCTCCGACCCTCGAGTGACCCATCCCATCCCTCGAGCGTACGGCCGCACCTCCTCGATCCACGGGACCGGACTCCTGTGCCGTTTCGGGCTGCTGCGAGGCGGGACCGATGCCGCCTGCGGGGCAGTCATCCGCGTCGCCGCGTCCGCATGAGCGGCATCCGAACCTATACGCTGGGAGCATGACGCACTCGGGCAACCCTTTCGGACAGGTTCTCGTCGCGCTCGTCACTCCGATGACGGCCGACGGTGAAGTCGATTGGCCCGCCGTCGAGAAGCACATCGATGACGTGATCACCGCGGGAGCGGACGGCATCGTCGTGACGGGAACGACCGGCGAGACCTCGACGCTGACGGACCCCGAGAAGCTCAAGCTCGTCGAGGTCGGCAAGTCCGTCTCCGCCGGCCGCGCCAAGATCATCACCGGTGGCGGATCCAACGAGACCGCCCACGCGATCGAGCTCTACAAGGCCAGCGAGAAGGCCGGCGCCGACGGCATCATGATCGTCACGCCGTACTACAACAAGCCCACGCAGGCCGGAATCCTCACGCATTTCCGTCTGGTCGCCGACGCGACCGACCTACCGGTGATCCTCTACGACATCCCCGGCCGCACCGGCGTACCGATCAAGTACGAGACGATCCTCCGCCTCGCGAAGCACCCGAACATCCTCGCGGTGAAGGATGCGAAGGGCGACTTCTCCGAGGTGAGCCGCGTGCTCAACCAGACCGATCTGATGTACTTCTCCGGTGATGACGCGAACGTGCTGCCGCACCTCGCGATCGGCGCCACCGGCCTCATCGGCGTGACTGCGAACGTCGCCGCGGCGCCGTACCGCACAATCATCGATGCGGTGAACGCCGGAGACCTCGCCACGGCGACCGCCGAGCACAAGCGCCTCGAGCCGCTCGTGCGCGCCGTCATGACGCACGTGCCCGGCACCGTCGCGGCGAAGTACATCCTGCACGGACTCGGACGCATCTCGAGCCCGCGCGTCCGGCTTCCCCTGGTCGGCCCCGAGGAATGGGAGGCAGCGCTCATCGAGGATGAGCTCGACCTCGTCAAGAACGTTCCCGGAGCAGATTTCTCGAACTTCCGACCCGACCGCAACGCGGCTGCGGGTGGTGCCCTGCCGAAGGTGCACGGCACGACGCGCTGAGTCGCGTCGCCATGAACGAACGGACGCGCGGAGTGTCCGACTGAGGAGACAGCATGTCCATTCCCCTGGTAGAACCGACCGCTCTCGACGAAGGAACGCTGCGGGTCATCCCCATCGGCGGTCTCGGTGAGATCGGTCGGAACATGACCATGTTCGAGTACGACGGCAAGATCCTGATCGTCGACTGCGGTGTGCTCTTCCCCGAAGAGCACCAGCCCGGCGTCGACCTGATCCTGCCGGATTTCGAACCCATCCGTGACCGTCTCGACGACATCGTCGGCGTGGTGCTCACGCACGGGCACGAAGACCACATCGGCGCGGTTCCCTACCTGCTGCGTCTGAAGAGCGACATCCCCCTGATCGGATCGGGCCTCACGCTCGCGCTGGTCGAGGCGAAGCTCAAGGAGCACCGCATCAAGGCCTTCACCCTTACCGTGAGGGAGGGCCAGGAGGAGCGGGTCGGGCCGTTCGACCTCGAGTTCGTCGCGGTCAACCACTCGATTCCGGATGCCCTCGCCGTCGCCATCCGCACCCCCGCCGGCATGGTCCTCGCCACGGGTGACTTCAAGATGGACCAGCTGCCGCTGGATGGCCGGATCACCGACCTGCGTGCGTTCGCGCGCCTCGGCGAAGAGGGCGTGGACCTGTTCCTCGTCGACTCGACCAATGCCGATGTCCCCGGGTTCACGCCGACGGAACGCTCCATCGGTCCCGTGCTCGACCAGGTCATCGCGAAGGCTCCCCGTCGCGTCATCGTCGCGAGCTTCTCCAGCCACGTCCACCGCGTGCAGCAGGTGATCGACGCCGCGCACGCCAACGGTCGCCGCGTCGCGTTCCTCGGCCGCAGCATGGTGCGGAACATGACGATCGCCGAGCAGCTCGGCTACCTGAAGGTGCCGGACGGGGTCCTCATCGACTTCAAGAAGGCGCGCGACCTCCCCGACGAGCAGATCGTCTACATGTCGACCGGTTCCCAGGGCGAGCCGATGGCGGTGCTGAGCCGCATGGCGAACATGGACCACGCGATCGAGATCAGCGAAGGCGACACCGTCATCCTCGCCTCCAGCCTCATCCCGGGCAACGAGAACGCCGTGTACCGCGTCATCGACGGGCTCACCAAGCTCGGCGCGAACGTCGTACACAAGGCGAATGCGAAGGTCCACGTCTCCGGACACGCCGCCGCCGGCGAGCTGATCTACTGCTACAACATCCTCAAGCCCAAGAACGTGCTCCCCGTGCACGGCGAGTACCGGCACCTGATCGCGAACGCCAAGCTCGCGCAGGACACCGGTGTTCCCGAGGAGAACACGATCATCGCCTCCAACGGCACTGTGATCGACCTCAAGGATGGCGTCGCGAAGGTCACCGGTCAGCTCGATCTCGGATTCGTGTACGTCGACGGCTCGACGGTCGGCGAGATCACCGACGCCGACCTCAAGGACCGTCGGATCCTCGGCGAGGAGGGCTTCATCTCCGTGATCGTGGTCGTGGATGCCGGCACCGGCCGCATCATCTCCGGGCCGGAGATCCACGCGCGCGGTGTAGCCGAGGACGACTCGGTGTTCGACGACGTGACGCCGAAGATCGTCGCCGCGCTCAAGGACGCGTCCGGCAACGGCGTGCGTGACACCCATGCGCTGTCGCAGGTCGTTCGACGCACGATCGGCCGCTGGGTGAACCAGCGCCTGCGTCGTCGTCCGATGATCGTGCCGCTCGTCATCGAGGCCTGACGGCGGGGGAGCCGTCCCCCCACTCACGGCTGCTCGTCATCTCGACGTAACACCGTCGGCCTAAGCTCGCGCCATGGACAGGGGCTTCTCCCTTCGCAGGGCGGCGCAGACGGACGCGATGTTCCTCGGCGACATGCTCGTCGAGGCCGCCAACTGGCGCGCCGGGGGACTGCGACCACGCCACGAGGTGCTCGCGTCCGCGGATCATCGCCGGTACCTCGCGGGCTGGAAGCGCACGGCCGACGACGGCCTCCTGGCGACCGGTGAGGACGACGTCCCGGTCGGGGCCGCCTGGTATCGCGTACTCCCGCAGAACGACCCGGGTTTCGGCTTCATCGGCGTCGCCGTCCCCGAGCTGATCATCGGCGTGCACCCTCTCTGGCGGGCGCGCGGGGTCGGGCGCTCCCTGCTGCGCGGCGTCGTGCAGCTCGCCGGCTCCCAGGGGCATGCCCGGATCAGCTTGAGCGTCGAGCGCGACAACTTCGCCCGCAATCTGTATCGGGCCGAGGGATTCACGGTCGTCGGAGAGGGAACGAACCGGGACACGATGGCGCGTCCAACTGCCTGATCGAGGCGCAGGGGATCCGCAGAAAGCCGCGTCATTACGCGGACATGTCGGCAGTTGGCCGTAACGTGAGAGCATGGCCAGGAGTACCACGAAGACAGAGCGCGCGTCGACCAGCGCACCGTCGCGCCCCAAGCGGCAGACGGCTCCCAAGGCCCAGCCCGCTCCCAAGAAATACATCGACGAGGCGGAGAAGCCCCCGGTCCTGGTTCGCGCCTGGGTCGGACTGGCGCACGGCGTCGGCGGACTCTTCCGCGCGTTCGGGCCCGAGACTCTCGAGAAGGACGACCGTCGCGACGGCTTCCCGTTCCTCCTGGTGATCCTGGCAGTGCTCGGCGCCGTCAACGAGTGGTTCTTCATCGGCAACGAGGTCGCCACCAACATCAGCGCGTACTCGGTCGGTCTCTTCGTCGGTCGTGTGGCGTTCATCATGCCTGTGCTGCTGCTGTTGCTGGCCGGCTGGCTCTTCCGCCATCCCTCGTCCGTCCACGACAACGGACGCATCGGTATCGGCTTCGGCATGTTCGTGCTCGCGCTGTCCGGGATCTTCCACGTCGCCGGCCCACGCCCGCACCCGAACCAGGGGATGCCCGCACTCAGTGAGTCCGGAGGGCTGCTCGGTTGGCTGGTGGGCCAGCCCCTGACCTACCTCACCGACATCCCCGCCTACATCGTGTTGGCGCTTCTCATGGTGCTCAGCATCCTGATCCTCACCAAGACCCCGCCGAACCGCATCGGCGCGCGCCTCGGAGACCTCTATGCCTGGATGTTCGACGCCGAGCGCACGGAGAAGCCCGCCAAGGCTGCCGCGGCGATCGACGACGCCGACAAGGTCGACGACCCCGACGTGCTGCCCTGGTGGCGGCGCAACAAGACCGGCCGAGAAGAAGACCCCGACGAGGGCACTCTCGGATCCGACGACATCACCGCACTGCTCACGACCTCAGATCCGACTCCCGCCTACGATCAGGCCGTCGTCGTCGAGAACCCCTACGAGGCCGCCACCGAGGTGCTGTCCGACGTGAGGTCGGTCGCCGATTCGCTCGCGGAGCAGCAGACCACCGCGCTGCTCGACGACGCCTCCGACACCGGAGAGGTGCCGGAGCTTCCCGGCCTCGACGGCTTCGGCACGGAGGGCCCGGGCGACCGTGGCCCGCAGGCTCCCGTGGCGCCCTACATCCTCCCTTCTCCCGGCCTTCTGGTCGAGGGACCGCCTCCGGTCATGCGCTCCGAGGCCACAGACAAGGTCATCGAGCAGATCACGAGCGTGCTGTCGCAGTTCAAGGTCGATGCGAAGGTCACCGGCTTCTCGCGTGGCCCGACGGTCACCCAGTACGAGGTCGAGGTCGGCCACGGCGTCAAGGTCGAGAAGATCCTGCAGCTGAGCAACAACTTCGCCTACGCGGTCGCCTCGAACGATGTCCGCATCCTCTCGCCGATCCCCGGCAAGAGTGCGATCGGCATCGAGATCCCGAACGCCGACAAGGAGATGGTCGCGCTCGGCGACGTTCTGAGGTCTCCTGCGGCGCAGAAGAGCACGCACCCGATGACGATCGGCGTCGGCAAGGACGTCGGAGGCAACATCGTCATCGCGAACCTCGCGAAGATGCCTCACCTCCTGGTCGCCGGTTCCACCGGCTCCGGTAAGTCCAGCTTCGTGAACTCCATGATCACCAGCCTGCTGATGCGTGCGCGCCCGGCCGACGTGCGCATGGTCCTCATCGACCCGAAGCGCGTCGAGCTCACCAGCTACGCGGGCGTCCCGCACCTGATCACACCCATCATCACGAACCCGAAGAAGGCCGCCGAAGCGCTGCAGTGGGTCGTGAAGGAGATGGACATGCGGTACGACGACCTCGCGTCGTTCGGGTTCCGCCACATCGATGACTTCAACCGTGCCGTTCGCGCCGGCGAGGTCGAGGTGCCCGTCGGCAGTGAGCGCGTGCTCAAGCCGTATCCGTACCTGTTGGTCGTGGTCGACGAGCTCGCCGACCTCATGATGGTCGCTCCTCGTGACGTCGAGGACTCGATCGTCCGCATCACCCAGCTCGCGCGAGCGTCCGGGATCCACCTGGTGCTCGCGACGCAACGCCCGAGCGTCGATGTGGTCACCGGCCTCATCAAGGCCAACGTCCCCTCGCGACTGGCGTTCGCCGTCACCAGCGTCACCGACAGCCGCGTCATCCTCGACAGCCCCGGCGCCGACAAGCTCATCGGCCAGGGTGATGCGCTCTTCTCGCCGATGGGATCGTCGAAGCCGTTCCGTCTGCAGGGTGCGTGGGTCGACGAGAAGGAGATCGACGCGGTCGTCAAGCACGTCACCCGTCAGGCGCGTCCGGACTACCGTCCCGACGTGCAGGAGGCGATGGAGCCGACCAAGAAGAAGGAAGTCGACGAGGACATCGGAGACGACCTGGAGCTGCTGCTCGCCGCCGCGGAGCTCATCGTCTCCTCCCAGTTCGGGTCGACGTCGATGCTCCAGCGCAAGCTGCGCGTCGGCTTCGCGAAGGCCGGACGCCTGATGGATCTGCTGGAGTCCCGTGAGATCGTCGGGCCGACCGAGGGATCGAAGGCCCGAGACGTGCTGGCCACCGCCGAGCAGCTGCCGCAGGTGATGGCGAAACTGCGCGGGGAGGACGTACCGGCGTCCTCGGCGCCGGCAGCCCCCACGGCACCTCCTGTGCCGCCCCTGCCTTCGACGCATGATCCGATCGCCGCCCAGTACGAGGGGCTTCCCGAGGTGGAGGCCGAGGGCGACGAAGACGCCTGGGGTCTGACGGGGCGTGACTGATGGCCATCCCCCGGCAGCTGCCCAACGCCATCACCGTCGCGCGTATCCCGCTCGCGGTGATCTTCTTCGTCCTGTTGCTGCTCGGCGGCACCTACGGCCTGCCTGAGCCGGCGCTCCGCTGGACAGCCGCGATCATCTTCATCGTCGGCATCTCCACGGACTGGGTCGACGGCTATCTCGCCCGCAAGTACGACATCGTCAGCGACTTCGGCAAGCTGTGGGATCCGATCGCCGACAAGCTGCTCACCGGCGCGGGGTTCGTCGGGCTCGCCATCCTCGGCGAGGTCAGCTGGTGGATCGTCGTCGTCATCCTGGTGCGTGAGTGGGGGATCACGATCCACCGGCTCATGGTGGCCAGCGAGCATGTGGTGGCCGCCGCCTGGATGGGAAAGATCAAGACGGCGTTCCAGGGCGTGGCTCTCGGCTGGGCGCTGCTTCCGCTGCACTACCTCATCGGTCTCGGACCGTGGACACTGATCACGTTCATCCTGATGCTGATCGTCCTGGTCCTCACCGTGGCGAGCGGTATCGACTACATCGTGGCTCAGGTACGCGGTTCGCGGCAGAAGTCGTGACCCCGGCGACTGCCGCGGACGTCCTGGCGGCGCTGGGTGCGCGGGGGTGGACCCTGGGCATCGCGGAGTCGCTCACGGGGGGTGCCCTGTGCGCTGAGGTGGTCTCGGTTCCGGGAGCGTCGGCGGTACTGCTGGGAGGCGTCGTGGCCTATGCGACGCCGGTCAAGGCGACGGTGCTCGGGGTGGACGCGCGACTCCTCGAGGAGCATGGCCCCGTGCACCCGCGGGTGGCGCTGGAGATGGCCGAAGGGGTACGGCGGGTCGTGTGCGTCGGTGACAGCGCTGCCGACGTCGGCGTCTCGACGACGGGCATCGCCGGCCCGGATTCACCGGACGGACAACCGGTCGGAACGGTGCACATCGGTGTCGTGACGCCGATCGCGTCGCGGACGACCGAGTTCCACTTCGCCGGGGACCGCAGCTCGATCCGACAGCAGACGGTCGCCGCAGCGCTCGGCGCACTGCATGAGATGCTCGCGGAATAGAGGCGCCATCGTCTCGGTTATCTCAGATGTGCTCACATTCAAACCACAGAGTGCAGGGGTAGATTCGGTGCATGCCAGGGGTACTAGACTGGCTGTCTCATCGGGGGAGACCTCGAACGATCACACGGGGAGGAGGTTCCGATGATTCTTGTACGACAGGAAATCGGCGATGTGCTGAGGGACTTCCGCCTGCAGAAGGGGCGTACTCTTCGGCAGGTCGCAGGCAAGGCTTCGGTTGCGCTCGGCTACCTCAGTGAGGTCGAACGCGGGCAGAAGGAAGCATCGAGCGAGATCCTCGCCTCGGTCGCGGACGCCCTCGATGTTCCCATCTCGACGATCATGCGCGAGGTCGGAGATCGCATCTCCGTGCTCGAGGGCATCCAGGTCTTCCCGGACGTCGTCCCCGACGACCTCGTGGCGTCGATCGAGCCCCAGCTGTCGCTGCACTGATCCGCGGCCAGGGAAGCGATGCGTCGTAGCGAGTTCCTTCGCGCCGTCGAGACCGAGTTCCAGGCGCGTGCGTCGTCATTGGTCAATGATCTCGGCCTCACAGCGGTCGGCGGGCGCACGGCGGTCGAGGCGCTGGCCGACGGCACGCCGCCGCGCGATATCTGGTTGGCCCTGTGCGCCGAGATGGACGTTCCGGAGAATCGACGTCACGGAGTCGGCCGTCAGGAGCCGCGCGGGCGCTGAGCCCCGGACGCGATGTCCCACTCCTTCGGGAATCGATGTTCTGATCTCGGCGTGTCGTCGAAGATCTGTTCGAAGCGGGCGTAGTCTTCTGCACAAGTGGTTCAGGTTTTCTGTTCTGCACTGTATGTGAGCTCGCCGTGTTGATGTCGGTGGCCTCTCCTACGGTGGAGAACAAGCCGAACAGCCATTACGCCTTGTCGGAGAGTTCCTCCCAGCCGGGAGAGCCGCGACAGCCTACAGGCGGCACCACGCGCGCAGAAGGAGCACACCATGCCATCACCCGCCGACCGCGAGAAGTCTCTCGAGACCGCACTCGCCCAGATCGACCGCCAGTTCGGAAAGGGCTCGGTCATGCGGCTGGGCAGCGATGAGCGTGCCCCTGTGGCCGTCATCCCGACCGGCTCCATCGCCCTCGACGTCGCTCTCGGCGTCGGAGGACTCCCGCGTGGTCGAATCGTCGAGATCTACGGACCGGAGTCCTCGGGTAAGACGACTCTCACCCTGCACGCGATCGCGAATGCGCAGCGCGCCGGCGGTATCGCCGCGTTCATCGACGCCGAGCACGCGCTCGACCCCGACTATGCCGCCAAGCTCGGCGTCGACATCGATGCGCTCCTGGTGTCGCAGCCCGACACCGGTGAGCAGGCGCTCGAGATCGCCGACATGCTCGTCCGCTCGGGCGCCATCGACCTCATCGTCATCGACTCCGTCGCGGCGCTCGTGCCCCGCGCCGAGATCGAGGGCGAGATGGGCGACTCGCACGTGGGTCTGCAGGCTCGACTCATGTCGCAGGCGCTGCGTAAGCTCACGGGTGGTCTGAACCAGACGAACACCACCATGATCTTCATCAACCAGCTTCGTGAGAAGATCGGCGTCTTCTTCGGCTCGCCCGAGACCACTGCCGGTGGAAAGGCGCTGAAGTTCTACGCCTCGGTCCGCATGGACATCCGTCGTATCGAGACGCTGAAGGACGGCACCGACGCGGTCGGAAACCGCACCAGGGTCAAGGTCGTGAAGAACAAGATGGCCCCGCCTTTCAAGCAGGCCGAGTTCGACATCCTCTACGGCGTCGGCATCTCACGTGAAGGCAGCCTGATCGACTTCGGTGTCGAGCACGCGATCGTGAAGAAGTCGGGATCGTGGTACACCTACGACGGCGATCAGCTGGGACAGGGCAAGGAGAACGCGCGGACGTTCCTGCTCAACAATCCCGACATCGCCCTGGCGATCGAGACGCAGATCAAGCAGAAGCTCGGTATCGGCGGTCCGGCCGCTGTGCCGGCGGCTGCAGACGAGCTCGCCGAGCGTCGTCCGGCCTGATGAACGACACTCGTGGGGGCGATCCGGATCGGATCGCCCCCATCATCCCTCTTTTCGGCGGCGCGGCGAAGAAGACCGACGCCGTGCCGGTGGCTCCGGCTTCCGATGTCGAGCGCGGGCCGGGATCCACCTCCCGTGCGCATGACGATTCGGGTCTCTGGCGATCGACGGGCGTCGGACCATCAGAATTGGCCCCCGTCGTCGACCGGGCTCACGGGGGCAGTCCCAGCGATCGCCATCCTGCCCGAGGGGCGGCGGGAAGCGGACCGAGCCCTGCGAGACCTTCTCCTCGGCTCCGGGCGCTCGGGGGAGGACAGGGCGACGACGGTGACGGTGGCGAGGAGGAGAAGTCCTCGCCGGACGAGATCCGTGTCGCAGCGGAGGAGTCGCTCGTGCGGAAGCTGCGGACGCGGTCGCTCTCGATCTCCGAAGCACGTCAGGCGCTGCGGGGCCATGGCCTCGAGAGCGGCACGGTCGATGATGTGATCGATGACTTCTGCCGCCGAGGCTATCTCGACGATGCCGCCCTCGCCGGGGTCCTCGTCACATCCGGTGTGGAACGTAAGGGGCAGGGGAGAGTCGCCCTTTCCCGTGCGCTCGCCCAACGTGGCATCCCACGTGAGGTCATCGACGGTGCGCTCGACGAACTGCCGGATGACGACGACGAGCGTGCGCTCGAATTCGCACGCAGCAAGGCGCGCTCGATGAGTCGACTCGACCACGACACGGCCCTCCGGCGTCTGGTGGGCCAACTCTCACGACGTGGCTACAACGGCGCCGTCGCGATGAGGGCGGCGAAGTCCGCGCTGCAGGAGACGTCGTTCGGCGGCTCGACCACTGGCGTCCGCTTCGTCGATTCCGACTGAGACTCGTTCGTCGATTCCGACTGAGACTCGGTCGCCGCACGTGCTCAGCGACGGCTCGTACAATGGGGTGATCATGACTATCCCGCGCAGCGAACCGACGATCATCAGCGCGTCGTCGGCAGCCTTCGACGTCGACGGCCGACAGCGATCCTACGAAGTGCGCACCTTCGGGTGCCAGATGAACGTGCACGACTCCGAGCGGCTCTCGGGCTCCCTGGAGAGTGCCGGCTACGTCCGCGCGCTCGACGGGGATGAGGCCGATGTGGTGATCATCAACACCTGTGCGGTCCGTGACAACGCGGCCGGGAAGCTGTACGGCACGCTCGGGCATCTCGCGTCCGTCAAGCGTCGCAAAGAGGGGATGCAGATCGCCGTGGGCGGTTGTCTCGCGCAGATGGACAAGCAGACTGTCCTCGACAAGGCGCCCTGGGTGGATGTCGTGTTCGGCACGCACAACATGGGTTCGCTTCCTGGGCTCTTGGAGCGGGCGCGGCACAACGGCGACGCCGAGCTCGAGATCCTCGAATCTCTCGAGGTCTTCCCCTCCACACTGCCGACCAAGCGCGACTCCGCGCACAGCGGCTGGGTGTCCATCTCGGTCGGCTGCAACAACACCTGCACGTTCTGCATCGTGCCGAGTCTGCGTGGCAAGGAGAAGGACCGTCGTCCGGGCGACATCCTCAACGAGATCCGCCTCCTGGTCGAGGACGGCGCCATCGAGGTCACGCTCCTCGGACAGAACGTGAACTCGTACGGCGTCGAGTTCGGCGACCGTCAGGCATTCGGGAAGCTGCTGCGTGCGGCAGGCGAGATCGAAGGGCTGGAGCGCATCCGGTTCACGAGCCCTCATCCCGCCGCGTTCACCGACGACGTGATCGACGCCATGGCCGAGACGTCGAACGTGATGCCCCAGCTGCACATGCCGCTCCAGTCGGGCAGCGACCGCATCCTCAAGGCCATGCGCCGCTCCTACCGCAGCGAACGATTCCTCGGGATCCTCGACCGGGTGCGGGCCCGCATCCCGAACGCCGCCATCACGACCGACATCATCGTCGGCTTCCCCGGTGAGACCGAGGAGGACTTCGAAGACACGATGCGGGTCGTCGAGCAGGCTCGTTTCTCCAGCGCTTTCACGTTCCAGTATTCGATCCGCGAGGGCACACCTGCAGCGACGATGGAGGACCAGGTGCCGAAGGAGGTGGTTCAGGCACGGTACAACCGCCTGATCGCCCTTCAGGAGCGCATCTCCCTCGAAGAGAACCAGAAGCAGGTCGGTCGCGAGATCGACGTGCTGGTCTCGACCGGCGAAGGCAAGAAGGACACCGAGACGCACAGGCTCACCGGGCGCGCCGAAGACAACCGTCTGGTGCACTTCGAGGTGACCGAAGGTTCCGACCTCCCGCGCCCCGGCGACGTCGTGACCGTGACCGTGACGCACGGTGCGCCCTTCCACCTGCTCGCGGATGACCCGACAGGGGCGCCGTTGCGAATCCGTCGCACACGCGGAGGCGACGCCTGGGACCGCGCGCAGGCGGAGTCCTGCGCGGTGCCGAGCCCGGCCGCCGACGGCGGCCCCCGCGCCGTATCCCTGGGTCTTCCGACCCTGCGCGTCGGCGTGTGAGCGCACCGCGTCTCTGGGCGATAGTCGGAGCGACCGGCACGGGCAAGAGCGATCTCGCCCTCGACCTCGCCGACGCGCTGCGTGCCCGGGGCAACCCCGCCGAGATCGTGAACGCCGACGCGATGCAGCTGTATCGCGGCATGGACATCGGCACGGCGAAGCTGCCCCTCGCCGATCGACGCGGCATCCCCCACCACCTCTTCGATGTCCGTGAGGTCCACGAGGAGGCCGCTGTCGCCTGGTACCAGCCCGCGGCGCGGGCGGCAGTCAGTGCGATCCATGAGCGAGGGGGAGACGCGATCCTCGTCGGCGGCTCCGGCCTCTACGTCTCGAGCGTCGTGTACGAATTCCACTTCCCGCCTCGCGATCCCGAGATCCGCGAGCGTCTCGAGCGAGAGCTGGAATCCGACGGCCTGGCGGCTCTGCTGGAGCGCCTCCGCACCCAGGACCCTGACGCTGCGGCGAAGGTCGATCCGCGGAACAGTCGGCGGGTCATCCGCGCTCTCGAGGTTCTCGCACAGGGGAGCAGCACGCACGGCGCAGCCCTGCCCGAACGGCCCGTGCTGTGGCATCCGCACACGCGCCTGATCGGCCTGCACGTCGACCGAGGCGATCTCGTGACGCGTCTCGATGCCCGCGTCGACCGGATGTGGGATGCGGGGCTCGTCGATGAGGTCGCCCGTCTTCGGCAGCACGGCCTCGAGCGGGGGGCGACGGCTCCGCGGGCCATCGGCTACGCGCAGGCGCTGGGACAGCTGGACGGTGTCCTCACCCCGGCCGAGGCCATCGCCCAGACGCAGGCCCTCACACGCCGCTACGCCCGCCGACAGGTCTCGTGGTTCAAGCGCTATCCGGAACTGGAGTGGTGGAGCGCGCCTGCCGACGCGGAAGAGCTCCTGAGCCGCTGAGCCCTGTCATCCCGCCCGACCGACCACGATGTCGGTGGCGGGTGCCAGGCTGGTCGCATGACCACCCACTTCTTCACCGCTTCCAGCCTCGACGGGTTCATCGCGACAGACGAGCACTCCCTCGACTGGCTGTTGACGCAGGACGTCGATCCCGATGGTGCGATGGGCTACAACGCGTTCGTGAAGGACATCGGCGCGCTGGCGATGGGAGCCTCGACATATGAGTGGGTGATGCGGCATGAAGAGGGGCGCTGGGGATATGACCAGCCCACCTGGGTCTTCACGCACCGCACACTCTCGCTTCCGGACGACGCCGACGTGCGACTGACGCACGACGCCGTGCACAGTGTGCACGCGGAGATGCTCGCCGTCGCCGGTGAACGCGACATCTGGATCGTCGGAGGGGGAGACCTCGCCGGCCAGTTCGCCGACGCCGGACTGCTCGACGAGGTCTGGGTGCAGTACGCACCTGTGACGCTGGGTTCCGGTGCCCCGCTGCTTCCTCGGCGGCTCGACCTGGAACTCCTCGAGGTCGCCAGGAATCGCAACTTCCTCTGCGGACGTTACGCCGTCGTCTCCGAGGGAACCGCGAGGTGAGCCCCTCCGACGCGACCTTCGCACACGGGGACTCGCGGGAGTGGGCGGTGCGCCCCTTCGACCGCGCGGACGCAGAGGCCGTCATCGCGCTCTGGGAGGAAGCCGGCCTCACGCGGCCCTGGAATGATCCGCGGCTCGACATCGAACGCAAGCTCGCGGTGCAGCCGGAGGGCTTCCTCGTCGCCGTGTCGCCGGACGGAGCGGACGTGGTCGGATCGGTGATGGCCGGCTATGACGGACATCGAGGCTGGCTGTACTACCTGGCCACAGCGTCGTCGCATCGGGGACTCGGAATCGCGCGGGATCTCGTCGTCGCGGCCGAACGGGTGCTCGAATCGATGGGCTGTCCGAAGGTGCAGCTGATGGTCCGGGAGGGGAACGAGGGCGTCCTCGGCTTCTACGATGCCCTCGGTTACGAGCGGTTCTCCGTGGCGAACACGGGCAAGCGCCTCGTCTCCGACGTCTAGTCGCGCTCTCTAGACTGGTGGCATGGTCGCATTCACCAAGGGTCACGGCACGGGCAACGACTTCATCATCATCGCCGACCCCGACGGGGCCCTCGACCTGACGGTCGAGCAGGTCGCCGTGCTGTGCGACCGCCACTTCGGCATCGGCGCCGACGGCATCCTCCGCGTCGTGCGTTCTTCGGCGATCGCCGATGGGGCGGCCGCGCTGGCGGAGGAGCCGGCGGCAGAGTGGTTCATGGACTACCGGAATGCCGACGGCTCGGTCGCGGAGATGTGCGGCAACGGCATCCGGGTCTTCGCGCATTACCTCGTGCGTGCAGGTCTTGCGACCATCGAGCCGGGATCGACGCTCCCGATCGGCACACGCGCCGGCGTGCGCGATGTGACGCGCAGCGCCACCGGATATCAGGTCGATCTCGGTCGTTGGAAGCTCTCGGGTGATGACCCGCTGGTGCGGGTCGACGGGCTCTCGGTCACGCGCCCGGGCCTCGGGATCGATGTCGGGAACCCGCACGTCGTCGTGGCGCTCGCCTCGGAGTTCGAACTCGCCTCCCTCGAACTGCACCGCGCACCGGAACTGGATCCGGCATTGCCGGCGGGAGCCAACATCGAGTTCGTCGTCCCGGGTGAGCCACTGGTGCGCGATGGCGTCGGACACGTGCGCATGCGTGTCTTCGAGCGCGGCGTGGGCGAGACGCTCAGCTGCGGTACCGGCGTGGCGGCGACCGCTCTCGCGGTCCGGTACTGGGCAGGGGAGAGCGCCCCGAACAATTGGCAGGTGGAGGTGCCGGGTGGAACGCTCGGCGTGCGGATGTTCCCCGCCGAGGACGGCGAGCATGTCGCGCTGTCGGGCCCGGCGCAGCTCGTGTTCAGCGGCGAGATCGACCTGCTCTGATGGCCCTGCACGCCCCGATCGACCTGGTCATCTTCGACTGCGACGGGGTGCTGGTGGACAGCGAGAAGCTGTCTGTCGCGATCGATCAGCGGGTGCTCGCCGATCTCGGTTGGCAGCTGCCTCGCGACGAGATCATCCGCCGGTTCGTCGGGCGTTCCGATGCGCACTTCCGAGCGGGCATCGAAGAACATCTCGGCCTGTCGCTGCCCGATGACTGGGAGGCGCCCTACGTGCAGTGGTATCTCGACGCCTTCGCGCAGGATCTGACGGCCGTCGCCGGGGTCGTGGATGCCCTCGACTCGATCGAGAAGGTCACCTGCGTGGCCTCGAGCGGCTCGCACGGCAAGATCCGGCGCAACCTCGGTCTGACGGGGCTCCTTCCTCGGTTCGAGGGGAGGATCTTCAGCGCGGATGATGTTCGCGACGGCAAACCGGCGCCGGACCTGTTCCTGCATGCGGCTCAGACGATGGGCGTCCCTCCGTCGCGGTGCATCGTCATCGAGGACAGTCGCTTCGGGGTTCAGGCGGCACGAGGAGCGGGGATGCGTGTGCTCGGTTACGCCGGAGGCCTGACGCCGGCGTCGTGGCTGGCGGAGGAGGGCGCGACCGTCTTCACAGACATGGCGGTGCTCCCGGGCCTGCTCAGCTGATCCGCCGCGGCGGATCAGAGCCCCGAAAGCGCGATCGGCTCCGTCGGCGGGGTTCCGTGCTTGCGGACCTTGAGGATCCGATAGCCCTTCCCGGTGGCTGTGCGGAAGACGCTGTAACCCGGGTGGAATGTGGATCCGATCCACCGCTGCAGCGAATCGGCGCCGAGGTTGCGCTGGACGACGAGCCAGGCATCGCTGCGCTCGTCGAGGCGAGGGATCCAGCGCTCCAGCAGTCCGTGGAGCTCGTTCTTGCCGACTCTGATGGGCGGGTTCGAGCGGATCGTACGGAATGTCACGTGCGCGGGAACATCGTCGGGCAGCGACGCGTTGATATTGGTGAGTCCGAGAGATGCCGCGTTTCGACGCACCAGATCGAGGGCGCGCTCATTGACATCGACGGCCCACACCGTCGCATGGGGAGCGGCGAGTGCCATCGAGAGACTGACGGGACCCCAGCCGCTGCCGAGGTCGAGAAGATCGCCGCCCGGGGGAACCGGGGGCATGTTGGCGAGGAGCACTGCAGTGCCGGCATCCAGACGATCTGGGCTGAAGACTCCACCGGCGGTGGTGACTTCGAGCTCTCGACCTGCGAGCGATACGCGGATCTTGCGCAGGTTCTCGGGGCTTGCCGGGGCCGCAGTGAAGTAGTGATCGGACCCCATACGGTGAGCGTACCGGACAGCGCGGGCTAAGGTTAAGGCTCGCAACGAATCCCAGAGATCAGGAACGGATGACGGAGACCACTACACCCTCCACCGACGACCAGACGGTCGACCGCGTGCTCGCGAACGCAGAGAAGCGTTCCGACGTCCACGTGTTCGGCGCGGCACAAGCGCTGCAGGACGCGTCGACGGCGTCGCACGCCAGCACGGACGGCGCGCAGTGGGACCTCGAGGATCGGCATGCGCTTCGTCGCGTCGGCGGGCTCTCGACGGAACTCGAGGATGTCACCGAGGTCGAGTATCGGCAGCTGCGGCTGGAGAACGTCGTCCTCGTGGGCGTGTACCCGCAGGGCGCGCAGGAAGACGCGGAGAACTCGCTGCGCGAACTCGCCGCGCTGGCGGAGACGGCCGGTGCCGTCGTGCTCGACGGTGTTCTGCAGCGTCGCCCGCATCCCGATGCCGCCACGTATCTCGGCCGCGGCAAAGCCCAGGAGCTCAAGGACATCGTGGCCGCCGTCGGCGCCGACACCGTCATCGCCGACACCGAGCTCGCACCGAGCCAGCGCCGTGCGCTCGAAGATGTCGTCAAGGTCAAGGTCATCGATCGCACCACCGTGATCCTCGACATCTTCAGCCAGCACGCGAAGAGCAGGGAGGGCAAGGCCCAGGTCGAGCTCGCCCAGCTCGAGTACCTGCTCCCTCGCCTGCGTGGCTGGGGCGATTCCATGAGCCGTCAGGCGGGTGGCCAGGTCGGTGCGGGTGGCGCCGGAATGGGCTCGCGAGGCCCCGGTGAGACCAAGATCGAGCTCGATCGTCGCCGTATCCGCACCAAGATGGCTCTGCTTCGCCGGCAGATCCGCGATTTCGGTCCTGCCCGTGAAGCGAAGCGCGCCGAGCGCAAGCGCAACACGATCCCATCCGTCGCGATCGCCGGTTACACGAACGCCGGAAAGTCCAGTCTTCTCAACGCCCTCACCAGTGCCGGTGTCCTGGTCGAGAACGCGCTGTTCGCGACGCTCGACGCCACCGTGCGTCGGGCGGAGACGGAGGACGGTCGCGTCTACACGCTCACCGACACGGTCGGATTCGTCCGCAACCTTCCCCACCAGCTCGTCGAGGCATTCCGCTCGACGCTGGAAGAGGTCGGCGAGGCCGACGTCGTGCTCCATGTCGTGGACGCTTCGCATCCTGATCCCGCCGGCCAGCTCCAGACTGTGCGCGACGTCCTCGGCGATGTCGGCGTTCGCGACATGCCCGAGATCGTCGTCTTCAACAAGGCCGATCTGATCGACGAGGACGAACGTCTCGTGCTCCGCGGGCTTCAGCCGCACGCGCATTTCGTCTCGTCGCGCTCCGGCGAGGGGATCGCCGAGCTGCGGGCCGTCATCGAGGCAGCCCTTCCCCAGCCGGCCATCGAGGTCCACGCCGTGATTCCCTACGATCGTGGGGATCTCGTGGCGGCGATCCACGAGACGGGGATGCTGTTCGAGGTCGACCATCGTGAGGAGGGCACCGCGGTGCATGCCCGCGTCTCCGAGCGTCTCGCCGCGGAACTCGCTCCGTTCACGCGCCAGGGCTGAACCCGGTCAGCGGGCGACGAAGCGCGCTTCGACGGTCGCGGAGATGACGATCTCCTCCGGTTCGTACTCCATGGCCGGTGCCGCGTCGGCTGCGAACGCGACGCCGCCTCTCGCTTTCATCATCGGCGGTCCGGGGGTGGGTTGTCCGCTCGACATCAGTCCGACATCCGCGATCTCCAGAGGCGTCACCGAGGTGAGCCCGAGCGCACCGGCGTAGGCTTCGGCGCGCGTGACAGCGACGCCGACGGCTTGCGCGGCGACTTCCCGCTCCGTACGGGCACGGGTCGCCGGGGTGAGGTGCCAGTCGACCCAGCCCACCTCGACACCCTCCCAGGGGGAGACATCCGAGACCCAGATCGAGAGTTCTGAAGCCTCCACGAACGTCGCGGTGAAGTCGATGCTCGCGTAGTAGACCGGCGCGAGGCGTTTGCCTTCGCTGTTCCACGGTCGTTCCGCGCGCACCGAGAGCCGCTTGCTCGTCCATTCGATGACCGCGCCGTCACCCTCCGCCCGCTCCGACAACCCGTCGCGCAGGGGCTCTGCGAGACGCATCACGTTGTCGACGACCTGTGTGCGCTCGGCGCCTTCGGCGCGCACACTCACATGGATGGTGGCGCGCTCCGGCGCGATTCGCTCCTCGTGCTCGCCGCGGACGGTGACGGTGACTTCACTCATGGGGCGACTCTACGCCAGCCGCCCGCACGTCGGCGGAATGGCGGAGAGGTCGCTGACGTTGTAGTCTGTGATGCTCGGGTGCTTGTCTCCCGAGTTGGTAATTCCACAGTGTGACAGCGGCTCCTTCGAGAGAAGGACCACGGGGCTGATCGGTTTCGACAGCGCCTGTGAATCCACGAGAAGCGGGCCGAGGATGCAGAGTTATCTCGTAAACGCTCTCTGCAAAACAATAGTTGCCGAAACCAAGCGCAACGACTTCGCCCTCGCTGCATAAGCGAGCCCGATAGTCCGTCAGGCCGTATGTGATTCCGATACGGATCCTGGCGTCATCTAGGAATCTTGCTGCGTGATGGCGTCTGGACGTCACGTGGGACTCTTCCCAGGCTGGGCTTGTCGACTTAGGTGTCTGTGACAAAGGTCGGAGCCGAGTAGAACGTCTTCACAGACTGCGCCCGGAGAAGGCGTGGAGACTCAGCGTTGGACGGGGGTTCGATTCCCCCCAGCTCCACCAGGTCGCTGTCACAAGCAAAGAGGCCCGCCTCCCTAGTGATCACTGGGGAGGCGGGCCTTCTTTGCGTTGTGGATGACTCGTCAGGCGGCGAGCCTTGCCCACACTTTGCCCACATCTGCCGCTGTCGCACGCTCATCAAGCCGGTTCGCGACGTCGTCGAGATCGTCGTCGAACAGGTCGGCGTACGTGTCCAGGGTCATCGCTGCGGACTTGTGCCCGAGCATCCTCTGCACCGCCTTGACGTGGGCGCCGGAGATTCCGTGCGCCCTGTGCCGGGTTCTTCGAGATCCGGCGATCGCGGACGGCGAGGTCGAGAATGCCGGTGAGTACTCCGAGCGCGCGCAGCACCACGGTCGCTGACCGTGGACCGGTCGTGTTGCGGCGGACGCGCTGCCGATCGGCGACGGCCGTGCCGGCGCTCATTTCGGAGATCCAGGACTCGACGTCTGACGGCTTGATGTCGCCGACCGCCGGAAAGAACCAGCAGCAGGAGTAGTCATGGACATCGTCCTCCCCGCCATCCCCGCCGGCGTGCTCGTGCTCCTGGGGCTGTTCGCTCCGTACCCCCACCTGGCTCCGGCTGGATGGGGGTCTTTCGTCGTATCTGGGTGGGTGAACTACTCGCCCTGCGTGGGTAGGGGACGTGGTGGGTGGTCTTTCACCGATCCTTCGCTTCGAATGCCTGGGCGACGGCCAGGCTGTCCTCGTAGACATGGTGCCGGGTGACGAGGCCGTCTGCGACGGTGAGGTGCAGAGCGAACCGCGCCTTGTAGGCTCGTCCGGTGGTCCGCGCGGTCTGACGGATCTCGCCCACCACCACCGCGTCACTTCCGTCGACAAGGATGCGCTCGACCTCGGTGGCCACATCCTCCGGCACGTGGTACTCGGCGAGCTCGCGATAGTGGGCAGCCGCGTCGGCTCTGGTGGACCGGTGGCGGATCCACGGCGTCGCAGTACGGCCGTGCTCAGCCTCCGGCCAGGCGAGCTTCCAATCACCTTGCTCGGCATACATCTCGGCGATGCGCTCCGGGTTCCCCTCACCGATTCTGCGCAACAACTCCTCAACCACAGCGCGTGTGTTTGCAGATGTGGCTATGGGCATGGTCGACCTCTCTGTCCTGGTCCGCGTCCTCCGACGTGGACGGATCACCAATTCTGCCAGCGCTCCGGGACCTGCGCCTCGAGCGCGGTCATGTCGGCGGCCTCGATCTCCCGGAAGCCGTCGCGGCATTCGAACTTCCCCTCGACGGAACGCACAGACTCGCCCGTCTTCATCGCGGGCTTGGCGGACACGAGGTCCCACCCCCTCAGGCGCCTGTGAGTGTAGCTGCGCACGGACGTCCGCGATGTCCTCGCCTTCGAGGGTGATGGAGTGCTTTTCGACGGGCGGATGAGGCCGCGGTCCTTCGGCTAGGCGGCCGCCGCACCTTTGATGCGTTGCAGAGCTATTCCCTGGCTGACGGCGAACGCTGCGACATCGATGGCGAGAGCGAAGGCTGCAAGGGCGAGCACGGTCGTTCCCGCGACGATGCCGGTGGCCGCCAAGTTCCGGGTGCGCGCAGTGGTGTGACCACAAGCTGCCCACATTTTGCCCACGTTTCTGCCCATCGCACCCCAGAAATCGCCATCGCTTTCCACCGCTTCCACCGCATGATTCCAGGGGAGTGCCGCCCTACTGCAGGGCGCGGCATAGTTCAATTCCCCCCCCAGCTCCACCAGGTCGCTGTCACAAGCAAAGAGGCCCGCCTCCCTAGTGATCACTGGGGAGGCGGGCCTTCTTGTATCCGTCGGCGCCTCGTCAGACGGCGGCCGGTGGGGTCATTCGTGGGTGTAGGTGCTGACCCACAATCCAGGAAGCACCTCCGCATCCGCGACGTGCTGGAAGCCCAGGGACTCGTACAGACGCCGAGCGGGCCGGTTGTCCCTTCCGGTCGACACCGTCGCGGTGCCCGCTACGAGTGTGGTGACAAGTCGCCTGCCCAGACCATGCCGCAGCCACGAAGGGTGCACGACCAGTCGTTCGATGTCGATACCACCCGAGACGTCACTGTGGGCGATCGCGGCCACGATCTGTCCGTCGACCTCGACCACGTGCCAGAACAGTCCTGCCAGCGCGAGCTCCTCGGCGGATTCATGGAGCGGGGGGATGCGATCATCGCCGATCAGCTCAGCCTCAATCGCGTACGCGCTCTTCTGCAGTGCGACGAGGTCATCCGCCCGGAGAGTGATCTCGTCTCGCGTCAGTCGTCGGACGGCAGGTTTCGGTTCGGTCATCCCGCCAGTCAACCAGAGGCCTCTGATCACGCTGACCGTGCGACGGTGAGCGGATCGTCGGTGCGCAGTGCGGACTCGCTCGGCTCACGTCCGCAGTGGTCCTATATTGAGGTCTGTGGACTCGACCTCCGAAGCTGTCTCTCCCGGTCTCACCCGCGTGGAAGTCGCCGAGCGTGTCGCCTCGGGGAGAACGAACGCCTTCGTGGCCGACACGAGCCGAAGCGCATGGAGCATCGTGCGTGCGAACGTCTTCACGCTCTTCAACGGCATCGTCTTCGCGTGCTTCCTCGTGCTGTTCCTGGTGGGGCGCTGGCAGGATGCGCTCTTCGGGCTCGCAGCTTTCGCGAACGCGATCATCGGGTGCGTGCAGGAGTTCCGGGCGAAATCCGCCCTCGACCGCCTGGCGTTGATGAACGCGCCTCGAGCACTGGTGCTCAGAGACGGCGAAGAGGCGGAGATCGCTCCCGTCGATGTGGTGCTCGACGACGTTCTGGTGCTGCGGGCGGGCGAGCAGGTGCCGGCGGACGCGAACATCCTCGCGGCCCGTGGCCTCCAGATCGACGAGTCGATGCTCACCGGGGAATCCGACCCGGTGGAGAAGCAGCCCGGGGATGAGGCGCTCTCAGGTGCGGTGGTCGTCGCGGGGGAGGGGACCGCGCGGGCGATCCGGGTGGGCGCCGAGTCCTATGCGAATCACTTCGCCGGGGAAGCGAAGCGATTCTCGCTCGTCTCCAGCGAGCTTCGGTCCTCCGTCAACCGTGTTCTGAAGTGGGTGAGCTGGATCATCGGGCCGGTCGGCCTGCTCGTCCTGAATGCTCAGATCCTCGTCACCGGCGGGTACGCGACGGTGTTCTCCAGCGGGGCGTGGGTGCAGGCGGTCGTGAACACGATCGCCGCATTGACCGCGATGATCCCGCTCGGCCTCGTGCTCATGACGAGCATCGCCTTCGCGGTCGGTGCGTCGAGGCTGGCCCGCCGACAGGTCCTGGTCAACGAACTCCCGGCGGTGGAGGGACTCGCCCGAGTCGATGTCGTCTGCCTCGACAAGACCGGCACTCTGACGGTCGGCGAGATCGGGTTCGATGAAGCGCACCCGCTTGAGGGTGCCTCGTCGGTGCAGGCGGCCGGCGTCGCGTCGGCGTTGGCCTGGTATGCGGCATCACCTGACGCGAACGCTACGGCGCGCTCGATGCGGGCCGCGTATCCGGTCGCGTCTTCATCGGTGGTCCGCGGTTACATCCCCTTCTCCTCCGCTCGCAAATGGAGTGCGGTGTCCTTCGCCGATCACGAAGGCACCTGGGTGATGGGGGCGCCGGAGATGGTGTTCGGAGACTCCGCGACATCGGCCGAGACCGAGCTCGGACGCACCGTCACCGCCCTCGCCGAGACCGGACGCCGCACACTGGTCCTCGGTCACTCGGAATCTCCCCTGTCTGAGACGGATGTCGACGCCGAACGGCTCCCGGCGGAACTCACGGCGATCACCGTTCTCACCTTCCGCGAGCAGGTGCGCCCCGACGCGGCGCAGACCCTCGAGTACTTCGCTCGGCAGCAGGTCGGCATCCGCATCATCTCGGGTGACAACCCCCGCACGGTGGCAGCCATCGCCCGGGAGGTCGGTCTCGATGTCGAGGAGGGCTTCGACGCGCGGCACCTCCCGGAAGATGACACCGCGCTGGCGGACATCCTCGATCAGAACCTGGTCTTCGGTCGGGTGACGCCCGAGCAGAAGAAGCGCATGGTCACGGCGCTGCAGAGTCATGGGCACACCGTCGCGATGACCGGGGACGGCGTCAACGACGCCCTTGCGATCAAAGCGGCCGACATCGGCATCGCGATGAACTCGGGGTCGCCCGCGACCAAGGCCGTGGCACGGCTCGTTCTGCTCGACGGACAGTTCTCGCACTTGCCCGACGTCGTGGCGGAGGGGCGTCAAGTCATCGCGAACATCGAACGCGTGTCGATGCTGTTCCTCAACAAGACGGTCTACGCCACGCTGCTCGCGATCATCTTCGGCGTGTTCGTGCTCGAGTTCCCGTTCCTGCCCCGGCAACTCTCCATCACCGACGGGCTCACGATCGGCATCCCGGCGTTCTTCCTCGCGCTCATGCCCAACGCGGCGCGCTACGTGCCCGGCTTCCTCCGTCGGTCTCTGAGCTTCGCGATCCCGTCGGGAATCGTCGTCGCGCTCGGTCTGACCTGGTACTCGTTCGTCGCACGCGGGCTCGGCGCGCACGAGGACCAGCTGCGCACGGGAGCCACCGTCATCCTCGCGGTCGTCGGCATCTGGGTGCTCGCCGTCCTCTCCCGCCCGCTCAACCGCTTCAAGGTGCTCGTCGTGGGCGCGATGTTCGTGCTGCTCATCGCGGTGTTCACGATCCCGCTCGCCAGGCAGTTCTTCGTCCTGGTGGATCCCGGCGAGGACCTGGCTATCGCGCTGACCGGAATCACGATCGTGATGGTCGCCGCGATCGAGATCGTGCGGATCCTGCATCGTCGCCTCGTTCTCGACGCGCCGGCGACGAGGAAGACGGCCGTCCCCGAGCGGGCATCCGAACGTTCCGCGTCCGCCGCACGAGCATGGGCGTCGATCATCACGACCGTGGTGGCCGTCCTCGCGTACGCGTTCGGTGTGCTCGCGACGGCCTTCGGGATACTCGTCTTCCTGGGCCGCTACGATCCGGAGGTGAGCGCATCCGCGTTCTCCCTCGCCGGCGCCGCCATCGCGCTGTTCGGCCTCCTCGTCCTCGCCGTTGCCGCCGGCATACGCCGCGGCAGCGGCTTGTCGCGCCTGATGCTCACGATGTTCCTCGGGTTCGCCATCGCGCTCAGCGCCGTCGTGCTCGTCCTCGGCGACCGCTGGGACTGGGGAGCGGCCGTCACCGTGGCGGTCGCTGCCGTCATCGTCGTGCTGCTGTGGACGCCACCGGTCAGCCGCGGGTTCGGACGCATTCGGGAGAGCTCGATGGGAGCGGCGGCGCCCTAGCCTCCGCACCGGATCGCTGTCGTCAGCCGGTCCATTCGATGAGGATCAGCCCCTGCCTGGTGTCGGCGAATCGCACCCAGTCGCCGCCGAACAGGTAGGTCATCCCGTACCCGTCCTCATCGCGACCCATCGCGTACCGCGGGTCCTCGGTGAAGTAGATGCCGTCCGCACCGTCTTCGCGCTTCCAGCCCTCGGCGAGGAGTCCTGCCTGTGCGGAGGCGGAAGCATCCTCGTCCAGCGCAGCCCAGCCGTAGAGCTGTCCGTGATCGGAGGCGACGGAGTAGTCGGCCCAGAAGCACAGCAGCCCCTCCGTCAGCTCTTCGCCGCCGACGATGAACTCCTTCGGCTGAGCGGTCCATCCGGCGTCCGTGAGAGCCTTCACCGTCCCCGCCGAGATCATGGACTCACAGGTGAGCTCCGTGGCAGGCGTCTCCGGGGCCGCGGAGGTCACCGGCTCGGCGCTCGCCCGGGGAGTGGGATTGGTTGCCTCGGGGGTAGGGGACGACGACAGCTCCGAGGGAGGCGTGCACCCCGCGAGGGCGACGACCAACAGCAGGACGCCCGCTGTGGCGGACATGATGCGGGGGATCATCGTTGGCCTCGTGCTTCGCTCAGCCCTGGATCAGCGCCAGGAAGGCATCATGGAGGATGCCGTTGGTTGCGAGTGTCGAACGGGCGGAGATCGTCTCGGTGCCGTCGATCGCCGTCATCCGGCCGCCGGCTTCGCGGATGATCGGCACCGCTGCCGCGATGTCGTACTCCTTGACACCGAACTCCGCGACCATGTCGACGCGCCCCTCGGCAAGGAGCATGTACGAGTACACGTCGCCGTAGGCGCGGTCGCGCCAGACGCCGGCCGCGACCTTCAACAGAGTGTCGAGGCGGCCCGCATCCGACCACTGGGCGATGCTCTGGAAGCTCACGCTGGCATCGTCGAGGGATGAGACCGCGGAGGTCTGGAGGCGGCGGGGCTCTCCGTCGGTGGTGGTCCACGAGCCTGCGCCGGTCGCCGCCCACCAGCGACGCCCGAGCGCCGGCATGCTGACGACGCCGACCTGGGGAACGCCGTCGATCGCGAGTGCGATCATCGTTCCCCACAGGGGGACGCCACGGAGGAAGTTGGCCGTCCCGTCGATCGGATCGATGATCCACTGACGATGCGTGCTTCCCTGAGCGCCGAACTCCTCGCCGAAGATTCCGTCCTCGGGTCGCTCCGCCGCCAGGATGTCGCGGATCGCCCGTTCAGTGGCGAGATCGGCATCTGTCACGTGCGAGTTGTCGGCCTTGGTCGAGATCTCGAGGTCAGCCGCGTCGAACCGGGGAAGCGACTGGGCGTCGGCGGCGTCGGCGAGGCGCAGGGCGAGCTCGAGGTCGCGGCGCAGGATGTCGGCGTGGGGGGAGGCGGTCACGGTCCAAGAATAGTCGTCGGAGGGGAGGGGCCAGAGTGTCGAAGGACCAGGTTTCCGCGCACGGAAGTGATCGGCCACGCCCGGGTCCCTGCTCGATTTCTCATGGAGCCGGTCGGCTGGTAATGTAATTCCTCGGTCGGGGTTATCCCGGGCCACGCACCTCTAGCTCAATCGGCAGAGCAACTGACTCTTAATCAGTGGGTTCTCGGTTCAAGTCCGAGGGGGTGCACGGATCAGCCCTGTAGACACTCTCGCCAGTGTCAGCAGGGCTTTTCTGCGCTCTGGGGAAGTTGCAAGGCCGGTTGTTCATGACGAGCGCGATGCCCGGCGGGTTGCTGCGCCCCGTCTTCTCATAGGGAGAGCTCTGCGTGCGGTGAGCGACCGGCCGACCGCGACCGACATCTTGACGACGCTGGAAACGGAGGGCGTCATAGAGGCCGACGACGCGCCTTCCTGGGGATGGCATCGGGAGCGTCGGACCCGCCGCGCGGTCGATTTCGCAGATTGGCGTAATGAAGTCGCCGCGACGCCGTCTCTCACATGGGGACATCCGCGTCACCTCCCTCGGATGCGTCGCTGCGCGACAGCACGACCGAGGGGTGGCGCTTCACAGAGAGACTGGGGGACACGCCTTGTACGAACGCAATGGGCGCGCGCGAGCGCGCCGGAAGACAACTTCGATCATCGCCGCTGCTGCGGCGGCACTCACCGCGGTGATCACGCTCGCCGGTGGGGGAGCCGCGACCGCGGCCGAGTACGACTATCCCGCGGCGATCGACCCCGCGTCCATCGTCGTGACGACGGCAAGCGGCGGCGCGGCGACGCAGTACTCGCAGGTTCGCGTCGACGCCGCCTGGTCTGTGCCGGATGGCGCGGTCGGAGGGCAGACCTTCGGGTTCACGCTCCCGAAGGAGTTCGGACGCGCCGGGATGACGTTCTCTGTGCCCTCCGCCGAGGATCCGACCAAGACGATCGCCGAGTGCGCGGTGACCAGCGAAGACGCACCCGTCGTGACCTGCACGCTCACCGACTATGTGAACGGACGCACAGGCGTCACCGGCTCGCTGTGGTTCGCGGCCAATGCGGACCAGCAGACCACGGAGAGCACCGTGGAGTTCATCGTCGACGGCAAGATCACGCACGTCGCGCTTCCCGGCGGTGGGATCGGCCCGTCGGCGCCGCTGCCCACCGAGCCGCAGAAGTGGTCGTGGCAGACGGACGACGGCAACATCGCCTGGCAGCTGGCGCTGCCCGGAGCGAGCTTCCAGGGGGCGAACTCGATCGTCATCGAAGACACCCTCACCGGAGCGGGCGACGGGTTCGCCGAGCACCACAACGAGGACGGTGAGCTCGTGGTCTGGAGTGAGACGATGCAGAATCAGGACCCCAGGGCGATCACGAACTGGACCGGCTCGTGGAATGCCGACGGCACCGGGTTCGACCTCGTGATCCCGGGGCCCATCGATGCGACGCGCATCTATTTCGTCAAGTACTTCACGGTGCCGAGCTCACTGGCCGACGGGACCACCTTCAGCAACGTCGCGGACGTCAACGGCATCAAGCTTCGCGACGACGAGGTCTGGCGCGTCACGGGCGGCGGGACCGGCGACGGTGACGCCGCCGGCGCGTTCACGGTGACCAAAGCCGTCGACGGCTCGGGTGCCTCGGATGTTCCGGCGGATGCCGAGTACACGGTTCGCTACAGCTACGGCGACCCCGTGGTCGAGCGGACGATCGCCGTCACCGCGGGAGCCGCATCGGCTCCGATCCAGCTCCCTGCGGGAACGGTGGTCACCCTGGTCGAGGTGACTCCGCCGAGCATCGACGGAATCGAGTGGGGAACACCCGTGTTCTCGGGAACCGGCGTCAGCGCGCTGCCCGACGGCGGTGCCCAGATCACGGTCGGCGGCGGAGCAACGCTCGCCGTCACGCTCACCAACATCGCGACAGCGAAGCCGCCCGTGATTCCGCCGACCACGCCTCCCACCACCCCGCCGGCCACACCTCCCACCGAGGTCACGCCGCCCTCCGAGCTGCCGCTCACCGGGCAGTCGTCGCTCGCGACGACCGGAGGCGACGTGCCTGCCGGGATGCTGTGGGCGGGCGGCGCCGCCGTCCTCCTCGGTATCGCCCTCACCGCGCTCGGTGCGGTGCGTGCGCGAGCACGCCTGACGCAGGACTGATCGCCTGGGCGGGGTCGATGCTGCGGGGCGCTCTGCGCCGTGGCATCGGCCCCGTCGTCGTGTGCGCGAGGGACGGTCGTCGCTCACGGCCCGGTCTCAGGCGACGGCGATGACCGTCCCACCCGTGAGCTGAAGCAGCTCGTCGAACGTCAACGGCATGACGGTGTGGGGGTGACCCGCAGCAGCCCACAGCTCGTCATGGTCGCGAAGCGCTTCGTCGAGGAACGTGCGGAGCGGGGCAGGGTGACCGACCGGTGCCACACCGCCGATCGCCTGCCCGGTGGCGGAGCGGACCACGGCGGCGGGAGCCATGGTGACCACCGTCGCTCCGATGCTCGCGGCCAGGGCATCGATATCTGCGCGATGTCCGCCACTGGTCATGACCAGCACCGGCACTCCATCGGCGAGGAAGACGAGACTGTTCGCGATCGCGGCCGGTGGACATCCGATGGCGGCCGCCGCCTCCGCCGCTGTGCGCGCGGAGTCGGGCAGGACGCGGATCTCGGTGTCGACGCCGGCATCCCTGAGATGCTGTCGCACGAGTCGGCTGCGTTCGGGGAGTGGGGTTCCTTCGCTCATCGCCTCACGATATCCAAAGCCCGCGGGCTGTGCCGGATCGGGCGTCGATGACCGGTCCGGCACAGCCCGCGGGCTCAGGCGGCGTCTCCCACGAGGATCGCTGCGGCGTCCTCTGCGGCCGCGTCGGACGGCTCGTCGTCGATGTGGGCGAGCACGCGCCGTCCGAGGAACACCGTGAGCGCCGCGAGCAGCACGGAGGCCGCGGCAAACAGGTAGGGGACCGTCGCGTTGAACGCGTGCCACAGCAGCGCGGCGATCGGGGGAGCCATGGCACCCCCGAGGAATCTCACGGCCGAGTAGGCCGAAGACGCCACGGACCGGGGGAGATCGGTGGCCTCCATCACGGCTTCCGTGAGCACGGTGTTCATCACGCCGAGCATCAGGCCGCCGATGACGATGCAGGCGACCAGCGCCGCCGCGCTTTCGACGAGGAGACCCGCGGCGACGAGGTCGACCGCCAGCAGGGGCAGCACGATGAGGATGATGCGGGTGCGCGGCATCCGACGCATGAGCACCGGTGCGACCCAGACGCTCGTCACCGCAAGCGCGACGCCCCAGCCGAAGAACGTGAAGCCGATGCCGAGCGCGCCGAAGCCGAGGGGGAACGGCGAGAAGGCCAGGAGGACGAAGAACCCGATGTTGTAGAACAGGGCCGCAACCGCCAGGACGGCGAGGGCGGGGCGGCGCAGGGCGGTGAACGGCGCGGAGAACGGCACCGGCATGCGCTTCTCGGCCGGGCCGCGCAACAGCACGAGCACGGCGACGAAGGCGATCGCCATCAGCGCGACCACGCCGAAGAACGGACCGCGCCAGCTCTGCTCGCCGAGGATGCCGCCGAGCAGCGGACCGATGGCGATCCCGAGCCCGAGGGCGGCCTCATACAGGATGATCGCCGCGCTGCTGCCACCCGAGGCAGCGCCGACGATCGTGGCCAGCGCCGTCGAGATGAACAGCGCATTGCCGAGCCCCCAGCCGGCGCGGAAGCCGATGACCGCATCGACGCTGCCACTCAGCGCGCAGAGCAACGCGAAGACGACGATCAGCGCGAGCCCGATCAGCAGAGTCGCCTTCGCGCCGATGCGGCTCGAGATCCAGCTCGTCACGAGCATCGCGAGTCCGGTCACGAGCAGATAACTGGTGAACAGGAGCTCGGTCTCGACCGGTGTCGCCTGGAGCGACTCGGCGATCGCCGGGAGGATCGGATCGACGAGTCCGATCCCCATGAAGGCGACGACGCAGGCGAAGGCGACGGCCCAGACCTGGGCGGGCTGCTTCCATACGGACGGTGCGGCGGCGGTGGTCACCGGGGTTCTCCTGTTCGGTCGGCGGCGGTGCGCGCGGCGAGGATCTCCGCCGCGCGGGTGAGGGCGATCCAGTCGTCGTCGCTCAGGTCGGTGAATCGCGGCGCGATGGTGTCGCGGAACTCGGTTCGCCAGGCGGAGAGCGCCGCAGATCCCTGCGGCGTGATCTCGACGACGATCGCTCGGGAGTCGTCAGGGTCGGGGGAGCGGCGGACGAGGTCCTCCCGCTCGAGTCCTCCGATCAGACGGGTCATACCCGGCTGTGTGGTGCGTGCGGAGGCGGCGAGTTCGCCGACTCGACGTGGGCCTGCCTGATCGAGGAGGCTCAGCACCCGCCACTGCGCGGCCGGCGCCTCGTTCCCCGCGTCCTGTGCGGCGATGCGGCCCAGCGCGTAACCGGAGAGCACGAGCGAAGGGATCACTTCCGAGCGATTCATACCAATAAGTATATACCGGTTGGTATGTAATGGTCGCTACCTCCGGGCGCTGGCGATCCGCGCGGAGAGCTGGTGTGCGTGTGCGAGGAGAGTGCGACCGAGCTCTGCCATTCGGTCGGGGCCGAAGCGGAACTCGACCCCGGTCAGGCTCAGCGCCCACTCCGGCCGGCCGGAGCGATCGAAGACGGCGGCGCCCAACCCCCAGCTGCCTTCGACGATCAGCCCGGGGTTGATCGCATATCCGCGTTCCTTCGTCTCGGCCAGGCGCGCGCGCAGTCGGCGATCGCCGTGCGGGCGCCCCCACGTGCGCTCCAGGCCGGGATGCCTCTCCAGGTAGGCATCCACATCGTGGTCAGGGAGGAAGGCCAGGATGGCGAGACCGGCGCTGGCCACGCCGAGGGGGAAGCGGACGCCCTCGCTCAGGACGAACGAGCGGATCGGAAACGAGCCCTCCTCGCGGAGCAGACACACCGTCTCATCTGCTCGTCGGACCGAGAGGAACGCGCTCTCCTCGGTCTTCACGGCGAGGGAGCGCACGATGTCGCGGGCCAGCGAGGTCACGTCGTAGCGCGCGGCAGCCACGGATCCCATGAGGAAGAGCTCCGGCCCCGGCATCCATCGGGTGCTCTCGCCGTCGCGATCGACGAGCCCCTCGGCCTTGAGGGCGCTGAGCAGTCGGTGGACGGTCGAGCGTGAGAGATCGGCGGCGGCAGCGAGCTCCTGCAGGGTGGCGCCGTCGGCGCCGGCGGCCGTCACCAGGCGGAGGAGGTGCGCGGCGCGTGCGATCGCCTGAGCCCCGGGCACCTGAGCCTGTTGTTCCATATCGTGGACGCTACCTCCGTGTTCGCCCACATCGCAAGACGCACCTTTCTTCTCCAGGAGTCGCGGGCGGATGCTGGGGAGAGCACGGAATCGAAGGAGCCGACGTGATCGACAAACACTGGGAGTCCGCGGAGGCCGCGATCTCCGATATCGAGGACGGGGCGTCGCTCGCGGTGGGCGGTTTCGGCCTGTCCGGGAATCCGATCGCCCTGATCGAGGCCCTGCTCGCGCAGGGAACGAAGAACCTCAGCGTCGTGAGCAACAACTGCGGTGTGGACGACTGGGGTCTCGGAGTACTGCTCGCCGCGCAGCGCATCCGCAAGATGACCTCGTCGTACGTGGGGGAGAACAAGGAGTTCGAGCGCCAGTTCCTGAGCGGCGAACTCGAACTCGAACTCACCCCGCAGGGGACGCTCGCCGAGAAGCTCAGGGCAGGAGGCTCGGGCATCGCCGCCTTCTTCACCCAGACCGGAGTCGGCACGCAGGTCGCCGAAGGGGGCCTGCCTCGCAGGTACCACCGCGACGGCAGCATCGACATCGCCTCCCCGGCGAAGGATGTACGTGTCTTCGACCTGAACGGCGAGCCGAAGGAGTTCGTCCTGGAGGAGGCGATCACCACCGACTTCTCACTCGTGCACGCTGCGCGGGGCGACCGTCACGGCAACCTCGTCTTCAACAAGGCGGCACGCAACTTCAACCCGCTCGCCGCCATGGCCGGACGCATCTGCATCGCCCAGGTCGAGCAGCTCGTCGAACCGGGCGAACTCGATCCCGACAGCATCCACCTCCCCGGTGTGTTCGTGCATCGCATCGTCGAGGTCGGCGCGGACATCCCCAAGCGCATCGAGCGGCGCACCGTCGCCGCGGAAGGAGCCTGAGATGGCACTCACCCGGGAGCAGATGGCCGCCCGCGCCGCAGCCGAACTGCAGGACGGCGCCTACGTCAACCTCGGCATCGGCCTGCCCACGCTCGTGCCGAACCATGTGCCACGCGGTGTCACGGTCGTCCTGCAATCGGAGAACGGCATCCTGGGCGTCGGACCCTATCCGACCGAGGCCGCCGTCGATCCCGACCTCATCAACGCGGGCAAGGAGACGGTCACGACGCTGCCGGGGGCGGCGTTCTTCGACTCGGCGACGAGTTTCGGCATGATCCGCGGCGGCAAGATCGACGCCGCGATCCTCGGGGCGATGCAGGTCTCCGCAGCGGGCGACCTCGCGAACTGGATGATCCCCGGCAAGATGGTCAAGGGGCCGGGCGGTGCCATGGATCTCGTGCACGGAGCGGCCCGGGTCATCGTGCTGATGGAGCATGTCGCGAAAGACGGATCAGCGAAGATCGTGGAGAAGTGCTCTCTCCCGTTGACCGGTCGCGGGGTGGTCGACAGGATCATCACCGATCTCGCCGTGATCGATGTCACGCCCGACGGGCTCGTGCTCGTCGAGACCGCACCGGATGTCACGATCGATGAGGTCATCGCCGCGACCGAACCGCCCCTCACCGTCTCCCACGCTCTGCTCACCGGAAGGACCATGGACCATGACTGAGAACGACGTCGTCATCGTCGCCGCCGCCCGCACCCCACAGGGGCGGCTCAAAGGCCAGCTCGCCGCCTTCACCGCGCCCCAGCTCGGATCGTTCGCGATCCGCGGGGCTCTGGAACAGGCTTCGATCGATCCTGCGGACGTCGACGCCGTCATCGTCGGTCAGGTTCTGGCCGCGGGGTCCGGGCAGAACGCGGCGCGCCAGGCGGCGATCGGCGCCGGCATCGGATGGGACGTGCCCGCGCACTCCGTCAACAAGGTCTGCCTCTCCGGCCTCACGGCGATCATCGACGCTGCCCGGATGATCCGAACAGGCGATGCCGAGGTCGTCGTCGCCGCGGGGATGGAGTCGATGACGCGGGCACCGCACATGCTCATGGGCTCCCGTGACGGCTGGACCTACGGGAGCGTCGAGGTGCTCGACCACATGGCCTTCGACGGGCTGACGGACGCGTACGACCGGGAGAGCATGGGAGCGTCGACAGAGCGCCACAACGCGCGGTACGAACTCACTCGTCAGGCGCAGGACCGGGTCGCCGCCCTGTCGCATCAGCGCGCGGCCGCGGCGCAGGAGGCCGGAGTCTTCGATGCGGAGATCGTCGCGGTCGAGGTCCCGCAGCGTCGCGGTGAGCCGGTGCAGGTGGCGAAGGACGAGGGCGTGCGCCCGGAGACGACCGTCGAGACTCTCGCCGGTCTGCGCGCGGCATTCGCCGAAGGAGGGTCGATCACCGCGGGGAACTCCTCGCCGATCTCGGACGGAGCATCCGCTGTGGTGGTCACGACGCGGCACACGGCGGCAGCCAAGGGGTGGCCCGTGCTCGTCACGGTCGGTGCGAGCGGGCAGACCGCGGGGCCGGACAACTCCCTGCAGGCGCAGCCCGCCCGTGCGATCGAGCGCGCGTGCGAGAAGCAGGGCATCGCAGCGTCGGACCTCGACCTCGTCGAGATCAACGAGGCGTTCGGCGCCGTCGTCGCCCGCTCGCAGGTCGAACTGGGCCTCGACGAGGCGATCGTGAACATCCACGGCGGGGGGATCGCGATCGGCCACCCGATCGGCGCATCCGGCAACAGACTCGTCGTGCACGTCGCGCACGAACTGGTCCGTCGCGGCGGGGGCACGGCTGCCGTCGGGCTGTGCGGCGGCGGTGGTCAGGGAGAGGCGCTGATCCTCACGCGCTGATCCTCACGTGCTGAGCGCGTCCGCTCGGGAGGCCGCTGTCAGGGGCGCTTGTCCTTGGCGTGATCCTGCGTGTCGGCGAGAGCCTTCTGCGACCGGAACTGCAGGCGCTGAGCCTTCTTCGCCTTCTTGACCGACTGCGGGGAGTCGGCGTCGACGAGCACACCGCGTCGCTCCCGATTCATGTCGATCACGGCGCCGACGGCGAGTGCCATCGTGATGCCCCAGCTGAGCCAGGACAGGACGGCGCGCCAGGTGACGGGCTGCTCGCGGGTGCCGCGGAGCAGGGAGACCCCTGCGGAGATCGCCGCGACAAGTCCGGTGCTGAAGAGGTAGCGCATTCTCCCACGCTACCTTCCCGCACCCCAGGTCGCACCGAGCCTTGACAAGCCCTCCTTGATCCTGTCAGGGGCGTAGGTCGTGAACGACAGCCGGAGCGTGCGCGCATCGGGTCGACCGGAGAAGAACGAGGTGCCGGGGACGAAGGCGACATCGTGCGTGAGCGCCGTCGCGAGTGCGGACGCGGCATCCATCCCTTCGGGGAGTCGAGCCCACACGAACATGCCGCCGTCGGGTCGATTCCAGCTGCTCCCCTCGGGCAGGGCGGAGGGCAGAGCATCGAGCATGGCGTCCCGTCGGGCGGCATACGCCTCGCGGATGCGTGCGAGCGCGGGTTCGCCGCGGCCCGACACGAGGTAGTGGGCGGCCGCCGCCTGATCGATCGTGGAGGTGTGCAGGTCGGCCGCCTGCTTGGCGATCGTGATCGACGGGCGGACGTCGGCGGTCGTGCGGATCCAGCCGATGCGCAGGCCGGGAGCGATCACCTTGGAGAAGCTGCCGAGGCTGATGACGTGATCGGGTGCGAACTCGGCCAGGGACGGGAGAGCGTCGCCGGAGTACCGCAGCTGACGATACGGCTCGTCCTCGATGATGCGGAAGCCCTGCCGCTGTGCGATAGCGGCGATCTCGCGGCGCGCGTCGAGACCGTGTGTTCGTCCCGTCGGATTCTGGAACGTCGGCACGGTGTAGAAGAACTTCGGGGCGTGCTCGCGGGCGAGCCGTTCCAGCGCCTCGAGATCGAGGTCGTCGCCGGCGTACGGGACGCCGACCACACGCGCACCGGCCAGCGCGAACGTCTGCAACGCCGCGAGGTAGCACGGCTCCTCGACCAGGATCGTGTCCCCGGGGTCGAGCAGCGTCGTGGAGATCAGACCGAGGCCCTGCTGCGAACCCGTCGTGATGATCAGGTCGGATGCCGCGGTGGGCAGACCGTCGATCACGTATCGTCTCGCCACCTCTTCACGCAGTCGCGGATCGCCTTCGGACGTGGAGTACTGGAGCACACCGGGGGAGTCGAGCACGGCGTCGAACGCCGTCCGGATCCCCTCGACGTCGAACAGCTCGGGCGCGGGGAGTCCGCCCGCGAAGGAGATGATCTCCGGCCGCTCGGTGAGAGCGAGGAGGTCGCGCACCGGAGATGTCTTGGCGCTTCCCGCGCGGTGCGAGCGCGGAGGGAGCGCGAGAGCGGGGGCGGCGGCCTGCGGGGCTGTGGACAACGGGGTCTCCTCGGGAGCGTGTCGTGCGGCGGGGTGTCGCCCAGAATAGACCCGTCCGGCCCCGCCCGATTCCCGGCCGTTGCCCGGGTCCACCCGCTATCATGGCGGGGTCGCGGCTCGCCCGCGGCCGCACAACCGTGTATCTACCGGCCGTCGGAATTCCGACGGACAGCGGCGGCACCCGACATCGCGTCTTCGACGCGCGAGAGCCATGACACGCGCAACAGCACCGCAACCCGTCGCCGAGCCGAGCCTTCTCCGGCTCGCCGGCCTTCCCTACTTCCTGATCGCCTTCATCGCGCGACTCCCGTTCGCGATGATGGTCGTCGGCGTCCTGACCGTCGTCGTCTCGGCACGCGGCTCCCTTTCCCTCGGCGGGCTGACTTCGGCCGCGGTGGGTCTGGGAACGGCATGCTTCGGACCGCTGCTCGGCGCTGCGGCGGACCGGTTCGGCCAGCGGATCGTGCTGGTCGTGCTCGCCCTCGCGAACGGCACGATGCTCCTGCTCTTCACCTTCGTCGTCTACGGGACGGCAGCCGACGGATTCGTGCTGCTCGCCGCCGTCGGCATCGGAGCCACCGCTCCGCAGGTCGCCCCGCTCTCGCGGTCGCGTCTGGTCACGATCATCGGCGAGCGGATGCCCGAGGAGCGCCGTCCCAAGACGGTCTCGGGCACGATGGCGTACGAGTCCGCTGCAGACGAGACGGTCTTCGTCTTCGGCCCTTTCCTGGTCGGCATCCTGGCGTCAGCGTTCGCCCCGTGGGCGCCCCTGGTCGGTGCGGCCGTGCTCACGGTCGTCTTCGTCGGTGCATTCGCGCTGCACCCCAGCGGCCGACACGTGTCTCAGGATCGCGATGCCGACGGCAGGGCACCGTCCGCGATCTCCGAGCTGTTCCGCCCGCAGCTGCTGATCGTCGTCCTCGGCATCCTCGGCGTGGGCGTCTTCTTCGGCACGATGCTCACCTCGCTCACCTCGTTCATGGCGGACCGCGGTGCCCCCGAGCAGGCCGGGCTCCTCTACGGCGTGATGGGCGTCGGCTCGGCGATCCTCGCGTTGGGTGTCGCGTGGCTTCCTCCGGCTTTCTCGATGCGCGCGCGGTGGCTCGTCTTCTCCGGCATCCTGCTGGCCGGGACGCTCCTGCTCGGCTTCGTCGACTCCCCGGGGACGATGATGGTGGCGCTGGCGATCATGGGCATCGGGATCGGTCCGACGCTGGTCACGCAGTACAGTTTCGGCGCCGCCCGCAGCCCGCGCGGACGATCCGCGACCGTGATGACGATGCTGGGCTCGGGCGTCGTGGTCGGGCAATCCATCGGCGCCGCCGTGGCGGGCGAGATCGCCGAGAACGTCGGGACCTCCGCCGCCCTCCTGCTGCCGATGGTCGCCGCGTTCATCGCCTTCGCGGCCGGGGTGGCGAACTGGGCGCTCAGCGGCACCGGACGGCGTCGATCGTCGGTCACCGTCTGACGTCGCGGGGCGGAATCCCGCCATCCTGGGTAGGTTGGAGTCAACCGCTGGTGTGAGGAGTCCCACTTGACAGCTGCAGATTTCGTCGTCGTCGCCAACCGGCTGCCCGTCGATCGGGTGGAAGGGCCTGACGGCGAGGAGATCTGGCGGACCTCGCCGGGTGGACTGGTCGCGGCCCTCGAGCCGATGATGCGCAACGTCAACGGCGCATGGGTCGGCTGGGCCGGGCAAGCCGACGTCGAACTCGCACCGTTCGAGGCAGGCGGGATCCGGCTGATCCCCGTGGCGCTGAGCGCCGAGGAGGTCGCCGAGTACTACGAGGGCTTCGCGAACGACACGATCTGGCCGCTCTACCACGACGTCATCGCTCCGCCGCAGTACCACCGCGAGTGGTGGGATGCCTACGTCACCGTGAACCGTCGGTTCGCGGAAGCGGCCGCTGCCGCCGCGGCGCCGGAGGGCACGGTCTGGGTGCACGACTACCAGCTGCAGCTCGTGCCGCAGATGGTGCGAGAGCTGCGCCCTGACGTCACGATCGGATACTTCCACCACATCCCGTTCCCCGCTCATGGTCTCTATGCACAGCTGCCCTGGCGCGACCAGGTGCTGCGCGGACTGCTCGGCGCCGACGTCATCGGCTTCCAGCGTGCGCAGGATGCCACGTACTTCCTCACCGCGGTGCGGCGACGTCTGCGCTATGAGGTCAAGGGCCCGCACGTCGCGGTCCCCGAGGGAGAGGGCACCCGCACGGCGCTGGCCCGTGCGTTCCCGATCTCGATCGACACCACGCCGTACCTCGAGCTCGCCGCTCGGGAGGATGTCCGTGCCCGTGCGGCCGAGATCCGCGCGAGCCTCGGCAACCCGAAGCGCATCCTGCTCGGGGTCGACCGGCTCGATTACACCAAGGGCATCCGTCATCGGATCAAGGCCTATGGCGAGCTGCTGGCGGAGGGCCGACTCAAAGTCGAGGACGTGACCCTCGTGCAGGTCGCGAGCCCGAGCCGCGAGCGGGTCGACGCCTACGTGCATCTGCGCGACGAGATCGAACTCGCGGTCAGCCGTATCAACGGCGACACCGACACGATGGGCCACTCCGCGATCCGCTACCTCCACCAGGGATACCCGCGCGAGGAGATGGTCGCGCTGTACCTGGCCGCGGACGTGATGCTCGTGACCGCGCTCCGAGATGGCATGAACCTCGTCGCCAAGGAGTACGTCGCCACTCGAGTCGATGATCGCGGAGTGCTCGTGCTCAGTGAGTTCACCGGTGCCGCCGACGAGCTGCGGCAGGCGGTGCGGGTCAATCCGCACGACATCGAGGGGCTCAAGGACGCGATCATGACGGCCGTCGAGATGCCCCCGGCCGAGCAGGGGCGCCGCATGCGTTCGCTCCGTCGACGCGTGCTGGACAACGACGTCGACGCCTGGTCCTCGTCGTTCCTCGCCGCCCTCTCCGAAGTGCGCGGACGCTGAGTGTCCGTGCGGCCCGGATACTGAGAACGCCCCCTCTGAATGGAGAAACCGTGACGCGCCCCTGGACACCCGGAACCGCTGACGACGACCTGAGCGCGCTGGCGGCCACGCCGCGGCTGGTCGTCGCGCTCGACTTCGACGGCACCGCATCACCGCTCGTCCCCGACCCGATGGCTGCGCGCGCATTGCCCGAGGTGGCCGCCCAGGTCGAGCGGCTCGCGGCACTGCCCGACACCGTCGTCGCCTACGTCTCCGGGCGCAGCATGCACGATCTGAGGGTGATCACCGAACACACCGACGACTCCGCGATCGCGCTGGCCGGCTCCCACGGCGCCCAGTACTGGTTCCCCGGCGACGACGCTGATGCGGCCCACGATGCCGCGGAGGACGGCACCAGGGAAGAGCTCTGGGCGGCCGCCAAGCCGATCATCGAGCGCTACGAGGGCGCCGAGTTCGAGCCCAAGACCTTCGGCATGGGCGTGCACACGCGCCGCGCCGACCGCGAGACCGAGGAGCGTGTCTTCGCCGAGATCGACGCCCTGGTCGCCGAGCGCTTCCCGCACTGGCGGCGGCGCGCGGGACACCGTGTGCTGGAGTTCTCGTCGCGCACCGAGGGCAAGGACGCGGCGATGGCAGCCCTCCGCGAGCGCTTCGATGCCACCGGGATCCTGTTCGCCGGCGACGACGTGACGGATGAGGACGCGATGCGCGTGCTGCAGCCCGGCGACCTCGGCGTGCGGGTGGGCCCGGGGGAGAGCGCCGCGGCCCTGCGTGTGGACACTCCACAACAGATCGCCGCGCTTCTGGAGGCGTTGGCGGACGAACGCACCTCCGCACAGCAATAGACTTCCGTCATGTCCTCGCATGATCCCGCCAGCAGCGCGCCCATCGACATCAAGCCCCGCAGCCGCGTCGTCACCGACGGCATCGAGGCCACGACCTCCCGAGGCATGCTCCGTGCCGTCGGCATGGGCGACGCCGACTGGGACAAGCCGCAGATCGGCATCGCCTCCAGCTGGAACGAGATCACGCCCTGCAACCTGAGCCTCGATCGGCTCGCGCAGGGCGCGAAGGAGGGCGTGCACTCCGGCGGCGGCTACCCGCTGCAGTTCGGCACCATCTCCGTCTCCGACGGCATCTCGATGGGCCACGAGGGAATGCACTTCTCGCTCGTCTCGCGCGAGGTCATCGCCGACTCGGTCGAGACCGTGATGATGGCCGAGCGCCTCGACGGCTCCGTCCTGCTCGCCGGCTGCGACAAGTCGATCCCCGGCATGCTCATGGCCAGCGCCCGACTCGACCTCTCCAGCGTGTTCCTGTACGCCGGCTCGATCGCACCGGGCTGGGTCAAGCTCTCGGACGGCACCGAGAAGGACGTCACGATCATCGACTCGTTCGAGGCGGTCGGCGCCTGCCGCGCCGGGCTCATGAGCGAAGAGGACCTCAAGCGCATCGAGTGCGCCATCGCCCCCGGTGAAGGCGCCTGCGGTGGCATGTACACCGCCAACACGATGGCCTCGGTGGCCGAGGCCCTGGGGCTCAGCCTCCCCGGGTCGGCGGCACCGCCCGCCGCAGACCGTCGCCGTGACTACTTCGCCCACCGCTCGGGCGAAGCCGTGGTGAACCTGCTCCGCCAGGGCATCACGACCCGCGACATCCTCACCAAGGAGGCCTTCGAGAACGCGATCGCCCTGGCGATGGCCCTCGGCGGCTCGACCAACGTGGTGCTGCACCTGCTCGCGATCGCTCGTGAGGCCGACGTCGACCTGAGCCTGCACGACTTCAACCGCATCGGCGACAAGGTCCCGCACGTGGCCGACATGAAGCCCTTCGGCAAGTACGTCATGAACGACGTCGACCGTCACGGCGGAATCCCGGTCATCATGAAGGCGATGCTCGACGAGGGCCTGCTGCACGGCGACGCACTCACCGTCACGGGCAAGACGCTCGCCGAGAACCTCGCAGACCTCGACCCGCAGCCGATCGACGGCGAGGTCATCCACACGTTCGACAACCCGATCCACGCGACCGGCGGCCTCACGATCCTGCACGGCTCGCTGGCTCCGGAAGGCGCCGTGGTGAAGACCGCGGGCTTCGATGCCGCCGTCTTCGAAGGCCCTGCCCGCGTGTTCGAGCGCGAGCGCGCCGCCATGGATGCCGTCGCCGAGGGCGAGATCGAGCCCGGCACCGTCATCGTCATCCGCTACGAAGGTCCCAAGGGCGGACCGGGCATGCGCGAGATGCTCGCCATCACCGCGGCCATCAAGGGCGCGGGGCTCGGAAAAGATGTACTACTCTTGACTGACGGACGATTCTCAGGCGGCACAACCGGCCTGTGCATCGGCCACATAGCACCCGAAGCGGTGGACGCAGGTCCTATCGCCTTCGTGCGCGATGGTGATCTGATACGGGTCGATATCGCAGCTCGCTCTCTCGATCTACTCGTCGATGAGGCAGAGCTCGCCTCCCGCCGCTCTGGCTGGGAGCCGCTTCCCCCGCGCTACACCCGAGGCGTTCTTGCCAAGTACTCGCGCCTCGTGCGGTCCGCCGCCGAGGGAGCGACCACCGGCTGACCCGGACGCTCCGGCATCCGGCGTCCTCCACAGATCATCAGAAGGAATTTCATGACTGCTGACTCCGCCCCGGCCGTGCCGAGGCCGCCCGCCCGTCAATCCTCAGCCCCGGAGATCACCGGCGCCGAGGCCGTCGTCCGCTCACTCGAACTGCTCGGCGTCACCGACGTCTTCGGACTTCCCGGCGGAGCGATCCTCCCCGTGTACGACCCGCTCATGGACGCCTCCGAGCTGCGCCACATCCTGGTGCGGCACGAGCAGGGCGCGGGCCATGCGGCCGAGGGCTACGCATCCGCGTCGGGCAAGGTGGGCGTGTGCATCGCGACCTCCGGCCCCGGTGCGACGAACCTGGTCACGGCGATCGCCGACGCCTACATGGACTCGGTGCCGATGCTGGCCATCACCGGTCAGGTCTTCTCGACGCTGATGGGAACCGACGCGTTCCAGGAAGCCGACATCGTGGGGATCACGATGCCGATCACGAAGCACTCGTTCCTGGTCAAGGACGCGGCGGATATCCCCGGGGCGATCGCCGCGGCCTACGAGATCGCCGGCACCGGCCGTCCCGGCCCCGTGCTGGTCGACATCACGAAGGACGCCCAGCAGGCGACCGCACCGTTCGTGTGGCCGCCCAAGATCGATCTCCCCGGCTACCGTCCGGTGACGAAGGCGCACGGCAAGCAGATCCAGGCTGCGGCGACGATGCTCGCCGAGGCCAAGAAGCCGGTGCTGTACGTCGGCGGCGGCGTGATCCGCGGCAAGGCGGCGGCCGAGCTCCTCGAACTCGCGGAGTCCACGGGGGCGCCGGTCGTGACCACGCTGATGGCTCGCGGCGCGTTCCCCGACTCCCACCCGCAGCACCTCGGCATGCCGGGGATGCACGGCACGGTTCCGGCCGTGCTGGCGCTGCAGGAGGCGGACCTCCTGGTGTCGCTCGGCGCCCGGTTCGATGACCGAGTGACCGGCAAGGCCGCCCTCTTCGCGCCCAACGCCAAAGTCGTCCACGTCGACATCGACCCCGCGGAGATCTCGAAGATCCGCACGGCCGACGTCCCGATCGTGGGCGACGTCAGGGACGTGCTGATCGACCTGGATGCGGCTTTCCGCGGCACGATGGGCAGCGCGAAGCCCGACACCGACGAGTGGTGGTCGTATCTCGACGGACTGCGCACGGAGTTCCCCCTCGGGTTCGCGCCGACGACCGACGGTCTCCTGGCCCCGCAGTACGTGATCCAGCGGATCGGCGAGCTCACCGGCCCCGAGGGCATCTACGCCTCGGGCGTCGGCCAGCACCAGATGTGGGCGGCGCAGTTCATCAAGTACGAGCGTCCCAACGCCTGGCTGAACTCCGGCGGCGCCGGCACGATGGGATACTCGGTGCCCGCGGCGATGGGTGCGAAGGTCGCTCAGCCCGAGCGCCCGGTCTGGGCGATCGACGGCGACGGCTGCTTCCAGATGACGAACCAGGAACTCGCGACCTGCACGATCAACAACATCCCGATCAAGGTCGCGATCATCAACAACTCGTCCCTGGGCATGGTGCGGCAGTGGCAGACGCTGTTCTACGACGGCCGTCACTCGAACACCGACCTCAACACCGGACACGGCACGATCCGCATCCCCGACTTCGTGAAGCTCGCAGAGGCCTACGGCTGCCTTGCGATCCGCGTGGAGAAGGAAGACGAGGTGGATGCCGCCATCCAGCTCGCGCTCGAGACCAACGACCGCCCCGTGGTGATCGACTTCGTCGTGAGCGCCGACTCCATGGTGTGGCCGATGGTCCCACAGGGAGTCAGCAACAGCTATGTCCAGTACGCCCGCGAGCACGCGCCCGCCTTCGACGAGGAGGACTGATCCATGTCGACCCACGTGCTGAGCCTGCTGGTGGAGAACACCCCCGGCCTCCTGACCCGCGTCGCCGGACTCTTCGCGCGCCGCGGCTTCAACATCGACTCCCTCGCCGTCGGCGTGACGGAGGTGCCGGGGATCTCCCGCATCACCGTCGTCGTCGATGTCGACGAGCTCCCGCTCGAGCAGGTCACCAAGCAGCTCAACAAGCTGATCAACGTGATCAAGATCGTCGAGCTCGACTTCGCCACGTCGGTGCAGCGCGAGCACATGCTCGTCAAGGTGCGCACCGACAACGCCACGCGTTCGAACGTGATCGAGGTCGTGAACCTCTTCCGCGCATCCGTGGTCGACTACGCCTCCGACGCACTCGTGATCGAGGTGACCGGCGACAAGGGCAAGGTCGATGCGATGCTGCGGGCGCTCGAGCCCTTCGGCATCAAGGAGATCGCGCAGTCCGGCCTTCTCGCGATCGGACGCGGCGGCAAGAGCATCACCGAGCGCGTCCTGCGCGGCTGACCGACCTGACCACCGAGTTTTCGCCGCTCCCCGAGCGCGCGAATCGAGACGAAACGCAAAGAACAAGGAGAAACACATAGTGAGCACCGAGATCTTCTACGACGCCGACGCCGACCTGTCCCTGATCCAGGGCAAGAAGGTCGCGATCGTCGGTTACGGCTCGCAGGGCCACGCCCACGCGCAGAACCTGCGCGACTCGGGCGTCGAGGTCGCGATCGCCCTCAAGGAGGGCTCCAAGTCGGCTGCCAAGGCCGAGGAAGCCGGCTTCCCGGTCAAGACCGTCGCCGAGGCCACCGAGTGGGCCGACGTCATCATGATCCTCGCCCCGGACCAGCACCAGCGCACCATCTACAGCGAGTCCATCGCGCCGAACCTCACCGCCGGCAAGACGCTCGCCTTCGCGCACGGCTTCAACATCCGCTTCGGCTACATCGACGCTCCCGAGGGCGTCGACGTGATCCTCGTCGCTCCGAAGGCGCCGGGGCACACGGTCCGCCGCGAGTTCGTCGCCGGCCGCGGCATCCCCGACATCATCGCCGTCGAGCGCGACGCCTCGGGCAAGGCCTGGGACCTGGCGCTCTCGTACGCGAAGGCCATCGGCGGCACCCGTGCCGGCGTCATCAAGACGACCTTCACGGAAGAGACCGAGACCGACCTGTTCGGCGAGCAGGCAGTGCTCTGCGGTGGCGTGAGCCACCTGGTGCAGGCCGGCTTCGAGACGCTCACAGAGGCGGGCTACCAGCCGCAGATCGCGTACTTCGAGGTGCTCCACGAGCTCAAGCTCATCGTCGACCTGATGTGGGAGGGCGGCATCGCCAAGCAGCGCTGGTCGATCTCCGACACCGCCGAGTTCGGCGACTACGTCTCGGGCCCGCGCGTCATCGACGAGCGCGTCAAGGAGAGCATGCAGGGCGTGCTCGCCGACATCCAGTCCGGCGCCTTCGCCAAGCGCTTCATCGACGACCAGGACAACGGTGCCGAGGAATTCCTCGCCCTCCGTGCCAAGGAGGAGCAGCACCCGATCGAGGTCACCGGCAAGGAGCTGCGCTCGCTCTTCGCGTGGAAGCAGCAGGACGAGGACTACATCGACGGCAGTGCTGCGCGCTGACGTCGATGCAGTCCGGTAAGGACTGTGCTTGTCTGACCGCTTCGCGGTGAGGATCGACGGCAGCGCTGCGCGCTGATTCGATCTTCGAAAGAACGGGCGTCCCTTCGGGGGCGCCCGTTCTCGTCTGTGCCCCAATTCGCCGGGTAGACATCCGATGTCTGTGCCAGGATGGGAGGCATGCGACAGGAATGGTTTGATCAGGCCCGGTTCGGCATGTTCGTCCACTTCGGCCTCTACAGCGGGGCCGCGCGGCACGAATGGGTCCAGAGCTACGAGCGCCTCACCGACGAGGACTACCGGCAGTATTTCGAGCACTTCGACCCCGACCTCTTCGATGCCGCAACGCTCGCCCGCACGGCGAAGGAGACGGGCATGGGCTACGTGGTGCTCACCACGAAGCATCACGACGGCTTCTGCCTGTGGGACTCGAAGCTCACCGACTTCACCTCCGTGACGAACACCGGACGCGACCTCGTCCGTGAATACGTGGGTGCGCTGCGAGCCGAGGGGATCAAAGTCGGCCTCTATCACTCGGTCATCGACTGGCATCACCCCGACTTCACGATCGACTGGAACCACCCGCGCCGCGACGACGAGGGTGCGCCGGAGCTGAACGTGGGGCGCGACATGGCCGCCTATCGCGCCTACCTTCACGGCCAGGTGCGCGAACTCCTCACCGAGTACGGCGCGATCGACTACCTGTTCTTCGACTTCACCTATCCCGAGGAGAAGCAGGGGTGGGCGGGCAAGGGGCCCGACGACTGGGATGCGACCGGGCTGCTCGCGCTGTGCCGCGAACTGCAGCCGGACATGCTCGTGAACGACCGGCTCGGTATTCCGGCCGACTTCGTCACGCCGGAGCAGTACCAGCCGACGGCACCCATCGTGCGCGATGGCGTGCCACTGACATGGGAGGCGTGCCAGACGCTCAACGGCTCGTGGGGTTACCACCGCGACAACACCGATCAGAAGTCGGCGACGCTGCTCGTGCAGATGCTCGTCGACTCGGTGTCGATGGGGGGCAACATGCTCCTGAACATCGGGCCGGACGGACGCGGGGCGATCGCGCCTCGCGATGAGCGCACACTGGCGGAGATCGGCGAGTGGATGCGCCTGCACCGCGGCGCCGTCGTCGGCGCGGGGCACACGCCGCTCACCCCGCCCCGCGAGGGCGTGTACACGCGGCGAGGGGACCGTCTCTACCTGAGTCTGTTCAGCTGGCCGATGGGGTTCGTGCACCTTCCGGAACTCGCCGGAAGGGTGTCGTACGCCCGTCTGCTCAACGACGGTTCCTGGCTCGGGACGAGTGTGTCCGACCCGGAGCGCGAGGCCGACCTGATGACCCCGGCGGGCGAGGCAGAGGGAACGCTGACCGTACATCTGCCGGTGCGTCGCCCCGACGTGCTCGTGCCGGTCATCGAGCTGACCCTCACCGGCGAATGAACAGGCCGTGGCGGCGGCTCAGGCCGTCGCCACGGGGACATCCATGCCCTCGAGCGCCAGCCGAGCGGCGCCGTGCAGAATCGCGTCGGCACCGGTGGCCGCGCCTTCGATCCGGAGGCGCTGGGTCGCGAGCGGGTGACAAGCCTCGTACACGCGGCTGCGGACCGCGGCGATGAACGGCTCGGACGCGCTCATGCTGCCCGTCAGGAAGACGGCGTGCGGGTTGAAGAAGTTCACGACACCGGAGAGGGCCTGTCCGAGGTGGGTTCCGGCTGTGCGCACCAGCATCGTGGCGACAGGATCGGCGTCACGGGCCAGGCCGAGCACATCGGTCGTCGTGCGGACGGTGTCGTTGCCGCGTGCCTGCATCTGCCGGACGAGGCTCGCCCCGCTCGCCACGGTCTCGAGGCAGCCGGTGTTGCCGCACGAGCACGGGATGTCGCCGCTTCCGTCGATGCGGGTGTGGGTGATGTCGCCTGCGGCGGCGGTCGCCCCACGATGCACCCGTCCGTCGACGATGATTCCGCTGCCGATCGCCGTTCCCGCCTTCACCGTGATGCTGTGCCCGGTGTGCCCGAAGCGCTCGCGGTGCTCGCCGAGGGCCGCGAGGTTCGCGTCGTTGTCGACCGCCACGGGGGCGTCGTAGCGTGCAGCGAGATGCTCGCCGACCCGGAATCCCGGCCATCCCGGCATCCGGGAGGGTTGGTCGACGGAGCCGGTCGCGATGTCGACGGGGCCCGGCAGGCTGATCCCGATCGCATGCACGCGCCCATCGGTGGCGAGGCGGTCGAACACAGCGGCGATGCGGTCGAGCGTGGCTACGGGGCCCTCGGTCACGTCGATGGCGATCGACTCGCTGTCCAGGAGTGCGCCGCTGAGCGAGTGCCTGCCGATCCGGGCATGACCTCCGCCTAGGTCGGCGGAGAGCACGAAGCCGTCGGCGGCGATCTGGAGGACCCGGGGTCGCCGTCCGCCGCGGGAGGTGCCGTCGCCCGCCTCGCGGAGAACGCCGGCATCGAGCAGGGACTGCACGCGGATCCCGACCGTCGACGCGGCCACGCCGAGCAGAGCGGCCAGTTCCGAGCGGGAGCGCGCTTCGCCGCGAGCGATGAGGTCGAGGATCCTCCGTGTCTGCGGGTCGTCGACGGTGGTGTCAGCGGTGTTCGGCATGGGGCACTTTCCTGGTCGGAGCATCGTCAGCGTAGCGGGGGCGCGTCGTGTTTCCCCGGAGTTACGAATTATCAAGGTCCGATAAACATCGGATGTTCAGCTTGCGACCTCTTGCGAAGTATGAAACGGTAACTTCATACGAAATCCTACTAGGTTGCTTCGACCCGCGAAACAACCTGCCGATCCGCTAGGAGTCATTCAATGAAGAAGATGCGTGTGGGAGCTGTGATCGCCGTCGCAGGCGTTGCGGTCGCCATGACAGGATGTGCCGGTTCGAGCGGCTCCGGAGCCTCCGGCGACGACACGATCGTCGTCGACATGTGGGCGGGCTCCGCCGACGACACCAAGGCGCTTGACGCCCAGATCAAGATCGCCCAGGAACAGAACCCCGACCTGAAGATCGAGCTGCGCACGGCGCCCTGGGGTGACTTCTTCACGAAGCTCACCACGAACATGGCCTCGGGCAACATGGCCTGCGTGACCGGCATGAACAGCGGAATGCTGTCCAGCTACACGGACGGCTTCGCCGAGCTGACGGACGCCGACCTCAAGACCGCGGGCCTCGCGGACAGTGACTTCGCTCCCGGTGCGACCGAGATCCTGAAGAACAAGGGCACGCTCTACGGCCTGCCCTTCGACGTCGCCACGATGCTCGTCTACTACAACGCCGACCAGCTCGCCGCCGCCGGTGCGGCGACCCCCGCCACCGACTGGAGCTTCGACGACTTCGAGGCCACCGCCAAGGCGGCGACGCGCGACGGCAAGTCGGGCTTCGCGGTGGGCATGGGCGACTTCCAGTGGCAGGCGCTGCCGATCGCGAAGGCGGGCCTGCAGCCGGTCACCGAGGACGGCACGCTGCAGCTGACGGACGACAAGTTCGTCGATGCGGCCACCTGGTACGCGGGCCTCGTCACCGACGAGAAGGTCGCTCTGCCCGTCGCCTCCGCGTCGGACACCGGCTGGGGCGAGAACCAGTATTCCAGCGGAAACGCGGCGATGGCCGTCGACGGCACCTGGAACGCGGTGAGCTACCTGAACAACGAGACAGGGTTCGCCGCAGGCATGGCGCCGCTGCCCGCCGAGAACGGCGAGTCGCTCAGCCTCATCCTCGGCTCCGGCTTCGGCATCTCCGAGACGTGCGAGAACAAGGAGGACGCGCTCAAGGTGCTCGGCTCCCTGCTCAGCGCCGACGCGCAGGACTACATCGCGTCCTCCGGCCGCAGCTACCCGGCTCGCGCCGAGAGCCAGCCGCTCTACTTCGAGTCGATCGACGAGAAGTACCGCGACCAGGTCGAGGAGGTCTTCACGGCCGCCTTCGAGAACGTCCAGGGCCAGTACGTCAGCGACAACTGGGCGAAGGTCGGCACGTACATCCAGCCGCAGCTGGTGAGCGTCTACAACGGCCAGGAGACGATGGAGAACGTCCTCGACTCCGCCCAGCAGCAGTTCGGCAAGTAAAGCAATCCAGGAAGACGAGTGATGACCACCAACGTGCGACGTCGGAGGTCTCTCGCCAAGGCAGAGGGCCGTCAGGCGCTGGGGTTCGCAACCCCGGCCCTGGCGGGCCTCGCCGTGTTCACCGTCGTGCCCGTCGTGCTCTCCATCGTGATGAGCTTCTTCGACTGGCCGACGTTCGGCGAGAAGACCTTCATCGGAATCGACAACTACATCCGCCTGTTCACCTCCAGCCCCGATTTCTGGCCGGCGCTGCGGAACACCGCGGTGTTCACGATCCTCTACGTCCCGCTGAACGTGGGCCTCTCACTCGTCCTCGCGATGGCGCTCGCTCCGCGGATCCGCGGGCGCGGCGCACTGCGCGTCCTGTTCTTCATCCCGGTCGTGACACCGATGGTGGCGAACGTGCTGGTGTGGAAGATGCTGCTCCAGCCGCAGGGGCTGTTCAACGGCGCCGCCGAGAGCTGGTTCGGCGTCACGCTGCCGAACTTCCTCGCAGACCCGCAGTGGGCGATGATCATGGTCGTCGTCATGAGCGTGTGGCAGGGCGTCGGCTACAACATGCTCATCTTCTCGGCGGCGCTCGAGCAGCTTCCCGAGTCGGTCATGGAGGCGGCGCGCATCGACGGCGCGAGCGGACTGCGCATGCAGCTCGGCATCGTCATCCCGATGATCTCGCCGGCGATCTTCTTCGCGACGATCATGACGATGATCACCGCGCTCCAGGTCTTCGTGCAGCCGCAGCTGCTCACCGGCGGAGGTCCGGGAAACGCCACGCAGCCTCTGGTGCAGTTCATCTACAACCAGGGTTTCAAGTTCCAGGAGTTGGGTCTCGCGGCCGCCGGTGCGTGGATCCTCTTCGCCCTCATCATCGTGATCACGGCGCTGCAGTTCGGCGCGCAGAAGAAGTGGGTGCACTATGAGCACTGATCTGTCGACGGCATCCGTCGTCCTCGACGACGAGCACGTCGAGGTCGAGCGCACCGGACGCACGCGTGCACCGCTGAGCGGGCCGGAGCGCGTGCGCCTGGTCATCGCCCACGTGCTCGTGTATCTCGCGGCCGCGATCTTCGTGTCGCCCATCGTGTACGCGTTCTTCTCGGCGCTCAAGCCGAACTCCGAGATGTTCACCATGCCGCCCACGCTGATCGCCTCCGAGGTGCGCTGGACGAACTTCCTCGATGTGTTCGCCTACGGGCCGTTCCTCACGTACATCGGGAACTCGTTCTTCGTCGCGATCGCCGGCACGCTCGTGGTCCTCTTCGTCTCGACCACCGCCGGATACGCCTTCGGCCGCCTGCGCTGGAAGGGGAGGGACGCGGTCTTCGTGCTCTTCCTGGCGACCCTCATGGTCCCTGCCGAAGTGCTCGTCATCCCGATGTTCCAGGTCATGCAGTGGTTCGACTGGGTCGACACCTACCAGGCGCTGATCTTCCCGTTCGCGTTCACCGCGTTCGGCACGTTCCTGATGCGCCAGTTCTTCCGTGGCATCCCGTACGAGCTCGAGGAGGCCGCGCGCGTCGACGGGGCAGGACCCGTCCGCACCTTCGTGCAGATCATCCTGCCGCTGGCGAAGTCCGCGGTCGCCGTGCTCTCGGTGTTCACCTTCCTGTCCTTCTGGAACAGTTACCTCTGGCCACTCATCGTGACCGTCGACTACAACGCCCATGGCACGCTCCCGATCGGTCTGGCGAGCTTCTCGGGTCTCACCGGCACGCGGTGGGATCTGCAGATGGCCGCGGCGATCATCTCGATGATCCCCACCACCCTGCTCGTGATCGTGCTGCAGAAGCACCTCGTCAAGGGCATCGCGATGGCAGGACTGGGCGGACGCTGAGCATGATCGGTCAGGAACACGGGACCACCATGCCCATCGACAGTCACACGACCCGCGAGAACGGACTGGTCGGTATCGACATCGGCGGCACCAAGATCGCCGCTCTCCTCGTGAACGCCGAGGGGACGGTGCTCGCCAGAGGCAGCGTCCCGGCGCCGGCCGCGCTCGGCGGCGGCGCGATGGCGGACGCCGCCGCCGAGCTCGCGAGGGCTCTCGCCGCGGAGGTCGACGTGTCGCTCGCCGCCGCCGGAGTCGGCGCCGCCGGAGTCATCGACCACGAGACAGGCACCATCCGCGCGGCATCCGCGACCTTCGTGGGGTGGGCGGGCTTCCCGCTCGCGGACGAGCTGGAGACCCGTCTCGGGATTCCGGTGCGCGTCGAGAACGACGTGAACGCCTTCCTTCTCGGCGAGGTCGCTGCCGCAGGGCGGGGCGAGCAGGACGTGCTCGGAGTGATGCTCGGCACCGGAGTCGGTGGGGCCCTCCTCATCGACGGCGACCTCCATCACGGCCCGCACGGTGCGGCGGGCGAGATCGGACACACGCCGGGGTACAGCGAGCTGGTATGCACCTGCGGCCAGATCGGGCACCTCGAGACGCTGGCCTCCGGCACGTCGATCGCGCTGCGCTATCAGGAGCGCACGGACGGCACGGTGACCGACGCCCGCGAGGTCGCCGATCGGGCCCGCAACGGGGACGCCGATGCGATCGCGGTCTTCGACGCCGCCGGCCGCGCGCTCGCCCTCGCCTGCGCCAGCGCCGCCACGATCCTCGATCTGCCCTGCGCGATCGTCGGGGGAGGGGTCACCGCCGCCTGGGACCTTCTCGAGCCCGCGATCGCTCGCACGCTGGGCACGGACTCGCCCGTGTCCGGCATCCCGCTGCGCATCATCCCCGCCGTCCTCGGTTCCGACGCGGTCGCCCTCGGCGCCATCGAGACCGCCCGCCGCGCCCTCGCGCCGGCGGGGGCACACTGAGTCCGACCCTCGCACCGAAAAGGAGCACCTCACGTGACCGCACGTCCCGAAGCCCACGAGATCTGGATGGGTCCGCTTCCGACCGTCGCCGAAGGCGGACTGCCGAAGCCCCGGATCAGCATCGCCGGGATCTCCATCGAGTCGAGTACGTTCTCGCCGCACATCTCCGGTGACGAGGCCTTCACCGTCCGTACCGGCGAGACGCTGCGGGCGTACTACCCGTTCCTCGACGAAGGGCGTGAGCTCGCCGCCGCCGCCGAGTGGGTCCCGCTCACCCACGGCCGGTCCCTGCCGGGTGGTGCCGTGGCTCCGGAGACCTATCGGCGGATGAAGGAGGCGATCATCGCCGGGATCCGCGAGCAGGGACCCTTCGACGGGTTCTTCTTCGACATCCACGGTGCGATGAGCGTCGTCGGAATGGATGACGCCGAGGGCGATCTCGCACTCGCCGTGCGCTCGGCGCTCGGACCCGACACGCTCGTGTCGACCTCGATGGACCTGCACGGCAACGTCTCGGAGGTGCTGCGTGACGCGGTCGATCTGCTGACGTGCTACCGGATGGCTCCCCACGAGGACTGGATGAACACCAAGGAGCGGGCGGTGTGGAACCTGCTCGCGCGACTGCGGGGACCGTATGGAGCCGACCCGCTGCGCCGCCGACCCTACACGGCGTGGGTGCCGGTTCCCGTGCTGCTGCCCGGTGAGAAGACCAGCACCCGGCTGGAGCCCGCGCGCGGGATCTACGCGCAACTGCCCGAGATCGAGGCGATGCCCGGTGTCGTCGACGCCTCGGTCTGGATCGGCTACGCATGGGCGGATGAGCCGCGCTGCCAGGCGTACGTCGTGGTCACCGGCGACGACGAGGAGCTGATCGCCCGCGAGGCCGAACGGGTCGCGCGGATGTTCTGGGACGCCCGCGAGGACTTCGTCTTCGTGGCCGAGACGGGTTCGCTCGACGATGCACTCGAGAAAGCCCTCGCTCCGGGCGCCCCGCATCCGTACCTGATCTCCGATTCCGGCGACAACCCGACCGCGGGCGGCGCCGGTGACGTCACCTGGACGCTCGCGCACCTGCTCGAGCGGCCCGAGCTCACCGACGGCAGCCGCACCACGCTGGTCGCCTCGATCTTCGACCGTGGGGCCGTCGCGCAGGCGGTCGCCGCGGGGGTCGGCGCCCCCATCACGCTCGAGGCGGGTGCCAGGATCGATGCGGGTCCGCACGGCCCCGTGACGTTCACCGGAACCGTGTTCTCCGTCACGGAAGGTGACCCGGATGCAGGGACGCAGGCCGTGATCGTGGTGGGAGGTCTGCACGCGATCATCACCGAGCGTCGCAAGCCCTTCCACCATCTCTCGGACTTCCGGATGCTGGGGCTGGAGCCCACGACGGCAGACATCGTCGTGGTGAAGATCGGCTACCTCGAGCCCGAGCTGTACGACCTCGCCGAGGGCTGGACCCTCGCGCTGACTCCGGGCGGGGTCGACCAGGACCTCCTGCGTCTCGGCCACCACCGGTTGCGGACCGGCGTCTATCCGTTCGACCCGCACGGGAACCCCGACCTGACCGCGGTCGTCGTCCGCCGCGAAACCTCTGAGGAGCAGAACGCATGATGAACTTCGAGAAGCGCACCGGCCCGGACCTCGGAGCGAGCGCTCCGGCGTATCCGACCCAGGGCGTGCCCGACTGGTACCGCGATGCGAAGCTCGGCTTCTTCGTGCACTGGGGGCTGTACTCGGTGCCCGCGTGGGCCGTGCAGCACGGGGAGGGCGTGAACATCCCGACGGAGGACGCCTACGCGTGGCATCAGTACGCGGAGTGGTACGGCAATACGGTGCGGATCGCCGGCAGCCCGACGTGGGAGCGGCATCAGCAGCTGTTCGGCCCCGGAACCTCCTACGAGGACCTGGCCGACCGGTGGGACGCCTCTGCCTTCGACGCGGATGCTTTCGTCGGGGAGCTCGTCGGCGCGGGGGCGAAGTACATCGTCCCGACCACCAAGCACCACGAGGGCTTCTGCCTGTGGGACACCGCGACGACCGGATTCAACGCGGTCGCACGGGGCCCGCGCCGTGACCTGATCTCGGAGTTCCACGATGCGACCCGTCGGGCGGGTGCGAAGTTCGGCGTCTACTACTCCGGCGCGCTCGACTGGCACGTGAGCGACTTCCCGGCGATCGAGTCCGACACCGACCTCTTCCGGTTCCGTCGCAACGACGAGCACTTCGCGCGCTACTCGGCTGCACAGCTCGACGAGTTGGTCTCGCGCTTCTCTCCCGACGTGCTGTGGAACGACATCGACTGGCCCGACGGCGGCAAGGGGAGTGACGAGTACGCCGTCGCGGCGATGCTGGAACGCTACTTCGACGCCGTGCCAGACGGCGTGGTCAACGACCGCTGGGGTGTGCCGTACCACGGCTTCCTGACGCGCGAGTACACGGACATCCCGGAGATCATCCCGGAGCCGTGGGAGTCGACGCGCGGCCTCGGCTACTCGTTCGGCTTCAACCAGGCCGAGGACGAGCGTCACTCGCTGTCGGGCGCGGCTCTGATCCGCCTGCTCGTCGACGTCGTCGCGAAGAACGGCAACCTGTTGATCAACGTGGGTCCCGCGGCCGACGGCTCGATCCCGGAGCTGCAGCGCCGGGCGATGCGCGAGCTGGGCGCCTGGCTCGAGACCAACGGCCACGCGATCTACGGCACGCGTCCGTGGATCCGGATGGGGGAGCGCACCGGCGCGCCGCGTCGATACACGACCACGGGGTCGACGGTGCACGTGCACGCCCTCGACCCGCGCCTCGGCGAGCTGGAGCTGCCGCATGAGCTCGCGGCATCGGAGCTGCGCTGGTCGGACGGCAGCGCGGCGGAGCGGTCCGCCGGCGACAGCACGGTCGTGGTGATTCCCGCCGGTCTGCGTGACGAGGCGGTCGTGGTCCTGTCCGCAGGCTGAGACGGATCGGACCACGACGAGGGCCTTCCCGGATTTCGATCCGAGAAGGCCCTCGCTGCATCTTCCCCGGGATCAGGGGCGGGTGAGCTCCTCGAGCACCTCGATCACGTGGCGGTAGGGACGGCCGGTGGCGCGCGTCATGCCGATCTCGCACGTGCGGTTGGCGGACACGAACGCATCGAATCCTCCGCGAGTGCTCTCGGCGTCGGCGATCTCGGCGGACTCCTGTGCGGTCGCGCTCGCGGTGAGCTCCGGATGCAGCATGCCGCGGTCGCCGGCGAAGGCGCAGCAGCCCCAGCCCTCGGGGATGAACACGTCGTCGGCCACGGCCTCGGCGATGGCCGTCAGGGCTCCGGTCGCTCCGAGCGCGGTCGTGGAGCAGGTCGGATGCACGGCGACCGTCGGGAGCTTCGCCGACACGCGCAACCGGGGCAGCACCTCACGGGCGACGTAGGTCGTCGCATCCTCGATCCGCAGCCCCCCGTAGCGGAGGTTCTCGGCGACCGCCTGCGCGAGCATCACATCCAGCCCCTCGGTGCAGGATGCCGCATCGCACACCACGGGGAGCTCGCCGTGGCGGCTCGCCTCCCAGAGCGAGTCCAGCACCCGCTCCGACATGAGCGCGTAGCCGTCGAGGTGCCCCTTCGACTTCCAGGGTGTGCCGCAGCACAGGCCGCCGTTCTCCTCCGGGATCACGACAGGGATGCCGGCGCGGTTCAGCAGGGCACGCAGCGCGTCCCGAGACCCCTGGCTCTCGCCTTCTGCGCCGAACATGGTGCCGATGCAGGCGCCGAAGAACACGGCTTGCGCGTCGGTCGGCGAAGCGGGATGCGGAGGCTTCGACCCGCCGCCGGGGAGTCCCCGGTCGTAGAGCGGCACGGTGTCGGCGCCCAAGACGGCGCGGCCGAGGTGTGTCACCCCGCGCACGAGGGGAGCCGGCAGGGCGTCGGCGACCGTGAGCGCGATTCCGCCGGCGCGGGTGACCGTGCCCCAATGCTTGGCGGCGGTGCCCCACACGGCGCCCTCGACCGCCTTCGACTGCTCGGACCGCAGACGGCGCACGAGATCGCCGGTGTTGATGTCGACGGGGCAGGCGACGCCGCACATGCCGTCGACCGCGCAGGTCTGCACGCCGTCGTAGTCGTAGTCCTTCTGCAGGTCTCGCAGCAGCTCGGTGTCGCCCTGTTCCTCGGCCCACGCCATGTCGCGACGGATGACGATGCGCTGACGGGGGGTGAGCGTGATGCTCTTGCTCGGGCACGCCGGCTCGCAGTATCCGCACTCGACGCAGCGGTCGACCTCGTTCTCGACCGTGGGCACACGCTTGAGGTCGTGCAGGTACGAGTCGGGATCGTCCGAGAGCACGACGCCCGGATTGAGGATGCCGTCCGGGTCGAGCAGGCCCTTGATCTCCCACATCATGTCGGTGAGTTCGTCGCCGTACTGGCGTCGCACGAACGGCGCCATGATGCGTCCGGTTCCGTGCTCGGCCTTCAGTGACCCCTGCTGCGCGAGCACGAGGTCGACCAGGTCGTCGGTGAAGCGCCGATAGCGCGCGACGCTGTCGGCGTCGTCGAAGCGCTCGTTGAGGAGGAAATGGACGTTGCCGTCCTTGGCGTGCCCGAAGATGACCGAACCCTCGTAGCCGTGTTCCGCGAACAGCTCGATGAGCCGCTCACAGGTGTGGAGCAGACGAGGGACGGGGACCACGATGTCCTCCAGCAGCGCCGTGGTCCCGGAAGGCCGGGCGCCGGCAACGGCGGTGTACAGGCCCTTGCGGACGTGCCACAGCGCGGCACGCTCGCCCGCATCCGTGGTCAGACGCGGTGCCACGGCCAGCGGCAGCGCCTCGAAGTGCGCCTGCGCGGCGGTGCCGGCCTCCGCGAGCGAATCCGCGTCGGCGGCATGGACCTCGACGAGAAGAGCGGCGTGTCCTCGGACCTCGATCTCGGCGATGGCCGCCGGGACGTCGCTCAGCCCTTGCGCGACGCGCAGCGACGCGGCGTCCATCAGCTCGATCGTGGCGAGGCCGAGCCGGGTCAGGTCGGGGAGCGCGGTCATCGCGGCGGAAAGGTCCTCGAACACGAGCAGCCCGGTCGCGATGGACGGGCGCACCTCGATCGTGCGGAACCGTGCCTCGGCGACGAAGGCCAGTGTGCCCTCCGAGCCGATGATGAGGTGTTCCAGGATGCGCACAGGGTCGTCGAAGTCGAGCAGCGCGTTGAGCCCGTACCCCATGGTGTTCTTCATGGAGAACTGCAGGCGGAGGAACGCCACGTGCTCCGGCGATGCGAGCAGACGAGCCCGCAGGGCGAGCAGGCCGTCGGCGATCGCCGGCTCCACGGCGCGCAGCATCTCGTTCGCGTCAGGACGGCCGGTGTCGAGGATCGTGCCGCTGGGGAGCACGATCGTCATCGAGTCGATGGTCCGGTAGGAGTTCTCGGTGATGCCGCACGCCATGCCGCTGGAGTTGTTCGCGACGACTCCGCCGATCGTGCAGGCGATCTCGCTCGCCGGGTCGGGGCCGAGCTTGCGGCGGTACCGCGTGAGCCGGGTGTTGACCTGACGCACGGTCGCTCCTGGGCCGACGCGCACCAGGGCGCCGTCGTCCTCCACCCGGATGTCGCGGAAGTTGCTGCGCGTGTCGACGAGGATGTCGTCGCTCACGCTCTGTCCTGACAGGCTCGTGCCGCCGGAGCGGAAGGTGAGGGTGCGCCCCGCGGCACGGACCGCGCCGAACGCGCGCGCGACGCCTTCGGCATCCGCGGGGGAGAGCACGGCGTCAGGGATGAGCAGGTAGTGGGAGGCGTCGTGCGCCCGGGCGAAGCGATCGATCGAACGGGAGTGGACCTGTGTCGCGGAGCCCAGCAGGGCGGGGTCCAGCGGTTCGGCGAGGGTGGTCGGCACGGTGCTCCTCTGCTCCGTCGAAAGATTGTCAGACAAGTGTACCGAGTTGTCTCGGCTTCGATAGGCTGACCGGATGACCACGACCTCGGAGGCGCCGCTCGGGATCATCGGCGTGGTGGATGCCGTCACCGCCCGACTGCGACGACGGATCCTCAGCGGGGAGATCCGGTCGGGCGACCCCGTCACGGAAGCCGCGGTGTCGCAGACGTTCGGTGTGGCGAGGCCGAGTGCGAAAGCCGCGATCGAGCAGCTCGTGGCGAGCGGTCTCCTCGCCCGGACGGCGCATCGGAGCGCCCGGGTGGTCGGGATCGATCCCGAGACCGTGCGGGACGTGTACCGCACCAGAGCCCGCCTGGAGAGTGCGGCGCTGCGGGACCTCGCGGCGACCAGGACCGTGCCGCCGGCGGCACTCGACGCCAATGCCGAGATCCTCGGGATGCCTCCGGGACCCGATCCGGCGACGGTCGACCCCGACCTGCGCTTCCACACGGCTCTCATCGACGCCCTCGAGAGCGAGCGCACCGGTCGCATGTACCGCAGCGTGCTCGACGAGGTGCGCCTGTGCATGGCTCAGGTGCAGGGGCGGCGACTGCTCGACGCGTCGGTGATCGCCGCGCAGCACGCCGAAATCCTCGACGCCGTCGCCTCGGGAGACGCCGATCGCGCGGCTGCCCTCCTCGACGCGCACCTCTCCTCGGCGGAGGAGCGGCTCGTGGCGGCGCTCGACACCGACTGACCCGGCCCGAGCGTGGTGCAGGAGCACTGAATTCTCCGCTCACGGTACTGAATGCGGCCGGGTACCCGAGTGCGTGGTGGGCGCGCGCACGAAGCTGGAGGGAAGGCGGATTCGTGCGCCCACGTGGAGGAAGGCGTCCCGAAGGGCCCCTCCATGTCGGCGCGCTGGCGCGAGATGAGTGCGACGAAGGGGAGTGCCGACTGTGAGGAGAACCGCGTCCGGTCTGATGAGGGTCTGTGCGGCAGGGTTGTTCTTCGCCCTCGCGATCCCGTTCTCGCTCACGGCGTGCGCCCGCCCATTCGAAGTCGACCGCGAACGCGCAGACGACGTGATCCCCGTCGGTACCGCATCCGTCAACCCCCTGCGCACCGACAAAGAATTCCAGGCGGCGATGAGCGGATACCCCGTCATCCGAGACGCGTTCTCGAACGCCGTGAACGTCCCCGGGTTGTACGGTGCGTACGGCCTGGCGGCGGCGAAGGACGGCTATGTCCTCGCTCGCTCCGACGGGTTCACCCCGCAAGGGCTCGCGCTCAGCGAGGAGTTCGTCTTCATCTCGGCGTACGACCACGATCGACAGCTGAACTCCGTGATCTTCATCCTCGATCTGGACGGGCGATTCATCAAGACGATCTCGCTCGACAACAAGGCTCATGTCGGAGGAATCGGGTACGACAGCGAGCGCGGCGTCCTCTGGGTCGGGGACCGACGCGAGGGGAGAGCGGTGATCTCCGCCGTCGAGCAGGAGGTGATCGACAGCTACGACATCGAGAGCAAGCAGCCGGTCGAATATGGACTGTCGTTCTATATCGACAGCCTCCCGGCGACTTCTTCCCTCTCGTTCTCGGAGGACGTCCTCTGGGCAGGGAACTTCTCGAACGAGGCGGAGGAATCTCAACTCCCGTTGTTCTCCCTGGAGTTCGCCGACGTCGCGGAGGGCGACGACGTCACGCTCACGAGGGCGGGAGACTCGAATCACGTGCGCATCACGAAATCCGGTGAGATCCACATCACGGCGGATGTGGCATTCCGGACCCCCAAGGAGGTGCAGGGCATCGCGTGGGACGGCGAGTACCTCTACCTCGCGCAGTCGTTCGGGACGAAGGACTCCAAGCTCTCCCGATACGAACCCGTACTCGATGGCGAGGACGCGACGTTCGGCAAGGGCAGATCGATCGCCCTGCCGCCATATCTCGAACAGGTCGCCGTCGCGGAGAACGATGAGGCGAACTACGTCATCCCTCTGTTCGAGAGCGCGCAGCCGACCTACCGGAAGAAGGTCGATGCGTTCGTCGACCGCGTCGTCGCCCTGACGCGGGACGCTTTCGAGGACGCTTCGGCAGACGACCGCGAAGCGCCGCAGCTGACGGAGATCCCGGTGACTGTCGTCGATGGCGATTAGTCACGCGTGATTCCCGGCGCTGACGAGCGTTGACGCATGCGCTACTCGGCGGGCGCTTCCTCCACCACGAGCGGCGCCTCGGACGGATCGGCCCAGACCGGTTGGGGCAGCACGGTGTCCACCTGGCCGGACTGGATCGCGCGCAGAGCTTCGGCGATCTCCTCGTCGTTCTCGGGCACGGGCAGGTCGCAGGCGCGCAGCTCCGAGGCGAACTGCAGCGTCAGGCGGATCTTGCCGGCTTCGACAGCCTCCGCAGTGGTGCCGGTGCGGATCTCGCTGCCGGTCTGGATCGCCGGGACCTCATCGCACACGTGATAGACCTTGCCGCCGTCGACCCAGACGACCTCGTCCTTGCCCAGGAGCTGGATCACCGCGGACTGGTCCGCGGTGTACTGCTCGACCGAAGGCGGAGCGAAGTCGATGCCGAGGACGACGGCGAGAGCCGCGAGGGCGATGCCGACGATGCCGGCGGTCGTCTTCTGCCCCTTGTCCATGTCCTTGTTGAGGAAGATCAGGGTGACGAGCGGAAGGAAGGCGACGATCGCGATGATCGCGCCGAGCTGGTTCTGAACGAAGAACCGTGCCTTGTCGGACCTGCGTGCAGGGTCGAGGCGATTCGCCTTCTTCCACAGCACCGATCCGGTGATCGACAGCGCCGCGATCACCACGAGCAGGACGAGGAGCGCGATGAACGCCCACTGCGGGAACTGCGCCGTGACGCCGTGCTCCTCCAGGAGACCGGTGTCGGGATCGCGCACGAACGTGCCGTCCTCGCCGACGAAGACGCGCTGGCGCAGGAGCCAGAAGATGCCGACGGCCTCACCGACGATGGCGAGGGCCCAGAGGATCGCGGCGATCCACCGGAATCGTGTGGCCTTCGCCTGGGCTTCGGGGGTGGGCACCCAGCCTGTGGGTGGCTCGGAACCCGTGCCCTCCGCAGACTCGACGCCGGTGTCGCTCTTGTCGCTCTCGGCCACGGTGCTCCCTTTCCCCTCCGATGCCTGCCGTTCCGGCTCAAGGCAACCCCGATCCTAGTGGAGGGGGTGTCCTACGCTGGGGACATGACTTCCGATTCCGACGACGCCCTCAATTGGGACGGCGACGAGGCCGCAGCGCCGAAGGATCCCGCTCTCCCGCACGGCTGGAACGCCGTCGGCAAGGGCAGCGGTGACGTGGGCACGATCGACGAGGACGGCACCGTCTCGTCAGCGAACGCGGTCGAGCCGTCCGGCCTGAGCACGCCGATGCTGCTGCTCGTGGGCGTGGTCGGCGGGGTCTACCTCCTCTATACGATCGGGTGGGTCGTCGGGGGACTGCGACTGCAGCCTCTCGCGTCCTTCCTCGTCTCCGACGTGATGTTCCTGCCCTGGTTCGTCCTCGCGATCGCCGCGCCCGCCCTGTGGTTCCTTGCGAGCTGGGTGCTCACGCGCGGGAGGGCGGCGTGGATCCGTGTCGCCGTGCTGCTCGCCGGCGTGGTCCTCCTCGTCCCCTGGCCCTTCGTCACCGTGGGGGTGATCGGATCATGACCGCTTCGCAGATCGTTCCGGAGGAGTCGACGGGGTCGCCGCGCTGGATCGTGGGACTCGTCGTCGGACTGGCGGGGCTCTTCTACGCGTATGCGGTGTGGAATGCGGTCGCGCATCTGATCACGATGGCGCAGACCGGACTGACCGGCGGCGGGTGGGCGACACTGCTGTTCGGTGTGGCGTTCCCGGCCATCGTCTTCGCATTCGCCTACGCGATCGGCCGACGGCGCGGCGTGGGGGAGCTCGCTCTCGTGTTCCTCGCGGGTCTCGGGGTCGTCGCGGTGTTCTGGATGAGCCTGATCGCGCTGAGTCTCACGATGCCCAGCGCCTGAGCCCGACCGCCCGCGCCGGCGTCACACGGCACGGAGGGTCTCGAGCGCTCGGGTAGAGTTGACGCGATCGCGCCCCCATGGTGTGCGGCGCATCGGCCCCTGCCGCGCTGCCCCGAAGGATCCACTGTGCCGAAGCCTGTCGTGCTTATCGCCGAAGTACTCTCTCCCGCCACGATCGACGCTCTCGGTCCCGACTTCGACGTCCGCGACGTCGACGGCACCGACCGTGAGGCGCTGTTCGCGGCGCTGGCGGATGCCGATGCGGTGCTGGTGCGCTCGGCGACCCGCATCGACGAGGAAGCCCTGACGCACGCCCCGAAGCTGAAGGTCGTCGCCCGCGCCGGTGTCGGCCTCGACAACGTCGACATCAAGGCGGCCACGGCGGCCGGTGTCATGGTCGTGAACGCGCCGACCTCGAACATCGTGTCGGCCGCAGAGCTCACGGTCGGTCACATCCTGAGCCTCGCGCGCCGCATCCCGGCCGCGCACGCCTCGCTGTCGGCCGGTGCATGGAAGCGCAGCTCGTTCACGGGTGCCGAACTGTTCGAGAAGACGGTCGGCATCATCGGCCTCGGCCGCATCGGCGCCCTCGTCGCGGCGCGCCTCGCGGCCTTCGACATGCGCGTCGTCGCCTACGACCCCTACGTCACCTCTGCCCGCGCCCAGCAGCTCGGCGTGCAGCTCCTCTCGCTCGACGAACTCGTCGCCGAGTCGGACTTCCTCACCATCCACATGCCCAAGACCCCCGAGACCACGGGCATGATCGGCGCCGAGCAGTTCGCGGCCATGAAGCCGACCGCCTTCGTGGTCAACGTCGCCCGTGGTGGCCTGATCGACGAAGAGGCGCTGCACGCGGCACTGGTCGCGGGTGAGATCGCGGGCGCGGGTCTCGATGTCTTCACGTCCGAGCCCCCGGCAGAGGGGGGCACAGCGCGACCGCTCCTCGACCTTCCGAACGTCGTCGTCACGCCGCACCTCGGCGCCAGCACCGAAGAGGCGCAGGAGAAGGCCGGAGTCTCGGTCGCCCGTTCCGTGCGCCTCGCCCTGGGTGGCGACCTGGTGCCGGACGCGGTGAACGTGGCCGGCGGCATCATCGACCCGTACGTGCGCCCGGGTATCTCGCTCGTCGAGAAGCTCGGTCAGATCTTTGCCTCGCTGGCGACGTCGCCGCTCACGAGCCTCGACGTCGAGGTGCACGGCGAGCTCAACGACTACGACGTGAGCGTGCTCAAGCTCGCCGCGCTCAAGGGTGTGTTCACGAACATCGTCAGCGAGACCGTGTCGTACGTCAACGCTCCGCTCCTCGCCGATCAGCGCGGTATCGCGGTGCGCCTGCTCAAGGACGACGTGAGCGACGAGTACCGCAACGTGATCACGCTCACCGGTGCGCTGTCCGACGGCTCGCAGCTGTCGGTGTCCGGCACGCTCACGGGACCGAAGCAGACCGAGAAGCTGATCGGCATCAACGACCACGCCCTCGAACTGCCGATCGAGAAGCACCACGTCGTGATGCTCTACACCGACCGCCCCGGCATCGTGGCCGTCTACGGCCAGAAGTTCGGTGAGGCGGGCATCAACATCGCGGGGATGCAGATCGCCCGTCAGGCAGCCGGTGCGCAGGCGCTCAGCGTCCTGACGCTGGACTCGCCGGTCTCCGATGACCTGCTCGACGATGTGCGCGACGCGATCGACGCCGACCTGTTCCGTCAGATCGAGATCACCGAGGTCTGAGCGACAGCGACAGGCGAGAGGGCGGGAGCGCGATGCTCCCGCCCTCTCGCCGTTCTGCGGAGACTCAGGCGGTGGCCTTCAGGACGAGGGCGATCAACGCGGCGAGCTCGTCGCTGCGCGGGACCAGGCGCTCGGGTCCGTGCACATCGAGCGAATTGTTGAAGTAGAGGCCGTCGCTCACCAGCATCACGAGGTCGAGGCTCGCGGTGTCGCGCACATGCGGACGGATCGCCTCGGCCCAGCGCCGTCGGATCTCGCGGAGCATGTCGGCTGCGGGATTCGAGCCGCCCTGTGCCAGCCGGGTCGCGGCGATCAGGGCGCGATCGAGCGCATCGTCCTCCATCACCGACGTGCGCACGTAATAGGCGACGGGACCTTCCTCGGCCGCGGTCATCCGCTCCAGGTCTGCGGTCGTGAGGTGTTCCAGGCGCTCCATGAGTCCGGCTTCGAGGTCGTCCTTCGAACCGAAGTGGTAGAGGAGCCCGCCCTTCGACACCCCGGCCGCTTTGGCCGTCGCGTCGAGCGTCGCCGCTCGCTCTCCGTCGGCGATGAGGATCGCTTCGAAGGCGTCGAGCACCTTCTCGCGGGCGAGGGGCGGTCGGGGCATCGTGGTTCCTTGCACAGCGAGGCGGGGTGGGAATTCTGTTACTATACCATCCGGACGGTTCACCAACCTTCCGACAAGATCCTGAGAGGTGTTCCATGACCCGTACTGCGTCGATTCCGACGACAGAGACGGATGCTCCCCGCGTCGGAGCCCGTGGCTGGGCGGCGCTCGTCGTCCTCATGCTGCCGGTGCTGCTGGTGTCGGTGGACAACACGGTGCTGAGCTTCGCGCTCCCCGAGATCTCCATCGCGCTCGCGCCCACGGGGGCCGAGCAGCTGTGGATCATCGACGTGTACCCCCTGGTGCTCGCGGGCCTCCTCGTCACCATGGGCACGCTGGGTGACCGCTTCGGCCGCCGGAAGATGCTGCTGATCGGTGCCACCGGCTTCGCGGCCGTGTCCGCCTTGGCGGCCTTCGCGCCGACCGCGGGGCTGCTCATCGCCGCCCGTGCGCTCCTCGGCTTCTTCGGCGCGATGCTGATGCCGTCGACGCTCTCCCTCCTGCGCTCGATCTTCCAGAACCGCGATCAGCGCCGCATGGCGATCGCGGTGTGGGCATCGGCGTTCTCCGCCGGCTCCGCGCTCGGCCCGATCGTGGGCGGATTCCTCCTCGAGCACTTCGCGTGGGGATCCGTGTTCCTCATCGCCGTCCCCGTGCTCATTCCGCTGCTCGTGGCCGCACCCCTGCTGGTGCCCGAGAGCCGAGACCCGAACCCGGGCCGGATCGACCTGGTCAGCATCGTGCTGTCGATGGCCACGATGATCCCCGTGGTCTACGCGATCAAGTCGCTCGCCGTCGACGGGCCGAGCCTCAAGGCCGCCGCCTGGGCGATCCTCGGATTCGGGATGGGATACCTGTTCGTCCGTCGCCAGCTGCGTGCCACGACGCCGATGCTCGACATGGCGCTGTTCCGCCGCGGCTCGTTCTCCGGGGCGATCCTGGTCAATCTGCTCAGCGTCGTGGCTCTGGTCGGTTTCCTCTACTTCGTGTCGCAGCATCTGCAGCTCGTGCTCGGCCTGTCGCCGATGGCGGCGGGGCTGGCGCTCGTTCCCGGAATGCTCGCGATGATCGTCGCCGGGCTCTCGGTCGTGCCGATCTCGCGTCGTGTGCCTCCGCACATCGTCATCCCGGTCGGACTGGCGCTGTCGGTGGCCGGATATCTGATCGTCGCGTTCACGACGCATGAGCACGGCGTCCTGCCGCTCGTCGTCGCGTTCGTGGTGCTCGGTATCGGGATCGGTGCGGCGGAGACGATCTCCAACGAGCTGATCCTGTCGAGCGCCCCCGCGGCGAAGGCCGGCGCGGCGAGTGCCGTCTCCGAGACGGCATACGAGCTCGGGGCTGTTCTCGGCACCGCGGTGCTCGGCGGCATCATCACGGCGTTCTACCGGGGCGCGCTCGTGCTGCCGGAGGGGCTGCCGGCCGACGTCGCGAAGGCAGCGGAGGAGACGCTCGCCGGCGCGTACACGGCGGCGCAGGCTCTTCCCGGTCAGCTCGGGACGGCCCTGTGGGACGCGGCGGCGGCCGCCTTCGGCTCCGGCGTGATGGTGACCTCGCTCATCGGCGCAGGTCTCGTGGTCCTGGCCGGGGTCATCGCCGCCGTCACACTGCGCAAAGCCCCCACGCACTGACCAGTACGCTGGGAGGACCGGCTCGCCCGCCACATCGGGCGCGGGCTGGTCCATCCCCGTGCAGTGCGCAAGGAGTGTCATGTCGCGTGTCGTGAAGCTGGCCGTCATCCCCGGTGACGGCATCGGTCCCGAGGTCATCGCCGAGGCGGAGAAGGTGCTCGATGCCGTCACCGCCGACAGCGGAGTGGTCTTCGACAAGACCCGTTTCTCGCTCGGCGCCGGACGCTTCCTCGAGACCGGAGAGACTCTCACCGATGCCGACCTCGCCGCGATCTCCGCGAACGACGCCATCCTGCTCGGGGCCGTCGGCGGCACCCCGGGCGATCCGCGTCTGAAGGACGCGAACATCGAGCGCGGGCTGCTGCTGAAACTGCGCTTCACACTCGACCACTACGTGAACCTGCGGCCGTCGAAGCTCTTCACGGGTGCGCCCGGTCCGCTCTCCGACCCCGGCGAGATCGACTTCGTCGTGGTGCGCGAGGGCACGGAGGGGCCGTACGTCGGCAACGGCGGCGCGATCCGCATCGGCACTCCGCAGGAGGTCGCGAACGAGACCTCGGTGAACACGGCCTTCGGGGTGGAGCGCGTCGTGCGCTACGCGTTCGAGCTCGCCGAGCGTCGCCGCAAGAAGGTGACCCTGGTCCACAAGACCAACGTGCTCGTGCACGCGGGCGCCATCTGGCAGCGCATCGTGAACGAGGTCGCCTCGTCGCACCCCGACGTCGCCGTCGACTACCTTCACGTCGACGCCGCCACGATCTTCCTGGTCACCGACCCCTCGCGCTTCGACGTGATCGTCACGGACAACCTCTTCGGCGACATCCTCACCGATCTCGCCGGAGCGGTGACCGGAGGCATCGGCCTGGCCGCGTCCGGGAACATCAACCCGGACGGCGCGTTCCCGTCGATGTTCGAGCCCGTGCACGGGTCGGCCCCCGACATCGCGGGGCAGCAGAAGGCCGACCCGACCGCTGCGATCCTCTCGATCGCGCTGCTGCTCGACCACCTCGGCCTGACCGAGGAATCCGCGCGGGTGAGTGCCGCGGTCGAGGCGGACATCGCCGGTCGCACGGGTGCCCGAGCGACCGCGGAGATCGGCTCCGCGATCACTGCACGCCTCTGATCGCAGGCGTATTCTGAGACAGCGCGACGATGCGCCCACCCACGAGGAATGGATGACGATATGACGACCATCGATGCAGAGGCGACCGTGGCTCCACTGGAGTTCCTCGTCATGAAGAACCTGAACGCCGTTTCGCCCGCCCGGCTCGACGAGGCGCTGGAGAATCCGGGCTTCGGTGTTGTCTTCACCGATCACATGGTCGACATCTGCTGGTCCGCCAAGGGCGGGTGGCACCGTCCGCGCGTGCAGCCGTACGGCCCGATCCCGCTCGACCCCGCAGCGTCGGTGCTGCACTATGCGCAGGAGATCTTCGAGGGCATCAAGGCCTACCGTCACGCCGACGGCTCGATCCACACGTTCCGGCCCGACCGCAACGCCGCACGTCTGCAGGCCAGCGCCCGCCGTCTCGCGCTGCCGGAGCTGCCGACCGAGTACTTCATCCAGTCGCTGCGCGAGCTGATCGCCGTCGACGGCCGCTGGGTGCCCTCCGGTGCCGACCAGAGCCTCTACCTGCGCCCGTTCATGTTCGCCAAGGAGGCCTTCCTCGGCGTACGCGCGGCGCAGAAGGTCGCGTACTACGTGATCGCGAGCCCCGCCGGCGCCTACTTCTCCGGCGGTGTGAAGCCCGTGCGCATCTGGCTCTCGGAGGAATACGCCCGCGCGGGCAAGGGTGGCACGGGCAAGGCGAAGACCGGCGGCAACTACGCCTCGAGCCTGCTCGCGCAGAGCGAGGCGAGCGCCAAGGGCTGCGACCAGGTCGTGTTCCTCAACGAGAAGCGCGACGTCGAGGAGCTCGGCGGCATGAACGTCGTCTTCGTCTTCAAGGACGGACGCGTGGTCACCCCCGAATCCGACAGCATCCTCGAGGGCATCACCCGCGATTCCCTCCTGCAGCTCGCGGAGGACCGCGGCTACACGGTCGAGAAGCGTCCGATCTCGATCGACGAGTGGCGCGAAGGCGTGGCCTCCGGTGACATCGTCGAGGTGTTCGCCTGCGGCACGGCAGCGGTCGTCACTCCGATCGGCGCGCTGGTCGGCGACGGCTTCGACGAGCCGCAGCCGCTGGGCGAGCTCGCCCTCTCCCTGCGCGAGGAGTTGACCGACATCCAGTACGGTCGCCGCGAAGACAAGCACGGCTGGCTCCTGCGCCTCGACGCCTGAGCATCCCGCCGGCGAGACCCGCGCGTCTGGCCGACCCCCAACGTCCCGGACGTCCGGGACGGTGGGTGTCGGCGAGGACCGTGGGTCTCGGTTGTTCCCGGCGTGCTCGGTAGGCTGGATCCCATGAAGATCGCCCGGTTCAGCCACGACGAAGCCATCATGTACGGGATCATCGACGAGCGCGAGCTCGTGGTGCTCGCCGGAGATCCGATGTTCACCGGGTACGAGACCACCGGTGCGCGCGTGCCGCTGGCGGATGCCGCGCTGCTCGCGCCCGTGATCCCGCGGTCCAAGGTGGTCTGCGTCGGCAAGAACTACCACGATCACGCGGCCGAGATGGGGGGAGTGGCTCCGGAGGAGCCGCTGCTGTTCCTGAAGCCGAACACCGCGGTGATCGGGCCCGGTGACGCGATCGTGCGCCCGACCCTGTCCGAGCGCACCGAATACGAGGGCGAGCTCGTGGTGGTCATCGGCAAGATCGCGAAGAACGTGAAGGCCGAGAACGCCCTCGACTACGTGCTCGGCTACACGATCGGGAACGACGTGACCGCACGAGACCTGCAGCGCAAGGATGGCCAGTGGGCGCGAGCCAAGGGCTTCGACACTTTCTGCCCGCTCGGGCCCGTGATCGAGACCGACTTCGATCCGGCGACGGCGACCATCGAGACGCGGGTGAACGGCGAGGTGCGTCAGCACGCTCCGCTCACCGACATGATCCACTCCGTCCCCGCGATCATCGAGTACGCCTCTGCCGTCTTCACGCTGCTCCCGGGTGATGTCATCATGACGGGCACGCCGGCCGGCGTCGGCACGTTCGACGCAGGAGACGTCGTCGAGGTGGAGATCTCGGGATTGGGAATTCTGCGCAACATCGCGCGCGACGCCGTCCCTGCGCCATGACCGATGTCGCCCTGACGGCGGCGCAGCAGACGGCCGTTCAGCGGCGCACGGTGCTGGTGCTGTCGCTCGGGCAGGTGCTCGGCGGTATCGCCTTCGGTGCCACGGTCTCGCTCGGCGCGCTCCTGGCCGCGGACATCTCGGGGAGCGACGCGCTTTCCGGACTCGCGACGGCATCGGTCACCCTGGGAGCCGCGCTGTGCGCGATCCCGCTGGCGCGCCTGGCCGCGCGCGTCGGGCGCCGCCGTGCGCTGACGCTGGGGAACCTCTTCGCGCTCGTCGGCATCGCGGTCGTCATCCTCGCCGCTTCGCTGAGGATCTTCCCTCTGCTGCTCGCGGGCATCCTGATGATCGGCGCCGGCAACGCCGGCAACCTCCAGTCGCGATTCGCCGCAACCGATCTGGCTGCTCCTCGGCATCGTGGCCGAGATCTCTCGATCGTCGTCTGGTCGACGACCATCGGCGGAGTCGCCGGTCCGCTGCTGCTCGGGCCCGGCGAGATCGTCGGTGCGGCGATCGGGATGCCGCCGCAGACCGGTTCGTACCTGTTCTCGTTCGTCGCCCAGTGCGCGGCCCTCGTGCTCTACCTCGTCGCGCTCCGTCCGGATCCGCTCCTGGCGGCGCAGCGACTGGCGAAAGCGGCAGCTGCCGCGACCGGGCTGACGGTCGTCGACAGGCCGCGGGTGGCGCGCTATGCGATCTTCGCGGTCGCCGGGTCGCACGTCGTGATGGCCTCGGTGATGGCGATGACCCCGGTTCACCTCTCGCACATGGCGCATGGTGCGAACGGGATGGCGGCGACCCCGGCTGATGTGTCCGCCCTGGTCGGAATCACGATCGCCCTCCACGTCGGCGGCATGTACGCGCTGTCACCCGTGTTCGGCGTGCTCGCGGATCGATGGGGTCGCCTTCGGGTGGTCCTGCTGGGTCAGGTGCTGCTCGCAGGGGCTCTCGCGTTCGCCGTGTTCACGGGGACGGAGGCCTGGGGCGTGATGGTCGCCCTCATCCTGCTCGGACTGGGCTGGAGCGCGGCGACGGTGGCCGGTGCCGCCCTGCTCACCGAGGCCTCCGCACCGGAGCTGCGCACGCGCCGCCAGGGCCGCAGCGACTCGCTGATGAGCCTGTCCGCCGCGGCGGGCTCCGTGCTGGCCGGAGTGGTGCTCGCGAACTTCCAGTACGCGGGACTCGGTATCGCCGCCTTCGTGCTCGTCGTCGCGATCGTGGCGCTGTCGCCGCTGGCGCGCGCGGGGGCACGATGAAGGACTGGATCGGCGTCGGCGAGGCGTACTCCGCCTCCTACGCCGCGCTCTGCGCCGGCACCTTTCCCGCGATGCGGGACACGCTGGGGGAGCCGGGCGGCCGTCGCCTGCTCGATGTCGGTGCCGGAGACGGCAGGCTCGCCGCCGCCTGGTCCGCTGAGGGATGGACCGTCATGGCCTGCGAGCCCGAGGCGACCATGCGCGCGGCATCTCGGCGACGGCATCCGGTGATCGAGACGATCGACGCCGCCCTGCCGGAGCTGCCGTTCATCGACGGCGCTTTCGACGTCGTCGTGGCGAACTTCGTGCTGAACCACGTGGGAACTCCGCGCGCATCGGCTGCCGAACTGCGACGCGTGAGCCGGGGCGCCGTCGTGGCGACGACCTGGACTCTCTCGCCCTCCTGGCTGTGGGCCGAGATCACCGCGCATGCCGAGGTCGTGGCATTCGCGGGCGCGCGGCTTCCTGCAGACCAGGAGTTCGAGCGGACGGCGGACGGCTTCGGACGGATGCTGCGGGAGGCGGGTCTCGTGCAGGTCTCCGTCACCGAGCACGAGTGGACCTGGAACGCGGCACCCGACGCGCTCTGGCGATCCGTCGAGGGCGGCGTCGCCGGCGCCGGCGCCCTCTACGCCGCGCTCGGCCCGGAGGAGCGACGGCGCTTCCGTGCAGCATTCGAACGCGTCGTCGACGAGCGCAGCGTGGACGGTGTCCTGCCCCTGGAGCACCGCGCCGCGGTCGCCGTGAGCAGAAGCCACTGAGAGGTCTCGTTCCGCCACCGCCGCGGTGGGGGTCCCCGTAGAATCGAAGGGCTATGGCTACCCCTCACCCCCTCACCACGACTGTCAGTGGTGCCGACGTCCGCGTCCGCTTCTGCCCCTCGCCGACCGGACTGCCGCACGTCGGCATGGTCCGCACGGCTCTCTACAACTGGGCCTACGCCCGCCACAACGGCGGGAAGATGGTGTTCCGCATCGAGGACACCGATGCCGCCCGTGACAGCGAGGAGAGCTTCCGCCAGCTCATCGACGCGCTCACCTGGCTCAAGATCGACTGGGATGAGGGCGTCGAGGTCGGCGGACCCCACGCTCCCTACCGGCAATCGGAGCGTCATGACATCTACCGCGAGGTGATCGACAAGCTCATCGCGACGGGGGCCCTCTACGAGAGCTACTCCACGGCCGAGGAGATCGACGCGCGCAACGAGGCCGCCGGCCGCGCCAAGCAGCTCGGGTATGACAACTTCGACCGCGACCTCACCGACGAGCAGAAGGCGGCGTTCCGCGCCGAGGGCCGCCAGCCCGCCCTGCGTCTGCGCGTGCCGGACGAGGACGTCACCTACATCGACCTCATCCGCGGCGAGGTCACCTTCCCGGCGGGCTCGTTCCCCGATTTCGTGGTCGTGCGGCCGAACGGCGTGCCGCTGTACACGTTCGTGAACCCGGTCGACGACGCGCTCATGGGCATCACCCACGTGCTGCGCGGCGAGGACCTCATGCCGTCGACCGCGCGCCAGCTCTCGCTGTATGCGGCCCTGATCGATGCGGGTGTCACGACGTTCGTGCCGCGCTTCGCCCACATGCCGCTCGTGCTGGGAGAGACCGGCAACAAGAAGCTCTCCAAGCGCGACCCGCAGGCAGACCTGTTCCTGCACCGCGATCGCGGCTTCATCCCCGAGGGGCTGCTGAACTACCTCGCCCTCCTCGGATGGTCGATCGGTCCGGACCGCGACGTGTTCTCGCTCGAGGAGTTCACGGCCGCATTCGACATCGTGAACGTGAACCCGAATCCGGCGCGCTTCGACCAGAAGAAGGCCGAGTCGATCAACGGCGACCACATCCGGATGCTGGGGGAGAAGGACTTCGCCGAGCGGACGATCCCGTATCTCGCCGCTGCGGGTCTCTTCGACGAGCCCACCCACGAGCAGCTGGTGATGGCCTTCCGCGTCGCCCCTCTCGTGCAGGAGCGCGTACAGCTGCTCGGCGAGGTGCCCGGCATGGTGGGCTTCCTGTTCACAGACGAGGTCACCTACGCCGAAGATGCCCTCAAGGGCCTGCCGGCGAATGCGGCCGAGGTGCTCGACGCGTGCGTCGTGGCTCTCGAGCCGGTGATGGACTTCACTCCGGAGAAGATCCAGGAGGCGCTGGCCGCCGAACTGGTCGAGAAGCTCGAGCTCAAGCCGCGCATCGCCTACGGTCCGCCGCGCGTGGCCATCACGGGTCGTCGGATCTCGCCGCCGCTGTTCGAGTCGATGGAGCTGCTGGGCAAGGACGAGTCCCTGCGTCGTCTGCGCTCGCTCTCCGCATTCCTCGCGAGCTGAGCCGCGACGCGCCCGGGCGGCGGTACGGAGCGCCGGTTTTGGTGTTCGGTCGCCGCTCGGGTAGGCTTGATTCTCGGTGCGAGGCTCCGGTTTCGCCCTTGGGGTATGGTGTAATTGGCAACACGACGGTTTCTGGTTCCGTTATTCTTGGTTCGAGTCCAGGTACCCCAGCAAGATGAAAACCCCCGCTCAGGCGGGGGTTTCTTCGTTTCCGGGAGGAAAGCTCGTGAGAGGTCGACGTCGGCGGCCGTGCCATGGAGAAGACACGATCTCCGGCGCCACCAGCCCGCGCCCTGTCAACGGATGTCGAGGGCGCCGACTAATCTCGAGTGTGTGACAGGAACACGAGCTGAAGCGGCATACTCGCGCGCTGTCACCGCATTCAACACTCCGACCCTCGACCTGCTCCACGGCCGATTCGCGCCTTTCGTCGTCGCGTCGCTCTCGCTCCTGTTCACCGCGGACCGCGCATCCATCCCGATCGCGGATGCCCAGGCCGAACTGTCCGAGATCCTCGAAGAGCTGCGAGGCGCAGGGTATGACGACGACGATCGTCGCGTGCCGGCGGGAACCGGTCGTGACGTCGCCAGGAACTGGGTGCGTCTGGGCTGGCTGGTACAGCAGATCGACGATGACGTCGAGGTGTACCGGTTGTCCGCACACGCGGTGGAGGCACTGGAGATCGCGGGACGGACGGGCGGTGGCAGAACGCGTGTCTCCAACTCGCGGGTGCGCACCCTTCTCGAAGCCGTGGAGCATCTGGCGGACAGTGCCGAAGCCGACCCGGTCCGCCGACTTGCCCGTCTGCGTGAGGAACGTGCGGCTCTCGACGCGGAGATCGGCCGGATCGAGGAGTCCGGCACGGCCGATCCTCTCGATGATGAGGAACTCTTCGAGGAAGCGGAGAACGTGCTGCACCTGGCGCGCGAGCTGCCAGCCGACTTCACACGTGTCGCCGAGTCGCTGAAGCTCATGCAGCGTGACGTCGTCGCTCACCTGCGTCGCGACGAGCGACCGACGGGCGAGGTGCTGCGCGAATACCTCCAGCGCGCGCAGGACGTGATGAACTCCACAGCGGAGGGTCGCGCGTTCGCGGGGGCGCTTCGGCTGATCGGCGATCCCGACCGCATCGATGCGCTCACGGCGCAACTGCACGACCTCCTGAGGCAGCCGTTCGCGAGGATGCTCGACACCACCCAGCGGGCCGAGCTCGATGCGATCGGGCGACGGGTGGAGCTCGGTGTCGAAGAGGTTCTGGCTGCGCAGCGGCGGGCGTCGCACGTGATCACCGGGCAGGTCAAGACGCACGATCCGCTGCGGGACCGTCAGATAGACGACCTGCTGCGCGACGTCATCGCCGCGCTCCACGTCTGGGACGGATCGGGCGCGAGCGCCGCACCGGTGCGCAGCCTCCCGCTGTTGGACCTCGGCCACCTCCGACAGACGGTGAGCAGCATCCGCCCTCCCACCGTCCCCGCGCCTCTCGCAGATGCGGTCGACGTCGAGTTCGTCGACATCGACTCACGAGCGTGGGGTGGGCCGCGATACGCGGAACTCGAGGAGTACGTCGCGGGCCTCGGTCAGGAGTTCGACCTCGCGGAGGCCTTCGCCGATGCGGCGGCCGACACCCGCCGTCCCGTCGACCTCGTCGGACTGCTCGAGATCGCACACCGCAACGGGATGACGGAGAGCGATGCCGTGTCGGTGGTCGAAGCGCGGCGTCCCGACGGCTCCACACGACGTTTCGCGTTCGGCGCCGTCACGGCGCGCAACCCGAAGGAAGAAGCACATGCCTGAAGACAGCCTCGTGACGGAACCGGCGGTCGACGACCCGTTCATCGCCCCGATCCCGATGGAAGGCGACATCGAGGAGCACTTCGCCGGTGACCGCGGCACGCTCGATCCCGAGATTCGTCGTGTGCTCGTGCACATCCTCCAGCGCCGGTTCATCGCCGCGGAGCGCAACCGTCGGGAGTGGACGCTGCTGCTCGACCACCAGCAGGTGATCGAGTCGCGCCTGAACGACCTCTACCTCCGCCTGGTCGTCGACCACGGCCGGGGATTCGCCTACAAGCAGCAGCTGCGCTCCGACGAGATCGACATGCCGGTTCTCCTCAAGGACGCGCCCTACACGCGTGCCGAGACACTCGTGCTCGTGCATCTGCGCACGGTCTATCAACGCGAGTCCGCGGCGGGCGAGGCATCCGTCCGCATCGACATCGAAGACCTCGAGCAGACCGTGCTGAGCTACTTCACCGATGTCGACGGAGGCACGGCCAAGCAGCAGAAGGCGATTCGCAACGCGATGGATCGCCTGGATCGAGAAGGCATCGTCCAGGAGGAGACCAGCGGACGGTATCGGATCAGCGCACTGGTCGAGGTCGTCCTCAGCGCCGAGACGCTCAAGGAGTTGCGCGATTGGCTGCGGTCGCAGGAAGGAGGAGAGCGATGACCATGGTCGACACGCTCTTCGGCCTCATCCCCGCGGGTTCGCGCGGACAGCAATGGGTCGCGGAGGAGCTGCAGCTGATCAACTGGGGCGGCTACGACGGCGGACCCCACCGTGTGCGCTTCTCGCCCGACGCCACTCTGCTCTGCGGCGGATCCGGTTCCGGCAAGTCGACGCTGATGGATGCCTACATCGCGCTGATGATGCCCCACACCACTCCGTTCAACGGCGCCTCCAACGGCGGGGTGACCGGTCGCCCGCGTGGGGATGAGCAGCGGAACATCCTCTCCTACGGGCGGGGGAAGATCGACGAATCCCGCACGGAAGACGGCACGAAGCTCCGCGTGCTCCGCGGCGACGGCGAAGACACGTGGAGCGCGATCGCGACGACGTGGCTCGACCACGACGGCTCGCGGTTCACCGCGGTGCGCGCGTGGTACATCCCGGCGGATGCGCGCACCCTGGAGGACACGACCCGTGTGCGGGCGACCGTCAGCGGGGCGTTCGACCTGAGCCGTCTGGAGCAGGCGGCGGGTCAGCGGCTCGCGGATGCCTCCGTGCGCGCCGCGGGACTGGAGACGCTGGCGACGGATCGCGAGTTCTCCGCGCGGCTGCAGGCGGTGCTCGGAATCGGTGCCGCCGGCTCCGGTGCCAAGGCGATCAGCCTTCTCGCGAGGATCCAGGCAGGCCAGCAGATCACGACGGTCGACGACCTGTACAAGAAGCTCGTCCTGGAGGAGCCGGAGACGATGGCCACGGCGGATGCCGTCGTCGCGCATTTCGATGAGCTCGAGAGCACCCGGACGAGGATGCTCACCGCGAAACAGCAGGTGAGCGCGCTCGAGCCGATCCGGGGGATCAAGGAGCGCATCGCGGCGGCGGGCGAACGCGTGCGCGTGATCGATGAGGTCGGTGTGTTCGTCGATCCCGCCTCACTCGCCGCGCTCTGGAATGCGCAGCGGCGTCTGGATCTGCTGCGCGACGTCGAGATGGAGCTGGGGGAACGCTCCCGCGCGCTGAGCCTCGCCGTGCGCGAGAAGCGTGCGCTCGTCGACGCGGCCGATGTCGAGCGCGAAGGGCTCCTCGATGTGCTGCGGCAGTCCGGTGGCGACCGCCTCGAGACCGCGCAGCGCGAGCTCCGAGTGGCCGAGCGTCGTGTGGAGGACGTCGCTCGGGAACGGGCGAAGTTCGACGCGATCGTCCAGGAGCTCGGGGCGGAGGTCGAGAACGCCGCGCAGTTCGAGGCCTTCGTGTCCGGTGCTCGGGTTCCGTCTCCGAAGTCCGACATTCGCGACGCGCGCGCAGCCTTCGCCGATGCCGAGACCGCGCGGAGGACGATCGAGGCCGACATCCGGAGGTTGCGCGACGAACGCGAGCGGACGAGCCGTGTGCGCGGCAGCATCCCGGCGCATCTCGACGAATCGCGCGCCCTTCTCGCGAAGGCAGTCGGACTCGACCCGTCGGATCTTCCGTTCGTCGGCGAGCTCATCGAGCTGCGGACGGAGTTCGAGCCCTGGCGGGAGTCCTTCAACCTCGCGCTCGGCGGCTTCGCCAGGACGCTCCTGATCGATTCAGAGCAGCTGGCCTCGTTCCGCGCCGCCATCAACTCCGTGCGCACACCGGAGCGGCTCAACTACGAGGGTGTCCACATCGGGCTCTCCGAGGTTCGCAATGCCGACCCGAAGACACTCCCCGCTCGGCTCGACTATCTGACGACCCCTTTCACCGGGTGGCTTCAGCAGCGACTGCAGGACCGATTCGGATATGTCTGCGTCGATTCCCCGTCGCAGCTGGGCGCGCACCCGAAGGCGCTCACGATCAGCGGCCAGATGTCTCAGGGGAGCCGAGGCGCCCATGGTGGACAGGGCCGCGCCAACGTGCTGGGCTTCACGAACGACCGTCGGCTGCGCGAGATCGACGAGCAGCTGCAACAGCTGGCGTCTCGCTACGAGGAGTGCGCGTCCTCCGCGCAGGCCGCCGAGTCCGCGCTCGACCGCATCGAGGCGCGGTCGACCGCCTTCGCGAAGGTCGAAGACCTCACCTGGGAGCAGATCGATGTCGCCGCGGTGGAGGCGGAGAGAGAACGCTGGCTCGCCGTGGAAGCAGAGGTCACGACGGCCAGCCCCGAGATCGCTCAACTCAAGCGTCGAGCCGAAGACCTGAGGTCTCGTGCAGGACGGCTCCGCGACGAGGAGGCGCGACTGAGCAATGAGCTCGCCCAGACACAGGAGCGCTGGGGGCAGGTCACCGACGACGTCGACACGTGTCAGAGCGTGATCGATTCGGCGAAGGCCTCCGGAGTCGAGCTGGGGGATGGGCATGCGGCGTTCCTGGACGGCCGATTCCTGCACTCCGAGACGGGGGACACCCCGAGCGCATCTCAGCGGCTGGCCCACTTGGACACCGCCCTCCGCACCGCAGCGCAGCGTCTTCTCGAAGACCGGCGTGAGGCCGCCGAGGCGCACGAGCAGCAGCGCGAGAGCATGCGTCGACTCATGACGGGATTCCTCGAGCGGTGGGACAACCTCACGATCCTCCCGGATCCGGATGCCTCGGTCGGGGAGTTCGAGGGTATCCTCGAGGCGCTCCAGACCAATGGGCTCCATGAGCTGGAGGCCGAGTGGCGCGACAGCCTGGTCAAGCTCTCGGGGAATGACCTGACGAGCCTCGATTCGACGCTCAGCCGTTCTCTGCGCGAGATCAAGGACCGTATCGATCCCATCAACCGGATCATGGAGGAGCTGCCGTTCTACGACGACGACCACCGTCTGCAGATCACCCCGCGCGAGAATCAGTCGGAGGCGCGCAAGCGCTTCCGCCGAGAGCTGCGTGAAGTCCGGGGCCTGATCGAGGCCGCGTCGACGGATGCCGAACGGGAGACCGTCTACCGCAAGATGGGCCGCCTCATCGCGCGGATGCGACGGACGGCGCCCGACTTCGCCGAACTCATCGACGTGCGAAACCACGTGCGCGTGAGCGCGGAGCGGGTCACCGCCGCGACACGCGAGCACGTCGCGCTCTACGATCACATCGGGGAGAAATCCGGAGGCGAGTCGCAGGAGCTCGTCGCGTTCATCGTCGGCGCAGCCCTTCGCTATCAGCTCGGGGATGCGGGCGCGGCGCGGCCTCGCTATGCGCCGGTCTTCATGGACGAGGCGCTGATCAAGGCGGACGCACACTTCACCAAACGGGCGATCGGCGCGTGGAGGGGGCTCGGTTTCCAGCTCGTGATCGGCGCTCCCAATGACAAGTACAGCGCGATCGAGCCGCATGTCGACGTCGAGTACGACATCCTCAAGGACACGCGCGGCCGCTCCTGGGCGAAGCCGAAGGTGGGGCTGCCCGACTCCGCCGTGTGACACGCCGCCGCCCGGGCACCGAGAGGTCGAGGCCTCGCGCAACGGCCCGCGCGCCGATGTCCCCGGCATCCGGAAGAATGTCGAGGTGATCGGTATGAGGAGCTTCTGGAACGCCCTGCCAACGGAAGGGCGCTGGCTGCTGTCGACCGTCGCGATCCAGACGCTCGGGCGGGGGATGACCCTCCCGTTCACGATCATCTACTTCCATGAGGTGCGCGGATTCGATCTGGGCATCTCGGGCGCGCTGATGAGCCTGATCGCGATCACCGGCCTCATCGTGACGGGCCCGGGCGGCACCCTGATCGACCGCTTCGGCGCGCGTCGGGTGCTGGTCGTGGGGCTGCTGTCGATGATCGCCGGGTGCATCCTTCTGGCATACGCCACGCACCCGGTCGTGGCGGCGGTCGCCGTCATGCTCATCGGTGTGAACTTCGGGGTGTCCTGGCCCGGGTTCAACGCCCTCATCGCGACGGTGGTCGAAGGCGAGGTGCGGCAGCAGTACTTCGGCGTCAACTTCGCCCTCGTGAATCTGGGCATCGGCGTGGGCGGCGTGATCGGCGGGTTCTTCGTCGATGTGACCGACCCCGCCACCTTCACGACGATCTTCCTGATCGACGCTGCGAGCAGCCTCATCCCGCTGGCGCTGCTCCTCGGTCCGCTCCGACATGTCCGTACGCAGCACGAGGCGGAGGCCGACGCTCCTCCGACGGGGGGCTACCGGGAGATCCTGCGTCGCCCTGCGGTGCTGTGGCTGACGCTGCTCACGTTCTTCTCGGTCTTCATCGGCTACGGCCAGATGGAGGCGGGGTTCCCGGCATTCGCGCGTCAGGTGTCAGAGGTGTCGACCCAGGTCGTCGGCCTCTCGTTCGCCGTGAACACGGCGGTCATCGTGCTGCTGCAGTTCGCCGTGCTCAGGCTCATCTCCGGCAGGAGACGCACCAGGGTCATGCAGGTGATGGCGCTCATCTGGGCGCTCTCGTGGGTGTTGCTCGGTGCCACGGGGTTCCTGCCGGACTCGCTCGCCGCCGCGATCGGGGTGATCGCGTTCATGGGTGTCTTCGCGTTCGGCGAGACCATGCTGCAGCCCACCGTCCCCGCGATCTACAACGACCTCGCCTCGGATCGCACACGAGGCAGGTACAACGCGATCAACTCCGCGGCGTTTCAGGGCGGCGCGATCACGGGCCCGCTCGTGGCGGGTGTGATGCTTGGTGGCGGGCTCGACGGCTGGTTCATCGGGGTCATGATCGCCGGGAGTCTGACGGTCGGCGGACTGGCACTCGTGCTCGAGCGGACCGTCACGCCCGAGGTCAACGGCGTGACCGTCACCGGCATCGACGCCGGCAGGAGAGCGGTGGCCGCTCCGGGCATCCATCGAACGGACGATGACGGCGGCACACGCACGCAATAGGCTCCGAGCATGGCTCTGGAGTCTCTCTTCCTCCGACTCGACCGGATCGCGGGCGGGCGGCAGGCCGGCGTCGCGATCAGCGAGGCCGACCGTACCCACCCCAAGACCGTCCGCGCGTTCGTCTGGATCCTCTGGCTCCTGGTCGTCGAACTCGTGATCGGGGTCGGGGCCGTCATCGTCGCCCTCGTGCTGGCAGTCGACGGCGAGTCGGTCTCGTTCGCGGTATGGATGCGGACCCTGGTCGTGCTCGCCATGACCGCCACGTTGTTCTACTTCGCGTGGCGGGCGCGGCGCGGATGGCGATGGGCGTATCAGCGGTTGCGCCTCTTCGCGCAGATCTTTCCGGTCATCACCCTCGTGATGGCTGCCATCCCCGGTCTGTATCCGCTGTGGATGGTGTCCGAGCAGATCGTGTTCAGCCTGATCATGATCGGCATCGCCGACTTCCTGACGAGCGACCACATGCGCAGCACCTTCGCGGCGCCCCATTCCCGGAGCAGCGAGGGCGGATAGCACGGCGATACGCGCGACGCCACTCCCTATCGCAGATGCCCCCGACTCGGCATCCTCGATCGCAGAAGATCGAAGGAGGCAGCGAGATGGCGAGACTGATCCGTGTGGTCCCGGGGGAGGACCCGGGCTTCCGCCGTCGGCGATCAGGGGCGGGGTTCCGCTACGTCGATCCGAGGGGGGAGACGGCGCCCGAGGCGGATCGGGAGCGGATCCATGATCTGGTGATCCCGCCGGCCTGGAACGACGTGTGGATCGCCGCAGACCCGCTCGCGCACATCCAGGCGGTGGGCGTGGACGGGGCAGGCCGCAAACAGTATCTGTATCACCCGCTGTGGAGGGTCAGCCGCGACCGTCGCAAGTTCGTGCGCGCCCTCGACCTCGCTGCCGCACTTCCCGGAGCCAGGGCGCAGGTGACCCGAGCCCTCAAAGAGGAGGGGCAGGCGAAGGAACGGGCGCTCGCGATCGCCTTCCGGCTCCTCGACGACGCGGCGCTCCGCATCGGCTCGGAGCGATACCTGGTGCGACACGGCAGCCGTGGCCTGACCACGCTTCGGCGGCGCGACGTGCGTGTGAGCGGCAGCGAGGTGGCGTTGTCGTTCCCGGCCAAGAGCGGGCGCACGGCGTCGATCGACATCTCGGACGAGTCTCTCGCCGAGGCCCTGACCGACTTCGCCGCGGGGAAGTCCGGAGCGTTCCTCCTCGCCTACCGCCGAGGCCGTCGCCGGGTGCGCATCACCCCTGCGGAGGTCAACACGTATCTGCGGGAAGTGACGGGGGCGTCGTTCACGGCGAAAGACTTCCGCACCCTTCACGGCACGATCATCGCCGCCGATGCGCTGGCACGCATCGGCGAGCTCGACAGTCGCAGCCGGCGGAGTCAGGCCGAGCGCCTCGCGGTGCAGGCCGCGGCGACGGCGCTCGGCAACACCACGGCCGTCGCTCGAGGAAGCTACATCGACCCCCGCGTGTTCACGCAGTACGCGCGGGGTCGGACACTCGACCTGTCGGTCACCCCGGAGACGGCGATCCGTCGCCTGCTCGGCGGCCCGGAGATCTCGCGGAAGGTCACCCGGAGAGCTGGAGCCAGACGACGGCGATGACCATGGGGACGAGCGGTGTGGCCACGGCCGTGATCACCGGCCACCACCGGGCGCGGGTGTCGACCTTCCGCGCCCGAGCGGCGAGCGTGTCGCCGCTCCGCCGGTATGCCTCCGGATCCAGGGGCTCCGCTGCCTCGTCGCGATACAAGAGGGTCCGGCGTCCGAATCGGTCGTATAGAGCCGCGATGACGGTGAGGAACCCTTGGAGCGCAGCCTGGTCGGTGAGATCGGCGGCCGGGAGGTACACGTGCAGCGTGCTGTCGACGATCTCCAGATCGAGCTCGGCGCTCTCGTCGAGAAGGATCGCCATCAGGTCCGGAGTGAGCACGTAGAGGGCATCGGTCTCGTATCCGGCGGGCACCGATACCTCGAAGACATCGCTGAAGTCACCCTCCAACCGGAGCTGCGATCTTCCGGTCGGTCGACGCGGGAGCACACTCAGCGCACCGCCGCCCCGCCGCGATCGGAGGGTGATCCGCGGGGCCTCCGACGGCAGCGGGATCCGGACGGCGCGGACGGTGTGCATCGTCGCACCTTCGCGGTCGCCGACCACGAAGGTCCGTTCGACACTGTCGAACGGGAGGTCGGCGTGCAGGGCATCGAGATGGTCCTGCGCCGTGCGGCTCCCTCGGTCGATCTGTTCGTCGATCGATCCGCCCCAGACCCGATCGCCGATGTCGGCGCGGTATGTCCAGTCGAACGCCGTCGCGATCTCCGCGAGAGCAGCACGGCGCCGACGATGGCGTCGGATCGTGATCGTGGACGAGGCGACGAGCACCGCTCCCACGAGCATCGCGCCCAGCTGGCCGAGCAGGAGCGTCGCCCCCTGCAGGCCGAAGCCCACGGGCAGGACATAGAAGGCCACGGACGCGGCGATCGCGAGGGATGTCGCGGAGGCGGCGGCGAGGAGCGCGCCACCTCGCGCGCGCGGCTGCGCGTGCGAGGCGGGCGTGTCGTCGAAGGGTCCGCGCACCGTCAGGGCTTGTAGACGATCGCGATGTTCAGATGGCCGCCATCGTGGGCCCAGGCGAGCCAGCGCGGCTCGCCGGGGCCGGTGAGGCGCTGGATCGGGATGACGTACACGCCCTGGTCCACTCGGCTCAGAGCCCGGAACTCCGGCTTCTTCGAGATCCAGATGGAGCCGCCGCCGTCCCATGGCTCGAGGAAGGTGTACACGTAGCCGTGTTCGCGGAGGTTGATGCGGTCTGCGAGCGACTCGGCCTCTGTCCGCAGCTCGGCGACGACCTCGGCCGGGACGGTGCCGTCGAGCGTGAACGCGGCGACGTCGTACACGTTCCCCTCGCCGAAGTCGCGGGTGGCCAGGATCGTCAGCTCGGTGACACCCTTCTCGGAGGCGCGGGTCCACATCGCGTGCGAGAGCTTGGCACGCTTGTTCATCAGGAACCCGCCGAAGTTCACCTTCTGGAACGCGAAGTCGTCGAGCTTCGCGGCGATCTCTGTGCGTGTCGTCATGGGGATTCTCTCCTTGTCCGGGAGGACGGGCGGCCTCTCCGTCGAGCGAGCCTAGGCGTGACCGGTGCCGGGCATCCCGACTCCGAACGAGCCCGAACGACAGTGCTCCGACCGCTGATGGCCTGTCATAGGCTCGACTCATGCCCGCCCCGCGCACCCTCGACGAGCTCTGCATCGGGCTGGGCCGCATGCGCATGGCGGCCGGCGCCCCGTCCTACGCCGAGATCGCCCGTCGCATCGGGCGCCTGCGCGACGGCATCGAGCCCCCGAAAGTGACGGTCTACGACTGCTTCCGTCCGGGGCGGCGGCGCGTGGACGATCGTCTGGTCGGCGACATCGTCCGGGTCCTGGGTGGTGACGACACGGGGGCGGACGGCTGGCGCGAGGCTGCGCGCACTCTCAACGGCGAGAGGTCGGGAGTGCACATCGAGGTATCGCTCGCACCTCGCCCCACGTCGGGCGCGGAGATCGGCAGGGAGGCTCTGCTCGCCGCCGCGCCCGATGCGGACGTGCTCCTCCTCACCGGACTCCCCGGCGCGGGGAAGACGACCCTGGCTTCGGCGTTGGCGGGCTGCGAACCCGTGCTCACCGTGCATCTGCGCGAGTCGGAGCCCGACCGACCGCCCGCCGACCCGATCGACATCCTGAGGCGGATGCTCGGCAGCCTCGGCGTCCGCGCGCTTCCGTATGAGCTCCCGCGACTTCGTGAGCGCCTGCAGGGGGCCGCCCGTGACACCACGGTGATCATCGAGGATGCCGGCGACGCCGGGCGTCTCGCCGCCCTGCTCGTCCCCGGTGTCCGCTTCATCGTGACCGCGCGCGTGGACCCGGTGGGGTTGGAGGAGCGTCTGCCGTCGAAGGATCTGCGCGTCGCGCGTATCGTCGTCCCTCCGATGGGTGATGACGACGCGCAGCGTCTCCTCACGCACCTGCTGTCCGCGGAGGGGTCCGCACGGTTGTCCGGCACCGACGTCACCTTGCGCACGGATGCGCTGCGACGCATCGTCGCGGTCGGCGGTGGCCTCCCGCTCGATCTCGTCATGCTCGCGGGAATCGTCCGCGAGCACGAGGGGTGGTCGTTCCAGGACCTCGCCTCGCGGTTCGAACACGAACCCCGTGATGCGCGTATCCGTCCGGTGCTCGAGGCAGCCACCCGCTCGCTGTCCCGCGGAGAGGCAGACCTGCTCGCCGACGCCGCCCTGCTCGACCGCGAGGTGGACGCGCAGGTCCTCCTCGCAGCCGGCGGGGCGCACGCCGCATCGGATCTGCGACGTCTCGACGCGCGGCACCTGATCGAGCTTCGAGACGGACGCGTGCGGATGCACGCCACCGTGTACGCCTTCGCGGCCGAGCGGTCGAGATCGCTGCGACCCTCCTCGGCGCGGCGGGGCTTCGTCACGCGGTCGGCGGAGGCGGTTCTGACGATGATCGGTGCCGACCCCGACTACGCGGCACGCGAGGTCGCGACGGTGCTCGCGGTCGCCGCGGCGGCCAGGGAGCACGGGCTGGACGCGGAGGTCGAGCACCTCGCGCTCGCGGCGCATCCCGCACTCTCGCGGTGGTCGCTGTGGGCGGAATCACTGCGACTGCACGATCTGGCGGCCCGAGGCGAGGGGCTCGACCTCGTGCCGGAGATCGCCCTCGGTATCGCACACTGCGCAGAGAAGCTCGGACGATTGGACGAGGCCCTGATCACGTTGCATCGGGTCCGGCGCATCGCCACGGGCTCGTCGCTCGCGCGGACCTGGAACCAGATCGGCAACGTGCAGCGCTGGATGAGCCATCTCGACGAGGCGCTCGAGTCGTACCAGCGCGCGATCGGCCAGGCACGAGCTGCGGGGGACCGGATCGTCGAAGGGCGCGCCACCGGCAATCATGCCGACACCCTCCGCATCCTCGCCCGTTACCCGGAGGCGCTGGACGGCTACGCGGTCGCGCTCGCGATGGCACGTGCCGCCGGAGATGACCTCAACGTGGCCGTGGTGCGCGGCAATCGCCCGCTGCTCCTTCTCGCGATCGGGCATCTCGACGAGGCGGAGGCGGAGTTGCGCAGTCTGCTGGACGAATCGAGCGTCGACTCGCTGCCGTTCGTGCGGAGAACGCTCGCGCTCGTCGCGGAGGCGCGGGGCGACGACGTGCGCGCGCGTGACCTGTGTGCGACGGCGATGCAGACGCTCCAGATCGCGGGCGAGTTCGCGACATCGGCGGACCTCGTCCTGCTCGCTGCCCGGATCGACGGTCGCGCCGGCGACTTCACCGGGGCGGCGACATCCGCTGCGGGCGCTCTGCGCGAGGCGGAGCTGGCGGGATCTCCGCTCATCGCGACAGAGGCCGCGAACTCGCTGGCCGAGATCCTGGTGTCTGCCGTCGTCGCCGACTCGTCGCCCGTCGGGCTCGACGATGCGGAGCGGCATGCGCAGGAGGCGCGGAGCATCGCGGAGGCGACAGGAGATCGTGCGGAAGTGGCCAGAAGCGATGCGATCCTCTCGTCGATCGCCGCCGCACGGGGTGAAGCGGAGGCGTCCGCCGCGTTCGCTCGCGCCTCCGTGCAGCTCTACAGCGAGGTCGGACACCGCCTGGCAACGCCGTGAACACCGGGGTGGGGCAGTCCCTCCGACATCCGGATGACAGGATGGATGCATGGACACCGCCAATCTCACCCGCGAGGAGACCGCCGCGCGATCCGCGTCGATCACCGTGAACCGCATCCGCGTCGAGCTCGACCTGACCGGCGCGCCGGAGCGGGCCCGCACCGGCTTCCCGACCGTGACGACGCTCGAGTTCGACGCCACGACCGACACGACATGGCTCGACTTCATCGGCGAAGACGTGCATCGGGTCATGGTGAACGGCGTCGAGCAGGAAGTCGTCTACGACGGTGCGCGGATCTCGCTCTCCGGACTCGGGGGCTCCAACATCGTCCGTGTCGACGCCGTGGGGGCGTACAGCCGCTCCGGCGAGGGTCTGCACCGCTTCCATGACCCGGTCGATGACGAGACCTACCTGTACACGCAGTACGAGCCTGCGGACTCGCGGCGTGTGATGGCGTGCTTCGAGCAGCCCGACATGAAAGCGGCGTACACGTTCGTCGTCGATGCGCCGACGGGGTGGGAGGTGCTCTCCAACCAGTCGGCTGCGCACACCGATCTCGGTGTCGGCGTGCAGCGCGTGGAATTCGCCCCGACACTTCCGATCTCGAGCTACATCACCGCGGTCGCCGCGGGTCCCTACACGCGCGTGGACGGCGAGTGGCAGCGCGACGAGCAGAGCATCGCGCTCGGGGTCTTCGTGCGTCGGTCCCTCGAACCGCACCTGGAGGCCGACGAGATCCTCGAAGTGACGAGGCAGGGACTCGACTTCTTCACCGACGCGTTCGCGTACCCGTATCCCTGGGGCAAGTACGACCAGATCTTCGTGCCCGAGTACAACCTCGGCGCGATGGAGAATCCGGGTCTGGTGACCTTCACGGAGTCGTATCTCTCGCGCGGGGCGGCGACCGACGCGCAGCGTGCCGCGCGCGCCAACACGATCCTGCACGAGATGGCGCACATGTGGTTCGGCGACCTCGTCACGATGACGTGGTGGGACGATCTGTGGCTCAAGGAGTCGTTCGCGGACTACATGGGGGCGCACGCCTCCGCGGTGGCGACGCGTTTCCATGACGCCTGGGTCAAGTTCGCCGCGAGCCGCAAGGCTTGGGCCTACCAGCAGGACCAGCTGCCGACCACGCACCCGATCGTGGCGGACATCACCGACCTCGAAGCCGCGAAGCTGAACTTCGACGGGATCACCTACGCCAAGGGCGCGGCGGTGCTCAAGCAACTCGTCGCCTTCGTCGGGGATGAGGCGTTCTTCGAAGGCGCACGCCGCTACTTCGCCGCCAACGCGTTCGGCAACACGACGCTCGACGACTTCCTGGTGCAGCTGAGCGCGGTCTCCGGCCGCGACATGAGCGACTGGTCGTCGGCGTGGCTGCAGACCTCGGGTGTGTCGACGCTGTGGACGGAGACGGATGGTGAGGGTCGGCAGTTCCTGGTGCAGACGGATCCGCGTCCGCACCGCCTCCGCATCGGACTCTACGAGCGGCGTGACGGTCGCATCGTCCGGCGCGAGCAGCAGGAGCTGGACGTCATCGGCGAGCGGACCGAGGTGGAGCTGCCGGACGCCGATCTGCTGCTTCTGAACGACGACGATCTGACGTATGTGAAGGCGCGCCTCGATGAGCGTTCGCTCCGCACCGTCGAGGAGTCACTGTCGTCGATCGAGGACCCGCTGGCGCGCGCGCTCGTGTGGTCGTCGCTCTGGAACGCCACCAGGGACGGCGAGCTCGACGCGGCACGGTACCTCGCGATCGTGCGGGCGCATGCGCCGGCGGAGTCGAACATCGGACTGCTGGCGGGGGTCCTCGCGAACGCCGTCTACACGATCCGCCACTTCGTCGGCGATGCAGAGCGCGATGAGGAGCAGCAGAGGTGGACCGACGCGGTGTGGGCCGCTCTGCAGGGCGCCGAGGCCGGCAGTGATGCTCAGCTGTCGTGGGCGCGGGCGTTCGCGACGTCGTCGGGATTCGACGACCGTCATCACGCGCAGGTGCGTGCTCTGCTCGACGGCGATGTCCCCGATGGTCTCGTCGTCGACCCCGATCTGCGCTGGCAACTGCTGACTGCTCTCGTCACGATCGCACGCGCGGATGTCGCGGATGTCGATGCCGAGCAGGTGCGCGATGACACCGGCGACGGGCGCACGGCGGCGCGGCGGGCGCGGGCCTCGCGCCCGGACGCGGCCGTGCGTCGTGCGGCCTGGGACGCCGCGTGGAACGACCTGTCGCTCAGCAACGATCATCTCGACGCGGAGATCGGTGGATTCCGCGCCGGAGGGCGTCGAGATCTGACCGCCGGCTTCGACGATGAGTACTTCGACAGGATCAGGTCCGTGTGGGGCGAACGGAGCATCGAGATCGCGAAGCGGCTCGTTCTCGGGTTCTTCCCTTCGATGGATTCGCTCGGCCCCGTCGACACCTGGCTCGAAGAGAACGCCGATGCGCCCGCCGCCCTCCGGCGACTCGTCATCGAGCAACGCGATCACCTGCGCCGCGATCTCACGGTGCGGGGAGTTCTGCCTCGCTGACCAGCTCGGCGGCGGTGTCGAGACCGAGCGCGCGGAGGTCCTCGCGATCATCGCTCGCATGGCAGAGGATGACCGCGATCGCCGCCGCCCAGGCGCGGGCGCGGATCCAGGTGGCGTCGTCGTATCTTCCACCGGTGGTGCGACGGAACACGTGGCGGCCCTCGATATCGAAGGCGAGCCAGCCGGCGGCGAGGTCGTAGGCCGGGTCGCCGGCCGTCACGTCGCCGAAGTCGATCAGCGCCGACAGACGGTCCCCGGCCACCAGGATGTTCCCGGGGTGCAGGTCGCCGTGGATCCACACGTTCTCCGTCGACGGCTCGACGTCGAGCCCGGACCGCCACATCGTCCCGAGGGGGTCGGCGATCCGGCTCGGAAGGTCTGCGAGCCGGAGGCGGATGCTGTCGTCCCGCATCGCCAGGGGTACGCCGCGAGCGGGGTTGGACGGCGCGTCGTCGGGAGCGGTTCGATGCAGGGCGAGGAGCGCCGAGGCGAGCTGCGCGGCCCACCCGGAGTTGTCACGTCGAGGAAGACCGAGTGCCTGGCGACCCGGGAGCCACGGCACGATCGACCAGGGCCACGGGAAGTCGGCCGTGGGAGACCCTGCGACGACAGGCAGCGGCGTGCGGACGCCCTCGGCGGCCAGTGCCGCAGCCAGCCGAGGCAGTGCGCTCTGTTCGTTCCTGATGAGCGGGGCGGCGATGCTCCGGCGGGGGACACGCACGGCGAGGTCGGCGCCGAGGCGCCAGGTGACGTTGTCCCATCCTTCGGCGAAGCGGCTGAGCGCGAGCGTCGCCAGTTCCGGCGCGGCAGTGCCGACGAGTTCGCGCACGCCTCGTTCGTCGAGAACGTGCTCCGCGGCGGGAGAATCCGCCATCGTCAGAGGTCGAGGGTTTCGCCGGGCTCCAGCACGAAGAACTCCCCGCCGCCCTGTTCGGTCGCCCATTGCAGGCGCTGCCGGTGCATGTTCTTGCCGATGACCGACAGGGTCATGTCGTGGGTGCCGAAGGCACGACGCGGTGCGACGGCGAGCACGTAGTCCATCGCCTCGCCGATCTTCAGCCAGGGGGCTCCCAGCGGTGCGGCGAGCGTGCCGACTTTCACGCCCTCGGGAACCGCATAGGAATCGCCGGGGTAGTAGAGCTCGTCGTTCACGAGCACGCCGACGTTCTCGACGGTCGGCAGTGAGGAGTGGATGACTTCGTGGGTCCCCCCGAAGAATCGCAGCGTGAATCCGCCGACCTCGACGGTCTCGCCGGGGGAGACCACGGTGATGTCGTACCCCTCGGCGGCGCGCGCCACTCCGGACGGCGCGAAGATCGGCGTGCCCGGTGCCGCACGAAGCAGGCGATCGAGGTGATCGGTGGTCCAGTGGTCCGGGTGCTCGTGAGTGATGACGATGCCGACCAGGGCGGGGAGATCGTTCACAGGCGCCGTGAAGGAGCCCGGATCGATCAAAAGGGTCTGCTCGTTCGCATCGAGGCGGAGGGCGGCATGTTCGAACTTGGTGACGCGCATGAGGAGAGTCAACTCCTTCGGATCGCCCACGGCAAACGGATTCTTCGCGCCACGCCCGGGATTCGAGGGGAGGCGGCGTCGATTTGGCGCAGCGAGAATCGCCATGGCATACTTGAACGGTTGTCGCGCGACGGAAACGTTTCGCCAGACGGCCCCATCGTATAGCGGCCTAGTACGCTGCCCTCTCACGGCGGTAACGCGGGTTCGAATCCCGCTGGGGTCACACAACAGAGAAAGCCTCCGGTTCGCCGGGGGCTTTCTCGCTTTTCGGGCCGGTTCACGCCGCAGTCGAGCGGGTGAGCCAGAGCGCCGCGGCGGTGCCGGCGGCCGCGAGCACGGCCAGGGGGAAGTCGAGCCCGTACGTCGTGATCGCGATGATCGGCACGACGAACAGCAGCACCGCCCCTGCCGTGGCCGCGCGTGACGGGCGCCGGGGGAGTCCGAGAGGCGGAACCCTCTCGAAGCGGCCGAGCCACAGCGAGAGCAGCAGCACCGTCGCCAGCACCACGAGGAAGAACACTGGCCGCGTCCACCACCACACAGCGCTCCCCGGTGCGGGCAACGGGAGTGGCAGGAGCAGCTCGATGCCGATGAGCACCATGATCACCGGCAGGTGCCAGAGATAGATCGTCATGAGTCGCGACCCGATGACGAACACCGCGCCCTGGGCGGGGCGAGTGCGCATGAGCGCGGTCAGCGGGCTGTGCAAAAGGGTCAGCGCGGCCGCCTGGATGACCGCGAGCACCGCCATCGTCGCCGTCGGAGGCCACTGGTTGCCGAGCATGCTCTGCGTGTATCCGCCGAGAGACACGAGACCCCACAGCACCGCGTATCCGCCGGCGATCATCGACAGGAGCTGCCACCACGCACGGCGTGCGAACCAGCCGTCGTAGAGGACGAATCCCACCTGCTGAGCGAACAGCCACACGAACAGGATGTTGGGAATGCCGAAGAGCTCCTGTCCGAGGCCGTATCCGCCGGGAACGACCGGCTCGATCCCGAGGACCCCGCCGATGAAGAGGAAGCGAAACGCATCGACCGCCAGGGCGGCGGCGAACAGCACGAGCAGCACCCAGGCGCCGTACCGCTCGTGCAGCCGCATCATCGTCGGGGCCAGTGCCTGCGCGATCATGTAGGCGGCGAGGAACCACAGGGGGGATCCGATGCCGATCGCCACGGTGTCGACGAGAGCAGGGTCGACACCGAGGAGGCGCGTCGCGCCGAGGGCGATCGTGAAGAACAGGAAGAGGGGGAGCGCGGGACGGGCGAGACGGGCCAGTCGGATGCGCACGAAGGCGTCGGCCTTCTCTCCTCGGGCCAGGGCTGAGCGCCATCCGGCTCTCGCCGCGTAGCCGCCGACGACGAAGAACAGCGGCATGATGTTCGCGATCCAAGAGGCGGCCGCGAACCACGGCTGAGCCTCGACGGTCTTCTCGATCACCAGCGATCCGTCGGCCTCTCGCCCCACGCCGGTGAACAGGACGTGCACGAAGACCACGAGCAGCACGCACGCGACGCGCACCAGGTCGAGAGTGAGATCGCGGCCTGCCGGCACGGTGCGAGGCGTGGGATCGGCGGTGGCGGTGCTCATGGCACACGACCCTACCTTCCTCGTGCGCGCACCCCGATCAGGACTCGGCGCGCAATGACATCGTTCGGAAGGTCCGGTTGCTCAACGGCAGGATCATGAGCGCCATCATCGCCCCGCCGAAGAGTGTGAACGGCACCCAGAGGGTCGTGGCCGATGCGAGCGCGCCGAACCCCGCCATCGCGAGCGGCATCAGGCAGTCATCGCCCAGACGCGTGAGCGACCCCATCCGCCCGAGGTAGGCGGTGTCGACAGTGGCCGAGAACGTCGCGCTCAGCAGCACCGACGCGTAGCCGGCGGTGGCGCCGATCACGAAGGCCGCCGCGGCGACCGTCCACGCCGGCCCGAACCCCAGCGCCACGATCCCCGCACCCTGGAGGACGAGTGCCCAGAACCCGCCTCGCGCTTCGTGCCGTGGTCGCCACTTCGCGACGGAGATCGCACCGATGGCCGCTCCGAGACCGAGGAGGGCCTCGAACAGGCCGACGGCCTGCGCACCCCACCCTTCGGCGTGCGCGCGCAGGGCGAGCCCGATGCCGACGGCGGGCCCGACGGCGAGGTTCAGTCCCGACAGCGCGATCACGAGGGTCCGCGTGGTCGGATTCGCGGAGAGGTGGGCGAACCCTCGCGCGATGCCGCGCAGGGCGGATTCCTTGTCGGCGCGGGCGAGCCGGAAGCGCGGACGCAGCCAGATCGCGATGAAGGCCACGACCAGGGTGAACGTCAGCGCATTGACCGAGGCGCTGCCGACCAGACCGGTATGAGCGACGATGACGCCGCCGATCGCCGCCCCACCCATCGTCCCGAGGCGCGACGCCGTCTGTGCGGCCGCGCCGTACGACCGCAGATCGGAGGCTCGCACCAGTTGACGTGCGATCGTCCCTGCTGAGGGCTCGTAGAACGCGTCGCACACCCCGAACGCGATCGCGGCGAAGAGGAGCATGGCGACGGAGGGCGGCGTCGTCAGCACCCAAATCGCGACGGCGACGAGGACGCCGACCCGCAGCACGTTGAACACGATCATGACCCGCCGCGCATCTGCGCGATCGGCGATGACACCGCCGAAGAGCAGGATCGCGGCCCGGGGGACGGTGCCGGCCGCGACGATCAGTCCGGCGACGGCCGGGGAGGCGATCTGCACCGCTGTCCAGGCGAGTGCGATCGTCCACAGCGCGTCACCGGCATCGGAGAGCGCCTTGATGCCGATCCAGGCATGCACGAGGCGATCTCGACGGAAGCCCGGCGGCGCGACGAGTTCGACGGGGTCGCCGACGGCGGTCATCACGGCTCCGTGGGGAAGACATGGGCGAACACGAAGACGGGAACACGGTCCTGACCGTCCTCGAGATCGATGCCGTCCTGCCACCCGCGGATCGTTCCGAGGATCCGTGCGGAGAGATCCCGCAGCTCGTCGGGAGAAGCCCAGGCGGTCGTCTCGGTGTTGGACCCGTCGTACCCGGCATAGGCGGGATCATGTCGGCGGCGATGCCATCGTTGGAGCCGGTCGATCTGCATCCGGATGCCCTGGCGCTGGGCCTCCCGCGCGAGCAGCGCGTCGGCTGGGGAATCGGCGTAGTCGTCGGTCGACCAGGTCAGTCCGCGGCGCGCGACCGCCCACCAGCTGGTGCGCTTGTCTCCGGCGGGGTCGGGTGCGCGTTCCACGACACCGGCCCGTTCGAGCATCCGCAGGTGGTGGCTGATGCTGCCGACCTGACTGTCGAGGGCGCGTGCGATGGCCGTGACCTGCGAGGCGCCGTACAGCAGCAGGTAGTCGTAGATCCGGCGACGCAGGGGGTGATGCACGGCGGTGATCACAGAGATGTCTTCCACGGGAATCGACGCTAATCGCCGCGGAGAAGATGGACAAGACTTCTTGTATACCCCGGAAAATCAACGAAACGACCCGCTCCTGAGTGCTCAGGAGCGGGCCGTCGGGTGCCACGATCCTCAGATCTCGGCCTCGGCCTCGGTCTCCGCCGGTGCCCGCCCCGCGCGACGGTTTCGACGTGTCCGGCGGATCAGCCAGACGATCAGCACGACGATGCCGGCGATGGCGAGCCAGGGGAGGAGGAACCCGGCGGCGATGACCAGGGCGTTCAGCGACACCACGAGGCCGTTCCACCCGGCGAGCAGGCCATCGGCGAAGCCCGCGGGATCGGCGGCAGTCGGCGCACCCGACCTGGTCAACTGCACCTGGAGCGAAGACATCGCGACCTGATCGTCGAGCGCGGCGAGCTGCTGCTCGTACGACTCGAGCTGAGCCTGACGCTCGGTCAGAGCCACTTCCGCCTCGATCAGCTCCGAGACACTGCCCGACTGCGCCATGAGCTGCGTGAGCCTCTCGACCGATGCCTTCGTGGAGTCGACCCGCGCCCGCAGATCGATCGCGACGGAGGTCACGTCCTGCTTCGACGTGGAGGAGGACAGGACCTCTCCGGTGTCGCCGAGTGCGGTGATCACCTCGGGCAGATCCGCCGAAGGAACGCGGATGCTGATCCAGCCGTACGCCGAATCGGCGGGGGCGGGTTCGGCGGAGCCGTCGACCGCCATCGACTTTCCGATCTCGGTGCTCTCGACGTAGCCGCCATGTTCCTCGGCGAGCGCCGCGATCGCGGTCGCGGCGTCGGGGATGCTCGTCACCTGCACCGTGGCCTGCGCGGTCGCGATGATCTCGCGACCGTTGTCGGACACCGCCGTGCCCGGGAGCATCGCGCCGTTCAGGTCGGGGCTCAGGGCGCCGTCGGGCAGCGACTCCGGAGTCACACCGACGAGCCGCTCGGGGGAGGAGCCTGCGGAGTCGGCGGCGGAGTCGACGGGCATGCTGAGGCCTTCGGCGGTGACCGAGGAGGAGCCGCCGACGGCCCCGAGGATCGGCGGAGTCACGAGGACGCCGATCACGAATGCCGCGGCGATGCCTCCGCCGGTGAGCCAGCGTCGCCGGCGAGCACGGGACTTCGCCATGACCGGACGTGCAGGGGCCCGTTCGGTGGCGATCTCGGTGAAGACCGCGTCCTCGATGCGGGCGATCGTCTCGTCCGACAGCGTGGGCAGCTCCTCGCGGGTGGTCTGGTCGTTCATGCGTCTCTCACTTCCTTCACGGCGCCGCGCAACTGCGTGCGCACTCGGGAGAGACGGTTCCGCACGACGGCGTGGGACACGCCGAGCTCTTCGGCCGCCGCCTGATAGGCATAGCCCTCGGACGCGCACAGACGGAAGATCTCGCGGTCCAGGTCGCCCAGTGTGCCCACCTCGGCCGCGATCCGCGCGGCCAGCTCCGCGGTGATCACCTGCTCCTCCACGGTGACCGTGTCCGGGAGCAGGGTCTCGTCGACGGCTTCGGCCGTGTGCGCCTGATCGCGCCGACGCTGCCGAAGCCGGTTGGCGGCGTGGAAACGGCAGATCGTGGCCAGCCAGGGCAGGATCGACTCGCCGCGCAGCTCGAGGTCGGGGAGCTTCCGCCAGGCGACGACGAAGGTCTCCTGCGTCACGTCCTCGGCGTCGGCCGGCGAGGCGAGGATCCCTTGCGCGATCCAGTACACGGGTCGTACGTGTGCGCGGTACAGCGCGCGGAAGGCGTTCTCGTCGCCGGCCGCGGCCGCCGCCGCCCATTTCTGATCACTTGTCTGCAGGGGCATCCTGTTTCCGTTCGGTGTCTCTCACCAGGGAAGTGTCGATGGATGCCCCATCGTCTCAGATCGCGTGCGCGGGGCTCTGGGCGGCGTCGTGTGCCGCCTTCGCCGTGCTCTGCGACATCTTGTCGATCCAAGCGAGCGCGAGCGCGGAGAAGATGAACACGCAGTGGATCACGACCTGCCAGAGCACGCCGGTCGGGGTGTACTTCTCGCCGTCGGTGCTGATGCCGCCCTCGCCCATGCCGCCGACTTCGATGAAGGTCTTGAGGAGGTGGATCGACGAGATGCCGATGATCGCCATGGCGAGCTTCACCTTGAGGACGTTCGCGTTCACGTGCGAGAGCCACTCGGGCTGGTCGGGGTGCCCGTCCGTGTCGATGCGGGAGACGAAAGTCTCGTATCCGCCGATGATCACCATGATGAGCAGGTTGGCGATCATGACGACGTCGATCAGGCCGAGGACCGTCAGCATGATCGTGGCTTCGTCGATGTGCGTGATGTCGCCGAACACGTCTTCGGCGATCAGGTGCCACAGCTCCACCATGAAGACCACGACGTAGACGACCTGAGCGACGATGAGTCCGAGGTAGAGCGGAGCCTGCAGCCAGCGGCTGACGAAGATCAGTGATCCGATCGAGCGGGCCCAGGGATTGCGAGGAGTGGCCTCGAGCGGTGCGATGCCGTGCTCGGGGTTCTGGAGGGGAGAGGTCGAAGTCACGCCGACTATTTCACCATGTCGCTACTCGTCGGTGCCACGGCTCCGGTAGCATTGCCCGGGCGAGAGGGAGTATCCCGAATCCGCGCGTAACGTCATCACGAGCACCGTCATCGCTGCTCCGGGCGCGCGCCGCACGTGTGTGCGGGGGAGAGACTTTCGACTCATTCCCGACCCCTCCGCGAAAGGTGCAGTGCGCCCTTGGAAATCCCCGTCTGGTTCGAGATCACCTCGATGGTCGTCCTCACGATCATCCTGATCGCCGACCTGCTCCTCATCCGGCTGCGGCCGCACATCCCCTCGACCAAGGAATCCACCCTCTGGGTGGTGTTCTACGTCGGCCTCGCGCTGTTGTTCGCGGTGCTGCTCGGCAACGTCGGAGGCTGGCAGAACGCGGGTGACTTCATCACCGGCTGGGCGCTGGAGTACAGCCTGTCGATCGACAACCTGTTCGTCTTCGTCCTGATCATGGCCCAGTTCGCGGTGCCGCGGCGTCTGCAGCAGCAGGTGCTCATGGTCGGCATCATCATCGCGCTCATCCTGCGCGGCCTCTTCATCCTCGCCGGCGTCGCGATCGTCGAGAACTTCTCGCCGATCTTCTACATCTTCGGCGCGTTCCTGATCTGGACGGCGATCCGTCAGGCCATGCCGGACGGCGACCACGAGGGCGAGGTGCAGCGCGAGAACTTCATCGTGCGGCAGCTCCGCCGCCGCGTCGACATCAGCGAGACGTACGACGGGTCCAAGATCCGCACCACGGTCGACGGCAAGCGCATGTGGACGCCGATGGTGATCGTCTTCATCACGATCGGCGTGACCGACCTGATCTTCGCGATCGACTCGATCCCCGCGATCTTCGAGATCACGACGAACGGCTTCCTCGTGTTCGCGGCGAACATCTTCGCGCTCATGGGTCTGCGCCAGCTGTACTTCCTCCTGGGCGACCTCCTGGACCGCCTGCGCTATCTGCATTACGGCATCGCCGTCATCCTCGGCTTCATCGGCATCAAGCTGATCCTGCACGCCCTGCATGTCAACGAGCTCCCGTTCATCAACGGCGGCGAGCACGTCGAGTGGGTGCCGGACATCAGCAACATGGTCTCGCTCGGCGTCATCCTGGCTTCGATGACGATCGCGACCGTCGCGAGCCTGATCGCCTCCTCTCGCGAGAAGCGTGCGGAGAAGAAGAAGGCCGCAGTCAGCGAGTAGCCCGGCAACGGACCTGCGCCCGACTCAGAATCGGCGCAGGTTCGCCTGCAGGCCGCCGTCCGCATAGTCCCGACGAAGGATGCCGCGGCGGCGGAGGACAGGCACGAGCTCGTCCAGCGTGCGGTGCAGGGTGACCGGATGGAAGTCGCCCCAGAGCAGGACGCCGTCGTTCCCCCACTCGCCGAGCTCTTCGATCAGGTCGGCGAACTCGTCGGCGGTGCCGACGAATCCGGTGCGGTCCGCGATCCGTCCTGTGCGGGCGAGTGCTGTCAGATGTGCGCGGAGCGGGGCGTCTTCCCCACGGTCTCCGATCAGGCGCTGGATGCTTCCGCGCGACACATGGGCTCCGAAGACGGAGAGGTCGAGCGGCCTGTCGAGATCGAGTGTCGTCAGATCGGTCTCGAGATCGCTGGACTGCTTGCGGGCGATCTGCACGAGCGCTGCATCGTCCGGGTGCGCGGACGCCGCCACGATGCGATCGGCCTCCTCGCTCGACGACGTGATCACGGGCTGGATGGCGAAGAGGATCTTGATGTCTTCGGGCCGGCGTCCTCTCGCGATCGCCGCCTCGTGCACCTTGGCGCGGTAGTCCCGCACGGACTTCTCGTGCAACGGAGCGAGGGCGAGCTGGACATCGGAGTTCGCGCCGGCGAAACCGAGCCCTCGGCCGGAGCCGCCGGGGGAGACGATCGCGGGGTCCCCGTCGGTGAAGGGCACGGCGTTCAGCGGGCCGTCGAAGGCGAAGTACTCGCCCCGGTGCTCGACCGTCCGCAACCGGGTTCCATCGGCGAAGACGCCGGTCTCCCGATCAGCGACGAGGGCGCCGTCGTCCCAGCTGCGCCAGAGCGCGCGGATGCCGGCGAGCCACTCCTCGGCGCGATCGTAAGCCTCGTCGTGCCCGAGCTGGGGCGCCTCGGAGAAGTGCCGGGCGCTACCGGTGTCGGTGACGACGTTGAGGCCCAGCCGATGTCCGCTCAGGTGCTGCAGCGTCGCGAACTGCCGCGCGGCCGTGTACGGCAGGTACGCCGCGGGGTTCACCGTCGGCACGACGCCCAGGTGCCTGGTCGCCTGGAAAAGGTAGGGAGCGAGCAGGAGTGGATCGAGCTTCGGCCCTCCGAACGCGTGCCGGACACGCAGGTCGATCGTCGATGGCGAGCCCAATGAGGGTGCGTCCTCGATGATCACGAGGTCGAAACCCGCCTGTTCGAGAGTGCGGGCGGCGTCCTGATAGATCTCGGGGCGCGTCCAGTCGTAGTCCCAGTCGAGGGACGGATAGCCCCAGCCCTGGGGTCCGAAGCCGCGGGCGAGGAACCAGCCGAAGTGCTGGGGGCGACTCATGCCACCGTCTCCCGCACGCCCTGGAGCACCTGGGACAGGTCGGAGAGAAGATCGTCGACGTCCTCGATGCCGATCGACAGCCGGAGGGTTCCCGGCCGCACGCCGAGGATCTCGCGCTCCTCCTCGGTGCGCTGGGCGTGACTCGTGGTCCCGGGGTGCAGCACCAGCGAGCGCACATCTCCGATGTGGGTCATGTGGGTGAAGACCTGCACGTGCTCGACGAATCGGCGTGCCGCCGGGAGCCCCCCTCGCAGGGTGAAGGTGAAGATGGAGCCGAATCCGCCGTCGAGGTATCGCTTCCCGAGCTCATGATCGGGGTGCGAGGGGAGTCCGACGTAGTCGACGCTCTCGACGGCCTCGTGCGCTTCCAGCCACTGGGCGATCCGGAGGGCGTTCCGCGACTGCCGCTCGACGCGCAGCCCGAGCGTCTCCACACCCTGCCCGATCAGGAACGCGTTGAGAGGGGAGGGCGAGGCGCCGAAGCGTGGTGCCACCGACTCCCGGGCGTAGGCGATGCGGGCGCGACCTCCCTGGCGGGCGAAAACGCTGGGGGCGTCCCCTCGCCCGGGGAGTACGAGGTGCGGCGCGTTGTGGCCCGCGCGCTCGGCATCGAAGCGCCCGTCGTCGATGATCACACCGCCGAGCACGGAACCATGTCCGGCGAGGAATTTCGAGGCGGAATGGACCACGATCGCCGCGCCGTGCTCGAGCGGACGCAGGAGCGCCGGTGTCGCCAGTGTGTTGTCGACGATCAGCGGGATCGCATACTCATCGCCGATGGTGCTGACGGCGCGGACATCGAGGACGTCGTTGCGCGCGTTCGCGAGAGACTCCGCGAACAGTGCGCGGGTGTTCGGACGGATGGCCGCGCGCCAGGCCCCGGGATCGGCGATGTCGTCGACGAATGTCGTCTCGATGTCGAGCCTCGCCAGGTTGTCGAGGAACAGCCCCCTGGTGCCCTCGTAGATGTGGGTCGACGAGACGATGTGATCGCCGGCGCCCACGACCGTGAGCAGGGCGGTGACGACCGCCGCCTGTCCGCTGGCCACGAGCACCGCATCCGCACCGGATTCGAGTGCCGCGAGCTGGCGCTCCACGGCGCGCACGGTGGGGTTGCCGGTGCGGGTGTAGCCGAAGCCGGCTCCGGTGCTGAAGTGATCCGCCGCATGGTCGAAGTCGTCGAACTCGAAGCCCGCCGTCAGATAGATCGGGGTCGCGCGGGACGATGCCGTCTCGCGGCTTCTCGCTGCATGGACCGCACGGGTGGCGAAGCGGGCGGTGTCGACGGTCATGCGGTGCCTCTCGGTCGTTCGGGTGCTCAACAGAGTGTCATGACGGGTCGGAGCACGTCCGAGCGGTGGTAATCTGACGTCATGCGGACCGTCCTCCTTCTTCTTAGGCGCCGCGACGAGACCTCGTTCTGAGCCCCTCCTCGTCGCGGAGTCCATCGTGGGCCGAACCGCCAGCCTCAGGAGACACGCAATGACCACCCCCGCAAACGGTGCCGATTCCGCACGCCGCAGGACGCTCGCCGAGAAGGTCTGGGACGACCACCTCGTCGTCAAGGGCGAGAACGGCGAACCCGACCTCATCTACATCGACCTGCACCTGGTGCACGAGGTCACCAGCCCGCAGGCCTTCGACGGTCTGCGCAGCGAGGGACGCCCCCTCCGTCGTCTCGATCTCACGATCGCGACCGAGGATCACAACACGCCGACCTGGGAGATCGACAAGCCGATCGCCGACCTGACCAGTCGCACGCAGATCGAGACGCTGCGCCGCAATGCCGCCGAGTTCGGTGTGCGCCTGCATTCGCTGGGCGACGCGGAGCAGGGCATCGTGCACGTGGTCGGACCCCAGCTCGGACTCACCATGCCCGGTATCACCGTCGTCTGCGGCGACTCCCACACCTCGACGCACGGGGCCTTCGGCGCCATGGCCTTCGGCATCGGCACCAGCGAGGTCGAGCACGTCATGGCCACGCAGACGCTGCCGCTGAAGCCGTTCAAGACCATGGCGATCAACGTCGAGGGCACACTGCGCTCCGGGGTCACCGCGAAGGACATCATCCTCGCGGTCATCGCCAAGATCGGCACCGGCGGCGGGCAGGGCTACGTGCTCGAGTACCGCGGCAGCGCGATCCGCGCCCTCTCCATGGAGGGGCGCATGACGATCTGCAACATGTCGATCGAAGCGGGAGCCCGCGCCGGCATGGTGGCCCCCGATGAGACGACGTTCGCCTACCTCGAGGGTCGACCGCATGCGCCGAAGGGGCAGGACTGGGACGACGCCGTCGCCTACTGGCGCACCTTGCCGACCGACGACGGCGCGACGTTCGATGCCGAGGTGTTCATCGACGCCGACCAGCTCGAGCCGTTCGTGACGTGGGGGACGAACCCCGGCCAGGGCAGCTCGCTGTCGTCGTCGGTCCCGAATCCCGCCGAGATCATCGACCCGAACGAGCGGGCGGCCGCCGAGCGGGCACTCGAGTACATGGATCTCACCCCGGGGACTCCTCTCAAAGAGGTGCCGGTCGATGCCGTGTTCATGGGATCGTGCACGAACAGCCGCATCGAGGATCTGCGTGCCTTCGCGTCGATCATCCAGGGCAAGAAGAAGGCCGACGGCGTGCGCGTCATGGTCGTGCCCGGATCCGCCAGAGTGCGTCTGGAGGCCGAGGCGGAGGGCCTGGACAAGATCATCAAGGACTTCGGCGCGGAGTGGCGGTTCGCCGGCTGCTCCATGTGCCTGGGCATGAACCCCGATCAGCTCGCGCCGGGGGAGCGGTGCGCTTCCACCTCGAACCGCAACTTCGAGGGCCGTCAGGGCAAGGGAGGGCGCACACATCTCGTCTCTCCCCTCGTCGCTGCGGCGACCGCGATCCGCGGCACCCTGTCCAGCCCGAGCGACCTGACCGAAGGGTTCTGAATCATGGAGAAGTTCATCACTCACACGGGCATCGCCGCCCCGCTGAAGCGCTCGAACGTCGACACCGACCAGATCATCCCCGCCGTCTTCCTCAAGCGCGTCACGAAGACCGGGTTCGAGGACGCCCTGTTCCACGGCTGGCGTCAGGATCCCGAGTTCGTTCTCAACCAGTCACCTTTCCAGGGCGCGTCGGTACTGGTCGCCGGATCGGACTTCGGTACCGGATCCAGCCGTGAGCACGCCGTCTGGGCGCTGCGGGACTTCGGCTTCAAGGTCGTGCTCAGCCCCCGCTTCGCCGACATCTTCCGCGGCAATTCGGGTAAGCAGGGGCTCCTCGCCGCGACGATCTCGGAAGAGGATCTCGAGCGGATCTGGGCCGAGATCGACCGGAATCCCGGGGCGCAGATGACGGTCGACCTCCAGGCGCGCTCGGCGTCGATCGGTGACGTCCAGGCCGAGATCGGGATCGACGATTACACTAGATGGCGGCTCCTCGAAGGGCTCGATGACATCGGGCTCACGCTGCGCAATGAAGACAAGATCGCGCAGTTCGAGGCCCGTCGCGAGTCGTGGCGGCCCCGAACCCTTCCCGTCCAGTAGACGGAGGGGGCGGGGGAGCCAGGGGCAACCCGCCCCCGAAATCCGTGAATGAAGTGAGGCTCCGAATGACGACACCTGTGCGCGACGCTCTTCCGGACGGAGTCCCCGCACTCACCGGAGACGTCCTCGCCATTCGAGGTGGGCGACCGCTTCGCGGTCGCGTCGACGTCAAGGGCGCGAAGAACCTGGCCACCAAGGCCATGGTCGCCTCGCTCCTCGGCGAGACCGTGAGCACCCTGCGCGACGTGCCGGCGATCAGCGACGTCGCCGTGGTGCGCTCGCTGCTCGAGGTGCACGGTGTGCGGGTCTCGGAGGGGGACGAGCCGGGTTCGCTCGTGTTCGACCCGAGCGATGTCGAGTCCGCCCACTTCGAGGAGATCGACGCCCACGCCGGCGCCTCCCGCATCCCGATCCTGTTCTGCGGCCCGCTCCTGCACCGTCTCGGTCAGGCGTTCATCCCCGACCTCGGCGGATGCCGCATCGGCGACCGTCCCATCGACTTCCACCTGGATGCGCTCCGCAAGTTCGGCGCGATCGTCGAGAAGCTCCCGAGCGGTATCCGCCTCTCGACAGGCGGTACCCGCCTGCACGGAGCGAACATCCACCTCCCGTACCCCAGCGTCGGTGCGACGGAGCAGGTGCTCCTCACCGCCGTCCGCGCCGAGGGCGTGACGGAACTGCGCAACGCCGCCATCGAGCCCGAGATCATGGATCTGATCGCCGTGCTGCAGAAGATGGGGGCGATCATCTCCTACGAGCCGAACCGCGTCATCGTGATCGAGGGCGTCGAGAAGCTCCGTGGGTACGACCACCGGTCGATCTTCGACCGCAACGAGGCCGCGTCCTGGGCTTCCGCCGCTCTCGCGACCGACGGCGAGATCTTCGTCGGCGGCGCCAAGCAGCAGGAGATGCTCACGTTCCTCAACGTCTTCCGCAAGGCGGGCGGCTGGTTCGACATCCAGGAGGACGGCATCCTGTTCCGTCGCGATGGCGACATCAAGCCCGTCGTCATCGAGACCGACGTGCACCCCGGCTTCATGACCGACTGGCAGCAGCCGCTCGTGGTCGCGCTGACCCAGGCCCACGGCCGCTCCGTCGTGCACGAGACCGTGTACGAGAACCGGATGGGCTTCACCGATGCCCTGGTCAAGATGGGCGCCGACATCGTCGTGCACCCGCGTGGTCTGCAGGACGGCCCTCGCCGTGTTCCGCGCCGCGACCTCGAGCAGGCCGCCGTCATCACCGGGCCCACGCCGTTGCACGGTGCGGACATCGTCGTCCCCGATCTTCGCGGCGGCTACAGTCACGTCATCGCGGCGCTCACGGCCACGGGCGAGTCGAAGGTCTCGGGTGTGGACATCCTCAGCCGCGGCTACGAGAAGTTCCTCGCCAAGCTCGACGCGCTCGGCGCCGACTTCGACGTCATCCGGTGACGGCAGTGACGTCCCGGTCGACGGAGACGAAGCGGCCGAGCGTCTTCTGGCCGCTCGCGGCGCTGGTGATCCCGCCGGTCTCCCTGATCGCGAAGATCCGTGTCGAAGGGGCGGAGAAGCTTCCGCAGCAGGGCGCGTTCATCCTGGCGCCGAACCACTACTCGGAGTTCGATCCGCTCGTCGTGGCCGTCGCCGTATGGCGTGCCGGTCGCGCCCCACGTTTCATGGCCAAGGAGAGCCTCTTCAAGGTGCCGGTCCTCGGCTGGTTCCTCCACCGCACCGGGATGATCCCGGTCGCACGCACCTCCTCGGCCTCCTCCGCGCGCCAGACGATGAAGCAGTCGGAAGAGCTCGTCGAACACGGCCGCGGGGTGATCGTCTACCCGGAGGGCACGCTCACACGTGACCCCGATCTGTGGCCGATGCGGGGAAAGTCCGGCGCGGTGCGTCTGGCCCTCGCCGACGGCATCCCACTGATCCCGATGGCGCAGTGGGGCACGCAGGCGATCATGGGCCGCTATCAGAAGGGGCTCAGCCTCTGGCCGCTGCGCAAGCCCGTCAGGGTCATCATCGGAGACCCCGTCGACGTCTCGGATCTGCGCGGACGCGCCGGAGAGCCTGCGGCCCTCAACGAGGCGACCAACCGGCTGATGAATGCGATCACCGCGCTCCTCGAGGAGCTGCGCGACGAGAAGGCTCCGGCGGAACGATGGAACCCGGCCAGCCACGGCCAGAAGGAGACCGGACGCCTTGACTCCTAAGAGAACCGCTCCGGTCGGTCCGCGGGCCACGGTCATCGGCTCGGGCAGCTGGGGCACGACTTTCGGCAAGATCCTCGCGGATGGCGGAGCGCAGGTCACGATGTGGGCGCGCCGCGCCGAGCTCGCGCAGGAGATCAACGAGGCCAAGCGCAACTCACGCTACCTGCCCGGCATCAACCTCCCGCGCACCATGGCGGCCACACACGAGCTCGCAACCGCTCTCGACGGGGTCGACCAGGTCTATCTCTCGGTGCCGAGCCAGTCCCTACGCGAGAACCTGAAGGCGCTGCGGCCACTGCTCGCAGAGAGCGATGCGAAGGTCATCAGCCTCATGAAGGGCGTCGAGCGCGGAACCGGGCTGCGCATGAGCCAGGTCATCCAGCAGGAGCTGCGCTGCGACCCCGATCGCATCGCCGTCGCCTCCGGTCCGAACCTCGCGCTGGAGATCGCCCGAGAGCAGCCGACCGCCGCCGTGATCTCCTCGCGCAGCCAGGAGACGGCCGAGATCGTCGCGCGCGCGGCGCGGAACAGCTACTTCCGCACGTTCGTCAACACCGATGTGATCGGCACGGAGTTCGGGGGAGTGCTCAAGAACCTCATCGCGGTGGCGATCGGCATCGTCGACGGCGTCGGCTATGGCGAGAACACGAAGGCCTCGATCATCACCCGGGGTCTGGTCGAGATGACCGACTTCGCCGTCGCGAACGGTGCGCACCCGGAGACCCTCCAAGGCCTCGCCGGGCTGGGCGACCTCATCGCCACGTGCCAGTCGCCGTTGAGCCGCAACAACACCGCCGGGCGCCTGCTCGGCCAGGGCTACAGCTTCCAGGACGTCGTGAAGCAGATGCAGCAGACGGCGGAAGGCCTGGCCTCGGTAGCGCCCATCCTGCAGCTGGCGCGCGAGGCCGAGGTCGACATGCCCATCGTCGAGCAGGTGAAGATGGTGCTCGACGGCAAGATGGATCCGCGAGACATCGCACCCCACCTGACGACGGACGACGACACCCCGCAGGGTGAGAGGACCAACCATGGACAAGCAGATGGTGGTGGTGCTCTTCGGCGGGCGCTCCAGCGAGCATTCGATCAGTTCCGCAACGGCGGGGGGCGTGCTGGGAGCGATTGACCGCGACCGCTATGACGTGATCCCCGTCGGGATCACCCGTGAAGGTGCGTTCGTCCTCGAAGACGACGACCCCGCGAAGTTCCCGTTGGACGCCGCACACCTCCCCGAGGTGGCCGACAACGGCACGCGCGTGCTGTGGCCGGAACCGGGTGGGGACCGCACGCTGCGTGTCGCGCACCCCGGCGGCGCCGTCGAGGGACTCGGCGAGATCGACGTGGTGCTGCCGATCCTGCACGGACCTCACGGCGAAGACGGCACGATCCAGGGCTACTTCGACACCCTCGAGGTTCCGTATGCGGGTGGGGGAGTCCTCGACTCCGCCCTCTGCATGGACAAGCACTTCATGAAGATCGCGCTTCAGGCTGCGGGCATCACCGTCGCGCCGTGGGTCACGGTGCGTCGCAGGGACTGGGATCGGGATGCCGCCGACGTCCGTGTCCGGGCTGCAGCGCTCGGCCTTCCCCTGTTCGTGAAGCCCGCACGCGCGGGCTCGAGCGTCGGCGTGTCCAAGGTGGACGACACCGATGAGCTCGATGCCGCGCTCGCGGTGGCGTTCGCCGAAGACGACAAGGTGCTGATCGAGAAGGGTGTGAGCGGCAGGGAGATCGAGGTCGCCGTGCTCGAGACCGCGGACGGCGTCCGAGCATCGCTGCCGGGTGAGATCGTGCTCACGTCTCGCGGCTTCTACGATTTCGAGGGCAAATACCTCGGTGGCGACGGCGTCGATGTCGTGTGCCCGGCCGCGTTGACCGAGGCCGAGACGGCGGCGATCCAGGACGCGGGTCTGCGGGCGTTCGAAGCGGTCGACGGCCGCGGCCTCGCACGGGTCGACATGTTCCTCACGCCGACGGGCGATCTCGTCGTCAACGAGCTGAACACGATGCCCGGTTTCACGCCGATCTCGATGTTCCCGAAGTGCTGGGTCGCATCCGGCCTGAGCTACGGCGACCTCATCACCGAGCTCGTCGAGGCCGGCCTGCGCCGCTGACCACGACGTTCCCCGTGGGCGTCAGCTCGCGGGGAACTCCACGCGATCCGTGCATCTCGCCGTGGCCGGCGCGAGTCCGGACTGGATGCTCTTGGAGAGGGTGTCCACGATCGACTGGAAGTCGACCTGCTCTCCGCGACGGATGTTGACCTCGATCGCGGGGTCGCGTCCGTAGGTGACGAGTCGCTGCCGCTGCTCCTCCTGCTCGAGCACCAGCCAGTCGACTCCGCCGAGCGTGGTGCACACCAGAGCGGACGGGGCGGGAGGATCGACGCCGCAGCGCAGCACCACCGTGGGCTCGCCCCAGGCTCCCGTCGCCTGTGCGTCGGTCCACACGCGGTCGAGATCGCCGACGGTCTCAGGGAGCAGTACCGAGACGTTCGCGCACGCGGGGTCGTTCGCATCCGCGGCGGGTTCGAGGTGCACGGTGGTCGAGCAGCCGGCGAGCATCGCGGCGAGGGCCACTGCGCCTCCGAGGACAGCGAGGCGACGGGAACGGTGCATGCTTCCAGGCTACCTTTGACAGCATGCCCTCCCGACCCGATGCCGACGATCCGCGCCTGGGCGATGTGTCCGAGGGGCGCATCCTCCACGCGATCCTGACCCGGACGCCTGCAGCCTCCCACGCGCTGATCGGCCCGGGTGACGACGCAGCCGTCATCGCCGCACCGTCGGGATCCGTGGTGGCCACGACCGACACGCTCGTGCACGGACCGGACTTCCGCCTCGCCTGGTCCAGCGGGTACGACCTCGGCTGGAAGGCCGCCGCCGTGAACCTCGCGGATGTCGCGGCGATGGGAGCGCGCCCGACTGCGCTGCTGGTGGCTCTGGCTGTACCGCGTGACCTGCGCCTCTCGTTCGTGGAACGGCTCGCCGATGGCTTCCGCGACGCGTGCGCCGCGCTCGCGCCCGGATGCGCCGTCGTCGGCGGTGACCTGACGGTGTCGGACGTGCTGACCGTCGCGGTGACGGCTCTCGGAGATCTCGAGGGCAGAGCGCCGGTGACACGGGGTGGTGCGCGCCCCGGCGACGTCGTCGCCGTCGCCGGAGAGCTCGGTCACGCCGCGCACGGCCTCGCCGTGCTGTTCGGCCGCTTCCGCGATGGCGACGTGCCTGTGGCGGTGGACACCTCCGTGCTCGCCTCGGGGGAGACCGCCGCGCTCGCGGCACAGCTGCGGCCTGCGCCACCCATCGGTCTCGGCGCAGTGGCGGCGACGGCCGGCGCCACCGCGATGATGGACATCTCCGACGGGCTCGCGCTCGATGCGCGCCGGATGGCGGAGGCCTCGGGCGTCACGATCGCTCTCGACCGGGCACTCCTCGGGGACGATCCGGAGCGGGCGATCGCCGGGGGCGAGGACCACGCGCTGCTCGCGACGTTCCCGGAGGGGGTTCTGGCTCCGGGATTCCGGATCATCGGCGCTGTGCGCCGCCGGGGGGAGGAGGATCTGCTCTGCGACGACCTCCCCGTCGACATCAGCGGTTGGGACCCCTACCGCGACTGGGACTCGGTCGGAGGCTGATCCTCCGCCGACGGGTTCTCCTCGTCGGAGGCGGGTTCGGCCCACCACAGCGTGGTGTCGCCGTAGGACTTCTCGCGGAACGGCTCCAGCCCTGCGGCCGCGAAATCCGGCGGGGTGGAGCGGCGTGCACGCTCGACCACGACGACGGCGTCCGCGGACAGGAGCGGGGCGAGCGCCACGAGATCCGCGGTCATCGATGCGTCGGCCAGGTCGTAGGGCGGATCGGTGAACACGAGGTCGAAGGGGCCGGTCGCCCGCTGCAGGAAGGCATGGACAGCGCCTTCGTGCACGCGGCCCGCCGTCATCCCGCCCGCCTTCGCGACGACCTCGGCGTTGCGCCGGACGATCGCCGCGGCCTGGCGCCCCCGCTCGACGAACTCGGCACTCGCCGCGCCTCGGCTGAGGGACTCGAGACCGAGGGCCCCCGATCCGGCGTACAGGTCGAGCACCCTGGCGCCGGTGATCGCGCTGAGCGATTCGAGTGCGCCGAAGAGGGACTCGCGCACCCGGTCGCTGGTCGGTCGGGTTCCCGATCCCGGTACCTCGAGTCGCGCGCCCCTGGCGCTGCCTGCGATGATCCTCGTCACCCGTTCACGATACGACAGCCGGGGTGTCCGACGTGTCGGTCGTGTTCCCTAGACTCGGAGCATGTCGCTCACGCTCGATTCCTCGCTGGAGGATGCGCTCGGTGCGGCGTCTGCCAAGACGCTCGGACGCGCGTTCGGCATGCGGAGTGTCGGCGATCTGCTCGCGCACTACCCCCGGCGCTATGCCGATCCGGGCGAGCTGACCCCCATTCGCGACCTTCCCCTCGGGGAGACGGTGACGATCGTCGCCGAGGTGCTGTCGTCGAGCTTCCGGCGCATGCGCAATCGGCCAGGGGCGATGGTCGACGTCGTGATCGGCGATGGGATCGGCCGCATGTCGCTCACCTTCTTCGCGAAGAACGTCGGCGCGGCCGAGTGGCGATCGAAAGACCTCGCGGTCGGGCGACGCGGCGTGTTCTCCGGCAAGGTCGGCGAATTCAACGGCGCGACCCAGTTCGCGCATCCCGAGTACGAGCTCTTCGACGACGAGGACTCGGCGCGGCGCAGTGCCGACGCACGCGCCGCCGTGCCGATCCCGATCTATCCCGCCACCTCGACCATCCAGACCTGGCAGATCGCCCGACTCATCGGCCGGGTGCTGGACGACCTGTCCGCTGCGCCGGACCCCCTGACGGCGGAGATCCGTGAGCAGGAGGAGCTGCTCACGGCGCGAGAGGCGCTGGAGCTGATCCATCGTCCGCGCACGCGCAACGACATCGACCCCGCCGTGCGCACGCTGCGGATGCATGAGGCTCTCACGCTCCAGACAGCGCTCCTCCAACAGCGCGACGCGGTACGCGCCCTTTCCGCCACCTCCCGCCCCGCTCTTCCCGGGGGCGTGCTCGAGCGATTCGACGCCGCGCTCCCGTACACGCTCACGGCCGATCAGGAGACGGTCGGGCATCAGATCGCCGCCGACCTGGTCGGAGCCTGGCCGATGAACCGCCTCGTGCAGGGCGAGGTCGGATCCGGCAAGACCCTCGTGGCACTCCGTGCGATGCTGCAGGTGGCCGAGAGCGGTGGGCAGGCGGCATTGATCGCGCCCACCGAGGTACTGGCGGGCCAGCACCTGCGTTCGATCGCGAAGATGCTGGGGCCGGACCTCGCTCCTCTCCTCATGCCGACCCTCCTCACCGGCCAGATGCCGGCTGCCGAGCGCCGCAAAGCGGCCTTGCGCGTCGCGTCGGGGCAAGCGCTCATCGTGGTCGGCACGCACGCCCTGCTGGGGGAGAAGACGACCTTCGCCGATCTCGGACTCGTGGTCGTGGACGAGCAGCACCGGTTCGGGGTGGAACAGCGGGAGGCGCTGCGTGCGAAGGGCTCGAGTCCGCACGCGCTGGTCCTCACTGCGACGCCGATCCCGCGGACGGTGGCGATGACGGTGTTCGGCGACCTCGACACGTCGGTCATCCGCACGATGCCGGCTGGGCGTGCCGGCATCGAGTCGTTCGTCGCTCCGCTCGCCGAGCATCCCGCCTGGTTCAATCGCGTCTGGGAACGCGCCGCCGAGGAGATCGCCCAGGGCCGACAGGTGTTCGCCGTCTGCGCGGCGATCGACACGACGAAGAAGACGGCGGAGGTGGGGGAGCAGCCGACGCTGGCGCCGGAGGGCGCGGCGGGCCCGCGTTGGGGTGTCGTGCAGCTCGACGAGGCGCTGTCCACCCACCCCATGCTCGGAGGACTGCGCAGGGCCGTGCTGCACGGGCGGATGCCGTCGGACGAGAAGGACGCGGTGATGCAGTCGTTCGCCCGCGGCGACATCGATCTGCTCCTGGCGACCACCGTGATCGAGGTCGGTGTCGACGTGCCCAACGCCTCGACCATGATCGTGCTCGACGCCGACCGTTTCGGCGTCTCCCAGCTCCACCAGCTTCGCGGCCGAGTCGGGCGAGGCGGCGTCCCCGGACTCTGTCTGCTCGTGACGGAAGCCGAGGCGGGATCGCTCGCACGTGACCGCGTCGATGCCGTAGCGGCGACACTCGACGGCTTCGCCCTCGCGGAGGTCGATCTGGAGCTGCGCGGGGAAGGCGACGTGCTCGGGGCCGCGCAGGCCGGCGTGCGCTCCTCGCTGAAGCTCCTGCGCGTCGTCAAGGACGCGGCGCTCATCACACGGGCACGCGACGTGGCGGAGGGCATCCTCGCCGCCGACCCCGATCTGGCCGACCACCCGGGACTGCGCGAGGCGATCGGCAGACGGGTGAGCGACGAGGATCGTGCGGCGCTGGCCAAGAACTGACACCGTTCTGCCGTGCCCTAGGCTGGAACCATGAGCAGCCGGATCGCCGTCGTCCCGGGTTCCTTCGATCCGCCTACGCTGGGTCATCTCGATGTGATCCGGCGTGCAGCCGCTCTCTACGACGAGCTGCATGTCCTGGTGGTGCACAACCCCGGCAAAGAGGCGATGCTGCCGATCGCGCAGCGTCTCTCACTCCTGGAACGCTCGATCGCGGATGACGGCATGCCCGGCAACATCGTGATCGGGTCCTGGAGCATGGGCTTGCTCGTGGACTACGCGCGTGATGTCGGCGCCGGAGTGCTCGTGAAGGGCATCCGATCGCAGATCGACGTCGCTTACGAATCCCCGATGGCGATCGTCAACCGGCACCTGGCCGACATCGAGACTGTGTTCCTCCTCCCCGACCCGTCCCACGCGATGGTGTCGAGCTCTCTCGTGCGGCAAGTCGCATCGCTCGGTGGCGACGTCACTCCGTTCGTGCCCTCGGCCGTGGCGGAGTTCCTGGACACCGGTTCGCGCGGCATCTGAACCCTCCGCTCGAACCCGGAGTCAGCGCGGCTCCAGGTGAGGCCCGGTAGCATGGTCGGGTGCGCTCTCGAATGAACGGCCCTTTCGTCCTCCCCGTCCGTGACATCGTCCGGCGCCCGGGAGAGATGCGCGAACATGAGTTCACCGTCGCTCTCGCGGAAGCGTGGGGTGAGGGCATCGTGTCCTACGAAGCGGGTTCCGAACTCGATCTCGACGTGCGGTTGGAGTCCGTTCACGAAGGCATTCTGGTCTCCGGAACGGCCGATGCGGAGTACGCCGGAGTGTGCGGCAGATGTCTGATCGACATCACCCGGCCGGTCGAAGTCGAGTTCCAGGAGCTTTTCGCGTATCCTGGTGAGGAAGAAACTGACTTCGAGGTTCAAGACGACCACGTGGATCTTGAAACTCTCGTCAGGGATGCGGCCGTACTGGCACTTCCTTTTCAGCCGGTGTGTCAGCCGGATTGCCCGGGTCTTGACCCGAAAACGGGTGAGCGACTGACCGTGAGCACCGGAACGGAGCAGGCCGCTCCCATCGATCCTCGGTGGAGCGCGCTCCAGAACATCACAGACCAAGACGGCACGGAAGAATCTCGTGCCGCCGAGAAAGAAGAGAGCTAGTCATGGCTGGTAACCCCCCGAAGCGCAAGGTTTCCCGTTCGAACACCCGCTCGCGCCGCGCGCAGTGGAAGGCGGCGCCCATCGCGCTCGTCAAGACCATCGAGAACGGCAAGGTCGTCTACAGCCGTCCGCACCAGGCGAAGGTCGTCACCGACTCGCAGGGCACCGAGCTGTTCCTCGAGTACAAGGGCCGCAAGGTCGCCGACGTCTGAGTCGCGTACTGTGACGGAGGTCCCCGGGGGGACGAGGCCTCTCCCAGAGAAGCTCCGCGTCGACATCGACGCGGAGCTTCTGGAGTTGGCCCTCACCCACCGCTCCTACGCGTATGAGCACGGCGGCATCCCGCACAACGAGCGCCTGGAGTTCCTCGGCGACTCCGTGCTCGGGCAGGCGGTCACGGTGATGCTCTTCACGACCCATCCCGATCTCGATGAGGGTGAGCTGGCCAAGCGACGCGCCAGCGTCGTGTCCACCGTCGCCCTCGCCGAAGTCGCGCGTGTCATCGATCTCGGCAGCCATCTGCTGCTGGGACGCGGTGAGGAGCAGACCGGGGGTCGCGACAAGGATTCGATCCTGGCCGACACGATGGAGGCCGTGATCGGCGCCACGTACCTCTCGGCCGGACCCGACGCGGCGACCGAGCTCGTGCTGCGTCTGACGAAGCCGTTGCTGGCGGATCCGGAGCGCTACGGCGCGGCGATGGATCCGAAGACGAGCCTGCAGGAGCTCGCGGCGCGGGTCGGCGCGACACCGCCGCAATACTCGGTCGAGGCGAGCGGACCCGATCACGACCGCCGCTTCACCGCGACGGTCGCTGTCGGCGACGTTCGCATGACCGGTACCGGCAGCAGCAAGAAGACCGCGGAGATGGCGGCGGCCCTCAGCGCCTGGCGCACGCTCAGCGAGCGTGCCTGAGCTTCCCGAGGTCGAGGTCGTTCGCGCGGGCCTCGAACCGGCGGCCGTCGGCTCCGTGATCACCTCCGTGAGCGTCTTCGACGAACGAGCGCTCACGCGGCACCTCGCCGGTGCGGCGGATTTCGCCGGCAGGCTCGAAGGCGCGACGTTCACGGCGGCGCTCCGTCGCGGGAAGTTCCTCTGGCTTCCGCTCGACGACGCGGAGTCCGCGCTGATCGCGCACCTCGGGATGAGCGGGCAGATGCTGCTGCGCGCCCCCGACGCCGATGCCGAGCGGCACGAGCGCGTGCGCATCGGCATCGAGCACCCTGTGCACGGCGAGCTCGCAATCGTGTTCTCCGACCAGCGGACGTTCGGCTCGCTCGCCGTCGACGCCCTCATCGCGGACGGCGGATCGCGGATCCCGACGCAGGTCGCGCACATCGCGCGTGACCCGATGGACGACCACTTCGACGATGACGGGTTCCGTTCGGCCCTCTCGCGGCGGGGGAGCGCGATCAAGCGTGTGCTCCTCGATCAGGGTGTCGTGAGCGGGATCGGCAACATCTACGCGGACGAATCCCTCTGGGCGGCGCGCATCCACCCGGAGACGCCGGCGAATCGTCTCTCGACGCCGGCGGTGCGCCGACTCCTGGCAGAGGTGCGTATCGTCCTCGCGAAGGCGCTGGCCGAGGGCGGCACCAGCTTCGACGCCCAGTACGTGAACGTCAACGGGCAGGCCGGGTACTTCGCGCACTCGCTGAATGCCTACGGGCAGCAGGGCCAACCCTGTCCGCGCTGCGGCACGCTCATCGTGCGCGAGCAGTTCATGAACCGTGGCTCGCATTTCTGCCCGCGGTGCCAGCGCCCGGCGCGCTGAGCCTCACGACACCGAGGGGCTCGGCCCTGCTGCCGGGTGCGGAAGGCCCATCGTGGTCATGTGCTGGCCGGTCTCGGGCAACGCCGCGACGTGCTCCGGGCCGTCATCGAGCGAGACGGCGGTGAACGCCATCGGCAGTCCCTGTGCGGTCCACGGCGAGACGCGGTCCATGAGCTGCGCATGCACATGAGGCTCACTGCTGTTCCCGGAGTTCCCGCAGCGGGCGATCTGCTCTCCGGTGCGCACCGTGTCACCGACGCGGACGGCGATCGAATGCCGCTGCAGATGCGCGACCGTCGCGTACTCACCGTTCGCCCCGCGGATCGTGACGTGGTTTCCCAGGATGAAGCCGGGGCCTCCGAGCTCTCGCACCGCGCCTTCGAACAGCATGTAGATCAGGGCGAGGGTGCTCGCGCGGGCGCGGTGGTCTCGCCGCCAGTCCGTTGCGCGCACGACGGTCCCGTCGATCATCGCGAAGACGGCTTCGCCGAACGCGGGAAAGTCCTGCGGGCGACGCAGCGCCGGACCGTCGCCGAAAGCCGGACGATCCCCGTCGGTCGGCTCGTGGACGAGATCGATGGCATACGCCTGCCCGTACATGCGGATCCCGTGGCTGGGAACCTTCGTCGCCGGGCTGTTCATGCCCAGCCACCGGCCGGACACGGGGGAACCGATCACTGCGGTGTCGCGCGTGGGGAGGAGTCGGGGGCCGACGAAGACGAGCAGAATGCTCACCGCGAGCGCGCCGAGTGCGACCAGGCTGATCACGCCTCGTGCCTGGCGGGAGCCGTCCCCGAGCGGGATTCCGCTGCTGAGAGCCGACACGATCAGTGCGAGGGCGGCGATCCCGTAGACCGGTCCGCGTAGGCGGTAGGCCGCGACGAGGGCGCGCCTCACCGCTCCGCTCCCAGCACGCAGGCCAACAGCGGCACGATGCGGGCGGCCGGTACCTCATAGCTGCCGCGCCCGCTCTGACGCACCCACCCGGCAGAGACGAGCTGTCGAAGGTGATGGTGCAGCTGCCCCGTCGTCCCGAGACCGTCGATCGCGGCGAGGTCGGCAGTGGCCTGTACACCCGCGAGAATATGACGGAGCAGCTCGATGCGTACCGGGTGGCCGAGTGCGGCGAACACCGCGGCGCGTTCCGTCCAGGTCGTCTCGATCTGGCCCGTCGTGCCGACGGTCTGCTGCCAGGAGACCGGACCGCCGGCCGGCAGTGTCAAGGCCCCGACCAGCATGACCGCTCCCTGCTCCGTGGACGGATCGTCGGCACGTCGCTCCTCCAGACCGTTCAGAGCCCAGAATCCATCGTGCGTGGCGGTGGCGCCGCTCGGGGCTCGCAGGCCTTGTTCCAAGGCATCGACACGCTGGGTCAATGCGATCAGCTCTTCGCGGAGGGGGGAGATCTCATCGCTCATGGTCGAATAGTACGTTAATACGTACTATTCGACCAAAGCGGCGATCATGCGGCCTGGAAGGCCCCTCGGAGCAGCGGACGGGTGGCCCAGGTGCTCGCCCACACGACGCCGATGCCGATCGCGACCACCGCGGCGATCGTGAACAGGGAGATCGGGGCCGTGATCAGAGCGATCCCGACCAGAGGGAACACGAGGACGGCAGCGACCAGAGCCGATCCGATCGCCGTGACCAGCAGTGGCGACATGATCGCGCGGCGGCGAGCACGATCCACGGTCTCGATCGGCATGCCGAGGTGATGGAGGCTCCGGTGCAGCTCACGCTGGTCGAGGATGTCCGACGCCTGGTTGACGCCGACCGATGCCGCCACCATCAGGAACGACCCGATGAGTGTGATGATGAGTCCGGTGCGGATGTCGTCGGCGAGCGCGAGGTCCGACGCTGCCGCCTCGGAGCTGCTCATCGAATTGAGTATCGCGACCCCGGTGCCTGCGAAGACGGCCATGAAGCTCGCCATCGAGATCCCGCCCACTTGACGCCACGCCGCCTGGGGGGAATCGAGGACGATGCGGGCCGCGAGCAGCCGCTCGGGCTGCTCGGCGCGCCTCAGCTGCCCGGATGCCGAGACCTTGAGGACCCAGGGCCCGACGAGGTTGAGCACCCCCAGTGCGACGCCGAAGAGTGCGGCGAGCACGACGATCGTCATCACGACTCCGCCGATCGAGGGAAACACCTTGATGAGCACGAAGGCGATCGCGATCGCTCCGGCGGCGACCACGGCGCGGATCCAATGCGCCTTCGAGGCCACGGTCCGCGTGCGGACTCCGAGTGGGGAGATCACGACCCGACGGAGCCCGATCACGGCGCTCGTCGCCGCGAGGACGAGCACGCCCGCGAACACCAAGGAGATCTGCTGCGGAGGGAGGATGACTGCCGCGAAACCGAGAGGCTCGCCTCGGAAGGGGATCAGCCCGATGAGTGGGCTGAGTGCGACGTGCCCGACGACTCCGGCGAGAGCTCCGGCGGCTGCGACGAGAACCGACTCCGCCACGGTGGCGACCGTCACGCCGGCGGGGGAAACCCCGAGCAGGCGGAGCGTGGACAGCCTCTCGTCGCGTCTACGGGCGGAGAGCCTCGCCGCCGCACCGCCGAGTGACATCAGGGGCACCACGAGGAGGACGAGGGCGATGGCAGCGAGCGCCTGATAGATCGGGGCATACTCGTCGGTCCAGCCCCAGAAGGACTGCGCACCTCCGATCACGGTGAGAACGAGCGTCGTCACGACGCCGAAGGCGACCACCGGCAATGCGAGGACGCTGTTCTGCCCGGGCGCGGGGCGCAGGAGCAGGGCGAGGACGGCGCGGTTCATGCCGCCACCGCCGATGAGACGATGCGTCCGTCGCGCACCGCGATCGTGCGGGTGCAGCGGGCCGCGACCTCGGGATCGTGGGTCACCACCACGAGGGTGCGTCCCTGGCCGGTCGTCGACCAGAGGAGCGCGTCCATCACCTCGGAGGACGTCTGCGAGTCGAGGGCGCCGGTGGGCTCGTCGGCGAACACGAGCTCCGCACCGGTGGCCTGGGCGCGGGCGATCGCAACGCGCTGCGCCTGACCACCGGAGAGCTCGCCGATGCGGCGGTCCTCCATGCCGGCGAGACCGAGCGCTGCGAGCCAGGATGCTGCATGGTGCGCCGCGTCCTTTCGGCGGATGCCGTTGATCATCGATGCGAGGGCGACGTTCTCCACCGCTGTCAGCTCCGGGATCAGCAGACCCTGTTGGAAGACGAAGCCGAATCGCTCGCGTCGCAGCCGGGAGCGCGCGCTCTCGCCGAGTGCCGTGACCTCGATGGGAGCACCTTCGGCGGGGCGGAACACGACGCTGCCGGCATCGGGCGGGGTGATCCCGGCCAGCACGTGCAGGAGCGTGGTCTTGCCGGAGCCGGACGCCCCCATGATCGCAACGGACTCGCCGCGGTGGATGGCGAGATCGACGCCGGCGAGAGCGCGCGTCGTCCCGAAGTTCTTGGTGAGGGCGTGGGCTTCGATCACGGGAATGTTCATGACTCCAGCCTCATCACTCGCCCCTCCGATGTCGTCGGTCGGCTGGATGACGATGCGGACCCGATGTCATCCCGAAGAATGAGATCGGGTCCGCACAGCCGTCAGATCTTCTTCTGCCATGCCCCCGTGTACGACACCGGGAGGAAGCCGATCGACTCGTTGATGCTCAGCATCGGCCGGTTCTCCTCCGCGTTGAAGGTGGAGACGACGGTCGAGAGAGGCATCAGCTCGCGCCAGCGGAGCAGATTCGCGCACTTCACGATCATGCCGAGGCGGTGCCCCCGATGGTCCTTGCGCACCAGGGTGCCGTACTGATCCGTGACGCCGGTGCGATCCGCGGCGATCAGCAGCTCGTTGTACGCGACGAGCTCCCCCGTCGGCACGTGCTGCACGGCGACCACGGAGACGGCCTGTCCCGCGCGAAGAATCCTCTCCTCGCGGCGGGCCACGCGATCGGCGTCCCAGCTCTCCTCCGCGAAGTCCATGTTTCCGCTCGGCGCATCTGTCGACAGCCGGGCGAGGACGGCAGCGAAACCGTCTCGCAGCTCGGGTGGCGTCGGCATGTTCCACTCGAGGACGCGGTAGTCGTCTCCGGCGAACGCTGTCGCATCCGCCAGGGCCTGTCGCAGCGGTGCGGCGTCGCCGTGCAGGTCGTACTCGCTGTTGCGCTCGACCTGTTCGAGAACGAAGCCGCTGGCCTCGGCCAGGTCGGAGAGCGGCGTCGCCGGGATGCGTCCCCACCCGGTCCGCGGCACGAGCATCCGGTCGACTTCGACCGGACGATGCAGGCTCCAGGTCTGCAGGATGCTCCGGTCGTGAGCGCGGGCCTCCGCTTCTGCTCGTGCGAGCAGAGCATCCTCGACGCCCTTCCCCCACTGTGCCCGGGGAACCAGCATGTCGAACTCCGCCGCGCGTGCGTCCTCCTCCAGCGCGAAGAACATCGTGATCATGCCGACGATCTCGTCACCGATGCGGGCGACGAATCCCCGATGGAGTCCATCTGTCTCGTCTTGCCATTCCGGCAGCATCTGCACCGCATCCGGTGCGAGGTCGGGGAGCCCGACCATCTCATCGCAGATCTGTCGGTTCAGCGCGGCACAGGCGTGGAAGTCTGCGGCGTCTTCGGCGTCCAGGGAGACCGGCACGATCAGCGGGCTGATCGTCGGTTCGACGGTCGTCATGTGCGTTTCCTTCATGTCGGAGTTGTCGGGTTGGGAGGAGTGGCCGACTCGAGTCGGGGGCAGGGGAACGGAGGAGCGAGACCGGTCGATGGTGCGTGGCCCCTCTGCGCTGTCCGCACCCGCTCGCACGGAGCGAGCGGATGCGGACAGCGGTGACTGATCCGAGGCGATGTGCATGATCGGCCTCCGGTCAGCGCATTCCGCGCTGCATGTCGTACGTCAGCAAGGCGTACGACTCGGCTGCAGACCGGTGCCGCTGCTCCCCGAGCAGGAACAGGTCGGCCGGATCGATGTGCAGGCTGCGACGCTGTCGCGGTGGACGTTGCGCCCGCTGGAACAGCCAGAGGCCGATCCGGAGGGAGACGCGATCCATGAGCGAGAGCTGACGCAGCTCGTCGGGACGGGGGATCTGGAGGACCTCGCGGTCCTCGATATCGGGCGGGTGGGAGACGCTGCGGTGCAACGTGGTGTTCACGATGATTCCTTCGGAAGGGTTGGTGATGGATGGGGTGCGGAAGCACCGCACCTCGACGGCGGCAGCAGTCGGGACGGCGCGGAAGGATGCGGCTCGTCGGCGCCACGGAACGTGGGTGCCGAGGGCGGCGGGAGATCCATGATCTGAAGACAGATCAGAGGGTGGGGCGCGAAGGAATCGACCGGAGAAGACCCACTACGGGCCTGGATTCTCGGGGTGCGGTTCTACGAGAGCGTGCTCGCGGGGACGCCGGCGGTTACCGAGAACGCAGGGCGCGGCGCGAAATGCGCGGGCGCGGCGAGGCCAGTGGCCTGTGCGTTGAGCTGAGTCGTAATCATCGGTAACCTCCTTTCGTGTGGCGATCCGGAGGCCACGGTAGCGAACCACCGCGCTCAGCGTCAAGCACATCGGTCCGTTGCGGCGTGTCGCAGGTCGGCGTCGGTTCCGTGTCCGTCCGCGCGGGATGACTGTACAGGCGCGGAATTCCGGTAGCGTAGCCGCGTGATTCTCCCCGGACGAGCGGTGCCCGCATGCATCTGAAGAGCCTGACGCTCAAAGGGTTCAAGTCGTTCGCGCAGCCGACGAGTTTCGTGTTCGAGCCCGGCGTCACCTGCATCGTCGGTCCGAACGGTTCCGGCAAGTCGAACGTCGTCGATGCACTCGCCTGGGTGATGGGGGAGCAAGGCGCGAAGACGCTGCGCGGCGGCAAGATGGAAGACGTCATCTTCGCCGGCACGTCGACCCGGGGGCCGCTCGGACGCGCCGAGGTACAACTCACGATCGACAATGCCGACGGTGCGCTGCCGATCGAGTATGCGGAGGTAACGATCAGTCGCACGCTCTTCCGCAACGGGGCGAGCGAGTACGCGATCAACGGGGAGGGATGCCGGCTCCTCGATGTGCAGGAGCTGCTGAGTGATTCCGGTCTGGGTCGCGAGATGCACGTGATCGTCGGTCAGGGCCGCCTCGACACGGTGCTGCAGGCATCGCCGGAGGACAGACGCGGCTTCATCGAAGAAGCCGCGGGGATCCTCAAGCACCGTCGTCGCAAGGAGAAGACCCTTCGCAAGCTCGACGCCATGGAGACGAACCTCACACGTCTCAGCGATCTGGCGGGAGAGATCCGGCGACAGCTCAAGCCGCTGGGGCGTCAGGCGGAGATCGCACGCGAGGCGCAGACGATCGCTGCGGTCGTCCGTGACGCCAAGGCCCGCATCTTCGCCGATGACGTGGTGGCGCTGCGTGCCGCCCTCGCTGATCACACGCGCACGGAGCAGGAACGTCACACCGAGCGGCTGGTGCTCTCGGACCAGGCGGAAACGGTCCGTGCGAGCATCGCGCGTCTGGAGCAGGATCAGAACTCGGTCGCCGTCGACCAGGCGCGCAGCGTGGCGTTCGGTCTGGAGCAGGTGCAGGAGCGTATGCGCGGGCTGTACACGCTCGCGAATCAGCGCCTCGCCCTTCTCGGCTCCGACGAGGATGACGCGGCCGTCACCGCGGTCACCGTGACGCAGAGCACCATCGATGAGGCGAAGGACGAGATCGACGTGATCTCCGCCGGCCTGGGCGATGCGCAGGACGCGGCGGCGTCGGCGAGCCGCGATGTCGTGCTTGCACGGGCCGAACTCGACACGCTCGACGTGGACATCGCCGAGCAGAGTGCGCTCGTCTCGGAGTACGACATGCGGCTGTCCGCCCTGCGCGGCACGGCCGATGCCGCCGCCTCCGCCCTGGCGGCTGTGCGAGGCGCTGTGCTCCGGCAGGAGAATGCGCTCGAGGCCGCGAACGCGCGCAGGCGCGAGGCCGCGGATGCACTCGAGGCGATCGACGATGCGGAGACCCCCGAGGGCACCGCGGTGGAGCATGCGGCCGCCTATGACAGCGCGCAGCGGGCGTCGAGCGCGGCCGAAGCCGAACGGGAGACCCTGCGGGAGCGGCTGCATGCCGCGGAGCGCGAGGTCGACTCCCTGACGGCCAAGGCTGCCGCACTGAGCAGCGCCCTGGATCTCTCCGGCGGCGCCGCAGAGATCGTCAAGAGCGGGGGGAGGGGAGTGCGCGGCCTGGTCGGGGATTCCGTGCAGGTGCGGGCCGGCTATGAGGCGGCGATCGCCGCGGTTCTCGGTCCCCTCGCAGAGGGCGTGCTCATCGAGACGGCCGCCGATGCCTTCGCTCTCGCGGCAGAAGCCGCGGAACAGCGCAGGGGAGTGGTCGACTTCGTCATCGCCGATGCGCGTCGTCCGGAGGCGGTTCCCTCCGCAGTCGCGGGTGTCACTCCCGCGATCGATACGGTGACGGCTCCCGACGGCGTGCTCGGGGTGCTCTCCCATGTCCTCATCGCGGACGACCTGGAGTCTGCGCGCTCCGCGCGGGCGGCACTCGATATCGCCGGGGACACCTCGACGACGATCGTGACCGTGGGCGGTGACGTGATCACCGCGCAGACCCTGCGGACCGGGTCAGGAGGCGAGCGTTCACGTCTGGAGCTCGCGGCGGAGCGCGATGCGGCATCCGAGCGCCTCACCGAGATCCAGATCGTGGTCGATTCGCTCCGTGAGGCCCGCGAGGATGCGAACGAGGCTGTGGAGACCACGAGGCGTCAGGCCAAGGACGCGCTGCGCGCCCTCCGCGAGCACGACGCGGCTCTGGCGACGCATGCCGAGCAGATGAACCGCGTCACGGTGCGGCATGAGTCGGCTGTGGCGGAGTGCGAGCGGCTGGAGGCCGGCCTCGTCCAGGCCCAGGCTGCTGTGTCCGACGCCGAGGCGAAGGCGGAGGCGGCGAAGGCGGAGCTGGATGAGGCGATCGCGGCGCCGCGTCCCGTCCTCGACGCGTCGGCACGCGACGGCCTGCTCGAGGCTCTCGAGCTCGCGCGCGAAGGCGAGGTGACGGCGAGGCTGGAGATCGAGACGCTGAGAGAACGCGTGCGTGCGGCTCAAACCAGGGTCGCGAGCCTCGAACGTCAGCGCGAGCAGGAACGGGACGCGGCTGCGGAGACCGCTCGACGAGCAGTGATCCGTCGCGCACAGCGCGAGGCGGCCTCGGGGGTGGCCGAGGAGCTCCCGCGCATCCTCGACTCCCTGGACCGATCCGTGACCGAGGCGCGTGTCGCGCTCGCGGAGGCGGAGGCCGCGCGGTCGGCTCAGAACCAAGAGCTCGTCGGACTTCGAGCGCAGGAGACCTCACTGCGGGAACGCCTCGCCGGACTCACCGAGAGCGTGCACGGGCTCGAACTGCAGATCCATGAGAAGAAGCTGCACCTCAACAGTCTGCTCGAACGCGTGTCCTCCGAGCTCGCGCTCGACGAAGATATTCTTGTTGCGGAATATGGTCCTGACCAGCTGGTTCCCCGTGATCCAGGCGCTGAATCCGTCGCTGACGATCTCCTCGACGACACCGCGATCCCCTTCGATCGCCGCATCCAGCAGCGTCGGCTCGCCGAGGCCGAACGCAAGCTCGCACAGCTCGGCCGAGTGAATCCGCTTGCTCTCGAGGAGTTCGCCGCTCTCGAGCAGCGGCACGCGTTCCTGACCGAGCAATTGTCTGACCTCACCCAGACCCGGCAGGACCTCCTCACGATCATCGCCGATCTCGATGAGCGGATGCAGACGATCTTCGCCAGTGCCTTCGAAGACACGAAGGAGGCATTCGGACAGGTGTTCCCGCTCCTGTTCCCCGGCGGCACGGGGAGCATCTCGCTCACCGACCCCGACAACATGCTGACGACCGGCATCGAAGTCTCGGTGCGCCCGGTCGGCAAGAAGATCGAGCGCCTGTCCCTTCTCTCCGGCGGGGAGCGTTCGCTGGCGGCGGTGGCCCTGCTCGTGGCGATCTTCAAGGCGCGGCCGAGCCCGTTCTACATCCTCGACGAGGTCGAGGCCGCACTCGACGATGCGAACCTCGGTCGACTGCTCACAGTGTTCGAGCAGCTGAGGGAGAGCTCGCAGCTGCTCGTCATCACCCACCAGAAGCGCACGATGGAGATCGCCGATGCCCTGTACGGGGTATCGATGCGTCAGGACGGCGTGTCCGCCGTCGTGGGTCAGCGCGTCGGCGACCGGGCGGCAGCCGCCGTCTGACTGCCGCACGCGCCAGCTGACAGCCGCACGCGCCAGCCGCGGCGGAAGTCCGGATGGTCCGGGGGTCCGCGGGCGTGTCGGGGTCAGCCTCCGAACGACACGCCGTGATCGTCTGGGTTTTCGCGAACCGCATCCCGCTCGAATCCTGCAACCAGCGCGGGGAACGTCGGAAGGTCTTGAGGCCGATGCCCCGCGCCGGCAAGCGTCTCGTGTCGCGCGCCCTCCGTTGTCAGCACGGCGGCGATCTCCTCATATTCGCCGTTCCAACCGCCGGTGACCACGAGAGTCGGGACGCTCCGCACCATCGATGCGCGCACGCCGTGCCCCCAGGGCAGGTTCGTCGCGGCCCAATGCTGCGCGATCGGTCGCTCTCGATCCCAGAGTTCGTCGTCGTACGGGCCGCCGAACATCAACGGCCGCAGGATCGCCCAGAACCCGCGGAGGTCCCCGGTCGCTGCGAGTGCACGCGCCTCGGAAACGATGCTGATGTGGCGTTCGACCGGCGCCGAGCCGCGAGCGATGTCGTAGAGCGCGGGTTCGACCAGCACCAGACCTGTGACGTCGACGGAGCGCGAGGCCGCAGCGAGGACGGCGGGGACGGCTCCGATCGAGTGGGCGAACAGGATCACACGGGTACCGGAGCCTGCACTCAGGAGGGAGGCGACCTGCTGCTCGATGGAGGACTCGGAGGGGAACGAGAAGAACCGCCCCGCGCCGATGCCCTGCGCCGGCCATGCATCCCTGCCTCGGCGCCCAGCACCATGCACGTACACACGCTCGAATCCGGATGCGGGGTTCATCCCCTGACGGTACCCGTAGGCTGGAGGGATGGCGGAGAAGTCCTGGTCTCTTGGTCGCGCACTGCGCGGCATGTTCGTCAAGCCCACGATCGATGAGACGACCTGGGAGGACCTCGAGACGGCTCTCATCACCGCCGACTTCGGACCCGACATCAGCGAGCGTGTCGTCGACGAGCTTCGCGCGAAGGTCGAGAAGTACCGGACGACGGACCCCAAGGATCTCCAGCGCATGCTGCGAGAGACCCTCGAGGAGCATTTCGCGAAGTTCGACACGACTCTCAAGCTCACGGAACGCCCGGCCGTCGTGCTGGTCGTCGGTGTCAACGGCGTCGGCAAGACGACGACGATCGGCAAGTTCACCAAGTTCCTCCGCGGATATCAGCGCAGCGTCGTGGTGGGGGCGGCCGACACGTTCCGAGCGGCGGCGGTCGACCAGCTCGCCACGTGGGCTCAGCGCGGCGGCGCCGCGATCGTGCGTCCGCAGCAGGAGGGACAGGACCCTGCGTCCGTCGCCTTCCAGACCGTCGAGTATGCGAAGCGCGAAGGCATCGAGATCGCGATCATCGACACGGCTGGGCGTCTGCACACCAAGGGCGGCCTCATGGACGAGCTCTCGAAGATCAGGCGCGTGGTCGAGAAGCAGGCGCCGATCAGCGAGGTGCTGCTCGTGCTCGACGCCACCACAGGTCAGAACGGCGTGATGCAGGCAGAGGCCTTCCTCGAGCACGCCGGCGTCACGGGCCTCGTCCTCACCAAGCTCGACGGGTCCGCCAAGGGCGGGTTCGTGCTCGCCGTCCAGGAGCGCACGGGCATCCCGGTCAAGCTGCTCGGACAGGGCGAGGGGATCGACGATCTCACCGGTTTCACCCCCCATGTGTTCGTCCAGTCGCTGGTCGGTTGATGACGGGACTACCGCAGTGAGCACGAGGCTGGTTTCATAGCGTTATGGCGATCGAACACGACTACTTCGGACTCCTGTCCTCGGGACCAGACGGCTCGATCTTCTGGTCGGAGACCGTCGAGCTGGGCGACCAGAGCGTCACCGTCGATCTGACGGCGCCCGACCAGGACGACGTGTCCGCCGACGCGCTCGACATCGCCGCATCGCTCATCGCCGGACTCGAGAGCGTGGACGACACGGCACGCCGGGGCATGCTCGCGGAGGTCGATGACCGGACCAGCGAGGTCACCGAGTACATCCTTCAGCAGCAGGAGACCTACGGTGACGATCTGCCTGAGGTGCTCGTCGACGTCTCGGGGGATGCCGCCGTCGACATCATCCGCTCGCTGCGCCTGATGAGCATGACGATCCTCGCGGACGAGCACGGCGGCTCTGAGCCGTTCGCCGTCCTCGAATACGCCCTCGACGACAGCTCGACGGATGACGTGCTGCTCGTGAACCTCGGCTCCGACGGTAGCGTGCAGTCCGTCATGAGCGCCGACTGAACCGTCGTTCCGAGCGGTGCCAGGACGGTCGGTCAGACCGCCTGAGCGAAGCCCAGGTCTGCGCTGTCGGCGATGTGTGCGAGGTGCTCCGGGATGTCCCGACCCTTGGAGACCATCGACTGCGCCCACAGGCGCCCAGCACGGTACGACGACCGGACCAGGGGCCCGGCGAGGACACCGAGGAAGCCGATGCGCTCCGCCTCCTCTTTGAACTCCAGGAACTCCGCCGGCTTCACCCAGCGCGAGACCGGGAGGTGACGAGGCGACGGACGCAGGTACTGGGTGATGGTGATGATGTCGCAGCCGGCGTCGTGCAGGTCGTGCAGCGCCTGGATGACCTCCTCCGGCTCTTCGCCCATACCGAGGATGAGGTTCGACTTCGTGATCAGACCGGCATCCCGCGCCTGCGTCAGCACGTTGAGGGAGCGTTCGTGGCGGAAGGCCGGGCGGATGCGCTTGAAGATGCGCGGCACGGTCTCGACGTTGTGCGCGAACACCTCAGGGCGCGCATCGAAGATCTGACCCAGGAACGCGGGATCGGCGTTGTGCTCGTTCGCGAGCAGTTCGACGCCCGTGTTCGGGTTGAGCTCGTGGATCTTCCGCACCGTCTCGGCATTGAGCCACGCGCCGGTGTCGGGCAGATCATCGCGGGCCACGCTCGTCACCGTGGCGTAGCGGAGGTTCATCCGCACGACGCTCTCGGCCACGCGTCGGGGCTCGTCGGTGTCGTAGGCATCGGGTTTCCCGGTGTCGATCTGGCAGAAGTCGCAGCGCCGGGTGCACTGGGAGCCGCCGATGAGGAAGGTCGCCTCCCGGTCCTCCCAGCACTCGTAGATGTTCGGGCAGCCGGCCTCCTGGCAGACCGTGTGCAGGTCTTCGCTCTTCACGAGGGAGTGGAGCGCCGTGTACTCGAGGCCCATCTTCGCCTTCGTCTTGATCCACTCCGGCTTGCGTTCGATCGGCGTCTCGGCGTTCCGGATCTCGAGGCGGAGGAGCTTGCGGCCCTCGGGTGCAGCGGTCATGCGTTGGCTCCTGACAGTTCGGTTCCCGCGTACTCCGCGAGGAAGGCTTCTTGCACCGGATCGACGAGATCGACGGGGGAGACGGCCGAACCGACGACCTCGCTCACCGTCGTGACCCCGGCGTCGGTGATGCCGCAGGGGATGATGCCGCGGAACCCCGCCAGGGAGTTGTCGCAGTTGATGGCGAACCCGTGCATCGTCACGCCCTGCTGCACGCGCACCCCGATCGCCGCGACCTTGTCTTCGGAGAGCGGTCGACGCACCCAGACACCGCTGCGTCCGGCGACCTGATAGCCGTCGACGCCGAGTGGGCGCAGGACCTCGATGAGCAGACGCTCCAGTCGGCGGACGTGGGCGACGACGTCGATGGGTTCGACCAGCCGCACGATGGGATATCCGACGAGCTGCCCTGGTCCGTGCCAGGTGATCTTGCCGCCGCGATCGACGTCGATCACGGGCGTGCCGTCCTGTGGGCGCTCCTGCGGCTCGGTTCGCTTGCCTGCGGTGTACACCCCCTCGTGTTCGAGGAGGATCAAGGTGTCCGGCCGCGCGCCTTCGACGATGTCGGCGTGTACGCGACGCTGCAACTCCCACCCGTCGAGGTAGGGCACAGGGGTCGGAGCGAATCCGGGGGTGAGGATCTCGAGCATCACATGGTCACCTTCGTCGGGTAAATGGACTGAGGGCAACAATACTCCTCCGGGGATGCTCGGGCGCGCCTGCGCCGCACCTCGCGGTAGCGTGAGGGCATGAGTTCCACCGGTCGAGCGGGGCGCCCGAAGGCGTCGTCGAGGGAGACGCTGGCAGAGGCGGCGTGCGAGCTCTTCCTGGAGCGCGGCTACGACGCGACATCCGTGGCCGACATCACACAGCGCGCCGGTGTCAGCCGTTCGAGCTTCTTCAACTATTTCTCCTCCAAGAGCGACGTGCTGTGGTCGGGGCTCGACGCCAGGATCGCCGCGAGCGTGGACGCCCTGGCCGAGCTCGGCGACCGCGCGGACGGGGACGCCGTGCGTGCGGTGCTGCGCGAGGTCCTGCGGGACTTCGCACCGGACCCGCTGGCGCTCGCCCTGCGGAACAGGGCCGCCATGGGCCTGGAGCAGGAGCTGGTCCGCGATACCGGCGTGCGCCAGGCGCGGCTGGCCGCGGCGATCGCCCAGGCGGCTGTGGCCGCAGGCATCAGTACCATCCGCGCCGACATCCTCGGCGCCGCGCACGCGGCTGCCCTCTTCTCGTCTTTGCGGGTATGGGCCGAGCAGGGAGCGGGACGCGTGACTCCGGACGCCCTGCTCGACGAGGCGCAGTCCGGCATCGACGACCTTCGCTGGGGCTGACCCGCATCGACCGTGGACGTTTCGCGGTGTGCCGGACAGGTCAGGAGTGAACCCTCCTGTTCGAGGTGGGCGCAACGGAGGAGAAGCTCATGGACGACGACCTGTTCGACGACGGTCTTGCCCGATCGAACCCGGCGACCGTCACCCGGCGACCGGATCTCGATGTCGCGTTGCGCGCCATGGTGCGGGACGCCGAAGACACGGCTCGACCGGTTCGGCCGCGTCGACGGGCGACGGTAGGCGTCGCGGCCGCCACGGCGTTGGCGCTCGTCATCGGTGGGGGCGGTGTTGCCGTCGCATCCGGGCTGGTCTCGTGGCCCGGCGGATTCGAGGACCCTGACGGCGCCTACTCGTTCAGCCTCCCGAGTGGTCGAGCATGCGAGGTGCGACTGATCATCGGGGATCCAGCAACGATCGACGATCCGACCGCTGAGGTGGACCGGAGCACCGACACGGAGACGCAGCGCGCGCTTCAGGATGAGGTCGCCCAGTGGCTGAGAGGGGGAGCGCTGGATCGTGCCCTCAACCTTCCCGCCGCCGAAGCCGAGGTGAGGGCCATCTACGACGAGCAGGCGGTGGTGGGAATGACCGTGATCATCGGAGCGGACGGCTGGCTCGAGGACGCGGCCTCGGTTCCCGGTCGGCCGGACGCTGACGACATCCACGCGTTCGCGGTCGATCGGGCCGTCGGTGAGGCGATGACCGCACATCTGAAGGAAAGAGGGTTCCCGGAGAACTCCTGGACGTTCAGCTCCGAGGGTGGTGTCAAGTGCGCCGGCGCATGACCGACGGATCCGCACTGCTCACCGCCGCTCTCGAGGCCTCCGCCGCCGACATCCTCGCGTACCTCCAACGCAGGGCCGGCCCCGACGACGCCCCCGATCTGCTCGGAGAGACCATGGTGGTGGCGTGGCGCCGGGTCGCCGAGCTTCCCGTCGACGCCGAGCGCGCCCGCATGTGGCTCTTCGGCATCGCTCGAGGAGCGCTGCTCAACCACGCCCGTGGTTCGCGGCGCCGATGGGCGCTGGCCGACCGGATCCGTCTGCAGGTCCGCGAGAACGCGTGCGCCCCGCCGTCGGATGCCGGTGCCGATGTGCGCGACGCGATCGCGCGCCTCGATCTCGACCTCGCCGAAGTCGTGCGTCTCGTGCATTGGGAGGGCTTCTCGCTCGCCGAGGCGGGCGAGATCATCGGCATCCCCGCCTCCACCGCTCGCGGCCGCTATCAGAGGGCGAAGGCCGAGCTCCGCGCCGCGCTGAGCATGGAGGCTCCGCTCGCGTAGAATCGACAGCACCATGGCTACCTTTGGCACGCTCTCCGATCGGCTCACCGAGACCTTCCGCAACCTGCGCACGAAGGGAAAGCTCACCGCGGCCGACGTCGACGGCACCGTGCGTGAGATCCGTCGCGCGCTGCTCGACGCCGACGTCGCACTCGTCGTCGTCAAGGAGTTCACCGCGAAGGTGCGCGAGCGCGCACTCGGTGACGAGGTCAACAAGGCGCTCAATCCCGCGCAGCAGGTCGTGCAGATCGTCAACGAGGAGCTCGTGCAGATCCTCGGCGGCGAGCAGCGACGCCTGCAGTTCGCGAAGACGGCACCGACGGTCATCATGCTCGCGGGCCTCCAGGGCTCCGGTAAGACGACCTTCGCCGGCAAGCTCGCGAAACAGCTCGAGGGCGAGGGGCACACCCCGCTGCTCGTCGCCGCCGACCTTCAGCGCCCGAACGCGGTGAACCAGCTGCAGGTCGTGGCGGAGCAGGCCGGTGCCACGGTCTTCGCTCCCGAGCCGGGCAACGGCGTCGGCGACCCCGTCAAGGTCTCTCGCGATGGCGTCGACTACGCCCGCCGTCAGCAGCACGACGTCGTGATCATCGACACCGCCGGCCGCCTCGGCGTCGATGCCGAACTCATGAAGCAGGCAGCCGACATCCGCAAGGCCGTCGACCCCGACGAGGTCCTGTTCGTCATCGACGCGATGATCGGTCAGGATGCCGTCAACACGGCCAAGGCGTTCCAGGAGGGCGTCGACTTCACCGGTGTCGTGCTCTCGAAGCTCGACGGAGACGCGCGCGGTGGCGCTGCGCTCTCGGTGGCCTCCGTCACCGGCCGGCCGATCATCTTCGCCTCGACGGGCGAGCGCCTCGAGGATCTCGAGCCGTTCCACCCCGACCGCATGGCGAGCCGCATCCTCGACCTCGGCGACATCCTGACCCTCATCGAGCAGGCCCAGCAGGCCTTCGACGAGGAAGAGGCCATGAAGATGGCCGAGAAGCTCGCGACAGAGGCCTTCACGCTCGAGGACTTCCTCGACCAGCTTCAGCAGATGAAGAAGATGGGCTCGATGAAGAAGATGCTCGGGATGCTCCCGGGCATGGGGCAGATGAAGCAGCAGCTCGACGACTTCGACGAGCGCGAGATCGATCGCACCGAGGCCATCATCCGTTCGATGACACCGGGGGAGCGCCGCAACCCCAAGGTGCTCAACGGCTCTCGCCGCCTGCGCATCGCCCGCGGTTCGGGCATGACCGTCACCGACGTGAACCAGCTCGTGCAGCGCTTCGAGCAGGCCGCCAAGATGATGAAGACGGTGGCGCGCGGTGGCACGCCCAACATCCCCGGCATGGGGGCGGTGCCCGGCATGGGGCGTCCCGGTGCGTCGTCGAAGCGCGGCAAGAAGGCGAAGTCCTCGGGCGGCTCCCGGTCGGGGAACCCGGCGAAGCGCGCCGCCGAGAACGCGGGTATCGCCTCGACCGCGACGCCGACGGGATCGGGATTCGGGCTCGGCGGCGGTGCTGCTCAGGCACCGAGCGAGGCAGAACTCGCTGAGATCCAGAAGCTCTTCGGCAAGAGCTGACCGGCAGCGCTGATCGGCAGGAGTCGATCGGCGCTCAGCGGGGCGCCGCCAGTGCCGCAGGCGACGACGGTTCCACCCGCCGTGGGGGATTCGCTGCGGGCGGGCGGGTGACGACCTGCCCCAGGACCAGGGCGCCGATCGTGAGAGCGAGACCGATCGCCTGGATCGCGGTGAAGCGCTCGCCTGCGACCAGCACGCCCAGTGTGGTGGCGACGACGGGGGAGAGCAGCGCCAGTAGACCCGTCGCGATCATCGGAAGCTGCTGGACCCCGCGGAACCAGAGCGTGTAGGCCACGATTCCTCCGGCGGTTCCGAGCCAGAGGTACCCGAGAGCGGCGCCGGCATCGATCGTGGAGGGCACGCCTTCGACGATGAGCGTAAGCGGCAGCAGGAGCAGCCCGCCGGCGCTGAGCTGCCAGCCCGCGTAGGCGACCGGGCCGACGCCGGACGGTCGACCCCACCGCTTTGTCAGGATCATCCCCACCCCGGTCGCCGTGACCCCGCCGAGCGCGGCGAGGACTCCCCAGGCATCGAGCTCGGCCGCCGGGCCCAGGACGACCAGCGCGACGCCCCCGGCCCCGACGACGGCGGCCGCAGCCGTCACGGGCCGGATCCGCTCCTGCAGGACGAGAGCGCCGAGTATCAGGACGATGAGTGGCTGCGCCCCCGCGACCGCGGCGGCGACGCCGCCGGGGAGTCGTTCGGCAGCGAGGAAGAGGAGCGGGAAGAACGCTGCGATGTTCAGGGCTCCGAGGGCGAAGGCCTTTCCCCACCACGACCCGCGCGGAAGTCGACGGCTGATCAGCACGGCGAGCAGCCCGGCCGGGAGGGACCGGAGCAGGCCGGCGAACATCGGATGGCCGGCGGGGAGGAGCTCGGTGGTCACGAGATAGGTGGTTCCCCATGCGATGGGAGCGAGTGCGGTCAACAGCACCAGTGCCAGGCGGTTCATACTTCCAGGGTGCGCGGCGAGCATCGATGAGTCCAAGGCATAGTTGTCACGCTTTAGATGAAGCGTGATCATGGATGGATGGAACTCCAACAGCTCCGCTACGTCGTGGAAGTCGCCGAGACCTCGAGCTTCACCCGCGCCGCCGAACGATGCTTCGTCACGCAGTCGGCGCTGAGTCACCAGATCGCCGCGCTCGAGCGCGAACTCGGCCGACGGCTGTTCGTGCGGTCGAGTCGCAGCGTGCGCCTGAGCGAGGCCGGTGCAGCCTTCGTTGAGCACGCGCGCATCGCGCTGCGGGCCGCTGAGCAGGCGAAGGAGGATGCCGCCGCCGCCGACGGCGTCGTCGTGGGCACGCTTCGGATCGGGGTCATCCCGACGGTGACCGCCATCGACCTCCCGGCAGCGCTCGTGGCGTACCGCGCGGCTCATCCGCTCGCGAGGGTCGAGTTGCGGGTCGGTAACAGCGACGTCCTGATGGGGGCACTCCGTCGGGGCGACCTCGACGTCGCCGTGCTCGGCCTGCGCGAGGGGGTGGATCCGGTCGGGGTGGCATCGCGCGTTCTGTCCCACGACCGTCTCGTCGCCGTGGTCCCTCGAGGGCACGAGCTGGCGGCATCCGGGGCGATCGGACTCGCAGATCTCGCCGGCCTGACGTTCGCCGACTTCCCGGCGGCGACCTCCGGCCGAGCCCAGAGCGACGCCGCGTTCGCGTCCGCCGGCCTGACGCGCGACGTCGCGTTCGAGGCCGACTCCGCGTCGCTCATCCTCGGGCTGGTCGAAGCAGGACTGGCGGTGACGCTGCTCGCGCCGGGGACTGTCGCGAGGTCGGGGGTCGACGTCGAGACCGCCGATGTACGCGACGGCCCGTCGCGCGTCGAGTACATCGCCTGGGACGTCACCGCGCCGCGCACTGCGGCCAGAGCGTTCCTGGCCGTCGCCGAGCAGCTCGCGGTCGGGAACACGAAAGCGGGCCCGGAGCAGAACTCCGGACCCGCCTCGTGATGCCGTCAGATCACTTCACGTCCTCGTCGACCCAGTCCATCGACTTCGTGACGGCCTTGCGCCACAGACGCAGCTGCCGGTCGCGCTCGCCCTCTTCCATCGAGGGCTCCCAGCGCTTGTCCTCCTGCCAGTTCGCAGAGAGGTCATCGAGACCGTTCCAGAATCCGACGGCGAGCCCGGCAGCGTAAGCCGCACCCAGCGCCGTGGTCTCGGCGACGACCGGACGCACCACAGGGACGCCGAGGACATCCGCCTGGAACTGCATGAGTGCGTCGTTGGCGACCATCCCGCCGTCGACCTTGAGCTCGGTCAGATCCACGCCGGCATCCGCGTTGACCGCGTCGAGCACGTCGCGGGTCTGGAAGGCCACGGCCTCCAGGGCGGCGCGCGCGATGTGGCTCTTGTTCGCGTAGCGGGTCAGGCCCACGATGGCGCCACGGGCGTCCGGGCGCCAGTACGGTGCGAACAGACCCGAGAACGCCGGGACGATGTACACCCCGCCGTTGTCCTCGACCTGCTCGGCCAGCTTCTCGACCTCGGGGGCCGAGGAGATGATGCCGAGCTGGTCGCGCAGCCACTGGATGAGCGATCCCGTGACGGCGATCGATCCCTCCAGCGCGTAGTGCGTCGGTCCATCGCCGAGCTTGTAGCCGACGGTGGTGAGCAGCCCGTTCTTCGAGTGGACGATCTCCTCGCCCGTGTTGAAGATCAGGAAGCAGCCAGTGCCGTAGGTGTTCTTGCTCTCACCGGTCTGGAAAGCCGCCTGCCCGAACGTCGCGGCCTGCTGGTCGCCCAGGATGCCGGCGATCGGTGTCTCGCGCAGCAGCGACGAGCTCTCGGCCGTGCCGTAGACCTCGGACGAGGAACGGATCTCCGGCATCATCGAACGCGGCACGCCGAACGCCTCGAGGATGTCGTCGCGCCATTCGAGCGTCTCGAGGTCCATGAACATCGTGCGGGAGGCGTTGGTGACGTCGGTCGCGTGCACTCCGCCGTCCGCACCGCCCGTCAGGTTCCACAGGACCCAGCAGTCGGTCGTGCCGAAAAGCAGATCGCCCGCCTCTGCCTTCTCACGGGCCCCGTCGACGTTCTCGAGGATCCAGGCGATCTTCGTGCCGGAGAAGTAGGTCGCCAGCGGAAGACCGACGACCGGCTTGAACCGCTCCACGCCGCCGTCGGCCGCGAGGCGGTCGACGATCTCCTGCGTACGGGTGTCCTGCCAGACGATCGCGTTGTAGATCGGCTTGCCGGTCTTCTTGTCCCACACGACAGCGGTCTCGCGCTGGTTCGTGATCCCGACGGCCGCGATGTCGTGGCGGGTGAGGTCTGCGCGCCCGAGGGCGAGACCGATGACCTCCTGGACGTTGCGCCAGATCTCGGCCGCGTCGTGCTCGACCCAACCGGCCTTCGGAAGGATCTGCTCATGCTCCTTCTGGCCGGTCGCGACGATGCTCCCCTTCTTGTCGAAGATGATCGCGCGGCTCGACGTCGTTCCCTGGTCGATCGCGATGATGTAGTCAGCCACTTGTGCTCTCCTTTGAATTCCAGTGCGGATGAAGTGCGGGTCAGCCGGCGAGGCCGAGCAGCACGGGGGCGGCCAGAGCGGCGATCACACCACCGATGAGCGGACCGACGACAGGGACCCACGAGTAGGACCAGTCGCTGGCGCCCTTGCCCTTGATCGGCAGGATGGCGTGGGCGATGCGCGGACCGAGGTCACGGGCAGGGTTGATCGCGTAGCCGGTCGGGCCACCGAGGGAAGCGCCGATCGCGACGACGAGGAGTGCCACCGGCAGAGCCGTGAGCGGGCCGAGGCCTCCGGGCGTGCCGACCTCGATGTCGCCGTAGTCGGCGAACGCGAAGATGACGAACACCAGCACGAACGTGCCGATGATCTCCGTGACGAGGTTCCATCCGTAGGAGCGGATCGCGGGGCCGGTGGAGAAGACGCCGAGCTTGTTGGCGGCCTCCGGCTCCTCGTCGAAGTGCTGCTTGTAGGCGAGCCACACGACGATCGCGCCGAGGATCGCTCCCACGAGCTCCGCGGCCGTGGCCGTCAGGAACATCACGAAGCTGATCTTGCCGGCGACCAGGAGGCCGATGCCGACGGCGGGGTTGAGGATCGCGCCGGAGTAGGCCGAGACGAGCACACCGGCGAAGACCGCGAGGCCCCATCCCCAGTTGACCATCAGGAAGCCGCCGCCGAAGCCCTTGTTCTTCGCGAGAGCGACGTTCGCTACGACACCACATCCGAGCAACACCAGCATCGCCGTGCCGACCAGTTCGGAGAGGAAGTAGAGACCGAGATTCACATCAGCCATGTCTTCTTTGACCTTTCTTGTGTGTCGGGGCCCCTCTGCCCCGACACGTTATGAGGGTTGCGCCGCGAGGAGGGCGGCTGTCCGAGATCCTGTCAGCCGCGGGTGCGGGACGGGATGTCGAGTCCGTGTCTTTCGTTCAACAGTTGGCGGGTCTGCTCGAGCTCCGCATCGTGGCGCGAGCGGTCCCAGCCGAGCATGGGCGCGAGGGCGTCGGCGATCTCGTCGAGGACCTCGGCGTTCGCGCCGCCGGTGAAGGCGATGCTGGTCCGGCGGAGGACGACGTCCTCCAGGCGCGTGACCATCTCGTTCTGCACCATCCAGTCGAGCTCGCGCGTCGAGAGGTCGCCGCCGGCGAGTGGAGCATCCGCTCCCTGCTCGACGTAGTCCCAGACCTGCGCGGCGCGCGTCCCGTAGCGGGTGAGCAGCCGTTCCGCGCGGACGCCGGCACCGGGGAGATTCTCCTGGATCCAGATGCGCTTGGCCTTCTCGGTGCGGGGGAACTCCCGCCCGCCGCCGATCGCACGTCCGGCCGTGGAGACGGTTCTGGTGCGATCGATGAGGCCGAGCACGATGTCGGAGAGGGATTCGCCGAGTGCGCGGAACGTCGTCCACTTGCCGCCGACGAGGCTGACCAGGGGGACAGCGCCCTGGTCGTCGACCTCGATGCGGTAGTCGCGGGACACGAAACCGGGAGCCGTGTCCTCGTGGCGCGGGAGCGGACGGATACCCGAGAACTTGTACACGATCTGGTCGCGTGCGACGGCGATGGTCGGGAACACGTGGTGGATCAGATCGAAGAAGTAGTCGACCTCCTCCTCCGTGCACACCGGGACCTCGCGCGGGTCGGCGTCGATGTCGGTGGTGCCGACGAGAACGCGACCCTTGAGCGGGTAGATGAGCACGATGCGGCCGTCGGAGTGCTCGAAGAAGATCTCACGACCTTGCGTCGCCTCGAGCAGCTCAGGGTGGTCGAGCACGATGTGCGACCCCTTGGTGCCGCCCATGAAGCGGCTGTCGGTGCCCAGTGCGTCGTTGGTGAGGTCGGTCCAGGGGCCGGAGGCGTTGACGACGACGTCGGACTGCACCGAGAACTCCGTCCCGCTCTCGCGATCGCGGAGCACGACCTTGTCGCCGTCGCGTGCGATGGCCTCGACGTAGTTGAGTGCGTGTGCACCGGGGTGCGCCGCGCGTCCGTCCTGGAGGACGTCGAGCGCGAGCCGCTCCGGATCGTGCATCGAGGCGTCGTAATACGTCGCGGTGTACTTGATCTTCGGGTCGAGCGACGGCAGCTCCGCGAGCGACTTCTTGCGTCCGAGGAACCGGTGCCGGGGAACGGTGCCGCCGTCACGCGAGAAGGTGTCGTAGATCGTCAGGCCGACCTTGATGAGGAACGCGCCACGCTCCTGGGGCTTGCCGCTCTTGTGCGTGAGGAATCGCAGGGGAGCGGACAGGATGCCCGAGAAGGTCGAGTAGATCGGGATCGTCGTCTGCAGCGGCTTGACGTAGTGCGGGGCGATCTTGAGCAGACCGTTGCGCTCTTCGACGGACTCGCGCACGAGGCGGAACTCGCCGTTCTCGAGATAGCGGATGCCGCCGTGGATCATGTGGCTCGACGCGGAGGAAGCGCCGGAAGCGAAGTCGCCGCGCTCGACGAGCAGCACGTCGACCCCTTGGAGTGCCAGGTCACGGAACGTGGAGATCCCGTTGATCCCGCCGCCGATGACGAGGACGCTCGTGCGTCCGGATTCGCGGACGGCGCGAACTTCTGCGCGCTCCGCTGACGAGTGTGTCGAATCGATCATCGTCGACCCTCTCTTCCTTACTTGCCAACCAGCATCGACCTGTGTGGCATCCCGCGCAAGCCCACTGCACATATGTGCAAGGATCGAGGATGAGGAGGTCGTCATGGCCGGGACAAGCGCGGAATCGCGCGACAGCAAGCTGATCGCCGCGCTCACGGCCGCGCAGCTCTACTACATGCAGGACAAGACGATGGAGGTCATCGCTCAGGAGCTCGGTACCTCACGGTCCTCCGTCTCCCGTCTGCTGAGCTTCGCCAGGGAGAGCGGGCTGGTCGACATCCGGATCAACTCGCCCCTCGAACGGCTCGGCATGCTCGAACAGCGCATCCGCGACCGCCATCGAGTCGCGGCGCACGTCGTGCCGATGCCCGAGATCCTCAGCGAGGTGGAGCGCCTGGAGCGGGTCGCCCTCACTGCCGGACGCCTGTTGTCGCAGTTCGTCGACTCGAACATGGTGATCGGGGTGGCGTGGGGGTCGACCATCAGCGCGGTCAGTCGCGGGCTCACGCAGAAGGAGACCCACAACACGACGTTCGTGCAGCTCAACGGGGCGGGCAACACGCAGACCACGGGGGTGGAGTACTCCAGCGACATCCTGCAGCGGTTCGGCAGCGCCTTCGGCGCGCAGGTACAGCAGTTCCCGGTTCCCGCGTTCTTCGACGACCCGGCGACACGTGAAGCGATGTGGCGCGAGCGGAGCACTCGTCGCGTGCTCGACCTGCAGGCGAAGATGGACGTCGCGGTCTTCAGTCTGGGATCCCCCGCAGCCGAGGTGCCCAGTCGCGTGTACGTCGGCGGCTACCTGGGACGCGACGACTACCGCAGCCTCCGCGAGGACCATGCGATCGGCGACGTCGCGACGGTGTTCTTCCGGTTGGACGGCTCGTGGAGGGACATCCGCGTCAACGCCAGGGCGACTGGCCCCGGCCTCGATCGTCTCCGGCGGGTCCCGCGTCGGATCTGCGTCGTCTCCGGCATCCCGAAGCTCGTCAGTCTTCGCGCCGCACTGGCCGCAGGTCTCATCACCGATGTCGTGCTGGACGAGGGCCTCGCCAGGCGCCTGGTCGAGGACTGAGTGCTCCGCAGCGCGAGGGGCGTCCGCCCGGAGGGGGCTACGCGCCGTCGGTGGAAGACTCGGGGCCGGACCGGAACTCGCGGATCAGATGCTGCACGACGGCCGTGAGGTCGCCGCCGGTGGCATTGGCGAGCACGAGCTGACGCTCATAGCTCGCTCCGTGCTCCAGCGTGGCGGCGTTGTTGCCGAACTCTCTGATGCAGCCGAGCTCGACGGCGACCGGCGCGAGCTGTTCGAGGATCTCGGCGAGATGCTCGCGGACCGGTCGCTGGGTTCCCGCGGCGTCGACGATGACGCGCGCGTCCAGTCCGTACCGCGCCGCACGCCACTTGTTCTCGCGGTGGAACCATGCCGGCAGTTCGGGGAGCTTCCGGCCCTCGTCGAGCTGGCGGGAGAAGTGCTCCACCAGCACCTGGACGAGGGCGGCGACCGAGGCCAGCTCGGGCAGTGTCGAGAGCCCGTCGCATGCGCGCACCTCGATGGTGCCCCAGCGGGGTGCGGGGCGGATGTCCCAGCGCACCTCTGTGGCGTCGGCCATCACCCCGGTTCGGACCATGTCGTCGAGGTACGCCTCGTACTCGGACCAGTCGTGCAGCGGCCAGGGGAGGCCGGCCGTGGGCAGCTGCTGGAAGACGAGAGCGCGGTTAGAGGCGTATCCCGTGCGCTCACCCGCCCAGAACGGACTCGAGGCGGACAGAGCCTGCAGGTGCGGCAGGTAGGCGGAGAGCGCGTTGATGATCGGGAAGACCTTGCGGTGGTCCTCCACGCCGACGTGCACGTGGATCCCCCAGATCATCATGTTGCGCCCCCACCACTGGGTGCGTTCGATCAGCGTGTGGTAACGCGACTTGTCCGTGACCTGCTGGTCGTACCACTGGGCGAACGGATGACTTCCCGCCGACAGCAGCTCGATCCCCGCCGGATCCGTCGCGGAACGCACCGCTGTGATGGCATTGGCGATGTCGTCGACGGCGTGCGCCACCGAATCGCCGATGCCGCTCGTGACCTCGATCGTGTTCGTGAGCAGTTCGCCCGTGACCGTGTGCCGCTCATCGGCGCTCTCGGCTTCGAGCGCGGCGAGCAGTTCGGGAGCGCGTCCGACGAGGTCACCGCTCGCGGGATCCGCGAGCATGATCTCCCATTCGAGGCCGACGGTGGACCGGGCCGAGGAGGCGAACTCGAGCTTCACCCGCACAGTCTGGCATGCGCGCACCGCGACACGGCAACAGGCGTTTCGCCGCGTTTCGCGCGCGGCCCGCGTATCTGGCAGAATAGAGGGTCGGACGGCTGCTCGACCCTCTATCCAGCTTTCGTCCGCACTCATTTGAGCTTCCGCCGGGTGTGCACCCCACTCTCCAGGCGATCAGTTCGTTTCCTTCCACACAATTCAGGAGAATCGTGGCTGTCAAGATTCGTCTCAAGCGCCTGGGCAAGATCCGTGCGCCGTACTACCGCATCGTCGTCGCCGACTCGAAGACCAAGCGCGATGGTCGCGTGATCGAGGAGATCGGCAAGTACCACCCCACCGAGGAGCCCTCGTTCATCGAGGTCGACTCCGAGCGTGCGCAGTACTGGCTCTCCGTCGGCGCGCAGCCGACCGAGCAGGTCGCCGCCATCCTCAAGATCACGGGCGACTGGGGCAAGTTCAAGGGCGACGCTGACGCGAAGTCCACGCTGAAGGTCAAGGAGCCCAAGGTTCCCTTCGAGATCGACGGCTCCAAGAAGTCCGTCGTCAAGCCCAAGGTCGAGAAGAAGGTGGAGGCTCCCGCTGAGGAGGCTCCCGCCGCGGCCGACGCGGAGGCCGCTGAGGCTCCCGCAGCAGACGCAGAGTAATCCGTCGTGCTCGCCGCCGCGCTCGAACACATCGTCAAGGGGATCGTCGATCACCCGGAAGATGTCCGCATCAACGAATCCACGTCGCCGCGAGGCGACCTCCTCGAGGTGCGTGTGCACCCCGATGACCGTGGACGCGTGATCGGGCGCGGCGGCCGCACCGCGAAGGCCCTTCGCACCCTCGTCAGCGCCCTCGCTGACGGGCGTCGGGTCCGCGTCGATGTCGCGGACGACTGACGTGGTGTCGAAGGACCGCAACCAGGGCAAGAACCAGCTGCGTGTCGGACGCCTCGTCAAGGCGCACGGGCTCAAGGGCGGACTCAAGCTCGAGCTCTACACCGACAACCCCGAGGGACGCTTCACTCCCGGTGCCGGTTTCACGTTGCAGGTGCCGGAGGCATCTCCGTGGCACGGCAAGGAGATCACGGTCCGCGAGTATCGGGTGATGAACGGCAACCCCGTCGTCTTCTTCGACGACGTCGAAGACCGTGACGCCGCCGACAGCCTCGTCAGGGCGATCCTGTGGATCGATCAGGATGCCGACGAGGTCGAGGACGACGCGTGGTTCGACCACCAGCTGGTCGGTCTCGACGTCGTCCGCGACGACGCCGTCATCGGCCGTGTCGTGCGCGTCGAGCACTTCCCCGCGCAGGACCTTCTCATCGTGAAGGCCGGGGAGAACGAGGTCATGGTGCCGTTCGTCGCGGCCATCGTGCCGACCGTCGACGTCGCTGCTGGACGCGTGATCGTCACCCCGCCGCCCGGCCTCTTCGAGGAGCTTCCGGATGCCGCGGACGCCGAGTCGCCGTCGGGCTCGGACGCCGAAGCGTCCGAGTGAGCGCTGATACGGTTCCCCCGTGCGCATCGACGTCCTCTCCATCTTCCCGTCCTATTTCGACGGTCTGACCCTCTCCCTTCTCGGGAAGGCTCAGGACGCAGGCCTCATCGACCTCCGCGTCCGCGACCTCAGGGACTGGGCGTTCGATCGCCACCGCACGGTGGACGACACGCCCTACGGCGGTGGCGCCGGCATGGTGATGAAACCCGAGCCCTGGGGGCTGGCCCTCGACGAGGTGGCCGGGTCCGCGCCGGCACCGGATGCCGAGCGTCCGACCATCATCTTCCCGTCACCCGCCGGTGAGGTCTTCACGCAGAAGACCGCCCGCCAGCTCGCGACGCGCGAGCACCTCGTCTTCGGATGCGGTCGCTACGAGGGGATCGACGAGCGCGTTTTCGAGTACGCGGCCGACCTCGGAGAAGTGCGACTGATCAGCCTCGGGGACTACGTCCTCAATGGGGGAGAGGTCGCCACCATGGCGATGATCGAGGCCATCGGCCGCCTCATCCCCGGCGTCGTCGGCAACCCGGAGAGCCTCGTCGAGGAGTCCCACGAGGACGGTCTGCTCGAGTATCCGTCCTACACGAAGCCCGCGTCCTGGCGGGAACGCGCGGTGCCCGAGATCCTGCTCAGCGGAAATCACGGCGCGATCGCCGCCTGGCGGCGGGAGCAGCAGCTCGTGCGCACGCGAGCCCGCCGACCCGATCTCCTGGCAGACGACGAGGCCCCGTCGCGCTGACGGTGATCGGCTTCGTCCCCGACCTTCTCCGCCCCCTCAGAGCATCCGCTCCGAGGTCCGGTCGATCTCGAAGACCACGCCGTGGGGATGCCGCAGGCCCAGCGCGTTCGACGCGTCGAGCCCCCGCATCTCCGCGCGCAGCATCCGTCCGATCATCTCGTGGCTCACGAGCAGCGGCACGCCGTCGGAAGCCCATCCGCAGCTGCTGAGTGCCTTCCTCGCGCGCGCCCTCGCCTGGGCGTAGCTCTCACCGCCGGGAAACGCCCAGCCGTACCGGTTGGCGGCGCGCTCTTCTCTGGCCATCGGGTAGGCGACGTCGATCTCCTCCCACGTCATCCCCGCCAGTTCGCCGTGATCGAGCTCCGCGAGCTCGGGGACCTCGATCACCTCGGCGCCGAGCCGGTCGGCGATGATGACCGCCGTCTGCAGCGCTCGCCCGAGGGGGCTCGCGCACACGGTGAGGACACCGGCATCCGCGAGCCGCTCAGCGATCGCCCTGGCCTGAGCGACACCTTCCTCCGTGAGGGGAGAGTCGAGCTGACCTTGCAGGCGGTGCTCGGCGTTCCAGACCGTCTGCCCGTGCCGGGCCAGGAGCAGACGCTCCGGCACGTGACGATCCTGCGGAATCATGGACTCAGAATGGCATACGCGGGGCCGCGCGGGCTCGTCGGGGCACGCTGATAGCGTCGAGACATGTCCGGACACGCTTTGGCCCGTTCCTTCGAGAGCATCGGGGATGACTACGACAGATACCGTCCTGGGTTCCCGGAGGCGTCGGCATCGGCGATCGTCCCGAGCGTGGTCGACGCGGTCTTGGACCTCGGCGCCGGTACCGGGAAGTTCACGGAACGGCTCGTCGGTCGAGCGCGTCGTACCTATGCCGTCGAACCATCCGAGCGCATGCTGCAGGTGCTGCGATCCAAGCTCCCTGGCGTGGAAGCCCTGATCGGCACGGCCGAGTGCATACCGGTCGCGGAGGCATCGATGGATGTCGTCACGGTCGCCCAGGCGTTCCACTGGTTCGAGCGCGAGACCGCATCGGCCGAGATCTCACGCGTCCTTGTCCCCGGAGGAACCCTCGGCCTGTTGTGGAATCACTCGGATCCGATGTGCGTCTGGGATCGGGCCTGCCATCGCATCGCTCATCCTGCCGTGGGCGATGAGGACCTCACGACCGACAGTGCGGACAGCGAGCTCCCCGGCTTCGTGCTGGTCCGCCGCGAAGAGCTGCACTGGACCGAGCCCATCACGCGGGAGCACTATCTTCGCCGGTGGTCGACGGTGAGCAGCCTGCTCATCGCCGATGATGCGACGCGCACCAGGATGCTCGGCGAGATCGGGCAGGTGCTGGACGAAGCCGTGGAAACGCGTGGACGTGAGGAATTCGACCTTCCGCAGGTCACGGAGGTCTACGTCTACCGCCGCATCTGACGCCGCCCTCGCGTCGTGAGGATGGTCGTCAGTCGACGCCGAGGAAGGAACGGTCGGTCAGGATGATCGGTCCGTCTTCGGTGATCGCGATGGTGTGCTCGGAATGCGCGCCACGGGATCCGTCAGCGCTGCGCAGCGTCCAGCCGTCCGGATCCGTCACCAGCTCGTCGGTCGTCGCGAGGAACCAGGGCTCGAGCGCCAGAACCAGGCCGGCGCGCAGGGGGAAGCCGCGGCCCGCGCGACCGTCATTCGGGACATGGGGATCGCCGTGCATCGTGCGACCGACGCCGTGCCCACCGAAATCGGTGTTGATCGAGTACCCCTCGCCGTGGGCGATGGCGGCGACGGCCGCGGAGATGTCGCCGATGCGATTGCCGACCGTGGACGTCTCGATCGCGGCGGAGAGCGCGCGCTCCGTCGTGTCGATCAATCGCAGGTCTTCTTCGCGGGCGGTGCCGACGACGAACGAGACGGCCGAGTCGGCGACCCAGCCGTCGACCGACACGGCGAAGTCGAGGGTGACGAGATCGCCGTCCCGAAGCGTGTGGTCGTGGGGGAGCCCATGCAGCACCGCGTCGTTGACCGACGTGCAGATCACCTTGCCGAACGGGCTCGCACCGAACGACGGGTGGTAGTCGATGTAGCACGACTCGGCGCCGGCCTTGCGGATCATGTCGTGTGCGCGGCGATCGATCGAGAGGAGATTGGTCCCGACCTTGGTCTCGTCGCGCAGCGTCGCCAGTGTCTCGGCGACGAAACGTCCTGCGGCGCGCATCTCGTCGATCTCGGCAGGGGTGCGCAGTTCGATCATCGGTTGTCCTCTCGTCCTTCCCATTCTCCCTGATCGCGAGGGTCCGGATCCCCGAGCGCTCTCAGCGAACACCGGGGCCGGAGTGGGACCGGCGTCGTACGATCTGAGCATGTGGTTGCGACAGGCCTTCTTCCGCTGGCTCCTCCCGGCGGCTTTCCTGCTGCCGCTGTGGCTGCTGATCGGGTGGGGAGTCTTCCAGGGTGGCTGGTCCATCCTCTGGGTGTTGCTGATCGCGATGCCCTCTGTCTTCCTCGGGCAGCTGCTGCTCACGCTTCTGACGCGCTCCCGTCCCTCCGTGCGGATCGAACGGGCCGTGTCCTGGTGGGACGTAGCGGGATTCACGGTCTGGAACGGACTCACCATCGCCGTCGGATTCTTCATCGACGGGGCGTTCCCGTGGCTGCTCACCGGCGCGATCATCGCCGGCATCGGTCTCATCTGGTTGCAGCTGTGGCAGCTGTGGAACGAGGCGAAGGGGAGCGGCGCGAGGCTGCGCGAGACCATCACCTGGTCCACCATCCCCACCGCCGAGGAGCAGGCGCCGCCGACCCGGGCGCATGAGGTCATCGTGGTGCGGGAGACCGACCTCCGCGATTGAGGCCGCGTTTTGGTCGGGCACCGCTTCCATGGCAGAATGGTTCCTTGTGCTGTGACCGGCTCTGCCACAGGGGAGCCCGCGGATGCATCAGCTCCGTACAGTTCACTCCTTTTCTTGTTCCTTTGAAAACATGCATGCGACCTGTGGCGGGTGCAGAGAGAGACGATCATGCAGATCCTCGACGCCGTCGACGCGGCTTCCCTTCGTTCGGACATCCCGGACTTCTTCCCCGGTGACACCGTCAAGGTGCACGTCAACATCACCGAGGGCAGCCGCTCTCGTATCCAGGTCTTCCAGGGCGTCGTCATCGGCCGCCAGGGCGACAGCGTGCGCGAGACCTTCACCGTCCGCAAGATCAGCTTCCAGGTCGGCGTCGAGCGTACCTTCCCGGTGCACTCCCCGGTGATCGACCACATCGAGGTCGTCACGCGCGGTGACGTGCGCCGCGCCAAGCTCTACTACCTCCGCCAGCTCCGTGGCAAGAAGGCGAAGATCAAGGAGAAGCGCGACCGCTGAGTCGCAGCAACTCCACAGCACCCCGGGACACGATGTCCCGGGGTGCTTTGTTCTGTGCCCGGTGTGCGAACCTAGATACCGTCGCCGCACGACGGTGCATGATCGTGAAGGAACCTGATGACCGACTCTCCGTCCGCGCCCACGTCCAGACGTCGCCGCGGGTTCCTCGTGTTCCTCCGCGACGTGCTGGTGATCATCGTGATCGCGGCACTCGTGTCGTTCGTCGTGAAGAGTTTCGTCGTGCGATCCTTCTACATCCCGTCGGCGTCGATGGAGCGCACACTGCTCGTCAAGGACCGCATCCTGGTCGATGAGCTCACACCGCGGTGGACGCCCTACGAGCGCGGCGATGTCGTGGTCTTCAAGGATCCGGGCGGGTGGCTCGAAGGCATTCCGCAGGCGCCGCCGCAGCCGCCGCTGGTGGAGGCCGTCGACTGGGTGCTGAACTTCGTCGGCATCTCCGCGACGGATTCTCAGGACCACCTGGTCAAGCGCGTGATCGGTCTGCCCGGCGACCACGTGGTCTGCTGCAATGCGCTCGGCCAGATCACCATCAACGGCGCGCCCATCGACGAACTCAGCTACCTCAATCTTCCGGAGGGGGACACGGCGGCGTCGAACGAGCCCTTCGATGTCGTGGTCCCCGACGGGGCGGTGTGGCTGCTGGGTGACAACCGCGATCGTTCACGCGACGCCCGCGCTCATCAGGATCTGCCGAGCGGCGGTTTCGTGCCGATCGAGAACATCGTGGGCAAGGCCTTCCTGACCACGTGGCCCTTGGATCGCGTCGGACCCATCGACGGTCATCACGAGATCTTCAACGGCGTGCCGGCGGCAGAATGACCGTCGTCACGCCGCGGCTGACCCTGGAGCGCAGACTCCTGGGTGAGTGCGGCCTGATCATCTCCCTGGACGAGGTCGGACGCGGCGCTCTCGCCGGGCCGGTCGCCGTCGGTGCCGCCGTGATGGATGCCGCCGGCGCCCGTCGTCGCGTGCCGGAGGGACTGCGCGATTCCAAACTCGTGACCGAGAAGCGTCGCCCTGAGGTGGCTGCCCGTGCGGCCGCCTGGGTCCAGGCTTCCGCTGTCGGGTGGGCGAGCGCGACGGAGGTCGACGAGGTCGGCATCATGCGGGCTCTCGGTCTCGCCGCATCGCGAGCGGTGCAGGCTGTCGCCGACCAGGGGGCCGACGTCGGAGAGGCTCTGGTCCTCCTCGACGGCAACCACGACTATGTCTCGAAGGTGCACCCCGTGCCGCTCCGCGTGCGCCCGGTGATCAAGGCGGACCGGGACTGCGCCTCGGTGTCCGCGGCCTCGGTGATCGCGAAGGTGGCGCGCGACGGCTACATGGCCGAGCTTCACGAGAGCCATCCCGCGTATCAGTGGAACAGGAACAAGGGCTACGCCAGTTCGGAGCATCGCGACGCCATCCGGAACTTCGGGCTCTCCCCGTTCCATCGGGCGTCCTGGGCGATCGCGGACGTCCCGACCCTGTTCTGAGCCACCCGACCGAGGGGATCCGCGAACGGGGATGCCGCGTGGTCGGGCGCGCGACTCTAGGATGGACACATCATGGATGAGGAAGCCTTCGACGATTACGACCGCGAACTCGAGCTGGCACTGTTCCGGGAGTACCGGGATGTGGTGTCGCAGTTCCAGTACGTCGTCGAGACCGAGCGTCGGTTCTACCTGGCGAACGAGGTCAACGTCGTCCGTCGCGACACCGAGCACGATTTCTACTTCGAGATCTCGATGAGCGACGTGTGGGTCTGGGACATCTACCGTGCCGACCGTTTCGTGAAGGCCGTGCGCGTGCTCACGTTCAAGGATGTCAACGTCGAAGAACTCCAGCGCCGCGAGTTCGAGCTCCCGCAGGAGCTCTCGCTCGACGGCGAGTGACGACGTCGTCGCCCAGCGGAAGCGCCCGATTCTGCACAAGGGTTCGCTGAACTGACTTCTCCCCGATGACCGTGCTGGCAGTGTGATCTCGCGCTGTGCGACGAGGACGACACGTGATGCTGAGCACATGGCATCCAAGGATGAACTCGGCAGAGCAGGGGAAGAGCGCGCTGCGCAGCACCTGACGGGCAATGGATACACCGTGCTCGCCAGGAACTGGCGGTGTGCCCAGGGTGAGATCGACATCGTCGCCGCACGCGGCGATCATCTCGCGGTGGTCGAGGTGAAGACGCGTCGGACCGCCGCGTTCGGGCACCCGTTCGAGGCGATCGATCATCGTAAGCGCCGTCGGCTCTGGCGGCTCGCGCAGGCCTGGGTCGCCCAGAACCCCGAAACCGCGCGTGGCCGCATCCTGCGACTCGACGCGATCGGGATCATCGGCGATGATCCGTTCCGCGGCTCGCTCGAGCATCTCGTGGACATCGCGTGAGCACCGCGCGCACCTGGGCGGTCGCGCTCACCGGCGTGGACGGGCATCTCGTCGAGGTCGAGGCGGACATGTCGAATCAGACGCCCGAGTTCCGGATCATCGGGCTCCCGGACAAGTCACTGGGCGAGGCCGTGCAGCGGGTGCACAACGCCTGCAAGAACGCCGGTCTGGACCTTCCACGGCGACGACTCACGGTCAACCTTTCGCCCGCGAGCCTCCCCAAGCACGGCGCCGGGTTCGACCTCGGTGTGGCCGTCGCCTCTCTCGCGGCAGGCGGTTCGATCGATCCGCGTTCGATCACCGCCACGGTGCACATCGGTGAGCTCGGGCTCGATGGTCGGATCCGCCCCGTTCCGGGGGTTCTTCCCGCGGTGTTCGCCGCCGTGCGTGCGGGATTCGGGTCGGTGATCGTCCCGCGCGCGAACGAAGCGGAAGCGCGGCTGGTACCCGGCATCGAGGTGCGTGCGGCAGCGTCGCTGGCGGAGGTGGCGGTCTGGCACGGTGCCGATGTCGAGGCACCCGACGTGACGACCGTCGATGTGGCGACAGCGGCCCCCCGCAACCAGGACGCGCTCGATCTGTCGGATGTCGTGGGGCAGGAAGAAGCCGTCGAAGCGCTCGTCGTGGCGGCAGCAGGCGGGCACCACATGCTCCTGAGCGGCCCACCGGGAGCGGGGAAGACGATGCTCGCGCGCAGATTGCCGGGGATCATGCCGCCGCTCGACGAGCAGGAGGCGCTCGAGGTCGCGTCCGTCCGCTCCCTCAGCGGGGAACCCGTCGCCGTGCTCGACCGGCTTCCTCCGCTGGAGGCACCGCACCACAGCGCCTCCGTCGCGGCACTCATCGGCGGCGGATCGCGCGTGGCGAGGCCCGGCGCGATCGCGAGGGCACATCGCGGCGTGCTGTTCCTCGACGAAGCGGCCGAGTTCTCGCGGGTGGCGCTCGACGCGCTGCGGCAGCCGTTGGAATCGGGGATGATCGAGGTGCACCGTGCGGGGTTCACGGCGAGCTTTCCCGCCAGGTTCCAGCTGCTGCTGGCGATGAATCCCTGCCCGTGCGGGAACCACGGGGTCCGGGGTGCCGAGTGCGTGTGTCCGCCGATGTCGATCCGGCGGTACTCCACTCGGCTGTCGGGGCCCCTCCGAGATCGCATCGACATCGATCTGCAGGTGAGCCGCGTGACCGCTTCGAGGGCGACGGGGCAGGCGTCGGCGACGACGACGGCCATGGCGCGTGAACGCGTCGCGGCGGCGCGTGCGAGGGCGGCCTCCCGTTGGCGGAGCACGCGCTGGCGACGCAATGTCGATGTTCCGGGCACCTGGTTGCGTCAGGGGTCCTTCCGCCTGCCGGCCGAGACGCGTTCGCCGCTCGACCGTGCGTTGGAGCGCGGCGCGCTCACGCTGAGAGGGTACGACCGCGTTCTCCGGGTCGCGTGGACGATGGCCGATCTGGCCGAGCGGGAGGTACCGGGCATCGAGGAGATCGGTCGAGCCCTGCATTTGCGGAGGGGCCTGCCCGGATGATCGAATCCCTGCTCGCCGATTGCGAGATCGCGGCCGCCGTCCGCCGCGTCCATCCCGGGCCGGAGATCGCCGAGTGCGTCGCTCGGGCAGCCTGGTCCGTGATCGCCGAGCCCGGCGACTCGGTGGCCGGCGCGCTGATCGAAGCGCTCGGAGCGGTCGATGCGCTCGCGCTGGCCGTGGGCGATTCCGCCTCGTTGGTTCCCCCTGGTGGCGCGACCGCGGACGCATCGCGCGCACTCGCGGAGGGCCGGGCCCGGTGGAGACCCCGCGCTCGGGCGCAGGCCGTGGGTGACGCGCTACGCGGGGCTCACCACGTGCGAGCACGGCTCGTCATCCCCGGCGACGAGCACTGGCCGAGGAGCCTCGACGATCTCGGCCCCAGCGCTCCGTTCGCACTCTGGGTGCGAGGCCGCGCGGATCTACTCCACAGGGAACCCCGTCTATCGATCGTGGGGGCACGGGCTTCCAGCGGGTACGGCGAGCATATGGCTGCGGAACTCGCCGGTGACCTCGCTGCGACGGGTGCGGTGATCGTGTCCGGCGGCGCCTACGGCATCGACGGCGTTGCGCATCGTGCCGCCCTCGGCGTCCAGGGTGCGACCGTCGCCTTCCTCGCCGGAGGTGTCGACCGCGCGTACCCGGTCGGGCACCAGGAGCTTCTTCGACAGATCGCCGAGGAAGGGGCGTTGGTGAGTGAGCCGCCGTGCGGCACGGCTCCGACGAAATGGCGGTTCCTCGCGAGGAACCGCCTCATCGCCGCACTCGGTCAGGCGACCGTGGTCGTCGAGGCCGGATGGCGCAGCGGATCCCTCAACACGGCCGGCCACGCGGCGACGCTCGGACGGCCCCTCGGCGCCGTGCCGGGGCCGGTCACGTCGGCGTCATCCGCAGGTTGTCATCGTCTTCTGCGCGAGTACGACGCGCAGTGCGTCACATCTGCGCCCGAGGTGAGGGAGATGCTCGGAACCGTGGACGGCCACCAGGAGTTCGGACCGGCGGAGAGCGATCCGAATCGCACGAGAGTCCTCGATGCCATGAGCACGAGGACACGTCTGCCGATAGACGAGATCGCGCGCCGCGCGGGTCTGTCAGCGGATCGGGTCAGGTCGCTGCTCGGGCTGCTGCATCTGGAAGGCGATGTCGCCCTCGACGAGGCCGGGTGGCGCCGAGCCCCGCAGACAAGGTCGACATGAATCCGCCCCGCCGCGCAGAGCGAGGCATTCGACGGCGAGGCTGCCGCAGAGAGCACGCCGGCACGGCAAGCTGGAGAGATGGAACTCGCGGCCGCGACCGAGGCGTTCGTCGATCACCTGGAGCGGGTGCGGCGGTTGTCGCCCGCGACCGTGAAGGCATACCGATCGGACCTGCGAGATCTTGCGTCGGCGTCGGGCGGCCTGCCGATCGAAGCCGTCGATCTGGAGGTGCTCCGGGATTGGCTCTGGCGTGCAACGCAGCGAGGCGATGCCAGGTCTACGTTGGCCCGGCGCTCGGCTGCGGCGCGCTCGTTCTTCAGCTGGGCGAAGGAGCAGGAGCTCATCTCCCACGATCCGAGCCTGCGCCTGGTCGCACCCAAGAAGGGGCGCACGCTGCCCACGGTCGCATCGCGAGAGGCGATGTCGAGCCTTCTCGACGCGCACCGCGAGGCAGCGCAAGAGGGAGATCCGATCGCATTGCGGGATCACGCCATCCTCGAGCTGCTGTACGGATCGGGCGTTCGCGTCTCCGAGCTCTGCGGCCTTGACATCGATGATCTCGACCTCGACCGTGGCACGGCGCGGGTTCTCGGCAAGGGGGCGAAGGAACGAGTCGTGCCCTACGGAGCGCCGGCCCGCGACGCGCTGGTCGCGTACCTGCACCGCGGCAGACCCGTCCTCGTGGCACGAGCGCGGACGTTCACACCCGCGGTCGTCCTGGGCAGTCGAGGGGCGCGGATCGGACCACGGACCGTGTACGAGCTCGTCGCGAGGGTCCTGGGGCCGATCGTCGGTGCCGAGACCATCGGCCCCCACGCCTTGCGTCATACCGCGGCCACGCATCTGCTGGACGGTGGTGCGGACCTGCGTGCGGTCCAGGAGATCCTCGGCCACGCCAGCCTCGGGACCACGCAGATCTACACGCATGTGTCGACCGAACGCCTGGCGGCGACGTATCGGCTCGCGCACCCCCGCGCCTGACCGCGATCCGCGGAGAATCATCGCGATGCGCAGCAGGGGAGCAGCACGGCTCGAGGGACATCACCGAAGAGCAGCATCGGATTGATGTATGCGCCGTCGAGTCGCACACCGAGGTGGAGCGCACCCGGCGGGCTGTGACCGCCGACATCGACGTACCCGAGCGCCTGGCCGGCCGACACCGCATCGCCGGGGGCGAGGGTGGATCGGAGGGGCTCGAAGGTCGTGACGAGACCGTCGGCGTGGGTGACGGTGAGGAGCGGACGATCCACCACACCGCCACGGAACGCGACGACGCCGTCCGCCGGCGCGACGACCACGGCATCGACCGACGCGCCGAGATCGACACCTCGATGCCCGGGGCCGTAGTCATGTGCAGGCGCGCGATACTCGGCCACGACGACGTGCGGCCCCGTCAACGGCCAGGTCCAGCGGGGCGGGTCGCCCCGGTCGTCCGGATTCGACGCAGCGGCCGGGCTCGCCACCGCGAGCAGGAGCAGGAGGAGCGAAACCGCCCCCAGAACGGTTCGAGAGGATGAACGCATGGCAGGAGTCTGACTGTCGCGGTCGGCAGACGATGGCGCGGGAACCGGGTGCCCACGGCCGCGGGGAGAGGTCCGCAGATGCGCCCCAGGGTGCAGGATGAGTGCCGCGACCTGATCCTGTATGCTGGGGGAGCACCTCGAAATCGGGGTGACTACGCGTGCCCAAAGCGAATCACTTCGCGGCATCCACTCCCACAGGTCCTTCTCCTCGAGCAGGCGGGTGTGGGCCGGGCGCCAGGAAGCCAGATCATCTGATCGGCGAGACAACCTCAACGGCGCAGAAACGCGCCAGAACCAGGAGACGACCATGGCTGTGGTCACCATCCGCCAGCTGCTCGACAGCGGCGTGCACTTCGGACACCAGACCCGTCGGTGGAACCCGAAGGTGAAGCGCTTCATCCTCACCGAGCGCAGCGGCATCCACATCATCGACCTGCAGCAGTCGCTCGGCTACATCGACAAGGCCTACGACTTCGTCAAGGAGACCGTCGCCCACGGTGGCACGATCCTCTTCGTCGGCACGAAGAAGCAGGCGCAGGAGATCCTCGCCGAGCAGGCGACCCGCGTGGGCCAGCCCTTCGTGAACCAGCGCTGGCTCGGTGGACTCCTCACCAACTTCCAGACGATCTCCAAGCGTCTCGCACGCATGAAGGAGCTCGAGGAGCTGGACTACGAGACCCCGGCGAACAGCGGCTTCACGAAGAAGGAGCTGCTTCTCAAGAAGCGCGAGCTCGACAAGCTGCACAAGTCGCTCGGCGGTATCCGCAACCTCACCAAGACGCCTTCGGCCATCTGGGTCGTCGACGCCAAGCGCGAGCACCTCGCGATCGATGAGGCCAAGAAGCTCGGCATCCCGGTGATCGGCATCCTCGACACCAACGCCGACCCGGACGACTTCCAGTACCCGATCCCCGGCAACGACGACGCGATCCGCTCCGTCTCGCTGCTGACGCGCATCATCGCCGACGCCGCGGCCGAGGGCCTGCAGCAGAAGCACAACCCGGAGACGGGCGACGCCGAGCCGCTCGCCGACTGGGAGAAGGAGCTCCTCGAGACTCCGGCTCCCGAGGTCCAGGAGTCCGCTGACGCCGCCGAGGTCGTCACCGCAGATGACGCTGCTGCCGTCGTGGAGACGCCCGCCGCCGACGAGACCGCTGCCGACGAGGCCGGTGCTGAGGCACACGACGAGGCGATCGCCGCCGCTTCCGGTGAGGAGACCGCTGAGGTCGCCGCCGCCGAGGCTGCTGACGCCAAGTAATCCCTCGTACACACACCTAACGAAGCAAGGAGCCACCACACATGGCCAACTTCACCATCGCTGACCTCAAGGCGCTGCGTGAGCAGCTCGGCACGGGAATGGTCGACACCAAGAAGGCGCTCGAGGAGGCTGACGGAGACGTCGCGAAGGCCACCGAGATCCTGCGTCTCAAGGGTGCGAAGGGCAACGCGAAGCGCGCCGACCGTTCCACGAGCGAGGGACTGATCGTCGCCCGCGAGCAGGACGGCGCTGTGACGCTCATCGAGCTCGCCTGCGAGACCGACTTCGTCGCGAAGAACGAGCGCTTCATCGCGCTGGCCGACAAGGTCGCCGACGCCGCCGCAGCGGTCAAGGCCGACTCGGTCGACGCCGCCCTCGCGGCATCCGCCGGCGACAAGAGCGTCGAGCAGGTCATCTCGGAAGAGGCCGCGATCATCGGCGAGAAGGTCGAGCTGCGCCGCGTGCGCACGATCTCCGGCGACAAGGTCGAGGTCTACCTGCACCGTACGAGCAAGGACCTGCCGCCGCAGATCGGCGTCGTCGTCGCCTACTCGGGTGACGACGCGGAGACCGCGCGCAGCATCGCTCAGCACATCTCGTTCGCCAACCCGTCGTACCTGTCGCGTGCAGACGTTCCGGCCGACGCGGTCGAGAAGGAGCGCGAGATCGTCACCGAGATCTCCCGCAACGAGGGCAAGCCGGAAGCGGCTCTCCCGAAGATCGTCGAAGGCCGTGTCTCTGCGTTCATCAAGCAGGTCGCCCTGCTCGAGCAGGACTACGCCAAGGACAACAAGCTCTCTGTCGCCCAGGTGGCGAAGGACGCCGGTATCACCGTGACGGACTTCGCGCGCTTCAAGGTCGGCGCGTAGCACCGTCGAAGGGGTTCGGATCGCCAAGATCCGAACCCCTTCTTCATGCCCACGAGGCACTATCTTGAATCGGGACGAGAGGACACCCACCCATGACTGAACGCACCGGACGCCGCCGCGTCCTTCTCAAGCTCTCCGGAGAGGCCTTCGGAGCGGGGCAGCTGGGCGTCAGTCCCGACGTCGTCTCCCAGATCGCGCGGGACATCGCCGCGGCGGTGGATCGCGTCGAGGTCGCGATCGTCGTCGGCGGAGGCAACTTCTTCCGCGGGGCCGAGCTCAGCCAGCGCGGCATGGACCGGGGACGCGCCGACTACATGGGGATGCTGGGCACGGTCATGAACGCCCTCGCATTGCAGGACTTCCTCGAGCAGGCCGGGGCCGCCACGCGCGTGCAGTCGGCCATCTCGATGACCCAGGTCGCCGAGCCGTACATCCCTCGTCGCGCGGAGCGTCACCTCGAGAAGGGGCGTGTCGTGATCTTCGGTGCCGGCGCTGGTCTGCCGTACTTCTCCACCGACACCGTCGCCGCGCAGCGGGCGCTCGAGATCGGCGCGGATGAGGTCCTCGTGGCCAAGAACGGCGTCGACGCGATCTACACCGCTGATCCCAACAAGCATGCCGATGCGGAGCGCATCGAGCGGGTGACCTATCGTGACGCGCTGCAGCGCGGACTCAAGGTCGTCGATTCGACGGCCTTCAGCCTCTGCATGGACAACAGCATGGACATGCGCGTGTTCGGCATGGAGCCGGCGGGCAACGTGACCCGTGCGCTGCTCGGCGAGCCGATCGGAACCCTCGTCACCGCCTGAGTGTGTGACACGGCGGAGGACACTTCGCCCGATAGAATTTGCAGAACACCCCGACGATAGGAGTCACCGTGATCGCGGACGTCCTCGCTGAAACCACCACTCGTATGAACCGGGCGGTCGAAGCTGCCAAGGAGGACTTCTCCACGGTGCGCACCGGTCGTGCGAACCCGCAGATGTTCCAGAAGGTCCTTGTCGACTACTACGGCACGCCGACACCTATCGCCCAGCTCGCGTCGCTGGCGAACCAGGAAGCTCGCACGCTCATCATCACGCCGTACGACAAGTCGGCGCTGAAGGCGATCGAGCAGGCCATCCGCGACATGCCGAACCTCGGTGCGAACCCCACGAACGACGGCAACCTCGTCCGTGTGACGATGCCCGAACTCACGGCGGAGCGTCGCAAGGAATACGTCAAGCTCGTCAAGACCAAGGCCGAGGACGCGAAGGTGCACGTCCGCGGCATCCGCCGCAAGGCGAAGGATGAACTGGACGCGCTCAAGAGCGAACTCGGTGAAGACGAGATCGCGCGCGGCGAGAAGGAGCTCGACGGCCTGACGCGTCAGCACGTCGACCTCATCGACGACGCGCTGAAGCGCAAAGAGGCCGAACTCCTCGAGGTGTAGTCGGGATGTCTGACGAAACGCGAGACGCCGAGGATGACGGGGCGGTGACGCGTCGTGACGGGCGCGATGGCACGCCGTCCGGTGGCGTCCCGCTCGTCGACGCGGCCTTCCCGTCATTCGACTCGGCGGCTGTCCCGCCGCGCCCTCCTCTCCCGGGCCCGGAATCGACGGATGACGCGGCGCGGTCGCTCGGCGACCCGCTCGACACCGCTGATCACAACGCGATCCGCGAGCAGTGGCGGGCCGCACGAGACGAGCTCGGCAGCCATGTCTCGCATGCACGGGATCAGCTCGACCAGGCCAACGAGCGCATCAAGGAGCGCACCGGCCGCGATCTGATTCTGGCGATCCTGATCGGGCTCGCGTTCGGCGCGGCCCTGCTGGGATCCCTGCTGTTCCTCAAAGTACTGTTCGTGCCGTTCGCTCTCGCCGCCGCGCTGCTGGGAGTATACGAGCTCTCGCGGGCGTTGCGGGGTTCCGGGCGTCGGGTCGATGTCGTGCCACAGCTGATCGCCGCAGCCCTCCTGGTTCTCTCGGCGTATTTCGCCGAGCCCTGGCTGTGCTGGGTGATGCTCTTCGTGGCTGTCGCTTTCGTCATCGTGTGGCGACTCATCGCCCAGATGGTCGAGAAGGACGGGCGCACCTACGGCGATGTGCTGGCGGATGCCGCGATCAGCGGGTTCGTGCAGGTGTACGTGCCGTTCCTCGCCGGTATCGCGCTGATCCTGCTCAAGCAGGAGGGCGGTGAATGGTGGGTGCTCAGCTTCATCGCGATCGCGGTGGCCGCTGACACGGGTGCCTACGCCGCGGGCCTGGCTTTCGGTCGTCATCCGATGGCACCGAAGATCAGCCCGAAGAAGACCTGGGAGGGTTTCGGCGGCGCTGTCGTCGCGTCGCTCCTGGCCGGCGTGCTGCTCGCGATGTTCCTGCTCGAGCTGCCGTGGTGGGCGGGGCTGATCTTCGGCGCCTCCATCCTCCTCTCCGCGACACTCGGCGATCTCGGCGAATCCATGCTCAAGCGCGATCTCGGGATCAAGGACATGAGCTCCTGGCTGCCGGGTCATGGCGGTCTGCTGGATCGGCTCGACAGCATCCTCCCGTCGACGATTCCCGCGCTCTGCCTGTACTTCCTCCTCTCACCTTGGGTGGTGCTGTGATGACCGACAACCAGCTCGATGAGCACGAGACCCAGACGCCGCCCGCATTCGCGCTGACTTCTGGTCGCACGCGCGGCTATCATCGCGCGGCGGTCGACACTTTTCTCGCGTCGGCGCGGCGCGCGTTCGAGACCGGCGGAGACGAACTCGGCGCGGACGACGTCCGGGCCGCGTCATTCCCGCTCGTCAAGGGCGGCTACGTCGTCGCCGACGTCGACGCGGCGCTCGGTCGCGTGGAGGACGCATTCGCCGCCCGCGAGCGCGAGCGCGTCGTTCGTGAACAGGGTGCGGGTGCCTGGGTCGAGCAGGCCAGGTCGGATGCACAGCTGATCCTCGATCATCTGGCGCGACCGCGGCGTCATCGCTTCGCCCGCACGGGTGTGCTCACCTTCGGCTACCGCATCGATGAAGTCGATCACGTGTCGACGCGAATCGTGCGCTACCTCCGAGACGGCGACGCGCTGACGGCCGAACAGCTGCGCTCCGCGGCGTTCCGGATGCAGCGCGGCGGGTACCGCGAGGAACAGGTCGATGCGCTGCTCGATGCGACGATCGACGTGATACTCGCGGTACGTTGAGGTTCCTGATGGTCGATTCAGGCACCGTTGCGTAGACTGTCCCTCATCGTGAACTCCCGAAACGACATGAACCTCGAACGAAACGATCCCTCGCTGGCGCCCGCAGCGACGGCCCGCTCGGCGCGCAAGGGTGCTCCCCGCGTGTCACGCCGTCGTGGTGTGGTCAGCGTTCTCAGCGCACTGGCCGTGGTCGGGTTCGCCGGCGCGCTCGTCGCTCCGACCGGTGTCGCACTGGCGCAACCCGCCCAGCCGGATGCTCCGGATTCGGCATATTCTCTGGCTCTCGCCGACACACAGAACCTCACCGTCACGGTCGACGGCGCGGAGATCACCCCGGTGGTGCGTGGCAGCTTCGAAGTGTACGTGAAGCCGAAACCGCCGCCCCCTCCCGCGCCCACCGTCGCGGCAGCCCCCCGCAGCGGTTCCTCCGGCGGTTCGCTTCCTCCCTACTCGGGGGGAGGGGCGCCGGCGGAGTGGATGGCCGCGGCCGGTATCGCGCAGGGGGACTGGCAGTACGTCGACTACATCGTCTCCCGCGAAAGCGGATGGAACCCCAACGCCACGAACAAGTCCTCCGGTGCGTGCGGGCTGGTGCAGGCGCTGCCCTGCAGCAAGGTGCCAGGCAACGGATACAACCCGGTCGACAACCTCCGGTGGGCCACAGGCTACGCCACCGGCCGCTACGGCAGCTGGGCTGGCGCGTACAACTTCTGGACCAACAACCACTGGTGGTGAGCAGGCACGATGCCCCGCTCTCGCAGACGCCCTCCGGCGCGCCCTGACGCCGAGGATTCCTTCGACCGTCTTCTCGCCGGGTGGAAACGCTCCGAGACGCGTCGGGGTAGTGAGTGGACGGTCCAGCCGGTCTCTGCCGCACAGGCGCAGAAGGAGTACCTCTGTCCGGGATGCGGGCAGGGGATAGAAGCGGGCACCGCTCACCTCGTCGCCTGGCGCGCAGACGGCGTCCTGGGAGACGCGGCTGACCTCGCCGCCCGCCGGCACTGGCACACACACTGTTGGAGGATGGCATGAGCATCGAGATCCGAGGGCCGCTGGAGCTTCCGGCGCGACGCGAGGACATCGAACTGACGACCACAGACGGTCTGACGCTGGTCGGTGAACTCGCTGAGCCGGAGGCACGCGAACCCTTCGCGACGCTCGTGACGCTGCACCCGCTGCCCACTGCCGGCGGCTTCATGGACTCGCACATCATCCGGAAGGCGGCCGCCCGACTTCCCGCACTCGCCGATCTCGCGGTACTGCGCTTCAACACCAGGGGGACCACGTCTGCGCGGGGAACGAGCGACGGGGCGTTCGACGGCGGAGCGGCGGAGCAGTTCGACGTCGCCGCGGCCATGAGCTTCGTCCGTGATCGCGCGCTCCCGCGCCCCTGGCTTCTCGGATGGTCGTTCGGCACCGAACTGGCCCTGAAGTACGGTCGCGAGCACGATATCGAGGGCATCATCCTGCTTTCGCCGCCGCTGCACCGAGCGACGCCGGAGGAGGTCGCCGCGTGGGCTGCGACCGATCGGCCGGTCGTCGTCCTGGTCCCCGAGCTGGACGACTACCTGCGTCCCGCCGAGGCGAGAGAACGCTTCGCTGCGATTCCGCACGCCCAGCTGATCGCGGTCGAGGGCGGCAAGCACCTCTGGGTCGGTGAGACGCAGACGCGCCGCGTGCTCACGGAGATCGTCGCCGCCGTGAATCCCTCAGCGCTGCCACTGGGCACGCACTGGCCCCCGACGGACTGAGGGCTCTCTCTGGAATTCAGAGTTCGTTCATCCGCGGGATGAGCACCTGTCGGTAGATGATCAGGATGCTGGCCGCGACCGGGATCGCGATGAGGGCCCCGAGCAGGCCGAGGAGACTACCGCCGGCGAGTGCTGCGACGACGACGACCGCGCCGGGCACCGAGACCGCGCGGCTCATGATGCGCGGTGAGATCACATACGCCTCGATCTGCATGTAGATGAGGTAGTAGATGGCGGCGGCGATCGCGGTCGCCGGGGAGCCGAGACCCGGGATCAGACAGGCCAGCACGATGATCGTGGAGCCTGTCAGCGTGCCGACGAGCGGGATCAGCGAGAAGAAGAACGCGACGACTGCGAGGACGGCGGGGAACGGTGCATCGATGATCGTGAGGAAGATCGCGCTGAGCACACCGTTGATCACACCCTGCGTGACCTGACCCATGACGTAGTAGCCGACCGAGTCGGTGATCTGCTCGGACAGGTCGATGAAGCGGTCGCGCTTCGAGGCCGGGGCGAGCTGGTAGACGGCTCGTTTGAGGGACGGGGTCGACGCCGTCAGATAGATCGTCAGGATGAGGACGATGAACGCACCGAACAGGCCGCTGAGCACCGCACCGCTGGCGACGAGGAAGCCCTGCCCGATGGAACCGCCGATCTCGGCGAGATTCGTCGTGAGCCAATCCTCGACGTAGGCGAAGACATCGTCCACGAGAAGGTTCGGGAACGCCTCCGTCATCCATTCCTTGAGATCATCGATCGCGCTTCCGCGTTGGACGATCGCGGAGATCTGCGCGATCAGCTGTGAGATCTGGTCCACCAGCACCGGGAGGATGATGAGCACGATCCCCACGAACACGGCCAGGACCGCGAGGATCGTCACGAGGACCGCCAGCCAGCGGGGGAGACGCCGCCGCTCGAGGAACGACACCAGCGGATCGAGCCCGAGACTCAGGAACAGCGCGGTGCCGAGATACAGCAGCACGGTCGAGAGCGTCTGCACGCTGCTGATGAGCAGGATCCCCAATCCCACGCCGAGTGTCGCCACCAGGGCGGTGCGGAACGGATTGTGGATCTTCATGCGTCGACTCCTCGAGATGGATGCAGCAAGGCTATCGAGACGGCCCGTCCTGACCCCGGCGACGTGCCGACCCAGCACGCACTGCACCTGCTCGTGGGCAACACACAGCTGGTTTCGCTAGTCTGAAATGTCGAGTGTTGCGTCGCCGACGGATGTCGGCGATGCGTGAGGAGACTATTCGTGCGTTTCGTATGGGCCGTGGTGGCCTTCGTGCTGGCCGCGGTGCTGATCGGGGCGGGGATCGCCCAGCGCACCATATTCATGGGGCCGTCGTCGCAGCAGACGCAGGTCGCGATAGACGAACCGGCGCCGTTCGTGCTCATGGACGGTGAAGTGCTGCGGACGAATCCCGGTGCGCAGACGCTGATCGTGCGCGGCGAGGGTGAGATCTTCGGAAGCTACGGACGCACCCCTGACATGGAGGCATGGCTCGCCGTCTCCGACTACAACCACGTCACGGTGGGCAAGGACGGCGACCTCGAGGTCGAGCACGTCGAGGCATCCGAGGCCGAGGACGAGTCGACCGGTGGTGATGATCCTGCCGCCGAAGGCGCGGAGGGCGATGCGGGTGCTGAGGGCGACCCACCTGCCGCCGGGCAGGATCCGCGGGGCTCCGACCTGTGGCTCGACTCCTTCGGCGACGAGGATCGCCTCATCGCCGACAACATGCAGCTTCCCGAGGGGACCAGCCTGCTGATCGCCTACGACGGCACGGCGGACGCCCCTGACGACATCGTCGTCTCCTGGCCGCTGGACAACTCCACGCCGTGGGCCGGGCCGCTCATGGTGGCCGGTGGCATCCTGCTGCTGGTCGGTCTCATCCTCTACGTGCTCGGCATCCGTCACCAGCGCCGTGGACGCGGACCGCGGCGCAAGGGGCCGGGTCCGCTTCCGGCGACCGAACCCATCGATGTCGCGGTCCTTCCCCCGGCCGAGCGCGCAGCGATCGAAGAGACGGAATCCTCGGCTCCCGTGACAGCTCCGGCCGACGTCTCCGAGGGAGAGATCGAGGAGGCCGAGATCGTGGACGAGAGCAAGGACCCCGACGCGAAGACATCGATGCGTGCAGCGCCCCGTGCTCGGCGACGTCGCCTGCTGGCGCTTCCGGCTCTCGGGCTCACAGCGCTTCTCGCCGCTGGATGCTCGGCAGACTCCTGGCCGCAGTTCGGCGACGCGACGCCCTCGCCGTCTCCCAGCCCGACCGTGATCGCACCGGAGAATCAGAAGCCGCCGGCAGTCACCGACGCCCAGGCGAAGCGCATCCTGCAGACGCTCTCCGAGACGGTCGTCGAGGCCGATGCGGCGCTCGATCTCGACCTGGCCTCGACCCGTCTCGAGGGCCCGGCCCTCGCCGCACGGACCACCGAGTACGCGCTTCGCTCGAAGATCACCGACACGCCGGTCCCTCCGGCGATCCCGACCGACGACGTCGAGGTCGTGCTCCCCGAGGCCACCGATCAGTGGCCGCGCACGGTGCTCCTGCTCTCGAAGAACACCGGCGACGAGACCGTGCCGCCCGTGCTCCTCACGATGACGCAGGCGGACCCGTGGTCGAACTACAAGGTCACCAACATGGCCGAGATGTCGGCCGACGCGGCCTTCCCCGAGGTGGCCGCACCGTGGCTCGGCACGTCCCTCGTGCCCTCCGACTCGGCATTCCTCACGCTTCCGCCTGCCGACCTCGCGGCGACTTTCGCCGATGTCGTGGATGAGGGGGAGAAGAGCGAGTCCTACGATCTGTTCGATGACCTGGCACTGAACCTGGCGAAATCGATCACCGACAGCCGTCAGGCCGTCGTCCAGGGCCTCGCCGACAAGGGCGCCGCCGAGACGACCGCCGCGGCGTTCGACATGGCGCCGACCGCTGACGCGCCCGTCTCGATGACGACGCTCGACAGCGGCGCCATCGTCGCAGTCGCGCTCACCGACACCGAGACGGTGACACCGACCTCGGGAGACGTGGTGATCCGCTTCGGCGACAACGCGCAGGCCAAGGCCCTCACCGACGCCACGGAATCGGCGAAGGGTGTCGAGACGACGTATGAGTTCCAGCTGTTCTTCTCGGTCCCGGCGAAGGGATCGACGGAGCAGATCAGGCTCCTGGCAGTCCACCAGGACCTCTTGTCCGTGAAGGTGATCAAATGAGTGAAATCTCCCCGGCCGCACTGCGCGGCGCCGTCGACCTGTCGAGCCTCCGCAACCGTCCGGCCTCGCCGGCCGAAGGAGCTGCGGCGCCGAGCGTCGTCGATGTCGTGGTCGATGCGACCGACGAGTCCTTCGGACAGATCCTCGAGCTCTCGCGCACCGTTCCGGTCGTGGTCGACCTGTGGGCGGAGTGGTGCGGGCCGTGCAAGCAGCTGAGCCCGATCATCGAGAAGGTGACGCGTGAGCTCGGCGGACGTGTGCTGCTCGCCAAGGTCGACGTCGACGCGAACCCCCAGCTCGCCCAGAGCTTCCGCGCCCAGTCGATCCCCATGGTGGTCGCGCTGATCGCCGGCCAGCCGGTCCCGATGTTCACCGGTGCCGTCCCGGAGCAGCAGGTGCGCGACGTCTTCGCCCAGCTCCTCCAGGTGGCCGCACAGAACGGTGTCACCGGATCCCTCTCGGTCGCGCAGGAAGGGGACGCACCCGAGCCCCCCGCGGAGCCCGAGCTCCCTCCCTTGCACGCGGAGGCCTTCGCGGCGATCGAGGTCGGCGACTACACGGCGGCGATCCGCGCGTATGAGAAGGCTCTCGCCGAGAATCCTCGCGACGAGGATGCGCTCGCCGGCCTCGGACAGGTGCGTCTCCTCGACCGCGTTCAGGGACTGGATCTGCAGGCGGCGCGCGCGGCGGCAGCAGAAGGCCCCCGCGACGCGCAGGCGCAGTTCGACGTGGCGGATCTCGACCTCGCAGGCGGCCACGTCGAAGACGCCTTCGCCCGGCTGCTGGATCTCTTCGCTCACCTGCCCGCCGATCAGCGGACCCCGGTCAGGGAGCGTCTGGTGGAGCTGTTCGGCCTCATCGGGGCGGAAGATCCGCGAGTGGTGTCGGCCCGCAACCGTCTGTCGTCCCTGCTCTTCTAGAGCGCGTCCCGTGGACGTGCATCCCGGCGAGATGTCCTCGCGGAGGATGCGGTAGCGGAGTCGTGTCTCCACGCATCCGTCGATGGCTCGCTCGCCGGGCGCCGTGGGGGTCTCAGCCGTGGCTCACGGTCGGGACATGCGGATCGGATTGATGGCGCAGCCACAGTGTCGAAAGCGCGGGCAGGGTCACGGTCGCGACGGCGGGGCCGTTCTCCGGGCTCCGAGCGAAGACCATGCCGAGGTTGCCGGATCCGCGGCCTCCGTACTCGGCGGCATCCGTGTTGAGCACCTCCTGCCATACGCCTTCCCGAGGCAGGGCCAGCTGATGACCGGCGCGCTCGACACCGGCGAAGTTGCTGACGACGACGAGGCGTCCGCCGTGCGCATCGCGTCGTTCGAAGGCGATGACCGTCGGGTCCCAGCTCGGCGCGCCGAGACGGCTGAACGACGAAGCGTCGTTGTCTCGCGCCCAGAGCGGTGCTTGCGCGCGATAAGTGCGGTTCATCGCTCCGACGAAGTCCTGCAGCTGGGCGTGGGACGGCTGGTCGAGGAGCCACCAGTCCAGCTCACGGCCTTCCGACCATTCGGCGAGCTGACCGAACTCCTGACCCATGAAGAGCAGCTTCTTGCCGGGGTGCCCCCACATGTAGGCGAGGTAGGCGCGGACGTTGGCCAGCTTGTGCCAGTGATCGCCCGGCATCTTCGTGAGCAGGCTGCCCTTGCCGTGCACGACTTCGTCGTGGCTGATCGGCAGCAGATAGTTCTCGCCGAACGCGTAGACGAACGAGAACGTCATCTCGCCTTCGTGGTGCGCGCGGTACATCGGATCACGGGAGATGTACTGGAGCGAGTCGTTCATCCAGCCCATGTTCCACTTGAACCCGAACCCGAGGCCGGCGTGGTCGGTCGGCGCCGTGACCCCGGGGAAGCTCGTCGACTCCTCCGCGATCATCATGATGCCCGGATGCAGGCGATAAGCGGTGGCGTTCACCTCCTGCAGGAAACGGATCGCCTCGAGGTTCTCGCGACCGCCGTGGATGTTCGGCTCCCACTGGCCGGGCTCCCGCGAGTAGTCGAGATAGAGCATCGAGGCGACCGCGTCGACGCGCAACCCGTCGACGTGGAACTCCTTGAGCCAGTACAGAGCGTTCGCGACCAGGAAACCACGGACCTCGGGGCGGCCGTAGTCGAAGATGAGAGTGCCCCAGTCCTGGTGCTCGCCGCGACGTGGATCCGGATGTTCGTACAGCGCCTGGCCGTCGAAGCGCGCGAGTGCGAAGGCATCCTTGGGGAAGTGGCCGGGGACCCAGTCCATGATCACACCGATGCCCGCCTGATGGAGCCTGTCGATGAGGTACCGCAGGTCGTCCGGGCTGCCGAACCGACTCGTCGGCGCGTAGTAGCCGCTCACCTGGTATCCCCACGATCCGCCGAACGGGTGCTCGGCCAGGGGCATGAACTCCACATGCGTGAAGCCCGCGTCGGTGACGTGCTGGATCAACGGTTCCGCGATCTCGCGATATCCCAGGCCGCTGCGCCATGAGCCGACGTGGATCTCGTACACCGAGAGCGGCTGGGCGACGGCGTGCGTCGCGGCGCGTCTGGTCATCCAGGCGCCGTCCGACCAGCGGTACGTCGAGGTGGAGACGACCGAGGCCGTCTCCGGCGGTACCTCGGCGGCGAGGGTCATCGGGTCGGCCTTGAGGATCCAGGCGCCGTCGCGGGTGCGGATCTGATACTTGTACCGGGTGCCGATCGGCACTCCGGGGATGAAGAGCTCCCAGACTCCGCTGACGCCCATCGAGCGCATGGCGTGGGCCTCGCCGTTCCAGTCGTTGTGGTCGCTCACCACCCGAACGGCGGTGGCGTTCGGTGCCCAGACGGCGAACGAGACGCCGATCTCGCCGTCGAACGTGCGCAGGTGCGCGCCGAGCGCCTCCCAGAGACGCTCGTGCCGCCCCTCGGCGATCAGATGCAGGTCGAGGTCGCCGAGGGTCGGCGGGTGACGATACGGGTCTCCGGAGAGCGTCTCGTCGTGATCCCCGTAGCGGGTGGCGATCCGATAGGGGAGCGGGGGGCCGCTGTGCTGCGCCTCCCAGATGCCGTGCGCGACGTGGCTGAGTGCGAGCCGGCTGCCGTCGCCGAACACCGCGGCCACGTCGGAGGCGAGCGGGCGCCGCGCACGGATGACGGTGACCGTGCGATCGGCGGCGTCCTTGTGGGCGTGCGGCCCGAGCACGGAGTGCGGATCGTGATGGGTGGCCGAGGAGATCGCCTCCCATTCCGTGGATGCGGCGACGTCTTCCGTGTAGCTCATGATCGCTCCCTCACCTTCAGGATGTGCACCGGCTCGGCGAAGGCGTCGAGTCGCACGTAGTTGTGGTCGCTCCAGGTCCAGACGTCACCCGTGAGCAGATCCTCCACCTCGAACGACGCGCCCAGGGGAACACCCCATCGCGTGGTGTCGAGGTGCACCGTCGTCTCGCGCACCGAGTGCGGATCGACGTTGGCGACCACGATGATCGTGTCCGCGTGCCCCGTGCCGGTGAAGGGCGCCGCGAGATGCTTGCTGTAGACGAGGACGGCATCGTCGTCGCTCCAGTGCGTCGAGAGGTTTCGGAGCTGCCGCAACGCGGGGTGGGAGCCGCGGATCTCGTTGAGTCTCCTGAGCAGAGGCGCCAGAGACTCTCCCCGAGCCTCGGCGCCGTTCCAATCCCGGAACTTGTACTCGTACTTCTCGTTGTCGATGTTCTCTTCGGATCCGGGGCGTGCGACGTTCTCGAACAGCTCGTATCCGGCATACACGCCGTACACGGGACCGGCCGTCGCCGCGATGCAGGCGCGGATGCGGTACGCGGCCCTGCCCCCGAACTGCAGGTACTCCGTCAGGATGTCGTGTGTGTTGACGAAGAGATTCGGCCGCATGTAGTCGGACGTCTCGTGTGCCACCGAGGTGAGGAACTCCTCCAGCTCCGCCTTGGTGTTCCGCCAGGTGAAGTAGCTGTAGCTCTGCTGGAAGCCCACCGCGGCGAGCGCGCGCATGACGGCCGGGCGTGTGAAGGCCTCGGCGAGGAAGATCACGTCGGGGTCGGCGGCGTTGACCTCGGCGATGAGCCATTCCCAGAACTGCAGGGGCTTGGTGTGCGGATTGTCGACGCGGAAGATCTTCACACCCTGCGCGACCCAGTGCCGCACGACCCTCAGCATCTCGGCCGCGATGCCCGCGGGGTCGTTGTCGAAGTTCAGCGGATAGATGTCCTGGTACTTCTTGGGCGGGTTCTCGGCATATGCGATGGTGCCGTCGGGAAGCGTGGTGAACCACTCCGGGTGCTCGGTCACCCACGGGTGGTCGGGGGAGGCCTGGAGCGCGAGGTCGAGTGCGACCTCGAGACCCTCCTTGCGTGCGGCGCGCACGAAGGCGCGGAAGTCCGCCGCGGTGCCGAGATCGGGGTGGATGGCGTCATGTCCTCCTTCTGCGCCACCGATCGCGTAGGGGGAACCCGGATCACCGGACTCGGCCGTGAGGGTGTTGTTTCGTCCCTTGCGGTTGGTGGTCCCGATCGGATGGATCGGGACGAGGTAGACCACGTCGAAGCCCATCGCCGCGACCTCGGGAAGCCGTTTCGTCGCCGTGCGGAACGTGCCGCTCTTCACGGTGCCGTCCTTCGTGCGCCTGGCGCCTTCGGACCGGGGGAAGAACTCGTACCAGGCGCCGACCCCGGCTGCGACGCGATCCACGTTCAGCGGGTGTTCCTCGGTGGCGGAACGGAGTGTCGTCACCGGCCGCTCGCGGAAGATCTGCGCCAGCGCGGCATCCGTCGCCGCGGCGAACGTCGTCTCCGCGTCGCCGATTCGCAGCGCGTCCGCGTCGGAGAGGAGCCGCTTACGCTGCGCGGAGGGACGGTCCTTCTCCGCGGCGGCTCTGGTGAGCAGATCGGCGCCGAGAGCGGCCATCACGGGGACGTCGACACCGGCGGCGACCTTCACCTCCGCAGCGTGCGCCCAGGTCGCGAAGTCGTCCGAGAAGGCCTCGAACCGGAAGAGCCATGCGCCCTGTTCGTCGAGAGCGATGCTCGTCGCCCAGGCGTCGGTACCGTCGTTGCGCGGCGACAGCCGATGCAGGGTCTGCTCGCCGGACGGCGAGGTGAGACGCACATGCACGCCGATCAGGTCATGGCCCTCGCGGAAGGCGACGACGCTGAACGGGACGACCTCCCCGACGAACGCCTTCGGGGGGAATCCCCCCGGTACTGCCGGGGAGGCACGCAGGAGCGGGAGACGCGTCGTTCGCAGCGCTCCGGGGACATCCGCGTCGCCCAGGGCGCGCGCCGGGATCTGAGCGGGGCTCCGAAGAGCCGAGGACCGAGTACCAGCACGTGCAGCCACATCCCGAATGTACCGCGCGGACCCGGCGGCGGGTAGCGCGCCGCGTGGTGCGTCGGGAGCCGGGGTCATTCGATCCGGAACAACCTCATCGACGTCCCGGAGACCGGCAGCACATCACCCGGAGCGAAGACCTCCTCCTCGTCGGACGGACGCTCCTGAGCACTCGACCACAGCGACACGAACCGGGTCGCGTCCTCGATCTCATCGGGCAGGCGCACGTCGATCGGCGACTCCGTCCCGTGCACGATCAGCAGGATGCGGTTGTACGCCTCGGTGTCGGGGGTGGATGCCGCGACATACTGCAGCGTCCTGTTCCCGGGGTCGGCCCACTGCCCCTGCTCCATCGTCTCGCCGTTCTGGTCGTACCAGTCCATGACCGAGGCGTTGGGGATGTGCTCGCCGAGTCGCGCATAGCGGCTGGGTCGGAGTGCCGGGTTCTCCTGCCGCAGACGGATCAGTCGGGAGACATGCGCCCGGAGGTCTTCCTGCCACGGCTCGAACTCCCACCCGAGCCAGGTCAGTGCGGAGTCCTGCGCGTAGGCGTTGTTGTTGCCGCGCTGCGTGCGCCCGACCTCGTCTCCCGCCGTGAGCATCGGAATACCGGCCGAGAGCAGCAGAGTCCCCAGGAGGTTGCGCATGGCCTTGCGACGTGCGGCGAGGATCGTCGGGTCGTCGGTCGGGCCCTCGATCCCGTGATTGAACGCGCGGTTCATGTCGGCGCCGTCGCGGTTCTGCTCGCCGTTCGCCTCGTTGTGCTTGACGTCGTACGAGACCAGATCGTGCAGGGTGAAGCCGTCGTGCGCGGTGACGAAGTTGACGCTCGCCAGCGGACCGCGATCTTCGCTGAACGTGTTCGACGAGCCGGCGAGGCGTGTCGCGAAACCGCCGATGCCGACCGGGGCCGATGCGCGCCGGGCGTAGTCGATGTCGCTCAGCCAGAAGTTGCGCACGCGGTCGCGATAGCGGTCGTTCCACTCGTGCCATCCGGCCGGGAAGTTGCCTGTCTGCCATCCGCCGAGCCCGACGTCCCACGGCTCGGCGATGAGTTTGGTGTCGGCGAGGACCGGATCGTTCGCGATGGCCGCGAGGAGGGGGTGCTCGGGGGTGTACGTGTGCGCACCGTCGCGGGCGATCGCGGTCGCGAGATCGAAGCGGAAGCCGTCGATCTGCATCTCCTGCGCCCAGTAGCGGAGCGAGTCGAGGACGAGCCTGGCACCGGCATCGGTCGCCGTGTTCAATGTGTTGCCGCATCCGGTCGTGTCGACGTACACGCCGGACTCGTCCTGGCGGTAGTAGTTCGCGTTGTCGATGCCGCGAAGGCTCGAGCGCGGGCCGCCGATACCTTCTTCCGAGGTGTGGTTGTAGACGACGTCGAGGATCACCTCGAGACCGGCCTCGTGCAGCAGCCGGACCATGCCCTTGAACTCGGCGAGCACCGCCTCGGGGCCCTCCTTGCGGGCGTCCTCGGTGGCGTAGGCGGTGTGCGGTGTGAAGAAGTTCAGGGTGTTGTAGCCCCAGTAGTTCGTGAGCCCGCGCTCCAGCAGGCGAGGTTCGGGCACGAACGCGTGCACGGGCAGAAGTTCGATCGAGGTGATCCCGAGCGAATGGAAGTGTTCGATCATCGCCGGGTGGGCGAGGCCTGCATAGGTGCCGTGGAGGGCCGGGGGAACCTCGGGATGACGCTTGGTGAGCCCCTTGAGGTGGCCCTCGTAGATCACGGTGCGATCGAGTGGGATGCGCGGTTTCCGGGAATCGCCCCAGTCGAATCCGTCGACGATGACCACCGAGCGCCACTCCTCGTAGCCGTCTCCCTGAGCGAGGCCGCGGGCGTACGGATCGAGCAGCAGGGTCTCCGGGTTGAAGGTGTTCCCCGTGCCGTGCGGGCCTCCGACCCGGATGGCGTACCGGACTCCCGGCTGGAGGAGCTCCGAGGAGACCTCCCAGATGCCGCCGGCAAGACGCGCGAGCGGCACTTCGTCGGTCGCCCAATCGAGGTCGGTGGCGTCGAAGACGACCAACTCGATCGACGAGGCGTTCTGCGACCAGACGCGCAGGGTGCCGACGCCGTCGTGGAGACGGACGCCGAGGTTGTCGAGGGCGGGGCCGCCGGGCACGGTGAGGTCTCGGGACGCGGGCATGAGTACACACTAGGCGCGATGTGTTGCAGTCTCATGTCAGGGCATACCCGGTTCCATGCGCCAGGGCCCGCGACCGGTGGTTTCGCGAGAGAATCGAAGGATGCGGCACTATCTCGATCACGCGGCGACCACACCGCTTCGCCCCGAGGCGCGCGATGCCTGGATCGCGGCGTCGGAGACGGTCGGCAACGCCTCTTCGACGCACGGCGCCGGACAGGACGCCCGCCGGCTGCTCGAGGAATCGCGTGAGCGCGTCGCCGCGGTTCTGGATGCCGACCCGATCGAGATCGTCTTCACCTCCGGGGGCACGGAGTCGATCAATCTCGCGTTGCAGGGGATGTGGCGTGCCCGGCCGGAGGGTACCTCGGCGATCGTGATGCCCGACGCGGAGCACCACGCGACCATGGACACGGTCGCAGCGCTCGTCGACGAGGGTGCGCAGCTGCGGCGGGTGCCGGTGAGCGCCACAGCTCGGATCGACGCGGGTGCGTTCGCGGCGGCCCTCCCGCAGGCGGCACTCGCGACCGCGCTCGTGGCGAACAACGAGGCGGGCACGATCAATGACGCGGGTGCGCTCACCGCCGCCGCCGCGACCGCCGGAGTCGCCCTCCATCTCGACGCCGTGGCGGCACTCGGCCATGTCCCGCTCTCGTTCCGCGCGCTGCGTGGGGAGGCGGGAGTCGGGGTCGGGCTCGTGGCGATGAGTGTCGCCGGGCACAAGATCGGAGCTCCCGTCGGCGTCGGCGTCCTCGTCACGGCCCGTTCGGCTCGCGTGACCGCGCTGCTCCGCGGGGGAGCGCAGCAGCGGGGACTCCGTGCCGGTACTCAGGACATCGCGGGAGCGGCCTCCTTCGCCACCGCCCTGGAACTCGCCGAGACCGAGCGTGCGGGGGAGGCGGCGCGCCTGGCTGCACTGCGTGACCGCCTCGTCTCCGGAATCCTCTCCTCCGTGCCGTCCGCCGAGCTCCTCGGTGAGCCGACCGACCGTCTTCCGGGTAACGCTCATGTGCTGTTCCCCGGGGCAGTGGGGGAGAGCCTGCTGTTCCTCCTCGACGTCGTCGGCGTCGCCGCCTCGACGGGATCAGCCTGCCAGGCAGGCGTCGCCGAGCCCTCTCACGTGGTCATGGCGATGGGGCGCAGCGAGCGGGACGCCCGCAGCGTGCTGCGATTCTCGCTCGGCCGCACCTCTGTCGACGCCGATGTCGATGCGGTGCTCGCCGCGATCGCCGATGTCTATGCCCGCGCATCCGGCGCCGGCACAGCCGCACGCTCGTAGACTGGTGACATGCGGATCCTTGCGGCCATGAGCGGTGGCGTCGACTCCGCCGTCGCGGCCGCCAGGGCCGTGGAGGCGGGACACGACGTCGTCGGCGTGCACCTCGCCCTCTCCCGAGCCGGCGGAACCCTGCGCACGGGCAGCCGCGGATGCTGCACCATCGAGGACGCACTCGATGCCCGTCGCGCCGCCGACCTGCTCGGCATCCCGTTCTATGTGTGGGACTTCTCGGAACGCTTCCGCGACGACGTCATCGACGACTTCATCGCCGAGTACCAGGCGGGCCGCACGCCGAACCCCTGCATGCGCTGCAACGAGAAGATCAAGTTCGCCGCCCTCCTGGAGCGGGCCATCGAGCTCGGCTTCGACGCGGTGTGCACCGGTCACTACGCGACCCTCGTCGACGGGGACGGCGGCCTGGAGCTGCATCGTGCGTCCGACAACGCCAAGGATCAGTCCTACGTGCTGGGCGTGCTCACGGCCGAGCAGCTCGCGCACACCTACTTCCCGCTCGGCACCACCCCTTCGAAGGCGATCGTGCGCGCCGAGGCCGAGGCGCGCGGTCTGAGTGTCGCGCAGAAGCCCGACAGCCACGACATCTGCTTCATCCCCGACGGCGACACCCGCGGCTGGCTCGCCGAGAAGGTCGGCACCGCCACGGGCGAGATCGTCGACCGCAGCGGCGAGGTCGTCGGCTCTCACGAGGGCGCCCACGCGTTCACGGTCGGGCAGCGTCGCGGCCTCAAGCTCGGCGTCCCGGCGCCGGACGGCAAGCCGCGATTCGTCCTCGAAGTGCGTCCCGTGTCGAACACCGTGGTCGTCGGTCCGAAGGAGGCGCTCGCGATCGCCGAGATCGCGGGGGAGCGGTTCAGCTGGGCCGGAGCCGCGCCGATCGAATCGTCCTTCCCCTGCCACGTGCAGATCCGTGCCCACGCCGAGCCGGTGGCCGCGAACGCGGAGGTCTCCCACGCCGGCGTGCGCGTCACGCCGGAAGTACCGCTCGACGGCGTCGCTCCCGGACAGACCGCCGTGCTCTACGTCGGCACGCGCGTGCTCGGGCAGTTCACGATCGACACCACGGTCTCGGCCGTTCCCGTCGGCGCGTAGACCCTTCCGGTGTCGGTGCCCGCTCGTAGACTGACGGGGTGCCGGAGAACATCTCGCTGGAAGACGCCCGAACCGAAGCCGAGGAGCTGACCACTCGTATCCTCGACGCGAAAGAGGCCTACTACGGCCGCGACGCCTCGGTCGTCGACGACTTCACCTACGACGGATGGATGCATCGGCTCGAGGAGCTCGAGCGGCTGCATCCCGAGCTCCAGGGGCAGGATTCGCCCACCCAGATGGTCGGGGCGGCCGAGGCGACGGGGCTCGCGACCGTCGAGCACGCCGAGCGGATGCTCAGCCTCGACAACGTGTTCTCCGTCGACGAGCTGAGGGAGTGGGCGGCGAAGACGAAGGCCTCGGCCGGGCGTGAGGTCGCCTGGCTCACCGAGCTGAAGATCGACGGGCTGGCGATCAACCTCCGCTACGAGAACGGCGTGCTGACCTCTGCGGCCACCAGAGGAGACGGACGCGTCGGCGAGATCGTCACCGAGAACGCGCTGCGACTCCCCGAGATCCCGAACCGGCTGAGCGGGGAGGGGCATCCCCCGATCGTCGAGGTGCGCGGCGAGGTCTTCATCCCCGTTGCGGCCTTCGAGCGCCTCAACGCCGCGCAGGCGGCATTCCGAGATCGCGCCTACGCCGATGCGCTCGAGCGATGGGAGTCGCGCGGTGGGGTGAAGAAGCCCTTCGACGAGGAGAAGGCGCGCACGGCGGCCGCCCGGCGCTTCCCGTCGTTCGCGAACCCGCGCAACGCGGCGAGTGGCGGACTCCGTCAGCAGATCGACAAGAAGAACGGCCTCGAGCTCGAAGCCGGGCTGCTGCGGATCGAGTCGCTCGCCCTCTACGTGCACGGCATCGGCGCATGGACGAACCCTCCCGTCGCCGCGCAGAGCGAGGTGTACGACCTGCTCGCGCAATGGGGGCTGCCCACGAGCCCGCACACCAGGGTGTGCGCATCCATCGACGAGGTCGTCGCATTCGTCGAGTACTTCGGGGAGCACCGTCACGACATCGAGCACGAACTCGACGGCATCGTGGTCAAGGTCGACGAGCTCGAACTCCATGACGAGCTCGGCGCGACGAGCAGGGCCCCGCGCTGGGCGATCGCCTACAAGTATCCGCCGGAAGAGGTGCAGACCACGCTGCTCGACATCGTCGTGTCTGTCGGCCGCACCGGCCGTGCGACGCCGTTCGCGGTGATGGCTCCTGCGCACGTCGCCGGCTCCGTGGTGCGTCAGGCGACCTTGCACAATAAAGACGTCGTCAAGGCGAAGGGCGTGCTGATCGGCGACACCGTCGTGCTGCGCAAGGCCGGCGACGTGATCCCGGAAGTCCTCGGCCCTGTGGTCGAGAAACGCGACGGCACCGAACGCGAGTTCGTGATGCCCGTCGAGTGCCCGGAGTGCGGCACGCCGCTGCGAGCGATGAAGGAGGGCGACATCGACCTGCGGTGCCCGAACGCCCGTTCCTGCCCGGCGCAGGTGCGCGGACGTGTCGAGCACATCGGCTCCCGTGGCGCGCTCGACGTCGAGGCGCTGGGAGAGGTCACCGCGGCAGCACTGACGCAGCCGACGTCGCCGGTGGTCCCGCCGCTCGAGACCGAGGCGGGGCTGTTCGCCCTCACCCTCGAGCAGCTCGTGCCCATCGAGCTCTTCGTGCGCGATGCCGAGACCGGACTGCCGAAGGAGGACGAGGACGGGGTCGTCAAGACACGCGCCCCCTTCCGCCGCAACCCGACGGCGGCAGAGAAGAAGTCCGGCATCGAAGGCCCCCAGCCCTCGTCGCAGGCGCTCACGCTGCTCGCCGAGCTCGAGAAGGCGAAGACCAAGGATCTGTGGCGCCTTCTGGTCTCGTTGAACATCCGTCACGTCGGCCCCGTCGCCGCCAGGGCGCTGGCGCAGTGGTTCGGGTCGCTGGAAGCGATCCGTGCGGCATCGCGCGACGAACTCGCCGCTGTGGAGGGAGTGGGCGGGATCATCGCCGATTCGCTGCTGGCGTGGTTCGATGTGGATTGGCACCAGGAGATCGTGCAGCAGTGGGCGGATGCCGGGGTGCAGTGGTCGACACCCGGACACCCCGGGCCGGGAGCCGCCGTAGCCGCGGGCGGCGTGCTCGAGGGGCTCACGGTCGTCGCGACCGGTTCCCTCGACGGCTACACGCGAGACGGTGCGCAGGAGGCGATCATCAACGCGGGCGGCAAGGCCGCGTCGAGCGTGTCGAAGAAGACCGACTTCGTCGCCGCCGGCCCCGGGGCGGGCTCCAAGCTCGCGAAGGCCGAGGAACTCGGCCTCCGCATCCTCGACGCGGCGCAGTTCCATATCCTCGTCACCCAGGGCCCCGATGCGCTCCCGCGCACGGGCGAAGGAGCATGAAGCGCTACGGACCGCTGATCGTCGTGTCGGAGGCACTCGCGGTCGGAGACCCCGGACGCCATCATCTTCGCCTGACGCCGGATGCGGTGATCATCCGCGAAGGTGTCGACAACCGCGGAATCGTGCCGTGGGCGGATGTGGAACAGATCGCGCTCGACGTGCCGACGACGAGGTTCCGTCTCCCCGGTCTCGTCGGGACGATCCTGCTCGGCGCGCTGACAGCGGCGTTGCTGACCGATCCGGGCGTCGACCCCGACGACGGCACGGTGACGATGACGGTCGACGGGGAAGTCCGCACCGTCCCGCTGAGCCGGCATCATGTCGGAGGCTACTGGGCGCCGACGGTCGCCGGTGCGCATCGACTGATCGCTCACCTCATCGCGCACCCGGAACAGCGGGCCCTTCTGGCCCATCCCGAGCAGCTGATCGACGTCGCGGCGCAACTCGCGCGCGGAACGGGATAGTCCGTCCCACGCGCGAGTCGGCGTCAGCTCTTGTGGCGCGGCTTCCGGAACGGCTTCTCGTCGCGGCTGTCGCGCGCCGGACGCTCGTCGCGGTCACGGCGTTCGAACCGATCGTTGCGCGCACCCGAGTCGCGGCCGCCCTCGCGAGGACCACTGCGACGTGCACCGGCGGGGCCGCGGTCGGGCTTGATCTCGATCAGTCGACCGGAGATGCGCGTATCGCGCAGCTTCTCGAGAACCGCGGGGTCGAGATTCGCGGGCAGCTCGACGACCGAGAAGTCGGGACGGATGTTGATCGCGCCGAAGTCGTCGCGACCGAGGCCGCCCTCATTCGCGAGCGCGCCGACGATCTGGCGGGGCTCGACCCGGTGGCGGCGGCCGACCTCGATGCGGTACGCCGCGTAGTCGCCGCGGCCGCGGCGCTCCGTGCGGGGCTCGCGCGGCTCCCGAGAATCGCGGCCGGCGCGTTCACGCGGCGGGCGGTTGTCGGCTTCGACCGCTTTGGTCAGTGGATCGTTCGCCGGGTCCAGCAGCAGCGGCTTGTCGCCCTGTGCGACGACGGCGAGAGCCGCGGCGACGTCTCCCTCCGGCACGTCGTGGTGACGGACGTAGTGCGCGACGATGTCACGGAACGCCTCGATGCGACCGGTCTCCGACAGCGCGGTCGTGATCGCGTCGTCGAAGCGGTTCAGACGCGTGGTGTTCACGTCCTCGGTGCTGGGCAGCTGCATCTGGGTGGGCTGCTGGCGCGTCGCCTTCTCGATGTGCTTGAGCAGGTAGCGCTCACGCGGGGTGATGAAGCTGATCGCATCTCCCGAGCGTCCGGCACGTCCGGTGCGGCCGATGCGGTGCACGTACGACTCGGTGTCGGTGGGGATGTCGAAGTTGACGACATGGCTGATGCGCTCGACGTCGAGCCCGCGGGCCGCCACGTCGGTCGCGACGAGGATGTCGAGTTTGCCGTCCTTGAGCTGGTTGACGCTGCGCTCGCGCTGCACCTGCGGCACGTCGCCGTTGATCGCGGCGGCGGAGTAGCCGCGTGCGCGCAGCTTCTCGGCCAGGGTCTCGGTCTCGTTCTTGGTGCGGACGAACACGATCATGCCGTCGAAGTTCTCGACCTCGAGGATGCGGGTGAGCGCGTCGACCTTCTGCGCGTACGACACCACGAGGTAGCGCTGGGTGATGTTCGTTCCGGTGGCGGTCTTCGACTTGATGCTGATCTCTTCCGGGTCGCGCAGGTACTTCTGCGCGAGGCGGCGGATCTGCGGCGGCATCGTCGCGGAGAACAGGGCGACCTGCTTCTCCTCGGGCGTCTGCGCGAGGATCTGCTCCACGTCCTCCGCGAAGCCCATCTTCAGCATCTCGTCGGCCTCGTCGAGCACGAGGTACTGCAGCTGCGACAGGTCGAGCGTGCCCTTCGCGAGGTGGTCCATGATGCGACCCGGCGTACCGACGATCACATGGACGCCGCGGCGCAGAGCCGACAGCTGCACGCCGTAGCCCTGTCCACCGTAGACGGGGAGGACGTGCACGCCCTTCATCTTCGAGGCGTACGACTCGAAGGCCTCGCACACCTGGAGCGCGAGCTCACGGGTCGGGGCGAGCACGAGCGCTTGCGGGGTCTTCTGCGAGACGTCGAGGCGCTCGAGCACGGGGAGTGCGAATGCCGCGGTCTTGCCGGTACCGGTCTGCGCCATGCCGACGACATCGCGGCCGGCGAGAAGCGTGGGAATGGTGGCCGCCTGGATGGGCGACGGGGTCTCGTAGCCGAGGTCCTTGATGGCTTTGAGGACGGGCCCGGTGATGCCGAGCTCCTCGAATCCGGGGGTCGCGGGGGAGTCCTCGGGGGCGTCGGTCAGCACTGCATCTTCAGGGGTCACTTCCCAAGGGTAGCGCGCGTCGGCGCTCGGCGCCTGTGAGGGCGTCCTCAGGCGCCGGTCGTCAGGGAGACCAGCTTCGCCTTCACCTGACGCCGGAGCACCTTGCCGATGAGGGATTTGGGGAGCTCGTCGACCACGAACACGCGACGTGGAACCTTGTAGGGAGTCAGGATGCTGCGGGCGAACTCGCGGATCGCCTCGACGTCGACATCGGTTCCGGGATCGACGACGATGGCTGCGACGACCTCCTCGCCCGAGTGGTCGCTCGGCAGACCGACGACCGCCGCATCCGCGACGTTCGGGTGCTGACGCAGTGCGTTCTCCACCTCGGTGGGGGCGACGTTGAAGCCGCCCGTGATGATGAGCTCCTTGATGCGATCGACGATGCGCACGAATCCTGCATCGTCGATCGTGACGATGTCGCCCGTGCGGTACCACCCGTCGACGAAGACCGCCTCGGTCTCTTCCGGCTTGCCGTAGTAGCCGGAGAAGACCTGCGGGCCGCGGACGACCAGTTCGCCGGCGGAACCCGAGGGCACGTCCTCCGTGGGATTCTCCGGATCGACCACGCGGCATTCGGTGCCGGGAAGCGGGAGCCCGACGGTGCCGGGCACGCGATTGTCTGCGACCGGGTTCGCCATGAGGACGGGCGAGCACTCGCTCAGCCCGTAGCCCTCGACGAGGTAGCCGTGCGTGGCTTCCTCGAAGGGGACGACCAGCTCGTGCGGCAGCGCCATCGCCCCGGAGATCGCGACCTCGATGCCGTCGAGCGACACGCCCTTCGCCTTCGCCGCGGCGAGCAGACGGTCGGCGATGGGCGGGACGAGCGGCAGGAACGTCGCGGGGTGCTTCTTGACGACGTCGAGCACGAGGTCGGGGTCGAACTTGGGGAAGAGCACGAGTCGCGCCCCCATCGACATCGCGAAGGTCAGGCAGAGTGTGAGTCCGTACGCGTGGAACATCGGCAGGACCGCGTACACGACGCATCCCTTGCCGCGCTGGATCGACGGCACCCAGGCCTGCGCCTGCGCGGCATTCGCCAGGAGGTTGCGGTGGGTGAGCGCCGCTCCCTTCGGTGTTCCCGTCGTTCCGGAGGTGTACTGGATGATCGCGAGATCGTCGGTTCCCGGCTTCGGGTGCGATGCCGGGAGCGGAGCCGAAACGAGCAACGAGTCCCAGGAAACGGTGCCGCGCACCTTCTCGGTGAGTGCCGCGCGGGACTCGCGCGCCTTGGCGACCGGAAGTCGCAGGGCGAAGCGGGTGAGGAACGGCATCGCGCGTGTGACATCGACGGAGATGAGGTTCGTCACGGCCAGATCGGCGGGGAACTCCTGCACGGTGGAGACGACCTTGTTCCACACGATCGCATGCTTCGCGCCATGGTCCTCGAACTGCTTGCGCAGCTCGCGGGGCGTGTAGAGCGGGTTGTGCTCGACGACGACGGCGCCGAGCCGGAGCACGGCGTAGAAGGCCACGATGTGCTGGGGGCAGTTCGGGAGCACGATGGCGACCGGGTCGCCGGCGCGGACACCGAGATCGCGCAGGCCCGCTGCCGCGCGGTCGATCGCCGCCTGCAATTCGGCATAGCTGGTCTCGCGTCCGAAGAACTGGAGGGCGGGGGCATCCGGGTAGTCCTGTGCGGAAGCGGCGACGATGTCCACGAGCGATCCGTCGACAGGAGGGAGATCTTCCGGAACTCCTGCGGCATAGCTGGCGATCCACGGGCGAGGGGGTTGGAACGTGCTCACCCGCCCAGCATAGGACGAGCTACTCGTCGGGCATGGGGCGGGGGAGCGCGCCAACTAGACTGGGGGAGTGTCTGAAATCACCCCTGAACTCGTGCGCCACCTCGGTGTACTCGCACGCATCCAGCTGAACGACGACGAGGTGTCGCGGCTCACGGGCCAGCTCGACGCGATCGTCGACAACATCGCGAAGGTGTCGGAGGTCGCGACGGCCGATGTCGTCGCGACGAGCCACCCCATCCCGTTGAGCAACGTGTTCCGTCCTGACGTGGTCGGACAGACGCTCACGCATGAGCAGGTGCTTCAGAACGCCCCGGATGCCGCCGACGGCCGCTTCCGCGTCACCGCGATCCTGGGAGAAGAGCAGTGAGCGACATCATCCGGCTGGACGCGGCGGATCTCGCCGCGAAGCTCGCCTCTCGCGAGGTGTCGAGCGTCGAGGCGACTCAGGCACACCTCGATCGCATCGCGGCGGTGGACGGCGACGTCCACGCGTTCCTGCACGTCAACGACGGGGCTCTCGAGGCCGCAGCGGCCATCGATGCCCGTCGTGCCTCCGGTGAGGCCCTCGGCCCGCTCGCGGGTGTGCCGCTCGCCATCAAGGACGTCCTCGTCACGACCGACCAGCCCACGACAAGCGGCTCGCGCATCCTCGAGGGGTACCTCTCGCCCTACGACGCCACGGTCGTCGCACGGTCCCGTGCCGCCGGGTTGATCCCGCTGGGCAAGACGAACATGGACGAGTTCGCGATGGGCTCGTCGACCGAGCACTCGGCCTACGGCCCCACGCGCAACCCCTGGGATCTCGATCGCATCCCCGGTGGCTCCGGTGGTGGCTCGGCCGCCGCGGTCGCCGCCTTCGAAGCACCGCTCGCCCTCGGCTCCGACACGGGGGGCTCGATCCGTCAGCCCGCCCACGTGACCGGAACGGTCGGCGTCAAACCGACGTACGGCGGGGTGAGCCGCTACGGCGCGATCGCCCTCGCCTCCAGCCTCGACCAGGTCGGCCCGGTCTCCCGGACCGTGCTCGACTCCGGATTGCTGCATGATGCGATCGGCGGGCATGACCCGAAGGACTCGACCTCGCTGCGCGACGCGTGGCCGTCGTTCGCCGAGGCGGCTCGTGAGGGTGCGCGCGGAGACGTGCTCAAGGGACTCAAGGTCGGTGTGATCCGTGAGCTGCCTGACAGCGGCTTCCAGCCCGGTGTCGCCGCCTCCTTCCGCAGCGCACTGGCGCTCATGGAGGCGCAGGGGGCCGAGATCGTGGAGATCGGTGCTCCGCACTTCGAGTACGGCGTCGCCGCGTACTACCTGATCCTTCCCGCCGAGGCGTCGAGCAACCTGGCGAAGTTCGACTCGGTGCGCTTCGGTCTGCGGGTGACGCCTGACGGCAACCCGACCGTCGAGGACGTCATGTCCGCGACCCGCGAGGCCGGCTTCGGCGACGAGGTCAAGCGCCGCATCATCCTCGGCACGTATGCGCTGTCGGCCGGATACTACGACGCCTACTACGGCAGCGCGCAGAAGGTTCGCACCCTCATCCAGCAGGACTTCGCGAACGCCTTCGCCGAGGTCGACGTCATCGCGACGCCGTCCGCACCCACCACGGCGTTCAAGCTCGGCGAGAAGATCGACGATCCGCTGCAGATGTACCTCAACGACATCACCACGATCCCGGTGAACCTCGCCGGTGTTCCCGGCATCTCCATCCCCAGCGGTCTGGCGGATGACGACGGCCTCCCCGTCGGCATCCAGTTCATCGCCCCCGCACGGGAGGACGCACGTCTCTACAAGGTCGGCGCTGCGCTCGAGACGCTGCTCGTCGACTCGTGGGGTGCGCCACTGCTCACCCGCGCACCGCAGCTCGCAGGAGCGAACCGCTGATGGCCGCCGCCAAGCTCATGGACTTCGACAAGGCGCTCGAGCTGTTCGAGCCGGTCCTCGGATTCGAGGTGCACGTCGAGCTCAACACCCACACGAAGATGTTCTCCGACGCGCCGAACCCGGCCAACGAGGCCTATCACGCCGCGGAGCCGAACACTCTCATCGCTCCGGTCGACCTCGGCCTTCCCGGATCGCTGCCTGTCGTGAACGAGACCGCGATCCGCTCGTCGATCAGCCTGGGCCTCGCTCTCGGCTGCTCGATCGCGGAGTCGAGCCGGTTCGCCAGGAAGAACTACTTCTACCCGGACCTGGGCAAGAACTACCAGATCTCGCAGTACGACGAGCCGATCGCGTACGAGGGATCGGTCGAAGTCGAACTCGAAGACGGCACGCTCATCACGATCCCGATCGAGCGCGCGCACATGGAGGAGGACGCCGGCAAGCTCACCCACATGGGCGGGGCGACCGGACGCATCCAGGGCGCAGAGTACTCGCTGGTCGACTACAACCGTGCGGGTGTGCCGCTGGTCGAGATCGTGACGAACATCATCTACGGCACCGAACACCGTGCACCGGAGGTCGCCAAGGCCTACGTGCAGGCGATCCGTGACATCGTCCGCGGTCTGGGTATCTCCGAGGCCCGGCTGGAACGCGGAAACCTGCGCTGCGATGCGAACGTCTCGCTGCGTCCGCGTGGCAGCGAGAAGCTGGGCACCCGCACCGAGACGAAGAACGTCAACTCGATGCGCTCGGTCGAGCGTGCGGTCAAGTACGAGATCCAGCGGCAGGCGCAGATCCTCGCCGACGGGGGAACGATCACGCAGGAGACGCGCCACTGGCACGAGGACACCGGTACCACGTCGCCCGGACGCCCGAAGTCGGATGCCGACGACTACCGCTATTTCCCCGAACCCGATCTGCTGCCGGTGGACCCGGCCGCCGCGCTGATCGAGGAGCTGCGTGCGGCTCTTCCGGAGCAGCCGGTCGCCCGCCGACGCCGCCTGATGACGGAGTGGGGCTTCACCGACCTGGAGTTCCAGGACGTGCGCAACGGCGGTCTGCTCGAGGTCGTCGAGGCGACGATCGCGGCCGGCGCGACTCCGGCCACCGCGCGCAAGTGGTGGACCGGCGAGATCACCCGCATCGCGAACACCCAGGAGAAGGATGCGACGGAGCTGATCAGCCCGGACAACGTCGCCGCCCTGCAGCTGCTCGTCGACGCGGGAACGCTCACCGACAAGCTCGCGCGCCAGGTGCTCGAAGGCGTCATCGCCGGTGAGGGCACCCCGCAGGAGGTCGTCGACGCCCGCGGCCTCGCGGTCGTGTCCGACGACGGTGCGCTGATCGCCGCGATCGACGAGGCCCTCGCCGCGCAGCCCGACGTGATGGCCAAGATCAAGGACGGCAAGGTGCAGGCCGCCGGTGCCGTGATCGGTGCGGTCATGAAGGCGATGAAGGGCCAGGCCGACGCCGCCCGCGTCCGTGAACTCATCCTCGAGCGCGCTGCCCAGTAGCGTGCGGCCCCGGGCCTCGTGTCGGAGGCCCGGGGGAGAATGGTCGTATGGGACACGGTGACGGCAGGGGGCGCATCGTCTCCGCCGCCGATGCCGACGACACCGGCACGCGCATCCTGCACGTCGACATGGATGCGTTCTATGCGGCGGTCGAGGTGCTCGACGACCCCTCCCTCCGTGGCCTCCCGCTGATCATCGGGGCACCGGACGGCCGATCCGTCGTCTCGAGTGCCTCGTACGAGGCTCGCCGCTACGGCGTACGTGCGGCGATGCCGGTCTCGCAGGCGCTTCGGCTGTGCCCTTCCGCCCGCATCGTCCTCCCGCACTTCCACCGCTACCAAGAGGTGTCTCGGCAGGTCATGGCCATCTTCGAGTCGTTCACCCCGCTGGTGGAACCCCTGTCGGTCGACGAAGCGTTCCTCGATGTGCAGGGTGTGCGGCGACTGTGGGGGAGCCCGGCGCGTATCGCGGAGCTGATCCGCGAGCGTGTGCTCGACGAGGTCGGCATCACGTGCAGCGTCGGCGTCGCGGCGACGAAGCACGTCGCGAAGATGGCATCGACGTTCGCCAAGCCCGATGGGATGCTCGTGGTCGCGGGGAAGGACACGCTCGATTTCCTCGCGCCCCGGTCGGTCCGCGCCATGTGGGGCGTGGGGCCGAAGGCCGCGGAGGCGCTGGAGGCCCGCGGCATCCGCACGGTGCAGGATGTGCGCGACGCTCCGCGCGAGATGCTCGAGCGCGCGGTCGGCCCCGCCCTCAGCGGCCGTCTCTCGCAGCTCGCACTCGGGGAGGACGCCCGAGTGGTCGACACCGCCCGCGTGGAGAAGAGCATCGGGCATGAGGAGACCTTCGACCAGGACATCCTTGACCGCCCGTTCCTCCGCGCCGAGCTTCTCCGGCTAGCCGACCGTGTCGCCGCCCGGCTCCGACGTGCGGAGTGGGAGACCTCGACCGTTGCCATCAAGATCCGCTTCGATGACTTCCGCACCTTGAACCGGTCGCAGACTCTGAGTGAGCCCACGGCCGTCGGGCAGCGCATCGGCGAAGCCGCCCAGGCGCTGTTCGAGCAGATCGATCGGCGTGATCCCGTGAGATTGGTCGGTGTGCGTGCCGAGAATCTGCGGCCGGCTGGGGGCGCGGGACTCGCTCTCTGGGACGACGACGAAGACTGGCGCAAAGTCGAGGGGGCGGTCGATGAGGCGGTGGCGCGGTTCGGATCTGCGACGATCAGCCGTGCGCGACACATCGGCCGGGGAGACGGGCGGGGCGCCGCGCCGCATCCGAAGGCGCACGGCCTGGATTGATCCCACGCGCGTGCGCTTCCTCGGCTAGCGTGGGGGTATGCCGAACATTGCACTGGAACTCGGAAAGCAAGCTGCGTCCTTCGGCGTGAAGAGCGCGTACGGAGAGCCGCAGGACGTCGACGGAGTGAGCATCACCCCCGTCGCGTTCACCTACTCAGGATTCGGTGGCGGCAGCGGAGACGGTGCCGAGGGCGGGGGCGGCGGAGGCGTGTCGGTCCCGGTCGGCGTCTACGTGCGTCGCGAGGAGGGCCTGCGGTTCGAGCCGAACATCGTCACGCTGCTCGTCGTCGCTGTGCCTTTCGTCTGGGTTGCCGGACGCGCTCTCACCCGTATCATCCGTGCCCTCAAGAAGTGACGATCCCGTCGCGGCGGCGCTGGAGCGCGCTGCGGCCCTGATCGAGCAGGACATCCGTGCCCTGGCGGCAGCGAATCCTGTGGTGCTGATCGACGGCTGCAGCGGCGCGGGTAAGTCTTCGCTCGCCGCTCTGCTGGTCCGGCGCTGGCCGGTGCTCGGACACGTGCAGTTGGTCGCGCTCGACTCTCTCTACCCGGGCTGGGACGGACTCGACAGTGGGGCGGAGCGTGCGCTTGACTGGATTCTCCGACCTCACGGCCGCGGATTCCTCGGCACCTGGCGGCGGTGGGACTGGGACGTCGACGCTGAAGCGGAGAGCCATGCCGTCGATCCTGCGCTCGGCGTGATCGTTGAGGGCAGCGGCATCCTGCGGCCATCGACCGCGGGTCTCGCCGACGTCCGCATCTGGGTCGAGTCTGCCGAGGAATCACGCAAGGCGCGGGCCCTGGCACGTGACGGCGAGACCTACCGTCCGCACTGGGACCGGTGGGCTACGCAGGAGCGTCGCCATGTCGAACGTGACGATCCCCGGGCCCTTGCGACCCGAATCGTCGAGGTTCCCTAGAGCTCCCGATCGGCGTCTGCCTCGTCGGCCGCTTGGATGAGCAGTTCGAGGCGGTAGCCGAGCCAGTCGTAGACGTCGTGCCGCCCATCGGTGCTGCTCTGCTCGTCTGACGTGATCCCGAGTCGTGTGGCGACGACGAGGCGAATGGCGGTCAACGTCCGGAGCCACGCATCGACGTCGTCCGCGGCGATGAGGACGTCTCGGGTGTCGAGCGCCTCGTGCTCGAGCGGCTCGCCGCGGCCGGCGACGGCGCTGAGCGCTTCGCGCATCCTGCGGGCGTCGGCGAGTCGACGGTCGAGGAGATCACCGCGCGTGCTCGCAGCGAAGTCGGTGGCGGAATCCGGGTCGTCCGGATAGGGGCTCGGCGTCAATCGTTCGATCGCCGGGTCCCCGGAGTCCCGCGACGTGTCGATGAGTTCGAGGAAATCATCCACGAGTTGCGCGAGGTGGAATCCCTCGATCATCGTGATCGGGGCGACGATCGGGTCCGAGGTCACAGGGGAGCCTTCCTCACGGTCGCCCAGAGTCCGAAGTCGTGCATCGCCTGGGCGTGGACCTCCATGGTCTCGCGCGGTCCGGTGGCGACGATCGCGTGCCCCTCATGATGGACCGCGAGCATCAGTGCCGTGGCATGGTCGACGGAGTATCCGAAATACGTGCGGAAGACGCGGACCACGTAGCTCATGAGGTTGACGGGATCGTTCCAGACCACGACTTGCCACGGTTCGAGTGGCGCGGCGTGGAGGTCGGTCACCTCGTCGAGATCCGGGACGGCGATCGGGGTGCTCATGCCCAGCCCATCTCGTGCAGCTGCTCGTCGTCGATGCCGTAGAAGTGCGCGATCTCGTGGACGAGCGTCGTGTGGATCTCGTCCCGGAGCTCTTCGGCCGTGTCGCACTGCGCCAGATGCGGCTCACGGTAGACGACGATCCGGTCGGGGAGCTCGCCCATCCCGTACTGCGTCCGCTCCGTGAGGGCCAAGCCGTCGTAGAGTCCGAGCAGATCGAGGCTTCCGTCTTCCGGGCGGTCCTCCACGACGAACACGACGTTCTCCAACCCTTCGACCATGTCGTCGGGAAGCTGGTCGAGCTCGTCGATCACGAGCTCCTCGAAGGCGGCGGCATCCATGTCCATCGTGTCCAGCCTAGAGGCGAAGAAGCCGTCAGTGCAGGAGAACGAGGATGGCGGCGACGACGATGAACAAGGCGCCGAAGACCGTGTTGAGCACTCGCTGTCCGCGTGTGGTCCGGGTGAGCCGTCGGAAGGGGCGGGCGGCCGCGGCGAAGAATCCCCACATCACGAGCACATCCACGACGACCACGGTGGCGATGAGAGCGAAGTACTGGGGGATCGGCGGTTGATCGAGACGGATGAACTGCGGGATGAACGCCAAGAAGAACACGATCGCCTTGGGGTTCAGGAGGTTGACCCAGAACCCTCGTCGGATCATCGACCAGTGGCTCTCGCGGGAGTCGATCGGATCCGGAGCATCGTCGACGACGACCGACGGCTTCGTCAGGATCAGGCGGATCCCGAGGAACACGAGGTACGCGGCGCCGGCATAGCGGATGCCGTTGAACAGGATCTCCGATCGTGAGACGAGGAGCCCCACGCCTGCCGCGACGATGGCCACGTGGACGATCAGGGCGATCTGCTGGCCGATGATGCCCCAGATCGAGCGTCGCCATCCCTGATTCATGGCGTTCGACATCGTGTTGATCGCGCCGGCCCCTGGCGTGAAGCTGATCACGACGGACGCGGTCAGCAACGAGAACCAGACCGCGAGTGACACTCCGCAAGTCTAGAGCGTGGCGCGGGCGACGCCGTTCGGCGCAAGAACGCGAAGAAGGCCCGAACCATGCGATTCGGGCCTTCTTCAAGAGGGTGAGTAACGGGACTCGAACCCGCGACATCCGGCACCACAAGCCAGCGCTCTACCAGCTGAGCTATACCCACCATGTGCCCACCGGAGCGGGCAACCATACGAGTCTATTACATGTTCGGAGTGAACTCGGACACCGTGCGGGCGGCGATCTCCCGTGCCTCGTCACTGGACGGTCCCGGTTCGTCGACGAAGACCGCTTCGCGGTAGTACCGGAGCTCTCGGATCGACTCCAGGATGTCGGCGAGCGCACGGTGGCCGCCATCCTTGGAAGGAGCCTGGAAGAACACTCGCGGGTACCAGCGACGCGAGAGTTCCTTGATGCTCGAGACATCGACGTTCCGGTAGTGCAACCACTGATCAACCTGCGGCATGTACTTCGCGAGGAACATCCGATCCGTACCGATCGTGTTGCCGGCCAGCGGGGCCTTGCGCTCCAGGGGCACGAAGCGCTTGATGTATGCGAGGGTCTGCGACTCGGCTTCTTCCAGGGAGATGCCGCCGGCGATCTCCTCGATGAGGCCGGATGTCTCGTGCATCTTGGTGACGAAGTCGTTCATGTGCTCGAGGGCGGTCTCACTGGCGCGAATCACCACCTGGAAACCGGGATCGATGGGGTTGAGCTCGAAGTCGGTGATGACGACGGCGATCTCGACGAGCTCGTCGACTGCCAGGTCGAGCCCCGTCATCTCGCAGTCGATCCATACGAGACGATCATTCTCGGACGCAGATACCATGTCGCCATACTATCGACGGGCTCGACATCGCCCACCGGAGAGTGCTTCGTTAATCGCCCGCGGGACCGCGATACGCTAGAAGGGTGCGCCTCCGTAGCTCAGGGGATAGAGCAGGAGCCTTCTAATCTCTTGGTCGCAGGTTCGAATCCTGCCGGGGGCACCCCACGGGATCGGCCTCGGTCGGGAGACGATCGCCTTCTCCGAGGCGGCCTCTTCTCATCGAACACCCATCGTCGCCGGAAGCCTTCTCGTCAGGAGTAACGGAGGACGGCGACGGCATCATCCGCCCGCCAGAACTCTCCGACGATCCGGAAGACACCGGTCGCGAGATGCAGCCGCTCTGCGCGATACCGGAGTCCGAGCGGGTCGGCGACGATGCGCAGGTGGCCCAGGACATGCTCTCGCTGATCCTGGACCCGCCAGAGGTGATCCGCCGCGCGGACCAGGTGCTCTCGCGAAGACGAGAGTCGAGGCGTCGCGTACGGGACTTCGGGCAGTGAGGTGATCAGGTTGTCGGTCATCGGTGCTCCTTTCGTGATTCGAAGATATGACCGACCTCCGACATTCCGTCCCGCACGTTCCTCGCCTGCTGATCGGGGCTTTCTCTCTGCACCGAAGTCGTCTGAACGGTACTTTCCACGGGCTGCGTGTTCTCGCAGTTGCGGCAGCTTCGTCGCCGTTCATCCTGGAGGAACCCGGAAGAGATCCGGCCACCGAAAGGACGAGCACATGATCGACACCTTGACCATCGTGGGGAGAGTCGCCACCGATCCGACGCAGGGACAGACCGGGGGAGGTGTCCCGGTCACGAACTTCCGCCTGGCCAGTACTCATCGACGCTTCGATGCGGTGACCCAATCGTGGACGGACTCGGGAACCAACTGGTTCTCGGTCGCCGCGTTCCGTCAGCTCGGCGAGAACGCGAAAGCGTCGTTGCGCACAGGCGACAGCGTGATCGTCACCGGGCGACTCAAGATCCGTAGCTGGGAGAGCAACGGCAAACAGGGGACGAGCGTCGACATCGAGGCGGATGCGATCGGTCACGATCTGCGATGGGGGACCACGGCCTATCGGCCGCAGATGCGCGCCTCCACAGGAGGCACGGACGCGCGTTCCCGCTCCGTCGGCGAGCCCACTTCCGAGTCGGAGTCGGAGTCGGAGGTGGACTCGGGCTATCCCGATACAGAATCCGGGCCTTCCGAACTCGCTTCGCTCGACGTGTCGTGGGCTGATCCGGGTGCAGAGGCCACGGCGATGAGCTGATGCGTCGCTGCGCGATCCGCTCGGCACCGCGAGTGTGCACACGGGACGAGAGAGGAGTCGACGTAGACTCGGCACGTGCTTCGTCGATCGGTCTTCTCGCCGGCGCGTGCAGCCGGTGTCCTCGGGGCCACGGCCACCGTCGCCCTCCTGCTGTCCGGCTGCGCGCCGACTCCCGCTCCTTCCCCTTCGGTGTCTGTCTCCGCTTCCCCTGATGCGGAATCGACCGAGCCCGCTGCCCCTGTGCTGCAGCCGGATGGCACCGCCGAAGAGAACCTGCCTGTGTTCACGGCGGCCGCTGAAGGCGTCTGGGCGACAGACCAACGAGGGTCCGGGCGGGCGTACGTCGATGCTCTGATCGGTGCAGGGTTCGATCGTGGCGCGATGCAGGTGACACAGGATCAGACGACCGTCGGCAATCCCGCCGAGAGCCTGCAGTTCTCGGTCCGGTGGGGGGCCGACGAATGCCTCGTCGGCCAGGTCGGTCCCTCGACCGGCCAGGTCGTGACCACGGTGATGCCGCAGCTCGCCGAGGGGCGCTGCCTCGTCGGCACCACACGCCCGATCGACTGGTGACACGCCAGGGGGCCGGTAGGCTGGAGTGTCGATCTTCGACGCCAACAGAAGGAGCGGTTTTCGGTGGCTGAGTACATCTACTCGATGGTTCGTGCGCGCAAGGCAGTGGGCGAGAAGCTCATCCTCGACGACGTGACCATGGCGTTCCTCCCCGGTGCCAAGATCGGCATGGTCGGTCCCAACGGTGCCGGAAAGTCGACGATCCTCAAGATCATGGCGGGTCTCGACACCCCCTCCAACGGCGAGGCGAAGCTCTCCCCGGGGTACACGGTCGGCATCCTGATGCAGGAGCCGGAGCTCGACGAGTCGAAGACGGTGATCGAGAACATCCAGGACGGCATCGCGATCAAGCCGAAGGTCGACCGTTTCAACGAGATCTCCCTCCTGATGGCCGAGCCCGACGCGGACTTCGACGCCCTGCTCGCCGAGATGGGCACCCTGCAGGAAGAGATCGACGCAGCCGACGGCTGGGACCTCGACTCGCAGCTCGACCAGGCGATGGACGCTCTGCGGACGCCCCCGGCCGACGCCGCGATCGCGCCGCTCTCCGGTGGTGAGAAGCGTCGCGTCGCGCTCGCGAAACTGCTCCTGCAGAAGCCTGACCTCCTGCTCCTCGACGAGCCCACCAACCACCTCGACGCCGAGAGCGTGCTCTGGCTCGAGCAGCACCTGCAGGCGTACAAGGGTGCCGTGATCGCGATCACCCACGACCGGTACTTCCTCGACCACGTCGCGGAGTGGATCGCTGAAGTCGACCGCGGTCGTCTCATCGGCTACGAGGGCAACTACTCGACCTACCTGGAGAAGAAGGGCGAACGCCTCGAGGTCCAGGGCAAGAAGGACGCCAAGCTGGCCAAGCGCCTCAAAGAGGAGCTCGAGTGGGTCCGCTCGAGCGCGAAGGGCCGCCAGACCAAGTCGAAGGCGCGTCTCGCTCGCTACGAGGAGATGGCTTCGGAAGCGGAGCGGACCAGGAAGCTGGACTTCGACGAGATCCAGATCCCCGCGGGGCCGCGCCTGGGTGGCATCGTCATCGATGCCAAGAAGCTGCAGAAGGGCTTCGATGGTCGCGTGCTGATCGATGACCTCAGCTTCAGCCTCCCGCCGAACGGCATCGTCGGCGTGATCGGCCCGAACGGTGTGGGTAAGACCACGCTCTTCAAGACGATCGTCGGCCTCGAGCCGCTCGACGGCGGCGACCTGAAGATCGGCGAGACGGTCAAGATCAGCTACGTCGACCAGTCGCGCTCCAACATCGACCCCAACAAGACGCTGTGGGAGGTCGTGTCCGATGGGCTCGACTACATCACGGTCGGCAAGACCGAGATCCCCTCGCGCGCCTACGTCTCGAAGTTCGGCTTCAAGGGTCCGGACCAGCAGAAGAAGGCCGGAGTGCTCTCGGGTGGTGAGCGCAACCGTCTCAACCTCGCGCTGACGCTCAAAGAAGGTGGCAACCTGCTGCTCCTCGACGAGCCCACCAACGACCTCGACGTCGAAACCCTGAGCTCGCTCGAGAACGCCCTGCTCGAGTTCCCCGGCTGTGCTGTCGTCATCACTCACGACCGGTGGTTCCTGGACCGCATCGCGACGCACATCCTCGCCTACGAGGGCACCGACGAGAAGCCCGGCCAGTGGTACTGGTTCGAGGGCAACTTCGAAGCCTACGAGGAGAACAAGATTGAGCGTCTCGGACCGGATGCCGCGAAGCCGCACCGTTCGACGCACCGCAAGCTCACGCGCGACTGAGGCGACGATGTCCGCTTCGCCGGGGCCCCGCCTGCACATCCCGATCCACCTCCGCTGGGGGGATCTGGATGCGTTCAATCACGTCAACAACACCTCGATGCTGAAACTGCTCGAGGAGGCCCGTGTCAGGGCGTTCTGGCGTGCCGGCCCCGGTGAGGAGGCACCCTCGACGGCAGTGCTCGATTCGGGCATCGACGAGGGAATCCTCACCCTGATCGCGCGTCAGGAGATCGAGTACCTGGCGCCCGTGCCCTATCAGCGTCATCCGCTCGAAGTGCAGATGTGGTTCGGCAAGCTCGGCGGATCCAGCGTCGAGGTCTGCTACGAGGTGCACAACGACCCCGCTGCGCAACCGCGCCAGATCTACGCGCGGTCGACGGCGATCATCGTGCTCGTCGACGCGAAGACGGGGCGCCCGACCCGCCTGACGCAGGAGATGCGTGACGTGTGGGAGCCGTATGTCGGGCCCTCGATCGAGTACACCCACCGCTGAGAAGACCCTCTTCCGGCGCGCTGACCGGTCTGTGGGCGCTCGGCGTCGCGCTCAGGACTCCGCTTCGGGGACCCGGATCATGATCTCCTGAGCGACGCTCGCCACCAGGGCACCATCGCGCGTGTAGATGCGTCCTGTCGCGAGACCTCGGCCACCGCGTGCGTTCGGAGACTCCTGCACGTACAGGAGCCACTCGTCCACGCGCGCGGGGCGGTGCCACCACATCGCATGGTCGAGGCTCGCGACCTTGAGGCCGGGAAGCGCCCAGTACACACCGTGCGCGCGCAGGATCGACTCCTGGATGGTCATGTCGCTGAGGTAGGCGAGTGCTGCGCGGTGCAGTCGCTGGTCGTCGGGGAGCGGCGCGCGCAGACGCATCCACACGGCTTGACGGGGTGTGCGCGCGTCATCGCTCGGCAGGTAGAGAGGCGAGTCGACATGCCGGATGTCTGCTGCGCGCTCGCTCAGCATCCTGACCGTCCCCCCAGGCAGTCCGTGCACCCGGTCTTCGTCCGGCGTGAGATCCTCCGGAGCGGGGATGCCCGCAGGCATGGGCTCCGCATGCTCGACGCCGGGATCCGCATCCTGGAACGAGGCGATCATCGAGAAGATCGGCACACCGTTCTGGTAGGCCTGAGCGCGCCGTGTCGAGAACGAGCGTCCGTCGTGGATGCGATCGACCGCGATCGTGATGCCCTGGCTCGCATCGCCCGGGCGCAGGAAATAGCCGTGCATCGAGTGCACGGCCCGATCCTCGGGCAGAGTGCGCTCCGCCGCGAGGAGAGCCTGTGCCAGGACCTGGCCTCCGTAGATCCGCCCGGTCGGCATCGGATGCGAGGAACCGGTGAAGATGTCCTCGGTGGTCCGTGCCTGCGTCGAGTCGAGATCGAGGACCTCGAGCAGCCGCTCGACGGTCTGGATGGCGTGGTCTTCCGCGCTCATGGATTCCTCTCCGCGCCTCGAGGCGCCGCTCCGTTGGTAGTTTAGAACGCGTGCCGCATCACCTTCTCCTCGCCGACCCGGACACCGCCAAGGACGTTCTCACATTCATGGGACGCGCGACCAGGATCACCGATGATGGAGTGCGTCTGCAGGCCGCGCAGGGAGTCCTCGCGCTGACGACGGCGGTCCTCGCCCCGCACGGTCTGTTCGATCAGACGCCGACGGTTCTCGCGATGCGCATCGTGCACGCCGACCCGGAACTCGAATGTGACATCGTCGTCGATCAGCTCTCCCAGACGGACGAGCCCCAGCGGCTCACCCTCCCGGATACCGGCCTCTCCCCGGCCTGGGCGGGCGTGGCACCGCCCCGCGGCGCGTGGGAGCCGGTATCGACCTTGGCGGCTTCGGTGATCGCGCAGCGTGCGCAGTGGGGAATCTCTGCCGTCGCGCGCGGGGCGGGCACCGGTTCGGGCGAGGAGGCTGTTCGCGCCCTTCGTGCCGCGATCTGGGGCGAGCCGGATGACGATCTCGACGGCCTTCCGCGGGGCGTCGCCTTCGCGGCCGATGCGATGGGCTTCATCTCGGGCGAGGAGCAGGTCGCCGTGTCCCGATCCGGCAGGTGGACGCGCTTGGCATTCCGACGCGGCCACGTCCTCGCCCGCGGCCCGGTGGCTTCGGGCCTCACGAGTGTGCGCGACACCGGATCCGCAGGCTAGTCCGCGGGGCGCGGGCTCCGCCGCAACGACGTGGGCGCCACGCGCAGAGCGACGGCTCTGCTCACCAGAGCACTGATCCCGCCGAGCACGAGCACCAGTCCGAGCACGTCGAGGAGAGGGAACAGCCACAGGTCGATGACCCAGTACTGCCAATTGATCGACCCCCCGAGCAATGCGGGTGTCAGCGGGACGAAGATGCCGGCGACGATCACGAGTGTGAGCGGGATCAGTCGGAGTCCGGTGCGCGGTCGATGGGCGGCCCGTCGACGGGCCGCCCATCGCGGTGCGCCGACGGCCGTTCCCAGGAGCAGGATCGACGCCAGGGCTGAGAGCCCGAGCAGGATGGTGTTGACGACGTTCAAAGGATTCTCGTAAGGCATCGCTCGGTTCCCGTCTGCTTCCGCGATGAGGTTCTGCACCAGTTCGCCGGGCGCGCCGACGCCGTTCGTCAGCACCACTGCGGCGGAGCCCGTATCCGGCGAGAAGGCCATGGATCCGGTGAAGGTGGCCAGCGTCCCGCCGTGTGAGACGAATCCCAGCGCGCCGCCGCCTCCGGAAGCGACGCGCTGCCAGCCGAGTCCGTACGAAGGGGTGCCCGGGTGCACGGCGTGGAGTTCGTCGAGCAGCCCACGCTTCAAGACGTCCGCGCCGATCTCGCCCTGGTTGAAGCGGAGCCATCGCACCATGTCGTCGAGCGTCGAGACCACACCTCCGTTTCCACCGCAGCGCCCCGGCATCTCCGGCATGCTGTAGGCGACGCCCAGCACCACGGAGTAGCCGGACGTGAGCTCGTCGACAGGACGGTCGCAGGCGTCCACGCTCCCCGAATCGTGCATGCCGAGCGGGGTGAAGAGGCGAGCACGCAGGAAGTCGTCGAGTGACTGCCCGGTGACCACTTCGATGATGCGAGCTGCGAGGGAGTAGTTCGTGTTGTGGTATTCGAAGCGCGCACCGGGAGCAGCCGTGAGTCCACGGTTCCTCAACTCGGCGACGACCGCGTCCGTCGTCCGCGGAGCGGGGAGGGCGAACTCGTCGTTGCCCTGCAGCGACAGGCCGGACGTGTGCGACAGCAGCTGCCGGACGGTGACGTCCTCATGTCGCCGATCCGCCATCGTGAACTCGGGGAGCAGGTCGACCGCACGGTCGTCGAGGCGCAGCGCACCATCCTGCACGAGGACCATCATCGCGGTCGCCGTCATCGACTTGCTTAGGGAGGCGATCCGGAATCGGGTGTCGGGTGTGATCGCCTCGCCGGCACCGTCGCGACCACTCACGACCAGTTCGATCTCGCCGTCGGAGATCACGGCAGCCGCGACCCCCGGGGTGGCGAACGCGTCGACATAACCTCGCACGCTGTCCTCCGGAGCCGCGGTCGCGGCCGTGGCGACAGAGGCGGAAGGACCCGCGCCGACGACGATCGCTGCCGACAACAGGCCAAGGAAGAGGATGCGCACGAGCCCACAGTAGGGATCCGCACCGAGGGACTCGACGGCCGGGAGCATCTGTTCGGGCTACCCCGAACAGGGACGAGGGATGCCCGGAACGGGGAAGCCGGGAAAGCTGGAGGAGGACTCAGACTGCTGCGGCCGCCGCTGCACGTCCTGCTGCTCGGCCGGAGAAGAGGCAGCCGCCGAGGAAGGTTCCCTCGAGCGCGCGGTACCCGTGAACGCCGCCCCCGCCGAAGCCGCTCGCCTCGCCTGCGGCGTAGAGCCCCGAAATCGCATCACCGGCCGCGTTCAGGGCGCGCCCGTCGAGATCGGTGTTGATCCCGCCGAGCGACTTCCGTGTGAGCACGTGCAGCTTGACGGCGACGAGCGGCCCGGCCGCAGGATCCTGCAGACGATGGGGCGCAGCGGTCCGGATCAGCTTGTCGCCGCGGTAGTTGCGCATCGAACGCAGCATCCCGATCTGAGCATCTTTCGTGAAGTCGTTGTCGATCTCGCGGTCGCGGGCCGTCACCTCGCGCCGGACGTTGTCGATGTCGAGGAGCTCACCGCCGGGGTGATTCTGCATCTGCTCGAGCAGCGAATCGAGGTCGTTCTCCACGATGAAGTCCTCGCCCTCGTCGAGGAACGACTGCACCGGGCCGGTCGGTCCCTTGGCGAGGCGGGACTTCAGCAGGAGGCTCACATCCTTGCCGGTGAGGTCGGGGTTCTGCTCGCTGCCGGAGAGCGCGAACTCCTTCTCGACGATCTGGCGTGACGTGACGAACCAGGAGTGGTCGTGGCCGGTCGTGCGGAGGTGCTCGAGCGTTCCGAGTGTGTCGAACCCGGGAAACAGCGGCACGGGCAGTCGCTTGCCCGTGGCATCGAGCCAGAGCGAAGACGGACCGGGCAGGATGCGGATCCCGTGGGAGGGCCACACCGGATCCCAGTTGGCGATGCCCTCGACGTAGTGCCACATCCGGTCCCCGTTGATCAGACGGGCACCTGCAGCCTCGCTCACCCCGTGCATCGACCCGTCGACGTAGGCAGGGACCCCGGTGAGCATATGCTGCGGCGGGGTGCCCAGACGGGAGGGCCATGCCGCACGCACGAGGTCATGGTTGCCGCCGATTCCTCCGGAGGAGACGACGGTGGCCTTCGCTGCGATCTCGAAATCGCCGATGACGTCTCGGGAGGAGGGGACGCCGCGCTCGGATCCGCTCGTGGCGAGGACATCGCCTCGCGCTCCGGTGACCGTGCCATCGACGACCACCAAATCCGTGACCCGGTGGCGCGGAAGGATCGTGAGCCGTCCTTCCCGCTCTCCCTGCTCGACAGCTGCCGCGAAGGGGGCGACGATGCCGGGGCCGGTGCCCCAGGTGATGTGGAAACGGGGGACCGAGTTGCCCGGGCCGATCGCCCCGTATCCGCCTCGTTCCGCCCAGCCCACGACGGGGAAGAAGCCGACGCCGCGTTCACGGAGCCACGCGCGCTTCTCGCCGGCCGCGAACTGGAGGTACGCCTCGGCCCAGCGCCGCGGCCACTCGTCTTCCGGACGATCGAATCCGGCGTTGCCGAACCAGTCCTGGGTTGCGAGCTCGAGCGAGTCCTTGATGCCGAAACGGCGCTGTTCGGGCGAGTCGATGAAGAACAGCCCGCCGAACGACCACCAGGCCTGTCCGCCGAGATTCGTGCGCGGCTCCTGATCCACCACGACGACGCGCCGCCCGGCGTCGAGCGCCTCCGCGGCGGCGACCAGGCCGGCCAACCCCCATCCGATCACCAGGACATCTGCGGACAGGGGTGTTGTCGTCATGAGTTCTCCGTTGATTCCTGACGTGAGCGGGTCTCGATCGTGGGGCGAGCACCGGGCGCGAGGCCGATCCCCGAAGGCTCGAATGTGTTCACCATGGCATAGGCCGCGCGCTCCAGGTAGTCCCACAGCGTGGTTTCGTGCAGGGGGGACAACTGCGCCTCGTCCACGGCGGTCCTCATGTGACGAAGCCAACGATCGCGAGCATCCGCATCGATGTGGAAGGGCATGTGCCGCATGCGGAGTCGAGGATGCCCGCGGGTCTCGCCATAGGTGGTCGGTCCGCCCCAGTACTGCTCCAGGAACATCCGGAGCCGGTCCTCGGCGGGCCCCAGGTCCTCCTCGGGATACATCGGCTTCATCACCGGATCGAGCGCCACCTCACGGTAGAACACGGAGACGATCTTGGTGAAGGTCTCGTGTCCGCCGATCTCGTCGTAGAACGTCACTTCTGGGGACTCCCGTCATCGGTCGGCTTCTTCCGGCGCCAGATTCCGCGATCGGGGATCACCGGAACGCCCGTCACGGCGTTCGGCCGGGTCTTAGGCGGGTTCGCACCGCGCACGCGGCGGGCGCCGTCGAGTCCCGTCGGCATGACGTCGACCATCCGGGGAACGCCGATCTCCTTCTCCAGGAGCGCGGAACGGAGGCGTCGGCGAAGCTCCTGCGCCACATCGTCCTTGGCGTTTGCGCGGGCTTTGACCACGATGCGCACCACCAGTGCATCGCCATCGATGGACTCGAGACCCCACAGCTCGGGCTTCTCGATGATGCGGGTGCGCCACTTCGGATCCTTCGCGAGGCCCTGGGCGGTCTCGAGCATGACGTGCTCGACCTGTTCGAGGTCGGAGTCAGGTGGCACGCCGATGTCGATGATGGAGCGCGCCCACCCCTGCGACATGTTGCCGATGCGGGTGACCTCGCCGTTGCGCACGTACCAGAGGGTGCCGTTGACGTCGCGTACCTGGGTGATGCGCACACTGACGTACTCGACCACACCGCTCGCGAGGCCGAGGTCGACCACATCGCCGATGCCGATCTGGTCCTCGGCGACGAGGAAGATGCCGTTGAGGACGTCTTTGACGATGTTCTGCGCGCCGAAACCGAGCCCGGCGCCGACAGCGGCCGTGAGCAGCGTCAGAGAGCCGAGGAGGCTGTTGTCGATCGCATTGACGATCAGCACGATCGCGATGACCACCAGCATCACGTTGACGATGTTCTGCAGGATCGTGCCGAGCGTACGGGTGCGTTGCACCAGCCGCATGTCGGCGAGAGGGGATCGCTCGAGCGCCTGGGTGTCGTCGACCGATGCCTTGTTCTTGGCGCTGTCGACGATGCGGTGCACGACTCGTCGGATGACGAGGCGCAGGACGAGCCCGATCGCGACGCAGCTGGCGATGATGATGGCGACCGCGAGGGCCTTCATGCCGGCCTCGCCGAGCCAGGTGAGCAGCGTCTTCACCCAGTCGGGGAGAGGCACTTCCGGGGGCGGGTCGGTGACAGAGAAGGGGAGAATCATCACCCCTGATCCTAGCGATCGGGCCTCTGTGCGGGCTGGATGTGAAGACGGAGACCATCTGCCTCCGCCGTGGCGTGTGCGCAGGGGACACGCCGGAGGCGGGGCGGATGGTCTCCGTTTCGGATGTGCTCCGGATCAGTCGTCGGCGTCGCGCGCCTGAGCAGCGAGCGCGCGCTCGACGTCCGCGAGGTTCTCCAGGACGAGTCGACGCAGCGCCGGCGCTGCATCCTGGTTGGCGGAGAGCCACGACCTGGTCGCGTCGCGGAGTGCGACGTCGGCGAGAGCCGTCGGGAAGAGCCCGACGATCAGGTACTGGGCGATCTGGTAGGTGCGCGACTCCCAGATCGGGAGGAGCATGTCGAAGTACGCGGGAACGAACTCGCCCAGCACCGCAGCGCCGGCCGGGTGGGTGAACCCGAGTGCGGCGGAGCGGACGATCGTGTTGGGGGCGTCATCGCGCTCGATGAGCGAGGTCCACGCGGCCTTCTTCGAGGCGGAATCCGGCAGGGAGGCGCGTGCCTGTGCGGCGAACTCGCCGCCCTTGGCGGTGTTGTCGGCGTTGAGCGCGGCATCGATGGTGGCGGCGTCCGTCGCACCGATCGTGGCCAGACCGACGAGGAGCTGCCAGTTCAGGTCGGCGTCGATCTCGAGGCCGGGGAGCGTGTCTTCGCCGGAGCGCAGACGCCCGACGATGCCGGCGTGCTCCGGGGTAACCAGGGCGGTGGCGAAGGCCGTCACGAACTGCAACTGGCTGTCGCTGCCCGGCTCTGCGGACTCCGCGAGGCTCCACAGGCCGTCCGCCACCTTGAGGCGTGCTGCCTCGCGATCGGCCGGCGTGACGTACAGGTTCGCGGCCGTCCGCAGCTGCGAGAGCGTGGTCCGGACCGTGGTCGACTCGGTCTCCCGGCCGATGTTGCCGAGAACGAGGTCGAGGTAGGCGGATGCCGCCGTCTCGGCGTCGCGGGTCTGGTCCCACGCAGCTCCCCAGACCAGGGAACGAGCCAGAGGATCATGGATGTCCGCCAGATGGGCGATCGCGGTGGCGAGCGACTTCTCATCGAGGCGGATCTTCGCGTAGGCGAGGTCGTTGTCGTTGAGCAGCACCAGGTCGGGACGGGCGAGGCCCTGCAGCTCCGGCACCTCCGTGCGGTCGCCGTCGACGTCGACCTCGAGGTAGTGCGTGCGCGTGAGTGAGCCGTCCGTCAGCGTGTAGAAGCCGATACCGAGGCGGTGCGGCCGGATCGTCGGGTAGTCCGCCGGCGCGGTCTGCGTGATCGCGAAACGGGAGATCGTGCCGTCGTGGCTCTCGGTGATGACGGGCTCGAGCGTGTTGACACCGGCGGTCTCGAGCCACTTCTTCGACCAGGTGCTCAGGTCGCGGCCGCTGGTCGCCTCGAGCTCCGAAAGCAGGTCGCTCAGTTCGGTGTTGCCCCAGGAGTGCTTCTGGAAGTACTGCGAGACACCGGCGAAGAAGGCCTCGATGCCGACCCAGGCGGCCAGCTGCTTCAGGACGGAGCCACCCTTGGCGTAGGTGATGCCGTCGAAGTTCACCTGCACGTCTTCGAGATCGTTGATCTCGGCGACGATCGGGTGAGTCGAGGGGAGCTGGTCCTGGCGATACGCCCAGGTCTTCTCCATGGCGTTGAACGTGGTCCAGGCTTCGGTCCATTCGGTGGCCTCGGCGGTGGCGATGGTCGACGCCCACTCGGCGAACGACTCGTTGAGCCACAGGTCGTTCCACCACTTCATGGTGACGAGGTCGCCGAACCACATGTGGGCGAGCTCGTGCAGGATCGTGACGACGCGACGCTCCTTGACGGCGTCGGTCACCTTGCTGCGGAACACGTAGGTCTCGGTGAACGTGACGGCGCCTGCGTTCTCCATCGCGCCGGCGTTGAACTCCGGAACGAAGAGCTGGTCGTACTTGGCGAACGGGTAGGGGACGCCGAACTTCGACTCGAAGTACGCGAAGCCCTCGCGGGTCTTGTCGAAGATGTAGTCGGCGTCGAGGTGCTGCCACAGGCTCTTGCGGCCGTAGACGCCCAGCGGCACGACGCGGCCCGAGGCGCTCGTCAGCTCCGAGAACGTCGACTCGTACGGGCCGGCGACGAGCGCCGTGATGTACGAGGAGATGCGCGGAGTGGGGTCGAAACCCCAGGTCGCGGTGACGTCGTCGTCGTGCACGATGGGCTCGGGCGTGGGGGAGTTGGAGACGACCTTCCACGCGGCGGGTGCGGTCACCGTGAACTGGAACGTCGCCTTGAGGTCGGGCTGCTCGAAGACCGCGAACACTCGGCGCGAATCGGGCACCTCGAACTGCGAGTACACGTAGACCTCTTCGTCGACCGGGTCGACGAAGAGGTGCAGGCCCTCGCCCGTGTTCGTGTAGAGGCAGTCGGCATCGACGACCAGCACGTTCTCGGCCTGCAGGCCGGAGAGCGAGATGCGCGAGTCGGCGAAGACGTCGTTCGGATCGAGCTGCTCGCCGTTGAGCGAGATCTCGCGCACGTCGCGTGCGATCAGGTCGATGAAGGTGACGCCCTCCGGAATCGCGGTGAAACGCACCACGCTCCGAGAGCCGAAGACCTCGGCACCCTTGGTCAGATCGAGGGCGACTTCGTAGGACTGAGTGTCGATGACGTCGCGGCGCTCCTGCGCTTCGATACGGGTGAGGTTCTCTCCAGGCACAGCTGTACTCCCAGGGGTGAGGGGATGTCACCGGGGCTGGGCGCAGTTGGCGCCGACGGCAACCCTGACAGCCTACGCCAGTGCGGCGTATGCCCCACCCGTGCAGAGGTCAGGACGACCGACGGATAGAAACGGTCGGGAGCGGACGCCTGTGCTCCGCCGAAGTGGAAGGATGGAGGGGTGACTGCGATCGAGCCGAATGTCGTTCCCTTTGCCTCGCCTGCTGCCGCCGGTGGTGCACCTTTCGTGACCACCCCGGTCGCCTACGACGCGATCCTCCTCGCCGGATTCGGCGGACCGGAGGGCCAGGAAGACGTGATCCCGTTCCTTCGGAACGTGACACGTGGACGAGGGATCCCCGACGAGCGGCTCGAGGAGGTCGCACACCACTACCGTCACTTCGGCGGTGTGAGTCCGATCAACGGACAGAACCGCGTGCTCAAGGACGCGCTGCAGAACGCCCTCGCTGAGCGGGGGATCACGCTCCCCGTCTATTGGGGCAACCGCAACTGGAGCCCCTACCTGGAAGAGGTCGTGACCGAGGCCTCGACCAACGGGCACAACACCCTGCTGGCCTTCGCGACCAGCGCGTACAGCTCCTTCTCCAGCTGCCGTCAGTACCGCGAGGACTTCGCCCGCATCCTGGAGGAGACCGGGTTGGGGGAGACCGTGACGATCGACAAGATCCGTCCGTTCTACGACCATCCCGGGTTCGTCGAGGCGTTCGAGACCGGCGTGCGCGAGGCGGTCGAGGGTTTCCTCGCCCAGGGCATCGCGGCGTCCGACATCCAGATCCTGTTCTCGACCCACAGCATCCCCACGGCTGACGCGGAGCGCTCGGGTGCTCGCGACATCGAGTGGGGAGAGGGCGGTGCGTATGCCGCGCAGCATCTCGCGGTCGCCGAGTGGACCATGGACCGCGTGCGCGAGAGCATCCCCGCAGCGGCGGACGTTTCCTGGGAACTCGTGTACCAGTCGCGTTCCGGCCCCGCCTCGCAGCCGTGGCTCGAGCCCGATGTGTGCGACGTGATCGGTGAGCTTCCCGACCGTGGTCGCAAGGCCGTCGCCGTCGTCCCGGTGGGATTCATGAGCGACCACATGGAGGTCCTGTGGGACCTCGACACCGAGGCTGCCGAAGCAGCGGAAGAGGCAGGTCTCTCCTTCACGCGCACGCCCACCCCGGGCGTGTCGCCGGCGTTCGTCGCGGGCATCGTCGATCTGATCGAGGAGCGTCTTCAGGGCCGCCCCAACGAGGAGCGCGCCCACGTCACCTCGCTTCCCGGTGGATTCGACGTCTGCCGTCCCGGGTGCTGCGAGAACATCCGCGCCGGCTTCAAGCCGGCGGCTGCGGGTGTCGCCCCGTGACCCCTCGGTGACCGGCGGGCGCTTCTAGGATGGGAGTCATGCGCATCCACATCGCCACCGACCACGCGGGACTCGACTTCTCCACCCAGTTGCAGGACCACTTGCGCGCTGCCGGACACGAGGTCGTGGACCACGGGCCGATCGAGTACGACGCGGTCGACGACTATCCCGCGTTCTGCATCCGCGCGGCGCAGGCGGTCATCGCCGATCAGCGCGCGGGCGTCGATGCTCTCGGCGTCGTCTTCGGCGGTTCGGGCAACGGCGAGCAGATCGCCGCGAACAAGGTGGAGGGCGTGCGCGCGGCGCTGGTCTGGAACCTGTCGACGGCAGAGCTCGCTAGAGAGCACAACGACGCCAACGTGATCTCGATCGGCGCGCGTCAGCACACCTACGACGAGGTGACCGCGTTCATCGACCGGTTCATCGAGACGCCGTTCTCGGGCGAGGAACGGCATGTGCGACGCATCGGCCAGATCGCCGACTTCGAACGCGACGGCTCCCTGCTTCCGGACCCGCGAGCCTGAGATGCCCGAGGGTCATTCCGTCCACCGGATCGCTCGGCAGTTCGACCGTAACTTCGTCGGCAAGACTCTGAGCGCCTCCAGCCCGCAGGGCCGCTTCGCCGAGGGGGCCTCCGTTCTCGACGGACGCGCCGCGGTGAGCGTGCAGGCCGTCGGAAAGCAGATGTTCCTCGAAACGGAGGGCGACCTCTGGCTGAGGGTGCACCTCGGTCTCTACGGGGCCTGGGACTTCGCGGGCGAGATCATCGTCGACCCGACCATCGCCGCGGCGAACGGACGGATGGGCCAGACGAATCAGCGCGGCACCGTTCTCGACGAGCCGATCCTCGACGACGCGGGGGAGAACTCCCTGGCCTCGATCGGAGCGCCTCGTCGCACGCGTGTGCACGTGCGCATGTCGGAGCAGACGAAGGGGCTGGCCGCTGACGATGGGGAGTGGCCGCCTCCCGTCGTCGGACAGGTCCGCCTCCGCCTGATGACCGACATCACCGCAGCGGACCTCCGAGGACCGACCGCCTGCGTGCTGCAGACTCCCGAGGAGATGCTCGCGACGGTGGCGAAGCTGGGACCCGATCCCCTGGTGGGTGATCCGGTCGCGAATGAGGAGCGCTTCGTGCGCGCGGTGCGGAAGAAGCCGACGGTCATCGCTCTGCTGCTGATGGACCAGTCGGTCGTGAGCGGCATCGGTAACGTCTACCGTGCCGAGATGCTGTTCCGGCAGCGACTGAACCCGCACACCCCGGGGCGGGACGTTCCGGACGAGGTCGTGCGCGCCCTCTGGCACGACTGGGTGCGTCTGCTCGCGATCGGCGTCGAGACCGGCCAGATGATGACGATGGACGGACTCACGGGAGCGGACTACCGTGCGGCGATGGCCAACCGGGACGACCGGCACTGGGTGTACCACCGCGCCGGACTGCCCTGCCGGATCTGCGGCACGGAGATCGCGCTTGAGGAGATCGGTGCGCGCAAGCTCTACTGGTGCCCTCGTTGCCAGGCGTGAGTTCGTCCCCGGTCCCGGCAACCGCCCTAGGCTGATCGGATGCGACAGAATCCCAGCTTCACGTTGGCCGATGTGACGGAGATCCGTCGCGTGATCGAGGCGAATCCGTGGGCGACGGTCGTGAGCGCGGGCGACGAGGGTCTCGTCGCCTCTCACTACGCCGTGCTCCTGGACGAAGCGCGCGACGACCTCACGATCGTCGGACACGTCGGGCGCCCGGACGACCTGATCCACGGTCTGGGGGAGCGCGAGCTGCTCGTCGTCTTCCAAGGGCCCCACGGCTACGTGTCGCCGGGGTGGTACGGGGATGTTCCGTCGGTTCCGACGTGGAACTACACCGCCGTTCACCTCGCCGGTGTGCCCGAGATCCTGACCGATGAGGAGAACCTCGCGGTGCTGGATCGGCTGGTCGCACACTTCGAGTCGCGGATGCCGGACCCGCGGCTCATGTGGGAGCGTCCAAATGATCCCGCGTATGTCGGGCGACTCGCTTCGGGAACGGTCGGTTTCCGCCTGGTTCCGACGCGCGTCGTCGCCAAGCGGAAGCTCAGTCAGAACAAGCCTGCGGAGACGATCGAGACGGTGATCGCCGCTCTCACGGCCGAAGGACCCTACTCGAACCCGGCTCTCGCCGCGGAGATGCGGCGCGCGCAGGATGCGCGCCGGGGAGGACAGCAGCAGTGACGGAACGCGGAACGGCGATCGACGCCATCACGGCCGTGCGGGTCGCAGGGCCGGGACGCGAGTACTTGATGGACGACGAGCCGGTGGACATCTTCATCGCCGACGGACGCATCGTCGACATCGCACCGACCGGATCTCTCCCCGTGCGGGGCGAAGCCGTCGACGCGGCTGGCGCCTGGGCCGTGCCGGGTCTCTGGGACAACCACGTCCACACCGTTCAGTGGGCGCTCACCTCGGAGCGGGCGCCGCTGGGAGAAGCCGATTCCGCTGCCGCTGCGGCCAGGACGATGAGCGACGTCGCCCCGCTGCCGGACGGCCGCCGCGTCGGTACCGGATTCCGCGATGCGTTGTGGGCTGATCGGCCGGCGCTCGAACTCCTCGACGCCGCGACGGGCACTGTTCCGACGTATCTGATCAACGCCGACGTCCACAGCGTGTGGCTCAACTCCGCGGCCCTGGCTCGTGAGGGGTTCCGGAGCGATGACGGGATGTTGCGGGAGACGGACGCCTTCGAGATCTCGCGGCGCCTGAACGCGGTCGATGCGGCTCACGGCGACCGCGCGATGATGAGCGCGGGCGAGCAGGCGGCGGCGCGAGGCATCACCGGCCTCGTCGACTTCGACATGGCGTGGAGTGCCGAGGCATGGCCGCGGCGCGTGCAGGCGGGTTTCGCGTCTCATCGCGTCGAGTTCGCGATGTACCCGTTCGACCTCGACCGCGCCATCGGTGCCGGGCTGCGCACGGGCGAGCTCCGTGAAGACACCGACGCCCCGCCGGCTGGTCGGGGGCTCGTGCACGTCGGGCCGCTGAAGGTCATCACCGACGGCTCGCTCGGGACGCGAACGGCTGCATGCTCGCATGCCTACCCCGGCGACCCCGGCAACTTCGGAATGCTCACCGTGCCGTCGGACGAACTCGTCGAGCTCCTGACCCGCGCGACCGGCGCCGGGTTGGCTGTGGCTGTGCACGCGATCGGCGACAGGGCGATCACCTCGGCGCTGGATGCGTTCACCGCGACCGGTGCCGTCGGTTCGATCGAGCATGTGCAGCTCGTGCGACACACCGACCTCGCGCGCTTCGCACGTCTCGGCGTCGTCGCCAGCGTCCAGCCGCAGCACGCGGTCGACGACCGCGACCTGGTGGACCGTCACTGGGCGGAGCAGACCGCGATCGGCTATCCGCTGGCCTCGTTGCGTGACGCCGGTGCGCAGCTGCGCTTCGGATCCGACGCTCCTGTCGCGGCGCTCGACCCGTGGCACGCCATCTCGGCAGCGGTGTCGCGCACCGACGATGAGCGCACGCCCTGGCATCCGGAGGAGCGGGTCACGCTCGACCAGGCGCTCGAGGCGAGTGTCCGCACTTCCCTGCGGCCGGGACAGCCCGCGGACGTCGTGCTCTGTGCGGCCGATCCGCGGACGTCGACAGGGGAGGAGCTTCGGTCGATGGTCGTCCAGGCGACTGTTCTGGCGGGGTACGTCACGCACTCCGGGTGACCGGCCCCGCATACGACGAAGGGGTGGGCCTCGGTTCCCCGAGGTCCACCCCTTCGTCCTATGTCAGGCGTCGGTGATCAGGCCGCGATGTGCGAAACCAGGAACCAGCGGTCCTTCTCGAGACCGCGCTGGATCTCGATCGCGACGTCCTGGCTGGTCAGGTCGACCTCGTCGAGGCCTTCGACGGCAGCCTTGACGTCGACGAGGATCGCGTCGATGTCGGAGATGACCGCGCGGATCAGGTCGTCGGACGGGGTGAAGCCGGCCGGGACCGACGTCGCGCCGGCCTTGTCGGCGACGGCGCTCACGCGGGCGTCGATCGGCAGGCCGAGGGCGACGATGCGCTCTGCGGCGGTGTCGGCGAAGTCACCGGCGTGGGCGACGATGGTGTCGAGCAGCTCATGGACGCCGACGAAGTTGGCGCCGCGCACGTGCCAGTGCGCCTGCTTGCCGTTGACGGTGAGTGCCTGGAGGCCGAGCACGACAGGGGAAAGGAACTGAGCCGCCCCTGCAGCCACGGTCGGGTCGATGGCGGTGGTGGAAACGGTCTGTGCCTTGCTCATTTTGTGCTCCTCCGGTTCGGAATCTCGTACCTGTTGAAGACAACGCTACTCAGGCTCAGACATTCCGCAAGCAAGCTGAGGCTCGGCTCACTTCCGCGTGTTTCCGCGGAAGTGAGGGTAGTCTCGCCTCATGAGCATCGCTGCCGGAGCCTCCGTCCTCGCCCTGCCGAACAGCACGCCGTCGATCGACGCGACGGCGTTCGTCGCCGATGGTGCACGCATCGTCGGGGACGTCTCTCTCGCGGCGGGTTCGAGCGTCTGGTATAACGCGGTGCTCCGCGGGGACTCGGCGGGAATCGTCATCGGGCCGGGTTCCAATGTCCAGGACAACGTCTCGGTCCACGTCGACTCGGGGCATCCCGTGGTCGTCGGTGCGAAGGTCTCGATCGGCCATAACGCGGTCGTGCACGGCTGCACGATCGGGAACGGCACGCTCGTCGGCATGGGCGCCGTGATCCTCAGCGGTGCGGTGATCGGCGCAGGCTGTCTGATCGCGGGCGGCGCGGTGGTCCTCGGCGGTACCGAGATCCCTGCGGGATCGCTCGTCGCGGGGGTGCCTGCCAAGGTGCGTCGCGTGCTCAGCGAAGAGGAGCGGGCAGGCCTGCTGGCGAACGCCGACATCTACCTCGGGCACTCGCAGACCCACACGGCGGCGACTCCGGCCTGAGGGCGCCGGCCGCTAGGCTGGAACGCGTACGGGGCGGTGGCCAAGCTGGTTAAGGCAGTGGGCTCATAACCCAACGATCGTCGGTTCAAGTCCGACCCGCCCTACCAACACGACACCCTCTGGATCAGCGTAATTCCGCGGATCTAGGAGGTTCACCCTTGTTCGACATAGGCCATCAAACCGTTCAACTGTCACGGTTTAGTCCTAGATGCAAGCCCACAGGCGGGATTCTGAGGCCCCTGTACGGCAGGCGACGGAGTATCAGCGCACAGCTAACGGGTGTGGCCGCGCATATGGTTGGCATGGATGAGATCACTGTCTCCCGGCTGATGCCGACCAAGGAGCTGGCCGCCTACCTCCAGATCCCGGAACGGACTCTCGAGGACTGGCGCACCAGCCGGGTTCAGCGCGGGCCGCGTCCGATCCATCTCGGCAAGCGTGTCCGCTACCGGCTCGCTACGGTCGACGCCTGGCTGGAGTCGCTCGAAGCAGAGAGCTTCGACACTGCCCAGGGAGCTGCGTGATGGCTGGTCGTCGCCCCCTGAACGTTGGGGAACTCGGATTGATCAAGTTCGGCGTCGTCAACGGCAAGGTCGCTGGCAGGGCGCGAACCAGGGACGCCGGCGGAACGGTCCGTCGTCTCTACGCGACCGGTACCAGCCAGGAGGAGGTGGCCGAGCTTCTGGCGAACGCGGCAGCTCGGCTCTCCTTCGAAGTGGAGGCCGTCAGCCCGATCACGAAGATGAGCACAATGCTCGATCTGCGGATCGAGGACCGCGACGGTCAAGTCAGGCCGCAGTCGTTGCGCCTCTACAAGCACACAGTGAGCTGGCTCACACCGCTCATCGGCGGGATCACCATCGGGGAGATGACACCAGCGAGAGTGAAGAAGGTTCTCCAGAACATCGAGCAGGAACGGTCCGCATCAGCGGCCCGCAGTGCCCGCATCGCACTCAGCGGAGCTTTCGGGATCGCGGTCGAGCTGGACGCGCTGCAGCACAACCCCATCCGCAGTCTTCGCCGAAAGAAGCCGCAACGCCGGATCCCCAAAGCTCTGAACCCGCATCAAGTTGCGGTGTTCCGCAAGCTCGTGCTGGAACGTGAGGAGGGCGTCGGGAAGCACGCCGGTGACGGAGGCGTCAACATCCTTCGGTGGGTAACGGAAGTGATGCTTGGATCCGGGCTGCGGATCAGTGAGGTGCTCGCCCTGCGGAACATGGATGTCGAGGTGAAAGTGCCCTCTGGAAGAGTGTCGGTCACTGGGACGATGGCCGAACCTGAGACGGGTAAGGCAGTCCGCCAAGACGAGCTCAAGTCTCGAGAGCAGGCACGGTACATCGCGCTTCCTCGCTACGCGCGCGAGGTGTTCCTCGAAGCGCGCAGCACTCAGACGGAGCTCAGCGCGAGACTTCCGCTTGCTCCAGCGCTTCCAGGGCGACGTGGGAACGCGATACCCGCGCGCTCCGTCAACCGGGCTCTCCGGGTTCTCAGGGAGCACCCGGAAATGGCAGCCGCTCTCGCGGAAACGGGGTTGGTGCCGAAGGACTTCACGCCGCACCTCCTCCGTAGGACTGCTGCGACACTCGTGGCGGTAGCCACAGGGGACCTTCGTTCCGCGCAGGAGCTCCTCGGCCACGCCGACATCGCCACCACTCGCGACTGGTACGCAGGGCTCGCGTTCAGGAACGTCGGCTCCGCCGAGATCCTCGATGAGATCCTCGGCGACGGCCCAGCGGCATGAACCCAAAGGTTGTTGGCCAGAGGTCAATATCGGCCGAGGTGAAGTCGCGCAACTGACGACCGAGCACGGTCCGCGCATAGTTCGACCGGAAAGTCCACGCCCGATTCGACCAAGGGCCAGACTCCTCAGCGATAGGTCTTCGGCTCCGTGACCGGCACACCCTTCGCTGCTAACTTCGGGATCGACAGAGAGGTTAAGCTGCTCCCAGCACCCGGTCACAGATCGGAACGCTGGCACGGCCCCACCTCTTCGCGCAGTTATTGAGTTCGTTGCATGGGGCGGGTCGACGGAGGAGCGTCGACGTGGGCGCACTCCCGTTGCGGAGACCCAGGCCACCATCAAGGTGAAGGACGACGCAACCCTGCAGAAGGTCCTTCACGCGATCGAAGTCTCGGACCGACGCTTGGCAGCCCCGAAGGCTGTCGGCGACATCGACCCGTACGACTGGACGATCGTCTGGAAGGACTCGGCTGAGGACGGCTCCGCGAAGGTCCACTTCGGTGTGGTGTGGTACGACGACGACTACTACCTGGAGCACCGTGAGACACTCCGTGGCCACTTCCACGAGCGTCTCTTCGACCGCCTCGGCGTCGAGGTCGACGACTTCACCGTGACGCACTACAAGCGGGAACAGGACCTCGTGGGGGCATAAGCTTCCCCGTATGTCGGCTCCCGACCATATGAAAGCGGCCGTCCGGCTCTCCCTTCCTCTCGCGCACCTGATCGCCACGGTCAGCTCATCGGCGACGATGCTGGCTGTCATGGTGACCGTCGCGCAGGGCGAAGCGGCGAGCTGGGCGGTCGCTGCCGTGCTCCTTTCGGCTGCGATCCCCGCCATCGTCCTCGCCCCACTCGCGGCCCCGCTACTGGACAGGTTCGGACCTCGCACGGTCGTCGTCGTGTCCGCGGCCGTGCAGGTCGTCATCCTCCTGCTCACCGCGGCCGCACCGACCACGGCAGTGCTCATCGCCATGGTCGCTACTCGTGCGTGCGTGTCCGCGTTGGACTCAGCTGCGCTCCTGCTGCTCGCCGACCGTGCCCCGCGTTCGCAGGCTCCCGACTCCACCGCGCGAGCTTTCGCTCGCCTGGACACCGCCCGGCTCATCGGCGGGCTCATCGGTCCGCTGCTCGGGGGGATCGCGGTGCAGTTCCTCGACCTGTCCTGGCTGTTCCTCGCTCAGGCCGCAACGGTCGCCGTGCTCGGAGTCGTCGCCCGGTGGTATCCCCAGCAGGCTTGGGAGCCGGTGGCGGCACCGTCGTCCTGGTGGCAACGCGTCACCGAAGCTCCCGCCCTGCTGTTCCGGCACCAGGCTGCGCGCGCCGCGCTCAGCGGACTCGTCCTGGCGATCGTGTTCACCTCGATCTTCTCGACCGCGCAGACCCTGTACTCCCTCGACGTCCTCGCCCTCGACCCCATCGGCGTCGCGATCCTCACCCAGTGCTTCGTCGTCGGACGGCTGATCGGATCACGCCTCGGCGCGCGAGTCACGGAGAGCCGCGCCTCGACATGGCTGCTCGGCGCAACGGCAGCGATGGGCATCGGCCTTCTCCTGCCCGGCGTGATCCACAACAGCATCGTCGCCGGCGTGGGTTTCGCGATCGCCGGTCTCGCGAACGCGATCCAAGTCGCAGCGATCCGCCTCATCGTCGTATCGGCGGTTCCCGACAGCACCCGCGGTCGCGCCTTGGCAGCGATGGGCAGCGTCAACCAGACCGCCGGCGTCGCAGGGACGGCCCTCGCCGCACCCCTCCTCGTCGCCACCGGACCTGCCGGCGCCCTGGCCGTCGCCGGAATCGGGACGCTCCTCGCCGCCGGACTGACACTGCTCTTGAACAGCCGACGCCGAGGCGTGCTTGGCCGTTCGGACACTGATCCTGCGCCTACCACCACACGCGGACTCCTCGACGACGGGGGCCGATAAGGTCGGGCTCATGACCCTCACCTTCGCTCGCCATTCGGACGAGGGCATGCGAGCAGCCGCAGCGGCGACCGACTCCCATGTTGCTGCTCGCCGTCGTGCTGGTCGTCAGCGGTGTGAAGGACCTGCGTCGGAAGACCGGCACGGCCGCGCGCAACGAGGACGCTGCTCGCGAAGACCTCGAGTAGAGCTCGGTCGACCAGATCGAACGCGGCCGCAGCGCGCGGACCCGGTAGCCACGCCTGTCGAATGCGCGGAGACCGCACCGATGGGCGCCTCCGTCAGAGTGAGCTCAGAGTGCCGAGCAGATCGTCTGTTGGCGCTCCGAACTGCTGGGAAAGCGTGATGACGAATCCGCACTTCTCGAAGAACCCCCTTCGCACACCGCCATCGAAGCTCCGGTCCATAGTGCCGGCGATGAATGTGGCTCCGCGTTCTTCCGCGGCGAGGACGAAGGACCGGACAAGCAGCGCGGCGGCATCGGTTCCTCGTGCCTGCGTGGCGATGAAAATGCCGGACAGGAACGCGTGAGGCCCGCGAGGAAGCTCGAACTCATCGAACGCGTTGTTCCCTGCGAACGATGTGCGGGTGTTTCCGCGTAGAGCTCCAACAGGGGCACCGTCACTCCACACCGCAAAGTCATCGAAGGACGGTGAGCGACGTCGAAGCTGATCGACGAGCCATCCAGCGGCGTGCTCTTGGGCGAGCATCGCGACGAGCGCCGGGCGCTCCGGTTCGTCCAGTGATCGAGCTTCGAGGAAGGTCATGTTCTGATCACACCACAGGGGCCGTCTGGTGCGCCGTTGTTGCTGTCCCAATTCTGGCCGATACTGGCGCGGACTGTCCTGTTCAGTGTCCGTAGAGACCCGTGCCAACCGTCGGACAACCATGTAGATTCATGGCATCCAGGGGATCGATTGAAGTTGTTGTGCCACCCAACGATCGCGGGTTCAAGTCCCGCCCGCCCTACCGATCGATCCGAAGGCGTCGCCTCCTCTTCCCCGACAGTCAGATGATGCCGTCGACAGGGTTGCCCAGGTCGTCGGCCTGCGCCCTGCGGGCCTCGTCTTCACCGCCGTGGTCGCCGTCCTCGTCGCGGTGATCGGCATCGTCGACCTCGTCGGATCCCGAAAGCCGGTGTGACGAGGCCATCCTGGTCATCGAGAGCAGCAATCGACAGGAGTGTGACGTGACGAACGGGTCGAGGCGCTGCATCTCGAGAGGTCCGTCGCTGTGCCTGAGCACGTCGCGCACGAGCTGGGCATGAACGCCGCAGACGAGCGCTTGATCCTTCTCGAGCACGCCGTGATAGCGGCACGGGGCGAGATCGAACCTCAGTTCGTCCTCGTCGACGACCGGCCTCAGTCCAGCGTCTTCGAGGTGCTCGTAGAGCGCATCGACCTGGCGCAGCGCCTCAGTTCCGAGCGTGGGTGATGCTCCGGCCGTCACGGCCCGGAGCATCCGCCCTCTCGCGCTCGCTCCCTCGACCCGCGTTCGTGCGACGGTGCTCGATGAGGCGTCGCGGACGGGATGGAACACCACCGGCGGGCGGCCGCGGCCCCCGGGGTGCACGGTCTCGCTGCGGATCAGGCCCTCGTCTTCGAGCACACGGAGGTGATCACGAACCGTGTTGAGCGGAATCGCGCACTCCTCGGCCAGCGCGCCGGCACGGCGACCCGGGGCTTGCTGGATGGCGTGGAGCAGGCGGAGTCGACGCGGTTGCGTCAGACCGCGGAAGTCGTGGGCGCGACGGGGCATGGGGCGAGAGTAGACGCGCGAGGAGGAGTTCAGACCGCTTTCGGCCGGAAATAACCCGGTGGAACGGACGGCACCGTCGGACGGCACGCGTGAGGGTGGAAGCACCACGCCGTTGAAGGGAAGGGAAGTCATGAAACTCTCACCGGAGTCCGAGGCGGTCGTCCGTGCGACCGCGGGCGTCGTCGCGCAGCATGCGGACGAGATCACGACGCTGTTCTACCGTGAGATGTTCGCGGCCCATCCGGAGTTGCTCCGCGTGTTCAACCGGGCGAACCAGGCGATCGGCGAGCAGCCGAAGGCTCTGGCGGCATCGGTCGTCGCCTTCGCGGTGCAGCTCATCGATCCCGCCGCACCGGATTTCACACCGGTCATGCGGCGGATCGCTCACAAGCACGTCTCGCTCGGAATCCAGGCACGTCAGTACACGATCGTGGGACATCACCTCCTCGATGCCGTCGGAACGGTGCTGGGCGACGCCGTCACCGCGGAGGTGAGGGCCGCATGGGACGAGGTCTATTGGCTCTTCGGGTGTTCTCTCATCGCGGAGGAGGCGAAGCTGTACGCGCGGGGAGGCACAGACCCCGACCAACCATGGCGCAGGCACCGCGTCGTGGAGAGGATCGAGGAATCGGACGACGTGATCTCCCTCCTCCTCGCACCGTTGGAGGGCGAAGCGGCCCCGCACCGGACGGGTCAGTACGTCGCGATCGCCGTCGACCTGGCTGACGGCTCTCGACAGCCGCGTCAGTACACGATCTCGTCCGGGCCGCGCGGGGACTCCCTGCGTGTGACCGTGAAACGCGTGCGGGGCATCGGCGGGACGCCCGATGGTCAGGTATCGACCTGGCTGCACGAGCATGCCCACCCCGGCACCGTGCTCGATGTCTCCCAGCCCGCTGGCGACGTCGTCCTCGATGAGGCAGAGCACCCCCTCGTCCTGGTGTCGGCCGGCATCGGCATCACGCCGATCGCCGCGATCCTCGAGGACCTCTCGCGTCGGTCGCCGGGGCGTACGGTCCGTCTGTTCCACGCGGACCGTGCCCACGACAGCCACGCGCTCTATCCGTCGTTGCGGCGTCAGGTGCTCGCGATGGACGATGCCAAGGCGCAGAACTGGTACGAGACCGGCGCCGAGCTCGCACCGACACTCCACCCGGCGCTCCCGGGGAGGATGGACCTGTCGGCGGTCGAGCTCCCCGACGACGCCGTGGTGTTCATGTGCGGTCCGCTCGCATTCATGCGGGCAGCCAGAACGACTCTCATCGCTCGTGGAGTGCCGGCCGAACGGATCTCCTACGAGGTCTTCGGCCCTGATCTGTGGGCGCAGCAGCCGGCGGTCGATGCCGCCTGAGGTCGTCGAGTCCGGGGAGGGGGAAAGCCCGCGCGGCTGTCAAGCCCCTCCCCGGTACTGCGGTGGCGCGCCATTCTTCGTAGGTGCGGCACCGCGCCGCAGAACGGAGGCACCATGAGCATCGGCAGCGGAATCGCGCTCTTCGTGATCGGAGCGATCCTCGTCTTCGCAGTGAACGTCGACATCTCCTGGGTCGACCTCGACATGGTCGGGTACATCCTGATGGGCGCAGGAGTCGTCGTGTTCCTCATCGGGATCGTGCTGCTCGCGCGTCGGCGGCGCACCGAGACCGTGTCGCGGACTTTCGTCGATCCCGCGACCGGGGAGCCGACCACCCGTCGATCCGTCAGCTCCAGCGGCGACGAAGCGGTGTGAGCACAGGCCCTGACGGCATCCGCCGGCGGAGGGTCGCGGATGCCGTCAGTCGGGCGTCACGCTCTCGAGATGCTCCTCGACGAGGGTGATCCCCCCACTGGAACTCGCGGAGTGGGCGAGTTCCTCGATCCACTTGCGGCTCAGGTCGGGTGTCTCCGCGTCCTGGAACACGAACCGCAGCGGAATCGAGGGGTGCAGCCACAACGTCGAGCGGCCGGGAGCATCGCCCTCGGGGTGACGCCACGAGAGTGTGAAGCTCTCGTTACGACGGAGCTTGGTGGCGATGACGACCTTCAGGTGCGCGAGAGCGCGGTCGTCGATGTGGATCGGGGTTCTCGCATCGCCGTAGTAGAGACTGCCCATCAGTGATCGGTCTTGCGGGCGGCGTGCAGGGAATGGACCATGGGACTCCTCGATGGCGTGCGCGGAGGACCGAGAAGGCGGTCCGGGTACTCGAACTCTAGCCAATCGACTCGTCGTCACCCCGCGGGAGCGCTTCGACCCGCCGTCGGAGGCGAACAGCTTGTTCGTTCGCTGTCACGGCGAGGGGAGTGATGGTGCCGTGCCGTATGCCGCCTGGTAGGCGGCGGCGAAGCGGGAAGAGTTGCTGAACCCCCATCGCCGGGCGATCTCGCCGACGGAGTGGCCGCCGCCGTTCCGGAGGTCACGATGCGCCCCGTCGAGGCGCGCGCGACGAAGGGCGTCGGCAGGCGTGATGTCGAGCGCCCGTCGGAACGCGTACTGCAGGCCTCTCGTCGAGATGAACGACGCAGCCGCGACTTCGTCGATCGTGATGGCGCGGTGCGCGTTCTCGTCGATGTAGGCGAGCGCCCGGCGGACTGAAGCCGGAGCGGCGGCGCGTTGCGTCGGGCGTCGGAGCGGCTCCGTGAACGTCGTCGGGAAGGTCGAGAGCGTCATCGTCAGGACATGCCGCTCGAGTTCGGCGATCAGCAGGGGCTCGGCGACGGCCGTGCCGAGGACGTCGTCGACGTAGGCGAAGGTCTTCTCCCAACGTCTCGCGTCGACGATCGAGTGCGGCGCGAGTCCGGTCGCCCGCAGGTCCAGCCGGTCGTCGCCCGTCATCTGTCTGGCCCTCTTCTCGGCCGACGCGCGGTCGATCACGAAGGCGCGGACCCGGGCAGAACGATCCCACTTCGCCTCCACCCGCGTGCCGTCGGAGATCCAGGGCGAACGAGGATCCAGCGGCTGACGCGAGGACCATACCCGGGCGTCGGACGCGTCGACGCGGCAGACCAGAAGCTGGTCCTGGGGCTCCGCCCTCGAATGGATCTGCGCGGCGAGGCGATAGTTCACCAGTGTCACACTGCGGAGGTCTTCGGAACGCCAGTCGAATCGGAAGCGCTGACGATCCGCGTTCTGCAGCGAGGACGAAGGGACGAACTGCTGCCACGTGGTCTCCACCTGCTCGACATCGGTGGACGTGAACTGCATGGGCCGCTCCTTGTTCTTCGTGCCGCGATCCCACTCGTCGGCACGTCATCTGGAGCGTATCCCACCGTGCCTCACGGAGACGACCGGGCGGCGAGGTCAGTCTGCGAGGGAATCCGTCGATCGCACGGGCCAGCTGCCGTCGAGCGCGTCGTCGGGGTCGAGGCGGCCGATGCTCACGAAGTACTCGGTGAGACTGGCGGCCTGCGAGCGCGCCCATCCGATCTGATGCGTGTGCAGCTCCGCCGGACTCGCGGGAAGGCGGAACTGGCGCGCGAGCGCCTGGGCGACACGCCCCGCCGCGATCGCGTCGGCGGACGCCTCATGCGCGCCCTCGAGGGGGACGGCGTAGTGCTGAGCGACGACTTCGAGCGTGCGCCGTCCTCGACGGTAGCGATCGTAGGCCTTGTCGATCACGAGCGGGTCGATGACGGGCGAGGGGGTGACGAGCGGCTCGATGCCGTGTCTCACTGCTTCGCACGCGAGCAGGGAGAAATCATAGGAGGCGTTGTATGCGACGACCGGCACTCCCTGCGCGAACAGCGATCGCAGCGCCGCAGTGATCTCGGCGACGACCTCGGGGGCCGGTCGTCCTTCCGATCGCGCGTGTCCGGTGGTGATGCCGTGCACGGCGGTCGCCCCTTCGGGGATCGGGATCCCCGGGTCGGCCAGCCAGGAACGGGCGGCGACCTGTCTGCCCTCGGCATCGAGAACGCCGACGTACGCGGTGACGACCCGATCGGATGACACATCGACGCCCGTGGTCTCCAGGTCGAACACTCCGACACGGGTGAGCCAGGCGGGAAGGGGAGGACCGGATGGCATGACCTCACGCTACGTTCGGCCGCGGACATTCAGGGGAAGGCACACGGCGACTCGTAGACTCGGGGGATGACCGTGCCTTCCCCGTATGCGGACCGTCTTCGTCGCCTCCCCGTGCAGCGTCACGAGGTCGAGGTGGGCGGCGCGAGCACCGCTTACTGGGTGTACGGCCCCGAGGATGCCGAGACCACCGTGATCGCGGTGCACGGGTTCCGCGGTGAGCACCACGGTCTCGAACCGGTGCTCGCCTACCTCCCCGAGGTGCGGGTGATCGCCCCCGACCTTCCCGGATTCGGAGAATCCGCCCCGCTGCCCGGACGCACCCACGACCTCGACGAGTACGCCGGATGGCTCGGAGACTTCGCATCCGCGGTCGCACCCGGAGCCGTGATCCTCGGACACTCTTTCGGGTCCATCGTGACCGCGGCCGCCGTCGCCCAGGGGCTGCGGACTCCGCGCCTGATCCTGCTGAACCCGATCGGGGCTCCGGCCCTGGAAGGCCCCAAGGGTCTGATGACGCGTCTGGCGGTGCTCTACTACGCACTCGGCGCCCGACTCCCGGAGAAGCTCGGTACCGCACTGCTGCGCAATCGGGTCATCGTACGCGTCATGAGCATCACGATGGCCAAGACGAAGGATCCCGAACTCCGCCGGTTCATACACGACCAGCACGACACCTACTTCTCGCGCTTCTCCGACCGTGACGTGCTCCGTGATGCCTTCGTCGCGAGTGTCTCCCACGACGTCCGCGAGTACGCGCCGAAGATCGACGTCCCGACATTGCTGGTCGCGGCAGAAAATGATGACATCACGCCCATCGAGGCGGAACGGAAGCTGGTCACACTCTTCCCCGACGCCCGGTTGGTCGAGATCGCCCATGTCGGGCACCTGATCCACTACGAGACCCCGGCCGAAGCCGCCGGTGCTGTCCGCCGCTTCCTCAGGATTCCCGTCGCGCGAGGCCGATGAGACCGGCAACGCGGAACGGGATCACCTCGCCCATCGCGAGTGAGGTCTCGGTGCGTTCGACGCCCTCGATCGAGAGGATGCGTGCATCGGTGTCGAAGAGGTGACGCGCGTCGCGGCAGGCGACTCTCGCGAGGAGATCGATCGAGCCGCTCAGGCCGTGCGCCTGCACGACCTCGGGGATCCGGGCGAGCTCGTTGATGATGCGGGGGAGTTCCGTCTGCCGCACGCCGATGCTGACGAATGCCTGCAGAGGGAAGCCGAGGACGTCGGGGGAGAAGGATCGCTCGTAGGAGAGGAAGATCCCGCTCTGCTCCAGGCGTGACATCCGTGCCTGGATCGTGTTGCGCGAGAGTCCCAGGTTCTCCGCCAGGGCGACGATGGTGGTCCTCGGGTCGTCGGCGAGGGCGGCGAGAAGCTCGAGATCGATACGGTCCAGTCCTGGCATAGTGCCAAACCCTAGCAGTCCCACTTCGACCGAAATTGAGCAACATGCTCAAGGCGTCTGAGAATGCTTGAGCGAGGTGTTGACCGGACGTACTCTCAGACCATGCCGGTGATGACGCCGGCATCAGCGCGCGGAGCCTCACGAGGGCCGCCGACGACGAGGAGGACGACGATGTCACCGCAGATCACCCCCATCGCAGACACCGCCCAGGATCTGGAGCTCTCGGAGCGCATCCTGGCTCCGGATGGAAGCCGCATCGCGAATCCTCGGCTGGACCCGTTCGTCGCCGACGTCGACGCCGCGCAGCTGCGTGCCCTGCTTCGCGACATGATCATCCTCCGCCGGATCGACACCGAGGGCGTCGCACTCCAGCGTCAGGGCCAGCTCGGGCTCTGGGCGCCCTGCCAAGGCCAGGAGGCGACGCAGATCGGCACGGCCAGAGCGATCGCACCCGAGGACTACGTGTTCCCCAGCTACCGCGAGACCGGAGTCATCTACGCGCGCGGCGCGCAGCCCGGTGACTACGTGCGCATGTGGCGCGGAGAAGAGGGCGCCGCATACGACCCCGCAGCGCTCGGAGTCGCCCCGCTGCAGATCATCATCGGCGCACAGACGCTGCATGCGGTGGGATACGCGCTCGGCATCCAGCACGATGGTGCCGACGAGGTGGCCGTGACGTATTTCGGAGACGGTGCGACCAGTCAGGGCGACGTCAACGAGGCCATGATCTTCGCCGCGTCATACCAGGCGCCGGTCGTCTTCGTCTGCCAGAACAACCACTGGGCGATCTCGGAACCCGTCGCCGTGCAGTCGCAGTACCCGATCGCCGGACGGGCGCCGGGTTTCGGCATCCCCAGCGTCCGTGTCGACGGCAACGACGTCCTCGCCAGCATGGCGGCCATGCGCTGGGCCCTCGATCACGCACGCTCGGGGAAGGGCCCCGCCTACATCGAGGCCGTCACGTACCGCATGGGACCGCACACGACGGCCGATGACCCGACGCGTTACCGCGACGAGGCCGAACTCGAGTCGTGGCGTCGGCGCGACCCGATCGCGCGGCTGGAGGCGCACCTGCGTGCCACGGGCGAGCTGTCCGACGAGTACGTGGCCGAGACCCAGGTCGCCGCAGACGCCGTGGCGAAGGAGATGCGTGCCGCCTGCCTCGGCATGGTGACGCGTCCGCCGGTCGCCGTCTTCGACGGCGTCTACGCCGAGCCGCACACCGGACTCGAGCGTCAGCGCGGCGAGTACGCCGCATACCTCGCGTCCTTCGAGAGCGAGGTGTGAGCATGACCGAGATGACTCTCGGCAAGGCGCTCGGCGCCGGCCTCCGACAGGCGATGAGCGACGATGCCAAGGTCGTGCTGCTGGGCGAGGACATCGGCAGACTCGGCGGTGTCTTCCGGATCACCGATGGGCTGCTCGACGAGTTCGGTGCGAAGCGCGTGATCGACACGCCTCTCGCGGAGTCCGGCATCGTCGGGACGGCGGTCGGCCTCGCGTTCCGCGGCTATCGCCCCGTCGTGGAGATCCAGTTCGACGGGTTTGTGTACCCGGCCTTCGATCAGATCGTCGCTCAGGTGGCCAAGCTCCACTACCGCACGCAGGGACGCGTCAAGATGCCCATCACGATCCGGATCCCGTGGGCGGGCGGTATCGGTGCCGCCGAGCACCATTCGGAGTCCCCGGAGGCCTACTTCGTGCACACCGCCGGGCTGCGCGTCATCGCGGTGTCGAACCCGGAGGACGCGTATCGCAGTCTCCGACAGGCGATCGCCTCCGACGACCCCGTGATCTTCTTCGAGCCGAAGCGTCTGTACCACCACAAGGGCGACGTCGACCTCGAGGCGCCGCTCGCGGATGCCCCGCCCATGGGGCTCGCGCGCGTCGTGCGGACGGGGACGGATGCGACGCTCATCGCGTACGGGGCGATGGTGGCCACCGCGCTGCAGGCCGCTGACGCGGCAGAGGACGAGGGGATATCCCTGGAGGTCATCGACCTGCGTTCGCTTTCACCCGTCGACTACGACTCCGTCGCCGCATCGGTGCGGAAGACCGGTCGCGTGGTCGTCGCGCATGAGGCGTCGCGGGAGGCCGGGGTCGCCGCCGAGGTGATCGCGAGCATCACGGAGCGCTGCTTCGAGTACCTGGAGTCGGCGCCGCTGCGCGTCACCGGCCATGACATCCCGTACCCGCCCGCGAAGCTCGAGAAGTACCACCTGCCCGACCTCGACCGACTGCTCGACGCGGTCGATCGGGTGCTGGACCGACCGAACAGCCTGACGGGAGCAGAAGCATGATCGCGGAGTTCCGTCTTCCGGATCTCGGGGAAGGGCTGACCGAGGCCGAGGTGGTGACCTGGCTGGTCTCGCCCGGTGACACGGTCGCCCTCAACCAGACGCTCGCCGAGGTCGAGACGGCGAAAGCGGTCGTGGAGCTCCCCTCGCCCTATGAGGGGACCGTGTCGACGCTGCACGCCGAGGCCGGTCAGACCATCGCCGTCGGCGCTCCGCTGATCGCCTTCGACGTCGTCGGCGAGGAGGATGACGCGCCGGTATCGGGGTCGGAGTCCGCGGAGAAGGCCCAGCCGAACCTCGTCGGCTACGGAGCCGCCCCCTCCTCGGCCGGCCGGCCGGCTCGTCGGGCACGTCGGATCGGCGGCACCCCGGTCGCCGTCGACACCGCGGTGCTCGAGGCCGCGCCGCACGACGCCACTCCGTCCGCCGCGGTCGACGCGGTGATCGAACGCCCGCGCTCCACTCCGCCGGTACGGGCGCATGCCAAGCGCCTCGGCATCGATCTGGTGCTCGTCGCGGCAGAGGTCGGCGATCGCGTCATCACCCGCAGCGACGTCGATGCGTATGCGGAGCGGGTCGGGTCGCACGGCGTCACGGCGGGCGAAGCGCCTTCCGCGCCCGCGGTCCCCTCCAGCCCTGCAGCGCTGGGCGAGCAGGAGCGCGAGACCCGGATCCCCATTCGCGGTGTGAGGAAGCACACGGCGGCAGCGATGGTGCAGAGTGCCTTCACGGCGCCGCACGTCACGGTGTTCCACACGGTCGACGTGACGGCGACGATGGATCTGCTGGCCGGTCTCCGTGACGACCGGTCGCTGAGCGCGCACAGGATCGGCCCGCTCGCGGTGGTGGCGAAGGCCGTCTGTCTCGCCCTCGGGCGGAACCCCGGACTCAACTCGCGCTGGGACGAGGCGGCCGGTGAGATCGTCCAGCACAACTACGTGGACCTCGGGATCGCGGCCGCGACGGATCGCGGACTCATCGTCCCGATGGTCCGAGACGCCGAGCGGCTGACCCTGGTCGGTCTCGCGGATGCCGTGCGGTCGCTGGCCGAGGTCGCGCGATCGGGAAAGACGTCTCCGGCCGAACTCGCCGGTGGCACGTTCTCGATCTCCAACATCGGGGTGTTCGGCGTCGACGCGGGCACGCCCATCCTTCCGCCCGGGCAGTCGGGGATACTGGCGGTCGGCGCGGTGCGTCGACAGCCCTGGGAGCACCAGGGAGAGATCGCTCTGCGGCAGCTGATGACGCTCAGCCTCTCCTTCGATCACCGGTTGGTCGACGGGGCCGAGGGGGCACGGTTCCTCAAGGACGTCGCGGACGTCCTGCAGGAACCGGGCCGGGCGATGCTTCTCAGATAGTCGCGCGCAGCGCGGCATCCGCCATCGCGATCAGCACGGTCGCGGTGGCGGCATGCCGTCTGGCTGCGGCCCGCGTGCTGTGCGGGGTGGAGTTGATGAGACCGAAGCAGGCCTGCACGCGCAGGCGGAGCTGATCCTGATCCGTATCGCGGCCGGAATCGTCGTGCAGCGGAGCGAGGGCTTCCATCCACAGTTCGATGTAGGCGCGCTGTAGCCGGCGGACCTCGGCGCGGTCCGCCTCGGAGAGGTGTGCGACGTCGCGATCCTGCACCTGGATGACCTCGGCGTTTCCCAGGGCGAAGTCGACGTGGAAGCCGATCAGGGCACGCATGCGCTGTTCCGGCGTCGGCGCATCCTCCGCGACCAGGCGACCACCGCGGATCAGGTCCTGACTCACCTTCACGAGGACGGCCCCGAGCAGGGCCTGCTTACCGGCGAAGTGGCGATAGACGGCCGGCCCGGAGACCCCGACGGCGGCGCCGATGTCCTCGAGGCTCACGCCGGTGTAGCCTCGCGCGGCGAAGAGGCGCGCGGCGGCGTGCAGGATCGCATCCGACCGTTCGGCCTTCGCGCGGTCTCGGGCGGTGACCGGGCTTGTCATCTCAGTTAATCCTCGCTAACCTGAATCAACGGGTTAGTGAACACTAACCGAAAATGCATGCACCGCGCCAGATGCTCTCCGGCGCGGACGTGGGTCGAGGAGGACATCACGATGCCCGCAACCCAGGAGTCGCTCGCGGACGAGTTGCGTGAGCGCCTGGCCTCCGCAGCGCGCGGCGGACCGGAGGCCTCCCGAGAACGCCATGTCGGTCGGGGAAAGCTGCTTCCTCGGGATCGTGTCGCACGGCTGCTCGACGAAGGCAGCCCGTTCCTCGAGGTCGCACCGCTCGCGGCCGATGGTCTGTACGGCGGAGAAGCACCGGGAGCCGGGGTCATCGCCGGTATCGGTCTCGTCCACGGCCGTCACGTGATGGTGGTGTGCAACGACGCGACCGTGAAGGGTGGCACGTACTACCCGCTCACGGTCAAGAAGCACCTGCGGGCACAGGAGATCGCTCTCGAGAACCGCCTGCCCTGCCTCTACCTCGTCGACTCGGGAGGCGCCTTCCTGCCTAAGCAGGACGAGGTGTTCCCCGACCGCGAGCACTTCGGACGCATCTTCTTCAATCAGGCGCGGATGTCGGCCGAGCGGATCCCTCAGCTGGCCGCGGTGCTCGGATCGTGCACTGCCGGTGGCGCTTACGTTCCCGCGATGAGCGACGAGACCGTCATCGTCCGCGGCCAGGGCACGATCTTCCTCGGCGGCCCGCCCCTCGTGAAGGCGGCGATCGGCGAGATCGTGACCGCGGAGGAGCTGGGTGGGGGAGAGATGCACGCCCGCCGCAGCGGTGTCGTCGACCATCTCGCGGAAGACGATGAGCATGCGCTCGAGATCCTGCGCGACATCGTCGCCACGCTTCCCCCTCCGGCGGACACTGCCTGGGAAGTGCGGAGCAGTCGCCCGCCCTCCGAGCTGTCGAGTCTGTACGACGCGGTCCCCGTCGACGTGAACGCCGCGTACGACGTGCACGAGGTCATCTCGCGACTCGTGGATGGCGACACATTCCTCGAGTTCAAACCCGAGTACGGTACGACGCTCGTCACCGGCTTCGCCCGCCTCCACGGTCATCCGGTCGGCATCGTCGCCAACAACGGCGTGCTCTTCGGTGAGTCCGCGCTCAAGGGGGCGCACTTCATCGAGCTGTGCGATCAACGCGGTATCCCGCTGCTGTTCCTGCAGAACATCACGGGTTTCATGGTCGGCTCCGAGGCCGAGGCCGGGGGCATCGCCAAGGACGGCGCGAAGATGGTCACGGCCGTAGCCAGCACCAGGGTGCCGAAGCTCACCGTGATCATCGGCGGCTCGTTCGGCGCCGGCAACTACTCCATGTGCGGGCGCGCGTACTCGCCGCGCTTCCTGTGGACCTGGCCGGCGAGCCGCATCTCCGTGATGGGGGGCGCGCAGGCCGCGTCCGTGCTCGCCACCGTCAAAGAGGATCAGCTCGCCGCGCGCGGCGACTCCTGGAGTGGCGAGGACCGCGACGCCTTCGAGGCTCCCATCCGTGAGCAGTACGAGCACCAGGGCGAGCCCTACTACGCCACGGCACGCCTGTGGGACGACGGCATCGTCGACCCTGTGCAGACCCGCGACCTCCTGGGCCTCGCGCTCGACGTGGTCGCCCGCAGCCCGCTGCCCGAACCGCGCTTCGGCGTCTTCCGGATGTGAATGCCATGTCTTCCTCGAACGCCGTCTCCTTCCACACCGTCCTCGTCGCCAATCGGGGCGAGATCGCGCGCCGCGTCATCCGCACCCTTCGCGCGCTCGGCATCCGCAGTGTCGCGGTCTACAGCGATGCCGATGCGTCCGCACCCCACGTTCGCGAGGCGGACACCGCCGTTCGGATCGGTCCGTCACCCGCTGCGGAGTCGTATCTCGACATCGATGCCGTGATCGCCGCCGCCCGCAGCACCGGTGCGCAGGCCATCCACCCTGGCTACGGATTCCTCTCCGAGAGCGTCGGGCTCGCCGAGGCCTGTGCCGAGAGCGGTATCACCTTCATCGGGCCCTCCGTCGACGCGCTCCAGATCATGGGCGACAAGGCGCGGGCGCGCGATCACGTGCTGCGATACGGGGTTCCCGTCGTTCCCGGGTTCGATGCGAAGGGCCTCTCCGATGTCGAGATCGGCGAAGAGGCGGACAGCGTCGGATATCCGCTGCTCGTCAAACCCAGCGCCGGGGGTGGCGGAAAGGGTATGGAGGTCGTCGCTGACGCGGCCGGCCTGCGTGCAGCACTGGCATCAGCACGCCGGGTGGCCGCCGCCGCCTTCGGAGACGACTCGCTCATCCTCGAACGTCTGATCAGACGCCCGCGACACATCGAGGTGCAGGTCTTCGGAGATGCGCAGGGCACGGTCATCGCCCTCGGCGAGCGCGAGTGCACCCTGCAGCGGCGCCATCAGAAGGTGATCGAGGAGGCCCCCTCCGCGGGGATCCCCGCGCACACACGGGAGCGGCTCCTCTCGGCAGCCGTGCTCGCCGCGGAGAGCGTCGAGTACGTGGGCGCCGGCACGGTGGAGTTCCTCATCGATGCCGACGCGCCGGACGAGGTCTTCTTCATCGAGATGAACACCCGCCTGCAGGTGGAGCATCCCGTCACAGAGGAGGTCACGGGGCTCGACCTCGTCGCGCTCCAACTCCGTGTGGCCGATGGGCTTCCGTTGGATGTCACCCTGCGCCTTCGAGGCCATGCGGTCGAGGCGCGGGTGTACGCGGAATCCCCGGAGCGCGGATTCCTCCCTTCCACCGGAACGGTGCTGCTGTTCGATCCGCCCGCGGGCGTCCGCGTGGACGCGGCGATCGAGACCGGGAGCGAGGTGACCGGCTTCTACGACCCGATGATCGCGAAGGTGATCGCGTTCGCAGAGGACCGCAGCACAGCGCTCAAACGGCTGGATGAGGCGCTCGGACGCACCGTCGTCCTGGGCGTCGAGACCAACATCGCGTTCCTCCGGACCCTCTGCCAGGACGCGCGCGTCCTGTCCGGCGACCTCGACACGGGGCTCATCGACACCCTGCTTCCCCTCGAAGCCGAGCAGCCGTCGCCGGCACAGCTCGCGGCGGCGAGGGACGTCGCCTCGGGGTCCACCGAGCCGTTGCGATCCAGCACGCTGTGGCGCGATCTGCCCGGCTGGCGTCTGGGAGCCGAAGACGTGGCCCGTGCGCCGTTCACGGCGCTCACGGACGATGACGAAGAGGTCGAGCTCGACGAGGACGCGGCCAGGCGGTCTCGAGGCGCTGTCCGCGCCGCCGTGGACGGCGACGGGGCGGTGTGGGTCGCCGAGGACGGCCGCACCGTGCGTCTGCGCCCGATCGACCGGCGCCGGCGGATGCTCCGCCGCCTGGCCGCTCGCGAGTCGGGATCTGCGGCGAAGGAGCCGGAGGGTCGCGCCCCCATGCCGGGCAGCGTCGTCGCCGTGCACGTCAGGGAGGGCGAGTCGGTGTCGGCGGGAGATCCGCTCGTCTCGATCGAAGCCATGAAGATGGAGCACCCGGTGCTCGCCCCCCGCGACGGTGTGGTGCATCTGCTGGTCGCGGTGGGCGACCAGGTGCGGCGTGACCAGCCGGTCGCCCGCGTGACGACGGAGGAGAGTTGAACATGGAAGATCTGTCCGAGGAGGAGCGCGAGCTCGCCGCCATGGTGCGCGAGTTCGCCGAGACCGTCGTCGCGCCGCAGGCCTACGAGGCCGACCGCACGCACACGCTGTCGATGGACGTCGTGTCGCAGATGGGAGATCTCGGTCTGTTCGGTCTGCCGTTCCCGGAGGAGTACGGCGGCCAAGGCGGCGATTACATGGCGCTCGGCATCGCGATCGAGGCGCTCGGACGGGTCGACCAGTCCATCGCGATCACCCTCGAAGCGGGGGTCAGCCTCGGCGCCATGCCGATCTTCCGCTTCGGCACCGAAGAGCAGCGGCAGGAGATGCTTCCGGATCTGCTCGCGGGTCGGGCACTGGCGGGTTTCGGGCTCACCGAGCCCGAAGCGGGCAGCGACGCCGGTGCGACCCGGACCACGGCGCGGCTCGACGGCGACGAATGGGTGATCGACGGCTCCAAGCAGTTCATCACCAACTCGGGAACCCCGATAACCCGCTTCGTCACGGTCACCGCCGTGACGGGGAACGAGGACGGGCGCAAGGAGATCTCCACGATCATCGTGCCCAACGGCACTCCGGGCTTCACGGTCGAGGCCCCATACGACAAGGTCGGTTGGAACGCCTCGGACACGCATCCGCTGACGTTCGACGGTGCGCGCGTCCCCGCGTCGAACCTGCTGGGAACGCGGGGGACCGGATTCCGGAACTTCCTCAGCATCCTCGACGAAGGCCGCATCGCGATCGCGGCGCTCTCCACCGGCGCCGCGGAAGGGTGCTTGGAAGCCGCGGTCGAGTACGCGAAGAGCCGCACGATCTTCGGAGCCGCGCTCAGCACGCGCCAGAACGCCCAGTTCACGCTGGCGCGCATGCGGGCTCGGGTCCACACCGCGCGGCTCGCCTGGCACCACGCCGCCCGCCTGCGCGATGCGGGCAAGCCGTTCGCCGAGGCGGCCGCCATCGCGAAGCTCGTCGGAGGCGAAGCGGCGATGGACAACGCCAGGGACGCGACCCAGATCTTCGGTGGGAACGGATTCATGAACGAGTTCCCCGTGGGACGCCACTACCGTGATTCCAAGATCCTCGAGATCGGCGAGGGCACCACCGAGGTGCAGCTCCTCGTCATCGCGCGGGGACTCGGACTCGCCGGGTAGCGTGGCCCGTGCACCGTATCGCGCGACGAAGGGGGTCGGAATGACCACGCAGGACATCCTCCAGAGGGGGTTGTACTACGAGGAGTTCGTGGCGGATGCCCGCTACCTGCATCGTCCGGGACGGACGGCGACCGAGGCCGACAACGTGCTCTTCACCACCCTCACCATGAACACGCAGGCGCTGCACCTCGATGCGGCCTTCGCCGACACGCAGGAACCGTTCCGCGCGCGGCTGATGAATTCGATGTGGACGTTGTCGACCATGGTCGGTTCGTCGGTCGCGCAGTTGACGCAGGGGACTCTGGTCGCTCAGCTCGGCTTCGGTGACGTCGCCTTCCCGCGTCCGCTGTTCGCCGGAGACACGCTCTACACCGAGAGCGTCGTCGTCGAGAAGCGGCTGTCGTCGTCCCGGCCAGGACAGGGCATCGTGAAGATCGCGCACACCGGACGGAACCAGGACGGGACCGTCGTTGCCACCGCCGTGCGCTCCGTCCTCGTGCACTGCCTTCCGGAAGGAGCCCAGCCATGACCTTCGACCTCGGCCCGGCACTGCTGTTCTGCCCTGCCGATCGCCCTGAGCGCTTCCAGAAGGCGTCGGAGCGCGCGGATGCGATCATCCTCGATCTCGAGGATGCCGTGCTGCCGGACGCCAAGACGGTCGCCCGCAGGAATGTGATGGCCGCGGATCTCGACCCCGAGCGTGTGATCGTGCGGGTGAACGCGCCGGACAGCGACGCCTTCGCCGCCGACCTCGAGGCACTGGCGCGGACGGACTTCCGCACCGTGATGGTGGCGAAGACGGAGGACGCGGACAGCCTGTCGGCTTTCGACGACCGTTATTCGCTCATCGCCCTGTGCGAGACCGCCCGCGGCATCCACGCGGCCGACGGCATCGCTGCGCACCCGCTGGTCACGGCGATGATGTGGGGCGCCGAGGATCTCGTGGCCTCTCTCGGAGGCACCTCGTCGCGGAACGCGGACGGGGGATATCGCGACATCGCTCGCTACGCCCGCGCGCGCGTGCTCCTCGCGTCGGGGGCACAGGGAAAGGCCGCGATCGATGCCGTGCACATCGATCTCGATGATGCCGAGGGGCTCGAGAACGAGGCGAGCGATGCCGCCGCGTCGGGCTTCCGCGCGTCGGCCTGCATCCACCCGAACCAGGTGGCTGCGATCCGGGCGGCCTACCGACCGGACGAGGAGACCGTGCGGTGGGCGCGTGCCGTGCTCGCTGCCGCCGACGCGGAGCGAGGCGTCTTCCGGTTCGAGGCACGCATGATCGACGAGCCGGTGCTCCGCCACGCGCGCTCGGTGGTCTCCCGCGCCGTCTGATCAGAGGACCGGCGACTCCTCCAGCAGACGCAGGTAACCGGGAGCCGCCACGAAGCGGTGCACCGAGCCGTTCTGGAGGACTTCGCCCTCGCGGGGGAGCGTGCCGCCGGAGACGTGATCGATCACGGCGCGGATCACTCCGCCGTGGGCGACGACGATGACGGATTCCGCGCGGGGAGTGGACCGTCGACGTGCTTCGCGCGCGATCGCGTGCAGCGCCGCGATGGCGCGTTCTCCGACCTCGTGCAGCGACTCGGCGCCGGGGACCTCCGCGTGCCAGTCCCCGTACGTCTCGATGTAGTCGGGGACGAGCATGCCCTCCCCGTCGCCGAACTCGCGCTCGCGGATGTCGGGCACGACGCCGGCGATCTCCAGCCCGAGCCGGTCGGCGATGATCTCCGCGGTCTCCTTGGCCCGCAGCAGCGGACTCGTGTACACGGCGTGATGCGTGCTCGCGGCGAGCTTCTCCGCGGCCCATCGGGCGTCGTCGCGCCCGGTCTCGTTCAGCGGGATGTCGGTCGAGCCCTGGATGCGCCTGGCGAGGTTCCAGTCGGTCTGACCATGGCGGACGAGAGTGAGGTGGGTCACGAGAGGAGTTCCTGGAGTGCGGGGAGCACGTCGCTGGTGCCTGCGGCGATGGTGACATCGGCCCAGGCATCCGCGCGCGTCGGCTCGCGGTTGACGATGATCAGAGGGATGCTGCGGCGACGCGCGCGCTCGACGAGGCGCACACCGGAGTTGACCACCAGCGAGGAGCCGGCGACGATGAGGGCGGAACTGGAGCGCAGCAGCGACTCCGCCGCACGGAATCGGCCCTGCGGCACATACTCGCCGAAGAACACCACGTCCGGCTTGAGCATGCCGCCGCACACCGTGCAGACCGGGATGACGAAGCCCTCCGTGGTCTCGGGGAGGACGTCGCCGTCCGGTGCGAGGGCGACGTTCTCCGGCACCGTGATCCAGGGGTTGAGCTCCTCGATCTGCACGGCGACGTCGCGGCGGTCGAAGACCTGACCGCACTGCAGACACAGAACCCGGCGCATCGTGCCGTGCACCTCGATCACATGCGAGCTCCCGGCCCGCAGGTGCAGCCCGTCGACGTTCTGGGTGATGACTCCCGAGACGCTGCCGGCGGCTTCGAGCTGGGCGAGGGCGAGGTGCCCGGCATTGGGTTCGGCACGGGCGAACGCCTTCCAGCCGAGGTGTCCGCCGACCCAGTAACGGCGACGCGCGGCCTCGTCTCCCAGGTACGTCTGGATCGTCATCGGATCGCTGCGTGTCCTGGCACCCTCGCCGCGATACGCGGGGATACCGGAATCGGTGGAGATTCCGGCCCCGGTCAGAAGAGCGACCCGTTTCCCGCGCAGCAGCTCGGCGGCGTGGGCGATGGTGGCCGACAGCTCGGCGGTGTTCGACACGCTCACAGGACCTCCTCGAGCGAGTCTACGGCGTGGAGACGCCGCCGGGCGCTGCGTGCGAGGGGTCGACGCGCGGTCCCGCGACGCGCGGGGAAGTGAGGGGCCCGAGCGATGGCAGAGTGGAGCACGTGGAACTACTGACTGTGACCGACGCCGACGATCGACGCCTCGACGACTACCGCGCTCTCACCGATACGGCCCTCAGGGCCGTGCAGGATCCGGCCGGGGGACTGTACATCGCGGAGTCGACGAAGGTCATCGCCCGTGCGGTCGTGGCCGGTCATCGTCCGCGCTCCGTGCTGGTGCAGGAGCGTCGAGTGGACGACATCCGGGCGATCGTCGGCGATCTCGAGGTGCCGGTGTACGTCGTCCCCGACGAGGTGGCCGAGGCCGTCACCGGCTTCGCCGTGCACCGGGGCACGATCGCGTCGATGCACCGGCCCGAGCTGCCGAGCGTCCGTCAGGTGATCGCGGGCGCCACCCTCGTGCTGATCCTCGAGAACATCGGTGATCACACGAACGTCGGTGCCGCTTTCCGTGCGGCGGCGGGCCTCGGCGCGGATGCCGTGCTGGTATCGCCCGGGGGAGCTGACCCGCTGTACCGCCGCAGCGTGCGCGTGAGCATGGGAACCGTGTTCCAGGTCCCGTGGACGCGCATGGCCGATTGGGGATCCGCGGCTGCCGACCTTCATGCGGCAGGTTTCGACATCGCCGCGCTGGCATTGCGCGACGACGCCGTGACGCTCGATGCGTACGCGGCCGTGCGCCCCGAGCGCGTCGCCCTCGTCATGGGGTCGGAAGGGGATGGGCTGTCACGGACCGCGATCGACAGTGCGGACACCGTCGTCACGATCCCGATGTCCGGAGGGGTCGACTCGCTCAACGTGGCCTCCGCAGCCGCAGTCGCCCTCTGGTCGATGCAGCGCTGAGCGGGTCAGTCGCGCTCGGGCAGGATCACCGGCGACGGGTCGGGCCGCTTGGCGGCGAGGTTGTCACCCGATGACTGGTGGCGCAGTCGACGCAGGACCCAGGGGACCAGGTGCTCCCGTGCCCAGCCGAGGTCTTCCGAGCGCGCTGCGCGCCAGGTGCGCAGCGGGAAGGGCTCGGGCTGCATGGCCTCGAGGTCATTGGGGACGTTCAGCGCCCGCAGCGCCATACGGGCGACCTCGTGATGACCGAGGGCGTTGTAGTGCAGACGGTCGTCGTCGAAGAACCGCATGTCCTGCACGACCTTGAGCGCCCACTGATCGGCCACGATGCAGTCGTGGCGCTCGGCGATGGCGCGGACGTTCTCGTTGTAGATGGCGACTTTGCCCCGGAAGGCCCGGAAGACCGGGGTGAAACCGGTGTCGATGCCGGTGAACAGGAGCACGGCCGCTCCTGTCGATGACAACCGGGCGACCGCATCCTCGAGCTGGTTGGCGATCGCGTCGGGGTCGGTGCCAGGGCGGATCACGTCGTTGCCGCCGGCGCAGATGGACACCAGGTCGGGGCGCAGCGCGACCGCCGGCTCGATCTGGTCGGCGACGATCTGGGCGATCAGTTTTCCGCGGACGGCGAGGTTCGCGTAGGCGAAGTCGGGCACCTGAGCGGCGAGCACCTCGGCGACGCGGTCGGCCCAGCCGCGGTGGCTGCCGGGGTGAGCGGGGTCCGGATCGCCGATGCCCTCGGTGAAGGAGTCGCCGATCGCGACGAAACGGCGCCAGGGATGCGCGGTCTCGTTGGGGACATAGGGGGTCCGAGTCGAATCCTGGTCGGTCATCCAGCTCTCCTTCGCGAACGGTCTGCGAGGCGGCGGTGGCCGCAGCGCAGTGTCAGAGCCTACCCGCAGCCGCAGGTCCGGGGGAGGGGCGCGCGCGGGAATCGTGGCGAGTGATCCAGTGTCGTCGGCAGCGATTATCGTGGAGTCGATGCTCTCTCCGTCCTTTCCTCAGCGTGCCCCATGGGGAACCGCGAACAAGCTGCGCGCCTGGCAGCAGGAGGCGCTCGAACAGTACTTCGAGGCGGATCAGCGCGACTTCCTCGTGGCCGCGACGCCGGGTGCAGGAAAGACCACCTTCGCCCTCACCCTCGCCGTCGAGCTCATGCGCATGGGCGAGGTCAACCGGATCATCGTGGTCGCTCCGACCGAGCATCTCAAGACCCAGTGGGCCGATGCCGCGGCACGGGTGCACATCCGCCTCGACCCGCGGTTCCGGAACAGCGATTGGGCACCCGCGCGGCACTATCACGGTGCCGTGGTCACGTATGCGCAGGTCGCGGCGAAGTCGTCGGTGCACCGGCATCTCACCGAAGACGCGAAGACGCTCGTCATCCTCGACGAGGTTCACCACGGCGGTGACGCGCTGAGCTGGGGCGATGCCATCCGCGACGCCTACGGCCCCGCGAAACGTCGCCTGCTCCTCTCCGGCACGCCATTCCGCAGCGATACGGCGCCGATCCCGTTCGTCGAATACCACCCGGACGAGTCGGGCGCACGGATCTCGCGCACCGACTACAACTACGGCTACGGCCGGGCGCTGGCCGACGGCGTGGTTCGGCCCGTGCTCTTCCACATGTACGCGGGCAAGATGCGCTGGCGCACGACCACCGGCGATGAGCTCGAGACGCACTTGGGTCAGGACAACACGAAGGACGTGACGTCACAGGCGTGGCGGACCGCTCTCGATCCCGAGGGAGATTGGATGCCGGCGGTGCTGTCGGCAGCCGATCGCCGCCTCACCGAGATCCGCCATCACGTGCCCGATGCCGGGGGACTGGTGCTCGCGACGGATCAGACGGTCGCCCGTGCCTACGCGAAGATCCTGCACAGCATCACCGGTCAGCAGGCGACCGTCGTGCTCTCCGACGACGCGACCGCCTCGGAGCGGATCGAGAAGTTCAGTGCGAACGACGCCCGCTGGATGGTGGCCGTGCGGATGGTGTCCGAAGGCGTCGATGTCCCGCGTCTGGCCGTCGGCGTCTACGCGACGTCGTCGTCGACGCCGTTGTTCTTCGCGCAGGCCATCGGCCGCTTCGTGCGTGCTCGACGTCGTGGTGAGGCTGCCAGCGTCTTCCTCCCTCAGGTTCCGGTGCTCATGGGGCTCGCGAACGAGATGGACAAGCAGCGCGACCATGCGCTCGACCGGCAGTCGAAGGAAGAAGACGGTCTCGACGATTCGCTGCTCGAGAGCGCGAACCGCGAGGAGGAGACCTCGGACGCACTGACCCAGGAGTTCAGCTATCAGGCGCTCTCCTCGGTCGCGCACTTCGATCGGGTCGTGTTCGAGGGGCAGGAGTTCGGGCAGCTGGCCGAACCGGGCACGCCGGAGGAGGAGGAGTTCATCGGGTTCCCCGGCCTCCTCGAGCCCGAGCACGTGCACGAGCTGCTCATGCAGCGGCAAACCCGTCAGTCCCGTCTGCGGGAGACGCGTGAGGCCGCTGCGGGACCGACCGAGACGACGACGCTCCCCGCCCCGCTTCATCGCACCCTGAAAGAGCAGCGTCAGCTGCTGAACAGCCTCGTGGGTCTGTACGCCCGCCAGAAGGGGGAGCCCCATGGCGCTGTGCACGCGGAGCTCCGACGTATCTGCGGCGGCCCTGCCGTGGCTCAGGCGACCGTGACCCAGCTGCAGTCGCGCATCGAGGTGCTGCGCAAACGCGTGCGCTCCTGAGGCGAGCTTCCCGCCGGCGCTGACGCGGTCGTTGCGCAGCTTCGGATCCCCGAAATGCTGTCAATCCGCGTCTCAGCGGGGTGCGTGAACGACCACGCGGCTAGCGTGGAACGGTTGCCCGCGCCCCGGGCATCGTGACACCTGGAGGATCCATGACAGCCCCCGCTGCCGCCGCTGCACCGACCCCTGCCGACCGTCGGCGCTGGGCTCGCTACCTCGTCGAGGAACGAGCCGAAGGCACCGTCTACCAGAAGCTCGCCGCGCGGCGAGAGGGGGAGGAGCGTCAGATCCTGCTGAGCCTGGCCGATGCCGAGCGCCGCCACGAGCAGCACTGGCTGGACCTCCTCGGTGCGGAGCCCGTTCGGCTCCCGAGGGCGGGCATCCGATCCCGCATGCTCGGGTGGATGGCGGGTCGCTTCGGCTCCATCTTCGTCCTCGCGCTGGCGCAGAGCGCCGAGGCGCGATCCCCCTATGACTCGGAGCAGTACGCCACGCCCGCGATGCGGGCCGATGAGAAGGTCCACTACGAGGTGGTTCGCGGACTCGCCGCGCGGGGACGTCGGCGCCTCTCCGGCTCGTTCCGCGCCGCGGTCTTCGGTGCGAACGACGGCCTGGTGAGCAACCTCGCCCTCGTGCTCGGCATCGGCGCGACGGGAGTGAGTTCCGGATTCGTGCTCTTCAGCGGTATCGCGGGGCTTCTGGCCGGTGCGTTGTCGATGGGGGCAGGAGAGTTCGTCTCGGTCCGCTCCCAGCGCGAGCTCCTGGCGGCGACCGAGGCGAACGAGGACGCGGCCGCCGCTGCGGGCGACCTGGACATCGATGAGAACGAGCTCGCTCTGGTCTATCGCGCACGTGGCATGGAGCAGGAAGAGTCGTTGGCGCGGGCGCGCCGCATCGTCACGGCGGCGCAGGCGGGAGTGCGTCGCGCAGCGACGGGACCGGTGAACGTGCAACGCGGCGACGACCATGAGATCGTCGGCAGCGACTGGACCGCAGCGATCTCGAGCTTCCTGCTCTTCGCCTCGGGAGCGATCATCCCCGTCCTGCCCTGGATCTTCGGTCTGCAGGGCGCCGCCGCGATCATCGTCGCCCTCGTGCTGGTGGGCATCGCATTGCTCAGCACCGGCGCGATGGTCGGGGTGCTCTCGGGCGGTCCGCCGCTGCGACGCGCCCTCCGCCAGCTCGCGATCGGTTTCGGCGCCGCGGCGATCACCTACGTGCTCGGCCTCGTCTTCGGCGTCGGCGCGGTCTGATGCACGGGTGCGGGCTCATCCCTCCACTCGGGTGATCGCGGGTACCGCATAGCTGCCGTCGAGCACGGCCGGTTCGGGCTCGTACATCCGCATCACCGGTCGGAAGTCGCCGGCGGGTGCGGGGAGCCAGTTCGCCGCAGCCGCGGCGTCGGCGGGCCGCTCATGGCTGATCGTGATCGTCAGCGCCCCGTCCTCGTCCCGGACGAGTCCCGGAGTCCGATCGCCGATCGAGTAACGGGCGATCGGGTTGTCGACGAGGTAGAAGTCGGGCACCGAGTACATGGTGAGCGACCAGAACGCGGAGACGGGTGGCGGCGGGTCCAGTCGCAACGTGTACATGCGTTCCCCGGTCAGCTGCTCGCCGTGATCGTCGACGTAGGTCATGATGTACGCGGCTTCGTAGGGATGGTTGCCCCATAGCCCTCCGAGCGCCGCAGCCGCCCGCTCGGCGATGCGGAGATCCGTGTCCGCCATCGTGAAGCGCTCGTCGTCGAGTGCGCCGATCTCGAAGTAGTCGAGGTTGTAGTCGAAGACGTGGAAGGTGAGCTTCCACCCGTTGGCTTCGGGGCTGGATCCGTGTGTCAGAGCGGTGTGGAGCGCCTCCTTGGCGGCGTCCAGGCCACCGGCGAGGCGGGCGGCGTCCGCGCGCGAAAGCGACGCGAAGGGGGAGGCGCCCTCGTGGGTGATGCCGGTCGCAGCGAGGGACTGCTGCCGAGGGAGATCACGAGGGGCGGGTGGGAACTGCTGCGACCAGAGCCGGAGCTTCTCGAGGAAGAGCGCCTCCGGGGGGACACGCGGATCGGGCGTGGCGAGCCCTGCGGGGACGGCGTGCGGATCCCGGGGAGTGAGCGTGGTGGCATCCTGGAGCGCGTGCACGTCAGGCAGCTCTTCGTCGCCGCTCACCGCCCAGCGTCCGACGATGGACGCGACGGTCGTCGGAAAGCGGATGACCGTCGCATCACCGGCATCGCCCTCCCATGACGGAGGGACGAGGAGGAACGTGCCCTCGGATGTCCCCGTGGCCCGATGACCGACGTAGGCGAAGTTGTTCGTCCATGCATCGACGAACTGGAGGACGTAATACCGACCTGCGGCATCCGGGACGTGCAGCTCGACCGGCCCGACGCTGAGGTCGACCTGGGCGATGGAATAGAGCGTGTCGTTGTTGATCGTCACGAACGTGTCGGCCGGTCCCGCGAGGGTTCGGGCGTGACTGAAGCTGTTGAACGGGGCCGCGGGGTTCGCTCCCACGCCCGTCGTCGTGTAACGCGTCACCTGATCGAGATCGAACACGAGCGGGAACCCGTAGAGGTAGGCCTGGGTGAGGGTGGGACGATCGGCATCGAACGCTGTCATGCGGCTCACGATAGTCAGATCTCGCGAGAGCCGGGGGCCCGGTCATCCGGGCGGGATGAGTGTCCGGGCTGTGATCGGGGGCCTCCCGGAAAGCGAAGAAGGCCCCGGATCCGTGGATCAGGGGCCTTCTTCTTCCTGTGCGCGGAGGGGGACTTGAACCCCCACGCCCTTACGGGCACTACGACCTCAACGTAGCGCGTCTACCATTCCGCCACCCGCGCAGGTGTTGGATGATCGTTGCCGACCGAAGAATGACATTACCACGTCCTCAGCGGCCTCTCGAACCGAGCCATACGCCCGGGCGTGGCGCGCGGTTTCGGTAGCCTGGAGCCATGACCGATCCGTCTCTTCCGGAGGTCGTCCGCATCGCGAGCGACCTGATCCGCTTCGACACCTCCAACTTCGGCGGAGGCGACGCGAAGGGGGAACGCGAGGCCGCGGAGTACGTCGGCGCGTATCTCGAGGACCTCGGGCTCGAGGTCGAGTACTACGAGCCGATCCCGCGTCGCACGAACGTGATGGCGCGCGTGCGCGGACGCGACAGTGACAAGCCGGCACTGGTCGTGCACGGTCATCTCGATGTCGTGCCGGCGATGGCCGAGGACTGGAGCGTCGATCCGTTCGCCGGCCTCGTGCAGGACGGGATGCTGTGGGGGCGCGGTGCCGTCGACATGAAGAACATGAACGCGATGATCCTCACCTCCGTCGCGGAGATCCTCCGTGCAGGGGAGCAGCCGGAACGCGACCTGATCCTCGCGTTCTTCGCCGACGAGGAGAACGGCGGCGTCGAGGGCTCGGCGCTGGTCGTGCAGAACCGCCCGGAGTGGTTCGCGGGCGCGACGGCGGCGATCAGCGAAGTCGGAGGCTACTCGATCACCGTCGACGACCGTCGCGCATATCTGCTCCAGGTGGGAGAGAAGGCCCTGATCTGGATCCGACTGGTGGCGAAGGGCCGTGCGGGTCACGGCAGCCGCCTGCACGACGACAATGCCGTCACGAAGCTCGCAGAAGCGGTCGCGGCGATCGGACGCACGCGCTGGCCGATCCGGTTGACGTCGACGACCAGCGCCCTGCTCGAGGGCCTGAGCGCCCTGAGCGGACGCAGCGTCGACGACCCGGATGCTCTCGCGGCCGCCGCCGGACCCGCTGAGGCCTTCCTTCGGTCCTCGTTCCGCACGACGACCAACCCGACCGCGCTGAAGGCGGGCTACAAGCACAACGTGATACCCGAGCGTGCAGAAGCCCTCATCGACGTGCGCGTGATCCCCGGGACCGAGGATGCCGTCCTCGCCGAACTCCAGGAGATCGTCGGCGATGAGATCGCGATCGAGACGGTCGTGCGCGACATCGGCATGGAGACACCGTTCGAGGGCGATCTCGTCGAGGCCATGGTCGCCAGCATCGGCCGCCACGACCCCGGAGTCCCGGTGATCCCCTACCTGCTCGGCGCCGGTACCGACAACAAGGCGCTGGCCTACCTCGGCATCACGGGGTACGGATTCGCACCCCTGAAGCTCCCCGCCGACCTGGACTTCACAGGCATGTTCCACGGTGTCGACGAACGAGTGCCCGTAGAATCGCTTGTCTTCGGCCAGCGGGTGCTGACCGATCTGCTGCGCACGTACTGAGCGCCGCCCGCTCCGTGCCGTCCCTGAACTGAAAGCCCTCCATGCACCTGCTCGAAGCACTGATCCTCGGGGTCGTCCAGGGACTCACCGAGTTCCTCCCGATCTCCTCCAGCGCGCATCTGCGTATCCTCGGGACGTTCCTGCCATCGGGGGAGGACCCCGGCGCGGCGTTCACCGCGATCACGCAGATCGGCACCGAGGCGGCCGTGGTGGTCTTCTTCTGGCGTGACATCGTGCGGATCGTGACGCAGTGGTTCCGGTCGCTCGCGGGGAAGGCCCCCCGCAACGACCCGGACGCTCGCATGGGCTGGCTGATCATCATCGGCAGCATCCCGATCGTCGTGCTCGGACTCCTGTTCCAGGACCAGATCGAGACCGTGCTGCGCTCGATGTGGATCGTCGCGACCATGCTCATCGTGTTCGGCATCCTCCTCGGCATCGCCGACTACGTGGGGGCGAAGCGGCGCACGCTCGGCGACCTGACCTACCCGCACGGCATCGCCTTCGGGTTCGCGCAGGCGCTGGCGCTCATCCCGGGGGTCTCGCGGTCGGGCGGCACCATCACGATGGGCCTCTTCCTCGGCTATGAGCGGGCCGCAGCGGCCCGCTACGCGTTCCTGCTCGCGATCCCGGCCGTGTTCGGCAGCGGCTTCTATCAGGTGTTCAAGAGCTGGGACGAGCCGTCGTTCTTCTCCTTCGGCGACACGCTCGCCGCCACGGGCATCGCGTTCGTGGTCGCACTCGGCGTGATCGCGTTCTTCATGAACTGGATCTCGAAGCGCAGCTTCCTGCCGTTCGTGATCTACCGCATCCTGCTCGGCACCGTGCTGCTGGTCCTGCTCGGTACCGGGGTGATCGCGGCCTGAGCCGAACTCAGCGTTTGCGGTCGCCCGGGCCGTCGTCGCGGCGGCGGAGGTAGCGCTCGAACGCCTGGGCGATCGCGTCACCCGACGCCTCGGGGGAGTCCCAGGTGTCGCGGGTGCGCTCGAGCTGACGGATGTACTCGGCCATGTCCTCGTCTTCGGAGGCCGCGGCGTCGATCGACGCCTCCCATGCCGCTGCCTCGGTGCGGAGGGCCTGGCGGTCGACGTCGACGCCGGTGAGCTCTTCGAGCCTGTCCAGGAGTGCGAGTGTCACCTTCGGCGAAGGGGTCGCCGAAGCGACGTAGTGGGGAACGCTGGCCCACAGGCTCGCCGTGGGGATGCCGGCGTTCTCGGCGAAGTGCTCGAAGACGCTGAGGATGCCGACCGGGCCCTCGTAGAGCGAGCGTTCCAGGCCGTGCGCCTCTCGTACCTGCTCGTTCTGGCTGGAGGCGAAGATCGAGATCGGGCGGGTGTGCGGGACATCCGAGAGCATCGCGCCCAGGGTGACCAGCCCGGTGATGTCGTCGCGCAGGGCGACGTCGATGAACTCGGAGGCGAAAGCCTGCCAGGTGCGCGCGGGCTCCGCGCCGGTGAGCAGCCAGAACTCGGGGCCGGGCCCCGGATCGCGCGGACGCCAGAGTCCCGCTTCCGGCCACGTGAGCTGGCGACGGCCTTCTGCATCCATCTGTGTGGAAGGGCGGGTGTACTGGTAGTCGAAATACAGCTCGGGGTCCACCGAGTGCACGAGGTCGTACTCCGTCGACGCACGCAATGCTTCGATCGCACCGCTCGCCGCTTCACCCGCATCGTTCCAGCCGTCGAAGGCGGCGATGACGATGCGTGGACCGAGAACATCCATCGAGGGCTCCCTTCGAGTTCGTGGACGTGATCCTTCCAGGCTAGTCCGCGTCGGCGGGATGCGGGTGGCGCCCCGGCTAGCATGGGTTCAGTGAGCAGACAGCCCAGCGCGGTCCTTTGGGACATGGACGGAACACTCGTCGACACCGAACCGTATTGGATGGCGGCCGAGACCGCACTGGTCGAATCGTTCGGCGGCACCTGGAGCCACGAGGACGCGCTGCAGCTCGTCGGGAGCGGACTGCTCGACAGTGCCGAGATCCTGCAGAACGCGGGTGTCTCGATGGAGGCCGAGGCGATCGTGTCGCATCTGACCGACGTCGTGCAGGAATCGCTCCGCACACAGGGGGTCCCGTTCCGTCCCGGCGCTCGGGAGCTCCTCCGCGACCTGCGCCACGCGGGGATCCCGACCGGCCTCGTGACGATGTCGATGCGTCGGATGGCGCTGAGCGTCGTGGATCTGATCGACTTCGAGGCGTTCGACATCGTCGTCGCCGGCGACGACGTGGACAACCCCAAACCGCACCCTGAGCCGTATCTGCAGGCGGCAGCACTCCTGGACGTGGACATCTCCGAGGTGATCGTCATCGAGGATTCTCCGACGGGTGTCCGTGCCGGGCTCGCTTCGGGTGCCCTGACGCTCGCGGTGCCGCATATCCTGCCCCTGGACCACCTGGGTGCCCACGAACTCTGGGCCACGCTCGACGGCAGGGGAGCAGCAGACCTCACCGATCTGTTCGACAACCGGAACGCCGTGTCAGGAGCCACCCGATGACCGATACCCGTCCGCAGCGACCGAGCGGTCCGTTCCGCGTGGGGGATCGCGTGCAACTGACCGGCCCGAAGGGGCGCCTGCACACCGTCACCCTCCGCGAGGACGGCGAGCTCCACACGCACCAGGGCGTGCTCCGTCATCGCGATCTGATCGGATTGCCCGACGGCTCGGTCGTGGCCAACAGCTCCGGCCACGACTACCTCGCCCTACGCCCCCTGCTGCGCGACTTCGCGATGTCGATGCCGCGCGGCGCGGCCATCGTGTATCCGAAGGATGCGGCTCAGATCGTCATGCAGGCCGACATCTTCCCCGGGTCGGTCGTGGTCGAGGCCGGCGTCGGGTCGGGTGCGCTCTCGCTCTCGCTGCTGCGGGCCGTGGGGTCGGCCGGGAAGCTGATCTCCTTCGAGCGTCGTGAAGACTTCGCCGATGTGGCGCGCGGCAATGTCGAGACGTTCTTCGGCGAGCACCCCGACACCTGGCGCGTCGTCGTCGGGGATCTGGTCGAGGCTCTTCCGAACGAGGTCGCCCCGGGGTCCGTCGACCGGGTGGTGCTCGACATGCTGGCACCGTGGGAGTGCATGGACGCCGTGGCGGACGCGCTCACGCCGGGCGGAGTCGTCCTCTGCTACGTGGCGACCGCGACACAGCTCTCGCGCGTCGCCGAGTACATCCGCGGCACCGGGCTCTTCACCGATCCGGATGCGTCGGAGACGATGGTCCGCGGCTGGCATGTCGAAGGGCTCGCCGTTCGCCCTGATCACCGCATGGTCGCGCACACGGGCTTCCTCCTCACGGCGCGACGCCTCGCGCCCGGGGCCATCGCACCCTCCGTCAAGCGACGAGCTTCCAAGAGCAGCTACGGCGACGAGGATGTGGAGGCATGGACGCCCGGTGCCGTCGGCGATCGCGAGATCAGCGACAAGAACCTGCGCAAGCGCGCCAGAGAAGCCGAGAAGGCGGCAGAAGGTGCGCGTCTGGCCGCGGCATCGCGCGAATCCGGGCACGCGACGGAATAGACTGGAGCGCGTGCGTAAAACGTCCGCCGTTCTGGCATCCCTCAGCCTCGCCGTCCTCGCCCTGACCGGGTGCACCACGACAGCGTCCGACGGCGCTGCCGCCTGCGATCGCGGCGGCAACGACAAGATCCTGAACGTCGCCGACGTGTCCGGGGACCTCGGCTCCGCGCCGGAGGTCACGGTCTTCGACCCCGTCAAGGGCGACGAGACCTCGTTCGCCGATGTCACGGTCGGCGACGGACTCGCCCTCACGACCGACTTCCAGCCCGTCGTGCTCGACCTCGCCTTCTACGGCGGCGACAGCGGCAAGAAACTGTACGAGTCCGAGTTCAACGGCGATCCCAGCCGTGTGCACAGCATCGACTACTGGGCGCAGCGTTCGCCCGGATTGGCCGATGTGCTCGAGTGCGCGACCGGCGGCAGCCGGGTCCTGGCCGTTCTGACGCCGGAGGACTTCGGCCCGCAGAACGTCGAGGCCTTCGGCCTCGACAAGGGTGAGAACATCGTCGCGGTCATCGACGTGCTCGACGTCATGCCGTCGAAGGCCTCCGGTGCGCTGCAGTTCAACGACGCGCAGGGGCTTCCGACCGTCGTCCGCGCTCCCGATGGCACCCCCGGCGTCATCATCCCCGATGTCCCCGCGCCGACGGAGATCACCACGCAGACGCTCATCAAGGGCGACGGGCCTGAGGTGAAGGCCGGCGATGCCGTCGTGACGAACATCATGGGCGTCAGCTGGGACGACAAGAAAGTCACGACGAGTTCGTGGGGCGCAGAGGCCAGCATCGGCGCGGCTGTCGAACAGCTCGTCGGTGCCACGGTCGGATCCCAGCTCCTCATCGTCTTCCCCGCCACCGAGGCCGCGCCGGCCACCGCGATCGTCGTCGACATCCTGGGCGCAGTGACGGCGCCCACACAGTGATGGCTGCCCGGATCCCTGCGGAGGAGCGCCTGACGAATCTCGTCGTGGCGCTGATGTCCACGGAGATCGGGCTGACGAAGCAGCAGATTCTCGACAACGTCTCCGGGTACCGGCAACGTGCAGACGCCGGCACACGCTCCGACGCTCTGGAGAAGATGTTCGAACGGGACAAAGAAGAGCTGCGCGCGCTCGGCGTGCCGATCGAGACCATCGGCGATGCCGCCGATCCGAACGATCTGCGCGAGGCGCGATACCGTATTCCGCAAGCGGAATACGACCTTCCCAGTGATATCGAGTTCTCGCCGGCCGAGCTCGCGGTGCTGCAGCTCGCCGGCAGCGTGTGGAGCGCGGAGTCCGTCTCGGGCGACGCACAGTCCGGCGTGCGCAAGATCAGGGCGCTGGGCATCGACGGCGATGAGCCGATCATCGGCTTCGCGCCGCGGATCACGGCGCGAGATGCGGCGTTCTCGCCGCTTCAGGACGCCATCGAACGCTCCCGGGTGGTCGCCTTCGACTATCTCAAGCCCGGAGAGGATGCGCCTCGCCGTCGCACGATCCGCCCTCTGGCGCTGGTCGACTATGAAGCCCGTTGGCACGTCTTCGGCGTCGACGTGGACGTCGACGAAGACCGCACCTTCCTGCTCAGCCGTATCGTCGGAGAGGTAAAGGTCACCGCGAAGTCCTTCGCGTCCTCGCTCCGCGACGGTGCGGGGGAGCGCGCCCTGTCCGGTCTCGAACGGGTCGCCTCCGAGAACTCCGCGCTGCTGGAGGTCACCCCGGGTACCGAGGCCGCGCTCCGGCTCGGTCGACGCGCGACCTCCGCATCCCAGGGGATCCACGTCCCCTTCGTCGACGTGCACATCCTCGCCGATGAACTCGCCTCGTACGGGCCGGAGGTGCGGGTGGTCGAACCCGCCGTCCTGCGCGACGCCGTGATCGATCGGCTCCGTGCGGTCGTCCACGCTCACGCCGATGCGGAGGAGGCATGATGTCCACGAAGTCCAAACCGCTCCTCGCCGCAGATCGTGTGCGGCTCTACCTCACCCTCGTGCCCTACCTCCTCGAGCACGGACAGGTGTCGCTCTCCGAAGCGGCGGCGGAGTTCGGCGTCACACCGCAGGAGATGCGCGGCATGGTGGAGAAGCTCACGGTGATCGGCCTCCCCGGCGAGTCCGGCTATTGGCAGCAGCCGCAGGAGATGTTCGACATCAACTGGGACCTGCTCGACCTCGAGGACGAGATCGAGATCACCAATGACGTGGCGCTACGACGAGTGCCTCGATTCACGGCCCGAGAGGCGGCGGCGCTGCTCGCCGGTCTGCAGATGGTCGCGGCCGTGCCCGCCGTCTCCGATTCCGGTCTGGTCGCCGGCCTGATCTCGAAGCTCTCCCGGGGAGCCGCCGATGTCCCGGCCGATGTCGTGGTGGCGCCGACGGCCGTCGACGAGGTCCGCGAAGCCGTGGCGCGAGGACTGCACGAGGGCGTCGCGATCTCCTTCACCTACCAGGCCCCGGATGCCGAGCCGACGACGAGGACCGTCGACCCGATGCAGATCCTCATCACGAACGGGCAGTGGTATCTGCAGGGGTGGTGCCATCTGCGACAGGCGATGCGCACGTTCCACCTCGATCGTGTGAGCGCGCCGACACTGACCGAGATCCCGATCACCCACGGTGGCGATCAGGTTCCGGAGGCGTTCTCCGGCCTCGACGATGAGCGCGAGGTCGCCGTCCGCGTCCCCGAGCGTCTCGCGCCGCTGCTGAGCGGCTTCGTGCCCACCGGGGCTGCCGACGTGATCGACGGCGCTGTGACGACGCACCTGCACCTCGCCGATCCTCGCAGCATCAAGAGGCTCGCCGCGCGCTTCGGCGGAGCGATGGAGGTGCTCGATCCCGGGGTCGCCCGCACCGCGACGCGTGAGTGGGCGGCGTCGGGACTCGCCCTCTACCACCAACCCGATGCAAAGGATTGAACTGTAGACTGGATGGAACGCTCACCGACGACGGGAATCCTGACATGTTCGCTGGAATGCAAGGCTGGCACCTGCTTATCGTGCTGGCCGTGATCCTCCTTCTGTTCGGTGCTGCCAAGTTGCCGGCTCTCGCCAAGAGCATGGGGCAGTCGGCTCGTGTGTTCAAGGGTGAGATGAAGGCGATGAAGGAAGACGACGCCACTCGCGCCGATTCCACGGCCGTCGATCCTCCCTCGGTGAAGGACCCGGGCACCGACCCTGAGACTCCTCCCCGCGCCTGACCGGCCGTGGCAGCCATCGAACCGACCGTGATGCCGAAGGCGGACCGGGATCGGCGGATGTCGCTCGGCGCGCATCTGGTCGAACTCCGCAAGCGTCTGATGTACGCGGCGCTGGCGCTCGTCGTCGGCATGGTGGTGGCTTTTCTCATCACCGATCCGGTCATCAGCTTCATCACGAAGCCGATCAATGACATCGCGGAGCAACGCGGCGAAGACGTCGCGGCGCTCGTGTACTCGACGATCACCGGCCCCTTCGACATGCGGATGCGGATCGCGTTCTCGTTGGGGCTGTTCATCTCCGCCCCCGTGTGGCTCTGGCAGATCTGGGCGTTCATCATGCCCGGGCTCACGAAGAAGGAGATCCGGTACACCATCGCCTTCGTGGCGGCGGCGGTGCCGTTGTTCTTCGCCGGCTGCTACGTCGGTGTCATGATCCAGCCGCACATCATCGAGCTGATGGCCGGTTTCACTCCGGAAGGCGCCAAGAACCTCTTCCAGGCCCAGGAGTACTACGACTTCATCTTCAAGCTGATGATCGTGATCGGGATCTCGTTCGTCCTCCCGGTGTTCCTCGTCGCCTTGAACGTCGCGGGCGTCATGTCGGGCCGCGCGATCCTCAAGGGCTGGCGCGTCGCGATCATCATCGCCACGGTCTTCGCCGCGCTGGCGACACCCGCGGCGGACGTGATCAGCATGCTGATGCTCGCCGGAATCCTCATCGTGCTCTTCTTCGCGGCCGCGGGGCTCTCCCTCATCTTCGACAGACGCAAGCGCAAGCGTGACGCGGCATCGGGGCTGCTGCCGGATCCGGCATGAGTTCACCCTCGGAGAAGTACGCGCGCGCTCAGGAAGCGGCTGAACATCCTCAGTCCTCAGCCTTCGCCGCATTGCAGAAGTTCCAGCTCGACCCGTTCCAGGTGGCCGGCTGTCACGCGCTGGAGAACGGCCGCAGCGTGCTCGTGGCCGCTCCCACCGGTGCCGGCAAGACGATCGTCGGAGAGTTCGCGATCCATCTCGCGATGCAGACCGCGAGCGACAAGGCGTTCTACACGACGCCGATGAAGGCCCTGTCGAATCAGAAGTTCCGCGAGCTCGTCGATGTCTACGGCGCCGACGACGTAGGGCTCCTCACCGGCGACACGAACATCAACGGCAACGCGCGCATCGTGGTGATGACCACCGAGGTCCTGCGGAACATGATCTACGCCGATGCCGCGGCGCTCCGCGATCTGCGCTACGTGATCATGGACGAGGTCCACTACCTCGCTGATCGCTTTCGCGGGGCGGTGTGGGAAGAGGTCATCATCCACCTCCCGGCGCGGGTACGGCTGGTGTCGTTGAGTGCCACCGTGTCGAACGCGGAGGAGTTCGGTGATTGGCTCGACACGGTCCGCGGCGACACCGAGGTGATCGTCTCCGAGATCAGGCCTGTGCCGCTGGAGCAGCATGTGCTCGTCCGCGACGACCTCCTTCCGCTGTTCGACGATCGCGCGGGAATCGCCACAGCGCAGGTGAACCAGGAGCTGATGCGCATCCGCTCCTCGACGGGGTCGAACTACGACAACAACCGGCAGGCTCAGTCCTATCGCAGCAACCGTCACGCGGGTCGCCAAGCCCAGCGTCCGCCGCGCGGCGGCCGTCGTCCGGTCCGAGCCTCGAATGCCCGCAGCATCGAGCGGATGGACCGTCCCGACGTCGTCCGCCTGCTCGAGCGATCCAACCTCCTTCCCGCGATCTTCTTCATCTTCAGCCGGGTGGGCTGCGACGCGGCCGTGCAGCAGATGCGCCGCTCCGGCATCAGGCTGACGTCGAACGAGGAGCGGGCCGAGATCCGCGCGATCGTCGAAGAGCGCACGCGCACCCTCCAGGAGGAGGATCTCGGCGTGCTCGGGTATTGGGAATGGCTCGACAACCTCGAGCGGGGAGTCGCGTCCCATCACGCCGGGCTGCTCCCCGCGTTCAAGGAAGTCGTCGAAGAGCTCTACCAGCGCAAGCTCGTGAAGGTCGTCTTCGCCACCGAGACGCTGGCCCTCGGCATCAACATGCCGGCGCGAACGGTCGTGCTCGAGAAGATGGAGAAGTTCAACGGGGAGGCCCGGGTCGCCATCACGTCGGGGGAGTACACGCAGCTCACCGGGCGTGCAGGGCGGCGGGGGATCGACGTCGAGGGCCACGCCGTCGTGCAGTGGACGGAGGGGATGGACCCGCAGGCGGTCGCCGCGCTCGCTTCGCGTCGCACCTATCCGCTGAACTCCAGCTTCCGGCCCACCTACAACATGGCCGTGAACCTGATCGACATGTTCGGCAAGAACAGGGCCAGGCAGATCCTCGAATCGTCGTTCGCGCAGTTCCAGGCCGACCGCGCCGTCGTCGGACTGGCTCGGCAGGTGCGGGAGTACGAAGAGTCGCTCGCCGGTTATCAGAGCGCGATGGCTTGCGAACACGGGGACTTCCCGGAGTATGCGGCCATCCGCAGGGAGCTGAGCGACCTCGAGAAGAAGAATCGGCAGGACTCGCAGGCGCCTCGGGCGTCCCGCGACAAGCGGCTGAAGCGCATCCAATCGCTCCGCACCCAGATGCAGCGTCACCCCTGCCATCGCTGCCCCGACCGGGAGGCCCATGCCCGGTGGGCCGAGCGCTACTGGAAGCTCAAGCGGCAGACCGATCGCATCCGTCGTCAGATCGAGACGCGCACGGGAACGGTGGCGCGCGTCTTCGACCGTGTGGTCGAGGTGCTGGAGACGCTGGACTATCTGGTGGACGACGGCGAGGAGACCGCTCTGACCGACGCCGGACGCACCATGCGTCGCATCTACGGTGAGCGAGACCTTCTGGTCGCCGAGTCACTGCGACAGGGGCTGTGGGCTGGTCTCGATGCCCCATCCCTTGCGGCCATGGCCTGCTGTCTCGTCTACGAGCCGCGCCGCGATGAGGCGAACGCTGGAGAGCGCGATCTTCCGCGCGGTGCCTTCCGCGCCGCCTACGAGAAGACGACGACACTCTGGGCCGAGCTGGATGACCTGGAGCAGGACCATCACCTTCCGGGCAGCGAGCCTCTGGCGGCCGGGCTGGCGGGGGCGATGCACGCGTGGGCTCGCGGAGGGATGCTCGATCGGGTCCTGATCGACGCGGACATGGCGGCCGGAGACTTCGTGCGCTGGGCCAAGCAGACGATCGATCTGCTCGACCAGCTGTCGATCGTCGCCGAGGACGGGGCGCTCGCTCGCACTGCACGCTCGGCGCTCGACGGCGTCCGGCGTGGCATCGTCGCCTACTCGTCGATGTGAGGATGAGAAGGATGTCCGAACCCCGAGCGCCGCGGCGCCCCCTCCTCCCGCTCTGGGCTGCGGTGCTGAGCGCTGCTCTCGCTGCCGTGCTGATGGATCTGGCGTATCCGGAGGCGGCGGTGTGGGTACTCGCGTTCCCGGCGACCGGCCTCCTCCTCGTCGCTCTGATCGGGCGGCGGTTCGGGGGAGCCCTGTTGGTGGGGCTGGTCTACGGCATCCTGTTCTTCGGGCTCCTTGTCTCCTGGACATCTCGCTACCTGGGGCCGATTCCGTGGGCGGCACTCGCCGTCGTGGAAGGGGTGCTGACGGCCATCGCCCTGGTGCCGATCGCGTTGGCGTACCGGTGGCTTCCTCGAGCCTTCCCCGGGGCCACAGGGCGTCTCCTGGGCCTCCCCGTGGTCGTCGCGGCCCTGTGGGTCGGGCGCGAGCTCTTCGTCGGCTCGTGGCCCTACGGGGGCTTCCCCTGGGCGCGGATCGGCATGAGCCAGGCGGAGAGTCCGCTCGCCCCGATCTCCTCGTGGGTGGGAGTCAGCGGGCTCGGCTTCCTGATGGTCCTGATCGTCGCGATGCTCATCGAGGTCGCACGGCTCCGCGCCTGGCGGCGCCCGCTCCGGCTGATCGCTCCGGCAGCGCTGGTCGTGGTGCTGCTGTTCACCCCGCTGTTCCCGTCGTCGTCGTCCGGCTCGATGCGGATCGCTGCCGTCCAGGGGAACGGGCCGACGGGTTACTTCGACGAGCGGGAGCCGTTCGCAGTGATCCAGGCGCAGACGGAGGCCACGGCTCCGCTCTACGGAGAGGACGTCGATCTCGTCGTGTGGCCCGAGGGTTCCCTCGACGCCGATCCGTTCGAGGCCGAGGCGATCGCGCGACGGATGACCCTCGTGGCGAACCGTATCGATGCGCCCCTGCTGGCGAATGCGGCGACCGGTCGCGACGGTCTCTACTTCAACACGTCGATGCTGTGGACGACCGAAGGCACAGCCACGCAGATACACGACAAGAGGCACCCGGTCCCGTTCGGCGAGTACGTCCCGGACCGCGCATTCTTCAACGCGCTCGCGCCCGACCTCATCGGCCTGATCCAGCGGGAGTACACGTCGGGCTCCAACCCGCCGGTCGTGGAGGTCGACGACGTGGTCGTCGGGCTCGCGATCTGCTTCGACGTGATCTACGACGATGTGATCTGGGAGGGGATCAACGACGGCGCAGAAGTGCTCGTCTTCCAGACCAACAACGCCGACTTCCGCGGCACGGACGAGAACCTGCAGCAGCTCGCGTTCGCGCGGATGCGCGCCATCGAGACCGGCCGCAGCGTCGTGAACGTGTCGACCGTCGGCACCAGCCAGGTGATCCGGTCGGACGGATCCACGGTGACGAGCCTGGATGCGGATGAGGCCGGAGCGATGCTCGAGGATGTCGAGCTTCGTTCCGGCCTCACAGCTGGTGTCGTTCTGGGCCCCTGGATCCAGCAGCTCCTGCTGTGGGGCGGTCTGGGCGCGCTCGTCGTCGGGTGGTGGCGCGCCCGCGGGCGCTAAGCGCCGATCTTCTCGCGGGTGGGGTCTTCCCCCGCGCCGCGGCGGGCGCGGATGAATGCGAGGCGCTCCTCGAGGAGTTCCTCGAGCTCCGCACGTGTCCGGCGCTCCATGAGCATGTCCCAGTGGGTGCGAGCGGCCTTCTCGTCGCTGGCCTCGAGCGTGACGGCCTGGCCGTCGACGTTCAGACGGGCTTCGGCGCCGCACGCGCGGCACTCCCAGGTCTGGGGCGGCTCCGCATCCGCCGCGAACATCAGGTTCGTGACGTGGCCGCAAGTGTCACAGGTGTAGGTGGTCTCACGGCGCTCCATGAAAACGACGCCCTCTTCGCTCTGTAGGCTCTGGGCGCCGAGTCGGATGCCGCGCAGGCTGCGATCTGCCATTGTGTGGTCCTCTCGTCGCTGTCAGGTATAACGGTCCAGCCTGTGCGCTTCATCCACGCGAGCGTCTTCTCGGCGGAACTCACAGGTTAATCCCAGCGGCGGAGGTTATGGGGCGCGTCGAGAACTAGCTCGGCGAGAGGGCGGAGACGGCCACATCGGAACGGTCCGAGACGATGCCGTCGACGCCCGCAGCGACCAGTCGGCGCATGTCCTCGGCCTCGTTGACGGTCCAGACGTGCACTTCGACTCCGCGGCGGTGCGCCGCGCGGAGAAGCGCAGGTGTCAGCACCTTCAGCGCGCCGTGCCGTTCCGGGATCTGCAGGGCGTCGATGTCTCGGAGCACACGGCTGGGGGAGAGGCGGAGAGCCGACAGCGCCCGCAGCGACGCGATCGTCGCGCTCCCACCCGAGGTGGCCGGTCGCATCGACGCTCCCGCACGCAGCACGGAGGCCAGCGTCGCGCGGCGGTTCGCATCGGAGAAGCTCGTCACGAGCACGCGGTGCGTGTGCTCGGCGAGGATCCGGCCGAGCGGTTCGACGGCGGAGGCGGTCTTCACGTCGATGTTGAACCGGACGTCGGGGAAGGAGGCGAGCGCCTCGGCGACCGTGAGGAGTCCGCCATGGTCGGCGAACACGGCGCGCAGCTCGCGGGTGCGGACGTCGCGGACGGCGCGGGGGTCGCCGAGGAGACGGTCGAGCGTCGCATCGTGGAACAGCACCACGTCGCCGTCGGCGGTCACCTGGCAGTCGGTCTCGATGAAGTCGACGCCGGCGGCATGCGCGGCGGCGAAGGCGGCGGCCGAGTTCTCCCAGACGCCAGAGTCCTCGCCCGCCGCAGTGATCAGGCCGCGGTGGGCGAGGACTCGGGGATACCGCGCCTTCGAGAAGTACGGGTGCGTCACGCGCCCGGGAGCGTGTTCGTCGGACCCTGACCCGGCTTCGGTGTGAAGGCGCTGCCGATGCCCTTCAGCGCCTCGGTCAGCTCGCTCGGGATGATCCACAGCTTGTTGGACTGGCCCTCGCTGATCTTCGGCAGCATCTGCAGGTACTGGTAGGCGAGGAGCTTGTCGTCCGGTGCGCCCTGATGGATGGCGGTGAAGACGTTCTGGATCGCCTCAGCCTCACCCTGTGCGCGGAGCACGGCCGCCTGCTTGTCGCCCTCGGCACGGAGGATCTCCGCCTGGCGGGCACCTTCCGCTTCGAGGATCGCCGACTGCTTGGTTCCCTCTGCGGTCAGGATGGCCGCGCGACGGTCACGTTCGGCGCGCATCTGCTTCTCCATGGAATCCTGGATGGAGATGGGCGGGTCGATCGCTTTGAGCTCGACACGGCCGACCCGGATGCCCCACTTGCCGGTCGCCTCGTCGAGCACGACGCGCAGCTGACCGTTGATGTTGTCGCGGCTCGTGAGAGCCTCCTCGAGGTTCAGCCCACCGACCACGTTTCTCAATGTCGTGGTCGTCAGTTGCTCGACGGCGCCGAGGTAGTTCGCGATCTCATAGGTCGCGGCTCTGGCATCGGTCACCTGGAAGTAGACGACCGTGTCGATCGACACCACGAGGTTGTCCTCGGTGATGACGGGCTGCGGCGGGAAAGAGACGACCTGCTCGCGCATGTCGATCAGGGGGCGCAGGCGATCGATGAAGGGGACGAGGACGTTGAGGCCCGGGGTCAGGGTCTTGTGATAGCGCCCGAGGCGCTCCACGACCCCGGCGGTGGCCTGCGGGATGATGCGGATCGCGCGTGCGACGGTGACCACCACGAAGATGATCACCGCGATCACGAGGATCCACAGGATCGCGGTGGGGATGAACGAGGCGTCGTTCACGGGGTGCTCCTAGTCGTTGGTGGGACGGACGATGGCGGTTGCCCCGTTGATCGCGCTCACGGCGACCGGTGCGCCAGGGGGGATCGGCACGGGGGTGGCGGTGCGGGCCGTCCAGGTGTCGCCGTTGGCGAGCTTGACCTGGCCGGAGATCTGCGTGATCTCGTGCAGCGCGATTCCTCGAAGATCGACGAGGGCGTCGACGTTGGACTTGGTGGGGTCCTCGCCCCGGCGCAGTCTCTTCAGCAGCGGGGGACGCAGGAACAGGATGAACAGTGCGGCCGCGGCCGCGGCGATGATCACCTGCAGCCAGACCGGGACGCCGATGAGGTCGGTGACCAGCCCGACGACGCTTCCGAAGCTCAGCATGAGGAACGTGAAGTCCAGCGAGAGCATCTCGATGACGAGGAAGACGGCGATCAGGACCAGCCAGCCGATCCAAGCCCATTGGTCGATGAACGTGACGAATGTCGCGAAGTTGTCCATGCGGCCTCCTTTGTGGTCAACGTATCACGCGGGAGGCTGCCGATCCGGGCGCCGCAGCGGTCGCTTGGTAGTGTGAGAGGGCCGTGCGATCACGGCGTTTTCACGCATCATGAGGAGTCACCGTGACCGACGTTCTTCCCGCAGGATCCCTCGACGGCAAGGTCGCTCTTGTCACCGGTTCGTCGCGCGGGATCGGTGCGGACACTGTCCGCTACCTCGCCGAGGCCGGTGCCGATGTCGTCATCAACTTCCGCAACAAGGCGCCGCGCGCGGAGAAGCTCGCCGCCCAGCTGCGTGAGCTCGGCCGTCGCGCGCTCGTGGTCGGGGCGGATCTCACCGACCCGGCGTCGGTCGCCGAGATGTTCGATGCCATCCGCGCCGAGTACGGACGCCTCGACGTCCTGGTCCTCAACGCGTCCGGAGGCATGGAGTCCGGGATGGCGGAGGACTACGCGCTCACCCTGAACCGCGATGCGCAGCTCAACGTCCTGAATGCCGCGACACCGCTTCTGGGCGAGGGTGCGCGCGTCGTCTTCGTGACCAGCCACCAGGCGCACTTCATCCGGACCACTCCGACGATGCCAGAGTACGAGCCGGTGGCGCTCTCGAAGCGCGCCGGCGAAGACGCCCTCCGGGAGCTCATCCCCGCTCTCACAGAGAAGGGGATCGGCTTCACCGTCGTCTCGGGGGACATGATCGAGGGAACCATCACCGCCACTCTGCTGGAGCGGGCGAATCCGGGCGCGATCGCGGAGCGTCGGGAGTCCGCCGGGAAGCTCTACAACGTCTCGGAGTTCGCGGCGGAGGTCGCGAAGGCAGCCGTCGATCCGGTGCCCGCTGACAACACGCGCCTCGTCGGAGATGTGAGCGCATTCGTCGCGGAGTAGCCCCCGATACAGAGATCGGCCCGCCCTGCATCACGCAGGGCGGGCCGATCTCTGTATCGGGGGAGAACTCAGCTGGCGGGCTCTCCCTGAACAGCGGCGACGTACTCCTTCTCGTCCTTGCCGAGCGTGATGGCACGCACGATCTGGATGATTCCGAGCACCACCAGCGCGATGCCGAGCAGCAGCCAGAAGGCGAAGCCGGCGATCAGCGGCGAGAACAGCACGATGATTCCCGCGACGATGCTCAGGATGGCGTAGAGAACGGTCCATACGCGCGACCCGTCCCTGCCCAGGAGCGTCAGCGCGACGATTCCATCGACGATCCAGCTGACACCGATGAAGATCACCACGACGAAGGCGAGCGTGGCGGCGGCGACGTTCAGGTTGAAGAACGCGATGACACCGGCGGCGATGTAGAGCAGGCCGAGGACGATGTGGCCGACGCGGGCCCACCCGCCCTTGGTGCTCGAGAAGATGCCGAGTCCGATGTACACCAGACCGGCGATGACCAGGTAGGAGGCGAAGATCGCTGTCACGATGACCGCGGACTTCACCGGCCAGACGAGCAGGACGATTCCCGCGATCAGTGCGAGGACACCGGCGACGGCCAGCGTGACGCGGATCGACTTGAACACTGACTTCGCCTCGTTGAGCGGTTCAGACATGGTGGGGGACCCCTTTCTGAGAAGATCCTGTGAGGATGCCTCCTCAGGGTAGCGCCCTCCCGGTCCGAGATGGGGGACGAGTCCTCATCCGCGTTTCGTGAAGTCATGCCAGGACTCGCGGCGACATGACAAGATCGATTCGTGACTGCCGTGGATGACGCCCGCGTGCGCGAACTCGTCGTGATGCGAAAGGTCAGAGACCGCATCGATCGGGAGTACGCGAAGCCGCTCGACGTGGAGGCGCTGGCCCGCGGTGTGCACATGTCCGCTGGGCACCTCAGCAGGCGGTTCCGTGAGGCCTATGGCGAATCCCCGTACTCCTACCTGATGACGCGGCGCATCGAACGGGCGATGGCCCTGCTGCGCCGGGGCGACCTGACGGTGACCGAGGTGTGCTTCGAGGTCGGCTGCTCCTCCCTCGGCACTTTCAGCACGAGATTCTCCGAGCTGGTCGGTGTCTCACCCCGCGTGTACCGTGAACGCGCCGCGAACGTCGAAGGGATCCCGTCGTTCCAGGCGAAGCAGGTGACCAGGCCCATCAGGAATCAAGAAGCGCCGAGAACCGGTGCTCACCTAACGTGAAGACCATGAACATCAGCATCCACTACGCATTCCTTCCTCACACCGATGCCGAGGCAGCGCTCGCCTTCTACCGTGACGCGCTCGGGTTCGAGGTCAGGAACGACGTCGGCTATGACGGATTGCGGTGGCTCACCGTCGGTCCCGAGGGGCAGCCGGAGACCTCGATCGTGCTGCACCCGCCCGCAACCGACCCCGGGATCACCGACGCCGAGCGCCAGACGATCCTCGAGCTGATCGCCAAGGGCAGCTACGCGGCTCTCACCCTCGCCAGCGACGATGTCGACGGCCTCTTCGAACGCCTCGTCGACGGCGGAGCCGACGTGGTCCAGGAGCCGATGGATCAGCCGTACGGCGTCCGCGACTGCGCTTTCCGCGACCCCGCCGGCAACCTGCTCCGTATCAATCAGACTGCCTGAACCCTCGATCGACAACACGAAGGACGCCGATGACCGCCGATGAGCACCCCGCCGACACCCACGACCTGATTCGCGTGCAGGGCGCACGCGAGAACAACCTGAAGGACGTGAGCGTCGACATACCGAAGCGGCGGCTGACGGTGTTCACGGGGGTGTCCGGATCAGGGAAGAGCTCACTCGTCTTCGACACGATCGCTGCGGAGTCGCGCCGCATGATCGACGAGACCTACAGTGCCTTCGTCCAGGGCTTCATGCCGTCGGTGCCGCGGCCCGATGTCGACATCCTGGAGGGACTGACAACGGCGATCATCGTCGACCAGGAGCGCCTGGGCGCCAATCCGCGATCGACGGTCGGAACCGTCACCGATGCGAACGCGATGCTCCGCATCCTCTTCAGCAAGCTCGGCAACCCCTATATCGGCGGCCCGACGGCATTCTCCTTCAACATCCCGACGCAGAAGGCCAGTGGGGTGATGACCGGTCCCGGCGGTGAGAAGAAGATCGTGAAGGATGCGATCTACCTGGGTGGCATGTGCCCTCGGTGTGAGGGCAGGGGAGCGGTCTCCGACCTCGATCTCGCGCAGATCGTCGATGAGTCGAAGTCGCTCGACGAGGGCGCCATCATGGTGCCGGGCTATACCGCCGACGGGTGGATGGTGAAGGGCTTCTCGGAGTCGGGCTTCTATCCCGCGGACAAGCCGATCTCGCAGTTCACCGACAAGCAGCGCCATCTCTTCCTCTACGGCGAGGTGACGAAGGTGAAGATCTCCGGGATCAACATGACCTACGAGGGTCTGATCCCGAAGATCACCAAGGCGATGCTGTCGAAGGATCTCGATGCGCTGCAGCCGCATATCCGCGCTTTCGTCGAACGGGTCGCCACCTTCGCAGTGTGCCCGGAGTGCGACGGCACACGCCTCACAGAGGGGGCGCGCTCCTCGAAGATCGAGGGCGTGAGCATCGCCGACGCGTGCCGGATGCAGGTGACCGACCTGGCGGACTGGGTGCGCGGACTCGACCTCCCGGAGGCGGGGCCGCTGCTGCAGGCCCTCGGCGCGAATCTGGACGCGTTCGTGACGCTGGGCCTGGGGTATCTCAGCCTCGAGCGGCCGTCGGGAACACTGTCCGGGGGAGAGGCGCAGCGCATCAAGATGCTGCGCCATCTCGGGTCGTCGCTGACCGACATCACCTATGTGTTCGACGAGCCCACGATCGGCCTGCACCCGCACGACATCCAGCGTATGAACAGGCTGCTGCTCCAGCTGCGCGACAAGGGCAACACGGTGCTGGTGGTCGAGCACAAGCCGGAGACCATCGTGATCGGCGACCATGTCGTCGATCTGGGACCCGGAGCCGGCAGCGCGGGCGGAGAGATCTGCTTCGAAGGCACCGTCGAGGGTCTGAAAGCCAGTGGCACGAAGACCGGTGATCACCTCGAAGATCGGGCGCAGCTCAAGGACTCCGTGCGTGCGGGGGAGGGCTCGATCGAGGTGCGGGGCGCCACGGCGAACAACCTGCAGAACGTCGACGTCGACATCCCGACGGGCGTGCTCACGGTCGTGACGGGAGTCGCGGGATCGGGCAAGAGCTCCCTCATCCACGGCTCGGTGTCGAAGCGCGAAGGCGTCGTGGCGATCGACCAGGCGGCGATCAAGGGCTCGCGTCGGAGCAACCCGGCGACGTATACGGGGCTTCTCGAGCCGATTCGCAAGGCATTCGCGAAGGCGAACGGCGTGAAACCGGCGCTGTTCAGCGCGAACTCCGAAGGTGCATGCCCGTCGTGCAAGGGCGCCGGCGTCATCATCACCGAGCTCGGATTCATGGACACGATCGAGACTCCCTGCGAGGACTGCGGCGGCAAGCGCTTCCAGGCCGGGGTGCTCGAGTACAAGCTGGCGGGGAAGGACATCACCGAGGTGCTCGACCTTCCGGTGTCAGAGGCACGGGCGTTCTTCGGCGAGGGCGAGGCGAAGCTGCCTGCAGCCACCGCGATCCTGGGGCGTATGGAAGATGTGGGACTCGGGTATCTGTCCCTCGGGCAGCCGTTGTCGACCTTGTCGGGCGGAGAGCGCCAGCGGATCAAGCTCGCGATCCAGATGGGGGAGAAGGGGGACGTCTACGTCCTCGACGAGCCCACCACCGGACTGCATCTCGCCGATGTCGACAAGATCCTCGGTCTCCTGGATCGACTCGTCGACGCCGGGAAGACGGTGATCGTGATCGAGCACCACCAGGCGGTCATGGCGCACGCGGACTGGATCATCGACATCGGGCCGGGTGCCGGCCACGACGGCGGAAAGGTCGTGTTCGAGGGTACGCCCGCCGATTTGGTATCCCAAAAATCGACGCTCACGGGGGAGCACCTCGCGGAGTACGTCGGCTCCTAGCGGAGGACGAGAGCGGCCGTGAGGTCAGGCGAGACGCGGGAGGACGGCGTCTCGCGTCTCGTGTCAGTCGCGTCGGGCGATGATCGTGTACGTGCAGGGAACCAGGTTGCGTTCGTCTTCCGGCCAGGCGTAGCCGCCGGGAACCTCGACCATGCGGTCGCTGAACCGCCACGGCAGTGTTCGGCCTTCGTCGAAGTGGACGAGTCTCAGTCCGGCGCGGAGCAGCGCGCCGAGGATCTCGGACAGCGGGTGCGGCCACTCATAGGTGCGTGCATGAGCGACGCGGCCGGATCCGGCGTAGGTGGAGTCGTCATCCCATTGCTGAGCGTGCCCCGTGGCGAAGTAGGGGTATCGCGTGACCAGCCCCGGGGTAGCCTCATCCAGTGCGTAGAGCACCGGATGGCCATCTCGGATGAAGAACGTGCCGCCAGGACGCAGTAACGCCACGATCTGCGCGGCCCACCGATCCAAGTCGTTGAGCCAGGTGATCGTCCCGATGCTCGTGTAGACGACATCGAAGTCACCCGACACTGCGACACGCGCGTCGAGGACATCGGTCTCCACCCACGTCGCCTCGACGCCAAGACGCGTCGCGAGCTCTCTGGCCGCGCGAAGCGCGGACGGCGAGAAGTCGACGCCGGTGACATTCGCACCGGCGCGCGCCAGCGAGACGGTGTCGGTGCCGATGTGGCATTGCAGGTGACACAGGTCGAGCCCGGACAGACCTCCAGAAGGAAGGAATGCAGACATCGCTGCAAGGTCGTCGCGGACGACGTCGCTGAGGTGTTCCGGTTCGTCGAACGCGTCGAGCCCGTAGGCGTTCTCATGCAGCGGGACTCGATCCTCCCAGTTCTCCTGGTTCGCGTCCCGTGCAGATTCCCAGTCGACATCGACATTGCTTCCGTTCACGATGTGAGCCTATCGAGCGCCGCTCTCGAATCGTGAATGACTGGCACACGCCGGTATGAGTACGTACTGAGTAGTTGCCCTCAAAGAGCTGCGGCCGTGCAAATGACTGTTCCCGATGACTCGCTCTGCAACGACGCCCCCGCCCGAGTAACGAGGTTATAGTTTCCCGAGATCATCAGCTTGACCTGTCACAAAGCTGCGAAAAATGGTTGATCTGGTAGTGGCCAAGCCCGCTGTCGAGAAACTACTCTGAGACGCGCTATGCAGGATTTCGCACGAGTATCGCTACGGCGGACATGACGGTCGCAAACGCCGCTGCTGCTGTCAGTATGGGAGTTGAGAGCTCAGAAGGCGCGAAGTACGCTAGCGCGCCAACCAGAATTGCGCCCACGACACTGAGGATCCAGAAGGTCTTTTTTCGCAGCGTGCCTCGATTAACGCGGCGGGTAGCGGATCGGATCAGCTTCGACGCCGACAGTTCCGGGTATGCATAGTCGACTTGATCGAGGTATGGAAGCAAGTCTGAAGCGTCGTGTCGAAATGGACGTTTCACCTCCAATGAGTGAAGAGGCGCACCACCGCGGGAGACGAGCCAAGCGACCGCGCCGGCCAGGACGGTGTTGCGACAAGCAGTGACGTCAAAAGCTGCCCCGGCCTGTTGCTCCTCATCCAGGAATTCTTTCAGGTCCGATTCGGCGACCGACCGATATGTGATTTGCAGGGAGTACCAGTTCACTTCCGCCAGGAATGATGTCATAGGTGCCGGGTCTACCAGTGGAATCATGGTCGTAGCTTCGGATGCAAATTTAAGGTAATTCGATTCGGATAAGCGGTTCACTAGATCCTGTAGTCGTTTCTGAACCGCGTCACTCGAGGATCCAGACGGTAGCGTCGGCGGGTCTATCACCGCGACGACGAATTCACGTACGTTTTGTCTCGCGTTGAAGGCGATGATGTTGAAGTAGACATCTGGTTGCACGGACGAAGCCAGAATGACGACTCTGCTAGGCATCATTGCCGCCACGTCGTGTCTGGTTCTTACCATGAAGTTTTGCAAGATGCAGTTGTCGAGTCGCATCCGCTGCTGAAGTACCAATTCCGCACGAAACAGTCCGACCTGTTGTTTTCTCGAACTTGGCGCGAAAACGTTGAACCAGTATGGGGTCGACGAGTGAATTGGTCACCGCCAATACTTCGTCGCCAGCGGCGAAAACGATCTCCGCCCCAAACGAACGTCGCAACTCCGCCGCGAGTCCCTCAATACCGTCTGATACCCGCGTGCTCACGAGGTGCGCGCCCGGAACGTCCTCTTCTAGCAAACAGAGTTCGATGGCCGCGCCAACATCATCGCCGTCGAAGTAGAGGTATTGCCTTGGTGCACTGTCGATCACAGGTAGAGGGTACCGGCATCGGGCACCGAACCCCACATGCCCGCGTCTCGGTGCAACTCAGTCAGATCGACGGGCAAAGTCGGTACGCACACGCAGTGAGTTGAACTACCGGTCCTCCACACGTGCGGCGGATGGGTGAGGGTGACCATCTGGTCGGCACCCCTGATTTCTCTTCCGTACGCCGAGGTGCTCACCCAATCAGCCTCTTGTAGCGCGCTTGGAAGGCCGATTCGCCGCCCTCCATGATCAAACAGATTGCCTGCTTGACGCTCGATGATTGGATCGAACCGCGGGTCTCGACTTGTGGAATCTTTCCGTGTCGCAGGACCGTGACGTGCTCAGCATCCGCGTTCACGACCACGTTGGCGTTGTGCGTGACGACGATCAGCTGGCGGTCGCTCTTGATTCGCTTGAGAGTGGTTACGACAAGCTCGTAGATCAACTTGTTGTCGAGATCATCCTCTGGCTGATCCAAAATCAGCGGGTCCTTGCTGAGCTGCAGGATAACGGCGAGAAGCGCTGCGGTCTTCTCTCCGGGTGACCCTTCATCGATCTCGCGAAAGACGTCAGAGTCGGCCTGTTTGTATTGAACCCGGAGACGATCCTCGGGGAACCAAAGTGCAACTTCGGTTTGGTATCGGTGATCGTCCAGCGTGCGCAGGTGCGCATACAGGCGTTGATCGATCGTGGCTCTGAGCGCGTCTGTGAGGCTAGACGCGTTCGCGCCGTCGTGGCGCAGCTCCTTCAGGAGGCTCTTCAACTCAGATATGCGCTGCGCTCGCCCCGGCTTGTATGGATGCTCGAGAACCGCTGGAAGTCCAGTTTCCGAGAACACTGGGTCGAATGAAGTCGGTTTCTGGACTAAGCGCCGCAGGTCCTCCTCCAGAGACGCATCGTCGGATTGCTCGAGCACCTGAAGCTTAAGTTCGTCTCCGCTCAGGCTCTTTGCCATCGCTTGACGGGCGGTGGTCAGTGTGCGTCGATGGTCGGTGAGTTGCGATAGCGTCGCATCTGATCCTGCCTCTAGCTGACCAAGCCGGGTTTTCGCTCTCTCGATCTCGTCGAGGCTGACCTCTCGGTCGTTCTTCTCTTTAAGGAGCCTTGCGTTGGCGGCGTGCGCGTCCTCCTCCGACGAAACCGTCGGTGTATCGAGAATGCTGGCAGAGGGGACTAGGAACTCGCGCAACTCTTCCATGCGAGTTCGGCGGGGCGACTCTTGGAGGGCGGTATGCCACACCTCTCGCGAGGTTACTAGCGCGAGGCGGGCCTGCACAATCGATTCATATGCCATCGACACCTGTGCTCGGCGCTTTTGTTCGTCCGCCCAAGCCGTTGGGCTCGGAACTTCTGAGGCATCGCTCTGTAGTTCGTCGAACTCACCGATGAGCTTTGCCAGGGCTCCTTCGAATGTTGAGGCGAGTTGCTCCCAGCGGAGCATCTCATGCTCGTCCTGAGTTAGCTGATCCAGTTCCTTTGCTTCGTCAGAATCCCGAAGTTTCGACAGCTGCTGAAGCTCGACTAGAACATCCGAGAGTTCACCGCGAAGGCGATTTTCGGAGTCGATCTTGACCTGCAATTCTTGAATTTCAGCGCGTTGCGTTCTGTACTGACCGCGAAGCTCGTCAAACTTCTCCCTCCATGCAGCGAAGCCGACCTGCGGCTGATCATCGATGGCCCTGAGCAGGCTTTGGGGATCACGCGCTGTCTCATAGATCTGCTTCTGACTATTGATGAGCAACGCAAATCGGTCACGTGGCGAGCCCCCTTGAGGGATCCACGACCCTTCCGAGAGGACTTCGACCACAGAGATGTCTGGTCGCTCTCCACTCCACACAACGCGATAGCGCTCATTCAGACGAGTCAGGTGGACCTCGATTCGAGTGTCATCGCTCCAGAACCGGGAAGCGCCTCTGCCCGGCGGCGCGGGCGAGAACCATTCCCCGTCTCGCTGAAGCTCGTCAGGCAGATCATCGAAACGCCCCATTGCCAAGCGTACGACTTCGATGATTGTCGACTTACCAACCCCCCGGCCGCCGATGACGGCGTTCATCCAGGGGCCAAATACGTACTCGTGCTCGGAATCGCCATCCGCCAGCACGACGCGTTCGATCACAGTATGCGCAACGTCGTTGCGATCAAAGGCATCCTGCGTTGCTGGCACCACAGACTGTTCCCCGTCCGCTAGTGCCAAACGGATGCCAAGGAGGTTGGGGGTCTCCATCTTCACCCATGTGAAGTGGCTTCCAGGGAACTTCGGCTGTACGCCTTCGGGACAGGACGCTCCATCCAGATGGTGCGCATCGGAGCCGAGCACCGGGACCCACCCCGCCTTCACAGAGCGTGATCGCCCCTCCTCTGTCACCGCCTCGACTGCCAAAATCTTGCCAGATGCTTCGAGGGCGGCGACTGTGCGCGCATCGTGGCGATAAAGGCCCTTCGCGACGTCGGCGTGAGCCGGTACGGCGAGTCCGCCACGGCCGACGATCTCGTCCACCACCTCGGTAAACGACTTCTTCGTCGTCGCCAAGCTGCTGCCGCGCTGACCGTCGTATCCGGAGACATGAAGTAAGCCGTTGACCACTTCGCTCTCGGTTTCGACATCGAAGACCGCAAGCAGGTGGAAGCCACCATCGACAGTCAGCTCAACGCCAGCAAGGAGCGCTATTTCACGGAATCCGTCGACCCCAGCTTCTCGCATGGCATCGAGCTCCGCCCGCGCTCTGTCGATGCCACTGTGCTCATTGTGATCGGCGATGACTAGCGCATCGATTCCGCCGCGCATGTATGCAAGCAGCCAGTCTCGGAAGGCTGTGGCCTCTCCAGCAGGCTTTCCCTCGCTGGCGCCGAAGTCGAAGGAGGCCGGGCTGTGGGCGTGAAAATCAACCTTCCACCATCGCGCGCCAGAATGATTGACATGTCTTGTGGTCACCGAATTCTCCAATCGGTGACCCCCGTCACCCGCCCAACCAAATGCGAACACATAGATCCTCGCATCGTTGTCAACGCTCGATTGAAGGACACGCGTGGGCTGATGGGTTCTTGCGCTCTGCGCAAGGTTCTCTTTCGGGCAGCGTTGCCGCAAGGAGTGCGAATGGCGAGCGACGTCGGTTTCTGGTGGATATCAACGGGGTGGTCGTATCAACCAAGACACGCGCGCGAGGTCATGAGCGTGCTCGGCGCGATGGGCGTATACAGTTCCCGGCGGAGCTTCGCTTGGCGAGGAATGTCCAGCGCGGACTATCGTCTCACGTCATCTCCCCAACGCACGCTGGGCACCGGGACTACTGAGAACAGGCCCAACCTCGGACAACAACCGACCGTCACGAGAGCCACTGAATGATTGCGATCCCGGTCCCGGTTAGTGTTGCCAAGCCCACGACAGCCGCTCCGATCACTCGTGCTGTGGTCCAGAACCGCGGCTCATCATCTCCGAGCACTGGCGTGACCACCCCGTTGCCGGCGGCTTGCGCGATGCTGACTCGGTGACCGCGTCCGTTCAGCACGAGGTTCACCGCATTCGCGGCTTGCATGGGCGTAGGCAAGGCCTGATCCGAGGATGTTGTAGATCGTAGTTCGGCTATTAGTTCCGCGAGACGAGTGCGAACCTGGTCGAGCACACCCTCGATGGCGACGGTCGACACGCTCCAATACAGAGAGTCAATGCGACCATTCAGTTGACGGTCCCGGTTCATGTATCCCACGAGAAGAGCGGCCCCCGGTGGCTGAAGCTTGACTATGTGATCGATCGAGTGGTTCCTGACCATGCTGTGCAGTTCGTTGACGCCCATACGAAGCGGTACCAGTTCACCGATCTCTGCGCGCGCGAAGTCCGGCAGATCCATCGACGAAATGGACTGGTGGCGAATGACTCCACCCGGAACAGCTCCGTCGATCTGCAGGGGAGCATTCACTCTGCGGTACGACGGCAAGGAGTTGTCGTCCTCGTACCCGCGGAGCTCAGTGGCGGCCCACTGACGAAGCTCGGGGGAACCTGCGTTCCCGCCGAGCAGGATCAGCTTCCTCAGAAGGGTGTCGAGAGGTTTCTCCGCGATGAGATCACGCTCGATCTGTTTCAAGAGGTCCTGAGGGCGTCCTTTGCTCACCTTCGTAGTATCGCGGATCGGACGAACACTTCATCCCAACTTGGCTCAGTGAAGGTCATTGAGCCCAACCGGTGACGTTGAGCGTGCGATCCTTCTAACTGCCTGAGTTGCTTCCAACGCAACTCAGGCAGATCGCAGACCGATCGCGGTGACTTGCGTCCCCACCCCGTTCGGGCATTGGCGGCGACAGCGAGCACGTGTTCCACACTGCCAGCGACGCCCTCGCGGATCTTCTGCCCCACGTCACCGTCACCCCCTCTCCGGCCTGGACCACGGTGCCTACTAGATCGACGCGCCGCACCCCACCGGAGCCAAGGGGTGTTGCAGGGGGCGTGCGAAGTGGGGCTGGAAACAGCGCTTCATATTCCGCTCAAGCCCGAACGGCCGCCGATAGTCCGGCCAAGGAGTCATCGTCGGTGAAGGGCCAGGCAGAGACCCGAGAGAGAGCCAACTGACTGGAAGAGTGGGTCCGTCAGCCGGCGATGGGTATGGATTCCCGTACTGGACTCGAGCAGTCCAGTACGATCGCGCCATGGATCTCGCCATACTCATCGTGAACTTCGCGCTGTTGGTCGCGACAGGTGCCGCCACGGTCGTGGCGTTCGTGCAGGCGCGCTCATCGCTCGCAGATTCGAGGGAGGCCAAGTCGGCGCGGGACGAGGCGGTTGCCGCGCAGCGAAGGAGCACTGAACTGCTTGATGAGGCCAATGCGATTGCGCGGTCAGCGCGCGACACGATGGAGGAGCGTCTTGACCTCGAACGCCGCCGTCACGCGCTACACAGCGAACGGCGAGACGTGAGCTGGGGAGGAGAGTGGCCGATGGACATCTGCAATGACCAAGCTCCCACGCTCCGGATGTCGAACCTCGGAAGCACTGATGCGTACGACGCGGTCCTGAAGGTCCTGACGCCCGATGGAGATGCCACGTTCCACCTCGGTGACGTCCCCGCGGGCGCTGACGCCGATGCGATTCTCGAAGACACTGAGATGAGAGGTCCAGTCGCTCAGGCAGTCATGCGGAGGCACCCCACGTTTGGCAGTATCAGCTGGCAAAGTGCAGCTGGTCATCGCGAGGAACGACCCATCGAATTGCTCGCAGAGAGCTGAGCGCCGAAGGGATGCTGGAGGTAGGACCCGAGACTCGCCGGACGAGCGCTGCGCCGGCCGCCGACGCTCGCGACCTGGGATGATGTGTCCGTGGCAGACGTCGAGCTCCTAGCGGTATCGAAGATCACCGATCTTGTCGCGCGGTGCCCCCACCTTGCAGCCCAGATTGCGTCGAACGACAAGACCCCATTCACCGACGGGCACATCGACGTGTATGAGGGTCTCGGTCGTAGCAAGGCCGACTGGCGGGGTCGCGTCGACGTGCAGGTCAAGGGGCGCAGGAACAAGGGACTACTTGCGTCGTTTCCTGTCGCGCGGACCGACCTGGTCGCCTTTCAGTCCAACGCCGGTGTGCTCTACTTCGTGGTGGCGATCCACCCGAAGACGTTGAAGAGAACGGCCTACTATGCGGTGCTGTCCCCGTTCGGGATCCAGGGTGTTCTCGCGAACGCGGATCCGGATCAGAAAACAGTCTCGGTTCCGCTCACTACCCTGACGACCGATCCGGCCAAGCTTGAGGCGGTTGTGGCTTTGGCATTGAACACGAGGCGGCAGAACGCGTCGATGGGTTTCGATCCGGCCCTGTTTGACGAGATCGCGTCCCTCACCGTGCACTCCGTGAGTGACCTCAGCTTCGACGTCCCTGTGACGTTGGATTCGAGCCGTCTGGACGTCGCGCTTGAGATGACGACGACCGGCGGCATGCAGGTGCCCCTTGGCGGTCGTCTCGAGATCCTTCCTGCCGAGTACGCCCAGAAGCGTGCGGCCTTCCAGATCCGCTGCGGTGACATCGCCTACGACGAGTGCTTGGTGAGAAGGCTGGACTCGTCTCGGGTTGCGGTCGCACTTGCCGGCGGTCTGACGATTATTTTCAAGGCGGAGGCGGGTCTTCAGACCAGCTCTTTCACTCTCACCCTCGCAGGGAACTTCGCTGACGAGCTGAAAGCGCTCGAGTTCTTCTCGGCTGTGAAGACCACTCGGAGCATCGAGCTCGACGGGCGAGAGTCCACCTACGACATGGAAGACGAGGACGAGGACGACTCGCTCGAGCGTCAGCTGCGCTTCATGCGACGGCTGCAGGAACTGTTCACTCTGCTCGATGTCGATACGACTTTGATCAACCTCGAGGACGTCTCGGATTCGCAGCTGCGAGAGCTGATAAACGTCTCCCGATCACTCATCGACGGCGAGGAGCCCACTAACAAGACGGGGGAGATCAGCCGGTTCGTGGTTCCCATCGCCGAGTGGCATCTGATGTTCCTCCTCGTGCCAGGGTCTACGGAGGGGCGTTGGCGTCTCGTGGATCCGTTCGACTCGGCCGCGCCTCACGTGTACCGCTACGACGACGAGGACGATCCTTCGCGCGCTGGCGTCCCCGTCACCGTCTACGACACCGTCGAGGACGAGTATTTCGCCACTGTTCTGAACTTGCGCCTGAGCGCGATGGTGAACGCGTACGAAGCGCTGATCGATCAGCCCACAACCTTGCACCTCGCGAATCTCCGAGTAATCGCGCTCATCTCCGCGGCCGACGGCGCGGGTTCCCGAAAGGGAGTGCTCCTAGCCGCGGCGCAACACCTCAACGACTGGTTGATCGCGCAGGAGAGGGATCTTGACCGGCACCACCTGAACAGGTATCAGATCCTCTGGCGGACAGGCTCACTCACCTCGGACGACCTTGCAGCCATCAGGGAGATGAAGCGGCAACAGGCCCGGGTCGGCGATTCACAGTCACTCGAGTTTGAGATCGCCTGCGCGCTTCTTCTCGACGACGCCGGCGAGGTGGCTCACTTGGAGAAGCAGCTCGAACCCGAACGGCTGGCGATGATGGAGGCATGGCCGATCTGGTATCTCCACCCGCCGCGATCATCACTCGCTGAGTTCTGAGTTCTGAGGTCTGAGGTCTGAGGTCTGAGGTTAGTGGGGCGTAGCCCCGCACCACTGGAGCGCGCTGGGCTACCCGCTGAACGTATCCTCCACGCATGCTGTGACGGCGGTCGTTACCTCGGTGAATCGACCTTCTCGTATTGCCGTGACGGGTGCATCCTCGCTGAGCCACGAATTCCCTCCAATGAACCAGGCTCTGGCGATGTCATCGCCTTCCACTTCGCTGATCGCCCGCCACGCGTCCGCCGCACACCGGAGCCGCGTGAGCGCTTCCATGTTGGGTTTCGGGCCGTCTGGGGTAGCCCAAGTCATCGCGGCGTGCGTGTCGGTCGAGCCCGCGAGGGTGGACACAAGTGTCGGGCCCAGGACCTCTATCAGTCGTCCGACGAGCGCGCGGCTGTCTGCCGTGCGTAGGATTTCCTGTTCGCCCGCGATCACCTCTCGGAGCGCGTCTCGCATCTCCGCTTCGGCGTCCTCAGGGTTGAGCTCGCCCGCGAGAATGCGCCGAGCACGGTCGAGAGCACTCGCACTCGGCCGGTGGCCTTCAAGTTGATGTCCCTTCTCGATGGCTGCGAGGGCCTGTTTCACCTGTGCTGGTGTCAGCTTTCGCTCACTCATCGTTCTCTGCGGCCTTCCGGATGAGGGCTGGCGCGCTCGTCGAATCCAGCCCGAGGATCAGCCAGGGCCACGGCGTGATCGGCTCATCACGCATCTTCAATGTCGGCTCCGTCTCAGTCATGAATCGCTCAACCTCGTCAGGTGTCCACTGACGCGTGCCGACACCGAGAAACAAGGCAGCCTCGTCATCACTCAGAGAATCTGCGACAGCGTCCATACGTGCCCTGAACTCAGGGCGTAGCCGTCGCGTCGGATCTCTTGGATCGTGGGGCGCGAGTACGTCTACTCTGCTACCAGCGGGGAACGCTGCCAAAGTGACCAGAAGGGCATCGATTAGCTTCCAGTCTCGCCCCTGCTCTGTCGCTGCGTCGTCGAGGAGCTGCAGCGACTTCGAGACCGACTCGGCGTCGTGCGGCGCAGGGGATTCACGCGCAGAATCGTCGGCCCGCGACTGTTGGTTACCGTCGGATGTCATACGTGTACTTCTCGAGAATTCCTGCGACACGATGCGGATTCAAGCCAAGGTCTAGCCAGTCGCCGGGGGAGAGTAGGCGCCCATCCACCGACAGTTCGCTGCGAGGTGCAGCCATGAAGTAGTGCTCGGCGACCACTGACCATGACTCGGGGACTGCAGGAGCGACAACATCAATGCCGGCCACGACTTGCTTGTCCGGGCGAGGCGAGAACTGCCATGCGGGATAAAGCACCTGATCGTCGTGAACGACTACGCGAAGGTATCCCGCCTTGGTGTGGCGCTTCACGGCGGTCTCGGTGATGCGGAGGCGTTCCGCTGCTCCTTCTCGCGTAAGACACGCGGACAACGCGCAGTCGTGGGGGCCTCTGCCCGAACGAGGAGGTCTCGCCCTCACGAGCGCGCGAATATGGCGATCACGCGATGCGATTACCTGCAGCTGCGGCCCCGCACGGAGATTGTGAGTAACCCCGTCGTCAAAATCAACCAATCCGAACTGCTTCCATCTCGTCAGGACGAAGAACTGGAATCGTTGGACGACATGGCCTCGTTCAGATGGCGTCCACTCCGCAGGGAGTACCGTCGGTGCGCCTCCAGTCTCGGGCAGGAGGTGCTCGAACACTTCGCGGGCGCTCGGGCCCTCAGGGTGTTTGCGCCGATGGTGTGAGACGAACAGAGAGGCGGCAAGACCCCACTGGCGACCAGAGTCACCTTGGGTGAAGTCGGTGAAAGCGGTGAACCACGCGGCGGGAGGGCATCTGTACCCGCCCCACCAGCAGTTGGATCGACCCTTCGACCGTGGATTCGCTATGGCGTCTGCCGTCATTCCTTCTCCCGCGCTGAGCAGACCGATGGCATAGGAACGTCGCTCGCCCCTCGGCGGTCAGGGGACTGTGCGTTTCGCGCGCGGGACTGCGCGCGAAATCGAGGGCCCACTCTGAGACTGCGTGCAACTTGCTTGTCGTAGCCGATATATCCCCGGCGGCGCCACTCGATCGCCACGTGCCGGCGAAAGTCGTTGCTGCCGCGACGATGATCGACCGCATCCCAGTCGTTGGGTAGGCGAGATGGAACTCCACCTGTGTCGGGAAGCAGATGTGCGAATAGGTCGCGGAAGGTAGGCCCATGTGAGTGGCGACGGCGATACTGAGCAACGAAGATCGCCGCGGCAAGAGCCCATTCGTCGGCTGTATCGTCGCTCGTGAACTCTTCGAACGCATACTTCCATGCGGCCGGTGGGGGATGGCTTACACCGCGCCACCATGCAGTCCATGGCTTCTCGGCCACGATCACCGTCACAATCGCGGTCGCACGCATCGGGCCTGCCCTGCGGTGCGACCGCGGTGTCCGTAGGGCGGGCAGCACACGTGCAGAGTGGAGCGGATCCGGCAGTAGTCGATTGTTTCGTATGGCCACTCAGATTATGGCATACGCGTAAGCCCATACCTGGCAGTCATTCTCGAAACGCTAGGGGAGTGGAAAAGCGTACCGGGGAGGCGGATAGCGAGTGGCGAGACTTCGCCGACCAGTTCGCGGTGCTGCTTCGACGGAAGCGGCATGCCGCGGGGCTCAGCCAGGAGGATGTGGCGTATCGGGCGAACTTGAGTCGCTTTATCTACAGACAGTACGAGCAGGGGGAGTCGCGTCGAGGCACCCCGGCTAACCCATCCCTTCGAGCCGTACTCGCGATCGCCCAGGTGCTCGAGGTTCCTCTCACAGAACTGCTGCCGCATGCCGTACCCGACCTGCGTCGTCGGTGACGCTGACCGCGGCTCCGCTGCCCCACAACCGGGGGAGTGAGATCAATCAATGAGTGAACTCCTCTAACGTTCCAGCATGCTCGTCCCGGGCGTTGCCGCCTTCGCGAGTTCCTTTACGGCTCCGAGGTATCGCGCATAGGTGGCGCCGCCGTCGAACGCGTAGGTCTCTAGCGTTCGAGGCGAGTAACCGAGAGCGCCGGCGACGACGACCACAGGACCCAACTTCGTCAACTCGTCCAGCGCACCCAGGCGAGCCGCGCGCGCTCGAATGATGGCCTTGATCCTGTTCGCGAGATAGCCGGGGTTGATGGGCTGGCCGGGCTTGCTACCAGGGAAGACGAGGTCTCGCTTCGGGTGTGATGCCGTCTGACAATTAGCTGGGTTCGCATGGAGCTCTCTCCAGGCATCATCGAACGGCGCTGGAATCGGCATCGGGTCACCGCCGAGGGAAACGTACACGGCGTCGGGAGTGACCCTCACATCGCGCCACTTGAGACGAACGAGGCGCTCAAGCTGTTGACCGAACACCAAAACCAAAACAGCGGCGGCCCGGTCGCGCACGGTCATCATGTTCGGATCCAAGGCCCGCGTGCTTGCGTCTTGCTGCTCGTCAAGGGTAAGTCGGCTCGCGGTCCCACGTCGGTGCTGTGGCATCCTCAGGTTGCGGCTTACCAACCCTTCCTTCCGGGCCCAGTTCAGGAATCTCTCGGCGATCAGCCTCGTGGTCGTGCCGCCCGTCGCCCACGCTTCGACGTCATCCTGCCCGAGTTCTGCGAGCGAAATTTCTTCGGCATCCATCCAGTTGAGGAAGTCCACGGCTACGGTGATGGCTTGCTTGCTGCGAAGAAATGTCCCGCGGCTGACGGGAGAGCGTGCTCGCATCTTGCGCAGGTGATCCCACCGCACGTACTTCTCAAGGACCGTGCTGTGCGCTGGGCTAGTCAGCCGAGCAGGCACGTCGAGTAGCCAGTGCTCGAAGGTCATGAGGTAGGAGTCGCGCTGGGGGAGTACCCCGTGGGTCACTAGGAGACTACGCACGAACTCTCGCGTGGTCGAGCGGGGCAGCGCATCGATCTGATCATGCCTCACGGTTGCTACTCGAGCCAGCGAAGACAAAAAGATCTGAACGTGAGGCTGACGAATCCAGGTCAATCCACTGTTCGCGCGTTTCATGGACTTCAGCGCGTCAGCGAGCGGAATCAGATCCTTGGCAATCTGGCCTGTGCCCGGATGTGAGAGCGCACCATCGACGAGGACGGCGAGGACGCATCTCCAGCAGCGCCCTTCCGAGTAGAGCTCGTCTTCCGCTCCACAGATTGCACAATCGATCTTCAATCGGATTCCCGAGCATGCGCGGCAAGTCGGTCCCGAGATGCTGACACCGGGCAGAACTCCTTGATGATCGCACAGGGCGCAAGTCCCCTTCGTCCGAATAGCCTGCCGCCTGCACAGCTGGCAGACTCGGCCATCGGGCCAGTGAGCGGCGGTCTCTCGATGTTCGCCGCAGCGGGCGCAGGGATTCCGATAGGCCACTGGGTCCTCGGGCGGCCTGGGCCTAGCCATCATCGTCCTCATCGACAAGCCGAATTCGGTGAGTAAGCGATTCGCCTGCGGCCGGGAAGGGCTCATCGCCCAGTCGGGGCGCGTTCGCGCGTCGGGCGGATTGCATCTCGACGTATGGCTCGAAGAGGTCGGCAGGGGTGCACTCGAGAATGTCACACAACGCCGCGAACGTACGCCCAGTGAACTTCTCGGGCGTTCCTGTAACAAGCCTCCAAACTTGGGACTCCGAGAGGTTTATACCGCGTGCGCGTAGCAACGGGATGAGGTCGGAGCTTTTCCACAGATTTCGTTGAGCCATGATCTGTCGAAGGTTCCAGCTATATCCGATGCGACGTTGTTCACTCATGAGTGCCATCCAGTCCAAGACCTGCGGTGAGTTGCGCGGCGCGCTTTGTCAGCATTCGCTGCAATTCCTTCTGACGAAAACTCGATGATACATGGGTGTATAGACCCGTGGTCGACGCATACTTGTGCCCCACTTGAACTTGTACAAACGCTGGATCGTAGCCAGCCTCGAGCAGGTGCGTAATGTAGGAGTGCCGGAGGCAATGCAAACCAAGATTCTCGGGCAGTCCCGCCTCCTCGCGTAGTCGAGTGAAAGAATTGCCAAATGTGCTCAGCCCCACTCGTGGTCGACGCTCACTCGGCCAAAGGGAAGGGCTGCCGTCCGCCATGCGGAACTGATCACGCCGGCCGGGGGAGAGCCACTTCTGCATCAAAGGAACCGCCCACTCGAACTTCGGCGTGGTCAGCACTGTGCGCCGACGAGGCCCGGATCCTTCCGTGCCTTTCGCCCACCGAACTGTGAGAGCACCGAAGACGCCGTACTGAGGGATATACGGATTGGGGCCGAAATCACTTAGCTCGAGCATTGCGAGTTCACGCCGCCGGAGGCCGAAGGCGTAGCAAAGCTTGAACGCCATCGAATCGCGTAGCAGGCTCGCCCACCGCTTCGACCCTTTGGCCCGCTCGCTGTCGACAAGGTCGTCGATATAGTCGAAGAGCTGCTGCAGTTCGGAATGCGTGAGTGCTCTGTTGGACGTTGCTACGTCGTCGTCAGCAGTGTGCCGCGGCGAGTTCCAATCGAAAACGATCTGTGATGGCACGTCCCCGAAAGTGGCTTCGCAGTACTCCACCCAGCCGTACACGGGGTTCGTCGCATAGCTACAGAACATTCCTATCGATCCGCTGTACTGGCGAAGCGTCCGCGTCGAGAGCGGCTTCTTCGTTCGCCCTCGTGAGTCTGCGAAGTACTGCTCTACGTCCACTGGAGCCCACTGCCACGGGTACGCGCCTGTATGCACCTGAAATCGCTCAATCGTGGCGATCTTGCTCCTGATGGTTTCCACGGTTAGACCGCGGGCCAACATCTGAGTTCTCCAGCCCTCAACCATTCCTTCGAACACACGTTCATCAGCCCTGAATAACGCAATCGATGCGTCACGAAACTCGCGTGGGACGCGTCCTTTGACGGTTTCAGACACTTTGATTCCTAACGCTGGCCCACTCCGTCAACCTGGCATGCTTCGAACGTCGCCCCAAATCGTCCGCCATCGCCTTGGCGATCTCGGACTCGAAGCGGATCGACAGCACGCGAGTGCGGCGCTGCACGAGTAGCTTGATGTCATCGTCGCGGGAAGATCTCATCTTGCATCCAATCGATGAAACTCGCGTTTGATGCAAGAAACATACGCCCGACTGACCTGCGAGGCAAGAGCGTAGCGAAGAACGACATCGAGCGTCGTCGTTATATACCTTGTGAACTGGGGTAAAGCGAGGTTGCGATGGGCCTAGAGTTCTTGCATCCAACGCAACTCAGGCAGATCGATATCCGATAATGCACATTATGTCAGATCGCTCTTGTACTACTTGCGAGATCTGCAACTACTGCAGAAACGGGTATCGCCGATCCCCTCCCCTGAGTCCCATCCTGATCGGGGTTTGTTCTGTCGTCCTGTGAACCCCGCACGTCTAGATCACTCAGTAATCAGCAGTCACAATACGGCGTGCTCCGTCGAGTGCCATGGTGCCGCCATGTGGGACGATCCACTGCGGGCGGGTGTGCCCGAACGGCACCCCGACGCAGACCACAGCAGTGGGGTTGTATCTGGCGATCTGCTCGATGATGGTGTCCCGTTGCGCCTCGCGCAGGCGGGTTCGCTCAGGCGCTGAGGGCACGGGTGAGTGCCGCTCGCTGACCGGCGGTCGGGCAACAAGCACACCGGCAACGGCGCCGAGGACTCCGCGCTCGCCCAGGGCGCGTACCCAACGCTTGACCTCGGTCACAGACGGTGCCTCCCCGCCGGTCTCCAGCAGCAGGATCGCCCCGTCAAAGTCAGAAACGTCGGGCATTCGTCCGGCAAGAGCAATCTGGTCGATGACCTCGATGCAACCGCCCCAGCTGCGACCAGACACGGCCTTCTCCGGTCCAGCCCACGTCCATGGCCCGGTGACCTCACGTGCGCCGAAGTCCCGCAGAGACCGTGGGTCTTCCCACGGCCACCCGAAGTCCTCGGACTCGCCGGGTTCGGTGAGCTCGAGAGTGCCGCCGTCGAGGAGGGCAGCCCGCAGCGACCGCACATGGATGTCATCGAGATGAGGGCCGGGCCCGAGGTGCACCTGGGTCGACCCGCCGTAGAAGCTCGGCACGCCGAGGTTCCAGAGCAGGTTGTGCAGGTTCGTGTTGTCGCTGTAGCCCAGGAACGGCTTCGGGTTCGCCGCGAGCACCCCGGCGTCGATATGCGGGATGACGGTCACCTGATCGTCGCCGCCGATCGTGGCCAGCACGGCGCGGATGTTCGGGTCGGCGAAAGCTTCGGTGACGTCGGCGGCACGGGCCTCCGCACTTGCGCCAAGTTGCCGGGTGGTTGGGTATTCGACCGGGATCAGTCCTGTCGCCTCGCTCAGCCGGCGCATTGCCTGCTCGTGCAGGGTGGGCGAGATCGCCGGAGCGGCGAATGCCGGCGAGATCACTGCGACCCGATCACCCGGCAGAGCCTTCGGAGCAGCTCTCGATGATTTTGCGACCATCCCCTGATTAGACCAGAAGCCGAACTGTGTTGCGCCGCGGCGCGAGCCGATCCACACAGCGAGCGGCATCTCGCACCGCTAGATGCGTCGTCTTGCTGCTCTTGCTTTGCCAGCGGCCCGCATGTCGGGTCCCCCTCCCCCTCTCCCCCAGCGGGCCGATGGCGACCGCTGTGCTTCACTCGGCTCGTAGACCGCTGGGGCCGCGCGATGAACCCGCCCGCAAGATCCGTACGCACAGGAGCCCCCAACGAGCTCCGTTCCGGACGTTAGTGAGAAACCGGGGAAAGGCCCATAAACCGCTGTAGGGCCGCAACCTGAGATCCAGCGGAAATCTGCAAGCTGCTACCGAAGTCTGGTCTTCGAGGGTGCCGATTCGAGGCCGCTGTGCTCCAAACCTCGTTCGCTACTTGGCTCCCACATCGGTCGAGGACATGAGCACTTCGGCCCGCTCTCGGGGAGCGAAGTTGGCGTCGAAGTCAATCTCATTGGGCGTCCACACTTCGTGCCAGAGCCGCCGATGGTCATTCCCGAGTTGAGCATCACGTGCGATCCCGCGCTCTTGCGCGATCAAGAGGGGCACGTCGCACCAGACCGTGAGATCCAGCACGTCAGCCATCGAGGGGTGCAAGAGACCGATCAGGTCGACAATCAACACATCGCCGGTCGGAACTGGCTCGGGGTCCCCCAACGCACGTGTTGACCAGTCGAATCGCCGAAAGTCGCTTCGTCTGTTCTCCTGGAACGGGATAAGGACTTCGTCAGCGAGACTGTTCCGTTCCACTCCATCCCCGTCGTTCGGGGCTCGCGACAGGCCCCGGAGGGCTCCACGGCTTCGTCGACGAGGGCTTGGTCTCCGATTGTGGTGGGATCGAGCCGGGTAGGCGTAGGTGACCTTCATATGCCAGTGGTTGGTTGCTGTTCCCCGGTGCGCGATGTCGCCCTGCAGCAGCTGGGTGACGATGCGCAGGGATGGGTGTGAGTCTATGGATCTCTGGGGGCTGTGCGCCGTCATTGGCGGAGGGTGTCAGCGGGTCGGATGCGGGAGGCTCGGGCAGCGGCAACCGTTCCGCCAAGGACGCCGATCAGAATTCCGGCGAGGACAGCCAGCGGTCCAAGGCGCAGATCGAAGACGGGTGTCCACTGCTGGGTGAGGGTGACGATGAGGATCGCGAGGATCCCGAGGGTGAGTCCGAGGACTCCCCCAGCCGCGCCGACGTACGCAGATTCTCCTGCGATGAGCCATGCGATGTGTCGGCTTCGAGCGCCAAGGGCCTTGCGCATTCCAATCTCGCCACGTCGAGCGGTGACCGCGAGCAGCATCGCGTTGGTGAGCGCGGCAATGGCGACGACGATCGCGAGAATCGAGAACGCGATGAGCGTGGTCTGCACACCTTGTTCGACACGGACTCGAAGCTCCTTCGCATCAGTGGGTGCTTCAACCGTCACCACCTCTGGCGTGTACGGGTTCACTGTGATGGGCACCTGCTGTGCGACTTGTTGCGCAGCACCTGCAGAGGTGAGCAGCACTGCACTGGTCGTCTTTGGTTGTTCGAATCCGGCCGTCGCTTCGGGGAGAAGAATCTCGCCCCGAAGCAATGGGAACCGCGGGGACTGCGTGATGATCCCGGCGATCTGATAGTCCGCGCGGTCGATGGTCACCACCGGGCCTCGATCCAGCG